>CAVSRC010000013.1:0-118979 GCA_963730325.1 uncultured Alphaproteobacteria bacterium | reverse complement strand
AATTGAATCACTTTTTCCGGGGCCACAATTCGACGATTGCCGCAAGCGCGGCGGGTTCGCCGGCAATGCGCATCTGCTTGATGCGCGCGCTCGCACCGCTGACGACGTCGACGGCGGATTTCGGCCGGCGGAAGATCTTGGCGAGAAGCGCGATCAGCGCCTTGTTGGCGGCGCCGTCCTCGGGCACGGCGCGCACGCGGGCGTGAACCACCGCCTGGCCGTCGGCGAGCGTGCCGGTCCCGTCGACGGCATCGCGGTCGGCGCGCGGTGTCAGCCGAACGGTGAGCACGATCGCACCCGGCGCGACGCGGTAGCAGGCCATGGCGCCGGCGGCGGCGCTAGAGGACCATGCGGTAGAACAGCTCGAAGAGCAGGTTGCGCAGGAAGATCAGCAGCAGGATCAGCACCACCGGCGACAGGTCGAGCCCGCCGAGATTGGGCAGGATGCGGCGGATGGGCGCCAGCACCGGCTCGGTCAGCCGCCACAGGGCGTCGGCGATCATGGCGACGAACTGGTTGCGGGTGTTGACCACGTTGAAGGCGATCAGCCACGACAGGACCGCGGCGGCGATCAGGACGTAGATGTAGATCTGGATAATCGTCGCGATCAGGTTGAGAAGGGACAACATCGGCACACCCGCATGTCGTGGCCGCCGCAGGCGGTGAGGGGGCCCCGGCGCTGAAGACGCCCTGATTTAAGGCCCGGCCCGGTGCGCCGCAACCCCAGCCTTCTTATTGGATTTCGGGCCGCGGCGGCATTCTTGACAGGGGGAAGTGCGAAACCCTAAATGGCGCCGGCCCGGCGAGGCGTTCATTCCAGCCGTCCGGGCGTCTCGATGGGGCCGTAGCTCAGCTGGGAGAGCGCCGCGTTCGCAATGCGGAGGTCAGGGGTTCGATCCCCCTCGGCTCCACCAGGACTTCCCAGACTTTCCCCACAAAAGGGCCCGCATCGGGGTCATCGACGCTGACGACGGCAGGACTGCGTCACACTGGCTTGCGAAATACAGGGTCCTGGTTGATCGGCCGCGCCCTGGGTGGCAATGAGCCTGGCGGGGCCGATGCTCAACGCGAAGGAGGGACCAGATGGCGGCCGGTATCCGTGTCTTTCGCGCCGAGACGATGGAGTGGACGCCATTTGCAGTCGGACAGTCCGCCCGATGAATTCAAGGCCGCGGGCGTCACCTACGTCACCCGGCCACAGCCCAACGACATCTTCATTGCCCGTTCGTTTTCCGTGTTGCGGAAGATCGGCCATTGGCCGGGCAAGTTTGCCATCTGGACCAACGAGCCGCGCTGGGACCTGCATCTGTCGTCGCCGGTGCGGGTCGCGGGAATCGGCGGACCGGTCCATGTGATGAACGCCTATACCGGCATCTATGTCGACAACTATCTGGAGCTTCCGCGGAACAGGACGCGACCCGATCGCGATCAGTTGCTGTCGTCTTTTGCCGCAAAGCCCTGGCGCGCGGCGATGCTGGCGACGTTCTACACACCCGACGTGAAGAACCTTGGTCTCGCTTTCCCGGAACGCACGAGCGCGCCGTCCCTGAAGCCGGGCGATAAGGGGCAGTTGTTCAGGGGAGACGTGGACATCGATCTGGCTCAGCGGAGACAGGCGCTCGCCGAATTGCTGTACGCGCGCGGCTTCTGCGACGTCTACGGCCTGCGCTGGCCGGCGCGGATCGCGATCAGCGGCGAAAGCCGCTTCAATAACTGGGTCGAGACGAAACAGGCGATCCTGCAGGGCTATGCGGTCAATCTCGCTTTCGAGAACACGGTCACGCCGCACTATGTCAGTGAGAAGATCTGGGACGCGATCAGGGGCGGCTCACTGCCGGTCTATCACGGCGGCGACGGCAGCAGCATCTACGAGGACTTGCCGCGCGACAGCTTCATCGACTCCGCCGGCAAGACATTGGAGGTGGTCGCGGACGAGATCATGACGATGAACCGCAGCGAGGCGGCCGACCGCTACGCGCTGTGCCTCGACGTCTTCATCCGGCTCGTTCGGGAGCGCAGCTACGCGCGGTCCTATGCCACGCTGCTGAAACGGACGGCCCGGTTTCTCGAGGGAATTGCCGCGTTACCTGCGCCGTTTGTCCACATTCGATAAGCCTCTCAACCGAGGCAAATGGCGTCCAGATATTCGTCAATCGGGTAGGCGCCACGAAACGCGGTCAGGACCGCGCCATAGTCCATCCCGGAAGAGGATGCCGTTGCGGTCCGTTCGATCTTCTCGAAGTGCGTCTCGTCCCAGGTATTGTTCGTGTGCCGGATGTAGACGTACAGCTCGGGGGTGTCGAGATAGACGATGCGGGCGGTGTTCTGCAGTGCGGAAACCACAGGGGTGTCCTCTCCGCGATTGTCCACGGCATAGGACGGCATGACAGAACGCTCCGCCAGCAGCGACCCTTCCCAGGGGCGCCGCCTGGACGTAACGAAGCGGCCCTTGAGCGGGTGCCAGATCACCAGCCGGAGGAGAATCGAGGCGGAGGCTTGCGCCTGAAGCAAGCCGGTCATCTGGCCTTCGATACGCAACGAATGATGTAGATCGTCGTCGTCCCAGGTGCAGATGTAGTCGCCGGTTGCGTTCTCGATGGCGATATTGCGCAGCTCCCCAAGGGTCTTTGTTCCCGGGTCGATCCATTTGTACGCGATCGACGGATCGCCGATCTCGTCGAGCCAGCGTGCCAGTCCGTCGTCGGTACCGGTATCGACAATGGTCATCCGGCGGTTCGGCCAGGTCTGCTTGCGGTAGCATTGCACCGCGATCCGGGCCTGGGCCGGCCGATTCGACGTGACCATGGTGCACGATACCGAGGGCACGTCGCCGGCAAGCGGCTGGAAAAGCGGCAGTTCCGTCTCCACCCTCTTGCGCCGGGGCTCGGTGATGAATGCGCGCGCCCTGTGCCGGGGTCGGCGTATGAAGAACCCGGCGAACAATTGCGGGTCAAGTCCCCGCAGATATTGCGGCGTCCCGCCGACGGGCCTGTGTACGGGCTTTTTCGTTGCGACGGCGTCTCCCGGAAAGGCATGGAGCAGGTCGTCGTTGCCGATGCGAAAATCGTGCAGCGTGGCCCTGTCCGCCAGGTCCCGCACCGTGGCGTCAACGTTTGCGTCCTCAGGCAAGGCCGGCTCGGCTTGCGGATGATCGGCCAGCGAAAACCAGTCGTGAAACTCGAACCCATTGCCGATGACCTTGTCGGAGAGCTCGATCCACAGGTTCGGGATGTCGAATGCCTCGGCGAAGACCAGGCCGTGCAAGGACGAACTGACCACGGCTTCACAGGCGGCAAGGTCGCGCGAGGAAATCCATCGACCGAGCGATGTACGTTCAAATCGGCGACGTCGGGATTGGCCAGGAGCTTCTGGACCCAGGGATGAAGGCGATCGGTGTAGTGGGGCGCGATGCCGAGCCGATATCGTTTGCTGTGGTCGAACCTGTCCTTGAGCAGCGAGACAAGGAAGCCGGGCTCGCCGAGGGGCATGTCCGCCAACGCAACGCCGCTATCGCGCAGGCGCTGATGGGTGAGCTTGCCGCGCAGCGCATGGACCTTTTCGGGCCGAATGGCGTGAATTTCCGTCGTCGCACTGATCGCGCCGGTGCCCCAGATGTGGGAGCGCTCGTTTGCCGCCTCGATGAAACTGCCGATGGCGATCAGCCGGGGCCGGTCGGGGCGCGGCTCCAGATGCGCGGCGAGGCCGAAGAGCTCGCGAACGAGATAGGGGTTGAGCCGATCGCCGACATTGTTGACGCCCGTGAAATAATGCAGCGGGACCGATGCCGCGTCGCTGCTTACTGGCGCTTGACCCGGCTCCATTGCGCGACGCTGTCCACGTTCGTTGATTGCAGTCGATGACCTTCGCGGTCATTCGACCGCGCCCGCAGCATTTCCGACTTCGGGGGATGCCGGATTGCGGCTATAGCCAAAATCCTGAGTTGTGTGAAGCAGCTTTGTGGCCTGCAATTGGCAGGATTGTCGCTGCCGTCTGGGCACAACCAAGCCGCCACCGCCGCGCGGGGCGGCGGTGGTTGCGGCCTGGTCATGACGCTGATGCCGGGGCTGCCGTGAGAGGCGCTACGGAAGCACCTCCTTGACGGCTTCGGCGAAGGCGCCGACCACGGTGTCGGCCTCCGCGCGCGTCAGGCAGAGCGGCGGCGCGAAGCCGGCGATATCGCCTTCAGGCATGGCGCGGGCGATGACGCCGCGGTTGAGGAGAGCGGCGACGACCTTCGGTCCGATCTTCCTGTCGGGCGCGAAGAAGGTGCGGCTGTCCTTGTCCTCGACGAATTCGACCGCGCACAGCATGCCCGCGCCGCGCACATCGCCGACGTTCCTGTGGCCGCCGACGGCATCGCGCATCGCCTGGTTGAAGTAGGCGCCGACGTCGCCGGCATTGGCGACGATGCCCAGTTCGTCGATGAGCTTGAGATTGGCGACGCCGGCGGCCGCGCCGATCGGGTGGGCGGAGTAGGTCCAGCCGTGGCCGATGGGGCCGAATTCGTCGGTGCCCTGCATCAGCACCTGCCAGACGCGATCGGAGACGATCGAGCCGGAGAGCGGCGCGTAGGCCGAGGTCAGCCCCTTGGCGATGGTGATGATGTCGGGCTCGATGCCGTATTTGTCCGAACCGAACATGGTGCCGAGCCGCCCGAAGCCGGTGACCACCTCGTCGGCGATGATGAGGATGTCGTGCTTCCTGAGCACGGCCTGGATGGCCGGCCAGTAGCCTTCCGGCGGCGGCACGATGCCGCCGGTGCCGAGCACCGGCTCGCCGATGAAGGCGGCGATGGTATCGGCGCCTTCGCGTTCGATCAGCGCCTCCAGTTCGGCGACGCAAGATGCGACGAAATCGGCCTCGCTCATGGCGAGATCCGGCCGGCGGAAATAGTAGGGCGCCTGCGCGTGCTTCACATAGGGCAGCGGCAGGTCGAACTTCTTGTGGAAGGCGCCAAGCCCGGTCAGCGAGCCGGTCATCAGCCCGGAGCCGTGATAGCCGCGCCAGCGCGAGATGATCTTCTTCTTCTCGGGCCGGCCGAGGACGTTGTTGTAGTACCAGACGAGCTTCAGGTTGGTCTCGTTGGCGTCGGAGCCCGACAGGCCGAAATAGACCTTGGACATGTTCTTCGGCGCGCGCTCGAGAATCATGTGCGAGAGCGTGATCGAGGCCTCGGTGCCGGTGCCGACATAGGCATGGTAGTAGGCGAGCTCGTGGGCCTGCTTGGAGATCGCGTCGGCGATCTCCTTCCGGCCATAGCCGATATTGACGCAGTAGAGGCCGGCGAAGGCGTCGAGCAGCTTCTTGCCGTCGCGATCCTCGATATAGACGCCGGAGCCGCCGGTCACGATCCGGCCCGGGCCCTCGCCGCGGGCGTGCTGGGCGAGGTGGGTCGAGGGATGGAAGAAGCTCTCCCGGTCCCACTCGGCGAGTTGATCGTTGGTGAGCATGGCTGCTCCTTTCTTTCTTTTTGAGCGGCTAGAGCCAGTTGCGGCAGACGTATTTGACCTCGGTGAAGGCTTCCATGCCGAGACGGGCGCCTTCGCGCCCGATGCCCGACTGCTTGACGCCGCCGAAGGGAATGGGGGCGCCGGTGACCTTGGTGCGGTTGACGGCGACCATGCCGTATTGCAGCGCGCGGCTGACCCGGTAGATGCGGCGCGGCTCGTTGGTATGGAGATAGGCAACCAGGCCGTATTGGCTGGCATTGGCGCGCGCCACCACCTCGTCCTCCGTATCGAAGGGGGCGAGCGGCGCCACCGGGCCGAAGGTCTCCTCCTGCATGACGAGCGCGTCGTCGGGGACGTCGGCGAGCACGGTCGGCGCGAAGAAAAGCGGACCGGCGGGATGTTCCTTGCCGCCGGTCAGGCAGCGCGCACCGCGCGCCAGCGCGTCGGCGACGTGGGCCTGCTGCTTGGCAAGCGCGCCCTCGTTCATCAGCGGGCCGATATCGGGGTCGGTGAGGCCGGGCCCGACGGTGAGCGCCGCGGTCGCCTGGGCGAAGCGCCGACAGAAATCCTCATAGACCGGCCGCTCGATGAAGAAGCGGTTGGCTGCCAGGCAATCCTGTCCGGAGGTGGCGAACTTGGCCGTGACCGCTTCCTCGACGGCGCGGTCCATGTCGGCGTCGGCAAAGACGATGAAGGGGGCGTGACCGCCAAGCTCCAGGACGAGGTGCTTCACCGTCTCGGCCGACTGGCGGTAGAGCAGCCGGCCGACCTCGGTCGAGCCGGTGAAGGAGAGCACGCGCACGCGCGCGTCCTCGGTCCAGGCGGGCACGATCTTCGAGGCGCGGCCGGTGACGATGTTGAAGACGCCGGGGGGGATGCCGGCCCGCTCCGCCAGCACGGCGAAGGCGATCGCCGTGAACGGCGTCTCGTGCGAGGGATGGGCAACGGTCGTGCAGCCGGCGGCGAGTGCCGCCGCCGCCTTGCGGGTCAGCATGGCCGCCGGGAAGTTCCACGGCGTCACCAGCGCGGCGACGCCGGCCGGTTCGCGCCACACCTCGACCTCGGCACCATGGAGGTGCGAGGTCACGCTCTCGATGTTCGGGCGCTTGGCCTCCTCGGCATAGAACTCGATGAAGGAGGCGGCGTAGTCGATCTCGCCCAGCGCCTCATGAAGCGGCTTGCCCTGCTCGACCGTCATGATCACGGCGAGATCGTCACGCGCCGCCATGACCAGCTCGAACCAGGTGCGCAGCATTGCGGAGCGCTCCTGCGGCAGCAGGGCGGACCAGGCGGGGAAGGCGACGGCGGCGGCATCGACGGCGGCGCGGGCGTCGTCCGCTGTCAGCGCGGGAACGCTGCCGACGGTCTCGCCGCTCGCCGGGTCGGTGACGGAAAGCCGCGTGCGCTGGTCGAGCCCGATCCGCCGGCCACCGACGATCGCAGCGGCCGGGATCAGGTCAGGGTCCGCCAGGCCCCCCAGCGGACCCGCCGGGACGCGCGGCGCGGCAGCAGCGCTGGACATGTATCGCCTCCTGTCGGAGTGGCGACAATAGAGGGGGGCTCGGCAGAGACGTTCGCCAAACTGGCCGGCGAAATCGGAGGAATGTCCTGCCCGGCCACGGGCTCAGGCGACAGATTGCCTATGGCAAGAGCCTTTCGCGGCCAGACAGGGCCAATTCCGTCTCTCGACCGGCGGCCGAGCGCCCGCCGGTCGGAAACCCGAAGGGGCGGGCGCTTCTGCGCCACTACCAGCGCCGTCGGTCCCGGCCGTACCCCGGGGTACGCCCTTCGCCCGCCGGCTCGATCCTGTCGCAAAATCGCCGAATGGGTCTATCCGACCGTGAGAAGCTCTAGGGCTGGGCGAGCAGATGCACCGGCAGCGGCTCGTTCTTCACCGGCGCGGTGACGACATAGGTGAAATAGCGCTGGACGCCGATCTTGCGGGCAAGCAGGGATTCGATCAGCTCCTGGTAGTCGGCGAGGTGGCGCACGACCACCTTGCACAGATAGTCGATGCCGCCGCCGACAGCCCAGCATTCGACGATTTCGGGCACCTCGGCAATCGCCTGCTCGAAGCGCTGGAAATCCTCGGCCCGGTGGTTCTCGATGGAGATCTCGACAAAGACGACGGTCACCGGCCCGAAGGCCTTGAGCGATATCTGGGCGCCGTAGCTCTCGATGATGCCGGCCTGCTCAAGCCGGTGCAGGCGCTCCCAGCACGGGGTCGAGGACAGGTTGACGCGCTCGGCCAGCGCCGCCTTCGACAGGCGGCCCTCGCGTTGCAGGATGCTCAGGATCTTGATGTCCCGCGCATCCAGCCTCGGCGTCTCGTTCTTGACCGCGCTCACGCCAGTCGTCCGTCCTGTCCTTCGACGGGGAAACATTAGTGCGGCCGCAGCCGCGGCGTCCAGATGAGCAAACATGCAAATGACAGGCCGTTCGAGGCCCCGACGGGGCGGAGGGAGGTCTAGCTGCCGAGGATGGAGCGCAGGAATGCCCGCGTCCGCTCCTCCTTCGGGTTGGTGAAGAGCTGATCCGGTGCGCCCTGTTCCCTGATCTGCCCCCGGTCGAAAAAACAGACGCGGTCGGACACTTCGCGGGCAAAGCGCATCTCGTGGGTGACCAGAAGCATGGTCAGGTCGTGCTCCTCGGCAAGCTGGGCGATGACGTTGAGCACTTCGCCGACCAGTTCCGGGTCGAGCGCCGAGGTGGGCTCGTCGAAGAGCATGATCTTGGGGCGCATGGCGAGCGCGCGGGCGATGCCGACGCGCTGCTGCTGGCCGCCGGAAAGCTGGGCGGGAAACTTGTTCGCCTGGTCCTGGAGGCCGACGAGCGCCAGGAGCTGCTCCGCCCGCTCGCGCGCCTCCTTCTTGGGCAGGCCGAGAACCACGGTCGGCGCCTCGGTGATGTTGCGCATGACCGTCATGTGCGGGAACAGGTTGAACTGCTGGAACACCATACCGAGCAGCGTGCGCCGGTGGCGCAGGTACTTTTCCGAGGCCGGCACCAGCGCGCCGTTCTTCATCTCGTGCCACAACGGCTTGCCGTCGACCATGATGACGCCGCCGTTGATCGTCTCCAGCGTCATCAGGATGCGCAGAACGGTCGATTTGCCCGAACCCGACGGCCCGATGATCGAGACCTTCTCGCCGGGCGCGACGGTGAAATCGAGTTCGTCGAGCACGACGTGATCGCCGAAGCGCTTCACGACCTTGTCGAAGGCGATGATCGGCTCGCTCATCTGAGGGGCAATCCTGTCTTGGGGAGGCTGACATCGACCCAGCGCACGATCGCCGAGGCGACCAGCGTGAGGATGAGATAGAGCCCGCCCACCATGGACAACGGGACGAGATAGTCGAAGGTCTGGTCGCCGATGATCTTGGCGACGTTGAGCATCTCCAGAATGGTGACCACCGAGAGCACCGGCACGTCCTTCATGATCGACACAAGGTAGTTGCCGAGCGCCGGGACGATGCGCGGCACTGCTTGCGGCAGGACGACGTGGGTGAAGGTACGCACATGGGAGAAATCGAGCGCCTTGGCGGCGTCGTGCTGGCCGGGCGGCACCGCCTCGATGCCGGCGCGATAGACCTCCGCGGTATAGGCCGAATACTGGACGCCGAGCGCCAGCGCGCCGGTCAGGAAGGCGGGCAGGATGATGCCGTAGTCGGGCAGCACGTAATAGAGGAAGAAGAGCTGCACCAGCAGCGGCGTGTCGCGGAAGAACTCGGTGAGCACGATGGCCGGATAGGAGACGATCTTGAACCGCACGCGCTTCAGCACGGAAAAGATCAGACCGAGACCGAGGGCAATGGCGAAGCCGGCGATCGAAGCCTCGATCGTGACCCACATGCCGACGAGCAACATGGGCAGGATCGACCAGGCGAAGGCGAGTTCTCCGTGCGCGGTGTCCCAGTGAAAGCCGAACAGCATCTCGCCTAGCTCCCGCGCCAGCGGCCGACAGAGTGCTCGAGCACGCGCATGATGGCGGTCAGCACCAGTGCCATGCCGAAATACATCATCAGGATCATCGAGTAGACGGTGGTCGATTCCTGGGTGAAGTTGCGGATCTGCTCGGCGCGGAAGGCGAGGTCGCCGAGGCTGATGAGCGAGGCCAGCGCCGTGTCCTTGAGGTTCTGAACGGCGAGATTGCCGAAGGAGGGCATCATCTCGGGGATGGCCTGTGGCAGGGCGATGCGCCACAGCGTCTGGCGCGCCGTGAAGTCGAGCGCGGTGGCGGCCTCGTGCTGGCTGCGCGGCACGGCCTGGAGGGCGCCACGCACCACCTCGGCGCCGTAGGCGCCGATATTGAGGCCGAGCGCCAGAACGCCGGCGGCCACGGGAGGAAGCCTGAGATTGATGCCGATGGCGTCGCCGGCGATCGGCAGGGCGAAATAGAGCCAGAAAAGCTGAACCAGCAGCGAGGTGCCGCGGAAGATCTCGATATAGACGATCGAGAAACCCTTGATCGCCCAGTTGTCGGAGGTCTTGCCGATGCCGAAGGCGAAGGCGCAGAGCGCGCCCAGAATGGTGGAGAAGACCGTCAGTTCGACGGTCACCCAGGCTCCCTGAAGGAGCGGCCGGAGATATTCAGCCCAATGCACCGGCGAAGCGCCCCCTTCTGCCGTTTGCCGGGGAGAGAAGCCGGACGCCCAGTTTGGCGCCCGGCTCAGTCAAGCAGATTTCGGGCCACTGGCCCAATGCCGGTGTCGGGCGATCAGCCCTTGCACAGCTCTTCGGTCGTCTTGGCGGTCGAACCGGCGATGTCGGCCGGCGTGAAGCCGTAGTCGGAGAGGATCTTCTTCCAGGCTTCGGTCTTCTTGAATTTCACCAGCTCGGCGTTGAAGGCGTCGCGCAGATCCTTCGAGTCGCTGTTGAAGTTGAAGCCACCCCAGCTACGCGCCGGCTTGCCGTCGATCACCGGGTCGGTGAAGTCCGCCGCCAGCTCGACCTTGTCGCTCTTCTTGGCGAGCTCGCTGGCGGTCAGGCCGGTGGCGGCATAGGCGTCGGCGCGGCCGGTGGCGACCGTCGAAATGGCGTCGGCATTGGCGGCGATGGTGACGATGTTGCCCTCCGGCACGCCCAGAGCCTGCATCATCTGCAACTGGTCGGCGCCGGCCATGACGGCGACCTTGGCGTCACCCTTGGCGAAATCGGCGTAGGTGTGCAGGCCCTTGGGATCGCCGTTGGCGACCAGCAGGCCCTCGCCGTAGGAGGTGTTCGGCTCGGAATAGACCACCTTCTGGCAGCGCTCGGGGCGGATCGCCATCTCGGCGGCGGTCATGTCGAAGCGGTTGGCCTGCAGGCCGGGGATCAGCGAGGAGAAGTTGGTCACCACCCACTGGATATTCTCGGCCTTGATGCCGAGCGCCTCGACCACTGCCTTGGCCACGTCCGGCCCGGCGCCCTTGGCGTCTCCGCTCGGATCGACATAGCCGTAGGGGATCTCATTGGCGACGGCGATGCGGATATAGCCGCGATCGGTGATGTCCTTGAGGGTGACGGCATTGGCGGCGGCCGCCGTCATGGCCGTCGCAGCAAGTGCGGCGAGGGCGGTAACAAGGTACCGAGAGCGTGTAGAGCGTCGTGCCATGTTCGTATCCTTCCGAGTGGTTGCGGGAGCTGGTATTGCCGGCTACGGCATGGTGGTCGGGAACACCGATGGAACGTTCCGCGGCTCGCGGATTGGTACGACGCCTGTTTTCCTGGATGTCCCCGTTCTTTCTGTGGCTCCAGCGTTGCGGAGAGCGGTTTACGAGTTCGAGGGAGAATATGACTGTATTTCGCCCGCAGGGCAGGCGGATCGGCTGTCCGCTCAAGGCAGATTGGAGAGATCACCTGTGTCCGCGCGGACATAGTGCTGCCCAGCATGGTGTCGTCAGGGGGGCTGAGGCATGATTCCGTTTTCGCGCATCCTGGAGGCGCGGAACCGCATCGGGGGTCGGGTGCTGCATACGCCGCTGAGGCTTGCCGACGGCCTTGCGCGCCGCGCGGGCGTGCCCGTCCTCATCAAATGCGAGCACCACCAGACGACCGGCAGCTTCAAGCTGCGCGGCGCCACCAATGCGGTGCTGTCGCTCTCCGACGAGGCGCGCCGGGCCGGCGTCGTCGCCGCTTCCACCGGCAATCACGGCCGCGCCGTTTCCCACGCAGCAAAGGCGGCGGGGTCACGCGCGGTCATCTGCCTGTCCAGTCTGGTTCCCGACAACAAGGTCAAGGCGATCGAGGCGCTCGGTGCCGAGGTGCGCATCGTCGGGACAAGCCAGGATGACGCCCAGATCGAGGTCGACCGGCTGGTGCGTGAGGACGGCATGGCCGAGGTCCCGCCCTTCGATCATCAGGCGGTGATCGCCGGCCAGGGCACCCTCGGCCTCGAAATCGTCGAGGACGCGCCCGATCTCGAAACGCTGCTGGTGCCGCTCTCCGGCGGCGGGCTCATCTCGGGCGTGGCGCTGGCGGCAAAGACGCTGAAGCCGGAGATCCGCATCGTCGGCATCACCATGGAGCGCGGCGCGGCGATGGTACAAAGCCTCGCCGCCGGCCACCCGGTCGAGGTCGCCGAGGAGCGCACGCTGGCCGATTCGCTGGGCGGCGGCATCGGGCGCGACAATCGCTATACCTTCGCCATGGTGAAGGCGCTGGTCGACGAGACGGTGCTGGTCAGCGAAGACGAGATCGCCGCCGGCATCCGCGCGGCTTACGAGGAGGAGGGCGAGGTGATCGAGGGCGGCGCAGCGGTCGGCATCGCGGCGCTCATCGCCGGCAAGGTGAAGCCGCTGGGGCCGGCGGCGATCGTGCTTTCCGGCAAGAACATCGCGCCGGAGCAACACCGCAGCATCGTCTGCTCCGCAGCTTCGGGCGTTTGAGGGCACGCCATGACCGACATGACCATTCTCACCGAGACGGACCTTCGCGCGCTGGTGCCGCTCGACAGGGATGCGGTCGCCACCGTCGAGGACGCCTTCCGCGCGCTTGCCGGCGGACACGTGGTCATGCCGCCGATCCTGCGCCTCGACATCGCGGAGGCGCGCGGCGAGGTCGACGTAAAGACGGCCTATGTTCCGGGCTTCGACGGTTTCGCCATCAAGATCAGCCCCGGTTTTTTTGACAATCCGAAGCTGGGGCTGCCCAGCGTCAACGGGCTGATGGTCTATCTCAGCGCCAGAACGGGGCTGGTCGAGGCGCTGCTGCTCGACAACGGCTATCTCACCAATGTGCGCACCGCGGCTGCCGGCGCGGCGGCGGCCAGGCACCTGGCGCGCGCGGATGCCTCGGTCGCCGCTATCCTCGGCGCCGGGATGCAGGGCCGCCTGCAGCTCGAGGCGCTGACGCTGGTTCGCCCGATCAGCGAGGCGCGCATGTGGACGCGGCCGGAAGAAGCGGCACAGGCGCAAGTCGCCGCGACGGAGATGACGGCAAGGCTCGGCATCCCGGTCAAGGCCGTGGCGGAGGCGGCCGAGGCGGTCAGAGGCGCCGACATCATCGTCACCACGACGCCGGCCAGCGAACCCATCCTCGATGCCGGGTGGCTGTCGCCCGGACAGCACGTCACCGCCATGGGCTCCGACGCCGAGCACAAGAACGAGATCGACCCGGCGGTCTTTGCCCGCGCCAGCTATGTCGCCGACAGCCTCGCCCAGACGCGGCGCCTCGGCGAATTGCACCATGCGATTGCCGCGGGTGTGGTCGCTCCGGACACGGCGTTTGCCGAACTCGGCCAGGTGATCGCCGGCACGGCGCCGGGCCGCCGCGCGGCGGACGAGATCACGCTTGCAGACCTCACCGGCACCGGCGCGCAGGACACCGCAATCGCCACGCTCGCCGTCGCCCGTGCCAAGGCGGCAAAAGCCGGCACCCTGTTCCACACCTGAGGCACCCCATGCCCGACGTTCCGCTGAATTTCACCGCTGAGGAATACGCCGACCGCCTGCGGCGCACGCAAGATGCGATGGCGGCGCGCGGCATCGACACGCTGATCGTTTCCGACCCGTCCAACATGGCCTGGCTCACCGGCTATGACGGCTGGTCGTTCTACGTGCATCAGGGGGTGGTGGTGCCGTCCGACGGCGACCCGGTCTGGTGGGGCCGCTCGCAGGACGTACAGGGGGCGCTGCGCACCGTCTATATGGGCGAGGACCGTATCCTCGGCTATCCGGACACCTATGTGCAGTCGAGCGAGCGCCATCCCATGCAGGTACTTGCCGCGCAGCTTGCCGAGCGCGGTTGGGGCAAGGGCACGATCGGCGTCGAGATGGACAATTACTGGTTCTCGGCCGCCGCTTTCACCACGCTGCAGCGCGAATTGCCCAACGCCCGTTTCGTGGATGCCACGGCGCTGGTGAACTGGCAGCGCGCGGTCAAGAGCCCGCAGGAACTCGACTATATGCGGATTGCGGGCAAGATCGTCTCGGCCATGCACCGCTATATCGTCGAGACGGTCGAGCCGGGCCTGCGCAAATGCGATCTCGTCGCCGGGATCACCAGTGTCGGCACGCGCGGCGTCGATGGCCATGGCGGCGACTATCCGGCGATCGTGCCGCTGATCCCGTCGGGGTCGGACGCCGCGGCGCCGCACCTCACCTGGGACGACAGGCCGTTCAAGAGCGGCGAGGGGACGTTCTTCGAGGTCGCCGGCTGCTACAAACGCTACCATTGCCCGCTGTCGCGCACGGTCTTTCTCGGGCAGCCGACCCAAACCTTCCTCGACGCGGAAAAGGCGATCCTGGAAGGCATGGAGGCGGGGCTCGAAAAGGCGCGCGCCGGCAACGTCTGCGAGGACATCGCCAACGCCTTCTTCTCGGTTCTCAAGCGCTATGGCATCGTCAAGGACAACCGCACCGGCTATCCCATCGGCCTGTCCTATCCGCCGGACTGGGGCGAGCGCACCATGAGCTTGAGGCCCGGCGACCGCACCGAACTCAAGCCCGGCATGACCTTCCATTTCATGACCGGCCTGTGGATGGAGGACTGGGGATTCGAGATCACCGAATCCATCGCCATCACCGATGGCGCACCGGAACTCCTCGCCGATGTCCCGCGCCAGCTCTTCGTCAAGGCATGAGCCCATGGACGGCACGCCGCTGAAGGATTCGCCCATCGTCGCCACCGTCGACTATGCCGCCGATGGCGTGCAGCACGGCTTCCTGCGCTTGCCGCACAGCCGCAACGATTCCGCCTGGGGATCGGTGATGATCCCGATCACCGTGGTGAAGAACGGCGAGGGGCCGACGGCGCTTCTCACCGGCGCCAATCACGGCGACGAATATGAGGGGCCGCTGGCGCTTTTCGATCTCGCCAACAGGCTGAAGCCGGACGAGGTGAGCGGCCGCGTCATCATCGTCCCGGCGATGAACCATCCGGCCTTCCGTGCCGGCACGCGCGTCTCGCCGATCGACGGCGGCAACCTCAACCGCGCTTTCCCGGGCAGGCCGGACGGCACGATCACCGAGAAGATCGCCGACTATTTCGCGCGCGTCCTGCTGCCCTATGCCGATTGCGTGCTCGACTTTCATTCCGGCGGGCGCACGCTGGAATTCCTGCCTTTCGCCGCCGCCCATGTGCTCGACGACAAGATGCAGGAAGACCGCTGCTTTGCCGCGGTGAAGGCGTTTGGCGCGCCCTATTCGATGCGCATGCTGGAGATCGACGCGGCCGGCATGTACGACACCACGGCGGAAAGCCTCGGCCGCGTCTTCGTCACCACCGAACTTGCCGGTGGCGGCACCTCGACGCCGCGGAGCGTCGGCATCGCCCGCCGGGGCCTCAACAACTTCCTCATCCATTGCGGCATCCTCGCCGGCACGGTCGCGCCGGCCGAAACGGTGTGGCTCGACATGCCCTCCAGCGACTGCTTCGTCTTCTCGGAAGACGAGGGCGTGGTGGAATCCCTGGTCGAACTCGGCGATCCGGTGCGGCGCGGCCAGCCGCTGGCGCGCATCTTTGCGGCCGAGCGCACCGGCGTCGCGCCGGTCGAGCTCAGCGCCCGCATGGACGGCATTCTCGCCGCCCGCCATTTCCCCGGCCTCATCAAATGCGGTGACTGCGCCGCCGTTGTGGCGGTCGCGCGCGACTAGCCTGCCGCGCCAACCGTCGGCCATGCCGATGCGCTTGCATCGTCGTGCCGGATTGCACTAGATTAGTTGACAACGTAATCAACTTAAATGAAACGGCGGCCGCCAAAGGCCGTCTCCATGGGGAGGAAGACGATGAGGAAACTGGCTAAATCCAAGACTGGAATTGGCCGGCGGGCATTGATCGCCGGCGCAAGCCTTGCTGCCGCCCTTGCCTTTTCGGTGCCCAGCTGGGCGGCGGACGACGTCTCCGGCGACCTGGTGCTGCTCAACTGGGCGACCGGCTCGGAGCTCGACATGATCAAGGCGCTGGGTTCGGCCTTCGAGAAGGCCCATCCCGGCGTCCATTTCAAGCGCACCGACCTGACCACCCAGGGCGACCAGCGCGGCGCCATCCGGGCGGCCCTGCAGAGCGGCGAAACGGCCGACATCTTCGTCAACACCTGGCCGGCCTTCCGCAAGGAACTGGCCGATGCCGGCTTCCTGCGCGACCTCGGGCCGCTGTGGGACAGCGCCAAGATCGGCGACAACCTGTCGGACACCTGGAAGGAACTCGGCTCGACCGACGGCAAGGTCTACGGCGTCACCTATACCTTCGGTGACCGCAGCGCGATGTTCTACCTCACCGCGACGATGAAGAAGGCGGGGATCGACAGCCAGCCCAAGACCTGGGACGAGTTTGTCGGCAATTTCAAGAAGCTCCAGGCGATCGACGTGACGCCGATCGGCATCGGCGCCAAGGTGTGGGCGCACACCGAATGGTTCGAGACGATCTACGAACACCTCAACGGCGTCGACATGGCCGCCGATCTGGCCGCCCACAAGATCCCGTGGACGGACGATTCGGTGAAGAACGCGCTCAAGAAGTATGCCGAACTGCTCAAGGCCGGCTGCTGCGGCACCCCCGAGCAGATGCTGGCGATGGACTGGGACAATGCCGCCGATGCCGTGCTCAAGACCGGCACGCACGGCTATGAAATGATCGGCATGTGGCTGAACGACCGGGCGCAGGCGACCTACGGCCTGAAGCAGGGCGTCGACTACAACATCACCCAGTTCCCGGCCATGGGCGCCGGCCATGACGACGTCTCCAGCGTCGACAGCAAGGAATTCTCCGAGTTCGCCAAGGCTGCCAATCCGGCGGCGGCGGACGCGTTCCTCGCCTGGCTGTCGACCAAGGAAGCGGCCGATATCGTCGCCAGCCACGGCCTCGCCTCGCCGAGCAACAAGGTCGATACCTCGCTCTACGGTCCGGTGCAGGCGGCTGCCGTCGCGGCAGTCTCCAAGTCCAAGGTGCAGTTCGTCCTCGGCGACCTGCTGCCGGGCGATCTGGTGGACGAGTACCGGGTCCAGCTGCAGAAGTTCCTGCAGGATCCGAGCGACGCCAATATCGATGCGGTGGCCGCCGCCATCGAGGCAAAAGCCAAGACGTTCGACTAAGAAGACGTCGATGACCGACCTCGCCCCCATTGAGGGACGGGTGGAAACTGCAGTCGGCGGCCGGCGCAAGCTGGCCGCCGTTCATCGGTGGCGCATCCGCGACGTTCCGGCCGCCTATCTGCTGCTGACCCCGGTCCTGATCCTGTTCGCCTTTGCCGTGATCTATCCGCTCTTCGATACGATCCGGCTGAGCTTCTATGACATCAAGGGCCTCTATCCGCCGAAGTTCTTCGGTCTTGGCAATTACCTGCGGCTCTACAACGACGCCAATTTCCGTCAGGCGGCGCTGACCACGGTGCTGTGGACGGGGTGCACGACGACCTTCTCGGTGCTTGCCGGCTGGATCATCGCGCTGCTCTGCGCGATGGCGCCGAAGGAGACGCTCTATTCGCGCGTGCTGGTCTTCTCGGCCTTCGGCATTTCCGAGGCGGTGACCGGCTTCATCTGGCTCGGCATCTACCGGCCCGACGCCGGCGGCCTGCTCAATGCCCTGCTCGAGGTGGTCGGCCTCGGCCAGTTCGCCCATCCCTGGCTGGGCGATTCGCAGACCGCCATCTGGTGCCTGATCGTTGCCTATTCGTGGTCGCAGACCGGCCTGCCGCTGATCCTCATCTTCGCCGCCACCCAGGCGGTGCCCAAATCGGTTCTGGAGGCCGCCTATGTCGATGGCGCCCGGCCGATGGGAATCATGCGCCACATCATCGCGCCGCTGTCGATGCCCGGCGTGCGGGTGGCGGTGTTCATCAATCTGCTCGGCAGCCTGCGCGCCTTCGACACCATCTACGTGCTGACCGGCGGCGGCCCGGTACGCTCGACCGAGACGATCGGCTTCTTCATGTACCGGGAGAGCTTCACCCAGTTCAAACTCGGCTACGGCGCGGCGGCGACCGTGATCCTCCTGCTGGCGGTGCTGGTCGTATCCATCCCCGCCATCATCCAGCGCACGAAGAGCACACGATGATCGGCAAACCCCCTCGCTGGATTCCGATCGTGGTCGCCGTGGTCTCGCTCATCTGGGCGATCCCGGTGTTCGGCATCGCCATCACCTCGATCCGGCCGCAGGCCGACACGATCCTGGGCTGGTGGCGGATGGACCACATCCAGTTCACGCTGGATGCGTGGACCAACGTGTGGAGCAAGTATCCGCTCGCCAATGCCTTCTGG
The DNA here is from genome assembly GCA_963730325.1 of uncultured Alphaproteobacteria bacterium. Classification (GTDB taxonomy): domain Bacteria; phylum Pseudomonadota; class Alphaproteobacteria; order Rhizobiales; family Kaistiaceae; genus CAVSRC01. The sequence goes on along the minus strand of CAVSRC010000013.1, from coordinate 100,855 downwards.
GTCACCGTTCAGCTCGCCGGCATCGGCACCATCGGCTCGATGGTGTTCACGCCGGCGGCCGCCTATGCCTTCCAGTTCCTCAACTTCCCCTTCCGCCGCACGCTGCTGGTCATCATCATCAACGCCTTCGTGCTGCCGCAGCAGGTGGTGGTGATCCCGCTGTTCACCCTGTGGCGGCAGATGGGACTGATCGACAACATCGCCTCGGTGGTCATCCCCTATGTCGGCCTGTCCTTCGCCTGGTCGATATTCCTGGTGAAGAATTTTCTCGAGGACTTCCCCAAGGAGCTGATCGAGGCGTCGCGCATCGACGGCTGCGGCCCGGTGTCGACGTTCTTCCGTGTCGTCCTGCCCAATTCGCTGGCGTCGATCTTCACGGTCGGCATCCTGCAGTTCCTGTTCTGCTGGAACTCCCTGCTCATCCCCTTGCTGTTCCTGCGGCACGGCGTGCCGCTGCCGGTGATCTTCGCCCAGATCTCCGGCAACTACGACATGAACTGGGACCAGCGCGCCGTGGCGGCGATTGTCACCACGATCGTCCCGCTCATTGTCTTTCTCGTGTTCCAACGACAGTTTGCCGCCGGCGCGATGACCCGCGGCGGAAACAAGGAATAAACATGAAGAATCAGCAGAAGCCTCTGCGCTACCGCCAGATCCACCTCGACTTCCATACATCGGAGCATATCGGCGGCATCGGAGCGGCATTCGATCCGGTCGATTTCGTCGATACGCTGAAGGCGGCGAAGGTCGATTCGATCACCCTGTTCGCCAAGTGCCACCACGGCTGGTCGTACTACCCGACCAAGGTCGGCAAGCCGCATCCCCAACTCGCCCGTCCCGATCTTCTCGGCGACATGCTTGCCGCCCTGAAGCCCGCCGATATCGAGGCGCCGGTCTATATCTCGGTGCAGTGGGACGAACTGAGCGCGCGTGAGCATCCCGAATGGCGGGTGATGAGCGCGACCAACAGGTTTCAGCATGCGCTGCCGGGCGACGCGTCGAGCGGCAAGGCACTCAGCCCCGCGCTGGCACACCATCTGCCTGAACCACGCGCCCTATCGCCGCTACCTGCTCGACCAGGCGCGCGAGGTGATGCAGCGCTACAATCCGCCGGGGCTCTTCTTCGATATCGTTCTGACGCCCGATTGCGTCTGCCCCGCCTGCGTGGCGCGCATGGAGGCCAATGGCCTCGACCCGGAGAACCCGGCCGACCGGCTCGCCAATGACGAGGCGGTGAACGAGCAGTTCCGCCAGGAGACGTCGGGCGCGCTACGGAAGGAATTTCCGGGTGCCCGCATCTTCTACAATTGCGGCCACATCCACAAACAGGGGCCGCAGCGCTTCGCCACCTACAGCCATCTCGAACTGGAAAGTCTGCCGACCGGCGGCTGGGGCTACGACCACTTTCCGTCGAGCGCGCGCTATGCGTCGTTCCTCGGCTTCGATCACGTCGGCCATACGGGCAAGTTCCACACCAGCTGGGGCGAGTTCGGCGGCTTCAAGAATCCCCAGGCGCTGATCTACGAATGCGGGCAGATGGTCGCGCTCGGCTCGAAGTGCCTGGTCGGCGACCATCTTCACCCCAACGGCGCCATCAACCACGACACCTATGCCTCGATCGCGCCGGCCTATGAGCGGGTCGAGAAGCTGGAGCCCTATCTCAAGGGAGCGCGGCAGGTCTCGGAGATCGGCGTGCTTGCCGCCGAGCACTTCCACCCGGTCGGCGGACGCAACAATCCCAGCGACGACGGCGCCGTGCAGATGCTGCTCGAACTGAAGCACCAGTTCGACGTGGTCGACAGCAGCGCGCGCTTCGAGGATTACCGGCTGCTCATCCTGCCCGACGAAGTGCCGGTGGCGGGCGAGCTCGCCAAACGGCTCGCCGCCTATGTCGCCGGTGGCGGCAAGATCGTCGCCTCGTGGCACTCCGGTCTCGATGCCAGCGGCGCCTTCGCGCTCGACGCCGGCATCAGCCGCAAGGCCGAGCCGGTTGCCTTCCGCCCGGTCTTCATGACGGCGAGCCCCGACCTCGATCCGGGCATGACCGCCGCGCCTTTCGTGGTCTACGAGACGGCCGAGGCGATCACGGCGAAGGGGGCGACAGTGCTGGGTCAGCTGATGCCGTCCTATTTCAACCGGAGCTACGCGCATTTCTGCGGGCACCTGAACACGCCGGACGACCCGGACGCCGCGCCGCTCGGCGCCGCGGTAACCGAGCACAAGGGCATCGCCTATGTCGCCTTCCCGGTGTTCCGCCTCTATCGCGCCATGGGGCAGCCGCTCTACAAATACATCGTGCGCGGCCTGATCAACCGGCTGATGCCGGACCCCGCCGTCACCACCGGCCTGCCGTCGTCGGCGCGCGCCGCCCTCAACCTGCAGGCCGCCGACCACCGTCACGTTCTCCACCTGCTCTATGGCGCGCCGCAGGTGCGCGGCAAAAGCGTGCCGCTCGACGACGGTTCCACGCGCGTCATGGAGATGATCGAGGACATTCCCGCACTTGCCGCAGTCGATGCCAGCGTCAAACTGCCCGCAGCGCCGAAGCGTGTGTTCGATGCCTTGACGGGGGAGGAGATAGCCTGGAAGCAGGAAGCGGGCGGGCGAGTCACGATCACTTTGCCGAGCCTTCATATCCACCGGGTTATCGTCTTCGAGGGCACGGCATGACCAAACGGAAAGCGCAGACGAAGTCTGCGCGTTCGCGACCACGAAACGTCGATGCCGACCGGGCGTCGGGCGGGCAGCGCCAGGCGACCGTCGTCGATGTTGCGGATGCCGCCGGCGTCGCCGTCGGCACCGTGTCGCGCTACATCAACGGACACGCGGTCCGAATCGGCAATCGCGACCGGATCGAGCGCGCCATCGCCGAGCTCGGCTATCGGCGCAATGCCGTCGCCACGGCAATGAAGACGAATGTCAGCCACACGGTCGGCTTCATGGCTCCGGCGCTCAGCGAGTTCCACGCCGGTCTCCTGGAGCAGCTCAGCCGCCGCATCAGGCGCACCGGGCGGGCGGTGATCTCCTATTCGCACGAGGCGGATCAGCGCTCGATCGTCGAGGGCCTGGAGTTCTTCGCTTCGCACCGCGTCGATGCGGTGATCCTGGATGGCAGCGGCGTGCCCCCCGAGGAGCTGGCGCGATACGCCAATGCCAGCTTCAATCTGGTCTTCTACGACAATGACGTGGAGGGCATCCCGGCCGACCGTGTCTTCGTCGAGAACCGCAAGGCAAGCGCGCGTGCCGTCAATCACCTGATCGAGCTCGGCCATGAGCGCATCGCCACGGTCACCGGCTTCCTGCAGAATTCGGCGGGCGCGCTGCGCTATGCGGGCTACCGGGACGCGCTGGCCAGCTACGGCTTGCCGCTCGATCCGAAACTGGTCGTCGAGGGTCAGTGGCAGGAAGCCCGAGGCTATTCCGCCGCGCGCACGCTCTTCTCGCTGGAGCACCCGCCGACGGCGATCTTCAGCGCCAACTACAACATGACGATGGGCCTGCTGGCCTGGTTGCGTGAGCACGATTTGCGCACGCCGCGCGACGTATCGCTGATCAGCTTCGACGATATCCCGGCCTTCACCGTGCACGAACCGGGGATCACGGCGGTCGACCAGCCGGTTGGCAAGATCGCCGACGCGATCACGACCTTGCTGGCCGGCCGGTTTGTCTCGCCGAAGGCCATGGGTCGGCACACGGTGATGATCGACTGCGACATCATCCTGCGCGGTTCGACGCGACGTTTGCGGCGTCTGGAAGCGGTGGGGGCAGGGTAAGGCGCGATGGCACAAGTCGATCTGAAGAACGTGGCCAAATCCTTCGGCGCGGTCGGAGTCATCGAGGGATTGAACCTCAGCATCCCGGACGGCGCCTTCACGGTGTTCGTCGGGCCGTCCGGCTGCGGCAAGTCGACCTTGCTGCGCCTGATCGCGGGACTTGAGGCGTTGACCGGCGGCGACATCGAAATCGGCGGCCACAACGTCAACACGGCCGATCCGATCGAGCGCGGCGTGGCGATGGTGTTCCAGAACTACGCGCTTTATCCGCACATGACCGTCGAGCAGAACATCAGCTTCTCGCTGCGCATGGCGCGCGTCGGCAAGGCGGAGATTGCGGAACGCGTCGCCGCCGCGGCCCGCGCGCTTCAGGTGGAAGAGCTCTTGCACCGCAAGCCCGCCCAGCTCTCGGGCGGCCAGCGCCAGCGCGTCGCCATCGGACGCGCCATCGTGCGCGACCCGGAGGTGTTCCTCTTCGACGAGCCGCTGTCGAACCTCGACGCCGAGCTCAGGGTCTCCATGCGCGTCGAGATCGCCAAGCTGCACCAGCACATCGGCGCGACCATGATCTACGTCACCCATGACCAGACCGAGGCGATGACGCTCGCCGACCAGATCGTGGTCATGCGCGCCGGCCGGATCGAGCAGGTGGGGGCGCCGCAGGAACTCTACGAGGACCCCGACAATCTGTTCGTCGCCGGGTTCATCGGCTCACCGCGCATGAATTTCCTCAAGGCCGGCCTTGCCGGCGGCACGGCGCGCCTGGCGGCGGGCGGCAGCCTGTCGGTGCCGGGCCTGGCCGACATGGACGACATGCTGGTCGGCCTCAGACCGGAGCATTTCGTCGTCGGCGAGCCCGCCGACCTTTCCTTCGACTTCCACGTCGATGTCGTCGAGAACCTCGGCGGCACCCACTACCTCTACGGCACGGCGACGTCGGGGGAATCGCTGATCGTCGAGGCGCGCGACCATGTCCACCTCAAACCGGGCACGGAGATCAGCATCGGCGCGGCCAAAGGCCGGGCGCTGTTCTTCGACACCTCGGGCGCGCGTCTCCGTCCTGAGGCATGAACGCCAGCGACCATATCCTCTGGTACCGACGACCGGCCGAGGCGTGGACCGAGGCGTTGCCGCTCGGCAACGGCCGGCTCGGCGCCATGGTCTTCGGCGGAATCGCCCACGAGGACCTGCAGATCAACGAGGAGACCCTGTGGTCTGGCGGACCCTACGAGCCGATCAATGCGGACGCCCTGCCGCATCTGGCTGAGGTGCGCCAACTCATCTTCGACGGCCGCTACGCCGAGGCCGAGGCGCTCGCCGAAAAGCACCTGATGGCGCGGCCGAACAAGCAGATGTCCTATCAGCCGGCGGGAAATCTGCGGCTCGATTTCGATCACGAGGGTGCAGGGGATTACCGCCGCGAGCTCGATCTCGACCGGGCGCTGGCGACCGTCTCCTATTCCGCCGGCGGCGTGCGTTTCGTCAGGGAAGCCTTCATCTCGCCGGTCGACCAGGTTCTCGTCCTCCGCGTCACGGCGGATACGCCCGGTGCCCTGTCGGCGATGGTGCGGCTGACCAGCGAGCAGCCCGGCGAGGCCGGGCCGGCTGGGCGCGATACGCTCGCCGTCACCGGCACCAACCGGGCCGAGCGCGGCATCGCGGCGGCGCTCCGCTTCGCGGTTCACGCCAGGGTGCTCAACCGGGGCGGCAGCCTTCAGGCGGAGGGGACGGGGCTGAGGGTGGTCGATGCCGATGCGCTCATCGTGCTCGTCGACGCGGCCACCAGCTTCAGGCGCCATGACGATGTCAGCGGCGATCCGGTCGCATTGGTGACCGCGCGTCTCGATGCCGCGGCCGCCAGGACGGTGGAAGCGATGCAGGCGGCGCACGAGGCGGAGCACCGGCGGCTCTACCGGCGCATGGCCATCGACCTCGGCACGACGCCGGCGGCAGCGCTGCCCACCGACGAGCGCATCGCGCTGAACCCGTCGGAGCCCGATCCGGCGCTGGCCGCGCTCTATGTCCGCTACGGCCGCTATCTGATGATCGCTTCGTCGCGGCCGGGCACCCAGGCGGCGACCTTGCAGGGGCTCTGGAACAAGGAGACGGAGCCGCCCTGGGGCAGCAAATACACCTGCAACATCAATCTCCAGATGAACTACTGGCTACCCGATCCGGCCAATCTTGCCGAGTGCTTCGAGCCGCTGATCCGGCTCACCGAAGAGGTTGCCGAGACCGGCGCCCGCATGGCGCGTGCCCACTACGATGCGGCCGGATGGGTCCTCCACCACAATACCGATCTGTGGCGGGCGACCGGGCCCATCGACGGGGCCAAATGGGGCCTGTGGCCGACCGGCGGTGCATGGCTGTGCGCCCAGCTCTGGGATCACGCCGCCTTCTCGGGAGATGAAGAGCTTGTCCGCCGCATCTACCCGCTGATCAAGGGCGCCGCCGAATATTTCCTCGATGCCCTCGTGCGCTTTCCCGGCACCGACTATCTGGTCACCAACCCATCGCTGTCGCCGGAGAACGTCCATCCGCAAGGTGCCGCCATCTGTGCCGGCCCGACCATGGACAACCAGATCCTCCGCGATCTCTTCGATGCGGTCGTTGAAGCCTCCACCATGCTCGATCGCGACGCCGATTTTCGCGCGGCAGTTCTGGCGGCGCGGGAAAGGCTGCCGCCACACAGGATCGGCAAGGCCGGCCAGCTGCAGGAGTGGCTGGAGGATTGGGACATGGACGTGCCGGAGATCGACCATCGTCACGTCTCGCATCTCTACGGGCTCTATCCGAGCGCCCAGATCGACGGCGAGGAGACGCCGGAGCTTGCCGCCGCGGCGCGGCGCTCGCTCGAAATCCGCGGCGACGAGGCCACCGGCTGGGGCATCGGCTGGCGCATCAATCTGTGGGCGCGGCTCGGCGACGGCGATCACGCCCATGACGTGGTGAGCCTGCTGCTCGGTCCCGAGCGCACCTATCCCAACATGTTCGATGCGCATCCGCCGTTCCAGATCGACGGCAATTTCGGCGGTGCCGCCGGCATCATCGAGATGCTGGTCCAGTCGCGCACCGGCCGCTTGCGCCTGCTGCCGGCGCTGCCGCGCCATTGGCCGGCGGGCCGGGTGAGCGGCGTCAGGGCGCGTGGCGGACTGGACCTTTCCATGGCGTGGGCCGACGGTGCGCTCAGCGAGGCGACGCTGACGGCGACGCGCGACGGAAAGACGCGGGTGACCTGCGGTACCGCCGAATGTGTCGTCGACCATCCGGCCGGAACGACGCACCGCATCGTCTGGTCGGCCGACGGCGGATTGACGGTGTCCGGCCCGAACTGATGGACGCGCCCGGCGGGCAAGGCCCAGCGGGCCGCTCTTTCAGGCGGGCGTAACCGCCTTCATCGCATGAAGGATGCGCAGGGCCGCCGCTGCGGCGCCGTAGCCATTGTCGATGTTGCAGACGGTGATGCCCGGCGCACAGCTTGCCAGCATCGCATTGAGGGCCGTGCGCCCGGCCTTCGGCGGCGCCGTAGCCGGTCGATGTCGGCACGGCGATGACGGCGCCCGGCACCAGCCCGCCGAGAACGCTGGCGAGCGCCCCGTCCATGCCGGCGACAACGATGACAACGGGATGGCGCGCAATCTCCTCGATGCGCTCCATCAGCCGCCAAAGGCCGGCGACGCCGACATCGGCGATCGCGGTCGCTTCGACGCCGCCATGGCGCAGGGTTCGTGCGGCCTCGCGCGCGACCGGCGCGTCGGCCGTACCGGCCGAAACGACGGCGACCGCGCCGGTTACAGGATCGGACGGCAACGGTCCGAAGAAGCCGGTGCGCGATAGCGGGCAGTAGTCGATGGCAGCGGCGAGCGCCGCCGGCAGGCGCTTCACCTGCTCGTCGTCGAGGCGGGTAAGCAGCAGGCCGACACCGCGTTCGCGGGCGCCCTCAAGGATCGCCGCGATCTGTTCGGCGGTCTTGCCTTCGCAGAACACCGCCTCACCAAGGCCGATGCGCGCCGTGCGGGCAAAATCGAAGACGATGTCGCGGTCGCTCATTTGCGCGCGCCCAGAAAAGCGCTGCCGTTTCTGTAGGGGGCAAACGCCACGGCCGCATCGGTGAGTGCGGCCGGAAAGAGCCGGGCAACCGAGGCGGCCAGTGCGTCGCGCCGGGTTGCGTCGAGGCCGTCAAGGCTGGCGCTGTCGAGTTCGACGACGATGCCGCTCCGCCGCACGCGGCAGCGCACGGTTTCGGGGCCCAGACTGTCGTTGACGAGGTTTTCGGCGGCATGCACGGCCGCCAATACGCGCGCATCGATCGGAATGGCCGTCTCGATCCGGCTCGACAGGCAGGGCGAGGCCGGCAGCTCGGCGAGATCGCCGAGGCCGAGGCGGCGGGCGAGCGCGCGGACGCCTGCCTTGTCGATGCCGGCTTCCAGATAGGGGTGGCGCACCTCATGCTCGCGCGCGGCGTCGAGACCGGGGCGATATTCGCCGAGGTCGTCGGTGTTGGTGCCGGAGAGGATCTGCCGGTCGGTGTGCCGGGCCATGGCGTCGTAGAGATTGGTCTTGCAGAAGTAGCAGCGGTTGACCGGATTGGCGATGTAGTCGCGGTCGGCGAATTCGCCGGCATCGAGGGTGAGGAGCTTCCACCCTTCCGCATCGGCGTGGCGGCGCACGCGCTCCGTCGCCTCCGGCGGCACCGCCGGTGAGAGCGCATGCATCATCTGAATTCGGCCGCTGCCGAGATGACGGTGCGCGAAGACGGCGAGCGTCATCGAATCGACTCCGCCGCTGACCGCGACGGTTGCCGGGGCGAGGCCGTCCAGAACTGCCGCAAGCCTCTCATGCATCAGTCTTCCTCCCCGTCCTCGAAAGGGGCCTCGCCGCGGCGGCGCAGGCGCTTGCGTGCCTTGGCGCCGGCGATATCGGCGAGATCGTCGGTCTCCACCTTCGCCGTCCGCCCGCCCGGCCGATCGGCGCGCTTGACGCGGACGGTGCGGCCGCCGGCGTCGACCGAGACCGTCTCACGCCCGAGGATGGTGCGTTCGACCAGCGAGCGGCGCAGGCCGAGCGTGGTCGTCTCGTGAAAGATCGCCGCGACGGCCGCGTCTTCCGCCGTTTCGGCGGCGAGGACGCGCAGGTGCGTCATCAGCCGCCCCTTCTTGCCGAAGACCGGCGCCTGGATGACGTCGAGAACGCCGTCGAGCGTTCGCAGACGATCGGCCGCCAGTGCGAGGTCCTCGCCGGTCTGGTCGTCGATCTCGCATTCCAGCACGACAACACGGTCGGCCGCCGGCGCGGTCGGCGCCTCGGTCTCGAAGGCGAGAACGCGCAGACAGTTGCTGATGCCGGGAAGGGTCCGCGTGCCGAAGCCATGGGCGGAACCGGTGAGCCTGCGTGCGCGCCGTGGTGAGGCTTGCGGATCGCAGAGATGACGGACGATCGCCGCTCCGGTCGGCGTCACGCGCTCGCCGGCAATGCCGTCGTCGATGGTCGGGAAGCCTTCAAGCAGCAGTGCCGTGGCCGGCGCCGGAACCGGCAGCAGGCCGTGGGCGGTGGTGATCCGGCCGCCGCCGAGAGGCAGCGCGCCGATCGTCCAGCGTGCGGCCGCGAGTTGTCCGATCAGCCAGGCGGCGGCGACGATGTCGGCGATCGAATCCCAGGCGCCAACCTCATGAAAATGCACGGCGTCCGGCGAGGTGGCGTGGACCCGCGCTTCCGCCTCGGCGAGATGGGTGAAGATGGCGATGGCATGGTCGCGGGTCCCGTCGTCAAGCGGTGCCCGGGTGAGAGCCGTGCGGATGTCCCGCCATGCGGCGTGTCCGTGGTCGGCATCGTCGCGGCGGACAAGAAAACGTCGCCCGGCAAGCACGCCGTCGCCATGGCTGACGACCTCGCAGGTGACGCCGTCAAGCAAGGGTGCGTGGGCGAGCGCCTGCTGCAATCCCGGCTCGAGCTCCGGCCTCAGGTCGAGCAAAGCGGCGACGAACATGTCGCCGGCGATGCCGCCCAGCGGGTCGAGATGGATTTCGAGCATGGCCGGCGTCCGCCCTCAGGCCCTGGGGGAAAAGCGGGGCACGACGTAGGGGCCCTCGGGGATGACGGCGACGGCCGGGTCGCCGCTTGCCGCAATGCTGCGGCGGATGGCTTCGGCGACGTCGTCGATCATGGCGACCCCGGTCAGCCGCCGGTCGTCGCCGGAAAGTCCGGTGGCGTAGAGTTCAACCGTGCCGCGGCGCATCGGCTTGAGTTGCATCTCGGTCTGCCATTCGTCGACGTCGGCGAGGCTCTTGGCCGTCAGCGTCGCCAGGAAACGGTCCGGTCCGAGCGCCGCCAGACGGGACTGGGCGTCGCGGAACGCGGCCGAGCCGAAGCCCTCGGAGCATTCCGAAGCGACGATCAGCGTGCCGCCGGGCGCGAGGATGTCAAGCGGCGTCACCATGCCTTTGACGGTCTGGTAGTAGGTCTTGTCGAGCGGATAGCCGGCCGAAGAGGTGACGACGGTCGAAAACCGCCGACCGACCGGCACGGCGGTGGCGGCGCCGACAAAATCGACGGCCGCCTGATGGCTGGCGACGATCTCGCCGAAGGTCACTTGAGAGAGGTCGCGCTCCTCGTCGATCACGGTGTTGAGGGCGTAGACGGCGCCCAGCATGCGCACGATTTCGAGCTGTTCCTCATGCAGCGGATTGCCGGCGAGATTGCACTGCACGGCAAGCGGGTCTTCCATGAAGCGCGCCGAATGAAAGGTGCGGATCGTCTCGTGGTGGGCGATGCCGGGCGCGACGACCTTGCGTCCGCCGGACCAGCCGGCCATGAAATGGGGCTCGACCAGACCGGTGGCGATCCTCAGTTCGGCCTCGACGAAGCGCCGGTCGAGGCGCACGGGCGTGCCGCGCGTCGCCGTGCGGCCGAGGTCGACATGGGCGTCGTCGTCGCGGGCATAGTGGTTCTCGACGCGGACGTGCTCCAGCACCCAGGGATCGCCGACAAGTTCGGCGAGTTCGTCGCCGAGGTTGGGCCGATGCAGTCCGGTGGCGACGAGGATCGAGATATTGCCGAGGGGGATGCCGGCGGCGACCATGATCTCGATCATCGGCCGCAGGAATAGCCGGTTGGGGACCGGCCGGGTGATGTCGCAGATCAGGATGCAGGCGCTCTGGCGCCCGCTGGCGAGCTCAGCCAGCGGTGGCGAGCCGATCGGCGCGGCCAAGGCGGCGGCAACGGCCGCTGGCGGGTCGGCCAGTTTCGGCAATGCGTGCTTGCGCACGATCACTGGCACGGCGCCGGCGGGGAGGTCGACCGTCAGCTCGCCATGACCGTAGAGCAGGGCGATCTTGCCTTCCGTCATCGCTCTCTCCTGGCGCGCGGGCATTCAAAGGCCAGCGTCGAACCGAGGAAGGCGAGGCGGAGCAGGCGCACGCGGGTGCCCTACAGGCCGAAGATCGACGACAGTCCGACCCGCTCGCTCAAGCCTGCCATGAAAGCATCGCCTGGCGGGTTGCCGAGATCGTCGGCGGCGCGCAGCACGGCGGGCAACAGGTCGATATCGCCGACCGAGTTCAGGAAGATCCCGGGCCGCCCGAGGACCCAGTGCACCGCGGCGCGGATGTCCTCCTCGTTCTCCAGCGGCTCGTACCAGGTGGCGTGGCCGCGCTTGACGCCGGCCGCCCAGGGGCCGCGGGCAATCGACTTGATGGTCTGCACGGCGACGTTGCGCTCGGCGCAGATCTTCGCCGTCTCCTCGAAATCGGGGCCATAGGTCTCGTGGTGGGCGACGTACCAGTTCCACGGCATGAGCACGGAATCGAAATCGAACCGCTCAAGGCTGCGCTTGTGCATGGCGGCGACGGTCCAGCCATGGCCGGTGACGCCGATGAAGCGCACCAGGCCCTCTTCGCGCGCCTGGATTGCCGCCTCCAGCGCGCCGCCGGGCGACATCGCCTGGTCCCATTCGTCGGGATGGTAGAGCGCGTGAAGCTGGATCAGATCGACATGATCGGTGTGCAGCCGGTCGAGCGAGCGGCGAATCTCGTCATAGGCGCCGGCATGGTCGCGTTTGCCGGTCTTGGTGGCCAGGAAGAACTCGTCGCGGTAGCGGTCCATCCACGGACCGACGCGCAGTTCGGCGTCGCCATAGCTGGCCGCGACATCGATGTGGTTGACGCCGTGGGAGAGCAGCAGCTCAAGCACCCGGTCGGCTGTCGCCTGGTCGACTTGGGCGAGGGCTGCTGCGCCGAACAGGACAGCCGAGCTTTCGTGGCCGGTGCGGCCGAATGTGCGTTTCTGGATCGTCATGCCGGTTCCGTGGTTTGTCACTGGGCGCGGCGGCAACGATTTTCCGCAGCCACGCGGCGCTCGAACGCGCCCTGCAGTCGGTATTCTATCGGGGCAGACCGGCGTTTCAACGGCCGTCTGGACGATTGCGGGGCTCAGTTTGAGAGAATCAGGCCCTAGTCGCGGCCCAGCGCCTTGCCGGATTGGGCGAAGACGTGGAGGGCCGAGCCCGGTGCGCTCATGGTCACACGCGATCCCGGCACCGTCGGGCTGTCGCCCGGCGTGCGCGCCACCACCACCGTGCCGTCGTCGAGATGGGTATGGATCAGGCTCGATTCGCCGAGATGCTCGACGGCGTCGACCTCGGCGGTCAGGTTGAGGCCCCCGGGAGTATCGCCCTCGACGAGGTGCTCCGGCCTGACCCCGAGCGTCACCACGTCGCCGACGGCAACCGGCGCGCCTGCGATCGGCAGGCTGACGCCGCCGCCGACATCGACGGCGACCGACAGGCCGCCATCGTGGCTCGCCACCTTGCCGGTGACGACGTTCATCTTCGGGCTGCCGATGAAGCCGGCGACGAACAGGTTCGCCGGCCGGTGATAGACGTCGAGCGGCTGCCCGATCTGCTCGATCCGCCCGTGGTTGATGACCACGATCTTGGAGGCGAGCGTCATCGCCTCGACCTGGTCATGGGTGACGTAGACGGTCGTGGCCTTGAGCGCGCGATGCAACTTGGCGATCTCGATGCGCGTGTTGATCCTGAGCGCCGCATCGAGGTTGCTGAGCGGCTCATCGAACAGGAACACCGCCGGCTCGCGCACGATGGCGCGGCCGATGGCGACACGCTGGCGCTGCCCGCCGGAGAGGTCGCGCGGCCGCCGATTGAGATAGGGGGTGAGCTGCAGCGTCTCCGCGGCGCTGCGTACACGCCGGTCGACCTCGGCCTTGCCCGCCTCGGTGAAGCGCAAGCCGAAGGCCATGTTCTTGTAGACGCTCATATGCGGATAGAGCGCGTAGGACTGGAAGACCATGGCGATCTTGCGCTCGGCCGGCGGCATGTCGTTGACCTTGCGTCCACCGATGGAAATCTCGCCGGAGGAGACCTTCTCCAGCCCGGCGATCAGGCGGAGGAGGGTCGACTTGCCGCAACCCGAGGGACCGACGAACACGACGAACTCGCCGTTCTTCACGTCGAGATTGATGTCGTGGAGAACCTGCGTCGGTCCGAAGTGCTTGTTGACGTTGGCGAGCGACACATCGGCCATTATTTCACGGCTCCAGCGGTCAGGCCCCGCACGAGCGAGCGCGAGAACAACAGATAGAGGACGAGGACCGGCGCGATGGCGAGCGACAGCGACGCCAGCACCGCGTTCCAGTCGGTGACGTACTGGCCGATGAACTGCTGCACGCCCAGCGTCACCGTTTGCGTATCGCGGCCCGGTGCCAGGATCAGCGGGAACCACAGGTCGTTCCAGATCGGCACCATGGTGAAGATGGCGACGGTCGCCAGCGCCGGGCGGATCAGCGGCAGGATCACGGCGTAGAAGATGCGATATTCGCTCACCCCGTCGCAGCGCGCTGCGTCGCGCAGGTCGCGGGGCACCTGCTGAATGAACTCCGCCAGAATGAAGATGGCGAGCGGCAGCCCCATCGCCGTGTAGACCACGATGAGGGCGGTGAGCGTGTTCACCAGGCCGAGGCCGACCATCATCTTGAGGATGGAGACGCTGCCCAGCCGGATCGGCACCATGATGCCGATCGCCATGAAAAGGCCGACCAGCGCATTGCCGCGGAAGCGGTATTCGGTGAGCGCCCAGGCGCTCATGGCGCCGAAGACAAGCACCAGCGCGATCGATACCACCGTGACGGTCAGGCTGTTGAAGAAGTAGAGGCCGAAATCCGCCTTGGCGATGACGGAGTTGTAGCCGACCAGCGAGAAGGATTTGCCGAAGGGCAGGGAGAGCGGGGTCGAGAAGATCGCCCGTCGCGTCTTGAACGAGTTGACGAGGATCAGCAGCACCGGCCCGATCGCCAGCAGCGTGTAGAGGATCAGCGCCGCATGAACGGCCGTCCGGGAAGCGCGCTGCTTGTTCATCGCCGCCGCCACCTCATGAGATGTAGTGCTGCATGCGGCGCTGCACGCCGAACAGGAAGGCGAGCACGCCGACCAGGATGATGAGCAGCATCATGGTCGCCACTGCGGCGCCCATGGTCGGGCTGCCCGGCTGCAGCTGGTTGCCGAAAAAGGTGCGGTAGAAGAACGTGCCAAGAATGTCGGAGGCGAAGTTCGGCCCGGCCAGCGCCCCCTTGACCGTATAGATGAGGTCGAAGGCATTGAAGTTGCCGACGAAGGTCAGGATGGTCACCACGCCGAGGGTGGGCAGGATCAGCGGCAGCTTGATCGACCAGAAGACGTGCCACTGGTTGGCGCCGTCGACGGTCGCCGCATCGACCAGGTCGTCGGGAATGTTGAGCAGCGCGGCATAGATCAGCATCATCGGAATGCCGACGAACTGCCACACCGAGATGAGGGCGATGGTGGTGAGGGCGGTGCCCTCGAGCCCCAGCCAGGGCGCGAACAGGCCGCCCAGCCCGAAGACGTTGAGCGCTCCCTTGGCGATCCCCCACAGCGGCGACAGGATGAGCTGCCAGATGAAGCCGATGATGACGAAGGACAACATCGTCGGCAGGAAGATGAGCGTGCGATAGACGCTGCGCCCGGCGAGCGCCGGCAGGCTGAGCAGAACGGCCAGCGCCAGGCCGATCGAATTCTGCACGACCATGTGGATCGCGAAGAAGATCAGGTTGTTGCGGAAGGCGTTCCAGAAGGGCCCGGCCCACCGCGTGTCGGTCAGCAGCGTGACGAAATTGGACAGGCCAGCGAAGTGAGCGGCCCCGGTGCCGTCGGTGGTGAAGAGGCTCAGCCGGATGGTGTCGATGAGCGGATAGATCGAGAAGATCGTGTAGACGATGGCGGCAGGGGCGAGAAAGACGACGATATAGGTCGCCCAGGGCGTCACGTCCCGGGTATCGATGCGCGCCAGAGCGGCTTCACCGCCGGTTTCCGCCATTGCCCCTTTCCCCTGCGCTGTTCCGCATTGCCCATGCGGCGGCCGTCACGGCGCGACAGCGCTCCGGGGCGGAACTGTAGGGTCCCTTGACTGGAATAATCAATTCTCGTCCCGCCGGGAAAAGCCGGGCCGCCGGCATAGGAGTGCGGCGGCCCGGTAGATCAATGCGGCTCTACTGGCCCGGGTGATACCAGGAGTCGAGACCCTCCTGGACCTTCTTACCGGCCTCTTCAGGCGTCATGGTCTGGTTCAGCACCTGCGCGCTGACGTTCCACAGATCGTTTTCCAGATTAGGCGTGCCACGCGAAAGGATCTGGTATGAGTTGCGGATCGTCGACTTGCAGCTGTCACGCCAGCTGACGAAGCTCTTGGCGACCGGGTCCTTGATGTCGACCTTGGCGGAGGACAGCGGGAAGAAGCCCGGCAGCGCATTGGCGTAGATGCCGGCGAACGCCGGCGAGGCGACCCACGACATGAAGGTCTTGGCGGCCTCCATGTTGGGCGTTGCGGCGTTGATGCCCATGGCGATGTCGACGTGGTCGCTGATGTAGCAGTCCTCACCGGCCACCGGCAGCGGCGGCGGGAAGGCGTCGAACTTCAGTTCCGATCCGCCCTGCGTCTCGAAGGTGGTGATGTCCCATGAACCGGCGGGATAGATCGCGGCCTTGCCGAGCGAGAACAGGTTCTGGCTGTCAGGATACTTCTGTGCCTGATAGCCGTCGGCGAGATACGGCGACCACTTGGCCATCTGTGCCCAGGTGTCGATGTAGGGCTTGTCGGTGAATTTCGCCGTGCCGGCGATCAGGGCCTTGCGGCCTTCCTCGCCCTTCCAGTAGTTCGGGCCGATGTTCTGGAAGCCCATGGTGGCGGCTTCCCACTGGTCGGCAGTGCCGATGTCGAGCGGCACGTAGTTGCCGTCCGCCTTGATCTTGTCGAGCACCGCGAAGAACTCGTCGACGGTCTTCGGGATCGACAGTTTCAGCTCGTCGAAGATGTCCTTGTTGTAGATGAAGCCGTGGATGACCGAGGCCATCGGCACGCAGAAGGTGGACTTGCCGTCGTCGGTCGTCCAGGCCACGCGCGCCACGTCCGAGAAGTTCTCCATGCCGGACAGGTCGTTGACCGAGGTCAGATAGCCCTTCTTGAAGAGATCGAGCGAGGCGTCGAACGGCCGGCAGGTGATGAGGTCGCCGGCGGAGCCGCCCTCCAGCCGCGAATTGAGCGCGGCGTTGTATTCGGTCGGGGCCGTCGGGTTGAACACCACCTTGATGTCGGGGTGGTCCTTCTCGAAGGCCGGGATGATCTGCTTGTTCCACAGATCGGCGTCGTCGTTGCGCCAGCTTTCGATGGTCAGTGTCGTCTCGGCAAAGGCGATGCCGCTCGAAAGCAGCAGGGCCGCCGCAGCCGTGGCGGCGATCCGTTTGAAGCTCAGTTGAGGTCCTGTCATCCGTCACACTCCCTGTTCAGACTTCGTACCCACCGGCAGCATGCCGCCGGCCTTTCCATGCCCCGCGCGTGGCTCATCCCAGTCTGGCCATCGCGGCGCGCAGATTCCCTTGTGTTTCGGCCAGAATTTTCGCTGCCTCCGCAGGCGCGAGGCCTTTGGCGACCAGCGCTGCCTGCTTGATGTGGCCGTGGCAGGTATCGAGCGCATGCGACGCTTCCCGCTCGTCGACATGGGCGATGTCGACAAGCATGGTCACGGCGCGCTTGTGAAGCTTGGCGTTGTCGACCCTGAGGTCGACCATGTGGCCGTCATGGACGCGGCCGAGGCGGATCATGACCAGGCTGGAGAGCAGGCCGAGCGCCGCCTTCTGGGCGGTGCCGGCGCCCATGCGGGTCGAGCCACGGATCACCTCGACACCGGAATCGAGGAGGACGGGCCGATCGACCTGGCCGAGAAGCGGGGCATCGGGATTGTTGGCAAGGCCGACCGTGAGCGCGCCCGCCTTGCGGGCGGCCTCGACGGCGGCGAGCGTGAACGGCGTCGATCCGCTGGCGGCGACGGCGATAACGACATCGGCCGCCTGCGGCTTGAGACGGGCGATCTCGGCCTCCGCCAGATCGGCGTCGTCCTCGCTGCCGCCGGTCATGCCCGGTTTCAGTTCGGTGCCGCTGGCCAGCACGAAGACGGTGCGCTCTTCCGGCCAGTTGAACGTGCCGGCGAGCTCCATGCCGTCGAGAGCGGCAAGCAGTCCCGATGTCCCCGCGCCGACATAGATCAGCCGGCCGCTGTCGCCGAGCCGGGCGACGATCGCCTGCGCGGCCGCAGCGATCGCCCCGCTGGCCTTGTCGACGGCGCCGACGGCGCGCATCTGCCCTTCGGCAAAAGCCGCCAGAATCGTTGCGTCGTCCCACGCATCAAGGCCGCGGAAGCGCTGGCTGATGGTTTCGGTTGTGGACATCGCGGCGAGCGTAACGGACCCCTCTCGTTGCGACACGTATTAGATTGGTATCATACGACTCGGCTTTCCCACAAGAGCGAGTCGCCCGCCCATTGCCTGTCTGTCTCGCAGGCAGCTTGGCTAAATTGTGCCCAACCTGCCAAGGAATACGGCAATAACCCCGGAATGCTGCTTTTCGGGTTGGCTTTGAAGTGGCATTATCCTATTGCTTGGAAAAGCATGCGACCGGGAAGAAGCCGAAGGAGCCGATGGCACAGCCTCTCTTGATCGGGGCCGAAGGCGGCACGCTTCCAGGCGATGCGCGCGGAGGACTAGCGCCCGTGTTGGACCCGGCCGTCGAAGGCAGTGCGGATGCCGTGCTCGACGAGATGAGCCCGACGCCGCTTTATCTGCAGCTTCAGCGCCTGATCCAGAATCAGGTGCGCGCCGGCAAGCTGCGGGCCGGCGAGGCCCTGCCCAGCGAACGCGACCTCGCTCGTCAGCTCGGCATTTCGCGCGTCACCGTCAGGAAGGCAATCGGCGGTCTGGTCGACAAGGGCATCCTCGTCCAGCACTGGGGGTCGGGTACCTTCATCGCTCCGCCGGCGCGCGTCGAGCAGGCCCTGTCGCGCCTGTCGAGCTTCACCGACGACATGATGATCCGCGGATTGAAGCCAGGCATGCGGCTGATCGAGCGTTCCTGTAGTCCGGCGGCGCCGAAGGAGGCGATGGCGCTTGGCCTGTCTCCCGGCGAGAAGGTGAGCCGCTTGCAGCGCCTGCGCCTGGCCGACGATGTCCCCATGGCCATCGAGATCGCGGCTGTGCCGGCCCGCTTCCTGCCCGATCCGGGCGTCGTCGAGCATTCGCTCTATGCAGCGCTGGCTGGCTTGGGCTATGCGCCGAGCCGCGCCCTGCAGCGGCTCCACGCGGTTCTTCTCAACAGCGATCAGGCCAGGCTGCTCGATGTGCCGTCGGCCAGCGCCGCGCTCTACATCGAGCGCCGGTCCTTTCTGGAAGACGGTACCCCCATCGAGTTCACCGCCTCCTACTATCGCGGCGACGCCTATGATTTCGTCGCCGAACTATCCATCGGGTCGAGCGAATGACGGAAAGCACCGACACGGCAGCCGCGGCTGCTGCCAGCCTCATGCTGCGCGAAACCTCCGAGGCGCCGGAGGTGGTGGCGCGGTTGATCGCCGCCAATGCCGGCACATGCGCCGATCTGGTGAAACGGCTGAGGGCCGCGCCGCCGCGCTTCGCCGTCACCTGCGCCCGCGGCAGTTCCGACAGCGCGGCCTTGTTCGCCAAGTACCTCCTGGAGATCCGTCTGGGCCTCGTGGTCGCCTCGGTCGGACCGTCCGTGCGCTCGATCTATGGCGGCCGCCCGCAGGTCGCCGATGCGCTGTTCCTGGCGATTTCGCAGTCCGGGCGCAGCCCGGATATCGTCGCGCTTGCCCAGGGTGCGCGCGAAGGCGGCGCACTGACCGTGGCGCTCACCAACGACGCGGCCTCGCCCCTGGCAACGGCGTGTGAGGTCGTGCTGCCGCTGCACGCGGGACCTGAGCGCAGCGTTGCCGCAACCAAGTCCTACATCGCCTCGCTGGCCGCGCTGTTCCAGCTTCTGGCTGCATGGAGCGACGATGCCGCGCTCAATCGCGCCGTCGAGCGCCTGCCCGACGATCTCGCCGATGCGTTGTCGCGCGACTGGCGGCCGGCCGTGCAGGCGCTTACCGACACGCGCAGCCTCTATGTTGTGGGCCGCGGCGCCGGCTATGCGACGGCGCAGGAAGCGGCATTGAAGCTCAAGGAGACCTGCGGCCTCCACGCCGAGGCCATGAGCGCCGCCGAGATCATGCACGGACCTCTGACGCTCGCCGGGCCCGAATTTCCCGTCGTGCTGTTCAGCCAGCGCGACGAGGCGCTGGATTCGCTCTCCGAGCTTGCCGCGAGCCTGACGGCGCGCGGCGTCAAGGTGATCGCCGCCGGCCCGGTGAAGGCCGACGGGGCCATGCGGCTCCCCACGGCCGATGGCCTGCATCCCTTTGCCCAGCCGATTGCGCTCGTGCAGAGCTTCTATTTGCTTGCCGAGGCGCTCGCCCGCGCCCGCGGGCGCGATCCGGACCACCCGCCGCATCTGATGAAGGTGACGGAGACGCGGTGATGAGGATTGCCCTGACCGGCGCCCGTGTTTTCGACGGCACGACGATCGTCGACGGGCGCAGCGTCGTCATCGCCGAGGGAAGGATCGCCGCTTTGCTGCCGGACGGCGACGTCCCGTCCGATGCCGAGCGGCAGCGCGTCGAAGGGCTGCTGGCGCCGGGCTTCATCGACGTCCAGGTCAATGGCGGCGGCGGCGTGCTCTTCAACGACGTGCGCACGGCGGAAGGCATCGCCGCCATCGGCCGTGCCCACCGGCCCTACGGCACGACCGGCTTTCATGCCGACCTTCATCACCGATACGCCCGAGCACATGGCCGAGGGCATCGACGCGGCCCGCAAGGCGCTGGCGACCGGCGTGCCCGGCGCGCTCGGTATTCACATCGAAGGCCCGTTCCTCGGGTCCGAGCGCAAGGGCGTCCACGATGTGAGCCTGTTCCGCGCGATGACGGAGGCGGACTTCGCGCTGGTCACCTCGCTCGGCGCCGGCCGCACGCTGATGACGGTGGCGCCGGAGCGCGTGCCGCCGGAGACGATCGCGCGGCTCACGGCCAGCGGCGTCGTCGTCTCCGCCGGCCACACCGCGGCAAGCTACGAGACGGTGATGGAGGCGCGCGCCGCGGGCCTCACCGGCTTCACCCATCTCTTCAACGCCATGCCGCCGCTTGCCGGCCGCGCGCCGGGACCGGTCGGCGCCGCGCTCGACGATCCCCAGTCCTTCGTCGGCATCATCGTCGATCTGTTTCATGTGTCGGCAGCCAGCCTGCGCATCGCCATCGCCGCCCACGGCTGGCAGCGCATGATGCTGGTCACCGACGCCATGCCGTCGGTAGGCAGCGATCTCACCGAGTTCCTCATCGACGGCCATGTCATCACCCGCAAGGACGGCCGGCTGACGCGCGGCGACGGCACCATCGCCGGCTCCGACCTCGACATGGCGACGGCCGTGCGCAACTGCGTCGATGCGCTTGGCCTGCCGCTTGAAGCGGCCTTGCACATGGCTTCGCGGGCGCCGGCCGAGTTCCTGCGCATGGGTGACGAACGCGGCCGCGTCGCGCCGGGCTACCGTGCCGATCTTGTCCTGCTCGATGACGACCTTGCCGTCGTCGACACGTGGATCGATGGCGTGGCGGCTGGAGACTAGGAGGAAGACATGGCGGACAAGAGGGTGCTTTCCGTCGGGCTCGGCAATATGGGGACGAGCCACGCGTTGGCCTATGCGCGCATCGACGGGTTCGAGGTCGCCGGCCTCTGCGATCGCAACATCGCCGAACGCAAGCTGCCGCAGGCGCTCGCCGGCGCGAAGCGCTTCACCGACTACGGCGAGGCGCTGGCCACCCTCAAGCCGGATGTCGTCTCCATCTGCACCTGGGCCGACAGCCATGCCGACTATGCCGTGCAGGCGATGGAGGCGGGCGCCCATGTTTTCGTCGAGAAACCTCTCGCCGAGTCGGTGGCCGAGGCCGAGCGCGTCGTCGCCGCCGCCCGCAGGAGCGGCCGCAAGCTCGTCGTCGGCTATATCCTGCGCCACCATCCGAGCTGGATGAAATTCATCGAACTCGCCCGCACGCTCGGTGCGCCATACGTCTTCCGCATGAACCTCAATCAGCAGTCGAGCGGCGAACAATGGGCGACGCACAAGCGCCTCCTGCAGTCGCTGTCGCCGATCGTCGATTGCGGCGTCCACTATGTCGATGTCTGGTGCCAGATCACGCGCGCCGCGCCGGTGAGCGTGCACGCCGTCGGCGCCCGGCTGACCGAGGACATGCCGGCGAACATGTATAATTACGGCCACTTCGAAGTGACCTTCGCCGATGGCTCCGTCGGCTGGTACGAGGCCGGCTGGGGGCCGATGATGAGCGAGACCGCCTTTTTCGTGAAGGACGTCATCGGGCCCAAGGGCTCGGTGTCGATCGTCATGGCGGAAGGCGCCGGCTCGTCCGACATGGAGACCCACACCAAGACCAACCAGATCCTCTATCACCCGGCCGATCTCGCCGCCGACGGGTCGCTGGCCAGGGCGGACGAGCGCATCACCACCGCCGACGAGCCCGGCCATGACGACCTGTGCGAGCGCGAGCAACGCTTCCTGATGAGGGCCATCGACGAGGATATCGACCTCGGCGATCACATGGACGATGCGGTCAAGAGCCTGCGCATCGTTCTAGCCGCCGATCGCTCGGTGCGCACCGGCGAGGTCATCCGGCTTTAGCCGCAGGCCCGCTCACGGGACGCGCCGGAATGGCCACCATGGGTCGGCAGCGGACGTCGTCGCTCGCATTCGAGCGAAATTCAGCGAAGGCGCTGCCCCGCTGAGTCGAACAGCAGTGCCGAAGCAGGATCGAAGCGGGCCGCATAGGCGTCGCCGGCCTTGAGACCGCGGCCCTCCTGGGTGGCGATGGTGATCACCTCGCCTTTGCCCTGGCGGGCATAGACGAAGGTTTCGAGGCCGAGATGCTCGACCATTTCGATGGTGAGGTCGAGTTCAGCGGCGCCGCCGGTGTTGAAATGGCCGGGGCGCAGGCCGACCGTGACATGGGTGCCGTCGGCGGGGATCGCAGCGATGCCGGAAAGCGGAATTTCGTGATCGCCATGTTCGGGCAGGCGGACGACCGTCCGGCCCTTGTCGACGACGCCGGCGAGAAAATTCATCTTGGGCGAGCCGATGAAGCCGGCGACGAACAGGTTGTCGGGGTCGTCATAGAGCGTGAGCGGCGTGCCCACCTGGGCGACCGCGCCATCGCGCAGCACCACGATCTTGTCGGCCAACGTCATCGCCTCGACCTGGTCGTGGGTGACGTAGATGATCGTCGTCTTCAGCTCTTTGTGCAGACGGGTCAGTTCGATGCGCATGTGGACGCGCAGCTCGGCGTCGAGATTGGACAGCGGCTCGTCGAACAGAAAGACCTCCGGGTGGCGTACGATGGCACGGCCGATGGCGGCACGCTGACGCTGACCGCCGGAGAGCTCCTTCGGCCGCCGGTCGAGCAGCGGCTCCATCTCCAGGATGCGCGCCGCTTCCGCCACCTGTCTGGCGATCTCGTCCTTGGGAACGCCGGCGAAGCGCAGCGCGAAACCCATGTTCTGGCGCACCGTCATGTGCGGATAGAGCGCATAGGTCTGGAACACCATGGCGATGCCGCGCTTGGACGGATCGACGTCGTTCATCCGCTTGCCGTCGATCTCGACCTCGCCGCTGGTGATCGACTCGAGCCCGGCGATCATGCGCAGCAGCGTCGACTTGCCGCTGCCCGACGGCCCGACGAAGACGACGAATTCCCGGTTCGCGATGTCGAGATCGACGCCCTTGATCACCTCGACGGCGCCGAAGGACTTGTAGACTCCCCGTAGCTTCAGTTCGCTCATCGGTCCTTCCTCATTCGGCGCTGAGCCTGGTGGTGACGGTACCGAACATCGGGCTCGACACGCCGACGGAAATCGGCCCCGGCGTGCCGGTCGATTGAACCCAGAAACCGGTCGCTCCGCCGCGCAGCGGCACCACATTCGGGCCGACCAGCCGTCCGCCGCCGGACACATCGATCTCGATCGGCTCGAACAGGAAGGGCAGCTTGTGGCCGGCCTGGTCGAGGGCGCGGACCATCACCCGAACGCAGTCATTCCCCACCGACGATATCGTCGCGCGGTCGGCGGCGACCTCAAGCTTGGCAGCAACCGGATTGGCAACATAGCGGACCTCGGCGACCGGCTTGCCGCCGATCAGTCCGGTGATCGTGGCACCCTCCCACAGCATGCCCCACCGGCCGAGTTCGTCGTCGGTGAAGTGGTGCGGCTCGAAGATGACCGGGGCATGCGGCAGGTAGGCAAAGCGCTCGCGGTCCGGCCCGAGGCGCTTGGGCGGGCTGTTGCCGTAGCGCAGTTCCACCTCCTCGCAATTGGTCAGCACCATCAGCGGCAGCACGCCGCCGATATTGCGTTCGCCGCGCGCCCAGAAGGTCACCGGCTGAAAAACGATCGCCTCCGCCGGCTCGCATTGGCTGGCATAGGCGAAGGCCGCGAATTTCGGCTCGCGGAACATGTCCATGACGCCGTGGTGGCAGATGCGGTCGCCGGAGCCGAAATCCTTGTGGGTGTTGTAGTCGAAGGCACACCAGCCGATGCAGCCGGCGATCCCGGGGTCGCCATAGGCGGCGTTGAGCACCTCCAGATGCCGGGTCACATGCTCGACCTGGCGCTGTTCCTGGTCGAAGCTCTTGGTCGGGTACATGTGCCCGTTGAACTCGGTGACCATGTAGGGCACCGGTCTGTCGAGCCCGCTGGTCTCGCGTGGCGGCCTGAGCGCGGTGCGCGGGCGATTTCCCCCCAGCTCCTCATTGCCGAGGATGAAATCGTTGGTCGTATAGACGTCTTCCAGGAACTCGCTTTCGGTGATGACGCGGATGCCGCCGGTCTGGCGCGTCGTGTCGAGCTCGTGCGCGACCCGGTTGGTCTCCGTGTAGAAGTCGTGGTCGTCGCGCGACTCGTTGATGCGCACGCCCCACAGCACGATGGAAGGGTGGTTCCAGTCGCGCTCGATCATGCGGCGCACATTGGCAACCGCCTCCTTCTTCCAGGCATCGCCGCCGATGTGCTGCCAGCCGGGGATTTCCTCCAGCACCAGAAGTCCCAGCCGGTCGCAGGCGTCGAGGAACCAGGGCGACTGCGGATAGTGCGAGGTGCGCACGATGTTGAGGTGCAGCTCGCGCTTGAGGATCTCGGCGTCACGCTCCTGGGCGGCGCGGCCAAGCGCATAGCCGACATAGGGAAAGGACTGGTGGCGGTTGAGCCCGCGCAGCTTGAGCGGGCGACCGTTGAGGCGGAAGCCACCGCTCGTGAACGCCGCCGCACGGAAGCCGAAGCTGTGCGTGACGGTGTCCGCGCCGAGCGTCACCTCCAGCGTGTAGAGGACCGGGCTGTCGAGGTCCCAGAGCTGGATGTTCTGGAGACCGTCCATCGTCAACTCGGCCTCGGCAGCCGCCGGCACCGAGGCCGTCGCGATCTCCCGGCCGGCGGCGTCGCGCAGCACCGCCTTCAGCGTGCCCTCCGGCGTCAGGCGCTGCGGATTGGCGAGGTCGAGCCGAACCAGCACCTTCTTCTTCTCGGCGAGCACGTCCGGAGTCTCGATCTTGACCCGGCCGATCGAGACCGGCGGCACCACCTTCAGCCAGACGTCGCGATAGATGCCGGCATAGGTGAGATAGTCGATGCGCCCGCCGAAGGGCGGGATATCAGGGTTCTCCGAGCCGTCGATCTTGATCGCCAGCAGATTGTCATGCGGCTTGAGCTTGCCGGTCAGGCGCGCCGCGAACGGCGTGTAGCCGTCCTTGTGCGCGACGAGTTTCTCGCCGTTCAGCCACACCTCGGCGTCGGCCATGGCGCCGTCCGCGATGAGCCACACCTCCTGGCCGTCCCAGGCCGGATCGGCGGCAAGCACCTTCTGATAGGTGAAGGGCCGCCAATAGCTCGTCTCGTCGAAATAGGAGAAGGGCAGCTCCACCGCATTGTGCGGCAGGCTGACCGGTGCGCCCGTGGCCGGTCCCCTTGTCAGCTCGGGCGAGAATCCGTCGTTGAAAGTCCAGCCCTCGTTGAGGGCGATCATGGTACGCATTCTGAAGCCTCATTTCACGCCACCGGTCAGGCCCGCGACGAACTGGCGTTGGAGAACGAAGAAGATGACGAGCGTCGGCAGCGTCGCCAGCACGGTTGCAAAGAGCGTCGCCCCGTAGTCCGGCGTATAGGCGGAGAGCAGGGCCGAGACGACCAGCGTCACCGTCTTCATGTCATTGGTCTGCAGCACGATCAGCGGCCACAGATAGTTGTTCCAGCTGAGCAGGAAGATGATGATGGTCGCCGCCGCATAGGTGGAGCGCATCACCGGCACATAGATGAACAGGAAGATCTGCCATTCCTTGAGGCCGTCGACGCGGGCCGCGTCGCGCAATTCGTGCGGAAAGGCCTTCGTCGCCTGGCGGAAGTAGAAGATGATGAAGATCGAGGCCACCGTCGGCAGGATCACCGCGGCGAAGGTGTTGACCATGTGCGCCCGCGCGATCATCGAGAACAGCGGCACCATGATCGCGGCGAACGGAATGGTGAGCAGCAACAGCAGGAAGCTGAACAGGCGCTCGCGAACGTGGGAGCGGAAGATCTCGAAGCCGTAACCCGCCGTCGACGAGATGGCCAGCGTCGCCACGGTGGCGATCACCGATATCTCGAGGGAATTCCAGAAGACGCGCGGCACGTCGACGAGGTGGAAGAAGGCGTGCGCATTGGCGGCCAGGTCGGTGCCGAAAGTCGCTTTGCCCTGGATGATCAGGTTGGACTTGTTGGTGGCGCCGACGATCATCCAGTAGAACGGGAATACCGAGATGAAGGCGGCGATGGACAGGCCGACATAGGTGAGGCCGCGGCGGATGAAGCGCATGGTCATGCCTTCACCCTCGGCCGGCGATCGCGGGCGATCCAGAACTGCAGGAAAGAGAGGATCGCGACGATGATCACGATGACGTAGGAGACCGTTGCCGCATAGCCGTAGCTCGGCATGAAGCGGAAGGTCAGGTTGTAGATATACAGCGACAGGGTGAGGGTCGCGTCGGACGGGCTGCCGTTGACCGTGATGTTGTTGACTTCGTCGAAGAGCTGCAGCGTGCCGATGGTCGAGATGACGGTAGTGAACAGGATCACCGGCTTCAGCATCGGCACGGTGATGTGGGTGAAGACCGCCCACGACGGCACGCCGTCGATGCGCGCCGACTCGTAGATCGAGCGGTCGATGTTCTGCAGCGCCGCCAGGTAGAAGACCATGTTGTAGCCGGTCCACCGCCAGGTGATGGCGAGGATGATCACCACCTTCGCCCAGAAGGGATCGGTCAGCCACGGGATCGGCGTGCCGATGATGTGCAGGAACATCAGCGCGTTGTTGACGACGCCGTCGGTGGCGAACATCGAGCGGAACAGCACCGAATAGGCGACCAGCGAGGTGACGCAGGGCAGGAAGATCGCCGTGCGGAAGATGCCACGCAGCTTAAGCGTCGCGTCGTTGAGCGCCACCGCGAACAGCAGCGCCAGCGTGATCATGATCGGCACCTGCACGAAGAAGAAGATGCAGGTGTTGGTGAGCGCGCGAATGAAGACCGGATCGCGCGTCAGACGGACGATGTTGGCGAAGCCGCCGAAGTGGAAGTTCAGGCCCTTGCCGACCTGGAAGCTCATCCACAGCGACCACAGGATAGGATAGATCAGGAACAGGCCGAGCATGACCAGCGCCGGCGCGATGAACAGCCAGCCGTTGATCTCGGCGTTGCGCTCGATCCTCACACTCGCCACTGGCCGCTTCCCCGCCTCGCGCGCCTGCCGACGGCGCCGGCTCCCGATGACGGGAGCCTGCCAAACCGACTCACGCCCCGGCGGCCGCGCCGCACGGTACTAGCCTGTGCGGCACGGCCCTCGGGAGACCGGGAACGGGATTGCTCCCGCTCCCAGCTATTGACTACTGCATCTGCGCCTGGGCCTGATCGTTGATCGCCTTGAGGGCGTCGTCCACCGAACCGCCCTTGGCGATCGCCGGGAACTGGGCCTGCAGGGCTGAGTCGACTTCGGCGGTGTAGGTACCGTAGTCGATGCCCGGGATCTTGCCGATCCAGTCGGCGAAGTCCTGCCAGACCTGCTGCCCGCCGAAGAACGGGTCCTTGAGCTGGTAGGCCTTGCCGCCGCGCGCGGCCAGCAGCGTGCCGACGGCGCCCTGATCGACCAGGATCTTCTGGTAGAAGTCGACGTCGGAGCCCCACACCGACTTCAGGAAGTCGATGGCAACCGCCTTGTTGGGCGATTTGGCCAGCACGTACCAGCTCGAGCCGCCCCAGTTGGAGGCGTGCACTGCGCCGGGAACGCCGGCGAGCAGCGGAATCGGCGCCACCGCCCACTTGCCCGCCTGGTCGGCATTGGCCTTGAGCGTGCCGGTGATCCACACGCCGATCGGCACCGAGGCGATCTCACCGGAGGTGAAGCCGGCGGTGAAGTCGGACCAGCCGGACACCGGCTTGACGATCTCCGACTGCCAGATCCGGGCATATTGCTCGAGCGAAGCCTTGAGCGCCTTGTTGTCGAGGATGTTGAGGGTGCCGTCCTTGTTGAAGAACCACTGGCCGGTCGACTGCATCATCATGTGGACGAGGCCACGCTCGTTGAAGTCGATGTCGAGCATCTTATGGCCGGTCTTGGCTTCCACGTCCTTGCCGATCTTGATGAGATCGTCCCAGGTGATGTCCTGGAGATCGGCGGCCTTGTAGCCGGCCTCGGCGAGATAGTCGGAGCGATAGAAGAGGCCAGCGACGCCGGAATCGAACGGCAGCGAATACGACTTGCCGTCATAGGTCGCCGCCTGCACCTTGTATGGGGCGAACTTCGACATGTCGATGGCGTCGGACAGCGGCTCGAAGGAGCCGGGGAACGACTGCAGGTATTTCTGCGCGACGTCGTCCTCGATCAGCACGATGTCGGGAAGCCCGTCGGTGCTGCCGGAAAGCAGCTGCGCCTGCAGCTTGGTCCTGACGTCGTCCTGGGTCGTGGTGTCGATGACGTTGAGCTCAACGTCGGAATGGGTCTTGGCGTAGATGGCGCCGGCTTCCCGCATGGTGACGCCGTTGAAGTTGGGGTCCCAGCACCAGATGGTCAGCGTGGTCGCGGCGAGCGATGCCGATGCAGTCAGCAGGCCGGCGCTGGCGACTCCCAAAGCGAGCGCGCGGCGCCAGTTGGTGGCGAAGCGTTTCATTGAATCCTCCCAGTTGCCGAGGTGGCTCCTCCACACCTCGTACGGCCAAATCTAGCCGGGCAATCCGGGCTCCGCAAGATTTAGTAAATTTTCCTCGGGCGGTTGCGTGCCCGCCAGGGTGCGCGTGCTGCCGCGCCACATGATTTCGTTGGCGATAACGACCCGCTGGGCGAGCTTGCGCCCGCTGATGCGCTGCAACAGCAGCTCGACCGCGGTTTCGCCGATCTCCTCCGCCGGAAGGCGCACGGTGGTCAGCGGCGGCGACAGGAACTGCGCTGCCGGAATGTCGTTGAAGCTGGCCACGGCGACGTCGTCGGGGATGCGCAGGCCGAGCTCGCGCACGGCGCGATAGACGCCGATGGCCATGTTGTCGTTGCAGGTAACGATGGCGTCGGGCGGCTTGCGCTGGCGCAGAAGCCGGGTGCCGAGCTGGTAGCCGGTCTGCTCGGTGTTACGCTCGACGCTGCCCTGGGTCAGGCAGATCGCCGGATCGAACACGCCATGGGTCTTGCTCCAGGCGATGTAGGTCCGGCAGCGGATCTCGGCCAGCGGATCGTTGTTGCTCTCCTCCGTCCAGCCGGCGAATCCGATCCGGGTATAGCCGGATTTCGTCAATCCCGTCAGAAGCTTGCGCGTCGCGAGCGGGAGATCGCTGGCGACCGCGTCGCATTCGTCGTTCTCCGGAATGAAGTCGGCGAAGACCAGGCGGCGGCTATAGCGGCCGAGCCATTCGACCTCCGCCTCGCTGTGCAGCCCGATGGCGATCACGCCGTCGGCGCTCTGCAGCAGCGTCGGCTCCGGCATGCTGTCGGTGTGGTAGAGCTTGACCGTCTCGCAGCGCAGCGCCTGGCAACGGCTTTCGATGCCGAGCCGCAGGCCGACATAATAGGGGTCGATCAGTTCCAGGTCGGGCCTGAGGAAATGCACCAGCGCCACCTTGTGCAGGCCGCGCTGCCGCGCCCGGTTGCGGGCACGCGGCGTGGCGTAGTTGAGCGCCTCGGCGGTCTCGATGATCGCCTGCCGCTTCGCCTCGCCGACCGACAGCGCCGGATCGAAATTGAGGACGCGCGACACGGTGGCGGTGGAGACCCCAACCGCCTTGGCGATTTCCTTGAGTGTGACCATCGATGCTCACTTCGGCTTCAGCGCGTGCCTTCGGGTGTTCTTGCCGAACAGGAATCGCGCAATTGAGGAGGAAATATTTACCAAAAACCGGCGCAATGCCAAAACGCCAAACTGGCGGCATCTCCGATCCTGATCTGGCCGGTCGGACCCCGACTATTCCAAGGCACCGGCAGCCGATCCTGTCAAATGGCGCGCTGGACGCTGCTGCTTTGGCGCGTCCGCCCCGGGTCAGAAGCGGTCGGCTGGTCGAGGGGAGGGAGATTGGCGTCTAGCCGAGGTCGCCGGCCGTCCACCTGAGCAAATGGTCCCAGAGCGTGCCGTAATGCTCCCAGTTGAGCAGCTCCGGTGACGCCCAGTCCTGGGCGCAATCGGTCGTATAGGCGATCGACCGCCCGGCGCCGTACGCGCCGAGCGCGATGATCGGGTCGCCGCGATCGGACTGCACGAGCACCGTCGCCTCGGGGCGGCCGGTGACGCGATTGTAGCCAAAGATGTGAGGCCAGTGCTGCGGCAGGCCGTCGAGGATTGGGTGGCTCAGCGCCGGATCGAACACCAGATCCAGCCCTTCGGGAATCTCCACGCGGTCGTCGTAGGGCTGCATGACGACAGGCAGGATTTCCTCGACCGGCGTGTCCTTGTAGCGCGCCTTCGCCTGGAAGCCGGTATAGCTGAAATAGCCGCCGATCATGATGAAGCCGCCGCCTTTGGCGACGTATTCCCTGATCAGCGACAGGGAATTGACCGTGCGGTTGAGATAGTCGGGGTGCAGCAGCATCGTGTTCGCCCCGATGTCGCTGAGAATGACGACGTCGTGGGCCTGCAGTGCTGCAAGGTCCGAGGGAAACGCCTCGTGCACGATGTGGCAGGCGACATGGGTGAAGCTATGACCCTGCGCCTCGAAGAGCTTGCGCACCGGCGTGGCGTATTCCGTGTACCGGGTCAGTTCCATCGCATCGAGCCCCTTGTGCTCGATCATATGGACGATGTTGGTCTCGCCCACGAAGAGGACCGACAGCGACTTCTTGCTCATGGAATTTTCCTCCGCCGGTCAGCCCTTCACCGCACCGCTGGTCGTGCCCTGTGCAATGTATTTCTGCACGAAGAAGCCAATGGCGATGATCGGCACCATGGTGACGGTCGCAGCGGCGCTGCTCTTGCCCCAGTTACCGGCCATCTCGCCGACGAGCTTCGAGATGCCGACCGGCAGGGTATAGGTGTCAAGCTGGGTGAGCTGAAGAACGAACAGGAGTTCGTTCCAGGAGTATTGCGCGCACAGCACCGTGCACGCCGCGACACCCGGCAGCACGATCGGAACCACAATCCGCCAGAAGGTCTGCATCTTGGAACAGCCGTCCATGGTCGCCGAATCGATGATTTCGGACGGCAGATCCTTGAGGAAGCTCATGAACAGCCAGACGACGAAGGCCAGGTTCAACGAGGTGTGCGCCAGCACCGGCCCGACGTAGGTCCCCTGCAGGTTGAACACGTAGAGCATCGAGAAGAGCGGCAGAAGCATCGTGATCGGCGGGATCATCTTCACCCACAGGAAGACGTTCGCGATCTTGCTGCCGTGCTTCAGGCCGAAATAGACGATGCCGTAGGCCGCGAACAGGCCGAAGAGGATCGACAGTATGGTGGTGGTGCTGGTCACCACGAGCGAGTTTTTGTAGTAGTTGAGGTAGTCGTCGGTCAGGAAGATGCGCTGGTAGTTGATGAGCGTCGGCTTGAAGACGAGCATCGGCGGATTGGTGAAGATGTCGAGCTTGTGCTTGAACGAGTTGAGGATGACCAGGACGATCGGCACCATCGACCACAGCGCGAAGAAGATGAGGACGGCATATTTGAGGACCTTGCCGAAGATGCTGGTGATGCTCATCGGACCGCCCTCGCCTGTGCATTATCATCGTTGAAGAAGCGCATCAGCGGCGTGAACACGAGGGCGAGAAGCGCCATCATGAACAGCGAGATCGTCACCGCATATCCGGTCGCGTAGTAGTCAAAGCCCTGGCGGAACGCGTACATGCTGAGCGACAGCGTCGAGTCGGCAGGCCCGCCCTTCGTCAGTCCGAAGATGATGTCGAAGACCCGGAAGGCGTCCATGCCGCGGATGATGGTGATGACGATCAATACGCGCACGATCAGCGGCAGCATGATCTGGAAGAAGGTGCGCACCGGTCCGGCGCCGTCCATCTTGGCCGCTTCGTAGATTTCCGTTGAGATCGACGTGAGGCCCGACGTGGCGACAAGCAGCACGAACGGCGTTGTCTGCCAGACGTCGACGACGACGATGCTGAACAGCGCCCAGCCGGGCTCCGCCAGTCCGCCGAAGACCCGGTCGAGCCCGACGAACCCGAGCAGGTAGTACACCAGCCCATAGGACGGGTCGTACATGTAGGCCCAGATCAGGCTGATGATGATCGGGGAAACGAGCAGCGGCATGGTGTAGATCGTCCGCAGGACGCTCGCCAGCTTGCTCGGAATGGTCGTCAGCATCGCCGCGATCAGCGTGCCGATGGTCAATTCCAGAAACAGCGCCGAGACCGAGAAGACGATCGTCGTGACCAGCGACGATATCGCCAGGCGGTCTTGAAAGAACTGGATGTAGTTGGCCAGGAAGACGAACCGCGCCTGCGATTCCGCGCCGACCTTGTAGTCGAACAAACTCATCACCAGCGCATAGCCGAGCGGTACGATCATCGCGATGAACACGATCAGTCCCGCCGGAGCGATGAGCAGGATCGCGAGGGTGCGGTTGCCCTTGAAGTGGCCCAGTTCGCCAGACATTGCGCTGCGGTCCCTTCTGTGAAGGCCCCGGGAGGGGCAGCCCCTCCCGGGGAGTGTTGCGGTCAGGCCTCTCGCGGCCCCATCTTACTGATAAAGTGGCGCGAGCTCGGCCTGGGCGGCTTCGAGTTCCGCCTTCGGATCGGCGTCATTGACGACGATGGCCGAGAGTACCGCGCCGAGCCGGTCGTTGACCTTCGGCGCGTTAGGATCGCTTGGCAGCGTTCCGGAATTTGCCAGAGCCTGACCGACCGCACCGAGGAACGGCATCTTGGCGGCGATTTCCGGGTTCTCGCTGACCGATTTGCGGCCAGTGATTTCGGGCATGATGTCGAGGTTGAGGCGGGTGAGCTGCGCCTTGCTGGTCAGCCACGCCGACAGCTGGAAGGCAGCTTCCTTGTTCGGGCTGTTCTCCGCCACGCACCAGCAGAAGAAGCTCATCACCCCATAGGTGTCCTTGCCGTCCGGTGCCGGGACCGCCGAATAGCCGAGCTTGCCAACTACGCGGCTGTTTTCGGGGTTTTCCAGATCCACCGCGATGCCCGACAGGACGATCGCCATCGGCGAGTCACCGAGCTGGATCTGTTTGTTGGTGTCGGCCCAGTGCCAGTTGTTGCTGCCGCGCACGGCGTACTTGTTGAGTTCCTTCCACATCTCGGCGGCCTGCACTGCTTCCGGCCCGGCGATGTTGAGCTTGCCGTCCGCCGTGAAGTAGTCGCCACCCAGCGAACGCATGATGGCCGCCCACAGCTCGACCGGCGCACCGGATTGCTGCGCGGGAAGCGCGATACCCGTTCCCTTTTCGGAGAAGTGCTTGGCGGCCGCGACGAGTTCCGACCACTTGGTCGGCGGAGCGATCCCGTCGGCGTCCAGCATCTCCTTGTTGTAGACGAAGATCGGAACCGCCGGATTGGTCGGAACGCCGTAGAACTTGCCGTCGGCGGTCGCGCCATCGATCATGCCCTTGGCGAAGTCGGCCATGTCGAAATCCGGGCCGGTCAGCGCCTCGTTGCTCAGGTACTCATCGACCGGATGCAGGTACCCCGACTTCACGTACTCGTTGAACCACGTGTCGTGCACCATCAGCAGGTCATACTGCCCCGTCGCACCGGACAGACTCAACACCTGCTTCTGCTTCAACTGGCTCCAGTCGATGGCGTCGAGGTTTACCTTGATGCCGGTTTCCTCGGTGAACTTCTTCATCAGTTCGGCTTGCGCGTCAGCGCTCTGGCCGGACCACCGTGAAACCGTCAGTGTGATGTCTGCCGCCATGGCCGAGCTTCCGGCGACGGCAGCGAACAGGAGTGCCGATATGGCTACTCTCAATTTGCGCATGACTTTCCCCTCTGGTTGCTGTGTGCTCACTTCCTGTCGTTCAGTTTCACCAGCTCTCCCTTTGCTGCAGATGCGTACGCCGCGCTGGTGACTTCGGCGACCTTGACCCCGTCGGCGAACGTGACGTCGAACGGGATGTCGTTTTTGAGCCGGCGGATCAGGTCGGTGATCTCACGCTTGAAGTGGATCGCGTGGGTCGGCCAGCTCGTGTAGTCGTGCGGATCGGATGAATCGGGCTTGATCTGCGGTTCGATCCAGCCGCCGAGTGCGGCGTTTGCCGTTGAACTCTCGGTGTAGACGGCGACCTTCGGTCCCCGCGAGGTGAGCTCCACCATCATCGTGCCCTTGGAGCCGTAGAACTCCATGGTGTTCTTCATGCCGACGTCGATGTTGATGCTCCACGAGGTGTTGAGCTCGCCGAGCGCGCCGTTGGCAAAAGAAAGCAGCGTGATGGCGTTGTCCTCGACCGCCAGGTCGGTCTTGACGGCGCTGTTCATCATCGTGAACACGCTGGTAACGTCGCCGAGGAACCAGCGCATGAGATCGATGGCGTGAACGCCTTCGTCGATGAGCGCACCGCCGGCGGCCTTGTCGCCGTCGAGGATCCAGTCGCACATGTATGGCGGACAGCCCATTTCCTTGGGGCCGATCGAGCTCAGGAACGAGCGCACCGACACGATCTTGCCGAGAACGCCGGTGTCGAAAATCGCCTTGGCGCGTTCCGCCTCCGGGATCAGGCGGCTGTTGAAGCCGGTCGTGTGGCGGACGCCCGCCTTCTCGACCGCCGCCAGCATTTCCTTCGCTTCGTCAAAGCTGACTGCGAGCGGTTTCTCGCAGAACAGGTCGATTCCCGCCGCGGCGGTGTCGAGCACCATCTGCTTGTGCTCGGAGGTGGCGGCATGGATGAAGACGAAGTCGATGTCCTTGCGCTCGAGCAGCTTGCGGTAGTCCTGATAGAGCTCGCCGCCATACTTCTTCTGCGCAGCCTGTCCGCGCGCCGCGTCCTTTTCCGCGAGGGCGACGATGGCAACGTCCTCGGGCTGTTCGAGCAGCGCCTTCATGCGCATATCGGCGTGAATGTGATCGAAACTGATCATCGCTACGTTAAGGCGTGTCATGACTATCCTCGTGCTGAAGAAATCTTGATGGACCGGCCCTCATGCAGGGACCG
This sequence comes from uncultured Alphaproteobacteria bacterium, assembly GCA_963730325.1. Lineage (GTDB taxonomy): Bacteria > Pseudomonadota > Alphaproteobacteria > Rhizobiales > Kaistiaceae > CAVSRC01. Next base: position 66,020 of record CAVSRC010000013.1, on the reverse strand, counting down.
GTAGGCCGCATCGACCATCTCCATGATCCGCAGCCCGTCTTCGCCGTCCGAGCGGCAGGCGACGCCGTTCTCGATGCAGTCGAGGAAGTGCGCCATCATCCCGAGATGGCCGTCCTTGACGAAGTGATCGTCGATGGCGTGATAGGCGATGGAGTTCGCCCCGCCTTCCGCGTTGCCGCCGAGCACGGAGCGGATGGGGTGGCCGTAGAGCAGGTCGAGGAAGCCGTGACCGCGGGTGCCGAACACCTCATAGCGGCCATCGAACCCGCCGGGCAGCGACCAGCTGTCCTCCGTTTCGGCAAGCTTGCCGTCGTCGTAGCGGACGATGAGGACGGACGTGTCCTCGACCGGGAAGTTGTGCACGAAGGTGCCGGCCTCGGCGTAGATGCTGACCGGCCTGGCGCCGCCGGCGAACCATTGCAGGAACGCCAGGCCGTGCACGCCCATGTCGATGAGGGCGCCGCCGCCCGACTGTTTCGGGTCGCTGAACCACGGGGCGTGCGGCCCGCCGACGCCGTGCATCGACTTGATCCGGAAGACGCGGCCGTAGAGTCCGTCGTCGACCAGCTTCTTGAACGCGATCAGCGAAGGCGTGAACGGCACGTTCTCGGCGTAGAAGATGCGTCGCCCGTATTTGGCTGCGGCCTCGACGATCGCGCTCGCCTGGGCGAGATCGATGGCAAGCGGCTTGATGACGATGACGTCCTTGCCGGCCGCCATCGCGGCGATGGCGATCTCATGATGCAGGAAGTTCGGTGTAACGATGTCGACCAGCTGTATGTCCGGGTCCTCGATCAGCTCCCGGTAGCCGTCGAAGACCTTGCGGATGCCGCACTCCTTGGCGGTCGCCTCCGCATTGGCACGGTGACCCGAAGCGATGCCGACGAGATCGTAGCCCGGCAGCTTCTGGAAAGACGGGATATGGACGAGCTTCGACCAGAAGCCGGCGCCGACGATCCCCACTCCAACAGTCATGGATTGTCTCCCTCAAATTTGCATGATTTGGCCGGCACGCATGGATTTGTCGGCGAGCAGCAGCGCGCGGATTGCCTCGCGTCCGTCCCAGCCGGTCGGCATCGCCTCGGCCTTGCCGAGCAGTGTCGCGATGAAATGCCGGGCCTCGCCCTGGTAGCCGTACTTCCACAGGATGCCGAAGTTGCTCCAGCCCGGCTGCCATGTGCTGCCGGTGCGCTGGTTGCGCACGTAGAGATGCCCGCCCTGCTTCTCCAACAGGTCAATGGCGATGGTGCCGTTCGTGCCGAAGACATGAACGGTGAGATCGCCGTAGCCGCTCGTCCACGAGCCGTAGAGGTTGCCCATCGTTCCGTTCTTGAAACGGAAGTGGGCCATGACGTTGTCGGGCGTGCCGAAACGCCTCGCGCCTTCGAGCACGTAGGCGCCGCCGCTGGCATAGACGCTCTCGAAGTCGCCGTTGTACCAGCGGAAAAGATCGAACGTGTGCGACAGCGTATCGATCAGCACGCCGCCGCCGATCTTCGGATCGTAGAACCAGTCGGCCGACGGCACCCATCCGAACAGCGACGAGGTGAGACCGATGACGTCGCCGATCTCGCCCTGGTCGATCCACTTCTTCGCCTCGCTGAACGGCGGCGTGAAGCGCAGCATGAAGCCGATCTGGAGCGTGACGCCCGCCTTCTCGACGGCGGCGATCATCGCATCGCAATCCTCCACGGAGAGCGCCATCGGCTTCTGACAGAAGATGTTCTTGCCCGCCTCGGCCGCCGCGATGGTCATCGCCGCGTGGGTCGGCGTCGGCGAGCAGATGACCACCGCATCGACGGCCTTGTCGGCAAGCAGCTCCTCGTGCGTCGCGTGCACGCGCTCCATGCCGTACTTCGCCTTGACGGTCTCGGCCGACGCCCGGTTGACGTCGGTCACCGCAACCAGCTTCGCCTGCGGGATCTCGGCATAGGCGTCGCACATCACATGCGCGATGCGGCCGGCGCCGATGACACCCAGTCTGATCACGTCGCCACTCATGTTCATTTGCCTCCGATTTCGATTTCTCTGCCGGCGTCCGAGGCGGCCTGCGCCGCCTCGATGATTGCCAGCGCCTTCAGCCCGTCGCGTCCGTCGACGCCCGGCTTGTCCTTGGAGCGGATGGCGCGCGCGAACTCGATGACGAGGTTGCGGTAGGCGATCATCTGCCGGTCGTCGCCCGACCAGTCGATGTACTCGCGCCCGGCGATGCCACGACCGGACACCTCAAGCTGCGGGCTCTTCTGGTGGTGGACATGGATCTCGCCGCTGGTGCCGACGATGAGGCACTCCTCCGGGCTCGCCATCGGGCTGTACCATTCGGCGGCGTGCCAGGTGCTCTCGATGGTGACGATCTCGCCCTTGTCGGTGGTGATGACGCAGACGCCGTAGTCGTCGAGATCGATCTGGTGATCGGTGAGCTTGGCGATCTTGCCGAGGACGGACGTCGCCTCGCTGCCGAGCAGGTAGCGCATCGCGTCGGTGTAGTGGACGCCGTGATCCAGGAATCCGCCGCCGCCGGCGAGCTTCGGATCGATGTACCAGCCCGGCGTCTTCGACGTCGGCGTGTCGGTCACGTATTTCAGCGGCACGCGGATCGACATCTTCATGGTCATCGGCCGCCCGATGACCCCCGCCACGATCATCTCGCGCACCTTCTGGTAAACCGGCAGGTAGCGCACGTGGTAGGCGAGCATGAAGGCGATGCCGGCCTTGTCGGCGGCGGCGACCATTGCTTCGGCCTCCGCGACCGAAAGGGCGATAGGCTTGTCGAGGAGCACGTGCTTTCCCGCGGCCGCGCAGGCGATCACGTCGTCGTGGTGCGCCGCCGTCGGCGACATGACGAGCACGCCGTCGAGGTCCGGGCGCGCCAGCAGCGCCTCGCGGGACTTCGCCACATCGGCAATGCCGAACTGGCGGGCGTAATCCGCCGCGTAGGCCTGGCGCTCGTCGTATACCGAGACGAGTTCGACGCCTTCGATCCCCCGATGGATGTAATCCGCCATCGGGAAGGCGTGATAGTGATTGTGAAGCCCGAGCACACCGAGTTTCACGGTCATGATGCTTTCTCCCTTCTGCCGGACGCCTCGCGCAGGAACCGTGAAAGCTGCGGTAGCGTCGGGCTGTTGCCGGTTGTGACGTAGAAGCCCGCCACGGCGGCCGCCACCACCAGCGCGAGCGGCGTATCGAAGCCGGCCAGTCGCGCGAAGCAGTAGCCCGCGTTGAAGTTGTCGCCGCCGCCGGTCGAGAGCAGCGGCCGTTCCACATAGAAGGTGTCGGCGGTTGTCACGCCCGCCTTCGTCCAGGCGATCGCGGTGCGCGGATGGCGCACGATCAGCGTGTGCACGTCGAGCGCGCCGAACACGGCGCTGCCCGCAGCCTCGGCCGCCGCTCCGCTTGTGTGGCAGCCGAGAAGATCGCCAAGGCAGAAGACTTCGCTCAGGTTCAGGCACAGGATCGTTTCGTGGGTCGCCGACATGCGACCGATCAGGGCCGCCAGTCGCGCCGCATCCGCCGCGCTCCGCCGCGAGCTGTCGGCGAGGTCGAACAGCGCCACCCGGTGCTTGCCGCCGGGCAGGCCCTGCAGCACTTCACGCTCGATGCCCTCCCAGATTTCCGTGGCGTGGTCGATCTCGCCCCAGTTGGCGAACCCGACGGCGTCGGCGTCGCGGTAAAGCGCCGTCAGCGCCTCGGTTCCGAACGCCTCGTGGAGCATCGACCAGGTGATTTCGCTGAGGCTCGCGCCGTTGGCGAGCAGCACCTTACCGTCGTCGAACTCGAGCGCCGTGCTGTGGGTCGGCTCCGCGAAGCTGTGCAGCGTGCAATTTTCGTCCATCTCGCCGAACAGCGGATGCAGCGTCGGGCGGCCCATCATCCCGATGCAGTTGACCCGCACACCCAGTCGACCGAGAGCGTGCGCGGTGATCGGCATGTTGCCGCCGATCTTGGTGAGGACGTTGGTCAGCTCGAAGCTTGAATTGTGCGCGGCGCGGTCAATGAGATGGCGCCCGAAATCGGACTTTGCGGCAAAGTGGATCGGCTGCCCGCCGTGGTCGCGGTCGCGGACGATGCGCACCACGGCATCGACGAAACCGTCGAAGCCGACGGTTGCCGACTTTCCCCCCACCGTGATTTCACCACGGTCGATCATCTCTGCAATCCGATCCGCGACGTTCTGCTGCTGCATCCCAGAGACTCTCGATTTCCTCGTTAATTAACTTAACTAATTTGACGATCACAAAAGAACACCGGTCTCCCCGACCTCACATCTCTCAGCTGCGCAACCTGCTGTCGATCGTACTGTCCTTCGCCACCGCCGCCGCGCCGGTGACGCCCGGCTCCGCGGACACCTGGCGCTCCACGCGCACGGCAAAGTCGCTGAGCCGCCTCACATGCGTGTCCACCTCGTTGAGAAATCCGGCGCCGTAGTCGTCGAGACTGGCACCGCCGACCACGAAGAGGTCGACGTCGAGCACGACAGACAGGTTGGCGATGACCAGCGCCAGCTCGGATGCGGCGAAGTCGCGGAAGTCGGCGCTCTTCCTCCGCTTGAGGAGCGCCCTGCGATTGATACGGTTCTCGAGCCAGCCGGCCTTCGACGTATGGGAGGAGGAGGTTTTGTCGAAGATCATGTAGCCGATTTCGCCGGCCGAGAACCGTTTCCCTTTCCACAGCTGGCCGTCGAGGATGATGCCTCCGCCGACGCCAGTGCCCAGTGAAAGATAGACGAGATCGGATTCGTTCTGATCCTTGCGCGCGGTGTACTCGCCGATCGCCGCTGCGTTGACGTCGTTTTCCAGGAAGACCGGCATCTTCAGCCGCGCCTCGAGGTTGGCGATGAGATCGGAGTAGACCAGCTCGCCCGCGATTCCGATCAGCGGCGCGGTATTGATGACGCCGCGCGAGACGTCGACGACACCGGGAATCCCGATCCCGACGCCCCAGATGCGGTTCCCCGGAATGCGACTTTCGCGCACCACCGCCGTGATGGCGCCGCCGATATCCTTGCGGATAATCGTGTCGAAATCGCTGGCGACGGGAACCTGATGGATCCGCTTGACCCGGCCGAGCAGGTCGACCAGCCCGACCTTGAGCGCGCCACCCTCGAACTCGACACCGACGGTGAAGAAGGACTCGCTGTTGAAGCGAAGCATGTGCGGCTTGCGGCCGAGCTCCGACTCGCCGTCGCCGGCCTCGCTGACGATGCCACTGCGGACGAAGAAGGAGATGATCTTGCCGACCGTGGGCGCGCTGATGCCGGTCTGCCGAGCGAGTTCCGCCCTCGAGATGCGTCCGACGGAGGCCAGCGCCTCGTAGACGATCTTCCGGTTCATCCCCTTGAGGTGGGTCGGGACAAAATACATCGCACGCCTACCAACCACCTTAATTAAGGTTCTTAAATATCTCTTTACTCCCGCTCACTGCGACGGTCAATCTGATTCGTCTCGCCGAGGATGGACCGCCGTCGTGCGCGCGGCGCCGCCGAAGGTGCAGGGTTGCGGGATCTTGCTCGGGGGATTTGGGGTTACGTCCGACAGGCGCAGCACAACAAGGCCGACGGATCCTTTGTCAGCCGGCCGATCGCGCCGCCGCCGGGGGAGGGGGATGCCATGACGACCTCTGCCGAGCGCGAGCAGCGTTCCTCCGCGGGTCATCGACAAGGATATCGACTGCGGCGATCGCATGGGCGATGCGGTCAAGCGCCTGCGTATCGACCGTTCGGTGGGCACCGGCGAGGTCGTCCGGCTGCAGGCGTGAGCCGCCCGCCGCAACGCGGTGGCGCGGGAACCCCGAAACCGCCTCCGGCTTCATCCTCGAACCTCAATGAACCAATCATGTGATAAGCAGGCCGTCGCGGTCGTCGCGGCCGCTGTCCATTGTCGAGCAATTGCTCCCACGGGGAGCGTATGCTTAAAAAGCACCGGTTCCGATCGGAAAGTGTGATGAGCACGTTGGACGACTTCGACCTGGTGATCTTCGATTGCGACGGCGTCCTTGTGGACAGCGAGGTGTTGGCCTGCAGCTGCCTCGCCGATGTCTTCCAGGTCCACGGGGTCACGCTCCCGCTTGATGACGTGATCGAACGTTTCGTTGGTCGCAGTTCGGCCGCGGTTGAAGACTATTGGCGCACGGAGCAGGGCAGGGACCTGCCGGCTCATTTCTTTGCGGACTATCGTCAGCGTATCGAGGCGGCTTTCGCGGAGCGGCTGGAAGCCATGCCGCTCGCCGAAGAAGTCCTGGCGAAACTGCCGCTTCGCTATTGCCTGGCTTCGTCGAGCGGACTGGACCGGATCCGTTTGACCCTTTCGGTCACGCATCTCGGCGGCCATTTCGCTGGCCGCGTCTTCAACACGGCGATGGTCGCGAAGGAAAAGCCGGCACCCGATCTCTTCCTGCTCGCCGCCAGGAAAATGAATCGACCGCCCGAGCGGGCGCTGGTCATCGAAGATTCAATCTCCGGCGTGCGCGCCGGCAAGGCGGCGGCGATGACCGTCTGGGGCTTCGTCGGTGGCAGCCACTGCCGTGGCCGCGACGTTGCCGCCCGGTTGACCGCCGCCGGTGCCGACCGCACCTTCGATTCTCTTGGGGAGCTGCTGCCGCAATGACACGCAAGCCGGCGCCGGAGGCGATCCGACCTGAAGGCAGTTACCCGTCGCGCCTGGACGACGCGGCGCGGGCGGGATGGCTCTATTACGTCGCCGGCAACACCCAGGACGAGATTGCCCACAAGCTCAACGTGTCGCGTCCGACCGCCCAGCGCCTGGTCGCTCTGGCGCTGGCAGAACGGCTGATTTCCTTCCGTTTGGAGCACCCGATCGCCGCCTGCATGGAGCTGGCGGCGGCGCTCGCCGAGCATTTCGAGCTTGCCTATTGCGAGGTTGCGCCGAGCGATCCCGAATCCGACTCGATCGTTCTCGGTGTCGCCGAACGTGCTGCCGCGCTGCTCGAGCAAAAGCTCAAGGCGCCTGAGCCGCTGGTCGTGGCGCTCGGCACCGGCCGCACGCTGCGCGCCGCGGTCGAGCGCATGGAAAGGTCGAGCTGCCCACAGCACAAGCTGGTCTCGCTGGTCGGCCATATTGCCATGAGCGGCTCGGCGAGCTTCTACGACGTGCTCGCCCAACTCTCCAATCTCACCCATGCGCCGCACTATCCCATGCCGCTGCCGGTGGTGGTGCCCTCGCGCCAGCAGCGCGACCAGCTCATGCAGCTCGAACCGGTGACGCGCGTGCTCGAGCTCGGCGCTTCCGCCGACCTCACGCTGATCGGCATCGGCCGGATGGACGAGAGTGCACCGGTCTTCGTCGATGGCTTCATCTCCAAGGAGGAGCTGGCCGAGATGCGACGCTTTGGCGCCGTCGGCGAAGTGACCGGTTGGGCCTACGACGCCTCCGGCAGCATCATCGCCGGCGGCTTCAACCAGCGACTGACCAGCGTGCCGCGTGTGGTTCCACCCGAACAGCTGGTCGTGGGTGTCGCCCAGGGCACCGGCAAGGTGCTGCCGATCCACGCCGCGCTGCGCGGCCGGATCATCAACGGCCTCATCACCAACGAGACGACCGCGCGCTCACTGCTCGCTCTCGGCTGATCGGGCCATCCACCAGGTTCCCCGCAAATCCCCGCCGTCCGGGGCGCGTGTCCGCTGGGCATGCGCCGGCTTGACGCAGGCGCGGTTTTGTGTGAGCATATGCTCAGTGCCGTAGCAATTGCTCGCGCACCAATGGGAGGAGACCATATGAAACCTCTGCTTCGCGCCCTCGCGGGTGCTGCTCTGCTCGTGGGGTCCAGCCAGGCCATGGCGGCTACCGAGCTCACCATCGCCACGGTGAACAATGGCGACATGATCCGGATGCAGAAGCTGACGGATGATTTCACCAAGGCCAATCCGGACATCACGCTGAACTGGGTCACCATGGAGGAGAACGTCCTCCGCCAGAAGGTGACCACCGACATCGCCACCAAGGGTGGCCAGTACGACATCCTGACCATCGGCACTTATGAAGTTCCGATCTGGGCAAAGAACGGATGGCTGGTCGAACTGTCGGCGCTGGAAGGCGACGCGACCTATGACGTCAACGACCTGTTGCCCGCCATCCGCGGCGGCCTGTCGGTCGACGGCAAGCTCTACGCCGCGCCGTTCTACGGCGAGTCGAGCTACGTCATGTATCGCAAGGACCTGATGGAAAAGGCCGGGCTCACCATGCCCGACGCGCCGACCTGGGACTTCATCAGGCAGGCCGCGGACAAGATGACCGACCGCGCCAACGGCATCAACGGCGTCTGCCTGCGTGGCAAGGCCGGCTGGGGCGAGAACATGGCCTTCCTGACCGCCATGTCGAACTCGTTCGGGGCGCGCTGGTTCGATGAGAAGTGGCAGCCGCAGTTCAATCAGCCGGAATGGAAGAATACTCTGCAGTTCTACGTCGACCTGATGAAGGCTGACGGTCCTGCCGGCGCTTCCTCCAACGGCTTCAACGAGAACCTGACCCTGTTCCAGCAGGGCAAGTGCGGCATGTGGATCGACGCCACGGTTGCCGGCTCGTTCGTCACCGACCCGAAGGCCTCCACCGTTGCCGACAAGGTGGGCTTCGCGCTCGCTCCCGACAACGGCCTTGGCAAGCGCGGCAACTGGCTGTGGGCGTGGTCGCTGGCCGTTCCTGCCGGCTCGCAGAAGGTCGACGCGGCCCAGAAGTTCATCAACTGGGCAACCTCCAAGCACTATGAGGAGCTGGTTGCGGGCAAGGACGGCTGGGCCAACGTGCCTCCCGGAACGCGCACATCGCTCTACAAGAACGCGGACTATCTGAAAGCGCCGTTTGCCGCGATGACGCTCGCCTCGATCGAGGCCGCCGACCCGCAGCATCCGACTGTCCAGCCGGTGCCCTATACCGGCGTGCAGTTCGTCGCCATTCCTGAGTTCCAGGGCCTCGGCGATACGGTTGGCCAGATCTTCTCGGCCGCACTGGCCGGGCAGAGCAGCGTCGATGATGCGCTCAAGCAGGCACAGGATACCGCCACGCGCGTCATGACCAAGGCGGGCTACATCAAGTAGTAGTCCCCCTCCCAAGCAAGAGGCTGCCCGGGACTTAGGACCGTGGGCCCGGGCAGCCTCCGACGCTCGATCTCAGCACTTGGTGGATGCGTCGGTGTTGCGTAGCGTTACCTGAACGTCCAGGCGCCGGAACCAACCGGACGCCGCTGTCTGGCCACCGGAAGAAGGTGCGCCGATTGGGGAGGCAGGCATGGCAACCCAGAATACCCGCGGCCTGGCGCGTGCGATGCTGGCGCCCTCGGTGGTGGCGCTGTTCATCTGGATGATCGTGCCGCTGGGGCTGACGCTCTGGTACTCGTTCCAGCACTACAACCTGCTCAACCCGCTCATCAGCGGCTTCGCCGGCTGGACGAACTACCACTATTTCCTCACCGACCCGTCGTTCTTCCAGGCCTTCGGCAATACGCTCATCCTCACCGTCTCGGTGCTGGCGATCACCGTCATTGTCGGAATTCTGCTGGGCATGCTGCTCGATCAGCAGGTCGTCGGCCAGGGGATCGTCCGCATCCTGATCATCTCGCCGTTCTTCGTCATGCCGACCGTTTCCGCGTTGGTGTGGAAGAACATGATGCTCGACCCGAACTACGGCATCTTCGCCTGGCTGACGACGCGGTTCGGCATCGCGCCCATCCCGTGGCTCGAGAGCTTTCCGCTCTTCTCCATCATCATCATCGTGTCGTGGGAGTGGCTGCCCTTTGCGACGCTCATCCTGCTGACGGCGATGCAGTCCCTCGACGAGGAGCAGAAGGAGGCGGCCGAGATGGACGGCGCCAACATCTTCAACCGCTTCGTCTACATCGTCCTGCCGCACCTCTCCCGCGCCATCACGGTGGTGATCCTGATCGAGACCATCTTCCTGCTTTCGATCTTCGCGGAGATTCTCGTCACCACCAGCGGCGGTCCCGGTTTCGCCTCCACCAACATCACCTATCTGGTCTATCACGCGGCCCTGCTCGACTACGATGTCGGCGGCGCCTCGGCGGGCGGCGTGGTTGCGGTGGTGCTCGCCAATATCGTCGCGATCTTCCTGCTGCGCATCGTCGGCAAGAACCTCGAGGCCTGAGGAGGACAAGCGATGGCCCGTGCAATCACGCCGAGGAAGAGATGGACCTTCACGATCCTCGCCTGGGTCGTGGCACTGCTCATCTTCTTCCCGATCCTGTGGACGATCCTCACCGCGTTCAAGACCGAGGGAGACGCCATCCTGTTCCCGCCGGCCTTCTTCCCGCCGCACTGGACGCTGGAGAACTTCTTCGAGGTGCAGGCGCGCTCCGACTACTTCGCGCATTTCTACAATTCGGTCGTCATCGCCATCGGCTCGACCCTGCTCGCCCTCGTCTTCGCCGTGCCCGGCGCCTGGTCGATGGCGTTCTCGCCGTCGCGGCGCACCAAGGACATCCTGATGTGGATGCTGTCCACCAAGATGATGCCGGCGGTGGGCGTGCTGGTGCCGGTCTACCTGATCTTCAAGAATCTGAACCTGCTGGACAACCTCGGCGGGCTGACCGTGGTTCTCATGCTGATCGATCTGCCGATCGTCATCTGGATGCTCTTCACCTACTTCAAGGAGATTCCCGTCGACATCCTTGAAGCCAGCCGCATGGATGGCGCGGAGCTGTGGAAGGAGATCATCTACATCCTGGTGCCGATGGCGGTGCCGGGCATCGCCTCCACCATGCTGCTCAACATCATCCTGGCGTGGAACGAGGCGTTCTGGACACTCAACCTGACCGCCGCCAAGGCGGCGCCGCTGACGGCCTTCATCGCGTCCTTCTCGGCGCCGGAGGGCCTGTTCTGGGCGAAGCTGTCGGCTGCGTCGACTCTCGCCATCGCGCCGATTCTCATCCTCGGCTGGTTCTCGCAGCGGCAACTCGTGCGCGGCCTCACCTTCGGCGCCGTCAAGTAAGGACTGGGGACAAGCGACCATGGGCAAGATCGAACTCTCGGGCGTGCAGAAGACCTTCGGCGAAGTCAGCGTCATCAAGGATGTCGACCTCGAGATCCCCGACGGCTCCTTCGTCGTCTTCGTCGGGCCGTCAGGTTGCGGCAAGTCGACGCTTCTGCGGCTCATCGCAGGGCTTGAGGACGTCTCCGGCGGGGTCATCCGCATCGACGGCGCCGACGTCGTGCAGTTGCCGCCGGCCAAGCGCGGCCTGTCGATGGTGTTCCAGTCCTACGCGCTCTATCCGCATATGAGCGTCTACAAGAACATCGCCTTCCCGCTGAAAATGGCCGGCACCGACCAGCAGACCATCGACACCAAGGTGCGCGACGCGGCGCGCATTCTCAACCTCACCGACTATCTCGATCGCCGACCGCGCCAGCTTTCCGGCGGCCAGCGCCAGCGCGTCGCCATCGGCCGGGCCATCGTGCGCCAGCCCAAGGCGTTTCTCTTCGACGAGCCGCTGTCCAACCTCGACGCGGCGCTGCGCGTCTCCATGCGCCTGGAGATCAGCCAGCTCCACAACACGCTGGGCACGACGATGATCTACGTCACCCACGATCAGGTCGAGGCGATGACCATGGCCGACCGCATCGTGGTGCTGCAGGCGGGCCGCATCGAGCAAGTCGGCAGTCCCATCGAGCTCTACGAACGGCCCGACAACCTGTTCGTGGCAGGCTTCATCGGCTCGCCCAAGATGAACCTGATATCCGGTCCGGCCGCGGCGGAGCTGAATGCCGCCACCGTCGGCGTGCGCCCGGAACACATCTCGGTGTCGCAGGAGAGTGGGCGCTGGACCGGCACGGTCAAGGTCGCCGAGCATGTCGGCAGCGACACCTTCCTCTACGTCTCGGTCGACACCATCGGCGACGTCACCGTGCGCGTGGTCGGCGAAGTCGGCGCAAGGGCCGGCTCGACCGTCCATCTGACGCCGGAGCTGGAGAGGGTCCATCGCTTCGACAATGACGGGAAAGCCATCCGGCAATGAAACCGAAGGACAAGACCGCCATCCGGATGAGGTGAACGAAACGCCGGCTCAGACGGCGGCCACGGCGGGGGGCAGCACGGGATTTTTGCGGGCCACCGAAGGGTAGCCTGCCAGGTGAATGACATGAAACTTTGCAACGCGACACTGAGAGACCTTCCTGAAGCCATCAAGCGTCCGACCTACGATCGGTCGGGGTTGACGGCCGGAATCGTTCACATCGGGCTTGGCAACTTCCATCGCGCGCATCAGTCCTGGTATCTGCACCGGCTTTTCGAGCAAGGATTGAACCTGGACTGGGCGATCGTCGGCGCGGGCGTGCGCCCCTATGACGCCCAGATGCGCGAGAAGCTGAAGGCGCAGGACTATCTGACGACCTTGATCGAGCTGGATCCCTCCGGCATCTCGGCGGAAGTCGTCGGTCCGATGATCGACTACGTGCCCGTCGCAGAGGGCAACGGCCCGCTCATCGCAAGGATGGTGGAGCCGGACATCCGCATCGTCGCACTGACCGTGACCGAGGGCGGCTACTACATCGACCCGGCCAGCCACCAGTTCGATGCGAAGCACCCGGATATCCGGCACGACGCGCAAGATCCCGACCGGCCGCGCACCGCCTTCGGCGCCATCGTCGCGGCGCTGAAACTCAGGCGCGATCGCGGCATTGGTCCGCTATCCTGCCAGTCGTGTGACAATCTTCAGGGGAACGGCCACATCCTGCGTCAGACCGTTACGTCGCTGGCGCGGCTCTCCGATCCGGCTCTGGCCGACTGGATCGACGCAAACTGCAGTTTCCCGAATTCGATGGTCGATTGCATCGTGCCGGCCACCGGCCCGAAGGAAATCGCGCTGGCGCAATCGCTGGGCGTCGAGGATGCGGTGCCGGTGACCCATGAGAACTTCAGGCAATGGGTGATCGAAGACGACTTCTGCGCCGGCCGGCCGGAATGGGACAAAGTCGGAGCGACGTTCTCCGATCGCGTCAAGGACTACGAGACGATGAAGATCCGCATTCTCAATGCGGGGCATCAGGTGATCGTCAACTCGGCGGAGATTCTCGGCATTGAAACCATCTCCGCCACCATGGCGCATCCCAGGATCGGCGCCTTGTTCCGCAAGGTCGAGATGGAAGAGATCGTCCCGCACGTCAAACCGGTTCCGGGCATGACACCGGAGCAATATGTCGATCTCATCGAGCGCCGCTTCTCGAATCCGGCGATCGTCGACACGGTCAGGCGCGTCGCCTTCGACGGATCCAGCCGTCACACCGGCATGGTCCTGCCGGTGGTGCGCGACGGGCTCGCTTCGGGTGCGTCGGTCGAGGGGCTGGCGCTGGTCGAGGCCTCGTGGGCGCGGATGTGCGCGGGAACCCGCGAGGATGGCACCACGATCGCACCCAACGACCCCTTCTGGGACGATCTCGTGGCGGCAGCGACCGCCGCCAGGAACGATCCCCGAGCCTGGCTCGAGATGCGCAACAACTATGGCGACCTCGCCGATCAGCCGCGTTTTGCCGAGCCTTTCGGCAAGTGGCTCACCATGATCTGGGCGGACGGGATCGAAGCCGCCATCGATGCCTATTGCGGCACCGGCCTCCGAGGATAGGGCGCGCCATAACCGCCAGCATCGTGTCTGGCCGAACCCCCGTTCGCCGCGAACGCATTGGCCTCAGCTGCGATGGTCCGGTGCCCGGGCGCCGCCGCTTTCGCCGGATTCCGCCTGTTTCCCGATTTGGCCCCTTGAGCCTTGCGAACCGCTGGCGTCGCGCATCAGGCTTGCCTGAAGGTCGACCGGGTCGATGGTGTAGCTCTGCGTGACGCCGCCGCGAAAGATCTGGATCGTGGTGGCAAGCCTTCGCCACCCTTGCACGTTCATGCCGCCGATCTGCTCTTCGTCGGTGGTGACGTCATAGTCGCCGGGCTGCAGGACACCGCCGATGCCACCGAGACAGAACGGTTGCGTGAAGCGCACGGTCTTGACCGTTGCCCGGGTCGTCACGCTGTCGCGACCCGTGCAAATTGATCGCCAGCCAGTGTGTAGAAGCTGCGATGCTGGCCGGGCGCGTAGACCTTGGCGGCAACGGCGAAGATGTGTTCTCGCGCCGCGTCGAAAGCCGCCAGGATGGCTTCCTCGGTATTCCGCGTCTTGGGATAGAGGATGAAGATCGCGTTCTCATCCAGGAAGAAACGTACCTCCATCGCGCTGTCATGACCCCAGAAGCGGATGCGACGCGAAACGGGATCGTAGCTGCGACTTGGATTGGGGAAGCTGAGGCTCATGGTCGATGTCCTGTTGGTGGCCAAAGGGAAAGGCGGCGCTCCCTAGAACGTGCGCGCAAGGCTCGCGAAGCGAGCCGTGCTATTGTAAAAGGCTCGCGAATATTTGGGCGCGGCACGCGGCGAATAATGCTCTTGCGATGTAATGGCTCACTTATTATTTACAAGCCCGAAATGAATAATTTGACACTTGGGAGTTTTTTACGGCGTCTTGCGCGGTTGATACTATGAATATTTCTCAAACTCCTTGACAGCACCGCGCAGAAATCATAAATCAAAGCCAAATTGGCACTCTCAGTCGTCGAGTGCCAACGGGCATCCCCTGGACAAATCCCGACGTCGGGCGCGCCCCTCAAGAAGGAAAACATCGATGAAGTTCCGACCTCTCCACGACCGTGTCGTGGTTCGTAGAATCGACGCCGAAGCCAAATCTGCCGGCGGCATCATCATCCCCGACACCGCCAAGGAGAAGCCCCAGGAGGGCGAGATCATCGCCGTCGGCCCGGGCGCCCGTGACGAGACCGGCAAGCTCGTCGCGCTCGACGTCAAGGTCGGTGACCGCATCCTGTTCGGCAAGTGGTCCGGCACCGAAGTGAAGATCGACGGCGAAGACCTCCTCATCATGAAGGAGTCCGACGTCATGGGCGTCATCGAAGGCAAGGTTGCGGGCCGCAAGGCCGCCTGACGGCGCCAGCCGCCCCTAGACCCCTTTTCCAGATTTCAAAGGAACAACAGCAATGGCTGCCAAAGACGTAAAATTCTCCACCGAGGCGCGCGACAAGATGCTGCGCGGCGTGGATATCCTCGCCAACGCGGTCAAGGTGACGCTCGGTCCGAAGGGCCGCAACGTCATCCTCGACAAGTCGTTCGGCGCGCCGCGCATCACCAAGGACGGTGTGTCCGTCGCCAAGGAGATCGAGCTTGAGGACAAGTTCGAGAACATGGGCGCCCAGATGGTGCGCGAGGTCGCTTCCAAGACAAGTGACATCGCCGGCGACGGCACCACGACGGCGACGGTGCTTGCCCAATCCATTATCCGCGAAGGCGCCAAACTGGTGGCCGCCGGCATGAACCCGATGGACCTCAAGCGCGGCATCGACCTGGCCGTCGGCGAGGCCGTTGCGGACCTTCGCAAGCGTTCCAAGAAGATCAAGACGACCGAGGAGATTGCTCAGGTCGGTGCAATCGCCGCCAACGGCGAGAAGATGATCGGCGACAAGATTGCCGAGGCCATGCAGAAGGTCGGCAACGAAGGCGTCATCACGGTCGAGGAATCGAAGGCCCTCGAGTTCGAACTCGAGACGGTCGAGGGCATGCAGTTCGACCGCGGCTACCTGTCGCCGTACTTCATCACCAATGCCGAGAAGATGATGGTGGACCTCGACGATCCCTACATCCTGCTCCACGAGAAGAAGCTCTCCAATCTTCAGGCCCTCTTGCCGCTCCTGGAAGCCGTGGTTCAGTCAGCGCGGCCGCTGCTGATCGTGGCCGAGGACGTCGAGGGCGAGGCTCTGGCCACGCTGGTGGTCAACAAGCTGCGCGGCGGCCTCAAGGTCGCGGCGGTGAAGGCGCCGGGCTTCGGCGATCGCCGCAAGGCCATGCTTGAGGACATCGCCATCCTCACCGGCGGCCAGGTCATCTCCGAAGACCTCGGCATCAAGCTCGAGAATGTGACCCTGGCAATGCTTGGGCACGCCAAGAAGGTGACGATCTCCAAGGAGAACACCACGATCGTCGACGGCGCCGGCAAGAAGAAGGAGATCGACGGCCGCATCGGCCAGATCAAGGCGCAGATCGAGGAGACCACCTCCGACTACGACCGCGAGAAGCTGCAGGAGCGGCTGGCCAAGCTCGCCGGCGGCGTCGCCATCATCCGCGTCGGCGGTGCCACCGAGATCGAGGTCAAGGAGCGCAAGGATCGCGTCGACGATGCGCTTCACGCTACCCGCGCGGCGGTCGAGGAAGGCATCGTTCCCGGCGGCGGCGTCGCTCTGCTGCGCGCCAAGAAGACGGTCGAGAAGCTGAAGTCGGACAGCCCGGACGTTCAGGCGGGCATTAATATCGTGCTGCGCGCCCTCGAATCGCCGATCCGCCAGATCTCGCAGAATGCCGGCGTCGAGGGCTCGATCGTCGTCAGCAAGGTGATGGAGTCGAAGTCGGAGACCTATGGCTTCGACGCCCAGACCGAGCGTTATGTCGATATGGTCGTTGCCGGTATCGTCGACCCGACCAAGGTCGTGCGCACCGCCCTGCAGGACGCTGCTTCGGTCGCCGGCCTGCTGGTGACCACCGAGGCGATGGTCGCGGAGCATCCGAAGAACGAAGCTTCAGCGCCAATGTCGGGTGGCGGTGGCATGGGCGGTATGGGCGGCATGGACTTCTAGGGTCCCCGCTTCCCTCACATAGAATACGGAAGGGCCGCCTTCGGGCGGCCTTTCCTTTTTGGAGAGGTCGTTCCGCTCAGGCGGACGTGCGGAGCGAGGTCGCGGTCGCGCCGGTCGCCAAATCGACTGTGCGCCTGGCTCGCTGGTTCAGGTTGCGGCGGCGCTCGGGCGCCTATTCATCATGGCTTCCCGTGTGACGCTTTTCCAGCCAAGCTTCAGCCTGATGCTTGATCCATTGCTCGGCATCAGCTTCGGTCGCAAAATTGGGCACGTCCGCCGTGCGACCATTGTCCCAAGTTACCCTCACGTACCAGCCGTCACCGACCTTGACCGGACGGGCCTTAAAATTCGCTCGTGAGGGGCCTAGCGCCATACTGGCAATATGAGGCGCGTTGGACTGGAGCGCCAGCGCCGATATCGGCCGAAGTTGCCGATGCTGCGGTTGGTCGGATCGAAAGTGATCCAGCGAGCGCCTGGCACATAGACCTCCGCCCAGGCGTGCGTCGATCCCGCACCGCTCAAGCCCACGACCCCACCGTTCTCACTGTGCAGATAGCCCGACACGATCCTCTGCCGCCGACAAACGATGGCGCCCGGTTGCGCAACCTCCCGGCCGGACAGGGCAATGGCGGCGTCGTGCGTGGCTTTGCGCAAGTCGGGATTGGCGCACCAATTCACGGGACCCGTTTGTGGGGCCGGCGGGCGGCCGGCCCCACCATTGCGCCGGCTGTTGGCTACTTGATGTCGGCAACCCCGTCGTTCATCTCCTTGATGCCTTCGTCGACCGTGACGTTCTCGGTCATGATGTCGTCGTGGGCACGATTGAGCACCAGCTCGTACTCGGCCGCCTTCGGATCGACCGGCAGTTCGAGATAGGTCTTCGTAGGCTTCAGCGCCCCGATGCTGGTCGGATCGTTCGGGAAGCCGTCCCGCGAGGTGATCGTCTGCATCACTTCGTCGGTCTTCAGCGGCGGGAAGTTCCCCGTCTCGGCGAAGATCTTGGCGCCCTCGGGCCCGGTGACGAATGCAACGAACTTCTTGGCCGCGTCGACGTGCTTGGAATTGACGTTCACCGAGATGCCGGTGAGCGTGCCGGCCGTGCCGCCGCCCTTGGCGCCTTCCGGATGGGGATAGGCGGCGATGCCCCAGTTCTTGACCAGCGATTCACCCGTCTTTTGCTTGGCGATCTGGGTCGAGATGAACCAGGTGCCCATCGGCATCATGCCGACCTTGCCCTGGAACCAGACGCTCGAATAGTGGGTCTGAGAGGTCCTCAGCGAGGCATAGGTGCGGGCATAGCCATCGTCCTGCAGGGCCAAAGCGCGCTCGTACCATGGCTTGAGGAACGCGTAGTCCTTGGCGATCAGGGTGTGCTCGCCGGTGGTGATGGCCGGAAGCTCGACGACCGAGCGCCAGACATGCTGGTGGGCGCCATAGACCTTGTCCGGGCCGAAGCCCGTGGTGATCTTTGCGGCGATCTCGTCGTACTGCTTCCAGGTCATGTCGTCGGTCGGGTAGGGCACGCCCGCTTTGTCGAAGGGATCCTTGTTGTAGTAGATGATCCAGAAGTCGGTGCGCATCGGCAGCGCATATTGCTTGCCGCTGACCTGCAGCGCTTCGATCAGGCCGCCATAGCCCGACGTGTCCTTGGGCACGATGGCGTCACCGGTCAGGTCGACAAGCCGGCCGGTGTTGATCATCTGCATGTAGCCGGGGATGTCCTTGATCGTGATGACGTCGAGGTCGCTGCCCCCGCCGGTCAGCTGGGTCATCACCATCTGGTTGTAGTCGACCGAACCGAGGTCGGTGTACTCGACCTTGATGTCCGGATTCTTGGCTTCGAAGGCCTTGATCAGCGGCTGGTAGTAGACTGTCTTGTCCCAGTCCCACAGGGCCCAGTTGATGGTCGTCTGTGCCATGGCCTGGCCGGCGACCAGAGCCAGACCTGCCGCACCCAGCAGGGCTGACGTGATTGCACCAAATTTCGTCATGTCATTCCTCCGTCTTTGAGAATTCACGCCGACTGTGTCCTCGGTCTTTTTGTTGGCCCCTGTCGGGGCGCGGTTGCGAAACGCGACAAACCGAATTGCACCCCCTCGAGCACGGCGAAGCTGGTCACCAGTGCGCCAAGCGAGAAGTTGACCAGCGCCGGCAGAAAGACCGACACCGGAAAGAAGAAGATGGAAGCGAGCCACAGCAGCACCACGAACATGAGCGCGGCGAGGCCTGGAAGCGGACGCGCCAGCACACCGAGCGCCGACGCCCTGGCGATGTCGGTGAGGGGGCGGCCGGCGCCCTTTGCGAGGCCCACGAAGAGATGCATGCCGTAAAGCAGCAGCAGGATCGACACCGTCAGCGCGATGGTCAGCGGCGCTACCGAGAGCAGATTGCCTTTCGCCGCCATGGCGTAGGTTCGCACGGCGACAATCGCCAGCGCGCCAGCGCAACAGAAGATGAGGCCGGTGAGCGTCGCGAGCCAGAAGCGCGAGCGGAAAGCGCGCCAGAAATCGCGCCACAGATAGACATTGCGGTCTTCGACCATCGTCACCGAGATGCTGACCGTCGCCAGCCAGGCGGCCGGCAGTGTGACGACGGGCAGCGCGGCGACGAGGAACAGAAGATTGAGCTTGACCAACGCCCACCATTCGCGGCCGAGGACGGACGCCAGCAGGCGCAGCCCCCTGGGTGCCGGTGCGTCTTTTGCGATGCCCGGTCCTTCGCCGAAGTAGAAGTTGACAAACCAGTTCATGCCTTGCGGTTTCGTCTCCAGAGGTCAGGCGCCGAGAGCCATTTCGCTCTCGATGTCGAACAGGTGGGCCATGGACAGGTCGGCGGTCAGCGTCAGCGGGTCGCCCGGCCGCGCCCGGCAGCGCGGAGAGACGCGCGCCACGATGGTGTGCGGGCCCAGCATCGCGCTGATGTGGACCTCGGCGCCCATCGGCTCGGCCAGTTCCACGTCTATCTGCAGCGGTGCGGTGAGGGCAGGATCGACGTCGGCCGGCAGCAATTCGTGAAAGTTCTCCGGGCGGAGTCCCAGGATGCACTGCCGCCCGGCGTATTTTTCCAGATTGCGCTCGATCAGCCGTGCCGGAAGAGGCAGCGACCGGCCGTCGAACTCGGCCGTGAGCGTGCCGCCCGCCTCGCTTATGGTGACGGGGATGAAATTCATCGGGGGGGCGCCGATGAAACCGGCCACAAACATGTTGACCGGGTGGTCGTAGAGAACCTGGGGCGTGTCGACCTGCTGGATGTAGCCGTCCCGCATCACGACGATGCGGTCGGCCATCGTCATGGCCTCTATCTGGTCGTGGGTCACATAGATGAAGGTCGCGTCCAGGCGCCGGTGCAGCCGGGTGATCTCGGAGCGCATCGTCGAGCGCAGCTTGGCGTCGAGGTTGCTCAGCGGTTCATCGAGCAGGAACACCGCCGGCGAGCGCACCATGGCCCGCCCCAGCGCCACGCGCTGGCGCTGCCCGCCGGAAAGCGCCTTGGGCCGGCGGTTGAGCAGGTGCTTGATGTCGAGGATTTCCGCCGCCTCGTTGACCTTCTGGTCGATGATGTCGCGCGGGGACCGGCGCAGAACCAGCCCGAAGGCCATGTTCTTGTAGACCGTCATGTGCGGGTAGAGCGCGTAGTTCTGGAACACCATGGCGATGTCCCGGTCCTTGGACGGCACGTCGTTGACGATGGTGTCGCCGATGATGAGATCGCCGCTGGTGACTTCTTCCAGCCCGGCAATCATGCGCAGTGTCGTGGATTTGCCGCAGCCGGACGGGCCGACGAGGATGATGAATTCCTTGTCGGCAATGTCGAGGTCGATGTCGTGGACGACGGTGTGCGCCCCGAACGATTTCCGTACCTTGCGGAGTGAAATGCCGGCCATTGTCTCACCAGTACGGGGTCCACGGGCGCGACAGCCGCGTCAGACCCTCGAAGTAGTAGTAGTCGCCCCAGGCAACGCACTCGTCGACGCCCTCGCCGCGGCAGGCGTTGAAGGGTGATTTCTTGGAATAGGTTCCGTGCAGCAGGAAGCCGTTGGAAACCGCGGGATCGGTGACCGCGTAGTTCCGCCACAGGCTGCCCAGCATCTGCCGCGCCAGCGCGCGCAGTTCGCCAGCACGCGTCTCGCTGACCAGCCCGGCCATCTCCAGCAACCCGCAGGCGACGATCGCGGCGGACGATGAATCGCGCGGCTCGTCGCCCTCCGTGAACATCAGGTCCCAATAGGGCACCAGATCGTCCGGCAGGTGCTTCAGGTAGTAGGCGAGCAGGTCCTCGAAGGTTTCCAGATAGGCGGCCTGCCGCGCATAGCGGTAGCAGACGGCCATGCCGGCTATGGCCCAGGCCTGGCCGCGCGCCCAGGCGCTGTCGTCGCGATAGCCCTGCATGGTGGCGCCGAGCACGGGCGCACCCGTCGCCGGGTCCATGTAGAAGGTGTGGTAGGTCGAATGGTCGGGCCGGATCGAGTTGGCGAGCGTTGTGTGCGCGTGCGCCAGCGCCTTGTCGCGATACCTGGGGTCGCCGCTCTCGCCGCTTGCCCAGAAGAGCAAAGCGAGGTTCAGCAGGCAGTCGATGATGTAGCGGTAATTGTCGGGCTCGCCCATCGCGCCCCACGCCTGGATGAACTGGCCCTTCTCGTGGAACCGCTCGAGAAGCTGGTCGGCCGCCAGCAGCGCAGCCCGCCGTCCGTCCTCGTCGCCCACCAGCTTCCACGCCGCCACGCAGCTCGGCGAATAGAGGAAGCCCATGTCGTGGTGGTCGGTGGCGATGCGCTTTTCGATGCGGTTGAGGAAGCTCTGCACGTGGATCTCGGCGGCATAGCGGAACACCTTGTCGCCGGTCGCCTCATAGGCGAGCCAGATCGATCCCGGCCAGAACCCCGCGGTCCACTGGTCGTTGGGCACCGCCGGGTAGAAATTGTCGACGCTGGAGTGGTTCTGCGCCGCATAGGTGAAGGTCGGCAGATTGCGCCTGACCTGCGCCACAACGGCGGCCATGGCGCTGACGACCTCGTCGTCGGTCATCGCGGGGCAGGCGTCAGAGCGGGCGGCAAGATCGAGCATGCATTATCCCTTGATCCCGGTCGAAGCGATGCCTTCGACGAAGAAGCGTTGCAGTGCGAGAAAGAGGATGAGGACCGGAATGAGCGACACCACCGAGGCCGCCATGATCAGCCCGTACTCCTGGGTGTACTGGGTGATGAACATGCGGATGCCGATCTGGATGGTCTTGACCTCGGTCTTGGTCAGATAGATCAGCGGCCCGAGGAAATCGTTCCAGGTGGTGACGAAGGTGAAGATGGTCAGTGTCGAGATCGCCGGCATGGAGAGCGGCAGCATGATCCGCCACCAGATGCCGTATTCGCTCATGCCGTCGATGCGCGCCGCCTCGCACAGCTCGTCCGGAATCGACATGTAGAACTGGCGCATCAGGAACACGCCGAAGGCGGTGAAGGCCTGCAGGCAGATGAGCGCGGTCAGTGTGTTGTTGAGCCCGAACCCGCGCATCATGATGAATTGCGGCACCATGTAGACCTGCCACGGCATGGCGATGGTGGCGATGTAGGCCAGAAACAGCGCGTTGCGGTAAGGGAAGCGGAGCTTGGCGAAGGCGTAGGCGGCGAAGCTCGAGGTAAGCAGCTGCAGGATGGTGACGACGACCGTCAGCTTGAACGTGTTGTAGATGAACAGCGCCAGCGGAATCTTGGTCCAGATGTCGACGAAGTTCTCCCAGCGCGGCTGCGACGGTATCCATTCGATGGGAAAGGCGAAGACGTCGCGGTTCAGCTTGAGCGAGGCGGAAAGCATCCACACGAACGGCGCCAGCATGGTGATGGTGATCAGGATGACGATCACATAGGTGGCGACCAGGCCCCATTTCACGCGCTTGCGCGGGCGCTTGAGCGCGGCCGCATTTGTCGGGAGCGTGGCCATGCTCATGCCAGGTTCTCCTCCCTTTCGCGCGTCCACCAGAACTGGATGACGGTGATGACGAGGACGAGCAGAAAGAGGACCAGGGCCACCATGCTCGAATAGCCCAGATCCCAGGAGACGAACGCTTCGTTGTAGATGTGATAGACGAGCACCAGGGTCGCGGTTCCCGGCCCGCCCTGCGTGATCATGTAGATCTGGTCGAACACCTTGAACGAGGTGATGGTCAGCATCACCGAGACAAAGAAGGTGGTCGGCGCCAGTTGCGGCAAGGTGACGTACCAGAACTTCTGCCAGGCGGTGGCGCCGTCGATGTCCGCGGCTTCGTAGAGCTCGGAACTGATCCCCTGCAGGCCGGCAAGGTAGATCACCATGAAGTAGCCCATGTTCTTCCAGACGGAGAACATGATCACGGTGACCATGGCCCAGTGCCTGTCCGCCGCCCATCTGGGCAGGTTCTTCGGGTCGACCCCCAGCGTGTAGAGAACCATGTTCACCGGACCGAAGTCCGGGTTGAAGAGCATGTTCCAGACGACCGCCACCGCGATCAGCGAGGCCACATAGGGGAAGAAAGCGATGGTGCGGAAGAAATCGCGGGCGAAGATCTTCTGGTTGAGCAGGATGGCGAGACCCAGCGAACAGACCAGCGTCAGCGGCACCGTGAAGCCGGTGTAGATGATCGTGTTCCAGAAGGCGGCCTGGAACACCTTGTCGGAGAACAGCCGCCAGAAATTGTCCAGCCCGACGAACTCGATCGGGTTGGAGCCGTCCCAGTGCATGAACGCCAGCAGGAAGGCAAAGACGATCGGGCCGAGGGTGAACACCGCGAAGCCGATGAAATTGGGCGCGATGAACGAATAGGCGGTGAGCGCGTTGCGCACCCTGCGCCAGCGCCGCGAAACGCGCGTGCGCGGCGGCGAGACCGTTACCAGAGGCTCGGCATAGGTGGTCACCTCGGCCCGCCTCCTTTCAATTGAGCCGCAGGCGCAGATCGCGGCCGGCCATCGGCACCAGGATACGGAATATCCGCTCCGGCCAGGCTTGCCGCAATCGTGCGTCGGTTATCGTAATCCGTTCGACGCGGGGCTCTCCGGCGCCAGAAAGCGCGATCTCGCCGAGATCGCCGACGACAATGCGCCCCGCCGAAAGCACCGGCTCTTCGCTCAACATCAGCGAAAGCGTGGCCGGCCGTTCGCCGTCATGGTGGTCGGCGATCTCGATCGCCTCGCCCTTGACCAGCCGCACCGAACGCCGGTAGCGCGCCACCCGCGCCTCCTCTGGATAGGCGCCGGCGATATCCATGCTGATCGCGGAGACCCGTTCGCCGAGGGCGACGTCAACGTCCTTTGCCGCGAAGGCCGCACCGGCGCGCTGCTCGACGCCTTCGAATGTCGGCAGATTGTGAAAGGCGGATTGCATCGTCCAGATGGCGTAGCGCTCTGGCGAGAACGTCTTCTTCGTATAGGTCTCGACGCCGACGTCGATGAGCAGAGGCCGTCCGTCCTTGTAGACGGTGACGCTGCCGACATCGTTGTGATTGTGTCCGTCGCCATTGTCGCCGGCTTTCACGGCGACGACGAAGCGCGCGTCGCGGGCGATGAAGAGGCCGCAACTCGCATAATAGATGTCGCGCGTCGCGACCGGCCGCTCGCCATAGGCTTCCATCTCCGGCGCTGCGAGAAGCGCCAGCAGGCGATGCGCGAGGTTGATCTCGTCGGCAAGCTCGGGCGTCGGGTTGCGCGCCGCATCGCGCGCCGCCAGCGCGCAAAGCGCCTGCGAGCCGACCGCCTTGCCGAACAGGAACTCTCGCGCGCCGCACGGCGCCAGCACGGCGGAGGCATCGGCGAAGTTGATGTACCAGGAGCCGCCCACATGGGCGTTGACGATGTACTCCGCCATGTTGCGGATCTTGGGCTCGCGCCAGAAGCGGTCGAACACGCCGGGCGCGACCGCATCCATCACCCTCAGCGCCCCGAACAGCGAGAGCGCCGCATGGCGATAATAGTGCGGGCCCTCGTCGCAGGCGCCGTCCTCGCCATAACCTTCAAGGAAGGCATCGAGGCTGTGCGCCGCCTTGGTGATGACCGCGTGGCGCACCGCCTGGTCGGTCGGGCGCGTGAAGGTGCTGATGAGGACGTTTTCGGTGCACCAGGCCGTCCAGTTGTTCATGGGTTCGGCGCCGTTGCCCATCCACCAGAAATGCCGGTCGAGATAGGGCCGGGTGATCCGCGTCTCGATCTCGCGGTCGATGCGCCGGACGATGTCGGGCGCCGCTGCGGTGAGCACGTCGCCGAGCAGCGAGGCGATCACCGCGAGCTGGGCGCCGGTCTCGGCGGCAAACAAGTCGATCACCGGGCGGGTCGGATCGGGCAGGGGATCGCAGGGGGCATCGCGCTCCTGCGCATTGTGCGCCGGAAGCTGCCAGCCGCTCTCCTCGCACACCGCAACAATGCCGTCGATCAGGCGATCGACGAAGCGGCCCTTGCCCTGCACCGCCTCGGCCAGCGCCAGCGCGTTGATGATACGGCGGCGCGCGAAGTAGTTGCTTTCGTAGTCGACGCGGTTGCCGGTCCTTGTGAAAGCGCGATAGGCGCTGGCCGAGAGGGCCGGCCATGATGTCGCCAGGGCGGCCTCGCCGCCGGCGATCAATCGCGATTTGAAGTGATCGGGGATGGCCGACCAGAACGCCCGATGACTCGCTGGAGGCGCCGGCACGAACACCGGCAAGACATCGCCGAGCGCCGAAAGGCAGTCGGCGCCCCATGCATCGGGCCCAGCGCCCTGGCTGACTTCCGCCAAGCGGGACACGTCTCCTCCCTTGTCGGACTGACGCCGACATTAGCAGGTAACAACTCAGGCAGCCCGCCAGCGCAAAGTCAAGACAATTTCACGAGCAATGCAAATTTGCATTGACAACGCAAGTCGCGTAATGGTTGACACGTTCATGCCGGCCTCCCAATAGAGGGAGCCAATTGCGGCAGCCGTCGATGCGTGCCGCGCAAGCGAGGAGCCCATTGATGGCCGCTTACGGGGGGTCGCCTGCCAGGGGTGTGGCCACAGCGCCCTCCGGCCGGGTCACCTTGCGTGACATTGCCGAAGCGGTTGGCGTTTCGATCAGCACCGCATCGCGGGCGCTCAGCGGAGCACCGGGCATTTCGGGCGATGTCCGCTCACGCATCCAGTCGGCGGCCGAGCGCCTCAACTACGCCGGCGCCCTGGCCGGCACGGCGACCGTGATCTCCGATCTTCATGTGTCCGACGGCAGCGCCGGCGAGTTCATGTCGGCCGTGCAGCGCGGCATGGAGAAGAAGGCGCGCGAGTCGGGCCTGACGCTTTCGGTCACCCATGCCGGGCCGTCGAGCATGGCGTGGCTGGAGCCCGATGACGGGACCGCGGGCTATCTGCTTCTGTCCATGCAGCGCGAGGACATCATCCAGCACTTGTGCGCACGCGCCGTCCCCACCGTCATCGTCAACGGACGCGAGCCGCTCATGCGGCTGGACGCGGTCGCCCCGGCCAATCGCACCGGCGGCTATCTCGGCGCTCGTCATCTGCTGCAACACGGGCACACGCGCATCCTCATGCTGGCCCACTCGCCGCGACCGACAATTCGCGACCGCATGGCCGGTAGCCGCAAGGCCATGCAGGAGGCAGGGCTGGGGGACCTCGGCGACCTCGTCGTCGAGCTAGAGGCGATGCGCACCGATCTCGCCTACGCCGCGGTCAAGGAACGCATCGAAGCCAGGGGCGGCGCGGACTTCACCGCGATCCTTTGCTACAACGATTCCTGCGCCTTCGGTGCCATTGCGGCGTTGACCGAGGCGGGTCTCAGCGTTCCCGCCGATATCTCCGTCGTCGGCTTCGACGACATCCCGACCGCGGCGCTGATCTCGGTGCCGCTGACCACCATCCGCGTCGATGCCGAAGATATCGGCGCCAGAAGCGTGGCCCGGCTCATCGAGCGCATCAGGTCCCGGGACAAACTGGCGACCTATACCGAGACGGCCGTTACCCTGGTGGTCCGCGACTCGACCGCCCCGGCCCGGAAGTGACGCCGTCAGAATGTCCCCTTTTCACTGGTTTCACCAACTCTTCACGCGCATGTCATGGCCCGTAGATTTCGGGACGCATTACCAGTGAGCGCCTGCTTCAGCGGTCGATAAGGGCGTTGAATTGGCGAGCGCCCATCAGCGCGTAGTCATTGAGATGGTTATAGAGAAACGTAGCACCTCTTGCGCGCCAATGCGCGACGTCCTCTTCCTTGACCATCATTCCGGCGGCCTTTCCGGCTTTTGCGATCCGCTCGAGGGCCTGCTCGATGACCGCCATAACCTCCGGCTTGCGATAATTCCCCTTGTGGCCGAGGCTCTTGGCGAGATCGACTGGGCCGATAAACAGGCAATCGATGCCATCGATCGCAAGGAACGCGTCGAGATCCGTAACCGCCGCCGCACTTTCGATCTGGACGACCACCGTCTTGTCGTCGGTGCCGTCAGGGAAGCAGTAGCGCACTACCTCGACAACTCGCTGCGCATCTTGGGCGCTGTCGAGGCGCGGAACAACGATGCCGTGGACTCCACGTCCCATGTAGCGCTCAATGACCCACGAATCCGGCGAGAACACGCGGACCAGCGCACACAGCCCGGCGACGCGGGCGGCGCGTGCCATGGCTTCGACCGACTCGACATCTGGGCTCCCCTGCTCGGTGTCGATCATGACGGCGTCGACGCCGAGACGGCCGATGAATTCCACGAGGCTGGCCGAAGGATGGTCCGGATTCATCACCACGACGGGCTGCCGTGCTAGAAGTTTGGCCTTGAACTGCGCGGTCATCTCTGCGCTTCCCCTTCTTTGTTCTCACGGAGCCTGAAACTACCGTGCGGCCTTCTGACGAAGCCTTTCTCTTCCATCTCTGCGACACCATCACCAAGCTGCCGGCGGATGCCGCCGGTCGGGTCATCGTGTCGGGATCGCATGGCGGCCGCTATCCCGGCTATCTTGCCGCGCTGGGCAGGGCACGCGGTGTCATTCTGAACGATGCCGGCGTTGGCCGAGACGGCGCCGGCGTCGCGGCGCTCGCCGAGCTTGAAATCCTGGATATTCCCGCCGCCACCGTCTCATACCTGTCCTGCCGGATCGGCGATGCCGCCGACGCATTGGCGCGAGGGATCGTCAGCCACGCCAACGCGCATGCGCAATCGCTCGGCGCAGTGCCCGGAGTTGGCTGCCGTGAAGCGGCGGTAGCGTTTCACGCGGCTCCGCTGGCAGATTCCGAACCCGCACCTTTCGGAGAGGCGCGCCACGAGATGCCGGGAAACGCGGCACGCCGGATCCTGCTTCTCGATTCTGCCTCCTTGGTGCGTCCCGAGGATATGGGACAAATCGTTGTGACCGGATCCCACGGCGGTCTGGTGGGTGGCAAGCCTGCCGCGGCACTCAGAGTCGATGCTTTTGCCGCTGTCTTCAATGACGCCGGTATCGGTATGGAGGAGGCCGGAGTGGCGCGGCTGGCGCCGCTCAATGCAAGGGGCATTGCGGCGTTCACGGTCGCCGCCGCCTCGGCGCGGATTGGCGATGCGCACTCGACTTATGCTGACGGGATTGTCTCGCGCGTGAACGGTCGCGCCTCCGGTTTCGGCGTTCACGAAGGCGACACCGCGTCTTCGGCAATCGAGCGCCTGGCGCGAATGTGATGGCGGCGGGCGATCACGGTTCAGCCTGCGTCCTGGCGGGCGCATAGAGGCGAAAGATTGCGGGATCGCCCGTATTGGCGCCGACCGATTCCGCCGCCTTCTGAAAGACCCGATACGCAGCCTTCGCGACCGGGAGTTCCGATCCGTTCGCAAGGCCCATGTCAAGCGCGATGGATAGGTCTTTCAGGAAGATGCCGATCGTGGCGTTCGCCGAAAAATCCTCCTCGATCATCCGTGGCACACGATTGGCGAACATGCGCGAGGCGCCGGAGCTCACGTTGACCGCCTCGTAGAGAACCCACGGGTCGACGCCTGAATGCAATGCCAATCCCAGAGCCTCGGCCGCCAGGGCAATGTGCGATGCCGCGAGAAGCTGGTTGATCGCTTTGACCGCCGAAGCCGGGCCCGGTCGATCGGCGACGCGGAAGACCCGTGCAGCCACGGCGGGGGTGAGCGACGACACGGCGGCGAAGGCCGCATCGTCGCCGGCCAGGATCAGCGTCAATTGGCCGGCGCGCGCCAGTTCGACCCCACCGCTGACGGGACCATCGAGAAGGTGGACCTGGCGTTGCATAAGGATCTCGCCGAGGTGGGCCGCGAAAGCGGGCCTGACGGTGCTCACCAGCCAGAGGGTCGTGCCGGCCTGGATTCCCTTTGCCAGCACCCCCGGCGCGGCAAGCAGGTCCTCGATCTGCAACTCGTCACGCAACACGACGATGACGCAGTTTGCGGTGCGGCACAGCTCCGCGGCGCTTGCTGCCGGGGTGCCGCCGGCAGCGGCAAAACGCGCCAAGGCGTCTGCGTCGCGGTCGTAGCCGATCGGGTGTTGGTCGTGCGCGATCAGCGCCGTTGCAATGGCGCTTCCCAGGGCGCCGAGACCGACGATACCGACCGTCATTGCTTGGGCCGCAAGGGCCATGCGCCGCTCATTGGATCGGCGGGCGGCGCGTGTGCCAGTCCGTGACGCGTTCATAGGCGCGGGCGGCGGTGAGCACGCCTGCGTCGTCGAAGAGCCTGCCGGCGATCTGGAAGCCCAGCGGCAGATTGTCTCGATTGAAGCCGTTCGGGATGGCAACGGCCGGCATCCCCGTGATGTTGAACGGCGGGCAATAGCGGGTGAGGGCGCCCATGAGCACTTCCTTGACGTTGCCAATTGTCACTTCTTCATCGCCGATCGGCCACGCCGGAAAGGGTACGACCGGCATGGCGATCAACTCGACCTGCTTCATCACCTCTTCGTAGGCATAGATGATCTTCTGGCGAACACGCTGCGCGCGCACGTATTCGACCGCCGGCAGGAAGGCGCCCTGCTTGATCAGGCTGCGCACGACGGGCGAATAGTCCTCGGCGCGCGTCTTCAGCCACTCGCGATGCGATTCGGCGAGTTCGGAGGCAGCGATTGCCCACATGCACGTGCGCGACAGAATGTGGTCGGGCACGTCTATCTCGACAAGCTGCGCACCTTCCCGGACGAGAACTTCGAGGCTTGCGTCGAAGGCATCGCGCATTTCGCTGTCGATCAACTCGCTTGGCTGCGTCTTTGGGATACCGATGCGCACACCCCTGATGCCGCGCTCCAGATTGGCGCTGTAGTCTGCCGGAGCGCGACGCGTACCGGCGGGATCGCGATCCTCGGGGCCGGCGATGGCCTGAAGGTACGCGGCGGTATCGGCGACGGTGCGGCCGAAGGGGCCGATATGGTCAAGGCTGTAGCCACCGGGCAGCACGCCCGCACGGCTGACCAGACCGTAAGTGGGTTTCATGCCTACGAGGCCGCAGGCGGCCGCCGGGAGCCGGACCGAACCGCCGGTGTCGCTTCCCAGGCTCGCATAGGCCAGGCCGGCTGCCACCGCGCCGGCAGGGCCGTTGCTTGACGCGCTACACGAGCGCGACGTGTCCCAGGGATTGCGGGTCTCCGGCCCGAAATCCTCGTGCCAGCCACCGAAGGCGAACTCGTAGAGCGCCAGCTTGCCGAGGATGACTCCTCCGGCTTCCTTGGTCTTTCTGACGACCGCCGAATCGGTTTCGGGAACCCAGTCCTTCAGGATGCGTGAGCCGCCGGTCGTACGCACGCCGGCCGTGGCCATGTTGTCCTTGATGGCGATCGGTATTCCGTGAAGCGGGCCGAGATCGACGCCGGCGGCCAGCAGGCGATCGAGCCCCTCCGCCTGTTCAAGAGCCGCGTCGCGACAAACCGTGATGTAACAGTTCAGCGTCGGATTAAGCCGTTCGATGCGGTCGAGCATCAGCGCGGTGAGCTGTTTGCTGGTTACCTCGCCGGCCCTCATGCGCCGGGCGACTTCGACAAGCGGGGCAAATGCCAGATCGGCTGGCGAGGTCGCGTTCATCGCGACGCACTCCGGTCGACGGGCAGAATGACCGCCGGCTCGCAACCGGTCACGTCCACCTGCCAAAGGTCGGCGATGCCCTGAAAGGCACCGGCGAGCTGCGGTGGCATCTCTGCCCGTTCCGTTTCCGACATCGGCACATCGAACATCTCGGCGTAGTGTCCAACCAGTTCGGGTGTGATCCTGAATATCGGAGTCATCCGGTTTCTCCTTCGTTCGGCAAATCAGTTGGTTTTGGCGCGCGTGCGCGAGTCGACCCCTGGCAGCATTTTGGCCGGATCGGTGGTCGTGCGCACGTCCAGCAGAATGGGCCTGTCCGTCTGCACCTCCATGGCCGTGCGGAAAGCCTGGCCGAGATCGTTCGGGTCCTTCACGAGGAGCCCTTCGCATCCGCAGGCTTTCGCTATCTCGACGAAACCGACGTCGAGGAAGTCGGACGAAATGTAGCGGCCATCATAGAGCGAATGCTGCAGCGCCTTGACGTAGCCAAGGGCCGAATTGTTGACGACGACGACAATGACCGGCGCACCCACCCGGCGCGCCGTCTCCAGCTCCAGGGCCGTCATGGCGAAGCCGTTGTCGCCGCACAGGGCGATGACCGGTGTGGCGCGGCCGGCCGCGATTTTCGCGCCCATGGCCCCCGGCAGACCGTAGCCGATGGCCGCATGGCCGCGATTGGCGATGTAGGTGCGACCAGGGGCGGTGATGTCGTAGAGCAAGGCCGACCAATGAGCGGCAAACCCGCCGTCGGCAACGATCACCGACTCGGCCGGCACAACGCTGCGCATCTCGTGGAGGAGTCGCGCCATGTGGATCGGCTGCTCGTCGGAAATCCGCTGCCCTTCGCTCTTCTCCATCCACTGGCGGCGCAATTCTGCGACTTCGGCGGCCTGGTCGCGCTTGCGATTGGCAAGGACCGCCTGATCTTCAGCGATGGCGGCCGTCAGGTCGATGAGCGCCGCCTTGGCGTCGGCCCACATGCCGACCGCAACGCGATAGAACTTGCCGAGTTCGGTCGGGTCGATGTCGATATGAATGACCTTGGTGCCTGGCCGGATGACGGTCCAGCGATTGGTCGCGATCTCACCGAGCTTGGAGCCGACGACGACGAGGACATCGGCCTTGGCGATGAGCGGATTGGCAAACCGCGAATAACGACCGGAGAGGCCGACCGCGAGTGGGTGGGTATCGGCCAGCGCCCCCTTGCCCGAGATGGTGTAGGCCGTCGGGATACCGGTTAATGCGATGAAGTCGGCGAGTTCGGCATAAGCGCGGGACAGGTGAATGCCGCCACCAACCAGCATCATCGGGTTGCTGGCATTGCGGATCAGTGCCGCCGCCTTTTCAACGTCCAGCGGATCCGGCCGTGGCCGGCGCGCACAAGCCTCCATAGCCGACGGGTCGGCGTAAAGATCGTCGTCCGGAAAATCGTATGTGCCGTGGCACACTTCCTCCGGCACATTGAGATTGACCGGCCCGGGCCGGCCGCCGGTGGCGATCGCGTGTGCGCGGCGGATGAGTTCGGGCAGGCGTTCGATGCGGTTGACCGTGATGCTCGCCTTGACCGTCGGCTTGAGCATGCCGACCTGGTCGCTCTCTTGCGTGGCGCTGCGTCCGGCAAGCGCGGAATTTACCTCGCCAGTCAACAGAATCATCGGCAGTGAGGCGCCGAACGACTCGGCCGCGCCGCTGATCAGATTGGTGGCGCCCGGCCCGAGCGTGGAATTGGCGACCGCCGGCCGGTTGGTGATGCGGGCATAGCCATCGGCGGCAAACGCGCCGTGTTTCTCGTCGCGGATCAACACATGGCGGATCTGGTTCTGATGGGCCAGAGCATCATAGTAGGGCAGCACCTGGAAGCCGCCCATGCCGAGTGCAAGGTCGACATTGTGCAGCTGCAACATCTTCACAATGGCGTCGCCGCCACGCATGACACTCATTATTCACCCTTCCTTCTGTTTCCACCGCCGCCCCGTTGGTGGAATTGATTTCTCTCTATGACGCGGCCGCCACAGGTGACGTGCCGGTGCCTAGCGGAGCTGGAATCGGAAACGGCTGCATGTCGACGAGGTGCCCTGGTGCCACGGCAAGGAGACCCGCGTTGGCAGTGATCTGATTGCGTTCGCGCATGTCGGCCAGGCTATTCACATGCGCGCTGAGCGTCGGATCGTGGAGAGACAGCAGCGATACCGTGTAGGGATGGATGGGACGGGAGAAGAGGACATCCGTCGGTGCCCTCTCGACGATGCGGCCGGCGTAGAGGACGATCATTTCGTTCGTCAGATGGCGCGGAACGCCCGGGTCGCTGCTGATCACGACATAGGTGAGGTTGAGGTTCTGGGCGAGGTCGCTGAGCAGATTGAGAACCTGCGCCCGAATTGAAACGTCGAGGGCGGAAACCGGCTCGTCGAGCAGCACGAGCCGCGGATCGGTGATCAGCGCCCTGGCGATGGCGAGCCGCTGGACCTGACCGCCGGAGAATTCGTGCGGATAGCGCGTCATCTGCGACGGCAGCAAGCCGACCCGTTCCATCGCCTTGCCAACAGCGTCGCGCAATTCCGCCTTGGTCGGGTTGCCGTAGCCGATCAGCGCCGCGCCGATCGAATCGATGACCGGCCGCATCGGGTTGAGCGAACCGAGCGTATCCTGAAAGACCAGAGCCACGTCGCGGCGCGCCCGACGCCACGCCTGTCGACCGGCGGTAGAAAAGTCCTTGCCCTCGACCAGGATGCGGCCGGAACTCGGACGTACCAACCCTTCGGCAACCCGGCAAATCGTCGACTTGCCGGCTCCGGAATCGCCGATGATACCGATTGACCGGCCTGCCTCGACGGCGAAGCTGATATTGCTCAGCGCCTCCAGGCTCCGCCGCGGCCGGCGACGCCTGTAGACGACGCTGACATTGTCGAAGGCGATCAGGGGAACGTCAGCCATTGCCACGCTCGCTGTCGAAGAGGAAGCAGCGGCTCACGCGGCGCGGCGATACGGGGTAGAGGGGCGGCATCTCTCCGCAGCGGTCGAAGGCATGCGCACAACGCGGCCGAAAGCTGCAGCCCGGCGGCAGGGCCGCCAGATCGGGAGGCTGACCGGGAAGTTCGTAGAGCCGTTTGCCTTCGGTGCGTTGCGCCGCCGATGCCAGCAGTCCCTGCGTGTATGGATGCTTCGGATCGGCGAAAATCTCGGCGGCCGGTCCCTCTTCGACGATCCGCCCCGCATACATGATAATGACCCGGTCGGCGATGCGCCGGACAACGTTCAGGTCGTGGCTGACGAGCACCAGCGAGCTGTTCAGCTCCTTGCACACGCGCTCGAGCAGCGAAAGCACTTCGAGCTGGCTGAGAAGATCCAGCGCCGTCGTCGGCTCGTCGGCAATCAGCAGCCTCGGCCGAATGAGCAAGGCCAGCGCAATGCTCACACGCTGCGCCACGCCGCCGCTGACTTCGTGCGGAAACAGCCTGAGCGTTTCCTCCGGATTGGCGATATTGCAGTAGCCGAGCGTCTCGATGACGTGGGATTCGACATCCCGCCAGCGGCTGCCGTGGTGGACGCGCAGCGCCTCGGCGATCTGCTTGCCGAGCCGGTAGGCAGGGTTGAACGACAGTCGGGCATTCTGAAACACCATGCCGATGCCGGCGCCGCGAACGTCGCGCATGCGCCG
The DNA here is from genome assembly GCA_963730325.1 of uncultured Alphaproteobacteria bacterium. Classification (GTDB taxonomy): domain Bacteria; phylum Pseudomonadota; class Alphaproteobacteria; order Rhizobiales; family Kaistiaceae; genus CAVSRC01. The sequence continues at coordinate 31,755 of CAVSRC010000013.1, read as the reverse complement.
CTCGTCCTTGCGCAATAGCTCTTGCCCGTCAAAGGTGATCCGACCGCTCAAATAGCGGGCCGGCGGGCTCGGCAGCAGCCACATCATCGACATGCAGGTGACCGTCTTGCCGGAGCCGGACTCACCGACGATACCGACGGCCTCGTTGCGCCCGATGGTGATGGAAACATCCTCGACAGCGCGCACCTCGCCGGCGGGCGAGGAGAACCGCACGGTCAGATGCGAGACGTCGAGCAGCGGCGACATCGCGGCGCTGCCGGCCGCCGAATCGATCAGATCGTTCGGTCGCGCGCTCAATGTCGATTCCTCAAGCGCGGATCGAGGGCGATGCGCAGGCCATCGCCGAGATAGTTGAACGCCAGTGAAACGATGACGATCGCCACGCCGGGCGCGGCCGATACCCAAGGTGCGCTGGCTAGCGATTGCATGCCCGATGAAATCATGGCGCCCCAGTCGGCTGTCGGTGGCGGTGCGCCAAGGCCGAGGAAGCCGAAGCCGGCGGCGAAGACGACCATCGCACCCATGTTTGTGGTCCCGTAGACAACGACGGCCGGGATCGCGTGGGGCAGGATCTCGCGGCGCAGGATGTGCAACTCGCTGAAGCCGGCACAACGGGCCGCATCGACAAAGGGAGCGGACCGGATCTGCGCCGCCGTCGTTGCAACGACGCGCGCAATGTATGGAGTGATCACGACGGCCATGGACAGGATCACCGTCGGCAGCCCGCTACCGAGCGTCGTGGCGATGGCAATGGCAAGCAACACCATGGGGATGGCGAAGAGAACGTCCAGCGAGCGCATGATGATCTCGCCGACGAAGCCCTTGAAAAAGCCGCCGATGAGGCCGAGCAGCATCCCCGCCAACCCGGCCGCGATAACCGGGATCATCGCCTCGGGAAATGCCAGCCTGGCGCCGAAGAGTATGCGCGAGAGGATGTCACGCCCCTGCTGGTCGGTGCCGAGGATGTGGCCCTGCGTCAGGGGAGGAGCAAGCAGGGCGTGGCTGTCGCCTATGGTGGGATCGTAGGGCGCGATCACGGGCGCCAGGATTGCCGCCGCCAGGGCAACCAGCAGGACCACCAGACCAAGCATCGCGGAGCGATCGCGACGGAGCGCGGCGACCCCCTGCCTGAAACCGCTCTGCGGCACCGGCTGCGAATCGGACCGGCGTGGCGGCAGGGGCGAAGGCGCCACTCCGGCGCCAATGCCGCCGGCTTCGATGTCGCTCATGCCGCTTGCTCCCGCGGATCGAGCGCCATCCGCGCCATGTCAGCGGCCAGGTTCACGAGGACAAAGACCGCCGAAACGATCAGCACCGAAGCCTGTAGCGTGACGTAGTCGCGAGCCTGAATCGACGAATAGATGAGATAGCCCACGCCCGGCCAAGCGAACACCACCTCGACGAACAGCGCGCTGCCGAAGAGGAAGCCGACCTGCAGTCCGGTGATGTTGATGGCGTCGGGAAGAACATTGCGAAAGGCGTGGACGATGACCTGCCGGGTCCGCGACAGTCCGCGTGCGCGGGCCGCCAGGATATAAGGCTGGACCAGGGTTTCCAGCATGCTCGAACGGACGATACGGGCGATCACCGCCGTCGAGATGATGGAGTTGGCAAAGGCCGGCAGGATCAGGTGTTGAAGCACGATCACCGGCGAGGAGCCGCCCAGAATCGAGGTCATGCCCATTGCCGGCAGCCAACCCAGGCGGATGGCGAAGAGGTAGATAAGCAGCATGCCGATCCAAAAGACCGGAGCGCTCGCGCCAATCAGGGCGACGAACATTGCGGTTCGATCGAACAGGGTCCGGTGATAGACGGCCGCGGCGATGCCGATGACCGTGCCGATGACGATGGCGAAGACCAGGCTGCCTGCGGTGAGGATGAGGGTGTGGATGAGCTTGGGCCCGACCAGCGAGAGGACCGGGACGTGGAACTCGGTGGACATGCCGAAATTGCCCGACAAGGCGCGTTTCAGCCAGATGCCGTATTGCTCCCAGATCGGCAGGTTGAGGCCAAGTTCCTTGGTCAGTTCGGCGACCGCAGCCGGGTCTGATGCGGCCAGGCCAAGCATGGCCACGGCCGGACCACCCGGAACGATGTGCAGGAGTGCAAACGTCACCATCGACACGCCGATCATCGTCGGAATTGCGATAGCGACGCGCTGCAGAAGGTAAGTCAGCATCAGCACCTCAGCGCCGCTTCACGGGCCGCCGTGGCGACAAACGCGATCCTTGCCGCCACGGCGCAGCCGTCCCGCAGGGCGGGTCTTAGCCCTCGACCCAGGCCTTCTTGAAATCCCACCACCAGTCTGAGGTGTGGACGAAGCCCTTCACCTTTGGCGAAATAACAACGGGGGCCAAGTCGTTCACGACCGGTACCAGCCACATTTCCTTGGCATTGAGCATGTCCACCGCCCGATACTTGGCAATCGCCACATCCTCGTCGAGTGCCGAATTCGCGGCGTCGAGAAGGGTGTCGAACTGCTTGTCGGGCTGGTGACCGACATTCAGCCCCGACGTGGTGCGCAACGGCAGGTTCGGCCAATACATCGAGGTCATGCCCCAGGACTGCTGGTTCATGCCTATGCCGGCCGTCATGCCGCCGGCCCAGGCGTGCAGGTAGCTGATCCACTCCATGGTCTGCAGTTTGATGCGGATACCCACCTTTGCCGCGTCCCCGGCGATCCATTCGGCCATGGCGACCGGGTCGATTTCGCCGGAGCCGCCGGTGGGAATCTGGAACGTGGTGTCAAAGCCCTTTTCGTAGCCAGCCTCCGCCAGCAGTTTCTTCGCCCCCGCCGGATCGTAGTCGGCGTAGCCGGCCTTGTCGGTCCACGACGGGCACGTGCGCCCATTCACGCTGACCGCAGGAAGCACGGTATCCTTCAGGAGCTGCGAGGCCATGCCGGCACGATCGATCGACATGAAGAAGGCCTGCCGCACCCGCGCGTCCTTCCAGTAGGGTTCGTTGGCGTTGAGCTGCAGGTACCAGAGGTGCGGGTTTGGCCGCGCGGTGACGATGAATCCCGCATCCCTGAGAGAGGCCAGTTCCTGCGTCGGCGGAGCGAAGATCACGTGGACTTCGCCACCACGCAGGCCGGCAACACGCGTTGCAGCATCGGGAAGCGCCTTGAAGGTGATCTTGTCCACCTTCGCCGCCTGATCCGGATTCCAGTATTTCGGATTTTTGGCGATGACCAGGGTATCGCCCGGAACCTGACTCTCGAAGAGGAAGGGACCGGTCCCAACCGGTGTCGCGGCAATGGCCGCATCGCCTCCCTTCTTCCACACCTCCGGGCTGCTGATGCCCATTGTACCGAGACCGGCCTCCGGCATGCCGCTCACGAATTGAGAGAACGGATTGGCCAGTTGGAAGACGACCGTGTACTTGTCCGGCGCGGTCATGCTGACCATCTGCGCGGGGCCCCAGAACCAGCTGCGTACCGCGGCGGCCGTCTTGTTGAATTGCGGCGCGTTCTCCTTGCCGATCTTGGTCTGATCCCATTGCCGCTCGATGTTCCACATGACGGCGTCCGCGTCGAACGGCGTGCCGTCGGTGAAGGTGACGCCCGGCTGGAGGTGGAACGTGTAGGTCTTGCCGTCCGAGGACTGGTCGATCGACTTTGTGATCCGCGGAACTACGCCGTTGCCAATGCCCTGCGGGTTATCAAGATCGCGCGAGACGAGTGACTCATAGATTTGATAGAGGCAGGTGCGCCAGGTCACGGCGCCGGTGCCGAGCGCGGGGTCGAGAACATCCCAGTTCGACTCCTGGCCAACGACCAGATTACCTCCCGATCCCTCCTTCATGTCGCCGGTGACCGGATAGGGAGATTCGGCGGCAACCGCCGACGCGGCTCTGAGCAGCGTACCCATTGCCGGGGCCGCGACCCCGAGGGCGGCAAGCCGTTCGATGAACCCGCGCCGCGTGATCTTCCCTCTCATGAAATCAGTGAGGGCATCATCGAGTTTGCCTGGCATGTTCCCCTCCTTTGTTGACGCTCACACAGTGAGCGTTGCTGTCGCTGGGTGATAATGCTACGCTCATATGCCGATCAAGACAACATTCTTGGGGACAGAGTGTCGCGTTCGCGTAGAACGTGCATCCTTCCCGGTTCAATGTGTGGGGAGAGATCCGGCCCTGCCGGCCAATGGCGCGAAAGGAGGCGCCAACATGCGTATTCTTGACCGTGTCACGGCTATTTTGGAGACGATCGCCAACAGTCCTCAACCGCTGCCGGCGGCAGAAGTCGCGCGCTCTCTTGAGCTGCCATTGCCAACGGTGAGCCGCCTCATGCGTGAGCTGGCGCGGCGCGGCTATCTGCAAATCGAAGATCGCTCGAACACCTATTCGCTCGGTCCGAAGCCGCTTGCGTGGGGGTATGCGGCACGACCGACGAAACTGATGGCCGAGCTGGCGCCGGAAATGGAATGGCTACGTGATGTGACCGGCGAAACCGTCTCGCTCCACATCCGCTCCGACGATCTTCGCGTCTGCATCGCGGAAGTACAGAGCCATCATTCGGTTCGCCGCGTCGTGCCGATCGGCCTGATCGTTCCCCTGCATTTTGGTGCAACCGGTCTGGTGCTTCTTGCCTATTCCTCGCGGGAGTTCATCGCCGCCTATGTCGACAGGCTCGACCTTTCTGCCGCGGCAAAGGGCGCACTGCTGAAGGAACTGGAGCAGATTGCAAAGCGTGGATGGGCGATCGCCATCGACTCCTGGGTCGGGGGGCTTTCGGGTTTGGCGGCCCCGGTGCGTGAAGGCAATCGTGTGGTGGCGTCGCTGGTGGCATCGGGACCCAGCCACCGCTTCACGCGCAAGGCGATGCGCGAGCAGACCGAGAATATGCTGACCGCGGCGACGCGCGCGTCGGCGCGGCTGTCGGGGCAGCCGCTCTCATGACCGGGAGGTTGGCCGCGCGGATTGCCCTGGTGTGCGGGGCCGGGAGCTCGGGACCGGGCTGGGGCAACGGCAAGGCCGCAGCGGTCCTGTTCGCTCGTCACGGTGCTTCGGTCGCGGCGGTGGACGTCGATATCGATGCTGCACGTGAAACGGCGGCGCTCATCGAAGGGGAGGGCGGCACGGCGCTTGCCATTGCCGCAGATCTGACACGCAGCACCGACGTGGCCAGGGCGGTCGAGGAAACGATGTCCCGCTTCGGCCGGATCGACATCCTGCACAACAATGTCGGCATGGTCGACATGGCAGAGCTGACCGAGATCAGCGACGAACGCTGGCAGCGCGGGCTCGATGTGAACCTTAATGCTGCATTTCGGACGTGCCGTGAGGTCATCCCGGTGATGTTGCGGCAGAAGCGGGGCACCATCGTCAATGTCAGCTCTCTGGCTTCGATCCAGATCAACCGCTATCCCTATTTCTCCTATTTCTCTGCAAAGGCCGCGCTCAACAATTTCACGCGCGCGATTGCGGTGCGCTACGCGGCGGAGGGCATCAGGGCGAATGCGGTTTTGCCCGGCGTCATCGATACGCCCCTCGTCGAAAGCCAGATTGCCGCGCAATTCAAGGATCGGAATGAAATGCTGAAAGTGCGCAATGCGGCGAGCCCCATGGGCCGCATGGGCACGGCCTGGGATGTCGCCCATGCGGTGCTTTTCCTTGCCTCCGATGAAGCTGCCTATATTACGGGCGTGTGCCTACCGGTGGACGGCGGCAAGAGTTGTGTGGGTCGCTGACCCGGGTTGTCGCAGAAGACGGAAGATCACCGTTCAATGTTTCCCGCGCCTGAAATTCAGGACACGGAAATCTTCGCCGAACTGCCGGCCGAGTTCCGACGGCCGCGCCGCAGTGCGTGGGCGGACGCGAACCAGGGCGGTCGCCAGATCGACTCGTTTCTTGAAGGCCCCTCGGTCGATGCGGAAGGCAACCTTCTCGTGGTGGATATTCCGCACGGCCGGGTCTTTCGGATCTCGCCCGATGGCCTATTCACCCTGATCGCGGAATATGACGGAGAGCCAAACGGGCTGAAGATTCATCGCGATGGGCGGATCTTCCTGGCCGACCACAAGAACGGACTGCTTATTCTCGACCCGCAAACTGGCAGCGTGGCTCCGCTCCTTGAGCGCCGGTCGGCGGAGCGCTTCAAGGGCCTCAATGATCTCTTCTTTGCGTCCAATGGCGACCTCTATTTCACCGACCAGGGCCAGACGGGTCTGCAGGACCCCTCGGGACGGGTCTATCGACTGACGGTCGCCGGCCGACTCGATGTCGTTCTCGACAGGATTCCGAGTCCGAACGGTCTGGTGATGGACGTCGAGGAGACGACGCTCTTCATCGCGGTGACGCGGGGCAACTGCATCTGGCGTCTGCCGCTTCACGCGGACGGGAGCACGACGAAGGTCGGGCTGTTCATCCAGCTGAGCGGCGGGGTGGGCCCCGACGGGCTCGCCATCGACAACGCCGGCAACCTGGCCGTCGCCCATGCCGGACTTGGCACCGTCTGGCAATTCGACCGCCTCGGACAGCCAGTGCGTCGAATCCGCTCATGCGCCGGTCTTGCCACGACCAACCTTGCCTATGGCGGCGGCGACGGAAAGACCCTCTACATCACGGAATTGGCAACCGGGGCGATCCTGAAGGCGCGGATGAATGCCCCAGGAAAGCCGATGTTCGGGGGCGCCACCGGGCAAACCAAAGGGGACGAATAAGATGGTGAACAAGCCACCGGACGCGGCCGAGCGGCAGCGGTCCCTGTTCGGCGCCGATGAGACGTGGCTCGCCCAATACAGCGAGGAGATCATCGAGCCGGATCTGCCGATTGTCGATCCGCATCATCACCTGTGGGATCGCGACGCGCGCTATCTGCTGGACGAATACGGCGCGGACCTGGCCAGCGGCCACAACGTGCGGGCGAGCGTCTTCGTCCAGTGTGACGAGATGTATCGCGCCGATGGCAGTGCGGATTTCGCTTCGCTCGGCGAGACGGAGTTCGCCAACGGCATCGCGGCAATGAGCGCCAGCGGCAAGTACGGGCCGGCACGCGTCTGTGCCGGCATCGTTGGCTTTGCCGAGCTGCGCCTTGGGGCGCGCGTCGAGGCTGTGCTTGAGGCGCATATGCGTGCCGCTGGCGACCGCTTCAAGGGCATCCGCGGCCGTTCGGTGTGGGATGCGGATTCGTCGATCAAGGGCTCATCGCAGGATTTCCCGCCGGGGCTGCTGCTCGATACGACTTTCCGCGAAGGCGTCGCGCGCCTGGCGCCGCTCGGCTTGTCCTTCGACGCTTGGCTGTTCCATCCGCAGATTCCGGAACTGACCGATCTGGCACACACGTTCTCCGGGACGACGATCGTACTCGATCACATCGGCGCGCCACTCGGCGTTGGCGCTTATGCCGGCAAGACGGATGCGGTCTTCGCCGACTGGCGACGCAACATGGCGGCGCTTGCCGATTGTCCGAACGTCTCGGTCAAGATCGGCGCCTTCGGCATGCATCTGTTCGGCTTCGATCTCGACTTCGCCCATCGCGACATGCCCGCCTCGTCGGAGGAGATGGCGCGGCTGTGGAAGCCTTATGTGGAAACGTGCATCGAACTTTTCGGCGTCGAGCGCTGCATGTTCGAGAGCAACTTCCCGGTCGACAAGCGCGCGACCAGCTACGCGGTGTTGTGGAATGCCTTCAAGCGCCTGACCGCGTCGGCATCGGATGCCGAGAAGGCGGCGCTGTACAAGGATACGGCCTGCCGGGTCTACCGGCTGAACGTCTGAGTGAGGCGAGCGGGCGCTTCGGCACTTCCGGTCAGGACAGATAGCATTGCTCGGCGATGCGCGCCTCGGTGAGGTCGTCGCCGGACAGTTCGCGGGCGATGCGGCCGTGACGGAAGATCAGCACGCGGTGGCAGATATGGGCGAGCTCGTCGTATTCGGCCGAGGCGACGAGCACCGCCGTTCCGGCGGCCGCGACCTCGGCGACGATCTGCAGAATCTGCCGGCGCGAGCTGATGTCGACGCCCTGGCTGGGTTCATGCAAGAGCAGCACGGCCGGTCGGGCATGCAGCCATTTGCCGAGCAGCGCTTTCTGCTGGTTGCCGCCGCTGAGCGTGGTCAGCAGGCGGTCCGGATCGGCCGGGCGCACGTCGAAGCGATCGAGGATCTGCTGCACTGCCGAGCGCTCCTCGGCATGGCGCAGCCGGCCGCCGCGCATGAAGCGCCGGCCGCTCGCCATGGTGACGTTCTCGAGCAGCGTCGCCTTCTGGATGCCGCTCTGCCGCTGGCGGTCGGCGGGCAGGAAGGCGACGCCGGCGTCGATCGCATCGCGCGGCGATGACGGCGACAGCGTGCGACCGTTCACGGTGATCGACCCGGCATCGTGGCGTTCCGACCCGAAGACGAGATAGGGAACCTGGTCGTGGCCCATGCCGATCAGCCCGGTGAGGCCGACGATCTCGCCTTCGCGCACGTCGAAGCCGACATTGTGGGCGATGGAGCCCGACAGCTGGTTGACGATCAGAACCGGCTGCCCATGCGGAGTCGTGCGGGTGGGGTAGAGACGGCCCATCTCGCGTCCGAGCATGGCGCTGACCAGGTCGCGCTCATTGGTCTCGGATTTCGCCACCGTCTTCACCAGTTGACCGTCGCGGAGAATGGAAACGCGGTCGGCGATTTCGAGGACCTCGTCGAGCCGGTGGCTGACGAAGACGACCGCCGAGCCGCGTTTGGTGATCTCGCGGATCGCCTTGAAGAGGCGTGCCACGGACGGACCGGGCAGGAAGGCGGTGGGCTCGTCGAGGATCAGCACCGCGCCGCGCTCGCGGTCGAGATCCTGGATGGCGCGGGCAAAGCCGATCAGGGCGCGCTCGGCCGGAGGCACGTCGCTGACGCGCAGGTCCGGGTCGATGTCGAGCTGCATCTCGGCCAGAAGTTCGCGGGTGGCGCGGCGCTCCGCGCCCCAGCGCAGGCGGCCATAACGGGTCGTCTGGAAGCGGCCGACGCGTAGATTCTCGAGAACGGTCATCGTCCTGACGATGCCGACATCCTGATGCAGAAAGTGCAGGCCAAGCCGGTCCGCTTCGCCCGGCCGAATGGGGAGATGGACCGGCTTGCCCCGCATGTGGACCTCTCCGGCGTCGGGCGCATGGTAGCCGGAAAGGATCTTGATCAGCGTGGATTTGCCCGAGCCGTTCTGGCCGATGAGGGCATGCACCTCGCCCGGACGAACGGCGAGATCGACCGACGACAGGACCGTGGCGTCCGCAAACCTCTTGGTCAGGCCGCGAAGCTCGAGGAGCACAGGGTCGTTGTCCGCCATCCGCCGATCAATCTCGCCTTGCCTTCTGGTGAAGCCCTACTGCAGGCCCCACAGCTTTGTGTATTCGGTGGCATAGTCGCCGCCGAACAGCTCGTTCTCGTCGTTGGAAACGCCCTTGAGGTTCTCCGCCGTGAAGAGACGCAGCGGAATCTGCTCATCGACGCTCGGCATGCCGAGCATGCCGCGGGCCACCTGGTCGAGCGCGGCGTAACCGGCCCACACCTCGGGCTCGCCGACGTCGGCCACCTGGATGTTGCCCTGGCGGATCCAGTCGAGGTTGCTGGGCACCGCGTCCGAGCCGATGACGCTGATCTCGCGGTCGAAGTTGGCCTGCTTGATGGCCGGCACGACGTAGATCGCCTGGGCGTCATAAGTGGGCAGGACCATGGTGATGGCCGGGTCGCGGCGCAGCAGCGTCTGGGTCAGCTGGCCGAGCTTGATGCCGAGATTGCCGACCTGGGTGTCCTGGACGGTGACCACGCATTTCGGACAGAGCGTCTGGAACTCGTGCTGCATGCCTTCCACGCGCGATACCTCGCCGGGGAACTCGTTGTCGCCGAGGATCAGCACGTGGGCCTCGCCGTTCGACTGGGCGATGGCGTAATCGGCCTGGATCCGGCCCGAGTCGTAGAAGGAGATGCTGACATGGGCATAGTTGCCGGGCACCAGCGGTGCGGTCTTGTCAGCGGTCAACGTGTCGACCACCGGAATCTTCGCCTTTAGCGCGTCGGCGGTCGGGCCCTTCATCAGCTCCGGCGAGGCGCCGACGGTGACGATGCCGTCGGCGTTCTGGCTCACCGCCTGCGCCATGCCGCGGTTCCATTCCGACACGTTGCCCTTGCCGTCGAAGAGGTTGGTCTGGATACCGGCGGCCTTGGCGGCCTGCTCGACGCCGTGGGCGATGGTCGCGACGAACGGCACGGCCATGGTCGAGGTGATGATCCAGATGTGTTTGCCTTTCAGCTTGGACATGTCGAAGGCCTCGCCCGGCGCTACGAATTGCGGCTTGGCCATGGCCTTCTCGACCGCCGCCTTGGCCTGGGCGACGCCGTCGTCGGCGCGGACCGCGGAAACGGTGGTGAGCGTGACGGCGGCCGCTGCGGCAAGCGCCGTTGCGAGGCCGCGGCGGGACGGTATCCAGTTGTTCAGACTGCGCATGATCGGTTCCTCTTCTGCTGGCGGTTCTTGTGGTTAGTGGGGATGTGCCTTCTGCTTCTTCTTCAGTTCCAAGGCCGGCCGGCTAGCTGGCCTGATCGCGCGCCACGAAGCGCGCGAAGGTGACGGCGATGAGGAGGGCGACCCCGTTGAACGTCTCCTGCACCCACGAGGAGGTTCCAAAGAGCTCGAGGCCGGTCACGCCGGTGACCAGCAAATAGAGGGCGACGACCGTACCCCAGGCATTGAAGCGTCCGGGCTTGATGGTTGTCGCTCCGAGGAATGCGGCGGCATAGGCGGGCAGAAGGAAGCTCGGGCCGACCGAAGGATCGGCCGCGCCGAGCTGCCCGGCCGTGAAGATGCCGGCGATGGACGAGATGACGCCGGAGCCGACAAAGGCGCCGAAGCGCAGACGATCGACGCTGAGGCCAACGAGGCGCGCGGCCTCACGGCCTTCGCCGACGAAGAAGAGATGACGGCCGAGCGGCGTGTGCTCGTAGACGTACCAGAGGATGGCGGCGAGCAGGAACGCCAGATAGACGGGGACCGGCAGGCCGAAGATCTGGAACTGAACGAAGTCGACCAGCGGTGTGGCCACGGTTCCGAGGATCTGGCCGCCGGATACGGCGAGCGTCAGGCCGGTGAGGATGGTCGAGGTGCCGAGCGTGCCGATGAAGGCGTTGACGCCGGCGCGCACCACGAAAATCCCGTTGATGGTCCCGGCGATGGCGCCGACCAGCAGGGTGCCGACGATGACCAGGGCCAGCGGCCAGTGCAGCTCGCCGGTGAAGAAGGCGGTGAGCACGGCGGCGGCGCCGAGCATGGCGCCAATCGAGAGATCGAACTCGCCGGTGGTCAGCGGCAGGGTGAGGCCGAGGGCGACGATCATCAGCACGGCCTGCGAGCTGACGATGGTGCGCACATTGCCCATGGTGAAGAATGTGTGCGGCAGAAGCAGCGAGAAGCCGGCGAAGAACACCACGAGCGCGATCACCACCGCGTAGCGGTAGAGGAGCAGCCCCAGCCGCGACCGGTGGCCATGCGCCGGGTTGGCGTGCGGGTTGCCCGCCGGGCGCGCCAGAGTGCGCCCGGTGGTCCGGTCGGCGGCGGGCGCCTCGTCCTGAGGTGTCAGCGGCTGCGGTCCGTCACCCATTCCTTGCCTGCGTCTCGAAAGCGTGGTTTAAATGATCGTCATATATGAGCAGTATATCAAGGATCGTTTAGCGCGCAATGCGAAGTCTGCTTTTCACACCGGCCCTGCGTCCCGACCGTGCCGTCAAGGCATGGCACTACGAGGTTGACACGATCATTCTCGATCTTGAGGACGCCGTGCCGGCCGAATGCAAGGACGAGGCCAGAACCTTGGCTTCTCAGGCGATTTCCGGGACTTCCCGGCCCTGGGCGGTGCGCGTCAACGGGCTTGGCACAAAATGGGCGCGGGATGATCTGGAGGCCGTTCTGCAGCCCAATCTGGCCTATCTGATGCTGCCCAAGGTACAATCCGCGGACGATATTCGCTCCATAGAAGATATATTAGCGGTGCACGAGCGCCGGGTGCCGCGCGACCTGCCGATCCGCCTGCTGCCGATCATCGAAAGCGTCCAGGGGCTCAGCAATGCCCGTGCCATCGGCGAGGCGAGCGAGCGCGTCGTGGCCCTCACCTTCGGCGAAGGCGACTTCTCGCTCGATCTCGGTGTCGACTGGGACCCGTTCGGCACGGTGCTGACGGCGGCCAAGGTGCAGCTTGCCATCGAATCGCGCCTGGCCGGCATCGGCCGGCCGCATGCCGGCGCCTATCCGCACCTGCACGATCCCGGCGGACTGGAGCGTAGCTGCCAGCTCGCCCGCGAACTCGGTTACGCCACCAAGCACTGCATCCATCCCGAGCAGATCCCGGTCGTGCGCCGCATCTTTGCGCCGAGCGCCAAGGCCGTGGAGAGGGCGCAGGAAATCGTCCGCCGGTTCGAGGAGGCGCTCGCGCAGGGCTCAGCCGCCATCACCGTCGGTGCCGAGTTCATCGATTACCCCGTGTATCACCGCGCCAAGCAGACACTTGAGGAGGCCAGTCAGCCATGAATCGACGGAAGCACGACGCGGACTTGCGGCGCGCGCCACGCGACAGGCGGAGGGCCTGGTAGAAATGGGCCTGTTTGACGGCTGCCGGGTCATCGACCTGGCGACATTGTTCGCGGGACCGATGACGGCAACCCTGCTCGGCGATCACGGTGCCGACGTGATCAAGGTCGAGCATCCGCGTGGCGACGATGCGCGCCGGTGGGGCGGCCACAAGGACGGCATCTCGCTGTGGTGGAAGGTGATCTCGCGCAACAAGCGCTGTGTCGCCATCGACCTCAACAAACCGGAAGGCCAGCAGGCCGTGCGCGAATTGGCGGCCGGTGCCGACGTGCTGATCGAGAACTTTCGCCCCGGCCGCATGGAGGCCTGGAATCTTGGCTGGGAGGAACTGCGCAAGCTCAATCCGCGGCTCATCATGCTGCGCATGACCGGCTTCGGACAGAAGGGCCCGTATAGCGGCTTTGCCGGTTTTGGCACGCTGGCCGAGGCGATGAGCGGCTTTGCCGACATCACCGGAGAGCCGGATGGACCGCCGACGCTGCCGCCGTTCGGCCTGGCCGACGGCATCGCCGGAATCGCCGCCGCCTTCACTGTCGCCGGCGCGCTTTTGAAGCGCGAACGCACGGGCGAGGGCGAATTGATCGACGTGGCGCTCTACGAGCCGCTGATGTGGATCCTCGGCTCCTCGCTGATCGAGTTCGACCAGCTCGGGCACGTCCAGAAACGCACCGGCAACCAGTCGATCCGTTCGTGTCCGCGCAACACCTACCCAACCCGCGACGGCAAATGGGTGGCGCTGTCGGGCAGTGCGGACAGTGTGGCACGGCGGGTGTTTCATGCGATCGGGCGGCCGGACCTCGCCGACAATCCGGACTATGCGACGAATCGCGAGCGCGTACGCCGTCGCGACGAGATCGATGCGCTGATCACCGAATGGACGATGCAGCGCGATCAGGCCGAAGTGATTGCCGCGCTGCGCGCAGCGGATGCGGCTGTCGCACCCATCTACGATGTCAGCCAGGTGGCGAACGATCCGCATTTTCGCGAGCGGGGCAGCGTCGTCACCGTCGAGGACGAAGAGCTTGGGCCGCTCACCATGCAGGGCGTCTTCCCGCATGTTGTCGGAGCACCCGCCGCCATTCGCTGGACGCCGCGCGAGGCGGTCGGCACGCATACCGACGAAGTGCTCGGCGAACTTGGCTATGATGCCGAGAAGCTGGCGGCCTTGCGGCGCGATCGGGTAATCGGATGAGCACGACCCAGACCAAGACACAGCGCGCGATCAGCGAGATTCGCGCCCGCATCCTCAGTCGCGAACTGCGGCCGGGGGCGCCGCTGCGCCAAAGCGAGCTCGCCAGCAAGATGCAGCTCGGCATCACGCCCGTGCGCGAGGCGCTCTTGCAGCTCGCCAGCGAGGGGTTGGTGACCAAGATCCCCTATGTGGGGGTGGTGGTCGCCGACATGACCTCGGAATCGGCCCATCACATCTACGAGACACGCCGGCTGCTGGAGTCCTACGCCGCCCACCAGGCGTGCCTGCGGGCGACGCATGCCGACATTGAGCGTCTGTGGCAGCTCGTCGAGCAGATGGGCGAGGCACAGGCACGAAGCGACCACGAGGAATACAAGAAGCTCAACCAGGCTTTCCACATGACGGTCTACGGCCTGTGCGGCAACCCGGTGCTGCACGAGATCATCGTCGCACAATGGAAACGCTTCCCGCGCGACACGCTGATGCTCATCGAACATCAGATGACGACGTCGCTCGACGAGCACCGCAAGATCGTCAGCGCCTTCGAGCGGCGCGACGCGACCAGCGTCGAAGCGCTCATGGCGGCGCACATTGCCGGCGTGGAATATGAGGTCGCCGCCTACGTCACCGATCGCGGACCGGTGCACCGCGGGCACGACGAGAATGGCCGGCCCGCGGCGGCGGCGAACGGTGAAAAGACCCAATGAGCAGTTCCGATCTCTACCGTCCGCGCGCGGTCTTGCGCGATGAGGATTTCGAGCGTCTCGCCGGTGCCGGCTTTGGCAGGCGGATGGGAATTGGCGAACGCCCGGCGGTCGTGTGCATCGATGCCCAGCGCTACATGTTCGGCGAGGACGGGCGCGATGAGGACTATCCGTCGAGCTGCGGCCCGGCCGGCCGCGCCGGCTTGCGCAAGATTGGCGAGCTGCTCGATGCAGCGCGGGCGAGAAATTGGCCCATCGTCTTCACCCGCTTCGAGGTGGACGACGCTGCCGATATGGGAGCGTACGCGCGCAAGCGTGAATTTCGCGACGTCGAGACCTGGTGCGTGACCGGCACCAAGGGGGCAGAGATCGAGCCGAGCCTTGGGCCCCGTCCCGGCGACATCGTTCTGGTCAAGAAGAAGCCGAGCGCCTTTTTCGGTACGCCGCTTGTCTCGCTGCTTGTCGATCGTGGCGTGGATACTGTCATCGTCTGCGGCGGGTCGACGAGCAACTGCGTACGGGCCTCGGTCTTCGATTCCTGTTCGTACAATTTCCGCACCATCGTCGTGTCGGATGCCGTGATCGATCGCCTCGCCGCATCGCATGAGATGAGCCTCTTCGACATGGACCGGCAGTTCGCCGATGTGATGAGCCTGGAAGCGCTGCTTGCCGCCGTCGGTCGGGTGCCGGGGAGCACGCGGGACCGCGCAACGGGGCCCGGATGACACCAGAGCGCGATTTCGTCGGATATGGCCGTAACCCGCCGAAGGTCGCGTGGCCGGGCGGGGCTCGTGTCGCCCTCAACATCGTCCTCAATTACGAGGAGGGCAGCGAGCGCTCCTTCTGGGCCGGCGACGGCCGCAACGAGGGACTCGGTGAAGTCCCCCGCGTGCTCGATCCGGTGCACCGCGATCTCGCCACCGAATCGGTCTACGAATACGGCAGCCGCGTCGGCGTGTTCCGCCTGCTCGATCTCTTCGACCGCTGCCAGATTCCGTGCACCCTGTTTGCCGCCGCCGTCGCGCTGGAGGCGAACCCGGACGTCGCCAGGTGGTCGGCCGAAGCGGGGCACGAAGTCTGCGGCCACGGCTACCGCTGGAGTGAGGACTGGCTGGTCTCGCGCGAGGAGGAGGCCGAGCGTATCCGCCGCGCGGTCGCCTCGATCGCAAAGAGCGTCGGCAAACGGCCAGTCGGCTGGTACAATCGGTGGATGCCGAGCGAGCACACACGCGAGCTGCTCGTGGAAGAAGGCGGGTTCCTCTACGACTCGAACGCCTACAACGACGACCTGCCGTACTACGTCACTGTGAAGGGACGGCAGCACCTCGTGGTGCCGTACACGCTGACCTACAACGACAGCCACTACACCTACGGGCACTTAGGTGGACCCGACGATTTCCTGTCGCTGTGCAGGCGGGGGCTCGACTATTTCAGGATGGAGGGTGAGATCGCGCCGAAGATGATGTCGGTCGGTCTGCATGCCCGGCTGAGCGGTCAGGCCGGCCGTGCAAGCGCGGTCCGTGATTTCATCGATTATGCAAGGTCTACCGGAGACGTATGGATCGCCACCCGTGCCGAGATCGCCATGTGGTGGAACGAACACCAGCACACGATCTCATCTTGAACTCCAAGCATGACGTAGGGCGCAGGCCGCCAATGATACGGGAGTTCTCGGGCTCATGACCTGAGGGTCGCAGGTTCAAATCCCGCCCCCAACGTCAGTGGCAAAGCCTGTTCGGCACTCCGAGCGGGCCTATGCTTGTCTGCCCCCAAGACAGCCGGCGGGGGCAGCATCACCCGCCGCAGGCGATGGACCGGAGGCCCACCGGCGCCTACTGCCGTCCGGACCCTAGTTTTGCCTGTAGACGTCTGGCCGGCGGTCGGAGAGATAGGTCGCGATCGCGCGCCATTTGGAGAGGTCTTCGCTCGTCAGGACGATGTCTGCGGCGGCAATTCCCTGGCCGCTGCCGGCCGTGGCGAGGATCTTGCCCGATGGCGCGCAGATGCAGGAATGGCCGATGGAGTCGAACCCCGCCTCCGGCCCGACATTGACCGCCATCGCAAGGAACACCCCGTTTTCCAGAGCGCGCGTCCGGGCGAGGGCCTCGATCGCCTCACCCGACCAGTCCCAAACGGTGCGCTGGAAATCATTGGTGATCCAGTTGGTACTGTTGACGATGATCTCCGCCCCCAGGTCGACGAGCTTGCGTGTGAATTCGGGAAAGATCAGGTCGTAGCAGATACTGAGCCCGATCCGGCCGATCGGTGTGTCGATGACCGTGGGCACGTCTCCGGCGCCGTACCAGGCCCGTTCGGCGGCGAAGAGGTGCACCTTGCGATAGGTCGCGACGCGGGTGCCGTCGGGCGCATGGACGAGTTGGGCATCGAAGAAGCGATCGCCGTCGCGCAAGGCGAAGCCGGTGACGAGAAAGACGCCATGCCGCTTGGCCATATCGCCGAGGGCGCGTGCCGTCGGGCCGTCTTCGGGCTCGGCCAGTTCGGCCAGACGGTCGGCGATGAAATAGCCGGTGGTCGCGGTCTCGGGGACCACGACCAGTTGCGCTCCGTCGGCGGCCGCCGTGCGCACGAGCGCATCGATCCGGCGCAGGTTTTCGGCCACGTCGAACGGCGCGCAGTGCATCTGGGCGACGGCGACGCGGGCGGGTTTGCCAGGTGCGGTGGTCACGATTGACGATCTCCCCTCGGGGCGTTGGAGGCGGCGAGCAATATGTCCGCTTCGTCGACCTCAGCGGCCAGGTATTCGGCAACGATGGTGTGGCCGGCCATGACGACCACACGATGGCTCAGCGCCAGAACCTCATCGATTTCCGAGGAGATGACGATGACGGCGGTCCCGGACTTGGCAAGCTCGGCGAGAATGTCGTGGATCTCAGCCTTGGCACCGACATCGATGCCGCGTGTCGGCTCGTCGCAGATCAGAAGCTTCGGGCCGGTCAGCAGGGCGCGGCCGAGCACCACCTTCTGCTGGTTGCCGCCGGAAAGCTTGGTGAGGCCGGTATTGAGGCTGGCGGCAACAAGGCGAAGGCGTTCGGCCATGCCGGAGGTCGCCTCGCGTTCCCGACGATAGCGACGGATGCCGCCGGCGGAGAGCTGCGGCAGTGCCGAGGCAACCGCGTTGCTGATGACGTCGAGCCCCGGGAATATCCCGTCGCGCTTGCGGTCCTCGGTGAGATAGACGATCCCCTGCCGCATGGCCGCGAGCTGCGACCGCAGATCCACGGGTGAGCCGTCGACCGTCAGCTTCACCGCGGCGCTCGCCCCGACGCGGCCGGCGAGCGCCCGACCGAAGGTGGTGCGTCCCGCCCCGACCAGACCGGCAACGCCCAGGATCTCGCCGCCTTCGAGGCTGACGCGGCTGGTGCCGTTGTCGCTCCGATATTCGATCGCGAACACCCGGCCGTTGCGTGATGCCTCGCGACGCTCGACGGTCGCGGTGCGGCGACCGATCATGAACTCGACGAGATCGGCCACGCCGACGTCGCGCATCGCCGTCGTGGCGACCCTCGCGCCGTCGCGCAGGACGGTTGCCCGGTCGGCGATGGCAACGATTTCCTGCAGCCGGTGTGAGACGTAGAGGATGAGGATGCCCTTCTCGCGCAGGCCGCGCATGATGGAGAAGAGGTTCTCCTGCTCGTTCAGGGACAGGACGGCGGTCGGCTCGTCGAGAATGAGGATACGCGCCGATTGCGACAGGGCGCGGGCGATCTCGACCATCTGCTGCTCGGCGACGCTCAGGCTCGACACCTCGACCCTGGGGTCGAGCCCGATGGCGTAGCGCTCGAACAGCGCCCTGGTGTCGGCAAGCAGGCGGTCGGAGTCGACCGTGCCGAGCCGGCCGCGCGGCTCGCGGCCGAGGAAGATGTTCCGCGCCGCGGAGAGCTGCGGGACGAGCGAAAACTCCTGATAGACCGTGGCGATCCCCGCCTGCTGGGCGACGGGAGGCGAGGACAGGTGCACCGGCTTGCCGTCGATGCGGATCTCGCCTTCGCTCGCGCGAACGACGCCGGAAAGGACGTTCATCAACGTCGACTTGCCGGCGCCGTTGGCACCGACGACGGCGTGGATTTCGCCGGCTTCAGCGGCGAAATCCACCTCCTTGAGGGCCACCACGCCTGGAAAGCGCTTCGTAAGTCCGCGGACCTCCAGCAATGACATGGTGGCTCAGTGTCCTACTGCTTGGGCAGGAACTCCGGCGGCAGCTCGCTCGCCCACCAGTCGTCCGGAGCATCGTTGTTGACGTAGGCATCGATGTCCTTCGGAGCGATGTACTGCGAGGGAACCACCACACCGTGCTTGACGGGCTTGCCGGCGAGGATATCGACGCCGATCTGGACCGCGACCTGTCCGGCACGGGTCGGGAAGGTCACGGCACCGCCCTGACGATTCTTGGCAACCCACTTCAGCCAGCCATTGTACTCGTCGCCGGGCGAGAAGGTGACCTCGCTCAGACGGCCCGCCTCGTCGAAGGCTTCCGCCATGCCAATCGACATCTGACCGGCCGGCGAGAAGACGCCGTCGATCGTGGGGAAGCGCTGCAGCAGGTTCTCCGTGATCTGCTTGGCCTTGGCCCGGTTCCAGTCGCCGTATTCGGCACTCAGCAGCTCGACATCGGGGTAATCCTTGAGCACCGTCTTCAGCGCATCGAGCTGGTCGACGGCGGCCGTGGTGCCTGCGATCGGCAGCATGGCGACGATCTTGCCCTTGCCGCCGAGGTCTTCCATCAGGTGACGGGCGACCATCTCACCCAGCTTCCACTGGCTGATATAGGCGTTGGAGGTGGTGCCGGGAGCATCGGTGAAGCCGCCGCCCGCCTGCACGGTGGGCACGCCGGCATCGACCGCGCGTTTCAACACGTCGGCGATGGAGGCGTCATCGACCGGCCAGTAGATCAGCAGGTCGATCTTCTGGCGCAGCAGATCCTCGATGTCGGACACCTGCTTGGCCGGATTGAAGGCCGCGTCGGTAACGATGACGTTCTTGATCTCAGGGTGCAGGGATGCCTCCCAGCGCACGTGCTGGAGTGCGAAGACCACCCAGGAGTTGGCGAGATAGCCTGCCGAGACGCCGATCGTGATCGGGCCGTCCTTCTTGAACGCCGAGGTATCGACCATCTCGGCCGCCACCTTTTCCTGGGCGGCGTCGGTGGCCTGGTCGGCAAGAGCCGGCGTCACCAGCAGTCCGGCGGTCGCCACGCCTGCCAGGCCGAGCAGCAATCGTCTGGTTAGTGTCATGGTGCATCTCTCCTTTTTGACGTGTTCTTCAGCCTCCGCGTCCGCTGACATGCCCGTAGAGTGCGGAGGCTGAAATGATGATCGCGCCCATCACGACGAGTTGCATCTGGTAGGGCAGCCCGGAGATGTTGACGAGATTGAACGCGATGGCGAGAACCAGGACTCCGGCCAGCGTGCCGGCGACGCCGCCGCGGCCGCCCTCGAACGTGGTTCCGCCGAGGACGACGGCGGCGAGCACCTGAAATTCGAGGCCCTGCCCGGCAGAGGTGCTCGACACGCCCGAACGGGCAAGCAGCGCCATGCCCCCCAATGCCCCGAACAGTCCTGACAGAGCATAGGCGCCGATCGTCACGGCACGTACCGGCAGTCCCGAAACGATCGCCGCCTCGTGGTTCGAGCCGACCAGGAACAGTTGCTTGCCAAAGACCGTGCCGCGTTCGATCGCCAGCACAGCGATCACTGCCACCAGCAGCGCCAGGGCCAATACCGGGACGAGGCCCTCGATGCGGTAGTTGAAGAACTCGCGATAGCCCGGCGAAACGATCCCCTTGGCGGTGCCGCCGGTGAACATCAGGGTCAGGCCGGTCACCGCGGCGCCCATGCCGAGCGTCAGGATGAACGGCGACACCCGGCTGAAGGCGACGAGAAATCCGTTGAGGCCCCCGATGGCCAGGCCGGCGGCAAGGCAGGCTGCGACCGCCATCGGCAGGTTGGCCGCTTCACCCGCCATCAGCGCGGCGCACAACACGGCGGTGAGCGAAATGACCGCCCCGACCGACAGATCGACGCCGCCGAGGATCATGACCAGAGTCACGCCGCTTGCGGCGATGCCGACCGGAGCCACCTGACGCAGAATGTTGAACAGGTAGTTGGGCTGGGCAAAGGCGGACGAGACCATCAGGCCTGCCAGATATGTGGCAACGAGCACGACGAAAATGGCCCAGCGCGCCGGATCGCGCAGTACGCCGAGGGGGCTCGATGCGGCCAGCGTCGTCATGCCCGGCGGGCCTGGTTGACGAGGATCGCGGCGATCACGATCACGCCCTTGACGAAGGTCTGCACGAACGCCGACACCTCCAGGAGGTTGAGCACATTGGAGAGGATGGCGAGCAGGAAGACGCCGCCGAGCGAGCGCAGGACGCTGCCGCGACCGCCGGACAAGGCCGTGCCGCCGAGCACAACCGCGACGATGGCGTCGAGTTCGAGGCCGTTGCCGGCGAGCGGGTAGCCGGTGCCGAGACGACCGGCGAGCACCAGACCGGCAACGCCCGCCGTCACGCCGGAAATGACAAAGACCGCAAGCCTGATCCGTTCGACGTGGATGCCGGCGCGCCGCGCGCTGTCGGGTTTTCCGCCGGCAGCAAGCAAGTGATAGCCGAAGGCGGAGCGGGTCAGAAGGAAGTGCCCGCCGACGAGCAGCACGGTCAGCAGAAGGATGCTCCACGGGATGCCGTAGAGGCTGCCGTTCGCCAGTTCGGACAACAAGGGCGAGGTGCGCCCGACGCTCCTGTCGGTGAAGGAGAAGATCGTCCCCTGCAGGATCGACAACATGCCGAAGGTCAGGATCAACGGGTTGAGGCGCAACCAGTTGAGAAGCAGCCCATTCAGAAGGCCAACGCCGGCACCGAGCGCCAGCATGGCGGCAGCAACCGGCAACGTACGCAGCGGATCGCCGTCGATCAGCGCACAACTGAGTACGACCACCAGTCCGGTCAAACTGCCAATGCTGAGATCGATGAGCCCGGCGGTGATGACGAAGGTCTGCCCGATCGCGAGAATACCCAAAACGGCCGCTTGGCGCCCGATATTGGCGAGATTGTCGGGCGTCCCGAAATTCGGCACGCCGAACGCCGCGGCGACAAGCGCCAGCGCCAGCAGGGCCCAGATGCCGTTGCGCTCGAAATCGAAACGCGGAGACGCAATTGCTAGATCCACGACAGCACCGTGTCGCTGTTCGCCACCCAGCCGAATTTCATGGCGAAGTTCTTCAGCACGGCCGCGTGCAGGTCGGGCGCGTAGGACGACACCGCGTCCGACACCAGCGTCGTGCGATAGCCGTAGTGGAACGCCTCGCGCGCGGTTTCTTCGACACAGATCTGCGTCACCGTTCCCGTCACCACCAGCGACTGCACGCCGAGGTGGCGGAGCAGGCCATCGAGACCGGTGCCGTGAAAGGCGCCGTAGCCGTACTTCTCGATGCGATAGTCACCGGGCTCGGGCGCCAGCTCGGCGACGATGTCGCTGCAGTCGACGGGATCGGGCGCGTCGGCATAGCCGCGAAGGTGGCCCTTCCAGCAGCACTTGATGTCGGGACGGCACTGCGGCGACCACAACCAGAGCAGATTGTCCTCTTCCCGCGACAGGAAATGCGTGAAGATGACCGGAAGGCTGCGCTCCCTGAACCTGCCGGCAAGACGAGCGATCGGCGCGAGCGTGTCGCGTGCTTCAGGTACTTCCAGTGGCGCGCCAACGCGCACGAAGTCGTTCTGCATGTCGACGATGACGAGCGCAGGCGACGTGAATTGGGATTCGGTCCCGTCGGCGATTGGCGACATGGTCGTTCTTCCTTCGACAGCGAAGGATGCTACCAAGGCGGACACGGTGTCACTAGCTGAGGGGTTTGGCAGTTACCCTCAGGTCCGTTTATCGGGGCTAGCGAAGACCGCCATCGCCGGCGAAGCCAATGTGGCCGGTCGATCAGGCGGTGTCACCGTCCGCGCCTGCGCTACTGCGCGCGTGGCACGGGGCCAGCCGAACGTTCTGCGAGCTTGCGCGCGCCACGCCGAAGCTCGCTCGGCGGACTGCCCAGGTGGTGGCGCACGAAGCGGGTAAAATGAGCGCTCGAACGGAAGCCGAGCTCGCGAGCGATGTCGCCGATCGGGCTGTTCTTGTCGGCGAGCCGGCCAATCGCTTCTTCGAGGCGAAGTGCGTTGAAGTAGGCACGTGGGCTGACGCCGAATCCCTGCCGAAACAACTCGAAAAAGCGTGAGCGCGACAGACCCGCAGACGCGGGAAGGTCTTCGACAAGCGGTTCGCCTGAGCCAGCCCTCTGGGTTGCCTTCAGGACGCGCCGGATACGATAGTCAACATGCGGCGCATGTCGCCGGTCGGCGTCGCGAGCGCTGAAGGCGCGCGCTACGGCGTGTATCAGGCCTTGGATGTCTGCCTGATCCAGGGTCCCGGCCGCCAGCCGTCCGGCGATCAAGTCGACCTGCCGGCGGATCGACCGCGGCAGAGGCAGGCAGGGACGCGAGAACCGCAACAGCCGGCCCGCATAGGTTTTGGCGTAGCAATTCACCGCCAGCAGATAGGTCTCACCGGCATGCGAGATTGCCCGAGAGGCGTGCGGACTCCACGGGTTGACGAGGACGACGGTCTCGTCCGTCAGGGGGCAATCGATGCCATCAACCGTGAATTGGCAATCGGGACCGCTGATCTTGAACAGCAACTGGGCGTGCGGATGCGCATGCTCGACAACCGGTTTGCCAAGTTGCAGCATGGCAACCCGATCGTCCTCGCCCAAGACGACGCCGACCCGCTGGTTCATGACCAACTGTAGACCGGCGACGGAACGACTTAAAGAGCGCCGAATATCCCGGATCTGGCGGTAATTTCGAGGGGAACCGACTGCTTGCCGGAGGGTACCGAGATCACGCAGCCGATCGTGTACACACCGATGCTGCGCTCCGACATTGACGATGCGCTTGCGCTGGTTGCCGAAGCCGGCTGGAACCAGGTTGCGGCGGACTGGCAGATCATGCTCGCCTGCGGCGAAGGTTTCTGCGCGCGCGACATCAGCGGGCGGGCGATCGCCACCAGTGTCGCGCTTCCCTATGCGGAAGGCGGCTTCGGATGGATCGGCATGGTCCTCGTGCATGCGCCCTTCCGCAAGCGCGGGCTTGCCACGGCGCTGCTTCGTCGGGCGATCGACGCCCTGCAGGCGAAGGCATTGGTACCCATGCTCGACGCGACGCCTGCCGGGCGCAAGGTTTACGAGCCGATGGGCTTTCGGCCGGTCGAACAGATCAGCCGCTGGAGGGGAAGAGGCACGGCCGCCGCGCCGCCGATGCCGGTACCTGTCTCGGCTGACGATGCCACCGCTTTTGCCGAGGCCGACGGGGCGGCGTTTGGTGCACCACGCCCGATGCTTATCGCGAACCTGTTGTCGCGTGAGGACGGATATGCTGCGGCGTGGCGCTCCGAGGGAGCGTGGCTGCTGGCGCGCACGGGGCGGACGGCGACCCAGATCGGTCCCCTGGTGGCTGAGGATGAAGCGGCCGCAGGCCGCGCTCTGGATACCGCCCTTGGCGCCCTCAGGGGACCGGTGCTGCTCGACATGCCTGATACCGAAACGGCACTTGCCTCGCTCATCGCCACGCGCGGCTTTCACATCGAACGCGGTTTTACGCGAATGGCCCTGACCGATAAGGCGGTAGCCGCGCGGAGGCCGAACATGCGCATCATCGCCGGTCCCGAGCTCGGCTAGGCTCGTTTCGGTGCCCCTGAAATCGTTCTGCCGATCCCGCTCGTCGATCCAACTGCGTCCCAATTGACACCTGAATAGCGATGTCTCATATATCATAATTCATTTTCTAAGGCTGATTTCTGATAGATGATATCCTCTGGCCAACTTCGGGCGGCCCGCGCTCTGCTCGGCGTCGATCAGCGTCGGCTGGCGGAGCTTGCTGGCTTGTCGGTCCCGACCATCCAGCGAATGGAGGCGAGTGATGGTGTCATTCGCGGGACCGTGGACTCGCTGACCAAGCTGATCGCGGCGCTGGATGCTGCCGGACTGGAACTGATCGGCGAGGGCGTGGCGAGCACCGAAGGCGGCCGCGGCGTGCGCCTGAGGGAGGTGGCAAAACCGCCCGAGGGGCCCAACGGCTAGCGCACCCATGTCCGCCGCCTTTGCGCTCTCCTTAGTTGCGATCCTGCTGGCGAACGGTGTGCTGGCCGTCGGCCTGACCCGGCGGCCTGCGGCTGGAACGACGGTCTACGGGGTCGCGCTGGTGGTCTCACTGGTGCTGCTCATCGGTGCATTGTGGCGGCTCATCACCTTCTCGGCGCCCGACGCGGTTGTGCTGCCGCTGGGCCTGCCGTGGATCGGCGCGCATTTCCGTATCGACGCGCTCTCGGCCTTCTTCCTGGTGGTGGTCAATCTCGGTGGCGCCGGGGCGAGCCTCTTCGCGCTCGGCTACGGTCGTCACGAACATGCGCCAGAGCGCGTGCTGCCGTTCTACTCCGTCTTCCTCGCCGCGATGAACCTGGTGGTGCTCGCCGACGACGCCTTCACCTTCCTGTTCTCGTGGGAATTCATGTCGCTGGCCTCGTGGGCGCTGGTCATGGCCCATCACGAGGAGGCGGAGAACCGGCAGGCCGGTTTCGTCTATATCGTCATGGCGAGCGCCGGAACGCTGGCGCTGCTGCTCACCTTCGGCCTGCTCGCCGGCGCCACCGGCGACTACGCCTTTTCTGCCATGCGCGCGGCGTCTCTGGCACCGCCCGCTGCCGCCCTGGTGATGGTATTGGCGCTCATCGGCGCCGGCTCCAAGGCCGGGATCGTGCCGCTGCATGTCTGGCTGCCGCTCGCCCATCCGGCCGCGCCCAGCCATGTCTCGGCGCTGATGAGCGGCGTGATGACCAAGGTCGCGGTCTATGCCTTCATCCGCATCGCCTTCGACCTGGTGGGGCCGCTGCCTTGGTGGTGGGCGACGATCGTGGTCGTTCTCGGCGGCGTCACCGCCGTGCTCGGCGTGCTCTACGCGCTGATGCAGCACGACCTGAAGCGACTGCTCGCCTATCACACGGTCGAGAACATCGGCATCATCTTCATCGGCCTCGGCTTGGCGCTCGGCTTCAGGACCAACGGCATGCAGGCGGCGGCGGCGCTGGCGATGACCGCGGCGCTGTTCCACGTGCTCAACCACTCGCTCTTCAAGAGCCTGCTGTTCTTCGGTTCCGGCGCCGTCCTCAACGCCACCGGCGAACGTGACATGGAGCGCCTCGGCGGGCTGATCCACCGCATGCCGGTGACCGCCTTCGCCTTCCTTGCCGGCAGTGCCGCCATCTCGGCCCTGCCGCCCTTGAACGGCTTCGTCTCCGAGTGGCTGACCTTCCAGGCGATCCTCATCAGCCCCGACCTGCCGCAATGGGACCTGAAGATCATGGTGCCGGCGGCCGGCGCGCTGCTGGCGCTGTCTGCGGCGCTCGCCGCGGCCTGCTTCGTCAAGGCCTATGGCGTGAGCTTCCTCGGCCGTCCGCGCAGCGAGTCGGCGGTGAATGCGCGGGAAGTCGACCGCTTCTCGCTTGCCGCCATGCTGGCGCTCGCCGCCCTCTGCCTCGTCGCCGGCCTTTTCCCGGGTTTCGTCATCGACGGCCTGTCGCCGGTCGCGACCCTCCTTACCGGCACCCGCATGCCGGTGCAGTCGGCGGTATCGTGGCTCTCCATCGTGCCGGTCGCCGCCAGCCGCAGCTCCTATAACGGTCTCCTGGTCTTCGTCTTCATCGTGCTTTCGGCAGGGATCGGCGTTCTCGCCATCCACCGCTTCGCTTCGCGCGCGCTGCGCCGGGCACCGGCCTGGGATTGCGGCTTTCCCGATGCCAGTCCAGCGACGCAATACAGCGCCGCCAGCTTCGCCCAGCCGATCCGCCGGGTCTATGCGACGACGCTGTTCGGCGCTCGCGAGACGGTCGCCATGCCGCCGCCGGGCGACACGCGCCCGGCCACATTTCACTTCACCCTTCGCGATCTCATCTGGGAAACGCTCTATCTGCCGGTTGCGGGCTTGGTCGAGCAGGCCGCAGGCACGCTCAACCGCTTCCAGTTCCTGACCATCCGCCAGTATCTCAGCCTCGTCTTCGCGGCACTGGTCGCCCTGCTTGTGGTGCTGGCGATATGGACGTGATCCTCAATATCGCCGTCCAGGGCGTGCAGATGCTGCTGGTGCTGGCGCTGGCGCCGCTCCTGACCGGGTTCGTGCGCAAGGCGAAGGCGCGCCTCTTGCGCCGGCAGGGGCCGCCGCTGATCCAGCCCTATCGCGATCTCGCCAAGCTGCTGCGCAAGGAGGTTGTGCTCGCCGACAACGCCTCGTGGCTGTTCCGCGCGGTACCCTATCTCGTCTTTGCTGGCACCTGGGTCGCGGCGGCGCTGGTGCCGACCTTCGCCACCGGCCTCATCTTCTCGTGGTCGGCCGATCTCATCGCCATCATCGCGCTGCTCGGTAGCGCCCGCTTCTTCCTGGCGCTCGCCGGCATGGATATCGGCACATCGTTCGGCGGCATCGGCTCCAGCCGCGAGATGATGATCGCTTCGCTGGCCGAGCCGGCGATGATCATGATGGTCTTCTCGCTGGCGCTGGTTGCGGGCTCGACGCAGCTCTCGACGGTGGCGGCCGAGCTTGCCGCCGGCGTCGGCTTGCGCGTCTCGCTGGGCCTGGCGCTGGTTGCCCTGGTGATGGTGGCGATCGCCGAGACCGGGCGCATTCCGGTCGACAACCCGGCGACGCACCTGGAACTCACCATGGTCCACGAGGCCATGATCCTGGAATATTCTGGCCGCCATCTGGCGGTGATCGAGCTCGCTGCCTCGCTCAAGCTGCTGCTCTACGTCTCGCTGATCGCCTGCGTCTTCGTGCCCTGGGGGATCGCGCCGCCTGGAGCGGCGCCGGCGGCCTTTTTCCTCGGTTTTGTCGCCTATGTCGCCAAGCTCGTCGTGGGCGGCATGGCTCTCGCCTTGTTCGAGACCACCGTCGCCAAGATGCGCGTGTTCCGCGTGCCCGAATTCATGGGCGCCGGCCTGATGCTGGGTCTGCTCGGCACCCTCCTTCTCTTCGTGACCCGGACGCTGCAATGATCGGCACCGGCACCGGCATCGAATTCGATATCGCCCATCTGCTCGCCGGCGGCCTGGTGCTGATGAGCTTCGTACTGCTCTACCAGGACCGCATGTATGCGCTGATCAACGTCTATGCCCTGCATGCGACCGTGCTGGCGCTGTCGGTGGCCTGGCAGGCGCTGGTGCAGCACGCGCCGCACCTGTTCGTCACCGCGGGGATCGCGCTCGCCTTCAAGGCTATCGTCATCCCGACGGCGCTCCATCGCATCGTCGCGCGCTTTGGCATCCATCGCCAGATCGAGGCGGTCGGCGGCGTGGCGCCGACGATGCTGGCCGGCATGGCGCTGGTGGCGCTGTCGATGGTGGTGATGCTGCGCGTGACGGCCGCGGCCGGCCCGTTGGCGCGCGAGGACATGGCCTTCGCGCTCTCGGTGGTGCTGCTCGGCCTGCTGATCATGGTGACACGGCGCAACGCCGTTTCTCAGGTGATCGGCTTCATGTCGCTGGAGAACGGGCTGGTGCTCGCCGCCACCGGTGCCAAGGGCATGCCGCTGGTGGTCGAGATCAGCGTCGCCTTCTCGATCCTCATCGCCTTCATCGTCATCGGCATCTTCCTGTTCCGCATCCGCGAGCGCTTCGACACGGTGGATGTGCACGTTCTCGACCGCTTCCGGGGAGACCGGTCGTGAGCGGGTTTGCGATCGAGATCGCCATCCTCGCCATTCCGCTGGCGGCCGCCGGTCTGCTGGCGGTGCTGCCCGGCTACCGGCTGACGGCGCGGCTCAATGTGGCGGCGGCGCTTGCCACGCTGATCGCGGCGCTGCTGCTCTTCGTCGTGCCGCGTCCCGAACCCGGCCGCTATCTGCTGATCGACGACCTCAATGTCGTCTTCGTGGTGCTGACCACTTTCGTCGCCTTCACCACCAGCGTCTTTTCGGCGAGCTACATCGGCCACGAGCTGGAGACCGGACGGCTGACGCCAGCCTATCTCCGCTTCTATCACGCCATGTATCAGCTCCTGATGTTTGGCATGAACCTGGCACTGATCGCCAACAATATCGGCGTGATGTGGGTGGCGATCGAACTGGCGACACTGACCACCGTGCTGATGGTCGGCATCTACCGCACCCACGAGGCGCTGGAGGCGGCCTGGAAATATTTCATTCTCGGTAGCGTCGGCATTGCTCTGGCGCTGTTCGGCACCATCCTGGTCTACATGGCGGCGCGGCCCGTGATCGGCGAAGGACCCGACGCGATGGTGTGGACCGTGCTCGTCGAGAAGGCGAGCCAGTTCGATCCGGCGCTGCTCAACCTCGCCTTCGTCTTCCTGCTACTCGGTTACGGCACCAAGGTGGGCCTGGCGCCGCTGCATGCCTGGCTGCCCGACGCCCACGCCGAAGGCCCGACGCCGATCTCGGCGGTGCTCTCCGGCCTGCTGCTCAACGTTGCGCTCTACGCGGTGCTGCGTTTCAAGCTGCTGCTGGCGGCCAACAGCGACGCGCTGGCGCCTGGGCCGCTGCTGGTGGTGATGGGGCTCGCCTCGCTGGTCTTCGCAGCCTTCATGCTCTACCGGCGGCGCGACATCAAACGCTTCTTCGCCTATTCGTCGATCGAGCACATGGGCATCATTGCCTTTGCGTTCGGTATGGGCGGTCCGCTGGCCAATTTCGCCGGCCTTTTTCACATGGTCATGCACTCGTTGACCAAGTCCGGCATCTTCTTCGCCGTCGGCCATGTGGCGCAGGTCAAGGGCACACAGAAGATCGCCGACATCAAGGGGCTGACCGCCAGCCATCCGGTTCTCGGCTGGAGCCTGGCGCTCGGCGTCGTCGCTATTGCCGGTCTGCCGCCGTTCGGCGTCTTCACGAGCGAATTCCTGGTCGTCTCCTCGACTTTCGCCAGGGCACCGCTGCTTGCGCTCATCTTCGTCGCGGGCCTGCTCGTCGCCTTCGCTGCCCTCTTGATGCGCATGCAGGGGCTGGTCTTCGGTGAACCGTCGGGCAGCACGGCGCCGGTGAAGGCGTCCTACGTTCCGATGTTCGTCCACTTCGTCCTGGTGCTGGTCGGCGGTTTCTACATGCCGCCCATGCTGGTCGCCTGGTTCGAGCACATTGCGAGGCTGCTCGGATGACAGCGCGCGACACCCTCACCGCTCGCGGAACACCGGTCGCGGGCCACCGACCGTGGATGCGAGTTGTGGTCGATACCGAGGCCTGGCGCGCAGCCATCGCGTCGCTCGCCACCGGCGAACTGACGCTCGTCAGCGAATGGGGCGAGCCGGACATGGTGCACATGGCGATCGCCGACGTTGACGGCTTGACCGTCCTCAGCCTGCCCGCCGAAGGCAGCCGTTTCCCGAGCATCGGCGCCAGTCACCCGCCGGCCATCCGTCTCGAACGCGCGATGGCTGACCTCTATGGGCTGACAGCCGAGGGTTTGGCTGACACGCGCCCGTGGCTGGACCACGGCCGCTGGGATGTCCGCCGGCCCCTGGCGGCACAGCCCGACAAGACCGCGCAGGAGTTTGATCCGGCATCGGCCTATCGGTTCCTGCCCGTCGAAGGTGAGAGCCTCCACCAGATCCCGGTTGGGCCGGTACATGCCGGCATCATCGAACCGGGCCATTTCCGCTTCACTGCCGCCGGCGAGACGATCGTGCGGCTGGAGGAGCGGCTCGGTTACGTCCACAAGGGCATCGACGGGCTGATGGCCGGCGCCGACATCGCCACGGCCGCGCGGATTGCCAGCCGCACGTCGGGCGATTCCACCGTTGCCTATGCCTATGCCTTCGCCCGCGCGGTCGAGGCGGCGCTGGACGTGAACGTGCCGCAGCGCGCGGTCTGGCTGCGCGCCCTGATGGCCGAGCTGGAGCGGCTCGCCAACCACCTCGGCGACATCGGCGCCATCTGCAACGATGCAGCGTTTGCGCTGATCCTGGCTCACGCGGCGGCGCTACGCGAGCGCGTCCTGCGCTTCTCGGCAGCCGCCTTCGGGCACCGGCTGATGATGGACCGGATCGTGCCGGGCGGCGTTTCCGCCGATCTCCCCGACGCAGCGATACCCGCACTGGCGGCACTACTTGCCGAATTGTGGGAGGTCTTCCCGCGCCTGGTCAACCTCTACGACAACACGGCCTCGCTCCAGAACCGCACCGTGGGAACCGGCATCCTCATCCCTGAGCTGGCGCGCCAGTTCGCGGCGGGCGGCCCTATCGGACGGGCGTCGGGCCGCGATTTCGACACGCGCCGCGCCCTATCCTATCCGCCTTATGACAGCCTCACCTTCAGGGTGCCGCTGCGCGAGGACGGCGACGTCAATGCGCGCGTCTGGCTGCGCATCCGCGAGGTCGAGCAGAGCCTGCTGCTGCTCGAGCGGATCGCGGCCGGCCTGCCGCAAGGACCGCTCGGCGCCGATCTGCCGCGTGTCGCCGGCGAGGGCGCAGCGCTGGTCGAAGGCTTCCGCGGCGACATCTTCGCCTGGGTGAAGCTCGACGCCAACGGACGCATCGCACGCTGCCACCTGCGTGACCCGTCGTGGTTCCAGTGGCCGCTGCTGGAGGCCGTCATCGAGGACAACATCGTGGCCGACTTCCCGCTCTGCAACAAATCGTTCAATTGCTCGTATTCCGGACACGACCTTTAGGGCCATGCGCAAACTCCTCTTCCAGGGCATCGTCCACCCGCCCCTGACCGAGCCTCCCCCGGTGGCGGACGAGGAGGTGGCAAAGCTCGCGCGCGAGCTCGACGCCACCGCGCGGCGCCGTCTCGGGCGCAGCCTCGCCATCCGCCAGGTCGACGCGGGCTCGTGCAACGGCTGCGAGCTGGAAATCCACGCGCTCAACAACGCCTTCTACGATCTCGAACGTTTCGGATTGCATTTCGTTGCCTCGCCGCGGCATGCCGACGTTCTCCTGGTGACCGGCCCGGTCACAAAGAACATGCATCAGGCGCTCCAGCGCACTTATGCCGCGACACCCGATCCGAAATGGGTCGTTGCCGTCGGTGATTGCGCCCGCGACGGCGGCTGTTTCGCCGGCAGCTACGCCGTCACCGGAGGCGTGTCGGCGGTGATCCCCGTCGACCTCCACATTGCCGGCTGCCCACCGGCTCCTGTGCAGATCCTTTCGGGTCTGCTAGCGCTCCTGCAGCGCGTTGCCGAGTAGTTCCCCATGGGTCGAACAAAGTCGACTTGCCTACTCGTGCAGTCCGGCTTGGTCGCGG
>CAVSRC010000012.1:0-212658 GCA_963730325.1 uncultured Alphaproteobacteria bacterium | reverse complement strand
GGCCCGGCAGGACTCGAACCTGCAACCAGATCGTTATGAGCGACCGGCTCTAACCATTGAGCTACAGGCCCGGCAACGCTGACCCCGCCGATATACATGACGGGCGGGCGACGGCAAGCCACCGGCCGCAATACGGACGCTTTTGCCGGCAAGTTTGCCCGCCAACCAGTCTACACCCATGGAGACCGACGATGAGATCATGGCTTGCCGCGCTTGCCGCCACCGCACTGCTGGCGGCCCCGGCCGTGGCGCGCGCCGACAACGGCCCGCCCGTGCCCCAGCTTCAGGCGAACGGCACCGGCGAGGTGATGGTGGTGCCGGACATCGCCATCGTCTCGATCGGCGTGACCTCGGAGGCTGCCGAGGCGAGCGCGGCGCTGGCCGCCAATTCGGCCGACCTCGCAAAAGCGATCGAGGCCATCAAGGCGGCCGGCATCGACGAGAAGGACATCGCCACCTCCGGCTTTTCCATCGACCCGGTCTACGAGCAGCCGGACCAGCGCGCCAGCGACCGGCCGCCGGCAATCGTCGGCTACCGGGTGGTGAACCAGGTGCGCGTCACCGTACGCGACGTGGCGAAATCGGGCGCCCTGCTCGACGCGGTGGTCAAGGCCGGCGCCAACCGGGTGGGCGGCATCGCCTTCGACCTCTCCGACCGCGAAACGGCGGCCAACGACGCCATCCGCGCGGCGATCGCCGACGCCAGGGCCAAGGCCGCGCTGATGGCCGACGCGGCGGGCCTGCGCCTGGTACGCATCCTCTCGCTCAACGCCGACGAGAACGGCAGGCGCGGACCCATCATGGCATTCGACATGGCAGCCAAGGCGGCACCGGCGCCGGTGATGCCCGGCCAGGCCGCGGTCACGGCCAGCGCCCAGATCGTCTGGGAGGTGGCGCCGAAATAGGGGCGCCACGCGCCACGAGCGGTGCAGTGGCCGAAAGCCCTCAAGAGAAATCGGGGAGGCGTGAGATCCACGCCTCCCGTTGATTTCCGCCCCTGCCCGCCGGACACGGGGTTCACCCCATGTCCGGCTTGGTGGGCGTCGAAGACGCGTGGCGGTTTCGATTCCGCCACGCCGGTTACCCATCAGCTCATGTGAAGCGTCTGCGTGTTGGCAATGGTGATCAGGGTCACCGCCAGCGTGTTGATCAGGCCACCGAGATAGGGATTGTTGGTGGCGCGATAGATCTTGCGCGCGATCACCGCTGCGACGAACAGCAGCACGACCACCGGGATCATGTAGATGCCTTCCATCGCCTGGATCATCGGATTCATTTCACCCGTGGCGTAGAAGGTGCCGTATTGCAGCAGCAGCACCACGATGCCGCTGAGCGACGCGAAGAAGGCGACCACCGTCGTGTTGACCCACTCGCGGCCGAACAGGGTGAAACGCTGGAACGCATTCAGCGCCACCGAGCTGCCGACGAAATAGAGCCCGAACAGCGGGATCATCGCCAGAGCGAACGGAACGCGCTCGACCGTGAACGGCTTGATAGCCAGCACCCACAGCCGGAAGTCGACCTTGAACAGGTAGTCCGCCGCGAACACGATGGCATAGGCCACGGCGACCACCTCGATCGCCAGCACCACGGTCAGCCACAGTGCCCGTCCGCTGATCGTCACGCCGACATCGCGCAGGTTCATGCCCTGGTTCTTGCCGGAGGCCCTGTAATAGGCCGCCAGCAACGCCAGCGCGAACAGCCCGTTGACCGCGGCCCAGATGCCGATAAACAGCGGCGGATACTGGGTGCGGAACCCCGGCTGCAGCTTCTGCACGGGATCGAACAGCAGCATGTAGCTGGCCAGCGAGACGATCGCCGAGGCGACCATGCCGCCCCACAGCCAGCCAAGCGGCGACTTTGCGTTGAGCGGCGCCGCCGCCGGCACATCGTGACGCAGGCTGGCGAAGACCGGGGTCCCGAGCAGCACCTTGGTGAAGCTTACCAGGAAGATCGCGAAGGCAATGAGGCCGAGCGCGTTGAAGGCTTCCTTGTACTGCCAGACCTGGGCGTTGCTGTCGATCGGGGTCGGCGCACCGAAGGCATGATCGAAGAACTCCACGACACGGGCGGTCGAACGCTGTGAGAACGGCACCCAGGGATGCGTCATCGCCAGCATGTAGACGACGCGCGCAGCGTCCTTGCCGTCGACGGTTTCGGTGTAGATCTTGTCGGCGACCCGCACGTCGCTGATCTCTTCCGGCTGCATGCCGAAATGGAGGAACGACTGGGCGTTGTTGGTCTCCAGGAACTCCGCCGGCTTCGCCTTGGTTCCATCCGGCTTGGCGCCACGGAAGAAGAACTCGTCGTGGTCGTCGGCAATGATGCCGACATCGCGCCCGCCATAGACATTGACGAACTTCTTGCTGTTCGGATCGATGTAGGTGGCGTCCGCCGCCTGCAGCAGCACCGCCGAAACGATGGGCTGCGCCCGCGTGTTGTCGATGTCGATCGACCAGTTGGACGACCGGCCGCCGTAGGAATGGCCGGTGATGCCGATCTTGCTCTTGTCGACATAAGGCAGCGACGCGGCGAGCTCCGCGCCGTCATAGACACCGGTGCCGCGGGTCTTGTCACGCTGCGGTCCGGTCAGCACTTCCGAGAAGCCGTGGCCATACATGTCCATGGCGATGACGACATAGCCGCGCCGCGCCAGCTCGACATAGACCGAGTCCTGCATCTCGCGACTGTTCAACATGCCATGACTGGCGACGATAGCCGGCGCGGGATTTTCCGCCGACACGCCGTCCGGCTTCAACAGGAGCGCGCTCTGCACGTACCCGGACGGCGATTCCCAGCGCAAATCCTTGATTTTGACGTCGCCCCCCGATGTCTGCACCCACGACGCGCCGATGGCCGATATAATGAAGAGGACAAGCGACACTGCCAACCAGAGCCGATTTCGGCTGAAGAGAGGCGTCATCCTAGCAGTTCCTTCTTATTCTAATTCTTAGGACATCTCCCGTCTTGCTGTATTGATTCAGCGGACGTTGTCCAAACACAGGAATAACGCGCCATCCGCTGCTCATCAAACGGGCAAAACACCGCACAAGACTGGTTTTGCACAGGTGTTTCGAGGGGTTCTTGCTTCGAGCGGGCCCATACGACCCCGCTCCACCTGGGCGCCAACTCACGGGCGCGCCGCGCCACGCGAATCTGACCGGCATCGCCGTGCCGAACCGGCGGTCAACGATCGATCTATTTGCGCCGGCCTGTCGTGGCCTCGCGAAACTTCCGAAAAGGCAAACGCGCCTCGCACGCCTGCAACCCGCCACATCTCTTGATGCGCCCGGGCCTCCTCCTTTCCCGGGGGAGCAGGGAAACCGCCGCGCCACCCTGCCCTTGCCCGAGCATCACGCGTATCGTCGGAACGTCGACTCCGACCTGGGTCCCCGCCTGCGCGGGGACGGTCGGAGAGCGGATCGATCAGACGTTTTCCTTGTCGAACTCCTCCAGCGTGACCGCCGGCGAGGTGGTGAAGGCCACGCCCGTCAGTTTGGTGAGCGCGGCGGACACCGCCATGGCGCGGGCGTTATCCGGCAGCTCGACGATGAGCACGATATCGAGACCGCCGGCCACGGCATAGCCGGCCATCAGCTCGCCGCCGTGCTCCTTGATGATCACCCTGGTCTGTTCGGTGCGCTCGGGGCTGATGCCCTTGAGCGCCTGGGCCGAATATTTCCCGAACATCATAAACGTCGCCATAACCCCATCTCCCTCTGTCAGGGGGCCTGTGCATGAGTCGATTATAGCATGACGGCGGCGCGCTGAGACGGCTCTGCGGTCGCGTTTGCGGGAAGGCGGGGTCCCCGCTTTCGCGGGGATGAACGGCGAAGGGACACGGCTTTCGTTCCCGCGCGCGGTTTCGCGCCGGGTGATGAGATTCCGAAGAGCATCCTCATGGCCTGAACCATGAGGGGGTGGCGGGCGCTCGATGAGTGCCAGGCCAGTAGTCTGATGGGGCGCTCAGCCGAACGCCCGCCGCGGTGGTTTTTGCTCCGGTCCCGCCTGGGCCGAGTGCGAAGGCGAGGCGGCCTCCTTGCGGACTGAGCCGCCTCTGGACCGCCACGGCCCCGGTGCCGGTTTCCCGGTCCGCGCCAGCCGTGGCTGACCCTCGCCTGCCTGTAGCGCTGCCCTCAGGGGGCAATGACGCGCGGCGGAGGTTGCCCTCCGCTGGCGGGCTTCCGGGCCTCCGCCCTCCCGTGTGCGACACGACAGGACGGACACCGCACCCCGCCCCACGCTGCAAGACGCCTCATGAGCGCGCCCCTTCGCGGGCGGGGATGCCACCAATATGGGGGCGGTTCAGGGAGCGGGGATAAGTTTTTTCGTGAGCGGTGCCACGGCAAGACGATTGCCGGAATGGTCCTCTCCCCCCGCAACTCCGATTTATCGGAGTTGCTTCATTCACAATGCCAACATCGGGTAGACCCGATGTTGGGCCGGGGGAGAGACAGAGAGGGGGGTATTGGCAAGGTCCTGCCATCACCCCTCTCCCTTCGCCTCTATGTCGCTGCGCTCCCAAGAGGCGAAGCCCTCTCCCGCAAGGGGAGAGGGGGAGCAAGCCGCTAGCCGCATGACGCCGCACGTGCCCCGCGCGGTCCCCCTCCCCGCGCTGACGCGGTGGAGGGAGGGCGTATGCCGCTGGCACTGAGCTCAACCTCCCCCTTGAGGGGAGGTCGGAAGTGGCGAGCGACAGCGAGACACTTTCGGGAGGGGGTGCATCTACGGCGATGTTCGCACCCCTCCCCGAAACGGCTTCGCCGTTTCGACCCTCCCTCAAGGGGAGGGTTGGGAGGATGTGGCGCGCCCCTGCCCTCACCTAAAGCAGCGGGGCGGCGACATCCTCCATCTCGAAGACGCAAGATCCGTGCGGCCCCAGGCAATGGCGCGCGCGGCGGCAGAGCGCGCGGGAGCAGCCGAGCCACAGGCAGAGATGCTCGGCCCGCGCCCGCCGCGCGGCGACGACGCGATCGACCGGCTCGCGCTTCGGGCTATCGAGCGGCTCCACCGCGAGCTTGGCCACGAAGGGCACCTCCTCCGGCTTCGGCTCCGGCTTCCACCGCTCGCGAATGAACGGCTCGTCTTCAGCAGTCATGGTTCCTTCCTCGTTTGCCGCGTCACAAGGCGGCGAAACGGGAAGGATCGCATGGGGGAAAGGGGTGGGGATGAACCCGTGTTCCGCCACTGCCGACAAACGAAAGAGGCCCGCCCAACAATTTCTCGGAGCGAGCCTCGAATAGGGAGCGGGATTCGAACCCGCGACACCGCGAAGGCGGGCATCCAGTAATCGCAAGTGTTGGAGGTTGAATCGCCAGCGTTGGCGATTACTGGGTCCCCGCCTTCGCGGGGACCGCAGGCCCGTTTGTTGTCGGGACGAAGTGGTGGGTTACGCCTTCGGCTAACCCACCCTACGATCGCGCGCCTTCGGCGCGACCCCCTCCCGAAATCGCTTCCGCGATTCGAGACCTCCCCTCAAGGGGGAGGCTGACGGCATTCGTGGCGAGGTCAGAGAAACACGAGGTCGGTGCCCGCGAAGGCGGGCATCCAGTATTCGCAAGCGTTGGAGGTTGAATTGCCAGCGTCGGCGATTACTGGGTCCCGGCTTTCGCCGGGACCTGACGCTGTGTGTGTGGCTGGCGCATTGGCCTCGATCCTTCGAGGCCCGCGCCGACGGCGCGGGCACCTCAGGATGAGGATCGGGATTAGTTATCGAGGAAGCTCAGCAGCTTCCGCGACCGGCTCGGGTGCTTGAGCTTGCGCAGTGCCTTGGCCTCGATCTGGCGGATGCGTTCGCGGGTGACCGAGAACTGCTGGCCGACCTCCTCCAGCGTGTGGTCGGCGCCGACCCTCTACCGAACCAGCCAATTGAGAATGAATCCGGACAGCGGGAAGTAAATCGTTTCCGAGATGATCCCGGCCACCGCTTCCTGCCACGAATAGGTCGGCGTAATCGCTTGGCCAACTTCGCCAACGACGAACATCAGCCACCAGATGCCCGCATAGAGCAACCACTGCCCCCCGATCGCGTCGCGGGCGAGATAGAATATGGCAACGAAGGCGACGGCGGCGCCCAGCTTGGAGACCGCCGTGCCCGCCAGGAACAGCGTCGGCGAGCTGCCGGGCGGCTGCAAGCCCGTGACCGCAGAGAACGCGCCATAGACGACGACGGGAACAACAAATATGACCGCCCAAACGAGTACGACGCCGAGAACCGCCCTGGTTTCCAATTGCCCGCTCAGTCGATTGCGCTGGCTCGACTAATTATCCAGAAAGCTTCGCAGCTTCCTGCTCCTGCTCGGGTCCCCCCGATCAAGTCGGGGGGCTTCGCGCTCCGGCAATGCCGGAGCGCTTCGGCTAATTATCCAAGAATGAGCGCAGCTTGCGGCTTCGCGAAGGATGCTTCAGCTTGCGCAGCGCCTTGGCCTCGATCTGGCGGATGCGTTCGCGGGTGACCGAGAACTGCTGGCCGACCTCCTCCAGCGTGTGGTCGGTGTTCATGCCGATGCCGAAGCGCATGCGGAGCACGCGCTCCTCGCGCGGGGTGAGCGAGGCCAGAACCCGCGTCGTCGTCTCGCGCAGGTTGGACTGGATGGCCGCGTCGATCGGCAGGATGGCGTTCTTGTCCTCGATGAAATCGCCGAGGTGCGAATCCTCCTCGTCGCCGATCGGCGTCTCCAGGCTGATCGGCTCCTTGGCGATCTTGAGCACCTTGCGCACCTTTTCGAGCGGCATGGCGAGCTTCTCGGCCAGCTCCTCCGGGGTCGGCTCGCGGCCGATCTCGTGCAGCATCTGGCGCGAGGTGCGCACGATCTTGTTGATCGTCTCGATCATGTGCACCGGGATGCGGATGGTGCGCGCCTGATCGGCGATCGAGCGGGTGATCGCCTGGCGGATCCACCAGGTGGCGTAGGTGGAGAACTTGTAGCCGCGGCGGTACTCGAACTTGTCGACCGCCTTCATCAGGCCGATGTTGCCCTCCTGGATGAGATCGAGGAACTGCAGGCCGCGGTTGGTGTATTTCTTGGCGATCGAGATGACCAGGCGCAGGTTCGCCTCGACCATCTCCTTCTTCGCCTGGCGCGCCTCGCGCTCGCCCTTCTGCACCATGTGGACGATGCGGCGGAACTCGGTGATCTCGAGGCCCGTCTCGGTGGCCAGCGCCTGGATCTCCTTGCGCAGTTCCTTGATGCGCTCCTTCTCCTTCTGCACGAACTCCTTCCACCCCTTGGCGGACAGGTTGGAGATGCGGCGGATCCAGTTGGGGTCGAGCTCGGCGCCCTGATATTCCTTGAGGAAGTTCTCGCGCTTGACCTTGTGGGCCTCGGCGAGACGCAACAGGCGGCCCTCATAGCCCATCAGGCGCTTGTTGATGTCGTAGAGCTGCTCGACGAGGCTGTCGATGCGGTGCTGGTTGAGCGACAGCGACTTGACCGCGGTGACCAGCTCCTCGGTCAGCTTGCGGTAGCGGCGCTCCTGCGAGGGCGACAGCGTGGCGTTCTTGAGCTTGTTCTCGACGTCCTGGTCCTGCAGGCGGCGGAGCTTCTTGTAGAGATCGGCGACCTGCTCGAAGGTTTCGACGACCGCCGGCTTGAGCTCGGCCTCCATGGCGGCGAGCGAAATCGCATTCTCGAAATCGTCGTCGTCCTCCTCCTCCTGGGCCAGCCGGGCGCGCTCGCGGGCGACCTCGTCGTCCTCGTCCTCGTCGCCGGATTTCGGCGCCAGCGGCGGGGCGGAGGCCTTCTTGTCGGCGCCGTTGCCGTTGACCTTGCCGTTGGCCTGGCCGGGCTGCGGGATCGGCGTCGGGCGGCCGTCGGGGCCGGGCGGCCCGTGCACCTGGATGGGCGCGTTCTTGGCGTCGGGGCCGGCATAGGTGGCCTCGAGGTCGATGATGTCGCGCAGGAGGATCTTGCCCTCGTCCAGCTCGTCCTTCCAGATGATGATCGCCTGGAAGGTGAGCGGGCTTTCGCAGAGGCCCGCGATCATGGTCTCGCGGCCGGCCTCGATGCGCTTGGCGATGGCGATCTCGCCCTCGCGCGAGAGCAGCTCGACCGAGCCCATCTCGCGCAGATACATGCGCACCGGATCGTCGGTGCGGTCGGTCGGCTCCTTGGCGGCAGGCTTGGCGACGGCGGTGGTCGGGCGCTCGGCAAGCTCGCCGCCTTCGCTCTCCTCCTCCTCGCTGCTGTTTTCGTCCGGCTCGTCCGCCTCGTCGGTCTCGATCACGTTGATGCCCATCTCGTTGAGCATCGACATGATGTCCTCGATCTGCTCCGGCGCGGTGGTGTCGGAGGGGAGAACCTGATTCAGTTCGTCTATGGTGACATAGCCGCGTTTCTTCGCGGACTTGATCATCTTCTTGACGCCGGCATCGGAGAGGTCGAGCAGCGGGCCGTCGGGGGCCTCCGTCTGCGCTTCCGTTGCCTCGTCGTTTTCCTGGACCTTGGTCGCCATGCACTTCTCCACCGGGGCGTCATGTGCCGGCCCGCGAGGCCTGCGCACGCCCGAATCCCCTGAAAACCCTACCCAAATCCGTATGGCCGGTGCCCCCACCGGCTGGGCCCGCTCGCGCGGGACCCTAATTCACCCCGTCTTAAGCCACGCTTAACCGTAACCGGCAAGGACCGGGGGCCAAGCGGGATCGTCTAGAAGACCTTCGCCTGTCTGCCTGAGGACGCCCCGAACCCCTCGATCAAAGCTTCGGTCCCCTCGCTGTTTGCCAGCTGGTTCTGGATATCGACCAGACGCGCCAGATTTGCGTCGCTGGGATCGCTCGCCAGCGCCGCCTCGGCTTCCTTGAGTTCTCTATGTAACGTCCGCTTTCGCCGGTGCAAGGTCAAAGCTTGGCTCCAGCCCTCCTCGGCGTCGCTGTCGTCGGCGGCCGGCCCGGCCGGCCAATAGCCCATGGCCGAAATCTGGGCCGACAGGCGCCCGGCAAGGCCGCCAAGATCGCGGGATTCCAGGGCTTTTGCCAGTTCGGCGGCATCGTCCGCCTCGCCATGCTCGCCATGGGCGACGATCTCCAGCACCGCCGCGCGCAGGTGATCGAGGTCACCATGGCTGAATTCCAGATGGGCGAAATCGTCCAGATGGCGGGCGAGAAGCGCCGGGTGGTTCACCATGGTCATGACCAGCACCACCTCGCGGAAGGGCGGCGTCGCGCGGCCGGAGAGCATCTGGCTGCGGCGCAGGCGGTCGGAAACCGGGATCGGCCGGCGGCCGGTGCCCGGCTGCTGCGACGGACGGCGCCGATAGGGTTCGCGCCCGTCGCGCTGCTGCACCGCCGAACCACCCCAGGGCCGCTCCGGCTCGGCGGCCGGAAAGAAGGCCGCCACGCGCTCGGCGAAGGCCTGGCTGTAATGGCGGCGCACGCTCTCCTCCTCGATCGCCCGGGCGATCTCGCGGAGCTTCGCTTCCAGCGCCGCGCGCCGCTCCGGCGTGTCGAAGACGCCGGAATCGGTCTCGCGGCTCCACACCAGATCGACCAGCGGCCGGGCGGCGGAAAGGATCGCCGCCATCGCCTCCGCACCCGAGGCGCGGATGAGGTCGTCCGGGTCCTGGCCCGCCGGCAGCAGGGCGAAGCGCAGGCTCTTGCCCGGCTTCAACTGCGGCAAAGCGAGATCGGCGGCGCGATAGGCGGCGCGCAGACCAGCCTTGTCGCCGTCGAAACAGAGGATGGGCTCGTCGGCGATGCGCCAGAGGATTTCGAGCTGGCGATCGGTGAGCGCGGTGCCGAGCGGCGCCACGGTGTGTTCGAAGCCCGCCGCCACCATGCGGATGACATCGACATAGCCTTCGACCACCACCACGGTGCCGGCGTCGCGGGCGGCGTGGCGGGCATTGGCGCCGTTATAGAGAAGCATGCCCTTGTGGAAGAGCTCGGTCTCCGGCGAGTTCAGGTATTTCGCCGGCACGTCGGGCGACAGCGCGCGGCCGCCGAAGGCGACGATGCGCCCGCGAAAGTCGGTGATCGGGAAGATCACCCGCTCGCGGAAGCGGTCGAAAGAGACGGGGACATTCTCGGAAACCAGCAGCCCGGTGGCGATCATCTGATCCTGCGGGATGTTCTTTCCGGCGAGATATTCCTTGAGCGCGGCGCGGTCCGGCGGCGCGTAGCCGACGCGGAACTTGCGCTGGAGATCGGGGCCGATGTCGCGCCCGGAGAGATAGCCGCGCGCCGCGGCGCCGACGCGGGACTGGAGCGAAGCTTCGAAGAACTGGGTCGCCAGTTCGAGCACGTCATAGAGGGTGGCGCGCTCCTTCTCGCGCTCCTCGGCCTGCGGGTCGCGCGCCGGCATGGGCACGCCCGCCTCGCCCGCCAGCCGCTCGACGGCCTCCGGGAAGGAGAGCCCCTCGGTCTCCATGACGAAGGTGAAGATGTCGCCGTTCTTGCCGGCCGAAAAATCGAACCACTTGCCCTTGGTGTCATTGACGAAGAAGGAGGGCGTCTTCTCGGCATTGAAGGGCGACAGGCCGGCGAACTCCCTGCCCTGCTTCCTCAGCTTCACCCGGCGCCCGACCACCGCCGACGCCGGCAGGCGCTGACGGATTTCGTCGAGGAATGAGTTGGGAAAGCGCATGGGGGTGATTCGCTCACGGGCGGCCGTCAGGTGAGCTTAGCCCATGGCGGAATGAGGGCGGAGGTTTGCGGGCGCTCGGCGGGGGATGCGGGGCGGATGGAAGGGGTTTTCCTAGTTATCCACAGGGGGGAACAGCAGCGCTGGCTCCGCTGCACACCCGTCATTCCGGCGAGGCCGGAATCAGTGCTGATCGCAGTCCGGGAAGCGCTCCTGGGCCCCGGCCTTCGCCGGGGCGACGAAGTGCGCATCGCCGTCATGGCCGGGCTCGTCCCGGCCATCCACGTCTTTGTTCCGAAGGCGTGGATGCCCGGCACAAGGCCGGGCATGACGAGACCAGCAACGCCCTGCCCGCACCCCCCTCTGAGCTCCGCCAGCGGTTTCGCAGGTGCGAAACCGGGCTCCGCTGTTCTCCCCCGCAAGGGGGGAGATGGGAGCAAGTGGCCGTTCTCGGCGTTCCCTCTCAGCACCCCGTCATTCCGGCGGAAGCCGGAATCCAGTTCTGACTCGGCAGTCTGGGGAAGCGCTGCTTGGGCCCCGGCCTTCGCCGGGGTGACGAAGGAGGTTGGGGATGCGCCCAACCATTCGTCATGGCCGGGCTCGTCCCGGCCATCCACGTCTTTGTCGCCGGAACGCTGCCCGTGGATGCCCGGCACAAGGCCGGGCATGACGACCGTGGAGGCACCCCGCCCTCACTCCCCCTCTGAGGCTCCGCCAGCGGCTTTCGCGGATGCGCGAAACCGTGCGCGCACCGCCCCCCGGCAAGGGGGGAGATGGGAGCCCGCTGTCGGGCTCGGCGTGCCCTCGCAGCGGCGTCGCCTGAACGGCACAAAAGTCATCTGACCGGCATAAAATCGGCACAAAGACCACCTATATGAAGGTGCAAGGTGACATGCGGGGCTTGGGAGGGTTCATGCGATGACACGGTTTCGCGTAACATTCCGCAAGCTTGTCTACGGCAATACCGGACACCCCTGCGACATCTGCCAGCGCATTGTCGAGGTGGATGCGCGCGACAGCGGCGCGGCCGAAGCGGCCGCCATTGCGTATTTCTGCGAGATGGAAAACGTCACCGACTGGCTCAACCACGCCGACCGGCTGGAGATCGCACGGGTCAGGCACGCACCGGCCCGGCAACCGGCCGACGGCGACGTGACGCGGCACGCGGCCTGACGACGCTGGCGTGATTTGAGGCGGCGTGGCGGCGGCGCGATACCGCGCCTACGCCCCCGCGGCGATGCCGCCTCCCGTAGCCCCCTTCGCCTCAAGGCGCGCGACGGCGGCCTGATCGCCCAGCTCGCGGGCGGCATTCAGCGCCTGGCCGAAATGAGCCTTGCTCTCGGTCGTGGCGTTCAACGCCTCGGCGACCTCGCCAGCCATGGTGAAATAGCGCAAGGCGCGCTCACGGTCGCCGGCGAGCGCAAAGTGCTGGGCGAGCCTGTGGGCATGTTCCTCCAGGTGCCCGGCGAAGATCTCCTCCATCGCCTCGCCGACGCGCTTGTGGAACTCGCGTCGCTTGCGGTTGAGCATCGAGCCGTAGGCGGCGTCGCGGGCGAGGTCGTGCTTGAACATGTACTCGAGCTCCGGCACGCGGCCGGCCTCGCGCAGCAACTCGGCGCGCTCCAGCGACAGCATCTGCTTGCCGAGCGCCAGCGCCTCGTCGGAGATGCACTCCAGGATGCGGTAGTAGAAGGCGCGCCCGATGACCGAAGCCGCCTGCAGCGTCGATTTTGTGTGTTCGTCGAGCCGGTCGATGCGCGCCATCAGCAGCGCCTGCAGGCTGTCCGGGATGGGAATGTCGGCGAGGTTGGTTCCGGCCTGCCATTGCAGGCCGGCGTCGGTCCGCACGACGGCGCCGCGGTCGATCAGCGTGCGCACCACCTCCTCGACGAAATAGGGATTGCCGTCGGTCTTGCGCATGATCAGTTCGTGCAGTTCGCCCGGCAGGTCGGCGATGTTGAGGAGCGCGTTGACAAGCGCGTCCGTGTCCTCGGCATCCAGCGGCTGCAGCGCCAGCTCGTCGTAGCGATGCGGATAGTCCGACTCGGCCACCTGCTTGATGCGCCATGACGGCGCCTGTCGCTCCGGCCGGAACGCGCAGAGAAAGAGGATCGGCACCTCCTCGACCATCTTGAAGAGATGGATGACCAGGTCGATGGAGGCCGGGTC
The DNA here is from genome assembly GCA_963730325.1 of uncultured Alphaproteobacteria bacterium. Classification (GTDB taxonomy): domain Bacteria; phylum Pseudomonadota; class Alphaproteobacteria; order Rhizobiales; family Kaistiaceae; genus CAVSRC01. The sequence continues at coordinate 199,912 of CAVSRC010000012.1, read as the reverse complement.
CGCCCATTGCAGGTCGTCGAGCACCAGCACGCGCGGCCCCGCCGCCGCCGCCGCCAGCCACGCCGGATAGACGTTGTTGTAGAGGTCCTCGCGGATCTCTTCGGCCGAATAGTCCTTCGCCGCCTCGTGCAGCACCTTGGCCGCAATCACCCGCTCGACCGCCACCGAGCACAGCGAAACGACTTCATCGGTGGCGCCGGTGGCGCGCAGACCGTTATCCACCTTGTGGTGAACGACGTCCGGCGGATCGTCGAGCTCGATGCCGAACATCTGGCGGGCGAAATTCTGGAACAGGCCGAAGGGCCGGTTGGAATCGTAGGGGATGCCGTGGGCGACGTCCCAGCCCTCGGCAAGGCCGTCGGCCTCCCATTTCCTGAACAGCTCGGCGATGAGACGGCTTTTCCCCAGCCCCGCCTCGCCGATCAGCGCGATGATGCGGCCCTTGCCCTGCTTGAGATCGTCGAGCGCCGCATTCATGCGGGCGAGCTGCGCGTCGCGCCCGATGAGCGGCGCGCCGACGCCGCGATGGCTGTCGCCGGGCGCGCCCTTGGTGCGGATCACCCGGTAGGCCGGGACGGGCTCGCTCTTGCCCTTGAGTGCGACGCCGCCCAGCGCCTCGACCTCGAAATAGGGCTCGATCAGCCTGAAGGTGTCGTTCGACACCTGGACGGTGCCGGGAGCGGCCGTCTGTTCCATGCGTGCGGCGACATTCACCGCGTCGCCCATGGCGGTGTATTCCATCGCCTGGGCCGACCCGACGTCACCGACCACCACCGGGCCGGTGTTGATGCCGATGCGAATGTCGAAATCGATGCCGAGCTCCTTGCGGATTTCCTCGGCGAACAGACGCACCGAAGCCAGCATGTCGAGCGCCGCAAGAACGGCACGCTGCGGATCATCCTCATGCGCAGTCGGTGCGCCGAAGAAAGCAAGCACGGCATCGCCCATGAGCTTCGCCACCGTGCCCTCGTAGCGCACGATCGGCGCATTGAGCCGCTGGAAGGCGCGGTTCATCAGGTCGGTCCAGTCCTCCGGATCGAGCTTTTCGGCAAGCCCCGTGGAATTGACGACATCGCAGAACAGGGCGGTAATGGTGCGCCGCTCGCCGCGCATCTCGCGCTTCCCAGGCGCCGGCGTCGGGTTGTCAGGCCCGATATGATTGGGCCCGTTCGGTGTGGTCGGCATGGCGATCTCCCTGACCCATCTGGAACCATTCTAGCATTTAGCCGGCTGATGTCTTTATTCGCGGGTTGCATCGGCGTCGGCCGGACCGCGCCACCATCGCGAGCATCAGGCAGCCCGCCGCCCGACTTGCGGGACGTCCGAAAAGGCGCCAAATCTCCATTTCGTCCGCGGACGACCAGGGGGAGCCCGGCCATGCTGATGTTCTATCTGACGAGCCTGCCGCTGTGGCTCTCCGCAACCATTCTCATGGTTCCGACGACGCTGCTCGCCATGGCCGGGCCGGTCATTGCCCGCCGCTACGTCGAATTGACCCGATTGCGCACCAACAACGAGGTGGCCGGCTTCAAGTTCGCGACCGTCGGCGTGCTCTACGCGGTGCTGCTTGCCTTCGCCGTCGTCGTCGTCTGGCAGAAGTTCGACGAGGCCGACAGCAAGGTGGCGCAGGAGGCGAGCGCCGCCGCGACGATCTATCTGCTCTCCGAAGGAATCGACGCCAACCATGGCGCCGCCATCCGCCAGGCGACGACCGACTATCTGACGGCCGCGATCGCCGAAGACTGGCCGGCCATGGCCCAGGAGTCCGAAAGCCCCGCCGTCACCAAGGCGCTGCACGACATCTATCGCGAGGTTCTCAAATACCATTCCTTCGGCACGGACGAAGGCATCGTCATCGCCGAAATCCTCCGGCAGGTCGACGACATCTCCGATGCGCGACGCGAACGTCTGGTCATGGCCGACGGCATCGTGCCCAGAATCATCTGGCTGGTGCTGTTCGGCGGCGCCTTCATCACCATCGGCTTCACGTTCTTCTTCGGCACCGAGAACCTGCGCGCGCAGGCCGCCATGACGGGGGCCCTGTCGATCCTGATCTTCGCCGGACTGCTGACCATCGTGACCATCGACCATCCCTTCGCCGGCACGGTGACGGTCGGACCGGAGGCGCTTGCGACCGTCCTTGGTGATTTTGCCGGGCACTGAGCGGCGTGGCTCACCCCGGCGCAATGAGAGCGGCGATCGCCTTCATCACCGCGTCGGGAAGCGGGCCCTTTTCGGCGGCGCCGAGATTGTCGCGAATCTGAGCCTCGGTCTTGAATCCCGGAATCGGCACGGTGCGTGGCGAGCGAGCCAGGATCCAGCCGAGCGCTCCTTGCGGAACCGTGCGGCCGCCGGTGGTGAGCAAGTCGCGCACCGCGTCCAGGCGGCCCAGCGCCTCGGCCGTCGGGCGCCCATCCTTGAAACCCTCGACCCAGGAATGGCCGGCGGCGCGCACATCGTCAGGCGGCAACTGCGAGCCGGCCGTGAACTTGCCGGTCAACAGGCCCATTGCCAACGGCGAGCGGTTGAGATCGACAAGGTCGTTGTCCTCGCACAGGCCGATCATCTCCGGCCCGTCGTGGAACAGGTTGAGATGCTGCTGCACGGCGCGGAAGTGCGGATACTTCAGCATCCGCCTGGCGGCCGCGGCGTCGTCGGTGCTCCACCCCCAGACGCCGATATCGCCGGCCTCGGCGCGTTGCTCGAGGACATCGCCGAGGGCGTCGGCTTCGCCCTCGCTCATCTCGCCGACATGGATCTGATAGAGGTCGACATGGTCCGTCCGCAAGCGCTTGAGCGAGGCCGCGCAGGCCTTGCGCGCATAGTCGGGCGTCACGTCCGTGCCGGTCAGCGCGCGCTGGTCGCGATCGTGGGTGAAGCCGAACTTGGTCGCGATGACGACGTCATCGCGACGGCCGGCGAACGCCTTGCCGAGCAGTTCCTCGCTGTGGCCGGTGCCATAGGCGTCGGCAGTGTCGAACAGGCGGGCGCCGAGTTCATGGGCCAGCGCCAGCGCGCGCAGCGATTGGGTATCGTCGACCTCGCCCCAGCCGTCGGCGCGGCCGTCCATGAAGAAGGGTCCGCCAATGGCCCAGCAGCCGACGCCGATGCGCGGTACCTGGCGGCCGTCCCAAAGCGTGATGGTGTGCATCGGTCCATGCTCCGCAAGGAAGACCGACCAATAGCCGAGGTCCCGCCATCGTCGATAGCGGCAGAAATGCAAGACGGCCTTCAGAAATGAATATCCTGGCACCGGGCACCAAGGCCCGGCCATGCGCAGGCGTCCCTCAGTGCAGCGGACCGAGGTCGTTGCTCGTATCGGACGGCGGCACGTTGGGAATGTCGGCCGGCGGGATCAGGCGGTTCGGCGAACCGGCATTGGCCGGCAGCCTGGCCGCAGGGGCATTGGGGTCCGGCAGCGCCGGCAAACCGTTGGGATCGGACACCGCCGTCGACTGCGGCGGCGGGGAAAGTAGCGTCGGGCCCGCCGACTCGGCCGAACTATCGCCCGGTTGGCCCGACGCACCCGCGGTTGCCCCGTCGCGGGCCAGAAGTCGTTCGATATTGTTGATGAGGTCGTCGCCGCTATCGACCGGCTTGGCATCGGCCGCTTTGGGCGGCGGAGCCGCAGCGGGCGCGGCCGGCGTCTTGGTCGCCGGGACCGGCGCAACCAGCGCCGGCTGGGCCGCGCCGGAGGGCTGCGCGCCATCGCCATCCATCGGCGTGCCGTGCGCGCCCGACGGCGACGGCGGCGCCGAAGCGGATTCGGTGGCCGGCTGCGCGGCCCCGGCATTGCCTTCAGGCGCGGCGGGTTTCGGCGACGGCGACGGCACCGGTGCCGACGATTCGCCCTTGACCGGTACCGGTATGGAGCGCGCCGCGTCGTCGGCAGGCAGCGTTCCGCGCGTTGTGCCGGCATCTGCCGGCCCTGCCGGCGCGCTGGCCGAGGCACCGGCCGACAGCGACGACGGCGCGTCGAGGCGCGTGGCGATGCCATAGGCATAGGCGAGGATCACCATGCCGGCGGCGAGCGCCAGGGCACCGACAAGTATGGCGGCGCGCCCGCCACGGCGGGGTTTGCGACCCCGGCGCCGGCGCGGCATCTCCAGATCGTCGATTGCCTCGTCCAGTCCACCGGCGGCCCGCTCGGGGTCGTAGGCCCTGAGGTCGTCGTCCCTGTAGGGCACCTCACGCGCCTCGAGAATCGGCTCCCGGCGCTCGGCCGGTCCGCGCCCGCCGCGCGGCAGGCGCGAATAGGTCACCATGGCGCCTTCCGCCGCAGGCCCGCTATCGGGTTCGTTGCGCACGCGCTTTCTCATTCCTGCAAGCCCCTTTGCGGCGGACCCAAGCAGCCCATTACGGACTTTCCATGGCATAACCCCGGCTTCTATGCGGCGCCCCGACGCACCGGCCCATGAGCGAAATCAATCCTCGCCGCCGGCAGTCCCGCGGGGGCCACAACGGGGATCTTTGGCGCGTCCCGCGGGACGTGCGCTATGCTCTCCCCGGGGAAGACACACGACCATCCGGCCGAATCGGCTGTTGCTGGCCTTGCTGCCGACCGCGCGGGCCGGCGACGAACCCTCCGATGGGAACCGCATGACCTACGAGCTCTATTACTGGCCCGGCATTCCAGGGCGCGGCGAATTCGTCCGCCTGGCGCTGGAGGAAGCCGGCGCCGACTATGTCGATGTGGCGCGCGAGCGCGGCACCGGCGACCTGATGCGCCTGTGGAACGGCAGGGGCATCGCCACGCCCTCCTTCGCGCCGCCCTTCCTGCGTGACGGCAAGACGATCATCGGCCAGACCGCCAACATCCTTCTCTATCTCGGCCAGAAGCTGGCGCTGGCGCCCAAGGCGGAAGCGGCGAAGCTGTGGACCCACCAGATCCAGCTCACCATCGTCGATCTGGTCAACGAGGCCCACGACGTCCACCACCCGCTCGGCGGTGCCTTCTATTACGAGGAGCAGAAACCCGAATCGTTACGCCGGGCGAAGCTGTTCCGCGACGACCGCATCCCGCGCTTCCTCGAATGGTTCGAGACGATCCTCGACCGCAACCCCAAGGGCGACGGGCATCTGGTCGGCGCACGGCTCTCCTATGCCGACCTGTCGCTGTTCCACGCGATCGCGGGGCTCGCCTACGCCTTCCCCAAGGCGATGGCCCGGCACCTGCCCGATGCACCAAAGGTCGCCGCGCTCAGCGCGCGCATCGCGGCGCGGCCGCGCATCCGGGCCTATGTCGCAACCGACCGGCGGCCGCCCTTCAACGAGGACGGCATCTTCCGCCATTACCCGGAGCTGGACGGCTAGTTCCGCCGCGGGCGGACGTCAGTCGAAGAGGCAAGCGTATCGCCGATCTCGCCGAACAGCTTCTCGGCGCTGGCCACCACCAGCCGCTTCCAGCGGGCGGCCCCGATCTCGTCGTCACGGGCCAGAGGAATGGCCTCGATCGACCGGAACACGTGATTCTGGAGTTCGGCGAACGTCTCGGGCGCCGATTCGGCCCGCACGGCAAGCAGCCTCAAGAGAAAGCTCTGCAGGACAATACGCACGGCCGCCTGATCTGCTGCGAGTTCGTTGATGACGAATTCCAGCTGCGCATCTGCGTTGTCACTGCCCCGGGCATGCCCGGACTGCGAGATCCTTCTCCTCACGGCGGCTCCTTCCCCAAGCCACCCCCCGGCAAAAATGACAGTAGACTGATTCGTTGCGTAATGAAGCAACCAGCGCGTGTCGGATCACCGAATCGGCAGCGCCGCCCGTGTTGCCGGACGGCGCCTTGTCATCGACGGCAGGCGAAACGCGCCCGGCGCGCCGCCTGTGTGCGGGAGCGTTTCTAGGTCAACAGGCCGCGCACCACGGCGCCGGCCTTGCCGAAATCCATGCGGCCGGCGTAGCGCGACTTCAGCGCCTGCATGCACTTGCCCATGTCGCGCAGGCCGGCGGCGCCGGTGGTCTTGACGGTCTCGGCACAGACGGTGCGGACCTGGTCGTCGTCCATCTGCTCGGGCAGGAACGACTTGATGATCGCCATTTCCTTGCGCTCCTGCTCGGCAAGGTCGAGGCGGTTGCCTTCCTCATAAAGCCGCGCGGATTCGTGCCGCTGGCGAATCATCTTCATGAGGATTTCGGTGATGTCGGTGTCCTGAACCGGATCACGGCCGGCGGTGCGCGCGGCGATTTCGCGGTCCTTGATGGCGGCACTGATCAGGCGAAGCGTTGAGATGCGACATTTGTCCTGGGAGAGCATCGCTTCTTTGAGAGCCGCGTTGATCTGGTCTCGCATGATTGGTCCCCGTTGCCTCGCCCACGGCAGGATAACCCCGGCCAAATCGGCGCGCAACCTTGGTTGATTGTATAAGTCGTTGATTTGCATCGACTTTTTTGTTAGTCCGCAAATGGACGCCCCGCAGCCTGTGGCCTTTGGTGGGGCGCGAGCCGCGCACCCGCGGAGCATGGGCCCGTTCTTCGGGCGGGCGCGTATATGCCCCCATCGCATTCAAAAATCAAGATAGCAGCCATGCCCTACGGCATAGCTGTGAATTGATCCGGACAGAGCTTGCGGCTATGCCGTCCGCCATGACCGACAACCAGACCCCGAACCGGTGGGCCGAGCCTGAGCCGACCGCCCTCATTGTGCTCGCCGACGGTACGGTGATCGCCGGCCGCGGCATCGGCGCGGAAGGCACGGCCGCGGGCGAGGTCTGCTTCAACACGGCGATGACCGGCTATGAGGAGATCCTCACCGATCCCTCCTATGCCGGCCAGATCATCACCTTCACCTTTCCCCATATCGGCAATGTCGGCGTCAACGACGAGGACATCGAGACGGTCAACATGGCCGCCTCCTCCGGTGTGCGCGGCTGCGTGCTCAAGACCGACATCACCGACCCGTCGAACTATCGCGCCACGCGTGGGCTGGATGCCTGGCTGAAGGCGCGCGGCATCATCGGGCTGGCCGGCGTCGACACGCGCGCGCTGGTGAGCCTGATTCGCACGCACGGCACGCCCAATGCGGTGATCGCCCACAACCCGGACGGCGTCTTCGACCGCGATGCGCTTCTCACCGAGGCCAAGGCGTGGCCGGGGCTGGTCGGCATGGACCTCGCAAAGGACGTGACCACCGGCCAGAGCTACACCTGGGACGAGACCTCGTGGGCGTGGGGCCAGGGCTACGGCCGCCAGGAGAGCCCGAAGCATCACGTGGTCTGCGTCGACTACGGCATCAAGCGCAACATTCTGAGGCTGCTCGCCGACCACGGCTGCCGCGTCACCGTTCTGCCGGCCACCGCGACGGCCGAAGACATCCTCGCCCACAAGCCCGACGGCGTGTTCCTGTCGAACGGCCCCGGCGACCCGGCGGCGACCGGCGCCTATGCCGTGCCGGCGATCAGGGGCGTGATCGACGCCGGCGTGCCGACCTTCGGCATCTGCCTCGGCCACCAGATGCTGGGGCTGGCGCTCGGCGCCACGACCATGAAGATGCATCAGGGCCACCACGGCGCCAACCATCCGGTCAAGGACCTCGCCACCGGCAAGGTCGAGATCACCTCGATGAATCACGGCTTCGCGGTCGACTCGAAGTCGCTGCCCGAGGGCGTTGAGGAGACTCACGTTTCGCTGTTCGACGGCTCGAACTGCGGCCTCAGGGTCAAGGACAAGCCGGTGTTCGGCGTGCAGTATCACCCGGAGGCATCGCCCGGCCCGCGCGACTCGCGCTACCTCTTCCAGCGCTTCGTCGGGATGATGGAAGAGAAGCGCGGCTGAGCTGAACTCACTTCGGCCGACGGCGGCAGACGCTCCGGCTCACCCAGGCATTGGCGCCGGCCTCGCTGTGGACGAAGCGGATCGTGTCGGCATCGACGAATGTGCCGTGATGGCGATGGCCGTCGCCGAAGGCGACCATGTCGACGCTCTTGCCGTCCCAGTCGATGACGCCCAGCACCTTGATTGTGCCGCTGAATGAAGACTGGCCGCCCTGATTGCCTTCGGCGCCCGCCTCCCTGGGCAGCGACCAGTGCATCTCGCCGGTGAACAGCGCATCGCGCTGCTCGGCGATCTCGAAGGTGTAGGTCAGCGTCGTCCACGTGTCGCGGATGACCATCGGCGCCGGATCGCACGCCCATGCGCCGACGAGGTTGGGGGTCGATTGGGCCAAGGCCGGCACCGCGGTCGCGGCCCATGCCAGCAGTGCAAGACCCGTCAGGTTGCGCATTGCATCGCCCCTTCCCCGGTGATCGATCCCATCATGCCCGCATCGGGCGGCGGGAGCCACAGATCGGGTGAAAACACCCGATCGATGCCTTGCCACCCGCGATTGGCGGGCCGCGCAGATGCTACCCTACCCGCGACAATGATTCGCCCGGATGACAGGCCGTCCGGGCATGGCCGGGGAGCGGCGCGAGACCGACCGGCCCGGGGAGCGTCCGATGACCGACGACGGGCGTTTGCGTTTGGCGGGGCGGATCGCGTCGATCCTGGCGGCGGCGCTTGTCGCCGGCTGCGTCGCCAAGGGCGACATCCACAACCGCGTCGCCACCATCAACAAGAGCGTCGGCGTCTCGCGCAACGACGCGGTGCTGCTCAACATCGTGCGCGCCAGCCGCGACGAACCGCTCTATTTCACGTCGCTGCCCAAGGTCGCCTCGTCCGGCCTGATCACGCTCACCACCGGCCTGCCGTCGCTGACCATCGGCCCCAACCAGAGCAATGCGCAGACCAACTACACGCTGACCAACACGCTCAAGAACGAGGCCACCAGCAATTTCGACGTGAACCTGCTCGAGTCGCGCGAGTTCTATGACGGGCTGTTGCGCCCGATCGACCTGGCCGAAGCCAATCTCATCGTTCACCAGGGTTTCCCGCGGGCGCTCGTCTTCTCGCTGCTGGTCGACAGGATACGCATCACCAGCGGCAGCAGCGTCGAGCAGATCGTCAACCAGCCGACCGACCCGGCGACCTTCGCGCGCTTCCAGAAATACATCTATCTCGCCGTCTACTACGGACTGGCGGTGGAGACCGTGACCGGCCCCAACGGCAAGCCGCAGGACGGCCTCTGCTTCGACCCGGCGCTTGCCGGCCCGGCGCAGCAGGCATATGTCCGCGCCTCGCCGATCCGCTGCGGCACTGCGCCGGCCGGCAAGACCGCCAAGCGCAAGAACACCTCGGAGGTGGTCTTCGTCATCGACGGACGGCCGCAGACCATCGAGATCCTGATGCGATCGCCCTACCAGGTCTTCCATTATCTCGGCAGCTTGGTCGACCCCGAGGTCGGCCGGCGCACGGTGCTCTACGGCGACCAGCCGGGCGCGAGCCAGGGGCCGATGTTCGTGGTGGCCAAGGAAGGCTACGCCGACTGTTTCGCGCGGATCAGATATGGCGGCGTCAACTACTGCGTGCCCAATGCCGGCGCCGAGAACACCAAGCGCATCTTCCAGATCCTCAACCAGATCCTGGCGCTGAATATCTCGACCAAGGACATTCCGCCGACCCAGAGCATCTACATCACGCAGTAGGCGCGCCGCCGGGGTCGGGCGACAACTGCCTCCGGCGCGACGCCCTCACGCCTGCGGCGCCGTGCCCCCGGCGCTCCACTCCCCGGCCAGCTTCTTCATCAATATCGCCAGTTCCTGGTTCCTGATCTGATCGAGCTTTTCGTGCAGTGTGGCGATCTCGATCTCGGCCTTGAGATTCACTTCGTAGTCGTGGGTGGCGGCGAGACGATCGCGCGCCGCCGCCCGGTTCTGCGACATGAGGATGACCGGCGCCTGCACGGCGGCCAGCAGCGACAGCATCAGGTTGAGGAAGATGAAGGGATAGGGATCGAAGGCGTGGACGACGACCAGCCAGGTGTTGACCGACATCCACACGGCGATCACCACGCCGAAGGCGACGATGAAGCTCCATGAGCCGCCGACTTCCGACACCCGGTCGGAGAGACGCTCGCCGAAGGTCTTCGAGCGCTGGATCTCGATGTTGATGTTGCGCGAGACGGCCAGCCGCCTGATCACCTTGTCGATCACGGCTTTCTCGCGTGCGTGCAACTCACCTTCGTCGAGATCGAGAAGCTGGCGCGCCAGATCGGCGATCGCCTCCTTGTTGCTCATGGCGCATGCTCCATCCGTAAATGCCGCGTTCGGATGGCAAATCTAGCGCGAAGCGAGGCGATTCTCGAATGCCGCAAAACGGCGTTGGGCCGGCCGCGGCCAGCGGCGGACGCTCAGAAGCTGCTCGCCGAGAAGGTGTCGCAGTCGTCGACGGCGCCGCTGGTATAGCCGCGCTTGAACCAGCGGCTGCGCTGCGCGGCGCTGCCGTGGGTGAAGCTGTCCGGCACGACATAGCCCTGGGCCTGCTTCTGCAGCGTGTCGTCGCCGATCTGGGCGGCGGCGTTGAGCGCCTCGTCGATGTCGCCGACATCGAGGATGCCCTTCTTGTCGGCCATGTGCGCCCACACGCCGGCGAAGCAATCTGCCTGCAATTCGGTGCGCACCTGGAGCGCGTTGGCCTGCGTCTTGCCGAGCTGCCGCTGCTCGGCATTCACCTTGGGCAGGATGCCGAGCAGGTTCTGGACGTGATGGCCGATTTCATGGGCGATGACATAGGCCTGGGCGAAATCGCCCGGCGCATGGAAGCGGTCGCGCAGCTCGCGATAGAAGGCGAGGTCGATGTAGACCTTGCGATCGCCCGGGCAATAGAACGGCCCGCTCGCCGCGCTGGCGAAGCCGCACGCCGACGATGTCTGGCCGGTGAACAGCACCAGGGTCGGCACGGCATAGCGGCTGCCGCCATCGGCGAAGATCTGGGTCCAGGTGTCCTCGGTGTCGGCGAGCACCGCGGCGACGAACTGGCCGCCTTCGTCGCCCGGCGTTCCCATCTGACCGGTCTGCTGGGTACCGAGCGAGCTGCCGCCGGTACCGCCGCCCTCGAGGCCGCCGAGCAGCGTCAGCGGATTGACCCCGAGGAACCAGCTCACCAGCAGCACGACAACGACCGCGCCGATGCTGATGCCACCGCCGCGCCGGCCGCCCGGCATGCGCATGCCGATGCGTGGCGACGCGCCGCCGAAACCGCCCATGCCGGGGTCGCCACGCCGGTCTTCGATATTGCTGGACTGCCGTCGCCCCTGCCAACGCATGTCGCCAATCTCCGTTGCCCGCTTAGCATGGTGCGGCGGTTTGCGGCGGCATTGTGATGCAATGCCGCCGCAGGGCACAAGCGCTCAGTCGGGCGGGTTGGCGACCGACAGGATGTTGCCTTCGGAATCCTTGAACCAGGCGCCCTTCAGATCGCCGAAGCTGGCGATCGAATTGACGGTCTTCAGGTCCGGCGTGTCGTAGTCGAGGAAGGCGACGCCGTTCTTCTTCATGGCGGCGACGTCGCGCTCGACGTCGTCGGTCTCGAAGCCCATGAGCGTGTTGGGCGCCTTGCCGGCGAACTCGGTGGGATAGAGCAGGAAGGCGGTGCCGCCGCCCATGTCGTAGACCGCTCCGGCGGGAAGCTCGCTGGTCGGCTTCAGGCCGAGCTTCTCCTCATACCAGCGCTTCGCCCGTGCCATGTCGGTTGCCGGAATCGTCGGAAAGACGCGATGATTGCCAAACATGCCATGCCCTCCCTGTTGAAGCCCGCATCACAATGCAGGCTTCTCTCATATGGGCACGTGCCCGCCCGGCAGGTGTGACGCCGGTCACTGCCGGCCGCGATCAGAGGCTTTCGACCGTCTGGCGCAACAGCTCGCGGACCTCGCCGGCGATCGACGCAAGGTCGACGCTTTCCACGCCGCGCATCGAGGCCACCGGATCGACGGCGGCAACCTCGACCTCGCCCGGCCTCACCTCCTGCACGACGACGTTGCAGGGCAGCATGGTGCCGATCTTGTCCTCCGCCGTAAGCGCCTTGTGGGCGAAGCCCGGATTGCAGGCGCCGAGGATCGTATAGGGGCGAAAATCGACATCGAGCTTCGCCTTCATGGTCGCCTTGACGTCGATGGTGGTCAGCACCCCGAAGCCGCGCTCCTTGAGGGCCGCCGTCACATTGTCGATGGTCTCGGCGAACGGGGTCTTCACGGTCTTGGCAAAATAATAGCTCATCGTCTTCGCTCTTCTCTGGTCTCTGGCTGGCCGGACGGCCGGGGGTCAGAGCGAAGATGGGGTCGGCGCACCCCGAAACGAAGCGTGCCGGCCTGCGACGGAATGATCCGGGCTAGCTGAGACCGCGGCGGCCGAAGACCCGGCGGGGGGCAAGCGGACCGGTGACGAGCGAAACCGCGGCCGGTCGGTCCCCGGCGACCTGCGGCTGCACCGGGCTCGTTGGGGCCGGCGACGCCGGAACCGGCGACGAGGCCGATGCCGGCGAGGCCGACGCCTCCTCCGGCTCGGGCTCGGGCTCAGGCACAGGCTCCAGCGGCAGCGCGTCGGGACCGAGATACTTGGCGATCACCGCATCGGCCCGTGCCGTGGCTTCGTCATCCTCGCCCGCCGGTTTGGACGCACTCCGGCAGGCCGCGCGCAGATCGGCGAGGGTCGCCGCGTCGGCGGTCGCCACGAAGCGGCGGCCGTCCCTCAGGCGCACGGCGAAGTTGACGTCCTTGATCTTGGTGACGGCGAAGACGCTGGCCGCAAGCCCGAGAGGGTTGCCGGTGGTGAGGAAGCCGCGGGCGCCGAGCTTGGCCGCCTGCTTGAACTGGCCGGAACGGTCATCGGAGAGGGATTCGATCTCGGCGATCGCCGTCAGCGGGACCACCTCGTTGAGGCCCGGCCGTGACCTGTCGGGCAGGTAGAGCGCCGCCTCGCCGACGGTGACCGTGGCATCGCTGCCGAAATCGCCTTCCTTGAGCGTGATCGCCGCCATCGCCGGTTTCCCGCGACAAACTCCCTTCTCGCTTACTGCCGCCGAAACCTTAATGGATGGCTAAGGGCGGGCCAAAACGGCCGGCATCGGGCACCGCCATCCGGGGGTTCCGCGCCCCGCCGCTTTGCCGTATAAGCCCCGCCTAGCCTGAAACCCCTTGGGATTCGCCCCGGAGCGGCTGCCGCACCGGGGTTTTGTTCGCGACCAGCCCATGCCGAAACGCACCGACATCAACTCGATCCTCGTCATCGGCGCCGGCCCGATCGTCATCGGCCAGGCCTGCGAGTTCGATTATTCCGGCACCCAGGCCGTGAAGGCGCTGAAGGCCGAGGGCTACCGCGTCGTGCTGGTCAACTCCAACCCGGCCACCATCATGACCGACCCGGAGTTGGCCGACGCCACCTATATCGAGCCGATCACGCCGGAGATCGTCGCCAAGATCATCGAGCAGGAGCGCACCGCCCACCCGGACGACAAGCTGGTGCTGCTGCCCACCATGGGCGGCCAGACGGCGCTCAACACGGCGCTGTCGCTGCGCAAGATGGGCGTGCTCGACAAGTTCGGCATCGAGATGATCGGCGCCACGGCGGAAGCCATCGACAAGGCCGAGGACCGCGAGCTGTTCCGCGAGGCGATGCGCAGAATAGGCCTGGAGACGCCGCGCTCGGTTCTCGCCAACGCCTCGGCGCTCAAGCACGAGGACAAGAAGAAGCATCAGGCCGAACGCGACCGGATCGCCGCGCTCGACCTGCCGCAGGCGGAGAGAGAGCGGCTTGCCGAGAGCTTCGAGCAGGACTGGGCGACGGGAGAGCCCGAGCGGCGCAAGCGCTATCAGGAAAAGGGGCTGATCGAGGCGCTCGATGCGCTGCAGACGATCGGCCTGCCGGCGATCATCCGCCCCTCCTTCACGCTCGGCGGCACCGGCGGCGGCGTCGCCTTCAACCGCGAGGAGTTCCTCGACATCGTCGAGCGCGGGCTCGACGCCTCGCCGACCACCGAGGTTCTGGTCGAGGAATCGGTGCTCGGCTGGAAGGAGTTCGAGATGGAGGTCGTCCGCGACAAGGCGGACAACTGCATCATCGTCTGCTCGATCGAGAACGTCGATCCGATGGGCATCCATACCGGCGACTCGATCACCGTCGCCCCGGCGCTGACGCTGACCGACAAGGAATTCCAGATCATGCGCGACGCCTCGATCCGCGTGCTGCGCGAGATCGGCGTCGAGACCGGCGGCTCCAACGTGCAGTTCGCGGTCAACCCGGCCGACGGGCGGCTGGTCATCATCGAGATGAACCCGCGCGTGTCGCGCTCGTCCGCGCTTGCCTCCAAGGCGACCGGTTTTCCCATCGCCAAGGTCGCCGCCAAGCTGGCCGTCGGCTACACCCTCGACGAGCTCGACAACGACATCACCGGCGGCGCCACGCCGGCGAGCTTCGAGCCGACCATCGACTACGTCGTCACCAAGGTGCCGCGCTTCGCCTTCGAGAAGTTCCCCGGCGCCGAAGCCATGCTGACCACCTCGATGAAGTCCGTGGGCGAGGTGATGGCCATCGGCCGGACCTTTGCGGAGAGCCTGCAGAAGGCGCTGCGCGGGCTGGAGACCGGGCTCGACGGCCTCGACGAGGTGCTCATCGAGGGTCTTGGCCAGGGCGACGACAAGAACGCCATCCGCGCCGCGCTTGGGCGCCCGACGCCGGACCGGCTGCTCGCCTGCGCCCAGGCCATCCGCTTCGGCGTCCCGGTCGAGGAAATCCACGCCGTCTGCGCCATCGACCCGTGGTTTCTCAGGCAGTTGCAGGGAATCGTGGAATCGGAATCGCAGGTGCGCAAGCTCGGCCTGCCGGGTATCGCCGGCCCGCTGCGGCGGCTGAAGGCGCAGGGCTTCTCCGATGCACGGCTGGCGTCGCTCGCCGGCGTCAACGAGGCCGACGTCGCGGCGCTGCGCCAGCAGCTCGGCGTGCATCCGAGCTTCAAGCGCATCGACACCTGCGCCGCCGAGTTCGCCTCGCCCACCGCCTATCTCTATTCGACCTACGAGGTGCCGTTTGCCGGCGAGGCCGTGAACGAGGCCGAGCCCAGCGACCGCAAGAAGGTGATCATCCTCGGCGGCGGACCGAACCGCATCGGCCAGGGCATCGAGTTCGACTATTGCTGCTGCCACGCCTGCTTCGCGCTCGACGACGCCGGCTACGAGTCGATCATGATCAACTGCAACCCGGAGACCGTGTCGACCGACTACGACACCTCCGACCGGCTCTATTTCGAGCCGCTGACGGCGGAGGACGTTCTCGAGATCGTGCGCGTCGAGCAATCGAAGGGAGCGCTTGCCGGCGTCATCGTCCAGTTCGGCGGGCAGACGCCGCTCAAGCTCGCCAGCGCCCTTGAGGACGCGCAGGTGCCGATCCTCGGCACGTCGCCCGACATGATCGATTTGGCCGAGGACCGCGACCGCTTCGCCCGGCTCCTGACCAAGCTCGGCCTCAAGCAGGCCAAGAACGGCATCGCCTTCTCGGTCGAGCAGGCGCGGCTGGTCGCCTCCGACCTCGGCCTGCCGCTGGTGGTACGCCCCTCCTATGTACTTGGCGGCCGCGCCATGCAGATCATCCGCTCGGACGAGCAGCTTTCCAACTACCTGCTCGGCACCCTGCCCGAGCTGGTGCCGGCCGACGTCAAGGTGCGCTACCCGAACGACAAGACCGGGCAGATCAACACCGTGCTCGGCAAGAACCCGCTGCTCTTCGACCGCTACCTTTCGGACGCCATCGAGATCGACGTCGACGCGCTCGCGGACGGCGACACGGTCTTCGTCGCCGGCATCATGGAGCACATCGAGGAGGCCGGCATCCACTCCGGCGACTCGGCCTGCTCGCTGCCGCCCCATTCGCTGTCGGTCGAGGTGATCGACGCGCTGGAGAAGCAGACGCGCGAACTGGCCAGGGCACTGGAGGTGCGCGGCCTGATGAACGTGCAATATGCGCTGAAGGACGGCGATCTCTACGTTCTCGAGGTCAACCCGCGCGCCTCGCGCACGGTGCCCTTCGTCGCCAAGTCGATTGGCCTGCCGGTGGCCAAGATCGCCGCCCGGGTGATGGCCGGCGAGGCGCTCGCCGACTTCGACCTCAGTGCCAGGCGCACCGGCCATGTGGCTGTCAAGGAAGCGGTTTTCCCCTTTGCCCGCTTCCCCAACGTCGACACCCTGCTCGGCCCCGAAATGCGCTCCACCGGCGAGGTGATGGGGCTCGACGCCTCGTTTGCCGTGGCCTTCGCCAAGAGCCAGCTCGGCGCGGGAAACCTGCTGCCGACCGCCGGCACGGTGTTCATTTCGGTGCGCGACGCCGACAAGGAGCGCGTCGTCGAGCCGGTAAAGCGGCTGGAAAGCCTGGGTTTCAAGGTCATCGCCACCTCCGGAACGCAGCGATTTCTTAAGGCCCACGGCATAGAATGCGGTCACATCAACAAGGTACTTGAAGGCCGGCCGCACATCGTCGATGCTATCAAGAACGGGGATGTGCAACTCGTCTTCAATACAACCGAAGGCGCGGGCGCTCTCTCCGACAGCCGGTCGCTTCGGCGCGCCGCCTTGTTGCATAAGGTTCCGTACTACACCACGATCGCGGGTGCGATTGCGGTGTCGCACGGGATCGAGGCATACCGCTCCGGCACGCTTGAAGTCCGTCCGCTGCAATCCTATTTCGCATCGGCGGCCTGAAGAGGCGCACGGGGGAGGCCGGCAAGTTGTGGACTGACCAGCGGTCATCGGACCCGGTGACGGGGCCGATGGGCGGAAAGTAGTCATTGCCAAGGCGGCAGCCGGAGGGCTGCGCCGGCAGAGTCATGCGAGGCGCCGGATCCGTTTCCGGCGCGTCTTGGGAAAGGGTGCAGGTGCAATGGAAAAGATTCCGATGACCGCGGCCGGCCATGCGGTGCTGGAATCCGAGCTGAAACGGCGCACGAGCGAGGAGCGGCACCGCATCATCCAGCTCATCGCCGAGGCGCGCGGCCATGGCGATCTCTCGGAGAACGCCGAATATCACGCCGCCAAGGAAGCCCACGGCCTCAATGAAGGCCGTATCGTCGAGATCGAGGACCAGCTCTCGCGCGCCGAGATCATCGACGTGTCGAAGCTGTCGGGCAAGACCATCAAGTTCGGCGCCACGGTGACGCTGGTCGACGAGGACACCGAGGAAAAGAAGAAGTACCAGATCGTCGGCGACGTCGAAGCCGACGTGAAGGCGGGCCGCATCTCGATCTCCTCGCCCATCGCCCGGGCGCTCATCGGCAAGGCCAAGGGCGACAGCGTCGAGGTCGCCGCCCCCGGCGGCAGCCGCTCCTACGAGGTTCTCGACGTCAAGTTCGGCTGAGCCGGTATCTTCCGCCCTGCCCTGAAGCCCCGGAGGCCCGCTCCGGGGCTTTGCGTTGTCGGGGGCACCTGGCGCCGCCGGCTCACTCCCCAAGCGGCGCCGTCGCCTCGCCGTGAGCCGAGGCGAGATCGACCCCTCCCCGATCGCGGCGCTCGATCCGCGCCAGGGTGTCGTCGTTCAGACGGTCGACGGCTTCTTCCCGTGCGTGGCTGAGGAGCAGCGCAAGGAAGTCCAGACCGAAGCCGGCCGACCGCCGCTCCAGTTCGGCAAGATCGTCGGCTATTGCAGTGAGCGCGCTCCGGTCATCCCGGTCCATGGGGAACTGCATGACGCCTCCAGCCCGTCGCCCGGGGGACAGCCTCGCGCGCCGGTGTCACCAATTCCTGACCGCCGCCCATCGCATTTTAGGCTTTACCCCGGTTTGAACACCGGCCGCCGGCCGCGGCCGTTGACCCGCCAATTTCCGAAAACTCGTTTCGTTTTGTCGTCCAATTGCGCCGCACCGGGTGACGATGGGTTCATGGGTGCGGGGCAATAGTCGCGCATACAGACACGCCGATGACGCTCCGAAACACAAGAAGCCCTCCCATGTACGTCCTTGTCCTGGCATCACAAAAAGGCGGATCGGGAAAGACCACGCTGTCCGGCCACCTGGCCGTGGAAGCCCAAAGCGCAGGCATCGGGCCGGTCGCCCTCATCGACACCGACCCGCAGGGCAGCCTGTCGCACTGGTGGAACGCCCGTTCCGCATCCGAGCCGATGTTCGCCAAGGTCGGCACGCTCGAACTCAGCGAGGCGCTCGACGACCTGCGCGAAGCCGGCATTGCCCTGGCCGTGATCGACACGCCTCCGGCGATCACCCAATCGATCGCGCACGTCATCAGCCACGCCGACCTCGTCGTCCTGCCGACCCGACCGAGCCCGCACGATCTGCGCGCCGTGGGCGCCACCGTGGACGCCGCCGAGCAATACGGCAAGGCGCTGATCTTCGTCATCAATGCGGCGACCGCCCGGGCCCGCATCACCGGAGAGACGGCGGTTGCGCTGTCGCAACACGGCACCGTGGCGCCGGTGACCGTTCATCATCGCGTCAATTTCGCAAGCTCGATGGTCGACGGGCGCACCGTCGGCGAGATCCTGCCGAAATCGGCCTCCGCCAAGGAAATCCGCGAGCTGTGGATCTATGTCCAGGATCGTCTCGCCCGGCTGAAGCAGGACCAGGCCTTCAAGCCGCCGGTCGAGCCGGCCCATTTCGCCGTCAGCGGCCTGTCTTCGTCGACGGCGCCCGGCGGGACGGTGGCCGAGGATCCCCGACTGGATGCGTTGGCTGAGCCCGAACTTGCCGTTTCCGACACATACGCGGCAGCCGAACTGGTGGCGGCCCCGCCTGAAATCGTCACCGATACCTACACCGGCCCCGACCGGCGTTCGGGCTTCGACCGGCGCCGGCAGCAGGGCGACCCCCCGCCCGGCATGGCCGAGCGCCGGCTGCGTCCGTTCGGCCGGCGCATCACGGATCCCCAGCCGTGGAACCAGGACGACAGGGACTAGCCAGATGAGTTCACCCTTCGCGCGTATGACATCGAGCCTTCTGGTGCGCAAAGGCGACGCCGCGCCGTCGGTGGTCGATCTGCCGCTGCGCCGCGCCGCGCCCTTTGGCGTGGTGGCATCGGCGGCCCCCGAGCCGGCGCCCGTGAACCGGCCCGTCGTAGCGCCGCGGCAACTGAGCGAAGGCAAGCGCGCCGGCGAACCGGAAAAGCAGCATCGCATCAGGGTGATTGTGGGCGCGGGCGACCTGCAAAGGATCGGGATCGCGGCGGTCAAGGCAGGCGTGACCCGCCAGAAGATCATTCACGCCGCACTGCAGGCCTATCTGCATGAATTCGCCGCCGACCTGCACCAGCCATGCCATTGCCTGACCGACGAGACCTGCCAGTGTGGCGCGTCCGATGGCTGGCAGACCGGGAATGGGCAAGACTGAGCCGGCCACGCGGCAGCCCTCCGCAAATATCGGGGATTGCAGAGCCTTTCCGCCGCCTCATGGGCCTCGCCCGGTGTGGGCCCCAGGCCACACCGGCTACCCGCCTTGCCGCGCCCTCCTTGTCGCACCCCTGCGCATCTTGCATAGCTCGACCGAGAGCTTAGATTTCCCGTGAGTAGTCCAACCGAATCTCGGCCGACGCCCGGGCGGGGCGGCGTGCCCAATGGCGAGATTCCAGGCGCCCCTCCTGCGAGGGCGGCGCCCTGCGCCGCCCCAGAGGTATCGATATGCATGCCAAGGTTATTGTCGTCGGTTCCGGCCCGGCCGGATACACCGCGTCCATCTACGCCGCCCGCGCCATGCTGGAGCCTGTCCAGATTTCCGGCCTGGCCGCCGGCGGCCAACTCACCACCACCACCGATGTCGAGAACTATCCGGGCTTCGCCGAGATGGTTCAGGGCCCCTGGCTGATGGAGCAGATGAAGGCGCAGGCCGAGCACGTCGGCACGCGCATGATCAGCGACCACATTACCGCCGTCGACCTGTCGCAGCGGCCGTTCCGGCTCACCGGCGACGGCGGCGAGACATACACCTGCGACGCGCTGATCGTTGCCACCGGCGCCGAGGCGAAATGGATGAACCTGCCCTCGGAACAGAAGTTCCGCGGCTTCGGCGTGTCCGCCTGCGCCACCTGCGACGGCTTCTTCTATCGCGGCAAGGAAGTGGTGGTCATCGGCGGCGGCAATACCGCCGTGGAAGAGGCGCTGTACCTGACCAATCACGCCTCCAAGGTCACCCTCGTCCACCGCCGCGACGAGCTGCGCGCCGAACCGATCCTGCAGAACCGGCTCTTCGACCATGAGAAGATCACCGTGGTCTGGGATTCGGTGGTCGACGACGTGCTGGGCTCCACCGGCTTCCCGCCGGCGGTGACCGGCGTGCGCCTGCGCAACGTCAAGACCGGCGCGACAAGCGAAGTCCCGGCCGACGGCGTGTTCGTGGCCATCGGCCACGCCCCTTCCGTGGAATTCCTCGGCGGGCAATTGAAGCTGAAGGCGAACGGCTATGTGTGGACGGCGCCGGATTCGACCGTCACCAACATTCCAGGCGTCTTTGCCGCCGGCGACGTTACCGACGACACCTTCCGCCAGGCGGTGACCGCCGCCGGACAGGGCTGCATGGCCGCGCTGGAGGCGCAGAAGTTCCTGGCGATGGCCGCAGCACCGGCGGAGGCCGCCGAGTAGGAGGAGGTTGACCAGGCGCGTTCAAGGGACGCGCCTGGGTTGGGGGGACCAATGCTGGACTGGGACAAGCTGCGCATCTTCCACGCGGCCGCACAGGCCGGGTCGTTCACCCATGCCGGCGAGAACCTCAACATGAGCCAGTCGGCGGTGAGCCGTCAGGTGAGCGCGCTCGAGCAGGATCTCGGCGTCCCCCTCTTCCACCGCCACGCCCGCGGCCTCATCCTCACCGAGCAGGGCGAGGAGCTTTTCCGCACCGCCAACGAGGTGCTCGTCAAGCTCGACGCGGCAACCTCGCGCCTGGCCGAATCCGCCGAGAAACCGTCGGGCACGCTAAGGATCACCACCACCGTCGGCCTCGGCTCGACCTGGCTCACCGCCCGCGTGCACGAATTCGTCGACCTGCATCCCTCGATCAACCTGCACCTGATCTTCGACGACACCGAGCTCGACCTCGGCATGCGCCAGGCGGACGTCGCCATCCGCCTGCGCCAGCCGGTACAGCCCGACCTCATCCAGCGCCGGCTGTTCACCGTCCACATGAACGTCTATGCGGCGCCGACCTATGTCGACCGCTTCGGCGAGCCCAAGGCGATCGGCGACCTCGACGACCACCGCATCGTCACCTTCGGCGTGCCGGTGCCGGCCTATCTGCGCGACCTCAACTGGCTGGAGATCGCCGGCCGCACCTCGGAAAACCCGCGCGAGCCGGTGCTCAAGATCAACAACCTGTTCGCCATCAAGAATGCCGTGCAGAACGGCACCGGCATCGCCGTTCTGCCGAGCTACATGGTCGAGCCGGGATCGGGCCTGGTGCAATTGCTGCCCGAAGTACAGGTGCCGAGCTTCGCGTCCTATTTCGTCTATCCCGCCGAATTGAAAAACTCCGCGCGAGTCCACGTTTTCCGCGATTTCCTGCTAAGCAAGGCCCAGAACTGGGCCTACTAAATTGAAAAACAGTGCGTTTCCGCTTCTGTGTTAAATGCGCCACAGCGAAGAATATTGCTTGTTCAGTAGGCACGTCTTGTATCGCCCCCTGTAAAATATTCATACGCTGGACTGCGTTGATGCGGTGATTCGCCTGTTCTCCTCCCTGCGGGCCTGTTGACGCATCTTCTGTTCCCTTCTGGAGCGTATGCCGGCAGCGATGCTGTCAGGCAAAAACTGCCGGGCCCGCAAGGGCCCGGCCTTTTGTTGGCTGCACTGAAGAAATGGACCGCCCGGCGGCGCCTGCTACATGAACAACGGCTCGTTGGTCATGTCGGCATACATGGCGGCAACGTATTCGCCGTAGCCGTTATAGAGTTGCGTCGGGATCGATTCCTGGGTGCCGATGTCGCGCTCCATCGCCTGGCTCCAGCGCGGATGCGGCACCTGCGGGTTCACATTCGCCCAGAAGCCGTATTCGTTGGACTGAAGCTGCTGCCAGAAATTGACCGGCCGCTCCTCGGTGAAGGTGAACTTGACGATCGACTTGATCGACTTGAAGCCGTACTTCCACGGCAGGTGGACCCTGAGCGGCGCCCCCATCACCTTGGCCACCGGCTTGCCGTAGGCGCCGGTCACCATGAAGGCGAGTTCGTTCGTCGCCTCATCCATGGTCAGCCCCTCGACATAGGGCCACGGATACCAGAACTGGCTCTGGCCGCTGGCCATGCCGGGATCGTTGAAGGTCTCCATGCGCAGATATTTGGCCGAACCCAGCGGCTTGGCGAAATCGACCAGCCTGGCGAGCGGAAAGCCCGTCCACGGCACGGTCATCGACCACGCCTCGACGCAACGGTGCCGGTAAAGCCGCTCCTCCAGCGTCATCTTGCGGATGAGATCGTCGATGCCGATGGTGAAGGGCTTCTCCACCATGCCGTCGATGGCGACCTCCCACGGGCGCGTCTCCAGCGACGCGGCCGCCGACGCCACGTCCTTCTGCGTGCCGAATTCATAGAAGTTGTTGTAGTTCTCGTTGATCGCCTCGGGCGTCACCGGCCGGTCGAGGGTGTACTTGTTGTTGCGCTGGGCCGGGTAGAGATCGATGGTCCGGTCGGCTTGCGCCCAGGCCGCGGAAGGAAAGACTGCCGCCGCCAGGCCGCCGACGAGCGCGGCACCGCCGGCCGCCATGATCTCGCGGCGATTGCGGTAAGCCGCCTCAGGAGTCGCGCGGTGCTCCGGGATTTCCCAACCTTTCCTGCGGATCACATGCATCGCTCTCTCCCCTCGGCTGGCTGCCGCCTCTCGGCCTAGCTAAAGCCAGCGCCGCCCCAGGATCAACTCACGATGACGTGGGTACTGCAGCATTGCCGGTGCATGGCGCGCCCGGCGCTCACACCAGCCGCTGGCCGCCATCGACATGAACGACAGTTCCGGAGATGAAGCCGTTGCGCATGACCAACTCAATCGCCTGTGCAATATCGTCGGCCTGGCCGATGCGTCCGACCGGCAGGCGTTTGGCCATCGCCTCCAGCACGGCATCCTTGCCCTCCCCCGCCACCGCGCTCCAGATCGGCGTGTCCACCCATCCCGGCGAGACGGCATTGACCCGGATCGGCGCGAGCTCGACGGACAGCGCATAGACGAGCGATTCGAGCGCGCCGTTGACGGCCGCCACCACCGATCCCTTCGCCGCCGGGCGATAGGCGGCAATGCCTGAGGTGAAGGTGATCGATCCGCCCGGCAGCAGACGCGGCACGCCATGCTTGGCCAGCAGAAGCGGTGCGACCACCTTCGAAATCGATCACCCGGCGGGCAATCGCCATGTCCAACTCGCCCAGAAGCACATAGGCGCCGCTCACATCGGCTGCGGTGCACACGATGTGATCGACGGCGCCCGCCGACTGAAACATGCGCCTCACCTCGTCCTCGCGCGTGGCGTCGGCGGCGATCGTCTTCAGCCCCGGCGCGTCGCCGAGATCCTGGCGGGCCCGAGCCAGCCGCTCAGCCGAGCGGCCGGCAAGGGTGACCGCGGCTCCAGCGGCCAGCAAGCGCGCGCCAAGTGCCAGTCCCATGCCGGAACCGCCGCCTACGACGAGAACGTGTTCCTGCGTCTTTTCGTCGGTCAAAGCTCGCATTCCTTCTCTTCTGGCTCGCGGGCGCGCCCCGGTCCGCCATCGCTGCGCCAAGGGTCGTCCCCGTCGCCGCGGCGTGGTTGGGATAGTCGTGGCGGGACCGGCGCCGGTGTGGTCTGGTCCCGGAGGGAGATTGGACAAGCGGGCGCCTTGCACTACTATGTGAGGGAACCCTCATGTATGAGCATTTTATATGAGGAAGCCCTCACATAAGTCAAGCGCCCCGCGTGCGCCGCAGCGCAAGCGCGGCCACGATCGCGTTGCCGCGCTGATTGCCGCCGGCGCCAGGGTATTCGGCGAAAAGGGCTATGACGGCGCCACCATGACCGAGATCGCCGCCGCCGGCGGCGCCGCCATCGGCTCGCTCTACCAGTTCTTCCCGACCAAGGAGGCGATCGCCGATGCGGTCCACGCGGCGGTGGGCGACGTGCTGCTGGCGACCCTCCAGAAGCTGGCGAAGGAGGCGGCCGGCCTGCCGCCCGACCAGCTGGTCGACCGGCTCTACGACACCTTCTTCGCCTTCCTCAGCGACAACCCCGCCTTCGTCACCCTCGCCAACCTGCCGCCCGACCCAGGCAAGACGGAGCGGCGCGCCGCCATGCGAAGCAGCATCGCCGACCTGCTGACCGCCATGGAACCGCCGAAACCGCGCGCCGAGGCCGAGCGACTGGCCGTGCTGATCCTGCATCTGATGCGGGTCGCGGTGACGGTCAGCGGCGAAACCGACCTGCCCGATCGCGAGGCGGTGATGAGCGACTTGCGCACCATGCTGGGGCGGCTGGTCGGTGGCGACTGAGCCTGCGTTCGGCTGGACCGCTGGAACCGCAAAACAAGATAGGCGCGCCCGCTTTCACGGACGCGCCCGCTCGCTGTCGGCTCGCTATCAGCCTCAGGCCGCCTTTTCGGCCGCCCGCTCGATGACCTGGTCGGCGAGCCGGCCGGTCAGTTCGGCCAAGTGATCGAATGTCGCCTTGAAGGTACCGACACCGGCGGTCGCCGAGCGCAGCTCGACGATCAGGTCGCGGATCTCGGCCTGCGGGATCAACGCCTCGACCACGTCCCAGCCCGGCCAGTCCGGCCGCCCGTCGAAGCCGAGGATCTGGCCGCGCCGCTGCGACACGATGCCGTTGACCCGCGGCGTCGCCTCCGACGGCACCGCGATCTCGACCTTGAGGATCGGCTCGAGCAGCACCGGGCCGCACTGCGGCATACCCTCGCGCATGCCGATCTGCGCCGCCGTGCGGAAGGCCATGTCGGAGGAATCGACCGCATGGTAGGAGCCGTCGGTGAGCGTCACCGACACGTCGACCACCGGGAAGCCGAGCGGCCCCTTGCTGAGATATTCGCCGACGCCGAGCTCGACCGCGCTGAAATAGTTGCGCGGCACGGCGCCGCCGGTGACCGTCTCGGCGAACTGGAAGCCGGTGCCGCGCGGCAGCGGCTTGATGTCGAGCACGACATCGCCGAACTGGCCGTGGCCGCCTGACTGCTTCTTGTGGCGGCCGCGCACGTTGACCGCGTGGCGGATCGTCTCCTTGTAGGGCACGGCGGGCTGGTGGGTATCGACGGTGATGCCGTATTTGCTGGTCAGCCGCTCCATCGCCACGCGCAGGTGCATCTCCCCCTGCCCCTCGATCAGCGTTTCGCCGGTATCCTGGGTATGGGTGATGGACAGCGACAGGTCTTCTTCAACCAGCTTGGTCAGGGCCGCCGAAAGCTTCACGTCGTCCTTGCGCTCGGCTGCCGCCACCGCCAAGCCGAGCACCGGCTCCGGCGGGGTCAGCGTAACCACCTGCTTCGGCGGGTCCTTGCCGTCGCCGAGCGTCATGCCGGTCTGCGCCTCGTCAAGCTTGCCAAGGCCCACCGTCTCGCCGACCCCGGCCGCGTCGCGCTTGGTGGTGTGCTGCCCCATGATGCGGAAGACGCCGGAAACGCGACCGACCGAGCCCTCCGGACCGGTGAGTTCGGCACCGTCGCCGACCGAGCCGGAGAGCACGCGCGCGATCGACAGCTTGCCGCCATGCGCCGTGTGCACCGTCTTCATCACCTGCACGATGGCGCCGCCGTTCTCCTCGATTCCGCGCCGGGCGCAGGTGGCGGCGATATCCGGCGTCTCGTGGCGGATCGCCTTGAGCAGCCGGCCGATGCCGCCGCCGTGCTCGGCCGCACCGATCAGCACCGGACAGATCAGCCCGTCGCGCATTTCCTTGACCAGGTCTTCGAAGATCTGGTCCGGCTTGGGCTCCTTTTCCTCCAGCAGCTGTTCCATCAGCGCGTCGTCGTAGTCGGCCAGCGTCTCCATCATGTGGAAACGCGCATCGACCTCGCGCGCCTTCTCCTCGTCGGGGATCGGGATCAACTCGCTCGGCGCATGCTCGTGATAGACAAAGGCGCGCTCAAGGGCGAGATCGATGTAGCCGGTGACGGCGTTTTCCTGCCAGATCGGCAGGTGGCGCAGGACCAGCGGCACGCTGCTTGCCGCCTGCAGGGTCTGCAGGGTCTCGCGCACGCTGGCGTCCGCCTTGTCCACCTTGTTGAGGAACAGGATGCGCGGCACGCCGTGGTCTTCCAGCGTCTTCAAAATGACTTGCAGGGCCGGGATCTTCTTCTCGTCGGCCTCGGCCACCACCACCGCCAGGTCGACGCCGGCGAGCACCGCCTCGCCCTCGAAGGCAAATTCGATCGAACCGGGGCAATCGAAGAAAGTCAGGCTGTCTCCCATGAAATCGGTCTCGGCGACATTGACCTCGACACTCATCTGATGGGCCCGCGCCTCGGGCGAGGCATCGCCGACGGTATGCTTTTCGGCAATCGTGCTCTGGCGGTTGATCGCGCCGGTGCGGGCCAGGATCGCTTCGAGGAGCGATGTCTTGCCGCTGGCGAACGGGCCTACGAGTGCAATGCACCGAGGCCCGACAACTCTATTGTTGTTTCCCATAGCCGCGCCTTTCTTTTGCTTGAGCGTTCCGTTGTTTGTTCGTTCTTTTTCATGCCGCGCAAGAAGCCCCCTGGCGCGCGGCGGCTTAACCCGATGACATCAGGGAACCATCGGACTGACAAGAGCAGACGGAGGGGAGTGACTGCCTTGATCCATGTCTATTCGGCCCACAGGTCGAGCGAGCTGATGGCGACCGCCAGATCGAGGCCGGTCTGCCCCTGGACCGAAAGCGGTTGCAGGGCGAAGGAGCGGTTCGAGCCGCCGACCAGCACGTTGGCGCCGGCGCCGACGATGACCGATACCTCGGCCGAGGCGCCGACATAGGTGCCGGCCAGCGCGCCGACCGGGTATCCGCGTGCCGCGGCGAGCACCGCCCACACGATCACCGTCTTGCCGGTGACGCCGATATCGAGGCCGATCTTGTTGATGCGGCCGCCATAATACTCCGGCCCACGGAAATCCGGCTTGAAGCTGCAGCTCATGCCCTTCGACGAGCCGAGGATCATGCCGACGCCGGGCGCCACCTCGCAGGTGAGCAGGCCGGTCTTGACGTAGCCGGCATTGGCCGGCGCCGCGCCGGCGATGGCGGCCGCAGCCAGCACTGCGGCGGCGAACAGAGCCTTCGCCGCCGATGAGAACCCTGGAACCATGATGAATCGCCTCCGAATCGGGCAAGACCGGCCGGTTCGGCCGACCCCCCAAGCGTTTGTCCCGTTCCGGCGGCATCGTCGCACGGCAGGACGCCAAGGAAAAGCTGCCGTCCGGGCAAAGCGACGCTTGATCGCAGCACGCCAACGGTGCATGTCCTCGCCCGGAGGGTCGTGCATGCTGAGCTTCTACGGTTTCAACGAAAAAGGCCTGGAGAACCTGCCGGCGGCGGAAGGCGGCGAGGCGCCGCCGGGGACCGGCTGGATCGATCTTTTCCAGCCGTCGGTGGAGGAGAACCGCGCCGCCGAGCGCTTCCTCGGTGCGTCGGTGCCGACCCGCGAAGAAGCCCAGGAGATCGAGTTCTCCAGCCGCCTCTATTCCGAGGACGGCGCCACCTTCATGACCGCTACGGTGATGACCGGGGTGGACGCCGGCAAGCCGGAACTGGCGCCCTTCACCATTGCCATTACCGGCGACCGCATCATCACGCTGCGCCACAACGACCTGCGCGCGATGCGCCATTTCCTGCTGCGCGCCTCCAAGCCGGGCAGCGGCTGCACCTCCGCCCCGGCGGTCTTCCTTGGCCTGATCGAGGCGATCATCGACCGCGCCGCCGACGTTCTGGAGCGCATCAGCGGCGACGTCGACCGCATCAACCAGGACGTCTTCGCCCGCCGTCGCGATCCGGCACATGAGGGCCGCGAGCTTTCCGAACTGATCGAGGCGATCGGCGTGCAGGGCGATCTGGCGGCGAAGGCCCGCGAGAGTCTCGCCTCGCTTGAACGCCTGGTGCAGTTCGCCGGCCTGGCGGCGCCGAGCATCAACGCCAAGGGCAACAACCGCGCCCGCATGAAGCTGGCCGCCCGCGACATTCGCTCGCTCGAAGACCACGTCACCTTCCTGTCGAACAAGATCAACTTCCTGCTCGACGCCACGCTCGGCCTCATCTCGGTGGAGCAGAACGAGGTGATCCGCGTGCTGACGGTGGCGGCGACGTTCTTCTTCCCGCCCACCCTGATCGGCACCATCTACGGCATGAACTTCCGCCTTATGCCGGAACTCGGCTGGGGGTTCGGCTATCCGCTGGCGCTCGTGCTGATGGTCATCTCGGCGCTGGTGCCCTACCTCTATTTCAAGCGCCGCGGCTGGCTGTAGCACCGAGACCGCCGGCGACCGTGTCGCCGGTCCGCTCACCGGCCCCGCGCAGCAGAAATCCCCGAAAACAAGAAAGACGGCCCTGGCCTCCGTATTCTTGCGGATGAATCTTGAGCCGGGACCGGATGAAGCCGTATCATGACAGGGAATCGGAGAAGACAGGCGGCGTGATGTCTTCCAACGACCAATCCGGACATTCGCCTGCGCCGCCCCCCGAGCCGGCGACGGAGCAGATCGGCGCCGCCCGACAGCGCCTGGCCGACCTCGACGCCAGCGTCTTCGCGGGTGCCGTGCCCATTTCGCCGATCCAGCAGAACGATCTCATCCGGCGCGCCGTGCGCAGGCTGTTCGGCCATGGCCTTTGAGGCGCTCGACCGCTACGGCGAGGAGCGGGTCTGGCGCCTGGCCGATCTCGCCGACCGCCAGGCCTTCGACCGCACCATCGACACGGTGGCGACCGCGATCGCCGACCGCTTCACCCTCAAGGTTCACATCAACGTCGCCGGACGCTGGCGCGCCTATAATTGCTGGATCGCCAGGCTGCAGGACGAAGCCGACGGCGGGGACGAGCACCACCGCTTCGTGCGCCTGTGCGCCGATCTGGTCGAATGCCTCGCCAACCAGCGCGTCGTCGACTATTCGCCGATGATGCGCGACGTTTCCGAACCGATGACCGACGTGGTGCTGGCCTATCCCAACGAAATGACGGCGCTGGCAACCGGCGCCGCCCTCTACATCGTCAGGACGACGGCGCTGTCCGGCGGCGACATCAGCGAAGCGCTGACGCCGGACGTGGCGGAGAACGCCGCGGCCGCGCTCAAGCGCCACCCGCAAGAGGCCGCCGACCGCTTCCGCGAACTGCTGCGCCTGATATCGCCCTGGGCGTGAGATGGTCGATCCGGCGATCGTCAAGTTCCTCGCCGCGATCGAGGAAACCCAGTTCCTGACGCCCGACCGCATGCAGGCCTATCAGCGCCGCCTGCTCGACCGGCTCTTGCGCCACGCCCGCAGCGAGACCGCGTTCTATGCCGACCGGCTGGCGCCGGTCTTCCGCGCCGACGACAGCATCGACTGGGATCGCTGGACGGAGATCCCGATCCTGACGCGCGGGCAAGCGCAGGAGAATGCCGACGCCCTGTTCGCCCGGACGACGCCCGCCGTCACCGGCAAGACGCTGACCAGCCTCACCTCCGGCTCGACCGGGCGCCCCCTGCGCCACGGCAAATCGGCCCTCCAGAACGTAGCCAGCGCCTGCGCCAATGAGCGCTTCCTGCGTTGGCACAAGCTCGATCCGCGCGCGCTCGTGGGTCTTCTCTCTTTCGCCCCCGGTGAGGCGCTCTACCCGGACGGAGAGACGGCGCCGCAATGGCGCGTCGCCGAGGAGGACAGCCCCTGCGCGACGCTCAATATCGACACGCCGCTGTTCCAGCAGATCGAATGGCTGCGACGGGTAAGGCCCGCTATCCTCGCCAGCTTCCCGAGCAATCTGCGCGAGATCGGCCGCATGGCGGCCGAAGAGGGCGCGCCGCTCTCATTCGACGCGGTCCTGACCTATGGCGAGGCCGTCACGCCCGCGCTCAGCGCCGCGATCCGCGCCGGTTTCGGCAGGGCGCCGCTCGACCAGTACGGCGCCACCGAGGTCGGCCACATCGCCGCGACCTGCCCGCATTCGGGCAAGCTTCACGTGACGGCCGACCTGGTGCGCGTCGAAATCGTCGGCGATGACGACCGGCCGGCCCCGCCGGGCGTGCCGGGACGCATCCTCGTCACGTCCTTCTACAACTACGCGACGCCGTTCATCCGCTACGACATCGGCGACATCGGCGTGCTGGCCGGAGAACCCTGCGGCTGCGGGCGCACTCTGCCGGTGCTGGAAAGCGTGCTCGGGCGCAGCCGCAACGTCTTCCACTACAGCGACGGCACCAGCGCCCTGCCCCATCTTGAATCCGAGGACGTGCAGCCCTTCGTCGCCCACCGTCAGTTTCAGGTGGTGCAGACCGCCGTTGACCGGATCGAATACCGCTATGTGCCGGTCGACGCCGACCAGCACAACGATCTCGCCGGGCTCTCCGCCTATGTCAGGAAACACCTGCACCCGACAATGACCGTCGCGGCGGTGGCCGTCGACAGCGTGAGCCGGTCGCCGTCAGGCAAGTTCGAGGACTATGTCAGCCTCGTGGACCCGACTTCCGCCTAGCGGTGTAGCGTAAAGCAAAGACCGTCAGAGTCCTTGTATTTGCCGGGCGGACAATGATCGCTGTCCATGAGGTCGCCGGGCAGGCCGTTGACGTTGATCGGATCGTCCTCGCGATGACGCCGGATCAGCGTCTTGCCGGTATCGCCGAAGTAGAAGCGCGCCCCGCCCAGCGCCTGGACGTAGTTGTTCTCGCCGAAGGAACCGGAAGCATAGACGGTCAGGCCCTTGCCGGGGTGCGGCTGCCATTCGGCATCGACCATGCCGATGGCGCCGGCGCCTTCGAGATAGCGCACACCGCCATCGATGCGGAAATCGTCGGTCGGATAGTACGCCAGCACCGCCTTCCCGGCGAAGCCGGTGAAATCGCCGAACTGGTAGGTCGCCAGCCCCTCGAGGGAGAAGCGGCCGAGATAGGCCTCGCCCTCGACCCCGACCTTGCCGACCTTCGCCCCGCCGATGGCGTCGTCCGGCGGAATGCCGTTGATGACGTCCCACGAGACGTAGCTGGAATAGAGGCCGAGGAGGCCCTTGGCCGGATCGCGCCAGAAGACGTGCCCGCCGACGCCGTAGAACGCGGCGCCCTTGCCCGAGCCGACCATGCCGTCGAACTGCAGCCCGAAATCGTGGCCGAGCGGCGCGGTGAGCGAGCCGGTGACGCCGTAGAGGCCACCATCCTGACCGCCGCCAAAGACGCTGGCCTTGCCGTTCACCTGTGAAACCGCCGGCATATCGCCATAGGCCGGCAGACCGCCATAACCGTCGGGCAGGCCCGCAGCCTGCGCGCCACCCGCCGCGACCGCCACCAGGCAGGTCGTCGACAGCAGGACATTCCGAAGCCGCATCATCGAGGGGCCTCCTCCCCGCTGATTCGTGTCTTCCGATCACACCCCAATTGACCGCCGGCGTAAATCATCGCCGCGCGGCACCCACCGCAATCAGACCGCGTGTTGCCGCCGGATCACAGAAGAGGATCGGCAGGTCTCGACAAGCGGCTACGCGGTCCTTTTGACTATTTTTCCTCGACTTTCAACGTCGTGCAGAACCAGCCCCCCTCGCCATTGACGAGATGCTGCCCCGCCGGACACGTGCCGGAATCCGCCACGTCGTGCTTCAGGATGTTGTTGGGATCGTCCTCGCGATGGCGCCGGATCAGCGACTTGCCGGAATCGCCGAAGTAGTAGCGCAGACCGCCCACCACCTGGCTGTAGCTGTTGTCGCCGAACGAGCCGGAAGCGTAGAGGCTCAGGCCCTTCGTCTCGTGCGGCCGCCACTCGGCATCGACCATGCCGATGGTCCCGATACCTTCCAGATAGCGCACGCCGCCGTCGATGCGGAAATTGTCGGTCGGATAGTAGGCGAGCAGCGCCCGGCCGGCGAAGCCGTCGAACGTGCCGAACTGGTAATTGGCGCCCGCCTCCACCGAGAAGCGCCCGAGATAGGCTTCGCCCTCGACGCCGACCTTGCCGACATCGATGCCGCCGATGGTGCCATTGGAATGGCTGAGGTCCCACGAAACGTAGCTGGTATAGAGACCGATGAGGCCCCGCGACGGGTCACGCCAGAAGAGGTGGCCACCAACGCCATAGAAGGCCGCGCCCTGGCCCGAGCCGACCAGACCGTCGACCTGGAGGCCATAGGCAAAGCCCAGAGGCACGGACAGCGAACCCTCGACACCGAAAAGCGTGCCGTCCTGGTCGCCGCCGAAGGCGCTGAGCTTGCCATTGACCTGGGAAACCGCCGGCAGGCTGGTCGGCACCACCAGCGGGTCGTAGCCGCCGGACACGTCCGAGGGCAGGTCCGCCGCCTGCGCCCCACCAAAGGCCGCAACCGCACAGAGAAAGATCGTCGAGCGCAATACGCTCCGCATCAGCGTCATGACTGGCCACCCCGAGTCTTGCTGGTTTCTTTGGATTTCAACCTGAAACGACGCTCCAGGTAAACCGCCACTTGGCAATTATGGCCATTCGGCAGCAACTGTTGCCATCGAGCCACGCCACGCGGCACCACGATCCCGCCCCGCTTGCTACCGTTCTGCCATGATTGTGACCGAGGATGCCTCATCCGGGTGGTTGGGGGCCAGCCGAGGACGGGGCATGCTCAATACGCCAGACACCACACCGGCCGACGACCAGCCGGCGCAGAAGGATTCGTCGCCCACCAAGGACCAGTCGCGGGACAAGGCATCGGCGCGCAGCCAGGCACCGGCGAAACCGGCGGCCGACAAGGCCGTCGCCATGCCGACGATCATCCTGGTCGGCGCCGACAAGGGCGGCGTCGGCAAGACGACGGTGACGCGCACCCTGCTCGACTATCTCGCCTCGCGCGATATCCCGACGCGCGCCTTCGACACCGAGTCGCCGAAAGGCACGCTCAAGCGGTTTCACCCCGACGTCACCGATATCGTCGACGTGACCTCGGCCGCCGACCAGATGAAGATCTTCGACACCATCAACGCCGCCGAGGTGACGATCATCGACGTGCGCGCCGGGCTGCTGTCGACCACGCTGCGCGCGCTGGAGGACATCGGCTTCCTCTACGCCGCCCGCCAGGGCGACTTCAATTTCGCCGTCTTTCACATTTTGGGGCCGTCGATTTCGTCTCTGGAAGAAATCAGCGACACCGCCGACCAATTGACCGGGGCGCACCATTTCCTCGTCAAGAACTTCATCAACAACACGACGTTCTTCGAGTGGGACCCGACGACCTACAACGGATATTTCAAGAAGATCAAAGGCTTGCGTGAAATCTCGGTGCCCCGGCTGAACGAGCTGGCCTGCGAGCGGGTCGAGTTGACCGCGATCCCCTTCACCACCTTCGTCGCCAACCAGGCCTCCGACGGCAGCCCGGCGAACCATTCCTTCGTTCTGCGCGGCTATGTGCGCCACTGGCTGCAAAGCGTGTGGGCGGAATACGACCGCGTCGGGCTGGCCGACCTCGTGCGCCAGAGGCGCGAGGCGGCCTGAAGGCGCGCGCACCATGCTGATGGACCTGGCGGCACCATCCGGCGAGGTCGCGCCCCGACCTCCGGGCGGCGCGGCGCGGCGAACGCCTGTCTTCATCGTGTGCTCGCCGCGACCGCGCGTCGGGCGCACGCTGATCGCGCGCCTGCTGGTCGACTATCTTCTCAATGACGACCGTGGTCCGTTTGTCTTTGACGCCAATCCGAACGATCCGGTGCTGTCCGCCTATCAGCCGCACCACACCGTGCCCGCCACCGTCGCCGACACGACCGGCGAGATGGCGCTGTTCGACCGGCTGATCGTCAGCGACGGCCGGCCCAAGGTCATCGACCTGGCGCCCGCCTTCTTCGACCCCTTTTTCACCAGCGCCGAGACGACCGCCTTCGTCGACAGCGCCCACGCCAGGCGCATCGATACGGCGGCGCTCTTCGTCGTCGAGAACCACGACCACGCCATCGCGGCCCACCGCGCGCTGGTGCGGCGGTTCCCGCGCATGACCGTCGTGCCGGTGGTGAACGAGCTGCTCTTTCCGCTCGGCGCGCCCCTGCCCCCGCTTCCCGAGGCGAGCCCGCCGCCGCTCGGCATCGGCGTGCTGCCGCAGACGTTGCATGGCGTCGTGATGCGTCCGCGCTTTTCGCTCAGCGACTATTTTCACCGGACGGCCGAGCGGACGACGCTCCACCGCTGGATCGCAGACGCGTTCATCGGCTTCCGCGACATCGAACTCCGCCTGCAGATGGCGGAGTTCGCGTCGCTGTTCAGCGCCGTGGCCTAGGCGCCGGCCGCTTTGCTAGCGCAACTCGGCGCAGAAGCGCTGGATGCGCTCGCCGGCCGCCTCCAGCGCCTCCGTCGAGGTGGCGTAGGAGACGCGGAAGTTGGGGCCGAGGCCGAAGGCCGAGCCCTGCACCACCGCCACGCCCTCGGCTTCGAGCAGCTCGGTGACGAAATCGTCGTCGCTCTCGATCACCTTGCCCGACGGCGCCTTCTTGCCGATGAGCTCAGCGCAGGAGGGATAGACATAGAACGCGCCCTCCGGCGTCGGGCACGACAGCCCGCGCGTCTGGTTGAGCATCGAGACGACCAGGTCGCGGCGTTCCTTGAACACCTTGTTGTGCGCGGCGATGAAATCCTGCGGACCGGTCAGCGCCTCGAGCGCGGCATATTGCGAGATCGACGAGGGGTTGGAGGTCGACTGCGACTGGATCTTGGCGATGGCCTTGATCAGCGCGACCGGCCCGCCGGCATAGCCGATGCGCCAGCCGGTCATGCAATAGGCCTTGGAGACGCCGTTGACGGTGAGCGTGCGCTCCATGAGCGCCGGCTCGACCTCGGCCGCCGTCGCGAAGACGAAGTCGTCATAGACAAGGTGCTCGTAGATGTCGTCGGTCATCACCCAGACCTGGGGATGGCGGGCGAGCACGTCGGTGAGCGCCTTCATCTCGGCGCGCGAATAGGCGGCGCCGGAGGGGTTCGACGGCGAGTTGAAGATGAACCACTTGGTCTTCGGCGTGATCGCCTTTTCAAGGGCTTCGGCGGTGACCTTGAAGTTGGTTGCCAGCGACGCCTCGACGAAGGTCGGCGTGCCGCCGGCAAGCAGCACCATGTCCGGATAGCTCACCCAGTAGGGCGTCGGGATGAGCACCTCGTCGCCGGGGTTCAGCGTCGCCATCAGCGCGTTGTAGAGCACCTGCTTGCCGCCGGTGCCGACCGTGATCTGGTTGGTCGCGTAGGTCAGGCCGTTTTCGCGCTTGAACTTGTCGGCGATCGCCGCCTTCAGCTCGGGGATGCCGTCGACGGCGGTGTACTTGGTCTTGCCGTCGCGGATCGCCTTGATCGCCGCGTCCTTGATGTTGTCGGGCGTGTCGAAATCGGGCTCGCCGGCGCCGAGCCCGATCACGTCGCGACCGGCGGCCTTGAGTTCACGCGCCTTGTTGGTGACCGCGATGGTGGCAGAAGGCTTCACGCGGGCGAGCGAGTCGGCAAGGAAGGCCATGATCCGGGCTCCGGAAAGGGGTTTTCAAACGGCGCGGACCCTAGGCCCGCGCAGCGTAGATCACAAGTAAATCCGCGTGTTTTGGCGCGCGTTGCGCTACCGCAACCCGGGGCGCTTTCGGCCAAACGCCGGCGCCCGCCTGCCCCTCAGCCGAGGCGTACCCCGGCGGGCGCCCTGCCAATGCCCTCGGCGGAGAATTTGCCGGCGAGCAACCGGCGCTGGAGGAGATTGGCGAGCCAGGTCGCCACGATCGCCACGACCACGCCCCCGAACACGTCGACGAAGTGATGGCCGCCTTCGACCGGCGCCGTTGCCAGCATCGCCACGTTCAGCGCCAGCATCGGCCAGAAGAACTTCCAGATTCCGCGGAAGGCGAGCACGATGATGACGTTGAGGACGGCGTGGTAGGACGGAAACGCGATCAGCCCCTTGACGTCGTCGAGGGTGAAACTGGTCCACGCCCCGGACCTGAGATCGAAGAAGGTCTGCTTGTAACCGAGGTCGACGATCGGGTGATGCAGAGCCAGCGCCTCGTCGGGGCGGAAATAGGCGAGCGCGCCGGAGGACGGCCACAGGCCCGATATGGCGATGGCGATGAGCGCGCCGATCATGGCGGCGAGCACCAGCTCGCTCGCCCGCCCGGTTCTCTCCATCACGGCCAGCGCGATGATGCCGAAGGCGATGAAGGGCAGCGCCGCGAAATAGAACAGCGCGTAGACGGTGCCGAGCGCCGGGTGCCCGACGACATAGGCGTAGTAGGCCTGCCAATCGAGATGGAGCGCACCATCGAAAGCGACGAGACGGTCGTCGATAAGCGGCAGATTGAGGGTGACGACGAGGTTGCTGAACACCCCGGCGGCGGCCGAGAAGGCCAGCAGCCACGCGGTCTCGCGCACCATGACGACGAAATTCCGGTTCGGCCGCCAGCGGCGATAAAGTTCGGCAACGGCCAGAAGCACGGCGACGGCGGCGACCACGCGGATCGTGCTGGCGAGAGCGAAGTGGAAATTGCCGAGTTCGATCCACACCGCATCGGCCGCCACGATCGCGACAATGACCGCGATCTTCAGGAAGTCCTCGGGCGTGAATGCGCCAGGTCGCTGCATGGTGCGGTCTCGGCTGATCGCAGGCCGGAATCAGGCGTCACGCAGGCATGGCACGATCCTGGTATCGAAATCCTTACCTCAGGCCGCCCGCTCCGCCGCAACCGACAGGGACGGCGCGCTCTTCAGCGTCTGATAGACGACGCAATAGCGCTCGGTGAGCTTGACCAGCGTCGCCAACTGCTCGTCCGTCAGATCGCCCTCGACCTCGATCCTGAGGCGGACATCGCGGAAGCCGACCGGCGCCTCCTTCGACACGCCGAGTGTGCCGCGGAAATCGAGATCGCCCTCGGCGTGGAGGCGCGCATCCGTGACCGGCAGGCCGAGCGAGGTGGCGACCGCATTGAGCGTGACGCCGGCACAGGCGACCAGCGCCTGCAAGAGCATGTCGCCGGAGCAGACATTGACCATGGCCTCGCCGCCGCTTGCCGGATGCAGGCCGGCGCGGGCGAGCGCCTGTCCGGTCTCGACCGAACAGGTGACCCCGTCACCGATGGCGCCGCGGGCATGGAGGGTGACCACCGCCGCGTCCGGGTCGTCGCGATAGCGCTGCTTGAGGGGCGCCTGGGCCGCCTTCAACTGCTCGCTGTCCATTCCGGCCACCTTTCGTTCCGCCGATCGATCGATTCGGCTGATGTGTTACGCACGGATTGGAATTGGACGGGTGCGTGACGCCAGCCAATTCTTCGTGAGACGAGCGAGGTGAACGCATGAGCTACACACTTTATTCGATGCAAGCTTCGGGGAACTGCTACAAGCCGCGGCTGCTGATGCACCAGCTCGGCATTCCCTTCCGCATCGTCGAGACCGACCCGTCGAAGGGCGAGACGCGCACGCCGGACTATCTGGCGCTGAACCCCAACGGCAAGGTGCCGCTGCTGGTCCTCCCCGACGGCCGCAAGCTGTCGGAATCGAACGCCATGCTGCTCTACCTCGCCGAGGGCACGCCCTTTCTGCCGGCCGACCGCTTCGCGCGGGCGCTCGCCCATCAATGGCTGTTCTTCGAGCAATACGACCACGAGCCGGTGATCGCCGTCGCCCGCTCATGGCTGAAGATCTATCCGGACCGCATCGGCAAGGCGACGCCGGAGCAGCTGGCCGACTGGCAGACGCGCGGCGGCCGCGCGCTCTCCGTCATGGAGCAGGCACTTGCCAAGAGCGACTGGCTCGCCGGCGGCGCCTATTCGGTCGCCGACATCGCGCTCTATGCCTATACCCATGTCGCCGAGGACGGCGGCTTCGAGCTTGCGGCCTATCCGGCGATCGGCGCCTGGCTGAAGCGCGTCGCCGCCGAGCCCGGCCACGTTCCCATGGACTGGAGGCCCTGAACGCCCGCGCTACCCCCGCGGCTTCGGACCGGCCGCAGCCACGGCCGCATCGATATCGGCACCGACTTTCGCGAAGTTCTCGGCGAACATCGCGGCCAGCTTGTCGGCGGTGCGGTCATAGGCATCGGCATCCGACCAGGTCATCTTCGGCGTCAGGATGTGCGTCGGCACGCCTTCGATGGACGATGGAATTCTGAAGCCGAAGCGTTCGTCCTTGTGCAAGTCGTCCACCGGGATGCTGCCGTTGAGCGCCGCATCGAGAAGGGCGCGCGTGACCTTGATCGGCATGCGCTTGCCGACGCCGTAAGGCCCCCCGGTCCACCCCGTATTGACCAGCCAGCAATTCGGCCGGTGCTCGCGGATGAGGCCGAGCAGCAGCTTGCCGTAGTCGATCGGCCGGCGCGGCATGAAGGGGGCGCCGAAGCAGGAGGAGAACGTCGGCTGGGGTTCGCTGATGCCCTTCTCGGTGCCGGCGACCCTGGCGGTGAAGCCGGACAGGAAGTAGTAGACCGCCTGCCGGGCGGTCAACCAGGCGATCGGCGGCAGCACGCCGAAGGCGTCGGCGGTGAGCATGACGATGTTGGTCGGATGACCCGCCTGCCCCGCCGGATGGGCATTGGCGACATGCGACAGCGGATAGGCGGCGCGCGTGTTCTCCGTCTTGCTGATGTCGGCGAATTGCGGCTGGCCGGTGTCGGGCGCCAGCACGACGTTTTCCAGCACCGTGCCGAAGCGGTTGGTGGCGGCGTAGATCTGCGGCTCGTCCTCCTCCGACAGGCCGATCACCTTGGCGTAGCAGCCGCCCTCGAAGTTGAAGACGCCGGCCTCGCCCCAGCCGTGCTCGTCGTCGCCGATGAGCGTGCGGTCGGCGGTTGCCGACAGCGTCGTCTTGCCGGTGCCGGAGAGGCCGAAGAAGATCGCCACGTCGCCGCCCTCGCCGACATTGGCCGAGCAGTGCATCGGCAGCACGCCGCTCTCCGGCAGGATGTAGTTGAGGAAGGTGAAGACCGCCTTCTTGATCTCGCCGGCATAGCTCGTCCCGGCGATGAGCACCGTGCGCCCGGCAAAATCGCAGGCGATGACCGTCGGCGTGCGGATGCCGTAGCGTCCGGGATCAGCCTCAAATCCGGGCACCGCAATGATCGTCAGACCGTCGGCGGCGCCCTCTTCCAGCAGCCCCTCCGGCACGCGCAGCAGGTTGCGGATGAACAGCGAGTGCCAGGCGAGTTCGGTGAAGACCTTGACGTGAATCTGATGACGCGGATCGGCGCCGGCGACCAGCTCCTGTGCGAACAGCTCCTTGCCGCGCACATAGTCGAGAATGTCCGCGCGCAGGCGCTCGAAGGCCTCGCGCGAGATCGACGCGTTGTCCTCCCAATCGACCGACGCCTCGGTCGCCGCCTCGCGGACGATGAACTTGTCCTGCGGCGAACGGCCGGTGTGATGACCGGTATCGACCACCAGGGCGCCGCTGCTGGACAGCTCCGCCTCGGCTCGGTCGAGGGAGAGCTGGTGGAGCGTTCGGCTATCGTGATTTTTCAGGAGGACGGTCGTCGTTTCCAGGACTCGACCAAACCCTGCCATTGCACCTTCAGCGCTCGAGCTCACCCTGTCCAGCACGTCCATGTCGCCCGCCCTTCGTTCCTGGTCGCATCGGCGCCATGCAACAGAGCCGGCCCTGAACGTGCTGTGATTTTCGTCAAGCGGAGTACAATTATCTGCCTGTGCCGATTTCAAATTCTCATGTCAAAACAACACCTTCACCCAACCACCTGACCCGCCTGCGACAATTCACCGCTGCCCTCCCAGGCGATCTGTCTGCGGAGGCGGTGCCGCCAAGGGTGCAGGACCACCATCCGCCGCCCGCGGAGCGCTCGCTGCCCTTGCCACAATTCGGCCCGCACAACTGTCCGCAATGGCCCCATTCCCGTCCGACGAGCGCCGTCATCGCAACCGCACTATGGGTCTCCCCGACAGGGAGGGAGACACCATGCGCAGTATCGCTCGCAACCGCACACAGGTGGCCCACGACGCCGGCACCGGCGGG
Organism: uncultured Alphaproteobacteria bacterium; assembly: GCA_963730325.1. Taxonomy (GTDB): domain Bacteria; phylum Pseudomonadota; class Alphaproteobacteria; order Rhizobiales; family Kaistiaceae; genus CAVSRC01. Next base: position 160,052 of record CAVSRC010000012.1, on the reverse strand, counting down.
TTTCTCGTGTGGATCGCCGTCTATACCGTCTTCATGCTGGCCCTGATCGCATTCAACGGCGGCACGCAGCTCTTCGACCACCCCATGCAGGCGTGGCCGTCATTCCCAGGGATCGGCTAGGGACGTTCGGATTCTAGTTCGTCTTGGGCGGCTGACCGCTCTCCGGCGGCGTCTCGGCAATAGCCTTGAGGCGCTTCAGACCACGCTCGTAATCCGGCCCGACGAGGCCGTCGATCGTCAGGCCGCGATAACGGTTGATCGGGTTGAAGCCGAGATCCTTGCGATAGCCCCAGACGACGGTGGTTTCGGCCGCGCTCTTCTGCTCAAGACGGAACCACGCCGCGGTCGACGGCTGTCCGGCAAGGGTGACGCGCATCGTGACCGAGCTGTCGGGCGCGATCGCCGTGATCGTCTCGATGCCGGAGCCGACCTCCGGCCGCTTGCTCTGCCAGGAGATGGCCTGGCCGACACCGTCTAGCGGCCCGGTGAAGGTGATCGCAATATCGGGATCGGCGGTGAGCCGCGGCGACCAGTCCGGCAGATGACGAAGATCGGCGACCAGCGGAAAGAGCGCTGCGCGCGGGGCAGCGATATCGATCGACCGGGTGACTTCCGGTGCGCGCGGCAGGAAGTAGGCGCCAAAGAACGCCACGAGGACCAGCGCCACCGCGCCGACCGCACCCCATTTCAGCCAGACTCCCGCTGCCAGCCGCCTGGCGGCTTTGGCTACGCCGTGCACAGCACCGGCGGGAGCTGGCGTCGAATCGGCCGTCATCGGCTGGATATTACACCTGAGGCCGATGCCGCCCTAGGTACAACCTGGCGTCGGGGGCCCCCGGTTGTGTTGCGGATTCACCAGCCCTGGTGGTGCGTCAACGCGACCGTGCGCGGCACCTTTCCTGCAACTGCTTTTCTATTCAAGATTGCGCATACTTGTCAGTTTGGGAGTCGGTACTTGCCGCAATTCGTCAACCGAACCGAAGGCCTGCGCTTCCGCATCGTGCTGAAGCCCGGCGTGGCGATCGGTCCGGGAAAGGCCGGCCTCCTCCAGGCGATCGGCGACACCGCTTCGCTGACCGCGGCGGCCAAGCGTTCCGGCATGAGCTACAAGCGCAGCTGGCTCTTGGTGCAGGAGATGAACGCCGCCTTTGTCGAGCCACTGGTCGAGACGGCAAAGGGCGGCACCGGCGGCGGCGGCGGCACCCGATTGACCCCGCTCGGCCGCCGCGTGCTCGACCGCTACCACCAGATGGAAGCCGACGCCGAAAAGGCGGTTGCCGCCGGCATCGCCGATCTCCGCCACTACGTGAAACCGGACGGCGCCGGCCCGGAACCCACCCGTTCATCGACGCGCGGGCGCCGCCGCCGCACCGACGATTGATTCCGGCGCGGCGCCGTGCTGACATATTCGATATGTTTACCTAAACATATCGAGGTGCCGCCTTGATCGCCCGCCGCCTGTTCCTCGCCGCCATTGTCGCCGCACCGGCGTTCGCCACCGCGGCCCTGCCCGCCTTTGCCGCTGAGCCAATCGTCTTCGCTGCCGCCAGCCTGAAGAACGCCCTCGACGACGTCGCCGCCGCCTATCGCGAGAAGACCGGCAAGTCGGTCGCCATCAGCTACGCCGGCACGGCGACGCTCGTCCGCCAGATCGAGCAGGGCGCGCCGGCCGACATCTTCTTCTCCGCCGACGTGGCCTGGATGGACTACGCCGTGGACCACAAGCTGGTGCAGCCGGAGACACGGCGCACGCTGCTCGGCAACGCGATCGCCCTGGTCGTGCCCAAGGAGTTGACCGCGACAATCGCGATCGCACCGGGCATGGACCTCGCCGGCCTGCTCGGCCCCGACGGGCACCTCGCCATGGCCAATGTCGAATTGGTGCCGGCCGGCCGCTACGGCAAGGCCGCGCTCGAGAGCCTGGGCGTGTGGGAGAGCATCGCGCCCCGCGTGGTGCAGTCGGAGAATGTGCGCCTGGCGCTCGCCTTCGTCGCCCGCGGCGAAGCGCCGGCCGGCATCGTCTATGCGACCGATGCCGCCGCCGAGCCGGCGGTGAAGGCGATCGGCACCTTTCCCGCCGACAGCCACGAGCCGATCCTCTATCCTGTCGCCATGACCGCCGGGGCGACCAGTGCGGATGCGATAGCCTTCTTCGCCTTCCTGCAATCGGACGCGGCCGCACCGGCCTATCGCAAGCAGGGCTTCACCATCGTCTCGCCGGGCTCGTGAAATAGGGGCTCCATGCTCGACCCGCTGACCCCACAGGAATGGTCCGCCATCGCGCTCAGCCTGCGCGTGGCGACGGTGGCGGCGCTGGTCAGCCTGCCCTTCGGCTTCGCCATTGCCTGGCTGCTCGCCCGCGGCCGTTTCGTCGGGCGCTCGCTGCTCGACGGCATTATCCACCTGCCGCTGGTCATGCCGCCGGTGGTGACCGGCTATCTGCTGCTCATCGCCTTCGGCACCAAGGGGCCGATCGGCGGCTTCCTTCAGAAGACGTTCGGTATCGTGCTCGCCTTCAACTGGACCGGGGCGGCGCTGGCCGCGGCGATCATGGGCTTTCCGCTGATGGTGCGCGCCATCCGCCTGTCGATCGAGGCCATCGACCCGCGCCTTGGCGCCGCGGCGGCAACCCTCGGTGCCCGGCGCCTCGGCATCCTGGCGACCGTCACCCTGCCACTGGCGCTGCCCGGCATCCTTGCCGGCGTGGTGCTGTCCTTCGCCCGGGCGCTTGGCGAGTTCGGCGCCACCATCACCTTCGTCGGCAACATCCCCGGCATCACCCAGACCGTGCCGCTGGCGATCTACACCAATGCCCAGGTGCCCGGCGGCGAGCTGCCGGCGCTGCGCCTGACGATCATTGCCATTGTCGTCGCCTTCGCCGCGCTGCTCCTCTCCGAGCTGCTCGCCCGCCGCGTCGCCCGCCGGACCGAAGGCTGATTCCGATGCTCGAAGTGAACATCGAAAAGACGTTGGGCGCCTTCACGCTGTCTGCGCGCTTCACTGGCGCCGCCGGCGTCACCGCCCTCTTCGGCCGTTCCGGCGCCGGCAAGTCGACGCTCATCAACGCCATCGCCGGGCTGGTGCGCCCGGACGAGGGCTCGATCCGCCTCGACGACGTGCCGCTGTTCGATTCCGGCGCGAACATCGACGTGCCGGTGCGCAAGCGCGGCATCGGCTACGTTTTCCAGGAGGGCCGGCTCTTTCCGCACTATTCGGTGCGCGGCAACCTGATGTACGGACGCCGGCGCACGCCGCAGCGGCAACGCTGGGGGTCGTTCGACCAGATCGTCGCGCTGCTCGGCATCGGCGATCTGCTCAAGCGGCGGCCGGCGAGCCTGTCGGGCGGCGAGAAGCAGCGCGTCGCCATCGGCCGTGCCTTGTTGCAGAGCCCGCGCCTGCTCATCATGGACGAGCCGCTGGCCTCTCTCGATCCGGCGCGCAAGGAGGAGATCCTGCCCTATATCGAGCGCCTGCGCGACGAGATGCGATTGCCCATCGTCTATGTCAGCCACAGCGTCGACGAGGTGACGCGGCTGGCCGATACGCTGGTGCTCATCGCCGAGGGCAGGACGATCGCCAGCGGCACGGTGAACGACGTGTTCGGCCGGCTCGACCTGCGCCCCCATACCGGGCGTTTCGAGGCGAGCATGGTTCTGATGGCCGAGGTCGTCGCCCACGATAGCGACAACGGCACCACGGTGCTCGACCATCCGGCCGGGCGCATGTGGACACCGACGATCGACCGGCCGCCGGGCAGCGCGGTGCGCCTGCGCGTGCGCGCCCGCGAGGTGGCGCTGGCGGTGGGCGATCCCGGCCTGCTGTCGATCCGCAACCGCCTCAGCGCGACGGTGACCGATATCGCCGTCGACCCAAGCGGCATGGTCGAGGTGCAGCTCGATGCCGGCGGTCAGATGCTGGTGGCGCGCATCACACGCGACGCGGCCAAGGCGCTCGACATCGCGATCGGTCAGCCGGTCGTTGCCCTGATCAAGTCAGTGGCATTCGACCGGCTGGACGATTTCGCCTGACGGCTACGAGCAGCCCTTGAGATGCTTGCTGCCGTCGATGACGGTGATACGCACCTTGGCCGTGCCCGAATGGATCATGCCGATCGCGGCGGCGGCGCCACGGGTGAGATCGATCACCCGACCGCCGACGAAAGGTCCGCGATCGTTGATGCGCACGACCACCGAGCGGCCATTGGCGAGATTGTCGACCCTGACGTGGGTGCCGAAGGGAAGGAAGCGATGGGCTGCCGCGAGCGCATTGGCATTCATCTTTTCCCCGCTCGCCGTCCTGGTACCCATGCTGTACCAGGACGCTCTGCCGCACTGGGCGGCCGACGCTTCACTCGACTGAAGACCTGCCACTGCTGCAAACGCCACAATGACTGCCCCGAACGCAAAAACGCGTGACTTGCTTACTTTCACTCTCTGACTTCCGTCTACTGATAGGCCGCATCGTTTGCATGTCCCTCCCAGCCACGCGCCGCCCCCGCATCCCTGTGCGGCGCTGAGGCGAAATGCCCTGTCAATTGAGGCACGATTACGGCCGGCGGCTCACCTTGCGTGACCGTCGGTTAGCCGCGGTGAAGCGTGGCAAATGGGGGCCGGGACGGGCTACAGCCGCGCGATCAAAGCCTGTGCCGCCGCGGGGGCGCGGACCTTGGCGCCGGCGATCATGTAGACGAAGACGTCGCGCTTCTTTTTCGCCGCCGCCTTGGCGCCGAAGCGCGGCAAATCGTCCACCTCGCCGCCTGCGGCCCAGAGCCTGGCGCGCGCCGCCCAGCCATCGAGATCGGCCGGGGCATAGCCGGTGGCGATCGTCTCCTGCGACTTCTGCAAGCGGGCATAAACGAAATCGGCGGTGACATCGGCAATCGCCGGGTAGTCGTCGGAGTGGGCTGAGACCACGGCGACATTGTGCTTGCGCAGGAGCGCCACGAACTCCGGCACGAGAAAGCTCTGCGAGCGCACCTCGACCACGTGGCGGAGCTGCACGCCGTCCGCCGCCTTCGGCAGCAGCGCCAGGAAGGCGCCGAAGTCGTCAGGGTCGAACTTCTTGTAAGGCGCGAACTGCCAGAGCAGCGGACCGAGCTTGGGCCCGAGCTCGGTGATGCCCGACTTGAGGAACCAGTCGATCGCCTCGCCGGCCTCGGCCAGAACCTTCTTGTTGACCACGGCGCGGTGGCCCTTCACCGCGAAGACGAAATCCTCCGGCGTCTCGTCGCGCCACTTGGCGAAGCTCGCCGCCGACTGGGTGCGATAGAAGGTGCCGTTGATCTCGATCGAGGTGAGCTTGCTTGCCGCGTATTTCAGCTCGTCGGCATGCTTGAGACCGTCCGGATAGAAGGTCCCGCGCCACGGCGCAAAGGTCCACCCGCCGATACCGACCCGGATCATGTTGCCCTCCCTCGAGCGCTCCATCGTGTGTGACAGGCATCACTGCATGCCGCAGGCCACACTGACATAAGCCACCAACAAGAGCGGCGCCATCCGGCGCCGCTCATTTCTTTCAGGATTAGGAAACAGCAAATGATCAGGTCAGGCATCGTTACGGCGGCTGTAGCCGCACTCGCTCTGTGCACCGGTATTGCCAGCGCGTACGCCTACGAGCAGTTCAACAACGCCAGCGTCGGCCTCAAGAACGGCAAGACGAGCGACCTCGGCACGCTCGCCTCGGCATATTGCAGCAGCAAGGGCTTCAAGGGCGCCGAGAGGTTCCAGTTCAGCGGTTTCGTCGCCAACGGCGGCAAGGTGAATGCGAAGTTCGCTACTGTCCGCTGCACCATGGTCGCCAATGTCCAGCCGCGGGGCGGCACCATCCGCGCCGGAAAGTTCACGCCCGACTACGGTTCGGCGGTCTCCGATGGAATCAGCAAGGAAATCACCAATCGCCAGACGGTTCTCGATTCGCTCGGCAAGCAGTTCGGCGGCGGCTCCGGCGGCAACGGGTCCGGCGGCGGGTCCGGCGGCGGCATCAGTGCCGGCAGCAGCAGCGTGGGTTCGGTCTGCTGCAAGTGATCGCGCTGCCTGTCGCGTTCCCCCATGCAATCCCGGCGCGGGCAACCGTGCCGGGATCGCAGCCAGCCTCCCGACACGCCGCGCGCGACGTCCGCAATCCGGACCCGGCGGCCGGCCCGATATCAGCCTGACTTCTTCACCTCGTCCGGATGCATGGTCGCCATCACCGGCGACGGCGTCTTGCCGCCGAAGGGCTGGTGCTTGTTCTTCTTGTTCTTGTCGGATTTGGGCTTCTTCTTCTGGTGGCCCGGCCTGTCCCGTCCTTTCGACATGAGACGTCCTCCTTCATGCGTGCGGCACACGCGGCACCGGGGAATACTAGCCGCGCCGCGGGCGGCTGTGAATTGATCTCGCTCAGCCGGCGGCCTCCGCCGCCAGGGCCGCCAGCGCCCGCACCACGTTCCAGTTACGCCCGGTCCCCGGCGTCGCCAGTTTCAGCTTCAGCTTCGACTTGCCGATGCTCGCGGGGTAACAGATGAACAGATCCGGCCCGACCGCCTTCCACCTCTCCGGCCCGTCCCACTCCATCCTGAGCGCGGCGCGATCCGCCGCCGTCGGCAGGCCGGCGAGGAACATCACCAGGAGATGGCTGGGGTCGGCCTCGGCCATTTCGGGAAACGGGTTGCGCCCGATAAGCCGCTTCATTTCGGCGGCGCTGCGCAGCATGGTCTCCGAACGGAAACCGAAGCGATCGACGATGCCCGCTTCTATGGTCGCGGCGATCTCGGCGCGATCGCCGTCCGCAGCGAAGACGACATTGCCGCTTTGCAGATGGGTGCGCGCACCGGCAAGCCCGAGGTCGGCGAAGAGCGCACGCAACTCGGCCATCTTGACGCCGCGCCCGCCGACATTGACGGCGCGCAGCAGGGCAACATAGGCGGTCATGCGCGCATCATAGCGGGGATTCGGGCGACATGTCGGCCTCGGCCGTATTCGTTCCCTCTCCCCTTGCGGGAGAGGGACAGGGTGAGGGGGAATGGCAAGGCCGTGCCCGCACCCCTCACCCGGACCGCTGCGCGGTCCACCCTCTCCCGCAAGGGGAGAGGGTTGGCGCCCGTGCCACATGCGATAGCCCTGCCTCAAAGGCGAGGTTTGGTGTGGTGCCACGCTGCAGAGCATCCACATCTCTGATCGCTGGGGCATAGTGTTTGCCGGGCCATGACGAGCCGAGGAAACACCATGCCCAACATCTTCGCCGATCTGCCGGCCGCTTCCGCCGAGGAGGAGCTCACCGACCTCCTCGCCCGGCCGGGCTTGCGCATCGAGCGCATCGTCTCCACCGGACAGGCTTCGCCGCCCGGCTTCTGGTACGACCAGGCCCATGACGAATGGGTGATCCTGCTCTCAGGCAGCGCCGGTCTGGCCATCGACGGCGAAGCCGAGATGCGGCTCTCACCCGGCGACTACGTCTTCCTCCCCGCCCACACACGCCACCGCGTCACCTGGACCGAGACGCCGACCGTGTGGCTGGCGGTGCATGTGGGGGAGATATGACTCCCCGCCGCCCCGGTTTTCCGCCATCGCCCCCCCGCAAACGGTCGGTTTACCCGGAAGGCGTATGATCCATCCCCTGCGCAAGCTCTGCCAGCTGGTCCGTAGGACGGAACGGCGCGGGCATGCGCAACCGGGTGACGGCGGACCCTGAGCGGCAAGCCCGGTCGCCAACAACGCGCGACCCGGACCGCAGGCTTCTCCCCGCACCCCGGAGGGAGAGACATCATGTCCCTGATCAGCCTCAGTCCGCACGCCGCCGGCAGCTTCAATCAGCCGGCCGCCGACCGGCTCAGCCGGGCGGTGTTCACCACGCTCCACACGATGGCCACGGCCGCCGTGGCGATCGCCGACTATTGGCACGAGCGGCGGAGCGTCCGCCGGCTCGCCGATGCCGACGAGGCCGTGCTGCGCGACCTCGGCATTGCCCGCAGCGACATTCCCCGGCTGGTGCGCAAGGGCCGCCGCTGACGCCGCGTCGCCGGTTTACTTCATCGCCCCCGCCCGGCCGGCTCTCGCCGGCCACCCTCCCCGATGCGGGGAGGGAAATCGCACATAGCACGGCGCGACACCTCTCCCCGGCGCGGCATACCGGAACGGGCCTTTGTCGCTCGGCAATCGGCCGCCTCCGCCGCATAGAGCCTCGCGCCCCGATCGGTCACCCCGCAAAGGCGACGACGCCGATCGCGGCGAGGGCCAGACCGGTCAGCATGCCGACAATCGCGCCGAGCCAGGGCCGGGTCTTGCGCGCGATCAGCCAGCCGACGACCAGCCCGGCGACGCCGCCGGCGAGCAGCACCGGCCATCCCAGCACGACGATGACGAGCGCCCAGCCGAGCGGCGAATTCATGATCGGCCCGATGTCGGACAGGTGCTATCGCCTTCGCTTGCCGGCGTCGCCGCCGGGCATGCCACGTCGCGGTAGGAACGACCGGCCCTGAGGCGGCGCCGAAGCGCCCGCCCTATTCCATGCCATCGATCTTCGGCGGATCGAACGCGGGACAGCCGAGAGAGTCGCTGATATCGAGAAAATCGGCGATCGAGCCGACAAGCTGACCGATATTCTCGCCCTTGTCGTGCCCCCCTGGCAGACAACGCTGGAACACATTGACACCGTTGGCCATGACCTCGACGTGGCGCCGGATCGCCGCGCACTTTTCCGCCTGATCTGCGCTGGCGGCCTTTTCCAGCCGGGCCTGTGTTTCGTCGAAGCTGGCGCCGACGGCGGCGAGATCGGCGTCGCAGGTTGCCGCCGAAACCTCGGCCGCCAAGGCGGGCGGCGTGAGAGCCGCGCTGACGAGCACCGCGATCATGGCAAGACGCATTGTCATCGCCTTCGCTTGCCCCGCCCGACCGGGCTGCCGGGCTTGCCGCCGAAGGAGCGCGGGGATGGGCGCTTGTCCTTGTCCGCCGGGATGAAATCGTATTCGTGGGTCTCTTTCAGCGAGGGCGCGTGCGGGCGCGTCTTCGATGTGGACGTTTGGGGCATCGGCGTTTCGCGGTCGGTGCCCGGGCCCATGACGTCAAGCGAGGGTTTCGTCGGGCGCGCGCCCTGAACCGGAATCTCGGTGCGGCGCACGGTCATCTCGTCCAGGGAATTCTTTCTTGGACCCTTTCCGCTCACGGCAGGCTCGCCGCGCTCGCCGCCTCCGCGAGGGCGGGCTGACCGCCCGGCGGCCGCTTGGCCTTGCCTCGCTCCGCCCGGACTGGTGCCCGAACGAGACGGCCACCCACCCTCCCCCGGATTGCGGGCCAGCGGGTCGTCGGCGACGGCAAGTTCCATCTCCTCCAGCCGCTTGATCTCGTCGCGCAGCCGCGCCGCCTCCTCGAATTCGAGGTCGGCGGCGGCGTCGCGCATGCGCTTCTCCAGGTCGGCCAGCGTCGCCTTGAAATTGTGGCCGATGGCGGCGCCCTCTTCCGCCAGGCCGGTGGGCACGATGACGTGGTCGCGCTCGTAGACCGACGACATGATGTCGCCGATCTGCTTCTTGATGCTCTCCGGCGTGATGCCGTTCAGGGTGTTGTATTCGACCTGCTTCTCGCGCCGGCGGCCGGTCTCCGCCATGGCGCGCTCCATCGAGCCGGTGATGCGATCGGCATAGAGGATGACCTTGCTGTCGACGTTGCGCGCGGCCCGGCCGATGGTCTGGATGAGCGAGGTCTCCGAGCGCAGGAAGCCCTCCTTGTCGGCATCGAGGATGGCGACCAGCGCGCATTCGGGAATGTCGAGGCCCTCGCGCAAGAGGTTGATGCCGACCAGCACGTCGAAGGCGCCGAGCCTGAGGTCGCGGATGATCTCGATGCGCTCCAGCGTCTCCACGTCGGAATGCATGTAGCGCACGCGCACGCCCTGCTCGTGCAGGTATTCGGTCAAATCCTCGGCCATGCGCTTGGTCAGCACGGTGACCAGCGTGCGGTAGCCATGCAGCGCCGTCTCGCGGATCTCGCCGAGCACGTCGTCGACCTGGGCCTTGGCGGGGCGCACCTCGACCGGCGGGTCGATGAGGCCGGTCGGGCGGATGACCTGTTCGGCGAAGACGCCGCCGGTGCGCTCCATCTCCCAGCCGCCCGGCGTCGCCGAGACATAGGTGGTCTGCGGGCGCATCAGGTCCCATTCCTCGAAGCGCAGCGGCCGGTTGTCCATGCACGACGGCAGGCGGAAGCCGTATTCGGCGAGCGTCGCCTTGCGCCGGAAGTCGCCGCGATACATGCCGCCGATCTGCGGCACGGTGACGTGGCTCTCGTCGACGAAGACCAGCGCGTTGTCGGGCAGGTATTCGAACAGCGTCGGCGGCGGCTCGCCCGGCTTGCGGCCGGTGAGATAGCGCGAATAGTTCTCGATGCCGGCGCACGAGCCGGTCGCCTCGATCATCTCGATGTCGAAGCGGCAGCGCTGCTCCAGCCGCTGCGCCTCGAGCAGGCGCCCGGCGGCACTGAGCTCCTCCAGACGATGGCGCAGCTCTTCCTTGATGCTCTTCACCGCCTGCGCCAGCGTCGGCCGCGGGGTGACATAGTGCGAGTTGGCGTAGACCTTGACCTGCTTGAGGCTGCCCGCCTTCTGGCCGGTGAGCGGATCGAACTCGGTGATCGATTCGATCTCGTTGCCGAACAGGGCGACGCGCCAGGCGCGATCCTCCAGATGGGCCGGGAACAGGTCGACGGTATCGCCGCGCACGCGGAAGGTGCCGCGGCGGAAATCGGCATCGGCGCGCTTGTAGTGCAGCGCCACCAGATCGGCGAGGAGCTGGCGCTGGTCGATGCGATCGCCGACCGTGAGCGCGAAGGTCATCGCCGTATAGGTCTCGACCGAGCCGATGCCGTAGATGCACGACACGCTGGCGACGATGATGACGTCGTCGCGTTCGAGCAGCGAGCGCGTCGCCGAATGGCGCATGCGGTCGATCTGCTCGTTGATGGAGGATTCCTTCTCGATATAGGTGTCGGTGCGCGGAACGTAGGCCTCCGGCTGGTAGTAGTCGTAATAGGAGACGAAATACTCGACCGCGTTTTCCGGGAAGAACGACTTGAACTCGCCATAGAGCTGGGCGGCGAGCGTCTTGTTGGGCGCCAGGATGAGCGCCGGCCGCTGCGTCGCCTCGATCACCTTGGCCATGGTGTAGGTCTTGCCCGAGCCGGTGACGCCGAGCAGCACCTGGTCGCGCTCCTCGGCGTCGATGCCCGACACCAGCTCGGCGATCGCCGTCGGCTGGTCGCCCTTCGGCGTCAGCTCGGAGACGATCTTCAGCGGCACGCCGCCCTCGGATTTCTCCGGCCGCGGCGGACGATGCGGCACCCAGGTCTTGTCGCGGAACTCCGGCCGGCCGCTCTCGATCAGCGCCGACAGCGCCTCCACCGTCGCGGTGACGGCGTTCTGCGGCAGCCCGCCGACGTCCTCCAGGTCGACATCGAGGCCGGCGACCGGGCTCAGGCCGACGGCGGCGCGCTCCTTGGCCGAGCCGCGCCCGCCCATGGAGGTGCCGCGGGACGACTTGTAGGTCCCCGGAGGGGCTTCTGAGAATCCGGATTTGCGTGGTGGCATGGCCCGAATATGGGGGATCGCGGGGCCAAAGGCGAGTGGTCGGAGGCCGCCCCGCGACCGACTTGTTGACAGGGGGATGTCAGGAGGATGGCCGGCCTACATCGTCTCGCCGGTGCAATCGGCGTAGGTCGGCGTGTCGGCATCGCCCTCGGTGACGAAGGCGTCGTTGCCCTTGCTCCAGAAGACCACCGATTCGTCGGCATTGGCGTAGCGCGTGCCGGAGCCGGAGATCGTCTGCGGCAAGGTCAGCGAGCGGCCGTCGCTGAGCACGATATCGACCTTGTCGGCATAATAGGTGGCCGCGATGGTCTTGCCGCCGGCGCAGGCATAGTCGACCCTGGCGATCACGTCCTCGGCCGCCGCCGGCGCGCAGGCTGCAGCGAGAATCAACGCGGCGACGGCGGTTTTTCGGGGCGCGGTCATGGGACATCCCTCTCTCTGGCCGGCATTATGCCATGTCGCCAGGCAAAGGTGGAGGCACAGGGCGGCAAAGTTGGGGCGACGCGGGGTGACACCGCCCTCTCCCGTGTTAGCCTCCCGGCTACATCGCAATCATCGGGAGCTTCGGCCATGGTGATCGACGGCGTCATGCTTCTCTGGTTCATCCTGACGGCGCTGGCGGTCGCCTTCGTCGCCATCGACATCCGCACGACGCCCGAGCACCCGGTGATGAAGGTCGGCTTCGTGCTGATCACCCTCTATTCCGGGCCGTTCGGCGCCTTCCTCTATGTGCTCGGCTGCCGCGAGCCGCTGCCCGGCCTGCACGAGCAATATGTCGCCGCGCGCTGGCGCCAGGCGCTGGGCTCCACCATGCACTGCGTCGCCGGCGACGGCATCGGCATCCTTGTCGGCGCGGTGATCGGGGCGCTGGTCGCGCTGCCGATGATCCTCGACATGGGGCTCGAATACGTCCTCGGCTTCGGCTTCGGCTGGACCATCTTCCAGGCGCTGTTCATGCGCGGCATGGCCGGCTCCTACGGCGCCTCGCTGAGATCCACCTTCATTCCCGAACTGCTGTCGATGAACTGCCTGATGGGCGGCATGTGGCCGGCGATGGCCATCGCCTTTGCCGGCGACCCGGCGGCGCACGACCCGGCCCGGCCGCTGTTCTGGTTCCGCATGTCTCTGGCGCTGATGGTCGGCTTCGCCGTCGCCTATCCGATGAACTGGTGGCTGGTCGCCAACCACCTCAAGCACGGCATGATGACCGTGCGCCGGCCGGGCGATGTGGAGGCGCGTATCGTCTATGACAGCGGCGCGCCCACCGGCGACCATGCGCCGGGCGAAATGGCGATGGACCACGGACACGCCGGCGCGCCGACGCCCTCCGTCGCCACCATGACGTTCGTCTCGCTCGCGGTGCTGGCGGCAGGGTTTGCCATCGCGCTCGCCTTTGGCGGGGCCTGACCGCCGATCGGCGGCCGTGCCGCCGCCCCTCGCCTCCTGGAGCGGCGGGCGGGCCCGTCATTCGACCCGGTTCTTCCGGCATGGCCCATACGGGGGGCGATCGGGCCAGAGGCGACGGCCGGGAAGCGCCGGTACGCACAACAGACGGCGCCGCAAGGCCGTCACGCAGATGCACTTGGAGCCGGCTGTTCAGGACCGGCGCCACACCTGTCACGGCGCCGCGGCGAACTCCCTACGCACTTGCCTCCGGCCGGGCGGCCGGTGCATGTCATCCGCCATTCCTTTCAATCGCGCGCAGGAGGGAGAGCATGATCGTCGTCAGCGGATATGTCCGGGTGAGGCCGGAGAAGATGGATGAGCTCAGGCCGTATATGCGGGCGGCGCTGGAAGGAACGCGCAAGGAGCCCGGCTGTCTGCTCTACGCCTATGGCGAGGACGTGCTCGACCCCGGGCTGATCCGCATCGTCGAGCGCTGGGAGAGCTGGGAGGCGATCGACGCGCACACCACGCAGCCCCACGTCAAGGCCTGGGCGGCAGCGCGGGAGGCGGCCGGCGGCACGCTCGAGCGCGATATCTGGGCGCATGAGGTAACCGGCGAAGCGCGCGCACTCTAGGTGTGCATCGTCGCTATCGCCGCGCAAATTCGCGTCGCAAGCGCCGGCAGGCGGTCCCACGGCGTATAGTCGATGACCGAGGTGCCGTCGGTGGGGCCGCCGGTAATGCGCATGATCAGGCGGATCGCCGTGCGGTCGAAAACATTGTAGCGCGGATAATCCAGATTGCCGGCGATCGCCTCGGCGATGAGCGGGCGGGCGCCCGAGCGGGCGATCCATTTGCGCAGATAGACGTTGCCCGTGGCGTCGGTCTTGCCTTCCTTGCGCGCGGTCAGATTGACCGAGAGAAGGATCAGCGGCTTGCCCGGCGTCAAGGGCGCGATCCGCTTCAGCAGCCTGCGCGCCGGGCGCACATGCACGCCATAGCGGATGGCGCCGATCAGAACGCAGGGCTCCGGCGCGCGAATTCGTCTCCTCGTCCGGAAAGTCACGGGCAAGATCGCAGGCGCGGGCCGGAACCCCGGCGGCGCTCATGTGCTCCGCGAGGCGTTGCGCGATGCGTTCCGTGTGCCCGAAATGGGACGCATAGAACACGTCCATGGGCCTGCCCCTTCCGCCACCGCCGGACCGCACGTCTGGTCCGCCCCGCGCCCTACTGCGTGACCGTCAGCACCGTCCACATGCCGGCGGCATAGTGGCCGGCGATGTTACAGACGAGCAGATAGGTGCCGGGCTTGAGATCGAGGGTCAGGGTCTTCGCCGCGCCCGGCTCCATCTCCTCGGTCTCGCCGAGCGAATCGATCTTGTCCTCGATGATGCGCTGGTCATCGGCGTCGTAAGGGAGCTGGACATCGGGATTGTCGACGGCAACCACCAGCATCTCGTGGACGAGGCTGCGCGACCAGTTGGTGACGTCGAAGGTGACCGCGCCGGCCCTGACCGTGCCGAGGTTGGCGCGGATCGCCATCATCCCGCCACCCATCATGCCGCGGCCAAAGCCGCCACCCATCATGCCGCGGCCGCCGCCCATCATGCCGAAGCCGCGACCCTGGCCCTGGCCCATCATGCCGGGGCCATGCGGCCCGGCGCCCGGTCCGGCGCCCGGCCCGGCACCTTGGCCCATGACGGAGCTGTCCAGCAGCCCGACGGTGACCGTCGTCGGCGCCGCCGCAGCGAAGCTGGCGAAGCCAAGGACGAAGAGGGCCGACAGAGCGGCCGAGCGAAGGAATCTGTGCATGGCTCCACCTCACGGGTTTCGCGCCCTGCCTCACCTTCAGCCGAATGCACCTGACGACGCGCTGACCTGGATCAACCGCGCTTGACGGGATCGTGTAGCCCGGCCGGCTCGCCGCGTGATCGTCCCTCCCCTATCTTGCGCGCATCGCAGAGGAGGAGGCGGGCATGGCCAGCTACGACGTGGTGATCATCGGCGGCGGCAATGGCGGCATGGGGGTGACGGTGCCGACCCGCCACGCCGGCCTCAAGGTCGCCATGCTGGAGCCGGCCGAACTCGGCGGCACCTGCTCCAACCGCGGCTGCACGCCGAAGAAGATCCTGGTCGCCGCGGCCGAAGCCCTCGACGTCATTTCCCGCGCCGGCGCCCATCACATCGCGGTCGGGCCGGCCAGGCTCGACTGGGCGGGGCTGATCGGACGCGAGAAGCACATCATCGCCCACATCCCGGGATCGCTCGCCTCGGCGATGGAGCGCCGCGGCGTGCATCTGGTGCGCGCCCACGGCCACTTCGTCACGCCCAACGCGGTCAAGGCCGGCGGCAACATCTACGAGGCCGAGCACATCGTCATCGCCACCGGCTCGCGGCCGCGCCCCCTCGCCTTTCCCGGCGCCGAGCTGATGATCACCTCGGACGACGTGCTCAGCGACGAGCGCCAGCCGCGCGACGTGGTCTTCGTCGGCGGCGGCGTCATCGCCTTCGAGTTCGCCCATGTCTATGCCCGCGCCGGCACGCACGTCACCATCCTCCAGGCCGGCGGACGCTTCCTCCCCCGCCACGACGCCGATGCCGTCGAACAGATCCTCGCCGAGACGCGACGGATCGGCATCGACGCGCGCGGCGGCATTGCCGTGAAGGCGATCACCGCGGTCGGCGACCGCCTGCGCGTGACCTTCGAGGAGGACGGCATGGAGCGCACGGTCGAGGCCGACCGGGTGGTCAACGGCGCCGGCCGCATCGCCAACATCGAGGGACTCGACCTCGAATCCGGCGCGGTCGCCGTCGAGCACGGCCGCGTGCTGCACGACGACCACCTGCGCTCGACCTCCAACCATGCGGTGTGGATCGTCGGCGACGCGCTCCCCGACACGCCGCAGCTCTCGCCGCTGGCCACCTATGAGGGCCGCCTCGTCGGTGAAAACATCGTCGACGGGCCGAAGCGCCGGCCCGACTATTCGGCGGTCCCCGCCTGCCTCTACACCATCCCCGCCGTGGCCAGCGTCGGCCTGACCGAGGAGGACGCCCGCGACAACGGCCGCGACGTCCATGTCGCCGTCAGCGACATGCGCGAATGGCTCTCCGGGCGGACCTTCGTCGAATCCGTCGCCTGGGCGAAGGTCATCAGCGAACGCGGCAGCGGCCGCATTCTCGGCGCCCACATCGTCGGCCACGGCGGCGAGGAGCTGATCCACCTGTTCGCGCTGGCCATGCGCCACGGCATCACCACCGCCGGCTTCGGCGACATGGTCTATGCCTTCCCGACTTTCGCCGCCGACATGCGCCACATGGTGTGAGCGCACGCGGCGACCGCCGCGCGCCACAGCACGCCGCGTCGGGTGTCGTTCGCTGTGATGGGGAGTGGAAACAAAAACGGGGCATCACGTGGATGCCCCTTTTACTGGAGCAGCCCCGTCGCCGTGCGATCTGTTATGTGACCGCGACGGCGAACGGGATGCTCGTGGTCGTCACCGGACGCGCCGGTGACGCGCGCGCACTATTTCTTCTTCGCGACCTTCTTCTTCGCGACTTTCTTCTTGGCCGCCTTCTTCGCAGGCTTCTTCACAGCTTTCTTAGCCAATGGATTTCTCCTCTCGGTGCCGAGTCGCGAATCAACTCACGCGAACATAGTAGTGCAAGTTCCGAGTTAACAACGCGCTAATTGTAATGCCGGCGAAATTTGTGTGAGCGACGATTGCGCATGCATTGCGTCGCCATCGCATGCATCGTCGCGCCTCCTCGCACGCGTTACTTCGTCAAGAGGCATGTTCGACCGATGGCAGGATCACCGTCGCGCATCGGCATCGCCGCGGTCGCACGCGCGCTCATCGCGGGCGATGTTCGGCACCGCACAGGCTGCGACCGACATCGGCAAGGCGACCGCGATCAGGACGTCGGTGACCGGCACGCGCAATGACCGGTCGATCGTCTTGCAGAGCGGCGACGAAATCTTGCGATGGACCGATACCAGGGTATCGGAGCGGTCGAATTCCAAGACAAGACTTGGGCCCGCCATCGCCGCGCTGCGACCGTCGTCTCCGGAGATTTGCCATATAATTCAATGGATTATTGGGAGTAGCCGGTGTTTGCCCCGATCCGCGACTCGGTCCGTTTCATCACCGGCAAGGCCCCTCACGACGCCTGCGAGATCGCCACACGGACGGCCACCATCGGCGTGCGTGGCACCGCCTTCGACGTCCATGTCGGCGACGGCGGCGCGCCCGCCATCGCCATGATCGACGGCGCCGTCGAAGTGTGTCCGCGTGGCGGTGTGTGTCGCCTGCACGACGTGATCCAACACGTTCCGCACATCAGCGTCGACGGCGTCGTCTCGCTGCACGCGACGTGAGATGGAACCGTCTTCAAGGGCATGCCGCTGACGGTGGCGCGGCTCTTCATCGACGATCAGCGGCTGCTGATGCCGGCCCTGCGCGACCGAAAAAAATCTTTGCCGGCGACGTCAGCGACGCTGCAGCGACGGTCATCAAGACGATGAAGCAGCCCTCACCGCAGAAATTGAAGGTGCCCAAGCTGAAGCTGCCGAGGCTCTTCACATGAGCCGGGCGCGCCCATCGGCATGGCAGGCACGATGCGTCGGGACGATGGAAGCGCGCTTCAGCGGCGCGCGACGACAACCACACCGCCAAACGAAAAGGGAGCCGCGCGAAGCGGCTCCCTTTATTCCGGACACATGCGGGCAATACGGCGCCCGCGCCGATCCACGCGCTACGGCACGCTGAAATAGAAGCCGAAGCCCGAACGCGGATAGCGCTGGTAGTAGCGGGGCGCATACGGCCGGTAGGGGTAGGGTCGGTAGTAGGGGTAGGGCCGGTAGTAGGGGTAGGGTCGCCGGTAGACGCGCGGCCCCACCGCGCTGAGATAGCTCGACGACACCCAACCGGTACCCAGGAAGGTCGCCCCGCGGCACCAGCCGGGCTGGCAGTACATGACATTGACCTGCGTGCCCGGCGGCAGAGCGCCGTAGCTGCCGTAACCGGTTCCCGGCCCGGCGCGGAAATTGACCGAGGCGGTGGTGTAGCTCGTATAGGCCTGCGCCACGGCAGGCACCGCCATGACCAGTCCCAGGCCAAGAACGGCAGTTGCAAGTGAACGAAGGTTCATCCTCGTTTCCCTCTTCGATTACCGGCTGGCACCGGCGAGAGACCGCCCGAGGGATCGGGGGCTGGGCCAGCCGACCGCGCCCGGCGCATGCCGGGCAACCAGCCACCCTCCATGGCAGACCCTATGCCACAATTGTGGCAGAGCAAGTGATCCGGGCCACAGTGGTAAAGAAAGGGCACCGTACCCGACGGCGCCCTCCGATCCGGCTCACGCCGCCAGCGTCTCCTTGAGGAAGGCGACGGTACGCGCCCAGGCGGCGTCCGCGGCCGCCTTGTCGTAGCGTGCCGCCGAGGTGTCGTTGTTGAAGGCGTGGTTGACGCCCTCATACATGAAGATCTGATAGTCGACGCCGGCCGCCTCGAGCGCCGCCTCATAGGCGGCGATGCCGGCGCCGATGCGCTGGTCGAGGCCGGCATAGTGAAGCATCAGCCTCGCCTTGATCTTCGGCACGTCCTCGGCCGCCGGCTGGGCGCCGTAATAGGCGACGGCGGCAGCGAGCGCCGGGCTGTTGACGGCCATCAGATTGACGATGCCGCCGCCGAAGCAGAAGCCGACGGCACCGACCTTGCCGTTGGTCTCCTCGCGGCCGGCGAGATAGGGAACGGCGGCGACCGCGTCGGCGACCAGCCCACCGCGGTCGATGCCCTGGAACATCTTGGCTGCCTCCTCGTCGCTGCCCGGCGTGCCGCCCTGGCGCGACAGGAGATCGACACCCAGCGCGACGAAGCCCTCCAGCGCCAGGCGCCGGGTCACGTCCTTGATATGCGGGTTGAGGCCCCGGTTCTCGTGAACCACCACGACGCCGGGAAGCTTGCCCTCACGTGTCGCCGGCATGGCGAGGTAACCTTTCACCGCGCCGGCACCGCCCGGATAGGTCACCTCGCTGATGGCCAGGCGCGGATCGTCCGCTGCCACCATCTCGGCGCGCGCATAGTCGCTGGCGATCAGCGGCACGATGGCCGCAGCCGCGGTCGCGCTGCCGGCAAGCCGGGTCAGCTTCGCCATGAAGCCGCGCCGGTCGAGCGTCAGGTGGGTGTACTCGTCATAAAGATCGATCATCTCCTGGGTGATCCTGGGCGCCTGGGTCATCGTCGTCCTCCATTGGCTTTGATCCGGCTCACACGATTGCTTCTACTGGCGGGTCGTGAACACCAGAAGGCGGCCGGTCCAATGCGCCGCTCACGACTTCGTGTTCACCCCCTCTCCGATCGGCTATTGTCGTGGCTCAATGCCGCCCGCCCTCATCAGTGGGCATGGTCGGGCGCGCATATAAGAGAGAGTCGGGTGCCGGGGCGGGGAGCGGTTGGCCCCGGAACGATAGCAAGAGCATTGGCTTTGCCGGCCGAAGATCTCGATTCCCGGGCCGGCGCAGCACCGGGGGTTCCAATACATGCAAAAAATTGTATGTATGGGGAATAGGAAAACCAGGGAGGTCCCATAAGCATGTCGCACATCGTCGTTCTCGGCGGCGGCATAGGCGGCATTTCTGCCGCCTATGAACTGCGTGCCAATCTCGACCGTGCCCACAAGGTAACGGTCGTTTCCAAGTCGCCTTTCTTCCAGTTCACCCCGTCCAATCCGTGGGTGGCGGTGAAATGGCGGACGAAGGCGCAGACCACGATCGACCTGGCCGCGGTGCTGCCGCGCAACAAGGTGGACTTCGTCCATGCCGCGGCCGAGAAGGTGGTGCCCGAAGAGAACCACGTCGAGCTGTCGAACGGCGAACAAATAGCCTACGACTATCTGGTCATCGCCACCGGCCCCGAACTCGCCTTCGACGAGATCGAGGGCTTCGGGCCCGACAAGAACACGACCTCGGTGTGCGACGTCGATCACGCCGCCAAGAGCTCGGACGCCTGGGAGAAATTCTGCGCCGACCCCGGCCCGATCCTCGTCGGCGCCGTGCAGGGCGCCTCCTGCTTCGGCCCGGCTTACGAATTCGCCATGATTATGGACACCGACCTGCGCCAGCGGCGGATTCGCGACAAGGTGCCCATGACCTTCGTCACCTCCGAGCCCTATATCGGCCACCTCGGCCTCGGTGGCGTCGGCGACACCAAGGGCTTGATGGAAAGCGCGATGCGCGAGCGCACCATCAAGTGGATCACCAACGCCAAGGTGGAGAAGTTCGAGGACGGCAAGGCCCATGTGCTCGAACTCAACGACGACGGCAGCGAGAAGAAGAAGCACGAGGTGGCCTACAAGCACTCCATGATGCTGCCGGCCTTCCGCGGCATCCCGGCGGTGCGCGGCATCGAGGGGCTGGTCAACCCGCGCGGCTTCGTCATCGTCGACCACCACCAGCGCAACCCGAAATATCCCAACATCTACGGCATCGGCGTGTGCATCGCCATTCCGCCCTACGAGCCGACGCCGGTGCCGGTGGGCGTTCCCAAGACCGGCTACATGATCGAGAGCATGGTGACGGCAACCGCGCTCAACATCCGCGACGTGCTCGCCGGCAAGGACGCCTCGCACGAGGCGACCTGGAACGCCATCTGCCTCGCCGATTTCGGCGATACCGGCGTCGCCTTCATCGCCCAGCCGCAGAACCCGCCCCGCAACGTCAACTGGGCATCGCAGGGCAAGTGGGTGCACCTCGCCAAGGTCGCGTTCGAGAAGTACTTCATGGGCAAGGTACGGCGCGGCATCACCGAGCCATACTTCGAGAAGGCGGTCATGCAGTTTATTCAGATGGGCAAGCTGAAGACTGGCAAGTAACACCAACAAACACACCAGACGCTCCCCGGCAGACCAGCGCGGCACCGCCGCGCCCTATCTGCCGGGGGCATCTCGCCGGCTAATTATCGTTTCCATTCAAATACTTGCGCTTGCCGGCTGAGGTTGCGGCAAGTGCAACCGTTGTCTTCTTGCCCTTGCTGGATCATAGTTTGCGCGTGGGCAACGCCCGGCCCGGCGAGTGATCCTCGCTGAACCGGGCCGCGACCGCATCCGGGAGACTGAACTGAAAAGGTCATGTGATGCGCCAGAATGGCACCGTCAAATTCTTCAACGCCTCTAAGGGGTACGGCTTCATTACGCCGGACGGCGGCGGCAAGGACGTGTTCGTTCACGTCACTGCAGTGGAGCGTTCCGGCATTGGCCCTCTGACGGACGGCATGAAGGTATCCTTCGACACCGAGCCGGACGAGAGAGGCAAAGGGCCAAAGGCAGTCGATCTGCAGATTGTCGCCTAGCCAATTCCGTCGGCGACCCGCAGGCGCCGCTCGGAAACTTCTGATAGCCGCCGGGAGACCGGCGGCTTTTTTGTTGGGGGCGACAGGAGGCGGCTTTGCACGCTCCGTCAGACTGCGAAACGTCGCCGCAACGACTGCGCTTCGCCGGCGCGCCCGGCCGCCTCATGCGCTCGCGCCGCCAGTTCGGCGACCTCCTTCGTCCAGCGATGTGCCGGCCCGAGCACCGCGACATGGGCAGCGAGAGCGCCCTCGGCGAGACTGGTGGCTTCCTCCGCACGACGGCTCTTGAGCAGCAGCCGCGCAAGGTTTGCCTTCATGCGTTGCGTGAACAGGTGCTCCGCACCGAACCGGCTCTCATCGATGGCGATTGCCCGACGGAGCAGATCCTCTGCCTTCTTGGCCTCGCCGAGGTCGTACAGAACGCTGCCCAGCGCCCCCAGGCTCATTGCCGTGTCCGGGTGGCTCGGCCCGAGCGCCTTCTCGCGGATCGACAGGGCCCTCTCCAGCACGGTGCGCGCCGCCGCGTTGTCGCCTTGCAGGCGCAGCGTCTGGGCAAGCTCGGCAAGGGTTACCGCCACGCGCGGATGATCGGGGCCCAATGCGGCCTCGTGAACGGCAAGCGCCTGCTCCTGCAGCGCCCGCCCATCGCTACGCCCGTTCTCCGCCCGCATGGCGTTGCCGAGCGCGGCCATTGCCGATGCCGTGGCCGGGTGATCGGCGCCGAGCTTTGCCTTGAAGATGGCAAGCGTGCGCTCATTGAGCTGAAGCGCCCGCGCGTCTTCGCCGCTCACCTGAAGCAGGCGCGCGAGATTGCCTAGCGCGGTGGCCGTCTGCAGGCTGTCGCGGCCACTCGCCTTCTCCGAGATGGCAAGCGCCCGCTCGAACAACGGCCGCGCCTCGCCGAACGCACCCTCGGTCTGCAAGAGCAGAGCGAGATTGCCCAGAGCGGTCGCCGTATCCGGATGGTTCGGCCCGAACCTGCGTTCATAGGTGGCAACCGCGCGCTCGTAGAGACGGCGCGCCTCGGCATAATCGCCCTGATGCTTGAGCAGAATGGCGAGGTTGTTAAGGCTCTCCGCCGTCGCCGGGTGATCGGGCCCGAGCACGCTCTCGCGCAGCTCCAGGCCGCGCTGATGCAGCCGCCGGGCGTGATCGCGCGCGGCCGGCACCGAATCCTCGTATTCGCCGACAGCGTCGAGCAGGTCGGCCGCCAGCGGCTCGCTTCCGGCCGGTGGCGCAACATCGGGGCCGACCAGCGCCAGAATATGCGGATTGAGCCGCCGCACGCGCGGCCACTGATCGGGCTTCATGCCCACACGGCTCGGATAGATCGCCGCCATCGCCTTGATAAGCACGTCCCGCGAGGCCGCCCCCTCTTCCGCGCTCGCCCGCGCCATGGCGACCTGACGGACCAGTCGATGGAGGCGGATGCATTGCGTGGTGACGGCTGCGTCGCGTTCGTCGGGGATCGTCTCGCGGTCGACCAGAGCAAAGGCGCGTAGCGCCGCCACGGCCTCATCGAGACCGTCGTCGGCCAGGATCGAAGCCAGCGGCTCGCCGAGCTGGCGCCGCCGCTCGGCAAGGAAGAAGAGCGGAATTGGTTCGGCCGCCAGAAAGCTCACCAGCCTAATCATCGGTTCCGCGGCCAAGTGAAGCCTGGCCGCCTGCTCGATGGCCAATGCGAACGTACGCGCCACGGTGAGGCCGTCATGATAGTCGCTCGGCACATCGCGGCCGTCGTCGAGGAAGCGTGCCGGCGAAGCGACGAAGCGCTGCCGGTATTCGGCGAGCGAGACTTCAAGCCGTTCGCAATAGGCGGCGGCCTGTTCATGGGCCAGCGGCAGGCCGCCCAACGCCTCGGACAATTCCGCCGCAGCGCTTCGCTCGTCTTCGCGGCTGGTGCGCGCGATCAGGTAGTCGGCCCCGATCTCCTTCGGCCATAGCCTGATCTCGACGGGCGCCGCCAGACCGCGCCAGGTATGCGCATTGGAGGTAACCAGCACCCGCGTCTCACCGCCCGGCGGCAGGTAGGGCTTGAGCGCATCGGCATCGATGGCATTATCGTAGATGAGCAGCACACCGTCGCCCTCATGGCGCAGCCGCTCCATGACCGCGGCGAAGCCCGGCTCCTCCTTCTCGTCGGCCGCCACCCAGCCGAGACGAACGCCGAGCGCAACCAGATCGGCGCGCATCTCGGGCGCCGTCTGCGCCCTCACCCACCAGGTGGCCCGATAGTCGTTGCGATGGCGCTCGGCATAGGCCGCAGCAAGCGTCGTCTTGCCGACGCCACGCAGCCCGTGCAGCGCCGTAATGGCGACGCGCCCCTCGTAGCGGTTGAGAGCCGATTCGATTGCCGCCAGCGAGTCGTCGCGGCCGAGGAAGTGCATCGGCACGCGCACGGGGATGTTGGAGACGGCGAAGACCTTGCCGGGAAACGCCGCGGCCGCGGGCGCCTCGCGTTTCTGCATGAATTCGCCCAGACGGCGGCGCGCCACGTCCTCGGGCACGCCGTAGAGCTCGCAGCGCCGGATATGATCGGCAAGGGTGGGCAAGCGGCACGGCTCCACCGCGACCAAGAGCACGAAGCCCGGCCGCCTGGCGGCCGCCTGCCACAGGGCCGCGTTGCGCTCCAGTGTCGAATAGGGCGCCTTCAGGTAATCGTCGGAGACGACGCACAGCACGTGATCGGCGGCGTCGTGGCGGCTCTCCATCCAGGCGTAGATGTCGTCGCCGCCTTTGATCTCCCATTCGTGGATGTGCGGCGTATGACCCAGCGATTCCAGCTCGCGCGCGATCCAGAACGCCCACTCGCGATCGCTGGATGTATAGCTGATGAAGATGTCCGCCACGGCCAGCCCCCACCCAACAGGCATCCTGGGCACGAACATCTTGGCCGCTGCGCGCACAGCGCACAAGGCGCTGCGCCCGCGTGGAGAACCCCCTACCCGTTGGCGGCCATCGCCGCCTGCTTGGGCCGGACCAGCGTGTCATAGTCTTCCATCAGCGTCCTGGTGATCTCGCCGACGGTGAACGTGTAGGGGCCGATCTCCGACACCGGCGTCACTTCCGCCGCCGTGCCGGTCAGGAAGCACTGCTCGAAGCCTTCCATCTCCTCGGGCATGATGACCCGCTCGACCACCTCGTAACCGCGCTTCTTGGCAAGCCCGATGACCGCGCGGCGGGTGATGCCGTCGAGGAAGCAATCCGGCGTCGGCGTGTGGATGACGCCGTCCTTGACGAAGAAGATGTTGGCGCCCGTCGCCTCGGCGACCTGGCCGCGCCAGTCGAGCATCAGCGCGTCGGCATAGCCCTTGCCCTCCGCCGCGTGCTTGGAGATGGTGCAGATCATGTAGAGGCCGACCGCCTTCGCCTTGGCCGGCGCCGTCGCCGGGTCGGGCCGGCGGTAGGTGGCGATGTCGAGGCGGATGCCCTTCAGCCGTTCCTCCGGCTTGAAATAGGACGGCCATTCCCACACCGCGATGGCGACGTGCACCTTGGTCTGCTGCGCCGCGACGCCCATCTGCTCGCTGCCGCGATAGGCGATCGGGCGGACATAGGCATCGGAGAGACCCTGACGGGCGAGCAGCTCGTTGCAGGCCTTGTTGATGGTCTCGACCGAATAGGGGACCTCGAAGCCGAGCGTCTTCGCCGAATCGTGCAGGCGCCTGGAATGGGCGTCGAGCTCGAAGATCACCCCGCCATAGGCGCGTTCGCCCTCGAACACGGCGCTGCCATAGTGCAGCGCATGGGTCAGCACGTGGACCTTGGCGTCGGCCCACGGAACGTATTGGCCATCCATCCAGATGACGCCGTCGCGCTGATCGAAGGGCTGCACAGCCATAATGTCTTCCTCCCGCGAGGCCCTCTGCGGGGCACCTCGCAATCGTTGGATCGGGCGGTCGGCGAGGGCAGTGACGTTCTTTGCGTCACGTCGGAATCGCCGATATGGTGCCGCGGAACGGCTGGCGGCAGCTCGCCAGGACGGCGAACGCTGTCGCATCAACCGACCGCGACCCGTATTGAGTACCAATCGACAGAAAATATGTCAACATGGCTGACGTAAATTTCAAATCGGACGATGGCCCGACCCGACGGTCGAAGGGCGCCCAGCGTCGGCCGATCGTGACGCCGGTGTCGCTCGCCGACCAGCCCGAGCTCGTTTTCGTCGAGCTTCTCTATTTCGCCTATCGCGATTTCATCTCGGACCCCGACGCCGCCCTTCTCACGCTCGGCTTCGGCCGCGCCCACCACCGCGTCATCCATTTCGTCAACCGCCACCCCGGCATCCGCGTCGCCGACCTGCTCGACATCCTCAGGATCACCAAGCAGAGCCTCGGCCGCGTACTCAAGCAGCTCGTCGATACCGGCTTCATCGAGCAGCGCCCCGGGCCGGTCGACCGACGCCAGCGCCTGCTCTACCCGACCGAGGCCGGGCGCGGGCTTGCCGCGCGCCTGCGCGACCCGCAGGTGAAGCGCATCGCCGCGGCGCTGGAACGGCTGACGCCGGCTGAGCGCGAGGGCGCGCAGCGGTTCCTGCGCCTGATGATCAACCCCGGCGAGCGCGAGAAAGCCGCCCGCATCATCGACCGCTGAGGCAGCATGGGCAACGCCTCCATGGACACGACAGCGCCGGCAGCCGCGGAGGCCGCCGCTCAGGTCGCCGACGACGCGCCGCATATCCTGGTCATCGACGACGACAACCGCATCCGCACGCTGCTGTCGCGCTATCTTGGCGATCGCGGCTTTCGCGTCACCATCGCCGGCAACGCGGCGGAGGCGCGCCGCCACCTCGCCGGCCTTGCCTTCGACCTGCTCATCGTCGACGTGATGATGCCGGGCGAGGACGGCATGGCGCTGACCCGCAGCCTGCGCGAGGTGAGCGACGTGCCGGTGCTGATGCTGACCGCGCGTTCCGAGATCGAAAGCCGCATCGCCGGGCTGGAGAGCGGCGCCGACGATTACCTGCCCAAGCCCTTCGAGCCGCGCGAGCTGCTGCTGCGGATCAACGCCATCCTCAAGCGCGCGACGCCGCCCGACCGGCCGCTGATCGAGCAGCTCTGCTTCGGCCCCTTCACCTTCCATCGCGAGAAGCTGGAGCTGAAGCGCGGCAGCGAGGTGGTCCACCTGACCGAGCGCGAGCGCCAGATCCTGGCGATCTTCGCCGCCACGCCGGGCGAGACGGTGCGCCGCGACAAGCTGATGGTGACCAGCGGCCCGGCCGGCGAGCGCACCGTCGACGTGCAGATCAACCGCCTGCGCCGCAAGATCGAAGCCGACCCGGCCAACCCGCTCTATCTGCAGACCGTGCGCGGGATCGGCTATCGGCTGGCCATCACCGGATAGGCGAGGAGCCGGTCGCCATGGCGACGACGGTCGACGCCCCCGCCCCCGCGACGCGCGGACTTCGTGCGCGCTGGCGGCGCGTGGCGCGATGGGTCAACGCGATCCTGCCCAAGGGCCTGTTCGCCCGCGCGCTGATCATCATCATCGCGCCCACCGTGCTGCTTCAGGCGCTGGTCGCCTTCGTCTTCATGGAGCGCCACTGGCAACTGGTCACCGCCCAGCTCTCCTCCACCGTGGTCGGCGAGATCGCGGCAATCGTCGACATTCTCGACAGCTATCCGCAGGATGCGGACTTCGCCACCATCACCCGCATCGCCGGCGAGCGCATGGGCCTCAACATCGCCGTGTTGCCGGCCCAGCCGCTGCCGCCGGTCGGCCCCAAGCCGTTCTTCTCGCCGCTCGACCGCGTGCTCAGCCAGGAGATCGGCCGCAAGATCGGCAAGCCGTTCTGGCTCGACACCATCGGCCGCTCGAGCCAGATCGAGATCCGCATCCAGCTCGACCACAACGTGCTGCGCGTGTTTGCGCCGCGCGCCCAGGCCTACGTCTCCAATTCGCTGATCTTCATCTGGTGGATGGTGGCGACCTCGGTGGTCCTGCTCGCCATCGCCATCATCTTCCTGCGCAACCAGATCCGCCCGATCCTGCGGCTGACCGCCGCCGTCGACGCCTTCGGCAAGGGCCGCCCGGTGCCCGGCTTCCCGCCGCGTGGCGCCCGCGAGGTGCGCCAGGCGACCATCGCCTTCCACCACATGAAGGAGCGCGTCGAGCGGCAGATCGACCAGCGCACGGCGATGCTCGCCGGCGTCAGCCACGACCTCAGGACCGTGCTCACCCGCTTCCGCCTGCAACTGGCGCTGATCGAGGGATCGCCCGGCGTCGATGAGCTGCAGAAGGACGTCGACGACATGAACCGCATGCTCGACGGCTACCTCGCCTTCGCCCGCGGCGACAGCGACGAGGATACCGTGGCCGCCGACATCGCCGAGATGCTCGACGCGACCGGCAAGCAGGCGCGCCTCGCCGGCCACGCGACCGAGGTATCCTATGCCGGCGACCCGATGGTGCGGGTGCGGCCGCAGGCGTTCAAGCGCTGCATCGACAACCTGGTGGGCAACGCCGCCCGTCACGGCAAGCGCATCGAGGTGACCGGCAGCCACGCCGAGGGCCAGTTGACGGTGACCGTCGACGACGACGGGCCGGGCATTCCGCCGGAGGAGCGCGAGGCGGTGTTCAAGCCGTTCTACCGGCTCGACAATGCGCGCAACATCGACGAGAGCGGCACCGGCCTCGGCCTGCCGATTGCCCGCGACATCGCCCGCAACCACGGCGGCGACATTGCGCTGGCGGACAGCCCGCTTGGCGGGCTCCGGGTCGTGGTGACGATCCCGGCATGAACGGAGACGGATGATGGCGCACAACCCGGCGACTGCCGCAACCAAGCTCGCCCTCCTCATCGACGGCGACAACATCAGCGCGACCTACATGCCGCTCATCATGCGCGAGGCCGAGCAGCGCGGCGCCGTCGCCATCCGCCGCATCTACGGCCAGTTCAAGAGCGGCAAGATGAAGTCGTGGGAGAAGCACGTCGACGCCTTCGACCTGACGGCGGTGAACGTCTCGCCGCTGACGCGCGGCAAGAACGCCACCGACATGAAGCTGACCATCGAGGCGATGGACATGCTGAACGGGCGCCAGCTCGACGGCATCTGCATCGCCTCCAGCGACGGCGACTTCACGCCGCTTGCCGAACGCATCCGCGCCAGTGCGATCTCCGTCTTCGGCTTCGGCGCCAAGAAGGCTCCGCGGGGCTACAAGGACGTGTTCGACCGATTCTACGAGTGCGATACGCTGCTGGCCGAAGAGAAGGCCGAGGAGAAGAAACGGCAAAAGGCCGAGCCGAAACCCGCGGCACCGACCGCAACCAAGCCGGCCGAACCGGCACGGACCCGCAGGCGCCGCAAGGCGCCGGCCAAGAAGACGCCTGCACCGGCAGCCACGGCCGCCCCCGCGGCGGCGGCGTCAACCAAGGCAACGAAAGCGGAAATCCCGGTAGCGAAGGTGATGGAGGCGATCGACGCTGCGATGAACGACGATGGCTATGCCCATATGCGGACGGTCGGCAACAAGCTCACGCGCGCCATTCCTGGATTCAGGGCCGAGGCTTTCGGCTACAAGACCATCACCGATCTGGTGGGCTCGCTGCCCGGCGTCCAGCTAACCAAGCGGGGCAGCGAAACCTATGTCGTCTGGAAGCCCACCTAGAACATCCGCCCGCCATTCGGCACCGGCAGGCTCGGCGTGAGCAGCACCACCTCGCCGTCGGCGTCGGGAAAGCCCAGCACCAGCACCTCCGACATGAACTTGCCGATCTGGCGCGGCGGGAAATTGACCACCGCCGCCACCTGGGAGCCGACCAGCATCTCCGGCGTGTAGTGCCGGGTGATCTGCGCCGAGGATTTCCTGCGCCCGATCTCGGGGCCGAAATCGACCACCAGCTTGATCGCCGGCTTGCGCGCCTCGGGGAACGGGCTCGCCTCGACGATCGTGCCGACGCGGATGTCGACCTTCAGAAAATCGTCGAACGTGATCTCTGTCGCCGGCTCGCTCATCTCTCGCCTCTTCGGTGAAGTCAGCGGGCGGTTAGCATGGCAGCGGCGATGCCTCAACTGGCGCGGCGCAGGAAAAGGAAGGCGAGCGCGGCGCCGACGAAGATCGGCGGGCCGTGAATGTCGCGCATAACGATTAAGGCGATGGCGAGCGCCAGAATGACGACCGCGCCGATGCGCGCAAACCAGGGTAGACCGGATTTCGGCCAGGCCAGCCAGACGGCCGTGGCGCCGAGCAGCCCGGCCACCGCAACCGACGAGCCGGCGCCGTAGGGCTGCCACCACAGGCCGACGATCTGGCCGGCAAGGCCGGAGACGAAGGCGATGACCAGCCATTCGACGGTGCCGATCTTGCGCTCGGCGATGATGCCCAGCGCCAGCACGCCGAAGACGATGCCGAGCTTCTGCACCGGGCCGTCGTCATAGGCGAAGAGCGCGGTGACGACGCGCCACCACTCGCCGGCCGCGAAGCGCACCGGATCGCGCTCGGCCAGCCCCAGCCATTCCGGATGCAGCTCCTGAACCGCGGCGATGAACACCGCAATGGTGATGAAGGCCGCCGTGCCTGGCGGGACGCGCGACTGGACGCCGGCGGACCCGTCGCCGGACGGCCTAACCGGCGGCACGCTCTCCCACCGCGTCCCGCGCCGAACCGGCAATGCGGCAGACGGCACCGCAGACATCGTCCACCAGACGCATGGCGCGGTCGCCCCGCGCCAGCGCCTCGTCGAGCGTCTTCATCGTCCTCGCCAGATCCGCATCGTCGTCATCGAGCCAGACGCGCAGGGTCTGGGCGAACACCAGAACGCCGCCGCGCCGCGCAATGGCGCCGGGCACACCGCCACGGTCGATGCCGGCGGCGGCGTGCATCCATCTCTGCGAGCGGCCGGCCATGCAGGCGAGCGCCGCGGCGAAGCCGGGGCTGCGCCTCGCGGTCGTCGCCATGCGCCTGAGCGCCGGCTTGTAGGGGGCGAGCGCATCGAGACGGCGCATGAGGACATCGAAGAGGCGGTCCTTGGCCCCCTCGCCTTCCGCCGGCCCGTCGGCGAGCACCGCCTCGTCGATGCGCTTGGAGAAGGCGGCGAGGATGGCGAGCTTGCCGGGAAATTCGCCGCGCAACTCGGCCAGCGACACATCCGCCGCCGCCGCGATATCGGCGAGGCGAACGTCGACAAGGCCGCGCTCGGCGACAAGCGCCATCAAGGCATCGACGATGCGGTCGCGGGGCGCGGCGGGGGCCGCCTTTGCGGCCCGGCTGCTCGCCCGGCCGCCGCCGGCCCGGCTTCCGCCGCGCCGTGCTGCCTTGCGTTTCGGTCGCGTTGCCATGGCATCACCTTCCCGATGGTCTCGTTGAGGCTAATGTAGGACCGGATCGCTGCCGCGGCGAGGCCCTGCCGATGTCGAGCGGGCTCAGCCGGAAAGCTCGCGCGAGCGTTTCTTCGCAGCCGCCACCGCCTTTTTCATCAGCGGCGTCAGGCCACCCTTCTTCGCCATCAGCACCTTGAGCGCCGCCGCGGTCGTGCCCTTGGGCGAGGTGACGTTCTGGCGCAACTCGGCGGCCGGCAGGTCGGAACGGTGGAGCAGCTCGCCGGCGCCGGTGACCGTGACGCGGGCAAGTCTTGCCGCTGTGTCGGCGTCGAGACCAGCGGCAAGCGCCGCCTCCGCCAGACATTCGGCGAGCAGGAAGACGTAGGCCGGGCCGGAGCCGGAGACGGCGGTGACCGCGTCGATCAGGTCCTCGTCGTCCACCCACACCACATCGCCCACCGCCTCCAGCAGGCGCGTGACGAGCGCCCGCCCCGCCTTCGGCACGCGATCGTTGGCGATCGCGGCGGTGATGCCGCGGCCGACCTGCGCCGGCGTGTTGGGAATGGAGCGCACGATGGCGCTCTCGCCGATGCCGGCGGCGAGATTGGCGAGCGTCGTGCCGGCGGCGATCGACAGCGTCACCGTGCCGCGGCCGACCAGACCCCGCAGATCGGGCAGGACATCGCCGATGATCTGCGGCTTGACCGCGACCACGATCACCTTGGCCTTGACCTTCTCCGGCGGCACCGGCTGTTCACGGATGCCGGCGGCGGCAAGCAGGGCGGCGCTGTCCCCCGGCGGCGCCGGATCGACCACCACCACCGCCTTGCGGTCGAGGCCGCCATCGAGCCAGCCCCTGAGCATGGCCGCGCCCATCTTGCCGGCGCCGACCAGCACCAGCGGGCTCTTGGGAGAGAAGGCGGAGGAGAGAGACGCCATGGAGTTGCTCACCGTCATTCCGGCGCAGGCCGGAATCCATCTATCGGGCGATGCAATTCATCGCAGACGCGAAGCCGTTGCAAGGTCGGAATGGACCCCGGCTTTCGCCGGGGTGACGAAGGTATGTGTGGCACGACCTCACAACGCCGTTCATGCCCGCGGAGGCGGGCATCCAGGTGAGATGTGCCACCCGGCGAATCCTTACTGGGTTCCCGCCTGCGCGGAGAGCGCGGGCGGTTTAGGCCTCGCCGGCGGTCTCGAAGAGCACCGTCTCCAGCGCTTCGGCCGCCGACTTGCCGGCCCACACCACGAACTGGAAGGCCTGATAGTAGCGCTCGCAGGCCTCGATGGCGGTGAGCAGCAGGCGCTCGACCTGGGCGTTGTTGGGGTCGGCACCGCCCGACAGGAGCAGCGCCTGGCGATACATGATCACCCCTTCCTGGGCCCACAGGTCGAAATGGCCGATCCACATCTGCTCGTTGACCGCCGACAGCAGGCGCATGACTTCGATCTTGCGCGCTTCGGGCACCTTGAGGTCGAAGGAGCAGGCCAGATGCACCGCCTCGCGCTCCTCCATCCACGAGAAGGAGATGTGGTAGTCGCACCAGTGACCGCCGACGGCGATGGTCAGCTCATCATCGCCGGAGCGCTCGAAAGCCCAGTCGTTGAGCGCCGCGATCTGCTCGATCACGTCGACCGGGTTGGAGAGGCGTTCCTGTTCGATGTCGATGAGGCTCATATGGTTCAACCTTGCGGTTGGGAGGATTGCCCGACTAAACGCAACCGGGATTGCGGCGCCCGAAAGGCGGCGCCAAACGAATCTCTGTTGAGAATCAGTATATAGGCCCCTGACTCTCACGCACCACAATTGCTTGTGGACAACGTGAATCGCGGAGATGTCAGCCGTGTGACTCTCTGTGGGCCGCCTATTTTTCGGCGGATTTGGCCCGCCGGGCGGTCTTTTTCGGCGCCGCCGCGGGCACCCCGCCGCCGAGTTGCGCCTCCAGTTCGGCGACGCGCTTCTTCAGCTTCTCGTTTTCCGCCGCCGCCTTCGAGGCCACTTCGCGCACCACGTCAAACTCCTCGCGCTTGACCAGGTCGAGATCGTTGACGAAGCGCTCCATCTGGCTGCGGAAGACGGTTTCCGCCTCGCGCCTGACGCCCTGGGCGACGCTGGCCGCGTCTCCCATCAGCCGCGCCATCTCGTCGAACATGCGGTTGGAGGTCTGGGTCATCTCGAGGGTCACTCTCTGGTGTCCGGCGCCATCCGCATACTATGGGGACGGCCGGGCGCCGCCGCAAGGCGCCTTTGCCGCCCGCCGCCTTGACCCTGCCTTTGAGGCAGCGCAGTTTGCGCCCCGCGAATCCGGGAACCCCGATGCCGCTCTTCGTCCTGCCCTTCCCCGCCATCGACCCCGTGCTGATCCAGATCGGGCCCTTCGCCGTCCGCTGGTATGCGCTGGCCTATATCGTCGGCATCTTCGTCGGCTGGTGGTACGCCAAGCGGCTGGTCGCCAACCAGCGCCTGTGGGGCCCGGCCGGTTCTCCGATGACGCCCGTCGACATCGACGATTTCGTCGTGTGGGCGACGATCGGCATCGTCGCCGGCGGGCGCCTCGGCTATGTGCTGTTCTACGACCTGCCGGCCTACCTCGCCGATCCGCTGCGCATCCTCGAAGTCTGGCAGGGCGGCATGTCGTTCCACGGCGGCTTTCTCGGCACCGTGCTGGCGATGATCCTGTTCGCCCGCTGGCGCGGCTTCTCGCTGTGGTCGCTGTTCGACGTGATCGGCCCCTCGGTGACCTTCGGCCTCTTCTTCGGCCGGCTCGCCAACTTCGTGAACGGCGAATTGTGGGGACGGCCGACGGACGTGCCCTGGGCGATGATGTTTCCGGCCGCGCCTGACGGTGGCACCATTCCGCGCCATCCGAGCCAGCTCTACGAGGCGGCCCTGGAGGGCATCGTGCTCTTTCTGGTCCTGCGCCTGCTCACCCACCGCTATCACAAGCTGGCGACACCCGGCTTCGTTGGCGGCGCCTTCATGGCCGGCTACGGCGCGGCGCGCACCTTCGCCGAGTTCTTCCGCCAGCCGGACATCCAGATCGGCTACCTCGCCGGCGGGCTGACCGAAGGCATGCTGCTGTCGATCCCGATGATCCTCATCGGCATCGCCATCATGGTCTGGGCCCAGCGCCGGCCGGCGCCAAGCACGGTGAATGAGACGTGACGCCGCTCGCCGAAAAGCTCGACCGCCCAGATCCGCGCCACCGGACCGATCACGGTCGCCGATTTCATGGCGGCCTGCCTCGCCGACCCCGAGCACGGCTACTACATGCGCGGCGAGCCCTTCGGCCGCGCCGGCGACTTCATCACCGCCCCCGAGATCAGCCAGATCTTCGGCGAGCTGGTCGGCCTGTGGACGATCGGCGCGTGGGAGATGCTGGGCTCGCCCGACCCGTTCGTTCTCGCCGAGCTCGGCCCCGGCCGCGGCACGCTGATGGCCGACCTGCTGCGCACCGGGCGCGTCAAGCCCTCCTTCCTCAAGGCCGCCAGCGTCCATCTGGTCGAGATGAGCCCGCGGCTGCGCGAGGTGCAAAAGGCGGCGCTCGCCCCCTCCGGTCAGGCCGTGCAATGGCACGGACGCATCGACGATATTCCGCGCGCGCCCACCATCTTCGTCGCCAACGAATTCTTCGACGCCATGCCGGTGCGCCAGTTCCAGTGGCAGGACGGCGCCTGGGCGGAGCGCGTCATCGGCCTCGGCGAGGACGGCGCGCTTTCCTTCGGCCTGTCGCCGATCTCGCAGAGGCCGGCGGAGGTCACCCTGCCCGACGGCGCCGTGGTCGAGGCCTCGCCCACCGGCAAGGCGGTGATGACGCTGATCGGCGAGCGCATCGCCCGCGACGGCGGCGCGGCGCTCATCATCGATTACGGCAGCGACAAGCCCGGCGTCGGCGACACGCTGCAGGCGGTGCGCCAGCACAAATATGAGAGCCCCTTCGCCATGCCCGGCGAGGCCGATGTCACCTGCCACGTCGATTTTGCCGCGCTTGCCCGCACCGCCAGCGAGGCCGGCATCGAGCCGCGCGCCGTGATGACCCAGGGCGAGTTCCTTGTGCGCCTCGGTCTGGTCGAGCGCGCCAATGTGCTCGGCCGCGACAAGGACACCAAGACGCGCGATGGGATCGCCAGCGCCATCGAGCGGCTGGCCGGGCCGAAGGCGATGGGCAATCTGTTCAAGGTTCTGGTGGTTGCCTCGCCCGGCCTCAAGCTGCCGATCTTCGACAAGATCGGGTGAGCGTGAGTGGAGGAATGCGCGTGGCAACACCCCTCACCCACGACTCGCTCGCGCTGCCCGGTATCCGGCACGGCTTCTTCACCCGTGAAGGCGGCGTTTCCACCGGCCTCTATGCCAGCCTCAACTGCGGCATCGGCTCCGCCGACGAACGCGCGCGCGTGCTGGAAAACCGCGCCCGCGTCACCGCGGCGCTGGGCGTCGGCGCCGACCGGCTGGCGACCCCCTATCAGGTCCACGGCACCGACGCGGTGATCGTCGAGGCGGTGTGGGCGCCCGGCGAGGGGCCGAAGGCCGACGCGGTGGTCACCAACCGTCCCGGCGTGGCACTCGGCATCGGCACCGCCGATTGCGGCCCGATCCTGATGGCCGATCCCGTCGCACGTGTCATCGGCGCGGCCCACGCCGGCTGGCGCGGCGCCATCGACGGCATCGCCGAGGCGGCGATCGAAGCCATGGTGATGCTGGGTGCCCGGCGCGAGCGCATGGTCGCCGTGCTTGGCCCCTCGATCAGCCAGGCGAATTACGAGGTCGGCCCCGAGTTGGTCGCCCGCTTCACCCACGACAATGCCGACAATGCGCGCTATTTCGTCCCCTCCGAGCGGCCGCGCCACGCCCTGTTCGACCTTCCAGCCTACACGGTGGGCCGCCTCAAGGCCGCCGGGATTGCGGCTGTCGACATGGGGCGCTGCACCTATGCCGAGCCGGACCGCTTCTATTCCTACCGGCGGGCGACCCATCTGGGCGAGCCCGATTACGGCCGGCTGATGTCGGCAATCGTGCTCACCGGCGCGGATTGAGGCGCCAAGGCCGTTGCCCGCCCCGCCCGGCATTGCTACAAGGCCGCTGCGTCATACAACTGTCGTCTTGCCGGGTTTAGCGGCCGACACCCCACCACGGACGCGCGAATGAAACTCGTCGCCGGTAACTCCAACCGCCCCCTGGCGGAAGCGATCGCCACCTATCTGGAGATTCCGCTCGCCAAATGCCTGGTGCGGCGCTTCGCCGACCAGGAGATCTTCGTCGAAATCCAGGAAAACGTGCGCGGCGAGGACGTCTTCATCCTCCAGTCGACGAGCTACCCCGCCAACGACAACCTGATGGAGCTCTTGATCATCTGCGACGCGCTCAGGCGGTCCTCCGCCCGGCGCATCACGGCGGTGCTCCCCTATTTCGGCTACGCCCGGCAGGACCGCCGCTCCGCCGGCCGCACGCCGATCTCGGCCAAGCTGGTCGCCAATCTGATCACCGAGGCCGGCGCCCACCGGGTGATGACCCTCGACCTCCATGCCGGCCAGATCCAGGGCTTCTTCGACATCCCCACCGACAACCTGTTCTCGGTGCCGGTGATGTCGCGCGACATCAAGGCCCATCACGACGTGCGCAACGTCATGGTGGTGTCGCCCGACGTCGGCGGCGTGGTGCGCGCCCGGGCACTGGCCAAGCGCATCGACGCGCCGCTGGCCATCGTCGACAAGCGCCGCGAGCGCCCCGGCGAAGCGGAAGTGATGAACATCATCGGCGACGTGTCGGGCCACCGCTGCATCCTGTTCGACGATATCGTCGATTCCGGCGGCACGCTGGTCAACGCCGCCGAGGCGCTGGTCGATGCCGGCGCCGCCTCGGTGCTCGCCTACATCACCCACGGCGTGCTGTCCGGCGGCGCCGTGGCGCGCATCAGCGCATCGCGCATCGAGCAGCTGGTGATCACCGACTCGATCCAGCCGACCGAGGCGGTGCTCGCCGCCCCCAATATCCGCGTCACCTCGATCTCGACCCTGATTGGCGAGGCGATCGCCCGCACGGCGAGCGAGAAGTCGGTATCGAGCCTGTTCGACTGAGGCAGGGTGCGGCGGGCCGGATGCCCGCCTTAGCCTGAGCGCTTGAGCAGCGACTGGCGCACCGGGTCCTTGGCATAGGCCGAATGGAGGGCGCCGAGACGCTCGGCAATGCCGTTCTCCTTTTCGACCGGCTCGCTCTTGACCCCGGCCGTCATCGACGAGCCGCGCCACTTCTCGATCACCGCGTCGATAAAGTCATCGTCCGAGATGCTGGTCGAATCGGTGGCGAGATTGGCGACGGCCTCGGCCTTGGGGATGCGCTCGGCCGGCAGCTCGTTGAGGACGAGGCGCGTCGGCAGCGGCACGCCTTCGCCGAAGACGATCACCTCGCGCGTGCCGAGAGACGGCACGAAGCCCAGCAGGTTGGCGGCGGCGTCGGAGACCGCCGAGCGCACCAGCATCTGGTCGCGTTCGTTGCCGAGCCGCATGCAGAACAGCGTCGAGCACTGCGAGATGACCGTGGCGTCGAGCTCGGCCGGACGCTGGGTGATCAGGCCGAGGAAGACGCCGTATTTGCGGCCTTCCTTGGCGATGCGCGCGATCGCCCGGCGCGTCGGCCCGAAGCCGTGCGAACGGTCGGCGGAGGCGTAACGGTGCGCCTCTTCGACGACGAAGAGCAGCGGCGCGGCGCCGTCGCTCCACAGGCCGAAGTCGAAGGCCATGCGGCCGAGCACCGACACCACCGAATCGATCACCTCGGTCGGGAAGCCGGCGAGCTGCATGACCGTCATCGGCTGGCCGCCCGGCGGCAGGCGGAAGAGTTCGCGCACCACCTCGGCCATGGTATCGCCGCCGACATTGGCGTTGTCGAACATGAAGCCGTAGCGCGGATCGTTGCGCACGGTCTCGATGCGCGTGATGAGCTTGTAGTAGTTGAGCCGCGACGAGCGGTTCTCGAGCTTGCCCATGCGCTCGTCGATGAGATTGACGAGGTCCTGCAGGCGATAGGGCACCGGCGTATCGACGGTGAAGCCGGTCACCTTGGGGTCGTAGCGCTTCAACGACGGCCGGTCGCCGGCATCGCGGTTCTGCAGGTAGAGGCTCTTGGCCAGCGGGATCGTCTCCGAGAGGATCGCCACCTCCTCCTCGACGCCCGGACGGCGGCCGAAGATGACGTCGATGAACTCCTCGAAGTTGAACAGCCAGAAGGGCAGCTTCATGTTCCTCGGATTGAGGACGAGCGCCCGATCGCCGAAGCAGCGTCCGTATTCGTTGTGTGCATCGAGCAGGAAGATGCGGACATTGGGGCGCGCGTCGAGGATCTGCCCGAGCAGCACCGACACCGCGCTCGACTTGCCGACACCGGTCGTACCGACGATGGCAAAATGCTTGGACAGCATGTTGTCGATATCGACAAAGGCGTCGACCGCCATGTCGTGGTGCAGGCGTCCGATCTCGATCTTGCTGGCGCCCGAGGCGGCATAGACCAGACGCAGCTCTTCGGCTTCGACCAGCGTCGTCTCGTCGCCGATGACCGGATAGTGCATGATGCCGCGCTTGAAATGCGCCACGCCGCCGTCGTCCCGGCGGATTTCGCCCATCATGTCGACATGGGCAGTGACGTGGTAGCCCTGCTCGCGCGTGACGGCCGAGGTCTCCAGCGACACGTCGACGATCATGCCGATCAGGGTCGCGCTGCCGCGCTGGATGCGCAGGCAGCGCCCGACCGTGGCGCAATGGTCGCCGCTGAGGTCGGCGCTGGTCTGCGGCAGGCCGATACTGGCGCGCGATCCGCTGACCGCAGTCACCACGCCGCGCACCGCCTCCGCGGTCGGAAACTCGATACTCTGATCCACGTTGCCCCCTCGGTCGAACGTCCAAAGCCCCGGCGGGGCCGGTTTTCCCGCCCTGCCACAGCCATTCTGTCTACCGCCCATTGGTGCAATTGCCGTTAATGGCATGCCTAGAATTGAATGTTGGCCGCCCCGCGCGCCCGAATTGGCGGATCTCTTGCCCTCGGGCCCGGTCTCGCCTATAAGCCGGCTGCCGCGCCGACACCCCTGGAGGCACGCGGCAAACAGCCGAACTTGAAGGAGTTGTCCGATGGGCGCCACATACGAGCTCTCGGCGACGGTTCGCGAGAAGGTGGGCAAGGGGGCCGCCCGCTCGGTACGTCGTCAAGGCATGACCCCCGCCGTGATCTACGGCGGAAACAAACCCCCGATCGCCGTCAGCCTGCCTGCCCGTGAGCTATCGCTCAAGATTCTGGGCGGCGGCTTCTATACCTCGGTCGCCACCATCGACGTTGGCGGCGAGAAGGTTCAGACCCTGCCGCGCGACTATCAGCTCGACCCGGTCAGCGACAAGCCGCTGCATGTCGACTTCCTGCGGGTGACGCCGGATTCCACCGTCACCATCGACGTGCCGGTGCAGTTCATCAACGAAACCCAGGCCCCCGGCGTCAAGCGCGGCGGCGTGGTCAACGTTGTGCGCCACCGCATCTCGCTGCTCTGCCGGGTCGACGCCATCCCCGAGCACGTCGTCGCCGACCTGACCGGCCTCGACATCAACGACTCGCTGCATATCTCCGCCATCACCCTGCCCGAGGGCGTGCGCCCGACCATCAAGCGCGATTTCACCATCGCCACGGTCGCCGCGCCGGCCGGCGTCAAGGAAGAGCTCCGTGCCGCCGCCGAGGCTGCCGCCCAGGCCGCCGAGATGCCGGAGGAGGAGGGTGCCGAGGGCGCCGCTGCCGCACCGGCCGCCGAGGGCGCCACCGCGGATGCCGCACCGGAGGCCGCCAAGAAGTAGGTCCGGCGTTTCACCCGGTGCGCCGGGGACAACGGGGAGAGCCCGCATGCTCCTCATCGTCGGCCTCGGCAATCCCGGCGCGGAATATGCGCTTAACCGGCACAATGTCGGCTTCATGGCCGTCGACGCCATTCACCGCCGCCACGGCTTCCAGCCGTGGCGGCGTCGTTTTCAGGGGGAGACCTCGGAAGGCAGGCTGGCCGGCGAGAAGGTGCTGCTGCTCAAGCCGCAGACCTACATGAACGAATCCGGCCGCGCGGTTCAGGCGGCCGCCGCCTTCTACAAGCTGCCCGGCGCCGACATCGTTGTGATCCACGACGAGGTCGATCTCGCGCCCGGCAAAACGCGCATGAAGACGGGCGGCGGCGCCGCCGGCCATAACGGCCTGCGCTCGATCGACGCCGCCATCAGCGACGACTACCGGCGCCTGCGCATCGGGGTCGGCCATCCCGGCGTCAAGGAGGCGGTGCCGCATTACGTGCTGCACGACTTTCCCAAGGCCGACCGCACCTGGCTGGAGCCGCTTCTCGACGCCATTGCCGACAATGCCGCGCTGTTCGCCGACGGCAAGGACGCCACCTTCGCCAACCGCCTGCACGCCGCCACCCAGCCCCCGGCGCCCGAGAAAAAGGCCAAGCCGGAAAAGGACTTAGGCGAGCCGGCGGAATCGAAGCCGGAGGCACCTCAAGCAAAGGATGAAGCGGCCGCGCCGCACCAGGGGCCGCTCGCCGGGGCGCTCAAGAAGCTGTTCGGAGGCTCGTGAATGATGAGCGGCAAACAACGCTGCTCCGTTCACCATTCACCGTTCACTACTTTCGCCCCGGCATCATCGCCATGATCGATCCGGTCCCCCAGGTCGCAAGCAGGATGAGCGCCAAGGGCAGCCAGGTTCCGGCGATGCTCGTGAACATGTCGAAGGAGCGCAGGACCAGCCCCGCCACCACCACGGCGTCGAGCCCCGCGACGAGGGCGGTGAAGACGAGCGCCGTCGTCAGCGGCTGGCGCGCTCCCGGCAGGCGGAAATAGAGGATCGACAGCAAGGCGAAGATCGCCGGCGCGGCGACGGCATGGAGCGTCAGGGCCAGCCACAGCGGCGCGACGGCCATCAGGCCGGCCATGACGGCGGCGCACAAGGCCCAGCCAGCAGCCCCGAAGGCGAGAAGCCGCCACAGCGCCTGGCCGGCGAGTTCATGCGCCTCCCCCGGCCGCGCGGTCGGCAGCGCCTCGGCGATTTCCGCCGCCCAGGCATGCACGCGCTGCGGATTGCGCCAGTCGCCGGCATGTTCCTTGGCCATGGCGCTGGCGGGAAACCCCTTGGCGTCGGCGGGAAGCTTGCCGCCGAAGGTCGCATGACCGAGCGCCCCGACGCGTTCCATCAGGACGGCGACGTCGCGGACCGGCGGGATCGATCTCAGGCTGGCCGAATTGTCGAGCGGGCCGCTGGAGAACAGCCACACCGGCATACGCCTCAGCGCCCCGACATTGCGCTCCACGAAGCGCAGCGCCGCCTTGTGCCAGCGCGAGGCGTAGAGCGCCCCGCCGACGATCGCCGCATCGAAGCCGCGGACGTTGCTCAGCTCGGCGGCCGGCACGAAGGCCACCTCGATGCCCTGATATTCAAGCTCTTCCGCGACCATGCGGGCGATGCCCTTCGTCCCGCCGAGCTTGGACCCCCAGGTCACGAGCACACGCATGGCATACCTCCCTCGTCACACTCGAGAACAGCGAGACTACGCCGTGCCTGGCGGCAGGACGATGCGGCATATCCAAGCGGACGGCAGAGCAGGCGCGCGGCCGCGTGACCGCGCCGGCTCTTGCCGATTGGCGCCGGCCTGCTAGAAGAGCCGCAACCTCCCCTCCCCGCGCTTGTGTAAGGGCTTTTCATGGGATTCCGTTGCGGCATCGTCGGCCTGCCCAATGTCGGCAAGTCGACCCTTTTCAACGCCTTGACGCGCACCGCCGCCGCGCAGGCGGCGAACTACCCGTTCTGCACCATCGAGCCGAACACCGGCGACGTGGCGGTGCCCGATCCGCGCCTCGACAAGCTGGCGGCCATCGTCAACCCGGCGCAGATCGTGCCGACCCGCATCAGCTTCGTCGATATCGCCGGACTGGTGCGCGGCGCCTCCAAGGGCGAAGGGCTCGGCAACCAGTTCCTCGGCAATATCCGCGAGGTCGACGCGGTGGTGCATGTGCTGCGCTGCTTCGAGGGCGGCGACGTCACCCATGTCGAGGGCAAGATCGATCCCGTAGCCGATGCCGAGACGGTCAATACCGAGCTGATGCTGGCCGACCTCGCCAGCCTCGAACGGCGGGCGGCACCGCTGCGCAAGAAGGCGCAATCGGGCGACAAGGACGCCAGGATCGAGGTCGCGCTGATGGACGCCGCGATCGCGCTTCTTGCCGAGGGCAAGCCGGCGCGGCTGACCGAGGTGCCCAAGGGCGAGGAGGCCCTCTTCCGCTCCTTCAACCTGTTGACGGCCAAGCCGGTGCTTTATGTCGCCAATGTCGAGGAGGCGGCGGCGGCAGAAGGCAACGCCCACGCGAAGCGCGTCGAGGAAATGGCCGCGGCGGAAGGCGCCGGCGCGGTCGTCATCTCGGCGGAGATCGAGGCCGAGGTTGCCCAGCTCCCCGACGACGAGGAGCACGAGTTTCTGGAGACGCTGGGCCTGGCCGAGCCCGGCCTCGACCGCCTGATCCGCGCCGGCTACGACCTGCTCGGCCTCATCACCTTCTTCACCGCGGGGCCGAAGGAGGTGCGCGCCTGGACGATTCCGGCCGGCACCCACGCGCCGCAGGCGGCGGGCACCATCCATACCGATTTCGAGAAGGGCTTCATCCGCGCCCAGACCATCGCCTATGACGACTACATTGCGCTCGGCGGCGAACAGCCGGCCAAGGACGCCGGCAAGGCGCGCGACGAGGGCAAGGACTATGTCGTCAAGGACGGCGACGTGATGCTGTTCAAGTTCAACGTCTAGAGAGCGCGTCAGGCCAGGCCCTTCCGCTCGGCGAAGACCGGCGGGACGATCAGCACGATGCTGACGGCGACGAAGGTCACCAGCACGCCGGAGACCGTCCAGCCCGCATCCAGCATGGCCCCGAAGACGAAGGGCGCCAGCGCCGAGGCGACGACCATGTACATGTTGACGGCGCTGCGGATGGTGCCGAGCACGGCGGTGCCGAAGAGCTCCGCCCACACCGCGGTCAGCGTCGTCTTCGACAGGCCACCGGAGAGCCCGAAGCCGGCAAAGGTGACCGGCAAGACCCATGGCTCACCGAACGCGGCGAGCATGCCGACACCGGCCAGGAACGGCAGCGTCTGGACCAGGAACATCTTGCGCGCCGACAGCCGGTCGATGATCTGGCCCGAGACGAACAGGCCGATGACGTTGAAGACCGCCGCCACCGGGAAGCTGGCGGCGATCAGGCCCGCCGGCCAGCCGCGATCGCCGGCGATCGTGGTGACGTGGAACATGATCGCGGTGCCGCAGAAGGGCAGGATGCCGGCCGCCGGCAGCACCGCCCACACATAGCGCGAGCGCGCCAGCGCGAAGAGACCGATACGGAGCTGGCTCCACGCGCTGGTGCCGATGGCGGTCACACGCGGCGAGCGTGCGATGCCGGCGAGCAGCCACTGGGTCGCCGGCAGCAGGATAACCAGCGCAATGACGCCGATCAGCGCATAGGTCGGCCGCCAGCCGATGACCGCGATGCCGGCGACGACGGACGGCGGGAAGATCACTTCGGCCAGCGGAATGCCGAGCGCGGTGATGCCGAGCGCCCTGCCCCGTTCGCGCTCGAAGGTGCGCGCGGTGGCGGTCGCCTCGACATGGACCATCAGGCTCTGCCCGGTGAGCCTGAGCAGGTAGAAAGCGAGGAACAGGGTGAACGGACCGACCGCCGCAGCGGTGACGAAGCAGGCGACGGCGAGACCGACGATGACGGCGGCACTGAAATGGACCAGGCGGACGCGATCGATCAGGTGACCGACGAAAAGCAGCGTGACCGCCGCCGACAGCGTGCCGGCGAGATAGAGCGCGCCGATGCCCGAGGCCGACATGCCGAGATCGGCGGAGAAGGCGGCGACGAACAGGCCGATGCAGAAGGTCTGGCCCGGCGTCGAATAGAACGCATGCAGCGCGCCAAAGGCGAGCGGCCGGATGTTGCTCCGGACGAAGGTGACATAGTGCAAGGATGGGCCGTCCCGGCGAGAAGGTGCTTGGAGAAGAACCGGGTCCCCGCTTGCGCGGGGACCACAGCGTCAGGCGTGGAGAGCCCGGCTACTCCTTCGGGCCGGACCAGGCCGGCAGGGCGTCGATCTTCATCTTGCGGCGCTCGTCGGGCGACAGCTTGTAGTTCGACATGAACGGCGCCGACTCGAACGAGCCGTATTCCGGATTGGCGATGAAGATCCAGTCGTGGCCGATATGGGCCATGTTCTTGTTCAGCGACGCCAGCCGCTCGGCCTCCGAACCGGCCGCATCGTCCGAGAAGTCGCCGTAATTGTCTCCGAGCAACAGCATCACGCGATAGTCCTTGGCGACGAAGGCGAGCCGGGTGCCCTTCTTCGACGTCCACTCGTCCTTCTCGCCCTTCATCAGGAAGGTGTCGACATTGCCGCCCATCGGGAAACCGAGGGCCTCGGCATTCTTGCGTGTCGCTTCTTCCTGGGAGGCGCTGCGGTTGGTGACGTAGAAGATCTTCACGCCCTTGGAATCGGCGTATTTGAGAAAGTCGACGGCGCCCGGCACCGCCCTGGCCTCCATCGCCTTGGTCCATTCGTCGTAGGTCTTGCCGGAGTAGTCCTTGCCCGCCTGCACCAGCCACGACTCGTAGCCGCCGTTGTCGAACAGCGTCTCATCGACGTCGGCAATGATCGCCACCGGCTTGTCGCCGGCATCCGTCTGACCCATCGCGCTCCAGCCCTTGTCGGCCAGCGCCTCGTCGAGACGCATCTTGGCGAGCTGGAACGTGGCGATCGTGTTGGCCTTGTACTCAACCGAATTGGAGACCCACAGCGTCGCGTTGAGCAGGTCGTTCTGCGGCACCGGGTCGGCGGCACGTGCCCCGCCGACGGCAAAGGTCGTCGCCAGGCAGGCGGCGGCAACGGTAGTCAAGAGCTTGGTACGCGAAGGTCCGGTCATGGCTAAGCCTCTCTCGTCAATGGATCGCCCCTCAAGGAACCGGCGGCCGCACTCGCTTTGCCGGCTTTCCAATCAACGTCTCCCTCGCCGGGGTCGCGCAGGACACGGCCCCGGTCAGGACAGACGGATATCCCAGACTAGCGCATTCCTGCTGGCGGATCACGACGCTCTGAGCCGGCAATGACGCTCAGGGCAGCGGCGGCTCCGGCGGCGGATCGGCTCTCGCCTGCGCCTCCCAGGCGAGAAAATCCGGGTCGGCGAGAACCGCCTCCATATAGGCGGCGGCCGGGCCGGCGAGCGCCACGCCGTAGGTG
Organism: uncultured Alphaproteobacteria bacterium; assembly: GCA_963730325.1. Lineage (GTDB taxonomy): Bacteria > Pseudomonadota > Alphaproteobacteria > Rhizobiales > Kaistiaceae > CAVSRC01. Next base: position 115,221 of record CAVSRC010000012.1, on the reverse strand, counting down.
CGCAGGCGCGTCGCAACCGGCGCGTAGGCGGCGTCGGCGATGCTCCAGCGGCCGAACAGGAACGGCCCGCTTTCGCCCCAGCGCTCGCGGCATTCGCGCCAGATCGCTTCGATGCGGGCGACATCCTTGAGGGCCTCAGGATCGTCCGGCGTCGGGCGCCGGTCGAGAAGCGCCATGTCGAAATGCTTGCGCAGAGCAGCGAAGCCGGCATGCATCTCGGCCGCGATCGCGCGGGCATGGGCCCGGGCGGCCGGGTCCTCCGGCCACAACTTCGCCTCGGGCACGATCTCGGCGAGATATTCGGCGATGGCGAGCGAATCCCACACCGTGACCGTGCCCCCCTGCGGCCGCGTGTGGACGAGGAGCGGCACCTTGCCGGTCGGCGACAGCCGGTCGAGGCTCGCCCTGCCCCCCGGCGTGCGGTAGCGGATCAGCGTCTCCTCGAACGCGACGCCGGCCTTCTTCAGTGGCAGCCAGCCGCGCAGCGACCATGACGAGACCGTGCGGTAGCCGATGAAGATATGGAAGTCGGCCATGTCGACGTCACTCGCCTTCGAAGCCGACCAGCGTGTGGACGACGACGTCGCGGTCGGCCAGGCGTCTGGCACCGCCGAGATCGGGCAGATCGATGACGAAGGCGGCGGCGACCAGCTCGCCGCCCGAGCGGCGGATGAGCGCGGTCGCTGCCTCCGCCGTGCCGCCGGTGGCGATCAGATCGTCGACCAGCAGCACCCGGTCACCCTCGCCGATGGCGTCGGCGTGGATCTCGATGGTGTCGACCCCGTATTCGAGACTGTATTCCTGCCCGATGGTGCGCCACGGCAGCTTGCCCTTCTTGCGGATGGGCACGAAGCCACGGCCGAGCCCGTAGGCGACGGCACCGCCAAGGATGAAGCCGCGCGCTTCGATCCCGACGACCTTGTCGATGTGCGCATCGAGGAAGGGCAGCACCAGTCCGTCGATTGAGGCGCGCAGACCCGCCGGATTGGCGATCAGCGTGGTGATGTCGCGGAAGAGAATGCCCTTGCGCGGATAGTCGGGGATGGTGCGGATCAGCGATTTGAGATCGATGACGGGCGACGGCACGCTCTTGGCTCCCTGTGACACCGGAAAACGGCGCTTTTCGCATGGGCTTTAGCAAAGTCGCCGGGCCATAGCAAAAGGCCCGCTCGCGCGGGCCTTTCGAACGCACGAGGTAGCACCGCCTAGTGCTTCACGTCGGACCAGACCCGTTTCTTGGTCAGATACATCAGGCCCGCGAACACGACCAGGAAGATCATGGCCATGAAGCCGATGCGCTTGCGCTCCATCAGATGCGGCTCGGCCGTCCACATCAGGAAGGAGGCCACGTCCTTGGCGTACTGGTCGACCGTCTCCGGCGAGCCGTCGCTGTAGGTCACCTGACCGTCGGAGAGCGGCGGCGGCATCTTCAGCGATATGGCCGCGTGGAAGTAGGGATTGTAGTAGGTGCCCTCCGGGATCGTCACGCCGGGAGGCGCATCCTGGAAGCCGGTCAACAGGGCGTGGATATAGTCCGGGCCGGCCTCCTGATAGCCGGTGAAGAAATCGAGCAGCCCCCACACCAGGCCGCGCTTGACCCCGCGTGCCTTGGCGATCACCGACAGGTCGGGCGGCGCTGCGCCGCCATTGGCCGCGGCGGCCGCCTCGGGGTTGGCAAACGGCGACGGCAGGATGTCGTAAGGCTTGCCCGGACGCTGGAACATGTCGCCAGCGTCGTCCGGCCCGTCGGTCACCTCATAGGAGGCCGCCAGCGCCTTGACCTCGGCCTCGCTGAAATGCGGGCCGCCCTCGTCGCCGAGATTGCGGAAGGCGACCAGGTCCATCGAATGGCAGGCCGAGCAGACTTCCTTGTAGACCTGGAAGCCGCGCTGCAACTGCGCCTCGTCGAATTTGCCGAAGAAGCCGGCGAAGGACCATTTCAACAGCGGCGGCTTCTTGATCGGGAATTCTGTCGGCGTGGTGCCCTGGCCCTCCTGCGCGGAGGCCGGCAGGCTCACCATCAGGCCGGCAACGGCGGCAACGGCGACGAGACTGGCGAAACGCTTCATCATCTCGGTCAGCCTCCCGCCTGCGCTGCGTGGCCGGACTTGGCGAGCACCGATTCGGTGATGCTCGCCGGCAGCGGCCTGGGCTTCTCGATCAGCCCCAGCACCGGCAGCACGATGAGGAAATGGGCGAAGTAGTAGAAGGTGAGAATGCGTGCCGCGATGACGTAGCCGCCTTCGGGCGGCTGCGAGCCGAGATAGCCGAGGCCGATCCCGGTGAGCACGAATATCCAGAAGAACTGCCGGTAGATCGGCCGGAACGCCGCCGAGCGCACGCGCGAGCGATCGAGCCACGGCAGGAAGACCAGAATGCCGATCGAGGCGAACAGCGCGATGACGCCCATGAGCTTGTTGGGGATGGCGCGCAGGATCGCGTAGAACGGCAGGAAGTACCATTCCGGAACGATCTCCGCCGGCGTCTGCAACGGGTTGGCCGGTATGTAGTTGTCCGGGTGGCCGAGATAGTTCGGGATGAAGAACACCAGCCAGGCGAACAGGATCAGGAACACGCTGAGGCCGAACGAATCCTTGATCGTGTAGTAGGGATGGAACGGCACGGTGTCCTGCTTGTCCTTGACCTCGACGCCGGTCGGGTTGCCGTTGCCGGGCACGTGCAGCGCCCAGATGTGCAGCAGCACGACGCCCGCGATCATGAACGGCAGCAGGTAGTGCAGCGAGTAGAAGCGGTTGAGCGTCGGCCCGCCGACCGAGAAGCCGCCCCACAGCCAGGTGACGATGGCGTTGCCGACCACGGGGATCGCCGAGAACAGGTTGGTGATGACGTTGGCGGCCCAGAACGACATCTGCCCCCAGGGCAGCACGTAGCCCATGAAGGCGGTGGCCATCATCAACAGGTAGATGATGACGCCGAGAATCCACAGCACCTCGCGCGGCGCCTTGTAGGAGCCGTAGTACATGCCGCGCAGGATGTGGATGTAGACGGCGAAGAAGAACATCGACGCGCCGTTGGCGTGCAGGTAGCGCAGGAGCCAACCGTAGTTGACGTTGCGCATGATGTTCTCGACGGAATTGAAGGCCAGCGCATCGGCGGGGATGTAGTGCATCGCCAGGACGACGCCGGTGGCGATCTGCGCCGCCAGCATGAAGATGAGGATCGCGCCGAAGTTCCACCAGTAGTTCAGGTTGCGCGGCGTCGGGTAGACGACGAACGAGGAGTGGATGAGGCCGAGAACCGGCAGGCGGCTCTCCAGCCATTTGGCAAAAGGATTCTTCGGTTCGAAGGTCGAATGCTCGGCCATCTTTTCGGTCTCGCCCCGTTCAGCCGATGCGCAGCGTGGTGTCGGTAAGGAATTCGTAGGCCGGGATCGGCATGTTCTCCGGCGCCGGCCCCTGCCGGATGCGGCCGGCGGTATCGTAGACCGATCCGTGGCACGGGCAGAACCAGCCGCCGTACTCGCCTTCCTGGCCGAGCGGCACGCAGCCGAGATGGGTGCAGATCTGGATCATGACGAACCACGCCTCCTTGTCCTTGGCGGCACGGTTCTCGTCGGTGGCCGGCGCGTTGGCGGGCAGGTTGGCGTTGCGCGCCAGCTGGTCGCGCAGCTCCGAAACCGGGACCACCCTGGCCTCGTCGATCTCCTTCTTGGTGCGCTGGCGCACCACCACCGGCTTGCCGCGCCACTTGACGATCAGCGACATGCCCTCGGTCACCGAGGAAATGTCGACCTCGACCTGGGCCAGCGCCAGCGCCGCGGAATCCGGGTTCATCTGGTCGATCAGCGGCCACACGGTCAGCGCCGCGCCGACCGCACCGACGGCCCCCGTCGCTATGTAGATGAAATCGCGCCGTGTCGGCTCCGGATGGTCAGCCGTATCGGTACTTGCCAAGGTCGGACCCCCAAAAATGCCCCTCCGGGCGGACGGACTGTTTAGAATCCCTCCACCGGCCGCGTCTGTTTAGCCATCGCGCTCGGCGCTTGTCCAGTCACCCTGCGGGGTTTGCGCATATTGTCGCGGGGGGCCGCGGCCTATTCCGCCGCCGTGGCCGGCCGCGCGGCCTCGGCCGGCTGCCGGTCGGTATTGAGAAAACCGCCGGATTGGCGGCTCCACAGGGCCGCATAGAGGCCGCCGCGGCGGAGCAGCTCGGCGTGGCTGCCGGTCTCGACGATGACGCCGCGGTCGAGCACCACCAGCCGGTCCATGGCGGCGATGGTCGACAGCCGGTGGGCGATGGCGATCACCGTCTTGCCGGCCATCAGCCTGGCGAAGCTCTCCTGGATCGCCCCCTCGACTTCCGAATCGAGCGCGCTGGTCGCCTCGTCGAGCACCAGGATCGGCGCGTCCTTGAGCAGCACCCGGGCGATCGCCACCCGCTGGCGCTGGCCGCCCGACAGCTTGGCGCCGCGCTCGCCGACATGGGCATCGAAGCCGGCGCGGCCGTAGTGATCGAGCAGCGAAGGGATGAACTCCTCGGCATAGGCCAGGCGGGCCGCCTCGACCATGGCGCCCTCCCCCGCTTCGGGGCGGCCATAGAGGATGTTGTCGCGGATCGAGCGATGCAACAGCGAGGTGTCCTGGGTGACCAGCCCGACCTGGCTCCTCAGCGAATCCTGCGTGGCCTGCGCAATGTCCTGCCCGTCGATCAGGATGCGGCCGCTCTCGGTGTCGTAGAAGCGCAGGAGCAGGTTGACCAGCGTCGACTTGCCGGCGCCCGAGCGCCCGACCAGGCCGACCTTCTCGCCGGGCGCGATGGTCAGCGACAGGTCGTCGATGATCCCTTGTCTGCGGCCGTAGTGGAAGCCGACGTGATCGAAGCGGATCTCGCCGCGGCTCACCACAAGCGGTCGTGCATCGGGTTTGTCGATGAGTTCCTGCGGCCGCGCGATGGTCTCCATGCCTTCCTGCACCGCGCCGACATTGTCGAACACGTTGACCGAGGTCCACATGATCCAGCCGGACATGGTGGCGATGCGGAAGGAGAGTCCCGCCGCGATGGTGAGTGCGCCCAGCGTCAACGCTTCGTGCGCCCACAGCCAGACGGCCAGCCCCGTCGTTCCGGCGATCAACAGGCCGTTCATGGTCACCACCGTGCTCGACATGGCGGTGATCAGCCGGGTCGAGGCACGGAACTTCTGCAGGTGGTCGTCGACGGCATTGCGGGCATAGTCGTCCTCGCGCGAGGTGTGGGCGAAGAGCTTGACCGTCTGGATGTTGGTGTAGCTGTCGACGATGCGCCCGGTCAGCGTCGACCGCGCTTCCGAGACCTCCACCGAGCGCCGCCGGATGCGCGGCACGAAATGGACGATCGTGGCGACGAAGCCGACGATCCAGATCGCCAGCGGCACCATCAGCACGGCATCGAGCTGGCCGAAGAGCACCAGCGAACTCACCGCATAGATGGAGACGAACCACAGCGCATCGCACACCTGCACCACGGATTCGCGCAGCGCCGGGCCGGTCTGGATGATCTTGGAGGCGATGCGGCCGGCGAAATCGTTGTTGAAGAAGCCGACCGTCTGGCGGAGCACATAGCGGTGCGTCTGCCAGCGCACCAGATTGGTGAACGACGGCGCCAGCGACTGCTGCACGAGAAGGTCGTGCAGGATGGTCGCCACCGGCCGCGCGACGACGACGACGAAGCCCATCCACAGGAAGGTCAGCCCGTAGTCGGAGAGCACACGCTCGGGCGTGGTCGTCTTGAGCAGATCGACGATGGCGCCGATGTAGCGGAAGATCGACACCTCGATCAGCGACACGAACAGGCCGACGACCATGAGAACGGCAAGCACCGGCCACACCTGGCGGGTGTAGTACCAGTAGAAGCCGGCGAGCGTGCCGGGCGGCGTGTTCTCGTCGTGCCGACGGAACGGGTCGATCAGGGTCTCGAAGAAGCGGAACATCTGACGGGTCCAAAGAGGCTGGCGCCGTGACGGCAGGCCGGCAGCGAGCCACGCCCCGGCCGCGAGCCACGGCCGGTTTTCACTGTGGAAAACGAAAAGGGGCGCCGCCCGCAAAGCTCCAGACCGGCGGCGGAAACCAGCGAGAGCATCACGCCACCTCCGCCTTGACCGGCTCGAGGTCGAGGAAACCGCCCGACTGGCGGCTCCACAGCGCCGCATAGAGGCCGCGCCTGGCGAGCAGCTCCTCATGGGTGCCGGTCTCGACGATGCGCCCGCGATCGAGCACCACCAGCCGGTCCATCGCCGCGATGGTCGACAGCCGATGGGCGATGGCGATCACGGTCTTGCCGGCCATCAGGCTGTCGAGCGACTCCTGGATCGCCGCCTCGATCTCCGAATCGAGCGCGCTGGTCGCCTCGTCGAGGACGAGGATCGGCGCGTTCTTGAGGAAGACGCGGGCGATGGCGATGCGCTGGCGCTGGCCGCCGGAGAGCTTGACGCCGCGCTCGCCGACATGGGCGTCGTAGCCCTGCCGTCCCTTGGCGTCGGAGAGGTCGCGGATGAAGCCGGCGGCATGCGCCAGCTCGGCCGCGGCGATCGCCTCCTCGGTTGTCGCCTCCGGCCGGCCATAGAGGATGTTTTCCATGACCGAGCGATGGAGCAGCGAGGTGTCCTGGGTGACCATGCCGATCTCGCGCCTGAGCGACTCCTGGGTGACGTGCGAGATGTCCTGCCCGTCGATCAGGATGCGGCCGCCCTCGAGGTCGTAGAAACGCATCAGCAGGTTGACCAGCGTCGACTTGCCGGCGCCGGAGCGGCCGACCACGCCGACCTTCTCGCCGGGCTTGATGGTGAGCGCGAAATCCTCGATCACCTTGGTGGCGCGGCCGTAATGGAAGCGCGCGTGATCGAAGACGATCTCGCCTTTGCTGACGGCGAGCTCGCCCGCCTCGGGACGGTCGAGAATGGCAATCGGCTTGGTCAGCATGCCCTTGCCGTCATGCACCGTGCCGATGTTCTCGAAGAGGCCGGCGACCTCCCACATGATCCACTGCGAGACGCCGCGCATCCTGAGCGCCAGGCCGATGGCGACGGTGATGGCGCCCACCGTCATCAGCGACTGGCGCCAGGCCATGATCGAAATCGCGGCCACCGCCGCCAGCAGCAGCGAATTGATGACGTTGACCGACCAGGTGAAGCCGGTGATCAGCCGCATCTGCTTGTGGACGGTCGCCAGGAACTCGTCCATGGCGCCGCGGGCATAATCCTGCTCGCGGGTGGAATGGGCGAAGAGCTTGACCGTCTGGATGTTGGTGTAGCTGTCGACGATGCGCCCGGTCATCTGGGCGCGGGCATCGGCCTGCGCCTCACCGACCTTGCCGAGGCGCGGCACGAAGAAGACCATGATGGCGACATAGGCGACGAGCCACACGCCGAGCACCGCCAGCATCCACAGGTCGATGGACGCGAACAGATAGGCGGTGCCGATGAACATGGTGACGATGTAGACGCCGACATCCATCAGCTTCATCACGGTCTCGCGCACGGCGAGCGCCGTCTGCATGACCTTCTGCGACACGCGGCCGGCGAACTCGTCCTGGAAGAAGGACAGGCTCTGGCGCAGAAGCTGACGATGCGCCCGCCAGCGGACCAGCATCGGATAGGTGCCGAAGGACGTCTGGAACATGAGCAACGCCTGGCCGAGCGCCACCGCCGGGAAGAGGACGAGGACGATTGCCGCCATGCCGGCAAGCGCCCAGCCATGCGCGGCCAGGAAGCCGGCGCGGTCGCCGGAAGCCAGCCAGTCGACCAGCGTGCCGGTGAAGGAGAAGAAGACGAGTTCGATGACGGATATCACCGCGGTCAGCACCGCCATGATGACGAGCCACGGCGCCATCGGGCGCGAATAGTGCCAGATGAACGACCAGAAGCTGTCCGGCGGCGTGCCGGCATCGTCCGCCGGATAGGGATCGACCAGGGTCTCGAAACGTTTGAACACGGGATTCGTGCTCCGCAATGGGCCGGCGCACGCAGGTGCAGCCGACAATGAAAAGCGAGGGACAGGGAGCCGGGGCGCCCGTATCTCGGGCGTCCGAACTCAGGCTCCGGGCCGGTGGGAAGTCGTCAGTGCGGCGTCAGGCAATCATCCCGAAGGAGACGCGGGCGGCGACGGCGGCCGGGGCCATGGTGCTGGTACGCTCCATTCGGCATCTCCTCTAGGGGTTGGCTGGGGCACGCGAAAACGGGGCGTGCGGACGCGACAGCGGACTGACTAGTCCTGTTCGCCGCGATTTTCCAGAGGCAGGCACGCGAAATGTGTCAGCAGACACACCACCGTTGCCGGGAGGCCACTATTCCGCGGCGACCGGCACGCTCGGACCATCGTCCACGGTCAGGAACCCGCCCGACTGGCGGTGCCAGAACTGGGCGTAGAGGCCGTCCCTGGCGAGAAGCTCGCGATGGGTGCCGGTCTCCACGATGCGTCCCTCGTCGATGACCACCAGCCGGTCGAGCACGGCGATGGTCGACAAGCGGTGGGCGATGGCGATCACCGTGCGCCCTTCCATGAGGCCGTAGAGCTGTTCCTGGATCGCCGCCTCGACCTCCGAATCGAGCGCACTGGTCGCCTCGTCGAGCACCAGGATGGGCGCGTCCTTGAGGATCAGCCGGGCGATGGCGACGCGCTGGCGCTGGCCGCCGGAGAGCTTGACGCCGCGCTCGCCGACGCGGGCGTCGTAACCCTTGCGGCCGCCCAGATCCTGGAGCGACGAAATGAAGTCGTGCGCATGCGCCTTGCGGGCGGCGGCGATGACCTCCTCGTCGGTCGCCTCGGGCAGTCCGTATTTGATGTTGTCGCGTACCGAACGGTGGAGCAGCGAGGTATCCTGGGTGACCACGCCGACGGCGGCGCGCAGGCTCTCCTGGGTGACATGGGCGATGTCCTGCCCGTCGATCAGGATGCGGCCGCCCTCGGTGTCGTAGAAACGCAGCAGCAGGTTGACCAGCGTCGACTTGCCGGCGCCCGAGCGGCCGACCAGCCCGACCTTCTCGCCGGGCTTCACGTCCAGCGTCAGATGGTCGATGACGCCCGACTCGCGGCCGTAGTGGAAGCTGACGTCCGCGAAGCCTATGGCACCCTTCTTCACCGTCAGCGGCACCGCGTCCGGCGCATCGACCAGCGAATAGGGCCGCGCGATCATCTGCATGCCGTTCTGCACGGTGCCGACGCTCTCGAGCAGCGAGGTGATCTGCCTCAGAATCATGCCGGACATCTGGTTGAGGCGGAGCACCAGCGAGGCGGCGACGGCGATCGCCCCGACGGTGATCGAGCCACGGCTCCACAGGTAGACGCCGAGCCCGGTGACCGAGACGATGAGGGCACTGTTGAGGCTGGTCAGCGAGACCATCAGCGCCGCCATGGTGCGGGCGAAGGCGAGGAAGGCCTCGATGTGGGTGCGGAAGCCTTCCAGCACGAAGCCGTCCTCGCGCTCGGCGCGGGCGAAGAGCTTGACCGACTGGATATTGGTGTAGCTGTCGACGATGCGCCCCGACAGGCCGGAGCTCGCCTCGGCGACCGCCGCCGAACGCTGGCGCACGGGCGGCACGAGCTTCCAGATGGTGACCATGTAGAGCGCCAGCCACACGGCGATCGGCACGATCAGCCAGGGATCGAGCCCGGAGAAGAGCCAGATCGTGCCGCCGACATAGATGGTGAGCGTCCAGATGCCGTCGATCAGGCTGCGCACCGTCTCGCGCAGCGACGGGCCGGTCTGCATGACCTTCTGGGCGATGCGCCCGGCGAAATCGTTCTGGAAGAACGACAGGCTCTGGCGCAGCACGTATCGGTAGTTCTGCCAGCGCACCATGGCGGTGAGCGTCGGCACCAGAGACAGCTGGTTGAAGCCGCGCTGGAGCAGCGCGACCGCCGGTCTCGCCACCAGCACGACCAGCACCATGCCGGCGAGCTGCCAGCCATGGGTGGCGAAGAATTCCGAGCGCGGCGTGGTGCCCGCCCAGTCGACGATCTTGCCGAGGAAGACGTAGAGCGACATCTCGACCACGGTGCCGGCGAGCGAGATGAGCAGCACGGCCGCCACCAGCCAGCGCACCGGATGGATGAAATAGCGATAGAAGGCGAGCAGCCGGTCGGGCGGGCGCTCGACCGGCGACAGCGGAAACGGATCGAAGAGGGTCTCGAACCAGCTCTTGCGCATCTATTCTCTATCTCAGGGCCGGTTGCGGCCCGGTCGCGGCAGTTGACGAGGCCGGGCTCCCGCGATTGGCTCGGCCATGATCTCCCTCGTGCTCTACCAGCCCGACATCCCGCAGAACACCGGGACCATGCTCAGACTGTGCGCCTGTCTGGGGGTGGACGTCCATGTGATCGAGCCCACCGGCTTCGACCTGTCGGACCGCGCCCTTCGCCGGGCGGGCATGGACTATCTGGTGCAGGTACCCCTCATCCGCCACCTTTCCTGGGACGAATTCGTGGCGTGGCGGGCCCGATCCGGGCGCCGGCTGGTGCTGGCGACGACCCAGGGCGCCCTGCCCTACAGCGAATTCGGCTTCCGGCCGGACGACCTGATCCTGATGGGCCGCGAGAGCGCCGGCGCGCCCGAGCGGGTGCATGCGGCGGCCGACGCGCGGGTGACGATCCCGATGGTTGCCGGGATGCGCTCGCTCAACGTTGCGACCGCCGCCGCCATGATGCTGGGCGAGGCGCTGCGGCAGACGAACACCTTCCCGCGCGTGGGCTGAACGCACCGCCTCAGACACGCTCGACCGTCGTCGCAGCGGTATCGAGCGCCGCCGCAACCGCGTCCACCTGTTCCGGCGAAAGCGCGCCGCGCCCCAGGCGCAGGCGGAGCGCCAATCTCAGATTTTCCATGGCCCTGACGATCTGGGGCGCATCGCCGCTGGCGTGTGCCTTGCCCGCTTCCGCCATACGCGCCAGGAGCGCGTCGAGCGTCGGCCGGTTGGCTTCGAGGAAGGCAGCGGCCCTGCTCGGTGATCGCATGGAGCTTCTTGGAGCCGTCCGCGGACGGAGTGACGGTGACGTAGCCGAGTTCCTCGAGCAGCGTCAGCGTCGGATAGATGGTGCCGGGGCTGGGGCTGTAGGCGCCGGAAACCGCGTCCTCGATCGCCTTGATGATTTCGTAGCCGTGGCGCGGCTTCTCGGCGATGAGGTTGAGGATGATGAGGCGCACGTCGCCATGGGCGAAGAAACGTCCGAGCCCCCTGCGGCCACCGCGCCCACCGCGCCCGCCGCCGCCGCCACCACCGCCGCCGCCGCGGCCCCAGTGATCGCCGCGGTGCTCGCCGTGCTCGCCGTGGTCACCATGATCGGCGTGGTGCTCGCCGTGCTCGCCGCAACAGCGCCCGTGTCCATGGCCATGGCCGTGGCCATGTCCATGGCCGCAGTGGCCGCCGCCTTCGTGCATGTGGCCGTCGTGTTCGTGAATGTGCATGATCCAATTCCGTACTAGTTCCGATATATCGTAAAAACAGATATATCGAAATCCAGTCGGATGCAAGAGGGCAGCGCGCGGAAAACCGGGCGCGACACACAGGCGGCCGCGGGCGCGGGCGCGGACATCGCTGAATCCGCTGCCCTGCCCGCCTGAGGCACGCCTGTCGCTCCAGGCCGGCCTGCGGGCGATGAACGCGCCAAGTTCCGACGAGGGGCTGGATATGTCGGGCACCGGCGAGGGCGGCCGCGGCTCCGGATTCGGCGGCGGCATCGGGCGACTGTCGCAGACCGTTGGCGGCGCCAGCCGGGCGACGCAGAAGACCAACGAAGTCGTCCCGACCGATTGGCTGGTGCTGAGCAAGGATCAGTTGCGCTGCATTGTGGCCGACGCGTCGAAGCTGCCCCTCGTCAAGGATGCCTTCGGCCGCGATTCCCCATCGACACGCTCGCCTGCATGAAGACGTCCTGACGTGCTGCCCGCGCGGGCACGCATTTTCGGCGACAAACACGATTTGGCACCGTACCATCCGCCGCCGTGGAGGGACCACGAAAGGGCACGGACGCGATATGCCCGCGATCTTCATCAGCCACTCCAGCCAGGACAACGCCCACGCCGCCGAGATCAGGGACTGGCTTGCCGACCTCGGCTTCGAGCAAGTGTTCCTCGATTTCGACAAGGCGAGCGGCATCGGCGCCGGCAAGGACTGGGAGCGCGAACTCTACGAGGCGATCGAACGCTGTCAGGCGGTGATCGCCCTGATCACGCCGGCCTGGCTCGCCTCGAAATGGTGCTTCGCCGAAGTCGCCAACGCCCGCTCTCAGGGCAAGCCGGTCTTCCCCATAGTCTCCACTGCCGATGACGTGCGCCTGATCGGCCCCGAATTGCAGAACATTCAGGCAGAACTCTGGAACCCGGACGGCCAGAAGCATCTCGGCGACCGGCTGAAGGAAATCGCGGCCGAGATTGCCCGCGGCTACCGTTTCGACCGCTCGCGCCAGCCGTGGCCCGGCATCCTCACCTATGAGGCCGATGACGCGGCCACGTTCTTCGGTCGCGATCCGGAGATCCGGCGGCTGAGCGAGTTGCTCGATGCGCGCCGGGTGCAGGGCGGCGCGCGTCTGGTGCTGATCGTCGGCGCATCGGGCTCGGGCAAGTCATCGCTGCTGCGCGCCGGATTGTTGCCCTATCTCGGTCGCGACCACCGCAACTGGGCAATCCTGCCGCCCCTGCGCCCCGGCACCGCGCCGCTCGCCCAACTGGCAAAGGCGCTGGCCGAGACGCTGAAGCGCCCGGCGGACTGGCAGGAGATCGAGGCATCCCTGCGCCACGACCCGACGAAGACGCTTCGCGCCCTCTTCGAGGAGACGCGGGTCGGGCCGGCGCGCGAGGCAACCGTGCTTGTGCCCATCGACCAGTTCGAGGAACTCACCTCGCTGGCCGAGCCGGACGAACAGAAGGCGATGATGGCGGTCTTGCGCGCCCTCGCCGACAGGGCCGCGTCTCTGCCGGCCCTCGTCGTCGGCACGATCCGCTCCGACCTCCTCGGCGCGATTCTGAAGATCGATGGCTTCGACATCGCCCGCGAGATCTTCACGCTCGGCCCCATGCCGCACGACCGTCTGCGCGCGATTATCGAGGGCCCGGCGCGCATCGCCGACATCCATCTGGAGGCCGGGCTCACCGAACGCATCCTCGCCGATGCCGGCGCACCCGAGGCGCTGCCGCTGCTCGCCTTCGCGCTGCGCGAACTGAACGAGCGCTACGGTGCCGACAAGCGGCTGCAGATCGTCGAGTACGAGGCGCTCGGCGACCCCGCCGCCGGCTTGAGCCCGCTGGAAAACGCCATCCGCCGCAAGGCCGAGGACGCCTTCGCTGCCGCCGCCCCGAGCCAGAGCGAGACGCGCGCCCTCAGGGAAGCCTTCCTCGGCTCCCTCACCCGGATCAGCGACGACGGCGCCCGCATGAAGCGGCCGGCGCCGGTGGCCGACCTGCCGGCCGCGGCGGGCCCGCTCATCCGCCAGCTCACCGAAGCGCGCCTGCTTACCGTCTCCGACGAGGGCAACCAGCGCACCGTCGAAGTGACCCACGACGCGCTCTTCACCGCCTGGCCGCAGCTCAAGGCCTGGCTCGACGACGAGCAGGACTTCCTCCATGCCCGCCGCCAGATCGAGGAGGCGCGGCGCATGTGGGATGCGGCGCCGCCGGCGGAAAAGCCGAAGGCGCTGCTCTCCGGCCTGCTGCTCGCCCGCGCCCGCGACTGGCAGCGGCACACGCCGGAGCGGCTGGCGCCGGTGGCCGATTTCGTCACCGCCTCGATCCGCCGCCACAGCACGGTCCGCCGCCGGCAGGTACTGGCCGGGCTGGGAGCCGCGGCCGCCGTCGGCGTCGCCGGCACCCTCGGCGCCCGCACGCTGCGCGAACTGGCTGCCTACCAGCAGGCGCGCGCGAAGGACCGCAACCGCACCGATCTCACCGGCGACCTGATCGTCTATTCGACCAGCCCCGGCGGCGCCGCCTATGAGTTTGCCGACCAGCGCAACGGCACCTTCACCGGCGCGCTGCTTCCAGCTCTCGCCGACCCCAGGCTCTCCGTCGCCGGTGCGCTCGCCGCCTCCGTGCAGGCCACCCTCGATGGCACCGACGGCCGCCAGCGGCCGGAACTTGTCACCAACGTCAATGGCGACCTCTACCTTTCCGACGCGCCGGCCGATCGCCGGACGGCAGTGGTGTCGGTCGGGGTCAACACCTATCCGGGCATGACGCTCGGCAAGAGCGTCTTCGACGCCAGCGACATCGCCGCCCTGTTCCGAAAGTTCGGCTATGCCCCCGATCTTCTGACCGACTGTCCGCTGGCCGACTTCGTCGCCGCGGTCAAACGCGCCGGCCAGTCGCTGGCGCCGCAGACGGGCTCCTGGCAGGCACCGCATGGGGCCTACCTCCAGCCTGCCGGCCTGCGCATCGAACCCGGCCCAGGCGACGCCTCGCCATCCCCCGTCGCCCCGCCGACGATCGCCCCGCCGGCCCGCCCGGCCGACAACACCGTGTTCTTTCTCTTCTTCTCGGGGCTCGGCTTTGCCCAGGACGGCGACACTTACATCTCCCTCGCCGACACGCCGAGCGACGCCAACGTCACGCGCGAAGAGGCGCTGAGCGGCTCGATCTCGATCCGCGAAATCCTCGAATACACGCGGCCGCTGGCGGCGGTTCGCATTCTGGTCGTCGACACCAACCGCACCCCGCTGGGCGGACCGGCCGAGAGCCGGAGTTGAAGCCGCCGCATCGCATCCGGCGCCGAACCGGCCGATAGGGGGAGACGGCGGCGCACCGGCGATGTATGACGCCATGCCCTCAAATCACCGCCCATGCGCCCATGCTGCCAAACGACCTCGAAGAGAAGAAAGCCCGCGCCCGCGACTGGTTCGCGGAGCTGCGCGACCGCATCACCGCCGCCTTCGAGAAACTGGAGGACGAACTGCCGGCGGACGCCCAATTCGGCGACCGGCCCGCCGGACGCTTCGTGAAGACGCCGTGGCAGCGCGCCGACCACACCGGCGCACCGGGCGGCGGCGGGGTGATGGCGCAGATGGCGGGCCGCGTCTTCGAGAAGGTCGGCGTCCACATCTCGACCGTGCATGGCGAGTTCTCGCCGGAATTCCGCAAGGACATTCCCGGCGCCGAGGACGATCCGCATTTCTGGGCGAGCGGCATCTCGCTCATCGCCCACTTGCACAATCCGCATGTGCCGGCGGTGCACATGAACACGCGCATGGTCGTGACCGGCCGCCAATGGTTCGGCGGCGGCGCCGACCTGACGCCGGTGCTCGACCGCAGGCGGACCGATGACGACCCCGACACGGTCGACTTTCATGCCGCCATGAAGACCGCCTGCAACGCCCACGCCGTCGCCGATTACGATCGCTACAGGAAGTGGTGCGACGACTATTTCTTCCTCAAGCACCGCAACGAGGCACGCGGTGTCGGCGGCATCTTCTACGACTGGCTGAACTCCGGCGACTGGGAGGCGGATTTCGCCTTCACCCGCGACGTCGGCCTCGCCTTCCTCGATGTCTATCCGAAGCTGGTGCGGAAGAACTTCCTTCACGCCTGGTCGGAGGCCGAGCGCGAGGAGCAGCTCGTGCGCCGCGGGCGCTATGTCGAGTTCAACCTGATCTACGACCGCGGCACGGTCTTCGGCCTCAAGACCGGCGGCAACGTCGCCTCGATCCTCTCCTCCATGCCGCCGGTGGCCAAGTGGCCGTGAGGCGCGGCCCCCCTATTTCCCGAAGCTGAGGTCGGCGGCCGAGATCAGCGAGCCGTAGGGCGCGCACCAGATGACCACGCTCGGATAGCGGGAGACATCGACGCCGGCCGGCACCGTGAAGGACTGGCTGCCCTGATAGGCGGTGAGCGGGCCGAGATCGACATACATGGTGTTGACGACATCGGCGTCGGCACGGATCGCCGGCTTCGGCACCAAAAGCACGCGATAGTCCGGTCCCGGCGTCACCGCGAAATCATCCCCGAGCACGACCTTGCCGTCAGTGATCGTGACGCCGCCTGCCCCGTGGCGCAGCGGATTGTTGGCGTCGGGCTGGATGAATGTGCCGGTGGCAACGGCAGAGACCTCGGGCACCGTCTCGGGCGCGACCGCGGCAGCGGCCGGCGGCGCTGGCTGAGCGGCGCCATGCGGCAGCACCAGCCGGTCGATGGCGACACCGGCCAGGAGACCGATCGCGCCGGCCAGCACGAGCATTCCCGTGGGGCCGGATAGTGTCTTCGCCGGGGTCCTGTCCGCCCTGGCGGGCGCCGCCTCCGTCTTTGCCGGAGCGGGCATCGGCGACAGCGCCGCGCGCAATTCCTGGACCGAACTCATGACGCAAACTCAATCACATGGGGGCAAACGCGGAATCGGGCCGCGAACCGGCCCGATTAAACCGCCCCAACCGCAAAGAAGTCGTTACTGCGTGTCCGTCTCGCGCTCGCGCCGGCGCGGCGCCGCCGCCACCCGCACCTTAAGGTCGGTTCCGAAGACCACGTCCCAAAAGTTGCTGGTGACTCCGAAATTGCCCTTCTCATCGAAATGGTGATGGAGCATGTGGTGGCGCTTCAGCCGGTAGAGATAGGTGCCCGGCTCGATCTTCCAGTGATGCAGGATGTGGTGGACGCCGCCATACCAGAAGTGGCCGAACATCAGCCCGCAGGCGAGCCCGATCGCGACATGCTGCTCGACCACGAGGCTGAGCGGGATGAGCACGAGCACCACCATGATCGTCAGGCTGATCCAGATCGGCGTGCCGATGAGGGCAAGCTGATCATGATGATGGGCGTCGTGCGCTTCCTTGATGTAGGGGACGTGATGCAGGACGAAGCGATGCAGCACGTATTCGACCAGCGTCCACAGTGCCGCGCCGGAGACGAAGGCCGTGAGCCACGTCGCCCAGCCGCCCGCCGGCCCCTGCCAGATGGCAAAAGCCGCGAGCGCGGCGATCACCGCCGGATAGACATAGAAATCCGCGTAGTAGGCGATCCTGCCCAGCCGCAAGAGCCGCATGACGGTTCTCCCGATTTGCCACGCTCTGTTCCGACAATTGTTACCATGTCGCGCAATTCTCTAGCAAGAACCGCGCCTGTCCTGTGGGTATCTACTGCTGCGCGGCAGCCAGTTCCTGCTGGAGGCGGGCGCGCAACGCCTGCTCGTCGGGCGCGAAATCCTGAGCGATCCACCAGGTCTCGACCGAGTTGAGCAGGGCGCCGACGCCCGGACCGGAGGGCATTGCCGGGCCGACCACATCGCGGCCGCTCAAGGGAAAACGCGGCGCCGTCCAGTTGTCCGGCAGGTCGTGGAGCGCCTTCCAGGCGGCGTCGTCCGGCGCCGCCGTGCTCTCGGCGAAGGCGAGGCCGAGGCCGTCGCGCCAGGCGGGCTCGCCCAGCCGGTAGAGGGCAACCCGCGCAGCACGTTGGTCGGGCGGCGGCCGAAACGCGCGCCGCGCCGCAAGCGCGCCGAACATGCGGTCGCGCTCGGCATTGGTGAGCCTGAGCCGGCGGGTGACCCGCTCCACGTCCTCGGCGATTCGGCAGGCCAGCACCGCCAGCCGCGGCGCTACCTGCGGCTCCGCCCCGACCGCCGCCTCGAAGCGCACGAGGCGCGCGAAATTGCCGACATAGCCGACACCGGCGAAAACCACGCCGAGGATGCCGCTCTCCTGCATGAGGGCGATCATCTCGGCGGCGCGCGGCGCCACGATCAACCGCCTCAGCTCGTTGCCGATGCGCTCGCCCGAAAGCTCACGCAGCCCGTCGCGGGCCCGAATCGCCGCCGCCAGCCCCGGCGCGTCGACCGGTCCCTCGCCATATTCGGCGGTGAAGCGCAGAAAGCGCAGGATGCGCAGCCGGTCCTCGGCGATGCGCCGCCCGGCATCGCCGATGAAGCGGATGCGGCGCGCCAGGATATCGGCATAACCTTCGACGGGATCATGCACTTTGCCCTCGGCATCGACCGACAGGGCGTTGACCGTGAAGTCCCGCCGCATGGCATCGGCCGTCCAGTCGCGGCCGAAACGCACCACCGCGTGGCGGCCGTCGGTCTCGATGTCCTGGCGCAGCGTCGTCACCTCGTAGCCGCGCCCCTCGACGACGACGGTCAGCGTGCCGTGGTCGATGCCGGTGGGCACGGTCTTGAGGCCGGCAGCCGCCGCCAGCGCCGCCACCGCGTCCGGCGTCGCGGTGGTGGCGAAATCGATCTCGCGCACCGCCTCCCCCATCAGCGCATTGCGCACCGCGCCGCCGATGATCCGGGTCTCATGGCCGTCGGCCGCGAGCGCGGCAAAGATGCGCTGCGCCGCGGGCTGTGTGAGCCACCCGGCTCCCCTCAGGTCGGGCACTGCTGCGTTCATCGACGCCGCTTCGCTCCGCTCATTCGAAATGGCCGGGGACGATGTTGCCGTCTTCGTCGACATAGGGCGGGACATAGGTGTCGCCCGTCGGCGCCGGACTGACGTGCACGAAGAAGACCAGGACCGCGATCATCAGCGCCGCCCCGCCGGCCGCCAGCCAGGCAATGGTGCGCGCCTGCCAGTCGGCGATGTTGGACAGGCTCCCGCGAGTGATCAAAAGCCAAAGGGCGTAGACCGCAAAGGGAATCAGGAAGAACAGGGCGTCGAAGGCGACCAGTCGTGTCATGAATCAAACATCCGTTCATACAGGCCCCGGATGATGCCTGCCGTAATCCCCCAAATATAGCGTCCTTCGAAGGGCATCTCATAGAACTGGCGCTCGCGGCCCATCAACACCCGGGTGCCGCGCCGGTGATTCCTCGGGTCCATCAGGAAGGCGAGCGGCACTTCGAACGCCTCCTGCACCTCCTCCGGATTGAGCGCCAGCACAGGATCCGGCGGCACGCGGCCGACCACCGGCGTGATGCGGTAGCCGGTGCCGGTGAGGTAGCTGTCGAGGTAGCCGATGACCGCGACCGCCGCGGGATCGAGGCCGATCTCCTCGCGCGCCTCGCGCAGCGCCGCCGCGGCCGGCCCCTTGTCCGACGGCTCGACCTTGCCGCCGGGAAAGGCGACCTGGCCGGCATGAACCGCAAGATGCGGCGTGCGCAGGGTGAGCAGCGCCGTCAGCCCGGTTTCGTGGGCGACCAGCGGCAGCAGCACCGCGGCATCGCGAAATTCGGCGTCGGCGTCGACCATGCCGGGATTGAGCACCTGATCGCCCGCGGTCGCGCCATCCGGAGGCTGGTCGTGCAGGCGCTCCATGGCGCGGGCGAAGAACGCCTGCGGCACAAAACGGTGACGATCGACGGCGGCGTCCGTCACCGGAACCGAGCCAAGCGACGGTTCAATTTCCGGTGAAGCGCCCCGGCTGCCGTGCCGGTCGTCAGCCCGTTGACGTGGTCCAAAGGCACCCAAGCCCCGGCGACGGCCATGCTTTTGCCTCGCTTTGCTCCTGTGCTGCCGGAACTGGAGGGGGTTTGGCCCGCGGCAGCCCGGCACCGACAAATCCCTATTGCGCTGGCATGCCGCATGCAACAATCCCGTGACATGAGCCGACCGGCCGCGTGCACGCGGCGACGGCGACAAGCCGAACACAGGTCCCGTATGCCATGAGCGCCATCGTCCACAATGCCAATTCCGATGCCGACCGCATCATCGCCGATACCGATGCCGCCGTGGCGCGCATCAGCAAGGCACGCGAAGCCATCGGCAACGTGATCTACGGCCAGGAATCGGTGGTCGACCGCACCCTGATCACGATTCTCGCCGGCGGCCACGGCCTGCTCATCGGCGTGCCCGGCCTGGCCAAGACCAAGCTGGTCGAGACGCTCGGCACCGTGCTCGGCCTGTCGGCGCGGCGCGTACAGTTCACGCCCGACCTCATGCCCTCCGACATCATCGGTTCCGAGGTGATGGACCAGGCGGTCGACGGCACCCGCAATTTCCGCTTCCTCCCCGGCCCGGTCTTCGCCCAGCTGCTGATGGCCGACGAGATCAACCGCGCCAGCCCGCGCACCCAGTCGGCGCTGCTCCAGTCCATGCAGGAGCTGCACGTCACCGTTGCCGGCGTGCGCCACGACCTGCCGGCGCCCTTCCATGTGCTGGCCACCCAGAACCCGCTGGAGCAGGAAGGCACCTATCCCCTGCCGGAGGCGCAGCTCGACCGCTTCCTGTTGCAGATCGACGTGGTCTATCCCGACCGCGATGCCGAGCGGCGCATGCTGTTCGAGACCACCGGCGCCCATGACGCGACCACGAGCCAGGTGCTCACCGCCGAGGAGCTGCGCGGCATCCAGCAACTCGTCCGCCGCCTGCCGGTGGGTGAATCGGTGGTCGAGGGCATCCTCGAGCTGGTCGCCTCGGCACGCCCCGGCACCACCGCCAACGAGCGCCTGGCCCAGGCGATTGCCTGGGGCCCCGGCCCGCGCGCCAGCCAGGCGCTGATGCTCGCCTCGCGTGCCCGCGCCCTCATCGACGGGCGCTACGCTCCTTCGCTCGACGATGTGGTCGCCCTGGCCGAACCGGTGCTGCAACACCGCATGGCGCTCGGCTTCGCCGCCCGCGCCGACGGCCTCACCGTGCGCGACGTCATCGCCGAGCTGAAGGCACGGATTGGATAGCGGACAGCGCATGGACCGGCCCGCACGCGTCCGGGGCGCACTCACCGAGGCGAAGGGGATCGCCGCCGGCATGCCCGACCTTCTGGTCGAGGCCCGGCGCGTTGCCGCCACGGTTCTCGCCGGCTGGCATGGCCGCCGGGTGAGCGGCCGCGGCGAGACCTTCTGGCAGTTCCGCCCCTTCGTCACCGGCGAGCCGGCCGCCACGATCGACTGGCGGCGCTCGGCCCGCGACGACCATCTCTATGTGCGCGAGAAGGAATGGGAGGCCTCCCACACCGTGTGGCTGTGGGCCGATCTCTCCGCCTCGATGGATTTCCGCTCGCGCCTGGCGCCGGTCACCAAGCTCAACCGCACCATCGTGCTGACGCTGGCAATGGCCGATCTGCTGGCCACAGCCGGCGAGCGCACCGGCCTCATCGGCGCCGGCAAGGCGATGCTCGCACGCAACGCCGCCGAACGCATCGCGGTCCTCATCCCCGGCGCCGCCGAGAAGCCGGCGCCGCCCGACATCCACGCCCTCAAGCGCTTCACCGACATCACCCTCATCGGCGACTTCCTCGATCCCATCGACGAGATCGAGGTGACCCTCGATGCGATCCTGCGCGCCGGCGTGCACGCCCACCTGGTTCAGGTCATCGACCCGATCGAGGAGACCTTCCCCTATGCCGGCCGCACCGAGTTCCACGACCCGGAGACCGGCCTGCGCCACGTCGTTTCGCGCGCCGAGCAATACCGCGTCGACTATCAGAACCGGCTGGCGGCGCTGCGCGACCGCCTGAGTACGCTCTGCCGGCGGCTCGACTGGACCTTCATCGTCCATCGCACCGACCGCCCGGCGACCGAACCGTTGCTGGCGCTCCATGCGCGCCTCGCCGATCGCCATAGCCGCGCCACCGGCGCGGCGCTCGCCGGACGCGCCGCATGACCGCCTTTGCCTTCACCAATATCGGCATGCTGGTGGCGCTCGCGGCACTGCCGGTCATCTGGTACTTCCTGCGCCTGGTGCCGCCCAAGCCGCGGCTGGAACGCTTCCCTCCGACGCGGCTGCTGCTCGAGATCTCGCCCAAGGACGAACAGCCGGCGACCAGCCCGTGGTGGCTGACGGCACTGAGGCTGCTGCTCGCCGCCATCGTCATCCTGGCGCTGGCCGGGCCGGTGTTCAAACCGACCGCGGAAGTGGCGCCGGGCAAGGGTCCGCTGCTCGTCGTCATCGACAATGGCTGGCAGGCGGCGCCCGACTGGACCGCCATCGTCGACACCGCCCACCGCGTCGTGAAGCTGGCGGCGGATGCCGGCCGGCCGGTTTCGCTCGCCGCCACCGCGGAGGCCGCCAACCAGTCGCTGACCCCGACCGATCCCGACGAGATTCTCAAGCGCCTCGATGCGCTCCAGCCGCGCCCCTGGGCGCCCGAGCGCGCCGACCTCGCCACGGCGCTGGCCAATGTGACGGAAACGACGCCGTTCGGCGGCGTGGTGTGGCTCTCCGACGGTGTCGGCGGCCCCGATGCCGATGCCTTCGCCGGCTTCCTCGGCGCGTTGGCCGGAGAGCCGGCGGTCGTCTATGCCGATACGACGCGACCGCTGATGGGGCTGAAGCCGCCGGTGAGCGGCGCCGACGCGCTTGCCGTGCCGGTCATCCGCCGCGCTGCGTCCGATGCCGGGGCGGGAATCGTCACGGCGCGCGACATCAAGGGCCGCGTCGTCGGCAACGCGCCCTTCACCTTCGCCGCCGGTGAGACATCGGCCGAGGCGAAGATCACGCTGCCCATCGAGATCAGGAACGAGATCGCCCGGCTGGAGATTTCTCGGAGCCAGACGGCCGGCGCCGTGCAACTCCTCGACGATCGCTTTCGCCGCCGCCGTGTCGGCCTGCTCTCCGGCGCCTCGGTGGAATCGGCGCAGCCCCTGCTCTCGCCGCTCTATTACATCTCGCGCGCCGTGCAGCCCTTCGCCGACGTGCGCGAGCCGCGCAACGCCAATGCCGCGGTGGCGGTTCCCGATCTGATCGACGCCAACTGCTCGGTGATCGCGATGGCCGACATCGGCACGCTCACCGCCGGGGTCGAGGAACAGGTTTCCAGATGGGTGGAGAACGGCGGCGTGCTGGTGCGCTTCGCCGGGCCGCGTCTGGCGGCGGCGAGCGATGCGCTGATCCCGGTGACGCTGCGCCACGGCGACCGCACGCTCGGCGGCAGCCTCACCTGGCAGACGCCGCAGCCGCTGGCGAGCTTCTCCGACAAGAGCCCCTTCGCCGGGCTCAAGGTTCCCGACGAGGTGACCGTGACGCGCCAGGTTCTGGCCGAGCCGGACGGCGCGCTCGCCGACCGCACATGGGCGGCGCTTGCCGACGGAACGCCGCTGGTCACCGCCGCGCCGCTCGGCAAGGGCTGGCTCATCCTCTTCCACGTCACCGCCGATACGAGCTGGTCGAACCTGCCGCTGTCCGGCACCTTCGTCGAAATGCTCAAGCGCATCATCGCCTTCTCGTCCGGAGCCGGCGGCGCCGCCAAGAGCGCCGACGCGAGCCAGCCGGTGGCGCCCTATCGCCTGCTCGACGGCTATGGCCACTTCGTCACCCCCAGCCCCGAGGCACAGCCGCTGGCCGGCGACATCGCCGCCGTCACGCCCGACATCAAGCATCCGCCCGGCCTCTACGGCACCGAGGAAGGCTTCCGCGCCCTCAACCTGCTGGACACCGACGCGACGCTCCCCGCTCTCGATCTCTCCCGTGTAACGGGCGTGACCGTGCGCGCCTATCCGACGGCCCAGCCGACCGACCTGGCGCCCTGGATGCTCGCCTTGGCGCTCTTCCTGCTGGCGCTCGACGCGCTCGCCGTGCTGTGGCTGAACGGCATCTTCCGCATGCGCCGGCGCGCGGCGACCGCCGCCCTGCTGATCGCGGCGGTGGTCGGCGGCGGCCTCGCCCTCGCCCCCCAGGCCAGGGCCGACGAAGCGGCCGATGCCTTCGCCATGGAGGCGGTGGCCAAGACCCATCTCGCCTACGTCACCACCGGCGATTCCCAGGTGGACGCGATCAGCAAGGCCGGGCTTGCCGGCCTGTCACAGGTACTCGCCAACCGCACCGCGCTGGAGCCGGGCGACCCCGTCGGCGTCGACCCGGAGCGCGACGAGCTCGCCTTCTTCCCGCTGATCTACTGGCCGGTCGATCCCAATACGCCAATGCCCTCCGCAGCCGCGATGGCACGCATCGACGCCTATATGCGCCAGGGCGGCTCGGTGCTGTTCGACACGCGCGACCAGCTCGAACGCTCCACCACCTTCGACAACTTCACCGGCACGCCGGCCGCCGAACGGCTGAAGGAGATGCTCGCCAATCTCGACATCCCGCCGCTGGAGCCGGTGCCCGCCGACCATGTGCTGACCAAGGCGTTCTATCTCTTGAACGACTTCCCCGGGCGCTATTCGGGCGGGCCGTTATGGGTGGAGGCGACGGAAGCCCAAGACCGCGCCGACCGGCCGGCGCAGGCCGGCGACGGCGTCTCGACCATCCTCATCACCGAGAACGACCTTGCCGGCGCCTGGGCGCGCAACGCCGGCGGCTTCATGTTTCCGACCGTCCCCGCCGACCCGCTTCAGCGCGAGATGGCCTATCGCACCGGCATCAACATCGTCATGTACACGCTGACCGGCAACTACAAGGCCGATCAGGTGCATGTCCCGGCGCTGCTCGAAAGGCTGGGGCAATGAGGGGCACAAGCGTGAAGCACGGCACAGCCTCTTCTCCCCCCTTGCGGGGGAGAACGGCGGAGCCCGATTTTCGCCGGAGGCGGAAATCGCTGGCGGAGCCAAGAGGGGGGTTGTGGCACGGCCTTCGGGACACCCCCCTCTTAGCGCCGCCAACGTCTCGCTTCGCGAGCCGCAAGCTTCGCTATTCTCCCCCTCAAGGGGGGAGATGGGGAGCAAGCGGCTGTGTCATGCCGAAAGCCGGCACTAGTGCCCCCGGCAGTCATGGTGAGGGCCCATGAACTGGTCGCTCACCTTCTCGCCGCTGTTGCCGTGGGCCTGGCTCGCCGGCCTTGCCGTCGTCGCCGCGCTGCTCACCATCCCCGGCCTGCTCAGGCGCATGCGCGGCGCCTGGCTGCGCCTGGCCGCCGCCGCGGCGCTGCTCGCGGCGCTGTCGAACCCGGTGCTCCTCAACGAGCAGCGCGAGCCGCTCTCCACCGTCGTTGCCATGGTGGTCGACCACAGCGCCAGCCAGGGCCTCGACGGCCGCGACAAGATGACGGCCGAGGCCGCCGACGAGCTGACCAAGCGGCTCGCCGCCTTCCACAACATCGAGGTCCGGCGCATCGACGCCGGCGGCGCCGTCGGCGGCCAGCCGGTGGACGGCACCAACCTGTTCGGTCCGCTCTCGACGGCGCTCGCCGACGTGCCGCCCGACCGCATCGGCGCCGTCGTCATGCTCACCGACGGCCAGGTGCACGACATCCCCGACAACAAGGCGGGCCTGCCGCCCAACGCGCCGCTGCATGTGCTCCTCTCCGGCCACGCCGGCGAGACCGACCGGCGCATCGTCATCGACAGCGCGCCGCGTTTCGGCATCGTCAACGAGAGCCAGATCATCAAGTTCCGCGTCGTCGACGACGGCGTCACCGGCGACGACCCGCCGGTCACCGTCTCGGTCAACATCGACGGCGAACCGCTATCGACGGAGAAGGTGCTGCCCGGCGTGCCCAGCCAGTTCGTCGTCGACATCGCCCATGGCGGACCCAACATCATCGAGTTCGAGGCGGAGCCGCTGGCCGGCGAGCTGACGCCGGTCAACAACCGCGCCGTCGTCGCCATCGAGGGCATCCGCGAGAACCTGCGCGTGCTGCTGGTCTCCGGCGAGCCGCATGCCGGCGAGCGCACCTGGCGCAACCTGCTGAAGTCCGACGCCTCGGTCGATCTCGTCCACTTCACCATCCTGCGCCCGCCGGAGAAGCAGGACGGCACGCCGATCAACCAGCTTTCGCTGATCGCCTTCCCCACCCGCGAGCTGTTCTCGGAGAAGATCCACCAGTTCGACCTGATCATCCTCGACCGCTATCAGCATCGCGGCGTGCTGCCGCTGCTCTACTTCGACAACATCGCCCGCTATGTGCGCGACGGCGGTGCGCTGCTGGTCGCCGCCGGGCCGGACTATGCCGGCGCCGATTCGATCTACGACACGCCGCTGTCGCCGGTGCTGCCGGTGGCGCCGACCGGCAAGGTGATCGAACAGCCCTACTTTCCGACCGTCACCGATCTCGGTCAGCGCCATCCGGTGACCCGCGACCTCGAAGGCTCGCAGTCCAACCCGCCGCGCTGGGGCCGCTTCTTCCGCCTGATCGGCGTCGACAAGCCGCAAGGCAACGTCGTCATGGACGGCGCCGAGAAGAAGCCGCTGCTCGTTCTGAACCGCGTCGACAAGGGGCGCGTGGCGCTGCTGCTTTCCGACAACACCTGGCTGTGGGCGCGCGGCTATGAGGGCGGCGGCCCGCATGTCGACCTCTTACGCCGGCTGGCGCACTGGCTGATGAAGGAACCCGATCTGGAGGAGGAGGCGCTGCGCGCCAAGGCGCGTGCCGGTCAGCTCACCATCGAGCGGCAGACCATGGCCGACACCACCGAACCGGTGACGGTGCGCAAGCCCTCCGGTGCCGTGGAAACGGTGACGCTGACGGCGGCCGAACCCGGCCTGTGGCGGGCGACCATCCCCGCCGACGAGATCGGACTCTATCGCCTCGACCAGGGCGACAAGCACGCCTTCGCCAATGTCGGCGCCGCCAATCCGAAGGAATTCGCAGACGCCATCTCGACGCCCGACAAGCTGGAGCCGCTGGTCGCCGCCACCCACGGGCGCATCGCCCGCATGACCGATGGCTCCGGCGGGCT
The DNA here is from genome assembly GCA_963730325.1 of uncultured Alphaproteobacteria bacterium. Lineage (GTDB taxonomy): Bacteria > Pseudomonadota > Alphaproteobacteria > Rhizobiales > Kaistiaceae > CAVSRC01. The sequence goes on along the minus strand of CAVSRC010000012.1, from coordinate 88,832 downwards.
CGACCTGCCGCGCATCGTTCCGGTGCGCTCCACCGTGACGCTCGGCGGCAGCGACTGGATCGGCGTCCACACCACCGAGGCCAGCGTGCTCAAGGGCATCACCCGCGTGCCGCTGTTCACCGGCTTCATCTCTCTGTTCGGCATTGCCGGCCTGTTCGGGCTCATCGCCCTTCTCGGCCTGCCCTTCGCAACCTGGGTCCGCGAGGGGCGCTAGGCGCCCCTTCCCGACAGACCGCCGGCCCGGCGCCTCACGCCGGGCGCGAAGCTACTTCCGCTTGAACTGCGGACGGCGCGGCGCGTCGGACGGCGCCATCGCCTCGGTCTTGTGGCGGAAGTTGATCCGCCCCTTCTCCAGGTCATAGGGCGTCATCTCGACCCGCACCCGATCGCCGGCGAGCGTGCGGATACGGTTCTTGCGCATGCGCCCCGCCGCGTAGGCGAGGATCATGTGGTCGTTGTCGAGCTTGACGCGAAAATTACCGTCGGGGAGGACTTCGGTCACCACCCCCTCGAATTCAAGAAGTTCTTCTTTTGCCACTGGTTCTCCTCACTCACTGACCGGGCTGTGCTGTCGGGCCGCGGCGTGCCGGCTCCAGGAAGCGCGCCCCGGCCAGGCCGTTGGCGTGCTCTCTGCCGGTTGCACCATAGGCGGTCCGCTGCTGCATCTTCTTCTCCGGTCCCCGATTGCCACCGCGGCGGCGACCCTGCCGCTGCGGCTTCTTCTGTTCACCGCCCGTAGACGCCCGAGTCCCGTTCCGGGCGGCGGGAGAATGCCCCTCCGTGCCCGATCCGGCAATCTGGCGGCGGATCAATTTTTCAATGTCGCGCATGAAGACCACCTCGTCGGCGCTGACCAGCGAGATGGCGACACCGGCCGCCCCGGCCCGCGCGGTGCGTCCGATCCGGTGCACGTAGCTCTCCGGAATGTTGGGCAGATCGTAATTGATGACATGGCTGATGCCGTCGACGTCGATGCCGCGCGCGGCGATATCGGTGGCGACCAGCGTGCGCACGCTTCCCGTACGGAAGGCGGCCATGACGCGATCGCGCTGGCCCTGGCTCTTGTTGCCGTGGATCGCTTCCGCCGCGATGCCGGCCCTGTTGAGGCCACGCACGACGCGGTCAGCGCCGTGCTTGGTGCGCGTGAAGACCAGCGCACGGTCGATCGGCTCGCGCTTGAGCAGCATGGTGAGCATGTCCTGCTTGCCGGCCTTCTCGACCCGGATGGCGCGCTGGTCGATCTTCTCGACCGTGGTCGCCTGCGGCGTGACGGCAACCGTGACCGGGTCGGTCAGCATCTGGTCGGCGAGCTTGGCCGTCTCCGGCGCCATGGTGGCGGAGAAGAAGAGCGTCTGCCGCTCCTTGGGCAGCAGGCCGACGATGCGGCGGATGTCGTGGATGAAGCCCATGTCGAGCATGCGGTCGGCCTCGTCGAGGACGAGCACCTCGACGCCGTCGAAGCGCACCGCGCGGCTGTTGTGGAGGTCGAGCAGGCGGCCGGGTGTCGCCACCAGCACATCGACGCCGCGCGACAGCGCCCGGATCTGCTTGCCGATCGGCACGCCGCCGATGACCAGCACCGCGGAGACCCTGACATGGCGCCCATAGGCGGCGAAGGAATCGACGATCTGGTTGCCGAGCTCGCGCGTCGGCGCCAGCACCAGCACGCGGCAGGTCTTGGGCGCCAGCGGCAGCGGATTGCCGGCCAGGCGATGGAGGATCGGCAGCGCGAAGGCGGCGGTCTTGCCGGTGCCGGTCTGGGCGATGCCGACGAGGTCGCGCCCGACAAGGGCCGGCGGAATGGCCGCGGACTGGATGGGCGTCGGCTCGGTATAGCCCTCTTCGGCGAGGGCGCGGGTAACAGGCTCGGCAAGGCCGAGGGGAGCAAAACTCATATGGTCATTCTTCTTTCAATACAGCGCGGGCGCGCGGCGCCTCCGGAACGGAGCGCCAGCGTCTCGCGGGTCCATCTGGACACCCCGCGTGGCCTGGGCTGTCGATGTCGGGTGAAAAAGACGGGCTCGAGAAACCGCCATGCGGCTTCGTGCAACGCGGCCCGTGCGGCGCACATATGGCCTCGAACTTGCTGCATTGCAACAACTATTTCCGGCTGGCCGCCGCCAGGACGCTCTCCGCCGCGCCGGCAAGCCCGTCGAGCGCGCCGTCCGCCAGGCCGCAGACCAGCACCCGGTCGGGATCGACCCACGCCGGCAATGTGATGACGTCGCGGCCGAGGAAGGTGAAGCCGAGCGGCCCGTAATAGGGCAGGTCGCCGACCAGCATCACCACCCTGTGGCCTTGCCGGCGGGCTTCGGCGCAGGTCATGCGCACCAGCGTGCGCCCGGCCCCCTGCCCCTTGAACTCAGGGTCGACGACCACAGGCCCGAGCAGCAGCGCCGGGCGGCCGCCAATCGTGATCGGCGTCATGCGCACCGAGGCGACAACACGCGCCTGGCGCGTCGCGACGAATGAGAGCGTCGGGTCCGCCGGCACACCGTCGCGCAGCACATAGGCGGCGCGCTGGAAGCGCTCGGGTCCGAACAGGCTGGCGTGCAGGGATTCGATGGTCGGGATGTCGCCCGGCTGTTCCAGCCGGTAGGCGAATGTCTCGGAGGTCATGGCAAGGCCCGGAAAAGGATCGGAAACTGTCCGGCCTGGCCGCGTCTTTCGCCTCAGCGGGCGCGCGACGGCCGGATGGCGGCAAGGCGTGACGTCCCGTCACGTCGCTCCGCTCGTCGTCGCAGTCCGGCCTTCACCGTCATGGTGTCCATATCCTCCGGGCGCGCCGATAGCACGGCGGCGCCCGGCCGTCCAGCGTCCGCCCGCCGCCGGTGCTACCAGGCGGCTGCCGGCGGCAGCCCTTGCGCGATCTCGGCAAGCCGCCGGCGCGTGCCTTCGGTGACACCCTCCGGCAGGTCATCAAGCGCATGGAAGCCGCAGGCGACGATCTCGAGATTCGGCACCCTGGGCGGCGCCGGCTGGGTCCATGCGCGACAGACATAGAGGGCGACATGGTCGCGCGCCGACACATGGCGGTTGAGATAGATGCCAAAGAGCGTCGCCGGCGCGCTGAGCCGGATGCCCGCCTCCTCCATCAGCTCGCGTTCGAGCGCGTCGACCACCGTCTCGCCGCGCTCGACGCCACCGCCCGGCAAATACCAGCCGGGCATGTAGCTGTGCTTGACCAGAAAGACCCGGCCCTCGTCATCGAACACCGCCGCGCGCACGCCGAGCGTCATGCCGCGCCGGAAAAGCGACACAAACAGGTAGTTCCGTATGAGCAGCCGGTTGAGAAACATTAATGAATAAATAATCCGGTTATGCGATACATGCATGAGAGAGTCGCGCCGGCCCCGGTACCAACACCGGCGCAAACAGCCTAGCCCAATGGCACGCTCAATTCTCGAAAAGCTCGAAAGCCAATGTTCGCCCAATTTCTCCGGCGGCGGCGCCTCCGTCGCTTCCACTGGCATCCCGCTGTCGATCTCAGCACCCGCCACATCATCGTGACCCTGATGGAATTCGGGCACTAGGCCCGAAGGCCACGCTTTACGGCCCTGGCTCCGTCGGCTAAGCCGGCGGCGATGGTGCTGCTTGCCCAGTTCTCCGATATTCACCTCGGCCCGCTGCCGAAGGTTTCGTTTACCGATCTCGCCTCCAAGCGTCTGCTCGGCTACCTGAACTGGCAGCGCAGCCGCGGCCGCGTTCACGCCGATTCGGTGCTCTCCGCGCTCACCGCCGACATGCACGCCGCCAATCCGGACCAGATCGCGGTCACCGGCGACCTCGTCAATCTCGGCCTGCCGGCGGAATACCGCGCGGCCCGCGCCTGGCTGTCCCTGCTCGGCGCGCCCCACGACGTCACCGTCGTCCCCGGCAATCACGACGCCTATGTCGCCAGCGCCGTCGCCGATTACACCGAGCAGTGGCGCGACTTCGCCTGTGGCGACGGGCTGACCGGCGGACAGACCGGCTTTCCTTTCCTGCGCCGGCGTGGGTCCCTGGCCCTGATCGGCGTCTCCTCCGCCGTGCCCACCGCCCCCTTCATGGCAACCGGCCGTGTCGGCGCCGCGCAGGCGGCCGCGCTTGGCGCGCTGCTGGCCGAGGCCGGACGCGACGGCCTCTTCCGCGTGGTGCTCATCCACCATCCGGTCGCCGAACATGGGGCGGCGCGCACGCGCCGTCTGGTCGACGCGAGCCGTGTGCGGGCCGTCATCGCCGAGCACGGCGCCGAGCTCGTTCTCCACGGCCACAATCACAGGACCAGTGTGATGGCCGTCCCCGGTCCATTTGGACCCGTGCCCGTGGTCGGGGCGACGGCCACCTCGCTCCGCCCGCGCCCGCATCATGCCGGCGGCGGCTACAACCTCTTCACCATCGACGGATCGCCCGGCGCCTGGCGGCTCACGCTCCGCGAACGCGCGGTGAGCGAGGCCGGCACGGTCGTGACGCGGCTGGAGCGTGTGCTGGCGGTTCCGGGGTCGGGCTAGGACCTACACCTGCATCCAGGCATAGGCGAACAGCACCACCGCGCCGATCAGGATACCGCCAAGGAAGGCGGCCACCAGCCAGCCGAGATTGCGCTGGTCGAGACGCACCGGCGTCCGCTCCGGCGCAGCGATGGCCTCGGCCGCCGCGCTCACCGCCTGGCGCGCCTCCTGCCGGCGCTCGCGCTCGTCGCGCATCACCCGCCGGATCAGCCAGTCGCCCTCGATGGCGCGCTCGCGCTCGATGATGCGCTCGGCGACGTAGTGGGTGACGGTGTCGGCAACATCGGCGAGCTCGGTGCTTTCGACGATCACCGTGCGGCCGAGGCGCGTGTCCTTGAGGAAGCGATAGGTGCGCCGGTCGCGCCCCATGACCACGAAGGCGGTCATGTCGATCCACAACCGCGGCGGCGTGCCCGGGGCGACGGCGAAGATGAACTGATCGTCCTCGGCCGGCACCTCGGCGAAGACGCCGCGCAGCTCCTCGGCAAGCAGCTCCAGCCGTGCCCGCTCGGCATCGCGCAGCTCGACCACCACGTCGGCGCGTTCGGTCTCGGCCGTGCGCACCTCGCGCAGGGTATCGCGCAGGCTGCGCACTTTCCCGGTAGTGTTGTCCGACGGGTCGCTCAAGGAAGGCTCCAGCAGGCTATGCCATGGTTAACGGAATACTACCAAAAGATGGCGAGAGCGCGCAGCCCGTCTGTGCATGCGCCGGACCACACAGGAGTTGAACCGAAATGACCAGCCTTCCCGCCGCCGCCCAGCGCGTCCAGGACGCCGCCGACGCTCTCGGCCTCGGCGTCACCGTGCGCATCATGGAGCACGTGACCCGCACCGCCGACGAGGCCGCGGCGGCCTGCGGCTGCACCGTCGGCCAGATCGTCAAGTCCCTGATTTTCCGGGGAAAAGAGACGGGCAATCCGCTCCTGCTGCTGGTCTCCGGGGTGAACCGCGTCAACGAGAAGGCGATGGCCGGACGGCTCGGCGAGGCGATCGTGCGGCCCGACGCCGCCTTCGTGCGCGACGCCACCGGCTTCGCCATCGGCGGCATCCCGCCCTTCGGCCACGCGAACCCGCTTGTGCCGCACCTCGACGCCGACCTGTTGCAATATGAGACGGTGTGGGCGGCGGCCGGCACGCCCAACGCCATCTTCGCGGTCGGCCCGGCGGCGCTGCGCGACGCCACCGGCGCCGTCGTGCTCCAGGTGACCTGAGACGCATCCGCGCATCGCGTTGATCCTGACCGCGCACGAGAAAACCGGGCAGCGCCCCGCGTCGGCGGCGCGAAGATAACTCATATGCTAGTATACCCATAAAGATGAACCGGGATGCCGGCGCAAAATACGCCCATTATTCGCTAGTTTGACGGACCTTATTGGGCAGAGGATTGGAGTGAAATTCGATGTCTTCTTCAAGTTACGACGAAGATGTTTTCGACCGTTATCCTGGAGACTTCCGAATTTAAGACATCGCGGACCGGGGCAGCGTCAAAAAACCGCTGTGTTTACGCTGAAACGCCTTCAATTTTATATTGCCAGCCCTGTCAAAGCCTGCTGAATTGCGCCGGAACGACGGTTGCCTCAAGGAGATCATGAGAAATGGCAAAGGACCGTTTGGCCGTGCTTTCGGCCATGATCGAACAGGGAGTGATCCCCGTTTTCTATCATCCCGATGTCGAGGTCTGTAAGAGCGTCATCCAGGCCTGCGCCAATGGCGGCGCCAAATGCGTCGAGTTCACCAATCGCGGCGATTTCGCCTGGCACGTCTTCATGGAGGTGACGCAGCACTTCCAAAAGGCCGACCCGTCGGTGATCATGGGGGTCGGCAGCGTGGTCGACGCGCCGACGGCCGCCCTCTACATGGCCAACGGCGCCAATTTCGTCGTCGGCCCGATCCTCAACGCCGAGGTCGCGCGCGCCTGCAACCGCCATTGCATCCCCTACAGCCCCGGCTGCGGCTCGGCCTCGGAAGTCTCCGAGGCTCAGGAACTGGGCTGTGAGATCGTCAAGGTCTTCCCCGGCTCCTGCGTCGGCGGTCCGGAATTCGTCTCCAACATCCGCGGGCCCATGCCGTGGACCAAGCTGATGCCCACCGGCGGCGTCGACCCCACCGAGGAATCGCTGACCAAATGGTTCAAGGCCGGCATCGTTGCCGCCGGCATGGGCTCCAAGCTGATCACCAAGGAGATGCTCGCCGCCGAGGACTACAAGGGCATCGAGAAGAAGGTCGCCGACACGATCGCGCTCATCAAGAAGATCCGGGGCAAGTGAGATGGCCGAGGAAATTCTCAAGATCAAACCGGCCGACGCCTGCACGTGGGACGTCGTCTCCTTCGGCGAGATCATGCTGCGCTTCGATCCCGGCTTCGGCCGCGTGCGCAACGCGCGCGAGTTCAAGGTGTGGGAAGGCGGCGGCGAATACAACGTCGCCCGCGCCTTCCGCAAATGCTGGAAGAAGCGCTCGAGCGTGGTCACCGCATTGCCGCAGAACGATCTCGGCTGGCTGGTCGAGGACCTCGTCTGCCAAGGCGGCGTCGACACCTCGCACATCATCTGGCGGGAGTTCGACGGGCTCGGACGCAACACCCGCGTCGGCCTCAACTTTACCGAAAAGGGCTACGGCATTCGCCCGGCGCTCGGCTGCTCCGACCGCGGCCATTCGGCGGCCTCGCAGATCAAGCCCGGCGAGGTCGACTGGGACAAGCTCTTCGGCGAGGAAGGCGTGCGCTGGTTCCACACCGGCGGCATTTTCGCAGCCCTTGCCCCCAACACCGCCGCGGCCGTGATCGAGGCGGTCAAGGCGGCGCGCAAGCACGGCACCATCGTCTCCTACGATCTCAACTACCGCGCCTCGCTGTGGAAGAGCCAGGGCGGCCAGGAAGCGGCGCGTAAGGTCAATCGCGAGATCGCCGAATATGTCGACGTCATGCTCGGCAATGAGGAGGACTTCACCGCCTGCCTCGGCTTCGAGGTGGAGGGGCTCGACGAGCACATCTCCAAGATCGACCCGGCCAACTTCAAGAAGATGATCGCCACCGCCGTGAAGGAGTTTCCCAACTTCAAGGTCGCGGCGACCACGCTCAGGAACGCCAAGACCGCCACCGTAAACGACTGGGGCGCGGTGATCTGGGCCGGCGGCAGCTTCTACGAGGCGCCGATGCGCGAGAACCTGGAGATCTACGACCGCGTCGGCGGCGGCGACGGCTTCGCCTCGGGCCTCGCCTATGGCTTCATCGAGAACAAGGGGCCGCAGGCGGCGGTGGAATATGGCGCCGCGCACGGCGCGCTGGCCATGACCACGCCGGGCGACACCTCCATGGCCAGCATCAAGGAGGTCGAGGCGGCGATGAAGGGCAAGGGCGCCCGCGTCATCCGCTGACCGGCCGCAAGCGAGGCTTCAGACAGGCGGCGGGCTCTCACGCGGGAGCCCGCCGTTTTCTTCTCTGAGCGCCCACCAAGCCACCGCCAGACCGCGGGCCAGCCTCACCTCTGCCTGACGCACACGTGACGTGACAGTGAGCCGGCCGGCAGACTAGACGCTTCCTCGGGACGGGCTCCGGGCTGGCGCGCAGACGGACCGTCCCCTACCGTTGGCTGAGCAACGCGAGGACCCGAGGCCGTGGCACAGACGCGATCGATCGCTTCCCGCATGCCGTGGAACGACCGGGCCGGCCGCTTCTCGGCCCTGAAGACGGCGACGCTGGTTCTGGTCACGCTGCCGGCCCTGTGGCTGCTCTATCGCACGCTGTTTCTCGGCCTCGGCCCCCGGCCGCTCACCGAGGCGATCCACCGCCTGGGTGACTGGACGGTCTATTTCCTGCTCATCACGCTGGCCATCACCCCTGCCCGCCGCCTGTTCGAGTGGAGCAAGCTGATCCTGGTCCGCCGCATCGTCGGCCTGGCGGCGCTCGCCTATATTCTCGTCCACCTCACGCTCTACATCATCGATTCGCGCCTCGATCTCGGCTTCGTCGCCCACGAGATTCTGGTCCGCATCTATCTGACCATCGGCTTCACCGCGATTCTCGGCCTCGTCGCCCTCGGCGTCACCTCGACCGACGGCATGATCAAGCGCATGGGGCCCAAGGCCTGGAACCGGCTGCACGCGATCATCTATGTCGTCGCGCCGCTCGCCATCCTGCACTACTACATGCAGTCCAAGCTCGACGTGACCCAGCCCGTGCTGATGTCGGGGTTCTTCTTCTGGCTGATGGGGTACCGGCTGATGGCGCGCTTCGGCCCCAAGCAGGGTCTGGTCCCCCTGCTCGCGCTCACGGCCGCTGCGGCCCTGCTGACGGCGCTCACCGAAGCAACCTGGTATGGGCTCGCCACGGGAATCGGCTGGCAGCGGGTGCTGGCCGCCAATCTCGACTTCAGCCACACGATTCGTCCGGCATGGTGGGTTTTTGCAACAGGTCTCGCGGTCACGCTAATCGCGGAAATCCGCCATCGCACGGACCGTGTGCGCCCTCAGCCACGCACCCTGCGCGCAACTTGACACACCCGAATGCCGCCGCCACTACTGGACTCAAAGGTGACGAGGAGGACGGGACCATGAAGAAAACCCTTGCGCTGGTAATTGTTGGCGCCAGCCTGTCTCTGGGTGGCTGCTCGCAATACGGGAGCCCGCATGACAAGGTCGTCGAGGGCGCCTTGATCGGCGGTGCTGTTGGCGGTGCCGTTGGCGCCGTGGCAACCGGCGGCAATGCCGGCGGCTTCATCGTCGGCGCGGGCATCGGCGCCGCAGCCGGCGCTGCGATCGCTTCACACTACTACTAGAAGATACGGCCGGGCCGCAGCCCGGCCGGCAGCCTTCATGTCACCCGACCCGCACTCGGCCGAGTGCGGGTCTTTGCGTCTGTTCGCCACCGGCGGGGTTGCTCGGACATCGGCCGACGTCGCCACGTTCGGCCTTGGCACGGCCATACTCGGCGGCAACATTGCCGGCGTCGTTCCGGGGCCGCGGGCGGCGCAGGAACCGAGCCGGATCCCGGCGTGGTGGGCCGCACCGGCACCGATCGCCTTGCGGGGCGATCTTGAGGGCGAGGACCTGTTGGATTCCGGGGCCTCCATCCCCACCTGAAGTACGGCATGTTCTATTCCGAAATCACCGCGCTCATCTCCGTCGTCGTCATCGATCTGGTCCTTGCCGGAGACAATGCGGTGGTTGTCGGCATGGCCGCCGCCGGACTGCGGCCGGCGATCCGCCACAAGGCGATCATCTACGGCATCGCCGCGGCGGCGATCCTCAGGATCTTCTTCGCCATCTTCGCCACGCAGCTTCTCGGCGTCCTCGGCCTGGCGCTGGCCGGCGGCCTGCTGTTGCTCTGGGTGACCTGGAAGCTCTGGCGCGAAATCCGCGCCGGCTATCGCGCCGACCCGGCCTATGCCGCCGCCGCGGCTGCCGCACCATCCGCGGCAACCGCCGGACCGGGCAAGACCTTCGGCCAGGCGCTCATGCAGATCGTCGTCGCCGACGTCTCCATGTCCCTCGACAATGTGCTCGCCGTGGCCGGCGCGGCGCGCCACCACATCGGCGTGCTCGTCATCGGCCTCATCCTGTCGGTCGCCCTGATGGGCGTTGCCGCCACCCTGGTCGCCAACATCCTCAAGAAGCACCCGTGGATCTCCTATCTCGGCCTGCTCCTCATCGCCATGGTGGCATTTCACATGATCTGGGACGGCGGCCATCAGGTCGCCAGCGCCGCTGCCCGCGCCGGCCTCTTCGACGGCTTCCAGCCGCCGCCGCGCTGATCGGGCCTAGTGGATCTCCGGCTCCGGGGTCGGCGCCGTGCCTTCCAGGAAATCGAAATCGCAGCCCTTGTCGGCTTGACCGATGTGCTCGGCATAGATGCGGTTGTAGCCGCGCGCAAAGGTGCGGTCGGGCGGCGACCATTCCTTCAGCCGCCGCTCGATCTCCGCCACCGTGACTTCGAGATTGATCGAGCGCCGCTCGACATCGACCGAGATGATGTCGCCGGTCCTCACCGCCGCCAGCGGCCCGCCGATATAGGACTCCGGCGCCACGTGCAGGATGCAGGCGCCATAGCTGGTGCCGCTCATGCGCGCGTCGGAGACGCGCAGCATGTCGCGCACGCCCGCCTTCAGCAGCTTCCTGGGGATCGGCAGCATGCCCCATTCCGGCATGCCGGGACCGCCGACCGGGCCGGCATTCTGCAAGACCAGGACGTGGTCGGGCGTCACCTCCAGATCGTCGGCATCGATCCGCGCCGCCATGTCGTTGTAATCGCGGAAGACCAGCGCCGGGCCGGAATGCTTCAGGAGCCGTGGGTCGGCGGCCGACGGCTTCACGACGCAGCCGTCCGGCGCGAGATTGCCGGTGAGGATGGCGGTGCCGACCGCCGAGGACACCGGATTGTCGAGCGGGCGGATGACCTCCGGCTTGTGGACCCTGGCACCGGCAATGGCCTCGCCGAGCGTGCCGCCGGCAACCGTCCGCGCCGCAAGATCGAGCTTGTCTCCCAGCTCCGCCAGCAGCGCCGGCAGGCCGCCGGCATAATAGAAATCCTCCATCAGGAAGGCGCCAGACGGCCTGATGTCGGCAAGCACCGGCACCTCGCGGGCGACGCGGTCGAAATCGGCAAGCGTCAGATCGATGCCGGCGCGCCCGGCCATGGCGATGAGATGGATGATCGCATTGGTCGAGCCGCCGAGCGCCATATGGGTGACCAGTGCGTTCTCGAACGAGGCAGGGGAGAGAACGTCGCGCGGCTTCAGGTCTTCTTCGATCATCGCCACGATGCGCCGGCCGCAGGCGCTCGCCATGCGGCTATGGGCCGAATCCGCGGCCGGAATCGACGAGGCGCCGGGGAGCGTCATGCCCAGCGCCTCGGCCAGCGACATCATGGTCGCCGCCGTGCCCATGGTCATGCACGTACCGAACGACCGTGCAATTCCCCCCTCCACCGCCCGCCACTCATCCTCCGAGACGATGCCGGCCTGCTTGTCGGCCCAGTATTTCCAGGTGTCGCTGCCCGAGCCCAGCACCTGGCCGGCGTAGTTGCCGCGCAGCATCGGACCGGCCGGCAGATAGATCGCCGGCAGGTTCATGCTGATCGCCCCCATCAGCAGGGCCGGCGTGGTCTTGTCGCAGCCGCCGAGCAGCACCGCACCGTCGACCGGGTGCGAGCGCAGCAGCTCCTCGGTCTCCAGCGCCAGCAGGTTGCGGTAGAGCATCGTCGTCGGCTTGACGAAGATCTCCGCCAGCGACAGTGCCGGCAGCTCGACCGGGAAGCCGCCCGCCTGCCATACGCCGCGCTTCACCTCCTCGGCGCGCTGGCGCAGATGCTGGTGGCACGGGTTGATGTCGGACCAGGTGTTGACGACGGCGACGACCGGCTTGCCCATGAAGTCCTCATAGGCATAGCCCTGCTGGAGCGTGCGCGACCGATGGCCGAAGGCACGCAGGTCCTCGGCGCCGAACCAGCGCTGGCTGCGCAGTCTCGCGATCCAGTCGTCCGCCATGCGCCCCCTACGAGCTGCTCGACCGCTTCCAGATGTTGATGCCGGCCTCGCGCGCGCGCTCGTCGATGGCGTCGAGTTCAGCCTCGGTGAAGGAGAGATTGTCGAGCGCCTTCACCGCATCCTCGATCTGCGCCACGCGGCTCGCCCCGATCAGCGCCGAGGTCGCGCGGCTGTCGCGCAGCACCCAGGCGAGCGCCATCTGCGCCAGCGTCTGGCCGCGTGCCTTGGCCAGATCGTTGAGACCGCGCACGCAGGCGAGGTTCTCTTCGCTCAGGAAGCCTTCCTTCCACGAGTTGGACCCACGGCCGGCGCGGCTGTCGGCCGGCACGCCCGCCAGATACTTGTCGGTGAGCAGGCCCTGTGCCAGCGGCGAGAAGAAGATGCAGCCCATGCCCTCCTCCTCCAGCGCGTCGAGCAGCTTGTCCTCCTCCGTCCAGCGATTGACGATCGAATAGCTCGGCTGGTGGATGATCGCCGGCGTGCCCAGACGCTTGAGGATCGCCATCGCCTCGTGGGTGCGCTGCGACGAATAGGACGAGAGGCCGACATAGAGCGCCTTGCCCTGGCGCACCGCCGTGTCGAGCGCGCCCATGGTCTCCTCCAGCGGGGTATCGGGATCGAAGCGGTGCGAATAGAAGATGTCGACATAGTCGAGCTTCATCCGCCTGAGGCTCTGGTCGAGGCTGGAGAGGAGATATTTGCGGCTGCCCCATTCGCCATAGGGCCCGGGCCACATGTTGTAGCCGGCCTTGGTCGAGATCACCAACTCGTCACGAAGATCGCGGAAATCGGTCTTGAGGATCGTGCCGAACAGCTCCTCGGCCGAGCCCGGCGGCGGGCCGTAATTGTTGGCGAGGTCGAAATGGGTGATGCCCATGTCGAAGGCGGCGCGGCACATCTCGCGTGCCGTATCGCTGCGCGAGCCGTGACCGAAATTGTGCCACAGGCCGAGCGAGATCGCCGGCAGCTTCAGGCCGCTGCGGCCTGTGCGCCGGTAAAGCATGGTGTCGTAACGTTTGTCGGATGGCATGTAGACCATGGCTCTTGCTTCTCCGGATGAATGAGCGTGAAAGGCGCACGAGGGAGCGTGGAACCCAAGGGGTAGGCCGCAACGCCGCCGGCCGCAAGTCGGATATGGCCGCACCCCGCCCCCGCCCCTTCCGGCGTGCCCCGCCGCAACGCTTCGCCATTGACGCCAGGGCCACCCTGCCCGGATAACGGGCCGGACCCACACCCCATCCGAAAGCGCCGCCATGCAGCTTTTCGACCTCACCGGCCGCCGCGCTCTCGTCACCGGATCGAGCAGGGGCATCGGCTACGCCCTCGCCGAGGGCCTCGCCGAGGCCGGCGCCGAGATCGTGCTCAACGCGCGCAACCCGGCCGAGCTTGAGACGGCGCGCAACCGCCTCGCCGCGGCCGGCCACACGGTTCATGCCCGCGCCTTCGACGTTTCCGCGCCGCACGCAATCGACGGGGCGATCGCGGCGATCGAAAGCGAGATCGGGCCGCTCGACATTCTCTTCAACAATGCCGGCATCCAGCAGCGCCAGCCGCTGACCGAGGTCAGCCCCGAGGACTGGCGTCGGGTGATGGCGACCAATCTCGACGCGGTGTTTCTGGTCGGTCAGGCCGTTGCCCGCCGCATGATCCCGCGCGGCCGCGGCAAGATCGTCAACATCTGCTCGCTGCAGAGCGAGCTCGGGCGCCCGACGATCGCCCCCTACACCGCCGCCAAGGGGGCGGTGAAGATGCTGACCAAGGGCATGTGCGCCGAATGGGCCGGGCACGGCATCCAGGTGAACGGCATCGGGCCCGGCTATTTCAAGACCGAGATGAACCGCGCCCTGTTCAGCGACGCGGAATTCGACGCATGGGTACGCCAGCGCGCCCCCGCCGGCCGCTGGGGCGAGGTGGCGGAACTCAAGGGCGTCGCCATCTTCCTGGCATCAGACGCCGCAAGCTACGTCAACGGCCAGATCATCTATGTCGACGGCGGCATGATGAGCGTCATCTAGGGCGATCCCGACGATGCGCGCGCTCTATTTCACCAAGTCCGCCGGCTACGAACACAGCGTCATCGCCCGCGCCAACGGCAAGCCCAGCCATTCGGAAGCAATTCTCACCGCGCTCGGCGCTCACCACGACATCGACTTCACCGTCACCAAGGACGGCAGCCTGTTCACGCCGGATTATCTCGCCGGCTTTGACGTCATCATCTTCTACACCAGCGGCGATCTCCTGACCGTCGGCATCGACGGTGCGCCGCCGCTGACGGTGGATGGCAAGCGGGCGCTCATCGACGCGATCGCCGGCGGCACCGGCTTCGTCGGCATCCACTCCGCCGCCGCCACCTTCCACCGAACGGAAGACGGCGACGCGGTCGACCCCTATATCGCCATGCTCGGCGGCGCCTTCATCCATCACGGCGCCGAGCAGGCGGCGACGGTCAGCGTGCCCGACCCGGCCTTTCCCGGCTGCGGCACGCTCGGGGCCGCGTGGACCTGTCATGAAGAGTGGTATTCCAACAGGGACTTTGCGTCGGACCTGCACGCCCTCCTGGTGATGCAGACCGCCGGCATGGACGGCATCGACTATCGCCGCCCGCCCTACCCGCTTGCCTGGGCCCGCCGGCATGGGCAGGGCCGCGTCTGGTACAACGGCATGGGCCACCGCGAGGACATCTGGGACGCGCCCCAATTCCAGGGGCTGCTTCTCGGCGGCATCGCCTGGGCCGGCAGGCGCTTCGACGCCGACGTGACGCCCAACCTCGCCGCGGCCGCGCCCGGGGCCGGAATCCTGCCGCCCCGGCGCGAATTCTGGCTAGGGTGACGATGACCGCCCGATGCACCAGACAAAAGGCCGCAATTCCAATGCTTGCTGTCAGCGGGAAGACAGCTTCACTGTGCCAAACGCTTGATCCATGAGACACACTGCGCACATCCTTGCCGGCATCCTGCTGGGCGCGTTTCTGGCGGCCGGACCGGCCATGGCCGACGAGCACGGCCACGGTGGCGGCCTTGGCGACGACGACCACGACCTGGCGCGCGAGCTTTACGAGCACGGCACCATCAAGCCGCTCTCCCAGGTGCTGGCCGCGGTCACCCAGCGCGTTCCCGGCGACGTGGTTGCGGTCGACCTGCTCCAGGATCAGGATGACCACTGGATCTATGTGGTGCAGGTGGTGACCGCCGACGGCAGACGCGTGATCGTCAACGTCGATGCCACCGATGCGGCCATCCTCAACCGGCCCGACGGTAGCAGCACATGAAGGTTCTCGTCGTCGAGGATGAGCCGAGGATCGCCGCCGACGTGGCGACCGCGCTGAAGGCCTCCGGCTACGCCGTCGACATCGTCGGCGACGGCGAGGAAGCCTGGTTCCAGGGCGGCACCGAGAACTACGACGCCGCCATCCTCGATCTCGGCCTGCCACACCTCGACGGGCTGACGCTGCTCAAGCGCTGGCGGCAGGAGGGACGCGCCTTTCCGGTGCTGGTGCTCACCGCGCGCGGCGCCTGGACCGAGCGCGTCGAAGGGATCGACGCCGGCGCCGACGACTATCTGCCCAAGCCCTTCGAGATGGACGAGCTGTTGGCGCGGTTGCGCGCCATCCTGCGCCGCTCCGCCGGCCAGGCCGCGCCGGTGCTCACCGCCGGCGCACTCACCCTCGACACCCGCCAGATGCGCGTGACCCGCGGCGGCCTGCCGGTCGCCCTGTCGCCGCTGGAATACCGCCTGCTCGCCTATCTGATGCATCACGCCGGCCGCGTCGTCCCGCCGACCGAACTGGCCGAGCATCTCTACGACACCGACCACGACCGCGACACCAACGCCATCGAGGTGATCGTCGCGCGTCTGCGCCGCAAGCTCGGCGCCGAGGCCATCGAGACCCGCCGCGGATTCGGCTACATGGTCGGCGGCACCCCGGCATGAATCCCGGCTCGATTCGCCTCCGCCTGCTGATCGCGGCGGCGATCGCTGTGATCGTGGCGCTGGCCATCGCCGGCACCGGCCTCATCTACCTGTTCGAGCGCCATGTCGAGCGGCGGGTGGCGCGCGAGCTGACCGGTTACCTGAACCAGCTCATCGCTGCCACCACCGTGGCGCCGGACGGCACGCTGACGGTTTCCGGCGGCCCCTATGACCCGCGTTTCGCCACGCCACTGTCCGGGCTCTATTGGGAAGTCGATACGCCCGGCACCGCCACCAGCGTGCGCTCGCGCTCGCTGTGGGAATCGACGCTCAGGCTGGGCGGCACCACGTCCGCCGACGGCATCCTGCACACCACGGAAGTCGCCGGGCCGGAAGACCGCCTCCTGTTCGTCGTCGACCGGATGATCCGCGACGGCGCCGGCAAGACCTTCCGCGTCGCCGTCGCCGAGGACCACCGCAGCGTCGAGATCGCCACCAGCGAGTTCGCCGCCGAACTGGTGCCGTCGCTGGCGATCCTCGCCGCCGTCCTGATCCTGGCCATGTGGCTGCAGGTCACCGTCGGCCTGAAGCCGCTGGAGCGGCTGCGCCGCGGCGTCAGCGCCGTCGTCACCGGCAACAGCGCCCGGCTGGAGGCGACGGTGCCCACCGAAGTGCAGCCGCTTGCCGACGAGATCAACCGCCTGCTCGACGCCCAGGCCAAGGCGCTGGCCAAGGCGCGCTCGGGCGCGACCGACCTTGCCCACGGCCTCAAGACGCCGCTCCAGGTCCTGTCCGGCGACATCCGCAAGCTGCGCGAAATGGGCGAAGGCCAGATCGCCGACGAGATCGACACGGTCGCCGCCTCCATCCGCCGCCACGTCGATCGCGAGCTGGCCCGCGTGCGCGTCGCCCCGGCGGCCGTCGCGCGAGACGCCCGTACGGATATCGCCACCGTTGCCGCGCGCGTCATCGCCGTGGTCAAGCGCACGCCGCAGGGCGAGCGCCTGACCTTTGCCGTCGACGCGGGGCCGAATACCACCGCGGCCATCGACGAGGCCGACCTCGCCGAGATCCTCGGCAACCTGATCGAGAATGCCGCGCGCTACGCCAGGGCCCGGGTGCGCGTCGCCGCCGAAGAGTGCAACGGCGCCACGGCGATCAGCGTCACCGACGACGGACCGGGCATTCCCGACCAGGCGCACGCCGCGGCACTCGCCCGCGGCGTCAGGCTTGACACCACCGGCGGCACCGGCCTCGGGCTGGCCATCGTCGCCGACGTGGTCGACGCCTATGGCGGGCACCTCGACATCGGCAATGCCGCACCCGGCCTTAGCGTGACGGTAACCCTGCCCCACCGCCACGGCGGCTAGGCCGCAACGCGGCTGCACGCACGTGGCAATCCGCCGCTGGTCGTGCGGCCGCCCCCACCACGAGCGCGGAATCGCCGTCGAAAGCGGCCCGTCACCGCGCGGCTCGCGCCATCGAAACGGTTCCATCGGACCGAGAAAGGCATTACGACTCCCTACAGGGAGGACGCCTCACGGCGCCACATGAAGCGCATGCGCGCGGTCGGCACAGCCGACACACAGGGCGACGAGTTGAGCTTCACCGCCCGCCAGGTTACCGAAGCCGGTGGGATTCCCTTCCTTTTCGATATGTGCACGCGCCGGGCGCTTCATCGCGGCCGGGAAGGACATCGTGCGCGACCGCCATGGCCGCGCGCGGGCAAAGCCCGACGAAAAACACCAGGAGAAGGCAGATGGTCGGCAAATTCGTGATGGCCAGGGACACCAGGCCGGAGATGCTCAACTGGGCCCAACTCGGCTGGATCAGCAACCCGCCCAAGACCGGCGCGGAACATCTCACCGTGATCGAGATCACGCTGGCCCCAGGCAAGGGCCACAATTTCCACAGGCACCCGAAACAGGAACAGGTGAGCTACGTGATCGCCGGCACGGTCTCGTTCTGGATCAAGCACCAAAAGCACATCCTCGGTGCCGGCGACAGCGCCTTCATTCCGACCGACACGGTGCATGCCTTCTTCAACATAGGCACCGAGGACGCCAAGCTGATCGCCATTCTCGGCCCCTGCGACGGCCCCATCGGCTACGAGCTGGTCGACGTGTCCGACATTGCCCCCTGGAAGGACATCCGCAAGGGGTGAAGGCGCCGCGGCCTGTCGGCTAAGGGCGGGAATCCCGCTTGCCCAACGCCGCGACATAGTTGGAGACGCCCCGGAAGTACTCCAGATCCTCGTCGTAGCGGCGTATGCGCAGCATCCGGCCGCGCGGCAGCACCCGATAGATCTCGTAACCGTACCCGGTCAGCAGGTCCCAGAAGTCCCGGAAGAAGGTGCGCGAGTTGATATTGCCGCTTCCGAACTCGAAGGACAGGGCGCCAATGGCGCCGTTCGCCAGCGCGCGGGAAGCGCCGCGCAGCGCAAACAGCTCGTGGCCTTCGATGTCCATCTTCATGAAATCGACGGAGCGGACGGCATTCGTCGCCATGAAGGAATCGATCGAGACCACCGCGACCTCGTGCGAGGTGAAGGTCTGCCGGTCGAAATAGGTGTCCTTTCTTTCATGAAGCGAGGCATTGGCCTCCGCATCGCCCGAGCTGTGCAGCTCGGCCCGTCCATCCGCCTCGCCGACGGCTGCCTGCGTCAGAACCGCCCCGTCGATCTCAAGATAGGGCGCACACGCCGCCTGCGGCTCGAACAGAAACAGCCGGACGTCGCTTCGTCGTTCGCGGACCGCCCGCGACCATTCCCCCCGGTTGGCGCCCACATCGAACACCGTCGCGCCGGCGCCGATGAAATTCATGGCTGCGGTGACCTCGGCATTGAGATCCCAACCGGAGCCGGCGCCCTTTCCCTGAACCATGGCCGCACCGACCTCGCACAGCGAGACGGCGGTCTGCGCCCGCTCCGACGACAGCAATCGCGCGGCGGCAGGAATGAGGACCTTCGCGATCCTGGCCGTCCGCTTGTAGCGTTGCAGTTCCGGCATTCAGGCTTCCTTCCTGAAAGGGCGCATTGCCTTCAGCCATAGGTTGCCTCTCGTCAATATCGACTTAACGCGCAGTCCGCCGCCTTTCGCGGCGGGGGCCGGTCAGGTGGCCATTTGCTGCGCTGGGACGCATTGACAATATTCGGCATTTCTGTCGGAACGGGCGGGCGTTCGCCGCACCCCCAAATTCACGCGACAGCGGCGGTATCGGGATTGTTCAACCATGATTCAAAAAAGCCTCGACCAGAAGTTCGCCCGCATCAAGGACGGCACCTACACGCCAACCGACTTCATCATCGCCGACGCCAAGGACGCCGATATCGGCTTCGGGGCGGCCGTCACCGGACCCGACCGAGCCAATCCGGGTCGCTATGGCACGCGTCCCATGTACTTCGAGAGAATACGGACAATGACCCGCTCGGGGCTGGTCGACATCATGCTGATGTCGGCATCCACGGCCGAACGGTTGTCGGAGGAAGGGCTGTTCGAGGACAGTCCGGTGAAGCCGGCCATCCGCCTCAACGACACCACCGACATCTGGTCGGCCCGCGGCGGGCGCTACAAGGAGGAGCCGTCGCGCCATCACCGCACCGCCCGCATCGACCAGGCGCGCAAATACACCGATCTCGGCCTCTATTCGATCACCTTCTCCAACAAGGTCGACATCGACGCCATCAATGCCGAGGCCTATTCGGCTTTCCGGGCGGAGGCGGCCGAACACGGGATGCAGCACTTCCTGGAAGTGTTCAACCCGGCCTTCGACATTCACCTCACCAATGGCGGCGACCTCGGCGCCTTCATCAACGACAACATCGTGCGCACCCTTGCCGGCGTGATGAGCGCCGACCAGCCGAAGTTCCTGAAGCTCCAGTACAACGGCGCCCGCGCCATGGAGGAGCTCGCCGCCTTCGATCCGGGGCATCTGATCCCGGGCGTCATGGGCGGCGCGCGCGGCACCACGCGCGACACTCTGGAGCTCGTCGGGCAGGCCGAGAAGCACGGTGCACGCGTCGCCCTGTTCGGCCGCAAGCTCAACCTCGCCGAGGATGCGATCGCGCTTGCCACGCTCATGCGCGCGGTGGTCGAAGGGCAGATCAAGGCGGAGGACGCGGTGCGCGCCTATCACGACGGCCTGGCCAAGAACAAGCTGACGCCCGACCGTCCGCTTGCCGAAGACATCGAGATCACCGAACCGGCGCTGAAGGAATGATGACGGTTCGCGCGATGTTTCCGACAGACGACGCTCACCCCTGACCGGGTGAGGCGACGGGCATGTCCGACGGTTTCGAACCGCCCTTCCTGATCGGCATCGACATCGGCACGCAGTCGGTGCGCGCACTGGTTTTCGACGCCCACGGCAACCAGGTCGCGCAGGCGCGCCGCCCCACGCCGGAAAAGCGGATCGCTCCGGATCGTCTCGAATACGATCCGGAGGCCATGTTCACCGCCGTCACCGAATGCCTCGGCGAGGTGGCCGGCGCACTGGCCGGCCGGCCGGTCGCCGGCATCGCTGTCGCCAGCGTCGGCGAGAGCTGCGTGCTGGTCGACGAGGCCGGGCGGTCGCTGGCACCGGCGATCGTCTGGCACGACACGCGCACCGTGGAGCAGGCGCACACCCTGCGCGACACCGTCGGCGTCGAACGCATGTTCGAGATCACCGGCCTGCAGCTCGACCACATCTTCACGCTCAGCAAGCTGATATGGATGCGGACGCACTGGCCGGATGCCATGCGGCAGGTGCGCAAGATCCTGATGATCGCGGACTGGATCGCCTACCGCCTGTCGGGTGCGATGGCGACGGACTACACGCTCGCCTCGCGCACGCTCTATTTCGACCTACGCCGCTGCCGGTGGTCGGACGAGCTTCTCGCCCTGGCCGGCCTCGACAGTTCGATGCTGGCGCCGCCGACGGCGAGCGGCACGGCGCTCGCGCCCGTCCTTCCCGACGTGCTGGCGGCGACAGGCATCGCCGGCAAGCCGGTGGTCGGCGTCGGCGCGCACGACCATATCTGTGGCGCAATGGCCGCAGGCATGGCCGTGCAGGGAACGATGATCGACAGCATCGGCACCGCCGAAGCCCTGGTGCTGGCCATGAAGCAGCCGTCGTTCGATCCGAAGCTGCCCAGGGCGAACCTGTTCCAGGGCGCCATCGATTCGCGTCGGTCGCTGTACTATGTCGGCGCCGCCGTCGCCTATTCCGGCGGCGCCATCGAGTGGCTGCGCGATCTCGTCGGCCATCCGCCGCACGAGGCGCTGATCGCCGAGGGAGCGGCCGTTCAGCCCGGCAGCGAGGGTATCGTGTTCCTGCCGCGCATGTTCGGCCAGACCTCGACCGACCCCGAGCATCCGGTGCGCGGCGCCTTCATCGGGCTGACCGACACCACCACCCGCGGAGCGCTCTATCGGGCCGTGCTCGAGGGCTTGGCCATGCGCGCGGCCTTCGTCGCCGATGCAATGGCCGACATCAGCGGGATACCGGAGCCCGGCCGGATTCGCTTGATTAGCGGCGGATCGCGCAATCCGTTGTTGGTCGCCATCAAGGCAAGCGCCTTCGGGCGGCCGGTGACCGTGGTCGATGTATCGGAGGCGACAGCGCTCGGCGCCGCCCTTCTCGGCGGCGTTGCCGCCGGGTTATGGCCCAATCTCGAGGCGGCGCTCGCCGCACTCAATCGTCGCGAGCATGTGGTCGAGCCGGACGAAAGACTTGTCGGCCTTTATCGGGAACTGCGACACTCGGTGTTCGACGGGTTGCAGCCGACCCTGTGGCCGGTCGATTCGGAGCTGGTGAAGATCGCCGAACGGGCGACGCGGCCCGCGACATAGCATCGGGCGTCACTGGCAGCTTCTATCCGATGGTGACGTGCCCTACGCGGAATCGCGGAAGATCAGGGTTCCGTCGAGCAGAACATCGTCCTGGGGAAGCTCCCCGCCATTCTCCAGGTCGATCAGGGTCTTGGCCGCCCGCTCCCCAATGCCGCGGATGTTCTGCCCCGATGTCGTGAGCGAGGGCGAAGCGAACGCGCCAAAGCGTTGACCGTCATGCGAGCCGACGCGCAGCGTGTTGCCCGGCCCGGCTCCGACACTGATGCCCAGCCGCTTTGCCGCCGCCAACAGCCCGAACGCAACCCGATCGTTCGAACAGAGGATGGTATCGACGCCGGCCAGTCTTTCGGAGGGCAGACTGAGGAACCGCTCGAAGCCGTAGCGTTCGTAGTCGTCGCCAACCGCTCCGTCCTCGGGATTGAGAATACGCGGCTCGTGACCGAGTTCGCGCATGCGCTCGCAATAGGCCTCGCGCCGCTCCCGTATGTTGGCGTTCACCGCCGGCATGGTGAAAAGCGCCGGCGGCGAACCGGACCGGCACAGATAATCCACCATGAGCGCCATGCTCGTTCGATTGTTGGTGCCGACATAGGGCACCCCCTCACGCAGGCGCGAATCCATGAAGAGGATGGGCACCTGCTTCATCGCCTGCTCAACCGCGGCGGTGTCGGAGCGGAATCCGAGCGGGGCCATGGCGATCCCCGCAACGTCCATCGCCACCAATCGGGAAAGTGCCCGCCGCTCCAAGGAACTGTCGTTGTGGGAACACTGCAGCACGGTCAGATAGCCGCGATCCTCGGCGTAAAGCTCGATCGTGCTGACAAGTTCGCCGAAGAACGGATCGATGATCGACGGCACGATGATGCCGATGGCTCGCGGCGAGCGGCGCGTGAGATTGGAGGCAAAGAAATTCGGGCTGTAACCGTAGTTGCGGATGCCCTCCTCGATCAGCTTGCGTGTGCGCGGGCGCACCGAATCGGGATCGGCGAAAAAGCGCGACACGGTCGGACGCGACAGTCCGATGCGTCGGGCGAAATCCTGCATGGTGTGAACGGCGTCAGTGCCCATCGGTGAATGCTGATTGGTGCGACGGCCTGCTACCGCCGCGCCATAGTAGACGGAGTTTGCACGCGAGCGCAACTTTGTAGCCTTGACACGCGTCTCGCGTTAAACATAATGTTACGCGCGTAAAAAATACGGGGCTGCCAACGAGCAGTTCGGGGAGGAAATATACGAATGCGCTCGCCAGCCCGCGCTTTTGGCGCGAGGGCGGTCGGCAGGACGATGATTCGACAGCATCGGATCCGCCGAAGCGCTTTCTGCGCTCAATCGCCGCGGCCATCAGGTCGGGCCGGTCGAGAGACATGTCGGATTTTGCGAGAAGTGCGCGACGACTCGACCGGCTGTGATCAATCTTGTTGTCGGCTGATGCCGGACTGATGAGGATTGTCGAGCAGGCAAACGGGCCTACAACTGAATGAAGTCGGCAGCCCACCGCTGACCTCATGTCGATACGCAACAATGGTAGGCAACAAGGAGGAAAACCATGGAACGCAGAAGCTTTCTGACTCTCCTGGGTGCGACGGCCGGAGCAGCGACGCTGGGGGTTCGTCCAACGTTCGCCGCGGAAAAGAAATTCAACATCACCCTTGTCCCCGGCCTCACCACTGACGCCTTCTACATCACCATGCATCGGGGCGCGCAGGCGGCCGCCGATGCGCTGGGCGTCAATCTCGGCTTCCAGGGTGCGTCCGAATGGAACGTGACCCTGCAGGTGCCGGTGCTCGATGCCGTCATCGCCCGCAAGCCGGACGCCATCCTGATCGCGCCGACCGACAAGGTTCAGCTCGTCCAGCCCTTGAAGAAGGCCGCCGACGCCGGCATTCCGGTGATCACCGTCGACACCTTCATCGGCACCGGCGTCTATCAGACCGGCGCCGGCGATGCCGACTTCCCGCTCTCCTATGTGGCCTCGGATAATGTGCTCGGCGGCGAGATGGCCGCGCGGGCACTGGCCGCGGCGATCGGCGACAAGGGCAAGGTCTATGTCTCCAACGTGAAGCCCGGCGTGTCGACCACCGACCAGCGCGAAGAGGGCTTCAAGAAGGAGATGATGGGCCATCCCAACATCGAGGTGATGGAGACCCAGTTCAACGACGACGACGCCAACAAGGCGGCCTCGCAGGTCCAGGCGGTCCTCGCCCGCAATCCCGACCTCGCGGGCATCTTCGGCGCCAACCTGTTCTCCGCCAGCGGTTCGGCCAATGGCGTGAAGCAGGCCGGCAAGGTCGGCGACATCAAGATCGCCGCCTTCGACGCGCCGACCTCCGTCGTCCAGGAACTGAAGGACGGCACCTTCACCGTCGTCATCGCGCAGCATCCGGCCGAAATCGGCTATTACGGAGTGGTGGGCGCCTACGCGCATCTCACCGGCCAATCGGTCCCGACCGCGATCGGCACGGGCTTCACGACGATGACCAAGGACAATATCGACGACCCGGACGTGAAGAAGTTCCTCTACACGTCGTAATCATCGGTTCGGTCCGATCCGGACAGCACATCGAACGGGCCGCCGCCCCTCGCGGTCGGCGGCCCAGTTCAGTGATGTGCATGACAGTGGGCGACCATGACATCGGTATCCGCACCCGCACCCCAAGCGCCGCGCAGCATTCTGGAGCGCATTGCCGACCTGCGTGCGTGGCTGTTCCTGGCCCTGCTTCTCATCTTCTTCGAAGTCTGGGCGCAGATGGCCTATGGCGTGACCTTTATCGCCAACACCTACAACCTTCAGTCGATTGCCATCTTCACCACGGCGCCGCTGCTTCTCGCGCTCGGTGAGACCTTCGTCATCATTTCCGCGGGCATTGATCTTTCGGTCGGTTTCACCATGGGCCTGGCGGCGGTGGTTGCGGCCCATACGGCCAATATCGCCGCTGGTGTGTTCGGTGTGCCGCCGGTGCTCGCGGTGCTGCTGGCGATGGTTCTCGGCGTCGGAGTGTCGTTCATCCCGGGCTGGGTGAATGGCTGGCTGGTTGCCCGGCTCGGCGTTCCGCCATTCATCGGCACACTCGGCATGTACGGCGTCGCCCGTGGCGTCGCCTATCTGATTGCCGGAGGGACCACCGTTCCGGTGCAGAACAGCGTCTACGCCTGGCTCGGCAATGGCAGGATTTTGGGCGTGCCGGTGGTGGTGATCATCACCGTGATCGTCGCCCTGGCGATGCACTACGTTCTTTCGCAGACGCGCTTCGGCCAGCACACTTACGCCGTCGGCGCCAATCGCGACGCCGTCATTCGTTCGGGCATCGATGTCGGGCGGCTGACGACCTGGATCTACATCCTCTCGGCTCTGTGCGCGGGCCTCGCCGGTGTGCTTTATACCGGCCGCTTCCTGGCCGGCGCGGCGCAGGCCGGCGAACCGCTGCTGCTCGATTCGATCGCGGCGGTGGTCATCGGCGGCGCCAGCCTGTTCGGCGGATCGGGCACGGTTGCCGGCACCGTCGCCGGGGCGCTGGTCATCGCGGTCATTCAGTACGGCCTGGTCTTCATCGACGTCGAACCGTTCTGGCAGTTCGTCGCCGTCGGCGTGGTGATCATCATTTCGGTGCTGGTCGATCAGAGTCAGCGCCGGTTTTTGGGAGGTCACCGCGATGAGTGACAGCGGCCACCTGCTTTCGGTGCGCAACATCACCAAGAACTTCGGCGCCGTCGAGGCGCTCAAGGGCGTCTCCTTCGACCTCGACCTCGGCGAGGTGGTGGCGCTTGCCGGCGACAACGGTGCCGGCAAGTCGGTGCTGATCAAGAGCGTTTCCGGCGTCCACCATCCGGACTCCGGCGACATCATCTTCGACGGAAAGCGCGTCTCCTTCACCAGCCCGCACGAGGCGCGGGCGCTCGGCATCGAGACGATCTACCAGGACCTGGCGCTGGCCGACAATCTGTCGATCGGCGCCAACATCTTCCTCGGCCGCGAGCCGAAAACCAAGGCCTTCGGTTTCCTGCCCGTCCTCGACCGCAAGGCGATGGCGCAGGCGGCACAGGAGACCATGCGACTGCTCGATTTCCATACCAGCCGGCTGGAGGCGCCGGTTGCCGCCTTCTCCGGCGGCCAGCGTCAGGCGGTCGCCATCGGCCGGGCGATCTACTGGAACGCCAAGCTGCTGATCATGGACGAGCCCACCGCCGCGCTCGGCGTACCCGAGCAGCGCCGGGTGCTCAACCTGGTGCGCTCGCTCAAGGAGCAGGGCAAGGCGGTCATCTTCATCTCGCACAATCTCCAGGACATCTTTGCCGTCGCCGACCGCATCGTGGTCATGCGCCACGGCATCAAGGCCGGCGAGCGACGGCCGCAGGAGACCACCAGTGACGAGATCGTCGGCCTGATGGTCGGC
Source organism: uncultured Alphaproteobacteria bacterium (assembly GCA_963730325.1). Classification (GTDB taxonomy): domain Bacteria; phylum Pseudomonadota; class Alphaproteobacteria; order Rhizobiales; family Kaistiaceae; genus CAVSRC01. Next base: position 62,730 of record CAVSRC010000012.1, on the reverse strand, counting down.
GCTTGACGGATTGAAGCGATGTCTGCGCGCCATTCGGTGAACGGACAGAAGTGGGTGACGCTGACCGGCCACCGGAGCTGGCTCCTCGCCCGCGCCAACGACCTGCTCGACTTCTACGAGGGGGCGAGTATCGACCCCGCCGGCGGCTTCCGCGATCTCGACGACGACGGCAAGCCGCTCGCCGCCACCGGCGCGGCGGCGTTTGCCCGCCAGGTGCAGGGCACGGCGCGCTTCGTGCATTGCTATGCCATCGCCCATCTGATGGGCCGGCCGGGCGCCCAGGCGATGATCGACCACGGCATGGATTTTCTGTGGGACGCGCATCGCGACCGGGAGAACGGCGGCTATTTCTGGCAGATGGACGACGACGGACCCGTCGACGACAGCAAGCAGGCCTATGGCCATGCCTTCGTGCTCCTGGCGGCGTCGAGCGCCAAGGCCGCCGGCCACCCTGAGGCCGACCGGCTGCTTGCCGACGCGACCGCGGTCCTCAACGACCGCTTCTGGGAGGAGCAATACGGCGCCGTGGCCGAGGAGTTCACCCGCGACTGGCAGCCGAAGAGCCCCTATCGCGGCCAGAACGCCAACATGCACCTCACCGAGGCGCTGATGGCGGCCTTCGAGGTGACCGACGATCGCGCCTATCTCGACAAGGCCGAGCGCATCGCCGACCGCCTCATCCGCGGGGCGGCGGCCGACAATGGCTGGCACCTGCCGGAGCATTTCACGCAAGACTGGCAGGTGGACGACGACTATGTCGGCGATCCCATGTTCCATCCGCCGGGGACGACCCCCGGCCATTCGCTCGAATGGGCGCGCCTCCTCCTCCAGCTATGGGAACTCGGCGGGCGCCGCCTCGACTGGCTGCCCGACGCGTCCCGCGCGCTGTTCGGCAAGGCGGTGGCCGACGGCTGGGACGCCGCGACCGGCGGTTTCTACTACACGCTCGACAGGGACACGCACCCTCTGGTGCGCGACCGCTACTGGTGGCCGTGTACGGAAGGCATCGGCGCCGCGGCCTTCCTCAACGCCATCGACGGCGAACCGTTCTACGAGGAATGGTATCGGCGCATCTGGGAGTGGAGCGCCACCCACCTCATCGACCGGGCGAACGGCAGCTGGCGACCGCAGCTCGACGATGCCCTGGTTCCCAATACCGGGCCGTTCTTCGGCCGCCCGGACCTCTACCACGCGCTCCAGGCCTCCCTGATCCCGCTCTTGCCGACCAGCGGCAGCATCGTTCGCGGGCTGGCAGCCGGCGCGCTTTGACGCCGTCAGCCGCGCAGCAGATGCGATAGGCTTTCCCGGCGGTGCCGTGCAGCAGCATCGCGGGCCCCCAAAAGCCCCGACAGCGTGCACCGACGTCTTGGTTGGATATCTCATATTTCTTGCGCGAATGCTCAGTTACGGCGCCATCCGGCGGAACTAGGCTAACGATCAAATGCAAGATGTCCGGATTCGGCGCACCGGTTGCCGGACCGGCGATTCTGGGAGGCATGAATCATGAAGATCGGCGTGAACACCTGGGTGTGGACGTCGCCCTTCACCACGGAGGAGTTCGATCTCGTCCCCAAGGTGAAGCAGATGGGCTTCGACATTATCGAGGTCGCCCTCGACGATGCATCGCTGATCGACGCCAAGCTCCTGCGCAAGATGACCGAAGACAACGGCCTGTCGGTGACGATCTGCGGCGCCTTCGGCCCGACCCGGGATATTTCCAGCGACGACGCGGCGATCCGCAAGAACGGCGCCGACTACATCCGGGAGAGCATCCGGTTTGCCGAGGAGGTCGGCAGCACACTCTTCGCCGGACCGGTCTACTCCGCCGTCGGCAAGACCCGTCTCGTTCCCGAAGAACAGAAGAAGCAGGAATGGGCGTGGTGTGTGGAGAACCTCCAGGCGCTCGCTAACGTCGCTGCCGATGCCGGCGTCACCATCGGGATCGAGCCGCTCAACCGCTTCGAGACCGACATGATCAACCTGGTGGAGCAAGCGGTTACGCTCGTGCAGGACGTCGGCAATCCCGTCTACAAGATTCACATCGACACCTTCCACTCGAACATCGAGGAGAAGAGCATCCCGGACGCGATCCGCCTGGCCGGAAAGAGGCTCGGGCATTTCCATGCCTGCGAGAACGATCGCGGCATTCCCGGCACCGGCCATCAGGATTGGAACGGGATTCGCGATGCGCTGCGTGAGGTGGGATACGACGGCGCGGCGGTCATCGAATCCTTCACACCCGGTGCGGTGGAGATCGCCAAGGCGGCATCGATCTGGCGGCCGCTGGCGCCATCGCAGGACGAACTGGCAAGCAAGGGCGCACTCTTCCTGCGCGAACTGCTCGGATAGTACATGCCTTGGTGGCATATGCACCAGCCGGATGCGAATGTAGTATTCGCATCCGGCCGGCGGCGTTTGTGGCAAGTCCTCCGGCAAGAAGACCCAGGAGGGCGCCCGATCGTGGACGAGAGGAACGTCGCGGTCATTGTCGAGACATCAAACAGCTACGCCCGCGGCGTGCTGCACGGAATCCACGAGTTTGCCCGCACGCGCCGGGGCTGGACCCTCTACCTGACCGAGCACGGTCGACACGAGATCGACGAATCCTTCGCCGGCGACTGGAAATTTGACGGCGTCATCGCGCGCATCGAGACCGAACGCATGGCGGGGATCATCACCGCCATGGACGTGCCGACGATCGATGTCAGTGCCGCCCGTCTGGTCGAGGGTATCCCCTGGGTCGAGACCGACGACGGGGCGATCACACGCCTTGCCCTGGCTCATCTCCGCGATTGCGGCCTGCAGAACTTCGCCTTCTTCGGCGACCCGTTCTACAACTGGTCGATCTGGCGACAGCAGAACTTCGAGCGGATTCTCGGACGTCCCGACATCATCCGATCGAGAATCTTCAACCTTCCGCGACGAAACGAACCGCGGGTCCGCTGGTGGACGCTGCGCGAGCCGATCCGGGAGTGGCTGGAAAGCCTGCCCAAGCCGGTCGGCATCTTCGCCTGCTACGACGGATGCGGTCAGCAGCTTCTCGAGATCTGCCGCTATTACAATTTCAAGGTGCCCTCGGATATCGCCGTCATCGGCGTGGACGACGATGAGTTGCTCTGCAAGATGGCGACGCCCTCGATGTCGAGCGTCATGCCCAATGCGTTCAGGACCGGCGCCTATGCGGCCGCGCTTCTCGACCGCATGATGCGCGGAGAGAAGCTCACCGGACGCAAGCACTCCATCGAACCGCTCGGCGTGCGCCGGCGCCTGTCGACCGACGTGCTCAACGTCGAGGATCAACACATCGCCAAAGCGATTGCGTTCATCCGGCAGAACGCCCACGCGAACATCCACGTCGAGGATGTCCTCAACATCGTTCCCCTCTCCCGGCGCGTTCTCGAATCGCGCTTCCGGCGGGCGTTGAACCGCACGCCGCACCAGGAGATCCTGCGTGTGCGGACCAACGCCGCGCGCGAACTTCTCATCGAGACGACCATGTCTCTTTCCGAGATAAGCGAGGCGCTCGGCATCGAGCATCCCGAGTATCTGAGCGTGTTCTTCAAGAAGGAGACGGGCCTGACGCCGAAGGAATATCGGGACCAGGTCCGCGGGCGATCGTTCCTTCAGATTCCGGACTGACCACGCATCACAACCCCCCCGGGAAACCCGCGCACCGGGGCCGCGGGGAAAAATCTCAACATTCTTGCGTGAATGCTCATGGCCAACCTCCGTGGCGTCTCCAATACTGCGGGAAAAGAAGAATTGGGGAGGTACCATGAACAAGGTACGCGTAGGGCTTATCGGGCTTGGCTTCGGTTCTGAGTTCATTCCGATCTACCAGGCGCATCCGAACGCCGAGGTCACGGCGATCTGCCAGCGGAACAAGAAACGGCTCGACGAAGTCGGCAAACAATTCGGGATCGAAACCCGCTACACCGATTTCCGCGAGGTTCTGACCGACCCCGACGTGGATTTCGTCCACATCAACAGCCCGATCCCCGATCACGCGCCCATGACGATCGCGGCGCTCAAGGCCGGCAAGCACGTCATGTGCACCGTGCCCATGGCAACCGACGTCGAGGAAGCCAAGGAGATCGTCGGTTTGGTCCGCGAGACCGGCCTCAAATACATGATGGCCGAAACCGTCGTCTATAGTCGCGAATACCTGTTCATCAAGGAACTCTACGACAAGGGCGAGCTCGGCAAGATCCAATACATGCAGGCCTCCCATCCGCAGGACATGGAAGGTTGGCCCGATTACTGGAAAGACATGGTGCCGATGCACTACGCCACCCATGTCGTCAGCCCGCTCATGGCGATGGTCAACGGCATGGCGGACTATGTGAGCTGCTTCGGCTCGGGGACGATCAACGACGAGTGCGCGCGCCGCTCCGGCTCCAAGTTCGCCGTCGAGTCGTGCCACATCAAGATCAAGGATTCCGACGTCGCCACCCACATCTGGCGTTTCCTCTGGGATACCGCGCGCCAGTATCGCGAGAGCGTCGACGTCTACGGCACGAAGAAGTCGTTCGAATGGCAGCTCATCACCGACGAGAATCCGGTGCTGCACACCGCCAAGAAGCCGGAACCGCAGATCGCCGAGCGCGTCGAGGTGCCGGACTATGCCCATCGTCTGCCCAAGGAGATCCAGAAGTTCACCAAGGGCATCGTCGATGAGGAGCATCGTTCGTTCATCCAGGGCGGCGGCCACGGCGGTTCGCATCCCCATCTCGTCAACGAGTTCGTGTCCGCCTTGCTGGACGACCGCGATCCATTTCCGAACGTCGAGCAATCGGCGAACTGGACCTCGGTGGGCATCTGCGCCCATCAGTCGGCGCTCAAAGGTGGAGAGATCGTCAAGGTGCCCGACTTCCTAGCGCACTGAGCCCGGAACAAGGTTGGCACACGTCCGATGAGGGAGGACATGGACGAAATTCTGCGCTTGTCTCACATATCGAAGACGTTCCCTGGTGTGCGTGCACTGGAGGACATCTCGTTCGACCTGAAGCGCGGTGAGGTCCATTGCCTGTGCGGCGAAAACGGCGCTGGCAAATCGACGCTGATCAAGATTCTCTCGGGCGCCTACAAGCCCGACGAGGGCGGGCAGATTTATTTCGGCGGCAAGGCGGTGTCGCTGACGCCGCACACCGCCCTGAAGATGGGAATCCACACCATCTATCAGGAGCACATAGTCTTCGATGACCTGATCATCACCGAGAACATCTTCGCGGGCTCGGAGATCACCCAACGGGGGCTTCTGCAACGCAGGGAGATGCGGCGCCAGACCGAGGAAGTCCTGCGCTATCTGAAGAGCGACCTGTCGCCGGACATGCGCATGAACGATCTGACCAGCGGCCAGCAGAAGATCGTGGAAATCGCCAAGGCGCTCGTGTTCAAGAGCAACGTCGTCATTCTCGACGAGCCGACGGCATCGTTCTCCTCGCGCGAAATCGAAACGCTGCTCGATATCGTAAAGACCGTGAGACAGGACGGAATCGGCGTCATCTACATTTCGCATCACCTCGACGAGGTCTTCGAGATCGGTGATCGTGCGACGGTTCTGCGCGACGGCCGCAAGGTCAGCATGTACCCGATCGCGGGCCTCACCAAGACGACGCTCATCAGGGACATGGTCGGGCGCGACCCGTCGACCTTCTACGAGCGCGAGCGCGTCCCACGCGGTGAGGTGGTCCTCGAGGCGCGCAACGTCACCGGAAACGGCGTGCGCAACGTCTCGTTCGCACTCCATCGCGGTGAAGTCCTCGGGATTGCCGGCATGGCCGGATCGGGGCGATCGGAACTCATGGAGGTGCTTTTCGGCAGTGCCCGGCTTGAACGGGGCGAGATCATGATCAACGGCAAGTCGGCGAAGCTGTCGAGTCCGAAGACCGCGATCCGCAACAAGATGTGCTTCATCACCGAGGATCGTCAGAACACGGGACTCTTCCTGCCGAAGACGATCGCCGAGAACATCGCCGTGGCCAACATGGTCAACACGCGTGATTTCATCGTGCGGCCGTCGAGCGACATGGCCACGGGTGAGAAGTTCGTCAAGCTGTTGGGCATCCGGGCCCCCGGCGCCCGCACCCGGGTCGTCAACCTTTCGGGCGGCAACCAGCAGAAGGTGGTGTTGGGCAAATGGTTCAACACCGGGGGCGAGATCTACATTTTCGACGAGCCGTCGCGCGGTATTGACGTCGGTTCCAAGCAGGAAATCTACAAGGTCATGGTCGATCTCCTGAAGGAGGACAAGGCGATTCTCATGGTATCCTCCGACATGCCGGAGGTTGTTTCGATGAGCGATCGCGTAATCGTCCTCAAGCAGGGAGAGATCGCGGGCGAGCTGGCTGGTGAGGAAATCACCGAAGAGAACATCCTCACCCTTTCAATAGGAGATCAGCAACCGTGAGCAATCCGGAGGCTTCGAGCACAACATTGCCGGTCAAGGAATCGCTCTTCAAGCGATACGAAAACCTGACCGTGCTTTCGATCTTTGTCACCTTCGTCGCGATCATCGTTCTCCTTCAGCTGATTTCGACGGGCGGATCGAAGTATCCGACCTTCATCAGCCCGGTCAACATCGCGAACATCCTTCAGCAGGTCGCCGTGCCGGGGATCGTCGCGGTCTCGATGACCATGGTGATGGTATCCGGCGGCATCGACCTGTCGGTCGGCATGCTGGCCTCGCTGGTGTCGATCATCGTCTCGCTCGGCATCTCGCGATGGGGTCTTGGCGTGGCACCGTCGATCCTTCTCGGCGTTGCCTCGGCGGTCGCCCTGGAAACGATGATGGGGTTCATCATTTCCAGAACCCGCATCGAGCCGTTCATCATCACGCTCGGTGGGATGATCTCGTTTCAGGGCATCGCGCTGCTGCTTTCCCATTCGCGCGAGGTCGTCATGAAGGGAGAGCTCGACTTCCTCACGATGAACCTCTTCGAGGGCGCCCGGGACCCGGTCACGGGCCTCGCCCTTCGGGTTCCACCCTACGTGCTGGTGTTCTTCGTCATCGCGCTCATCGGGGGTTTGGTGCTGACCTACACCAAGTACGGCAGGCGCATATACGCCGTCGGCACGAACTCGCGCGCCGCATTCCTCGCCGGCATCGACGTCAAGAACATGCGTCTGTCCGTCTACATGATCCAGGGGCTGCTGGTGGGGATCGGGGCGACGATGCTTCTCGCGCGCATCAACACCGGAATCATCACGCTCGGACAGGGTCTTGAGATCGACACGATCGCCATGGTCGTCATCGGCGGCACAGCGCTCAGCGGCGGCAGGGGCAACATCGTCGGCACGCTGATCGGCGTCATCTTCCTCGGGTCGATCGCCAACGCCATGAATCTGCTGCGCTTGCCGTCCGAGGTTCAATTTCTGGCCAAAGGTCTCGTCGTCATCATCGCTGTGTCGGCGGGTGACGTCTCTTCGCAGATCTCCGAATTCTGGTCTCTGAGACGCGAGCGAATGAAGGCCCGCATTGCTGCGGCGACGACAAAAAGGAGAGAAACGCAAGATCAGGAAAGCGCCTAGGCAGGTTCACAAGGACTCAACCGTGTGACGTCTTGGGACGGAGCACAAAAAAGAAAGTGAGAAAGGGAGTAGGTGACATGAAGAAATTGGCATTCGGCCTCATGGCAGCGGTGGCACTGGGCGCCCTGCCCTTTGCAACCGGCGCTCAAGCCGCAGACAAGGTCATCGGCTACTACATGGACGCCTCCGATGACTTCTACAAAGCCGGCTTCGAGGTCTTCAAGACCCTGGCGGAACGCGAAGGCTGGACCGTGCTCGACGTCGTCGGGCAGGGAACCGCGCCGGAGCAGATCGCCGCGGTCGAGAACTTCATCACGCAGGGCGTTGACGCGCTTCTCGTGGTTCAGAACTCGCCCGAGACGACCTCTCAGACGCTGAAGCTGGCCAAGGACGCCGGCATTCCCGAGTTCCATCTGACCCACAATCCGCCGAACGAGCCCGGCCTCGCCGGTTTCGCCGGATACGACTGGGTGAACATCGGTGTGCTCGCCGGCAAGTCCGCGATGGAACACAACGTGAAGAAGGTCATCATGATCGAAGGCAAGCTCGGCCAGGGCACCGCCTCCGGTCAGACTGACGGCTTCCTGCGCGCTTATTCGGAAGCCGGCAAGGACATCGGCGATCTCGCCAACAGCGTCGGCGTCAAGGGCGCTGGCGGCAAGGACCTCCAGGTCGTCTTCTGGGGTTCGGGCGGATGGTTCGCCGATCCCGCCAAGAAGGTCATGCAGGACGCGATCACCAGCCTCGGGCCCGACGGCTTCGACGGCGCCTATGTCCAGAACGACGAAATGATGGCTGGCGCCCTGCAGGCGATGGAAGAAGCCGGACTCGACCCGAGCAAGTACTGGTTTGGCTCGAGCAACGGCAAGGAGAAGTCGTGGAAGTGGGTCCAGGACGGCACGACCACGATGGACGTGAACGAGACGCCGACGCTGGAAGCAGACATCGCTTATCAGCAGATCAAGGCCTACTTCGAAGGCAAGCCCTACAAGAAGGCCGTGTTCGTCTACACGACGCCGTTCAACAAGAGCAACATCAACGTCGACAAGCTGATCCCCTTCTTCCATGACGACTACATGAAGAAGCGCGACGCTGGTGCGTTCATCTACGACATCAACGATCCGATATTCCGTCCGAATCCGGGCTATTGATCGCTGACAGCATATCCTGACGTTCAGGAGGAGGCCGCTTCGGCGGCCTCCTTTTTTGTCGGCAGCAGGAAGACCCCGCGACCAAGGCGCGTTTCGATTCGCCTGTTGCAGATGCCGACACAAGGACGTCCGCTGAAGGGCGTCGCCCCTACCCGCTGCCAAAGGGCCCGCATCAGGGACCGCAATGGCAAATCCGAGGCCCAGCCTGGACCGTTCCCGGCTAGGGTCCTCTGCTCAGATTCCTTGGAGGAGCCGGGAGGAGCGGAGACGATGAAAGCCTGCGCGACGCCCAGATCGCGGTCGGAGAGCCGGCGGCGCCACGACAACACCGTCCGCCGGCATGCCTCTCCTGGTTACCGGGCATCCGACAGGGGCCCGGTCAACCATGGACCGCGCGCGCCCCGCGCGATTTTGAAGCAGAAGATCGTCAAGCGCGCAGGCGTCCGAAACCGCCCGGGTCACGCCGCGTGCCTTGATTGCAGATGGGGGCAGCGGGGGCAGCGGAATCCACTGCCCCCATGTCCGTTCAGCTCTTGACCTGCTCCCAACGGCCGGACTTGGCCGAGGCAAGGACCGCATCGGTGACGTAGTCGGTCTTGAGCGCGTCGCGGAACGTCGGCGCCGCGCCGCTTCCGCTGCTCAAGCCCTCGATGAAGTCCGCCACCTGATGAATGAAGGTATGCTCGTAGCCGATCTGCAGGCCCGGCACCCACCAGCGGCCCATATAGGGCTGGTCGCCATCGGTGACGTGGATCGAACGCCAGCCGCGGAGACGCCCTTCGTCGCCATGGTCGAAGAACGACAGCCTATGCAGGTCGTGCAAGTCCCACGCGATCGACGCATGCTCGCCGTTTATTTCGAACGTATAGAGCGCCTTGTGGCCGCGCGCGTAGCGGGTCGCCTCGAATGTCGCCAGCGAACCGTTGCCGAAGCGGGCGAGGAAGGCGCTGGCATCGTCGATCCCGACATCCTGGACCTTGCCACTCACCGCATGCTTGCGCTGCTTGACAAAAGTCTCCGTTGCACCCGTGACGCTGTCGATGGGGCCGTTCAGCCAGAGTGCGGTATCGATGCAGTGGGCCAGCAGGTCACCCGTCACGCCGCTGCCGGCAACATCCACATCCAGTCGCCAGGTCCCCGTACCGCCTTGCGGCACATCGGCCGAGATTGTCCAATCCTGCAGGAATACCGAACGGTAGTGGAAGATGCGGCCGAGGCGCCCCTCGTCGATGAGCATCTTGGCCATGGTCACCGCCGGCACGCGCCGATAGTTGTACCAGACCATGTTGGCCACTTTGGCCGCCTCGACCGCGGCGACCATCTTTTCGGCCTCCGCAGCGTTCCGGCCGAGCGGCTTTTCGCTCATCACCATCTTGCCCGCCGCCGCGGCCGCGATAGCGATCTCGGCGTGCGTGTCGTTGGGGCTGGCGATATCAATGAGGTCAATGTCCTTGCGGTCGACCAGCTTGCGCCAGTCGCCCTCGGACGACTCATAACCCCAGTTGGCGGCAAAATCGGCGGCGCCCTTCGCATTGCGCGTGGCAACCGCCTTCAGCACGGGCTCATAGTCGAGATCGAAGAACCTGCCTGCTTGCCGGAAAGCGTTGCTGTGGGTACGGCCCATGAAGCCGGCGCCCACAAGACCGATATTGAGCTTCTTCTTTGTCATTGTGGCTGACCTTCAATTGGGGCTATTCGCGCCAGCCGTGCGCGTCGCGCACTTTGATCATGGCGCCAAGGATGTCGTTCCAGGTCTGCTGCGTGGTCATCACCGAATTGGGGAACATGCAGCCGTCCCAACAGATGTGACGCATCTGCTTGGTGAGGTCGCCGTTGCCGTCGCGCAACCAGTAGCCCGCATGTTTGGTGACATCGAGCCTGCCGTTCGGATCGTTCACTTGCACATGGCGGCCGGTCTTCTCGTGCTCACCCGAACCGAAGACGGTGCCGTCGTTCTGTGCGACGTGAAAATCGTAGGTCCACGGACGCAGCGCATCGGCGACCTTCTTGTAGGCCGCATCGAGAACCGAGCGGTCTTTCCAGTCATAGCCTTCCGGGAGGAGGCGATCCTTCTCTGCGTTGTAGCCCAAGGTGAAGAGCATCGAATGGGCCATGTCGGCCTGGTAGCCGACGACACCGGGCATGCCAACTTCTTCGAGAAGATTGAGGTTCTCGCGCCAGGAGTGCATGCCCCCCCAGCAGATCTCGCCCTCCGCTGCCAGGAACTCACCGTGATCCTGGGCGACCTTGCCCGCCTCGCGGAACGTCTCGGCGATCAGTTTGGTGTTGCCCTTCGGATCCTTGTCCCACATCTCGACGCTGGTCGACGAATCGATACGGATGCCACCGGTCGGGCGGATGCCGAGTTCGCGCATTTGCTGTCCGATGACCGCGGCCTTGCGAACCTGGGTGACAAACTGCTTGCGTTCTTCTGCCGAACCCATCGCCGAGCCGCCACCGGCGCCCGCCCAGATCGGCGCAACAAACGAGCCGACCTTGAGACCGTAGCCGGCGATGTGGTCAGCCATGCGCTTGACCTCGTCGGGCGTGCTGTCGATCGAAATGTGCGGATCGGCGAGCCACAGATCGATGCCATCGAATTTCTGGCCGTCGACTTCGGCGTTGGCGGTCATCTCCAGCATGGTGTCGAGCGGAATGATCGCCTCGGCATCCGGCGTCCCCTTGCCAACGACTCCCGGCCAGGAGGCGTTGTGCAGTCTCGGGAAATTATTGGCGTGGTCAGCCATTCGTTTTTCCTCCCATCTGACTTCGGCTACCCAGGGCAGTTCCCGGTTTGGGCGCCTGGATTACCTGATGACGATCCGCGGTGCCAAACCAACCAAAGGCTGTTTGCATCCGCCCTGGATGCACCGCGCGTTATCCCCCCTTGCACCGGTCTTACCCGATGCAGCAGTCGACCTGGTCGAGTGGAGCAGTTGCCACCCGAGGTCGCGGCCGCACGGAAAGCTTGGTGAAAGTGTCTCGCCAAACGGCCGCCGAACGGCCCACTATTCGTCCGCATCGACCTCGAAGCCTTCCCACTCGTGGGCCGGCGGCAGAGAGCGTCGCCAGCTTCGTGCATCGCTCGGTAATCGATACCCCAAATCGATAACATCGCCTCCGGGGGACAGGCAAGCGAAAACACCCTGGCAATTCGTCGCTGCAAATCGTCACGGATGAGAGACGCCCGCGGCAACGCAACGCCGTCCGCACGCGGCACGGCCCACCGGCGCTCTGCCGCCTCGTCGTGGGCAAGACCGAGCATTTCTCCCGCCGGCAGGAGCACACCGAGGCATCGTCGCGATGCGTCACCGCACATCGACACGCATCATCCCGACGTGAGTTCGTCCAGCGCAGCCCGACCATCCACGACGCCGATCTCGACTTCGAACGTTCTGCGCTCACCGACCGCGAGCGGCGAAACCTGGCCTTGCCGCAACAGCTCCGCCCGTCCTTCGAGGCGGTGGGTCGCCGGCTCAAATCCGAGCGCGTAGTCCTGCTCGCCGAGCATCTTCCATTGCACAAACTGAGGAAGCGTATCGGCGCGATAGCGGACATAGGCTCCGATGCCGAGCTGCTCGTTGAAGACCACGGCGAATGCGCGGCCGTCTTGGGCTTTGAGGCTGTGATAGAAGACCTGCTCGACATACCCCGCCGTCGGATCGCCCAATCGGTCATGGTCGGCCACAGCTTCGACCGGCGTGGGATGGCGCGGCTCGACCTTTCCGCCCGAGGTCACGATGCGGCTGTCCGCACTGACCATCGGGTAGCCGAAGTTGCAGTGGTAAAGCAGCACGGCCGGCTCGGCTCGGGGTCCGGCGTTTTCGACGACATCCCGCACCACCAGCGCGTTCGAACCGAGCCGGGTGGTGATTTCCCGATGAAGCAGCAGGCACTCGCCGAACACCCTGGCCTGACGCACCGCGCCGGCGATCCGGATCACATAGTCGTCGCCTTGCCAGTCCTGGGAAACGCCCACGTCCTCGGCGGGGATATTGCTGATCCGGCCGTGCAGGCCGAAGTGCTCGCCCCCCTCCTCGCTCGGCGAGCCGATATTGCTGAGGCCGCCGGTGGTCAAGAGCCCGGCGAAGAAGTTGCGCAGGAATCCCCTGGTGCCTTCTTCGATGAAATAGGCGGGCCCCACGATCCCGGTCTTGGACATGTAGCCGACCGGCACGCCCTTGTAAGAGGCCCAGGCAATATCGAGCCCACGCCCGGGAAGCACGGTGAACTCGAAACCGGTTCCGGTCTTCACATCGATTGCGTCGACACCCTTCGCCAGCCCCGAGGTCAGCTCGCTCGCGCGGGCGCCCGCGATCTGCGAGATATGGCCAACCCTTCGGGTGATATCCTCTTTGCTGACTGAACGTCCGTAAAGCTGCACCACGGCCTCCTTTCCGGCTGACACGCGTCGCATTGCCTGGATTCACGGACGCCGCCAATCGAACGCCGACGCCGCGTGCGGGGGATCGACGATCGTGACGGCGCACGTCACTTTCTGCAATGCCGTTGTTTCTCGATCCTTCGGGCGCGGCCGAACCGCGCCCGCCCTTTTGCACATCCGACCCTCCCGGACCCCTGCGGAGGCCCCGATCAACAGGTCAGTTCCAGCGCTCCCGCATACCTCTCGCGGGCACCAATCGCTGTCTACGATGCCCTGCGGATCAGCGGCGCAGCGTCAGGATTACCCGGACCGAAGTGCTTGAGAATGACCAGGTTCTCGTGAGCACTGGTGTTCTCTATGCGCACTCCGGACTTCGCCGCCCCGATGCTGACGAACAACTCGTCCGACGTCATCTCACCGTACCGGATCATCGCCGGGGTCTCGACATCGAAAACGCCAATGCGTCCACGTCCCTGCGTCAGGATCAGTCCGTAGGCCGCGCCGTCGGTGATGACAGCCGAGCGGCCGGGCGGAACGGTCAGCTCCTTCGCAGAGAACAGGTGCGTGCCGTGAGTGACCCACACCTCGCGATAGCCGGCCTCCTTCATCTCCGCCTCGTCACGCACCGGCACCGGGAAGCGCTTGTTGTGCTTGGCGAATTCCGGATCGACGTTCTTTTCCCAGTCGAGCATCGAGATGATGTAGTCGAGGTCGTGCGCGAACTCGGGCGGCACGTCCTTGATCAGCAGGCTCCACGGCGTCGGACGGTTGTCCACCATCGACTGGAACATCGCGAAGACGTCGTCATTCACCTGCGGCTCGTAGGTCACCAGCGACCCTGGCGCGTGCAACACGCCGGCGTCGACGAACCATCCCTCCCCGGGCTGAAGGCGATAGGCCTTCGCATGGTTGAGGATACCGTTGTCGCCCTGATCCCACCGCTCCAGGCAACGGCGCACGTCGTCCTTCGTCGTGCCTGGCTCCAGGCCCATATAGGTGTGCGGGAACAGGTTGCCGGTGAAATTGTATTGTGGCGGGAAGTAATAGGCTTCCGGCTTTCCCTTGCGGCCGACGCGCTTCGCATGCTCGTCCATCTGGTGCATGTGATGCGGTATCGGCCCGAGATTGTCGAAGAACTTGCACAGGACGTTGAAACCGCCATGGGTGCGCATGACGTCAGCGCCGAGAAGCTGGTCGCCGACTTCCGCGACAGCGTCTCTCAGCAGTGCGCGTTCCCCGCCCTGGACGAAGTAGCTGAGCCCCTCGTCTTCCGGCGTGCCCGGACCATTGTCGGCAGGCGTGGTCGAGGAGAACCAACGCTCGTCGATTCCGCCGCGTTGGGCGCCGCATGCGTACAGGTCGTCCGGATGCAGCTTCAGCCGCCCACCGGGAATGAGGAAGGAGCGCGGCACCCAACACGGCGCCAGCCGCAAAAGCCCCTCGCCCGCATCAAGCGCCTCATTGATCAACTGCTTGGTCGTCACGGTGCCTCCCTTTTTTGCTTTGGGGATTCCGAGACAACCCTGCTGAACCAAGCAACGCCGCTCGGTAATCGATTGCCTATCAAGTACCACGGTGCTCGGCGACTCGGCAAGAGCAATTGCGCGGAGAAGGAAGAAGCGCCCGCGACGGTTCGTCGCGAGACCGCGAATTCCGGCTGTCGAGAAGCGCCGGTGGATCAGGTGGCCGAGCGCGCCATTCGCCGATGCGACTGAATCTCGCTCCTCCCCGGTGCGTATGTCCTGTGCTATGTCGAAGCCCAACACATTGCGGAATTGAGAGAATGGCCGGGCGGCGAGTGACGATGGCGGATGTTGCGCGGGAGGCGAACCTCTCGGTCGCGTCCGTCTCGCGCGTGATCAGCGGCGCCGGTGCTCGTCGGATTGGAGAAGATGTCGTCGAGCAAGTCCGCAACGCGGCAAAGAAGCTGGGCTATCAACTTGACCCGATCGCGCGGGCTTTGCGGAATGGTCAGTCGGGCGCGGTGGGACTGGTCGTGCCGGAAATCGTCTCCCCCTTCTTTCCGGCGCTTGCCTCCAGCCTCGAGTTGGCGTTGCGCAGTGCCGACTTCAGCATGTTTCTGTTGAGCTCGGGAAACGATCCGGCGATCGAGCGGGAGTGCGTGAGCCAGCTGCTCGCCCGGCGCGTGGACACGATCCTGATTAGCCCGGTCGATCGCCTGCGCAGCCGCGCTGCGGTCGAGTTCGCCCAGGCACATGCCGAAGTGATCCAGGTTGACCGCTATGCGTCAGCGAACGCACACCGCATCTTCACCGATCCGGTGGAAACCGTGCGGCTATCAATCGAACACCTGATGCAACAGGGATGCAGCAAGTTCGCGTTTGTAGGCGCCGCCGGTTCCTCCTCGGTTTCCGTTGGCCGATTCGCGGCTTATCGAAAGCTCATCAGCAAACTCGATCTGGAGAGTTCGCAGGCAACGCTTTTGGGCGACTACTCGGTGGCATGGGGTCGCGAGGCCTCGTCGCGTCTCCTCGAAAGTTGGCCCATGGTGGACGCGATCGTGTGCGCCAGCGACGTGATTGCGCTCGGCGTCCTGCAGGGATTGCTTGAACAGGGCCGCAAGGTTCCAAACGACGTTGCCGTAACCGGATGCGATGACACTTTCTTTGCTTCAACAAGCCGTCCCAGTATCACCAGCGTCGAACAGCCGATCGCCGCGATGGCAACCCATGCCCTTGAGCTGCTCTCGACCAGCCCCAACGACAAACCGCAGACCATCCGCCTGACCCCGACACTGCATGTTCGCGAGTCGACCATGCGTCATCGAAACCATCTGGACGCATGAGCTTTCCTGCTACTGGAGGACGTGGCCCATCGGCGTTTGAGGTTGTGCGCCTGCGGCCGCCGACCCAACGTCGAGCGTGACCGCCGTCTTGTCGGGGCGCATTGGCGTTCCTCGCCGGGGCTTCATCGGCGGGTGGCGGGGTTGAAGCCGATGAATCGCTATTGCTTGTCGACGCGCCAGCGGGTGGGCGACCGTCCCAGCATGTCGCTGAACTGTGCCGAGAAATGAAAGGCAGAGTTGAAGCCGAGAAGCCCCGCGATTTCCTTGATTGATTTGTCGGTATTATCGAGAAGGTCGCAGGCGCGCTGGATGCGCGCCGACATGACGTATTGTTTGGGGGATGTGCCCGTTTCCAATTTGAAGATGCGCCGGAAATAGGAGTAGCTGACCCCGAGTTCGGCAGCGAGCGCTTCCACCGACAAAGGTTCGGCGCATCTCTTGAGCAGCAGCATCCGCGCCCGGTCGACGAGCCGCGCGGCGCCATCCTCCGGCAGGTTACGCTGCTGGCATATAGCCGCCAGAATCACCAGGCCAAGTGTCGAGACCGTTGGTTGATTGACGAGCATATCGT
Source organism: uncultured Alphaproteobacteria bacterium (assembly GCA_963730325.1). Classification (GTDB taxonomy): domain Bacteria; phylum Pseudomonadota; class Alphaproteobacteria; order Rhizobiales; family Kaistiaceae; genus CAVSRC01. Next base: position 46,288 of record CAVSRC010000012.1, on the reverse strand, counting down.
CTCTGGCAAGCGCATGGATACGGTCGAAGAGTTCGCCCACACGATCGATTCCGCGATGCAGCGGCCGGTCGGGGTCGAGCAGCCCGCCTTCGCGCATGAATTCATAGGCGTTGCCGCGGCATTCGACCCAATGCTCCGTCCAGCCGGTTTCGGGATCGGGCGCATAGCGGTGCCACACGTTGGGAAACAGGACAAAGACATCGCCTTCGCGGATCTCCACTCCGGCCCGGTTGGGACCGAACTCCAAGTGCCCGCGACCTTCCGAAATATAGATGACCTGGAAGGCGCGAAGGATGCGGCCGCGCTTCCATTCGAAGTGGTGATCGTCCGGGTGTCGCGCGGGCGGATAGGGCGAACCGGGCGGAATTTCCGTGTAACCCGCCGAGGTCGCAGCACATCCCCAGGCCGAACAAAGCCGGCTGTCGGGGACGTAGACGAAGTAGTTTCTTTGGCTGGTCATGGGGTCAAATTTTATATGCAATATGTCAATTAGCGAAAACATCCCGGAATGCCAAGCCTGCCGACGCTTGTTAGCGTTCATGTCGGGATCACTTTGATCTCTGCCGGGGAGGAAATTCCGGCCAGATAGACGTCGCAGCAAGAGGTTGCGACAGGGAGGGACACATGACGAACCTGACTCGAGTCCTTGCGCTCGGCGCGAGCCTGTCGATTGTCGCCGGTTTCGCTTTCGCGCAGGATTTCCACGGCTTTGATCCGAGCAATTTCGACGGCAAAATGCTGCCGGCGGAGACCTTGCAGGCGATGGTTGCCGATGCCGAGGCAAAGACGCCACCCAGAAATGGCAAGGAATACACCTTCGGCTTCGCCAATCTGCAGCGCGACATCGCCTTCTGCGTTCTGGTCGAGAAGGGCATTGTCGACAATGCCAAGGCCGCCGGCATCGAACTTGCCATTGCCGACAACCGCCTCGACGGCCCGACGGCGCTGTCCAATGCCAATTCCTTCGCGCAGCGCGATGTCGACTATGTGATCGAGTTCCAGACCGACGCCAATTTCGGCAAGCAGATCATGCAGGTGTTCGATGCCAAGGGCACCCCCGTCACGGCGATCGACATCCCGATGGAAGGCGCCGATTTCTTCGGCGTGAACAATCCCAAATCCGGCTTCATGGGCGGGTCCTACCTGGCCCAGGCCGCAAAGGAGCAGTTCGGCGACAAGGCCATGTCCGACGGCTATCTCGTGATTGGCGCCCTGCCGCAATCGGGTGCCATTCCGCGCATGCGGACCGATGGCCAGCGCGCCGGGTTCATGTCCGGCATGAACGGCTTCCCAGATGATCGGGTCATCGAGATCGACACCAAGAACACCTTGCAGGAAGCCTATGCGCAGATGTCGAACGTGCTGGGCCGCATACCACCGGGGGCGCCGATCATGCTCATCGCCATCAACGACCAGGCGACCATCGGCATGCTGCGGGCGGTCCGTGCGGCGGGGCGGGACGACATGGCGATTGCCGTGGGCAACGGCGCCGACGAAGCGGAAGCGCTTGCGACTGATCCGAAACTCGTCGCGGCTACCGGGTCGTTCCCGGCCAGCTATGGCAACTACCTGATCCCGCTGGCATTGTCGAAGCTGGCCGGAAACCAGGTTCCCGCCGCAACCTTCGTGACCCACACCGTGGTGACCAAGGCCAATATCTGCGATTTCTATCCCGACCAGAAATGCCAGGCAGGTCAGGCGGTGAACTACACATTCCCGCAAGACAAGTTCGAGACCTATCTGGCCAATCTCAAGAAGCAGGATTGGCTCAAGGGCTACGAGGCCATCCTGCCTGCGAACTGAGTTCTGCCGTGACCACGCAGCAGCAAATCGATCGGAGCCGCCCAGAGCGGCTCCGAATTGAAGGTGTTTCCAAGGCATTCCACGGTGTGACCGTGCTGCGCGACGTTTCGCTGTGCGCCGGGCGCGGCGAAATTATCGGCCTGCTCGGTGCCAATGGCGCCGGGAAATCGACGCTGATGAAGATCCTCTCGGGGATCTACAGTTCCAACGGCGGAGAGATCAGCGTTGACGGCGCGACCGTCGCAATCGTGTCGCCTCAGGATGCGATTGCCGCCGGCATCCGGCTCATGCCGCAGGAATTGTCGGGCCACCCGGACCTGACGGTCGCCGAAAACATCACGATTGCGGATCTCCCCTGCAGGCGCGTTCTCGGTGTCCCGCTGGTCATGCATCGTGAGATGGAACGGATCGCACACGCCAATCTCGAACGGCTGGGGCTCGGCGATCTCGACCCCAACACGCGCATGGGGTCGTTGTCGTTGCCGCAGCAGCGGATTGTCGAAATCGCGCGCGCACTGGCGGGAGAGGCACGCATTCTGATCATGGACGAACCGACCGCCGCTCTTGCCGAAGGAGACGTCGAACTCCTTTTCGGTGTGATCCGGCGCTTGCGCGCCGAAGGCGTCACCATCATCTACATCTCCCACTATCTCGACGAGGTTTTCCGGCTGACCGACCGCATCGTGGTCCTCCGCGACGGCCAGGTGAAGGGCGATTTTCGGACTTCCGAAACGACGCGAGACGAGGTGTTGACCGCAATGCTCGGCAACCAGCTCGGCCAGCTCTACCCCGACAAGGCCGAAACGCTCGACGACGCGGCACCGGTTCTCACCGTTGACGGTCTTTCTCTTGGCGGCCTCATCCGCGATGTGTCCTTCGATATCCGCAAGGGCGAGGTTTTCGCTGTCTTCGGGCTGATCGGCTCTGGCGCGGAAAATGTCGGCCGGGCGCTTTACGGCGCCTTGCCGAAGACCGCGCTCCGCAATGGCCGGGTCGACGGCGTACCATTCCGGCCGGTGTCACCGCGGGACAGCGTGCGTGCCGGCATTGCATTCGTCGCCGCCGATCGCAAACGCGAGGGGCTTATCGGTGTGCTGACGGTACGGGAAAACACAACCATGCCCTTCCTCAGCCGCTTCACTCGGAATGGGCTCGTCAACACCGGACGCGAGATCGGGGCGACGCAGCACTGGATTCAATCCCTCGGCATTCGCACGACCGGACCCGAGCAGGAGATCAGGCTGTTGTCCGGCGGCAATCAGCAGAAGGTCTGCCTCGCCCGCTGGCTCGAGGGGGACCCGAAACTTTTGATCCTCGAGGAGCCGACCAGCGGTGTCGACATCGGTGCGCGGCGTGAAATCTATTCGGAAATCCGATCGTTGGCCGGGCGCGGGCTCGGAATTCTGCTTGTTTCGTCGGACGCGGAGGAGGTCGCCGGATTGGCCGATCGTGCCCTCGTCATGGCGGACGGACGGGCCGTCGCCGAGTATGGCCCGGAAGTGGAGGCCGCATGGCTTCTGCGTGACGCAAGCCCGGACAGTCAGGCGATGGCAGGAGGAAAAACGCCATGACGCCGAGCGACATTGAAGTGCCATCGTCGACAGGTCCGCAAGACCAGCCTTTGTCCGGGAAGAAACGCCGCAGTGCGATGGAACGCTTCCTTGAGCATCCGGCCGCCGGCATCGTCATGCTGGCGCTATTCTACATCCTGCTGATGATCGTCTTTTCCATTCTGTCGCCCTACTTCCTGTCGGCGGGCAACTTGTCGACCATTGGCACCAATATGGCCTTCATCGGCCTGATGGCCGCCGCGGGAACGCCCCTCATCATCGGCGGCGGACTCGATCTCTCGGTCGCTGCGGTGGCCGGGCTGGCGGGGGTTATTGTTGCGCTCGTCAATGCCGCGGGGCTGGGGGTGTGGCTGGGATGCATTCTTGCGTTGCTGGCTGGCACCGGCGTGGGATTGCTCAACGGGACCATCGCCACAAGGCTCAAGCTCAATCCGCTGATCGTCACCCTCGGTACGATGAGCATTTTCACCGGGCTGTCGTTGGTTCTTACCGGCGGGTTGTCCAAACCGCTTTTCGAGCCCGGATTCAACTGGATTGGCTCAGGCCGGATCATCGGCATTCCGGTGCCTGTCATCCTGATGATGATCGTGTTCGTGGCGCTTTGGTTCGTGCTGTCGCGCACGCCGTTCGGACGCTACGTCTACGCTTCCGGCGGCAATCCGGAGGCCAGCAATCTGCTCGGCGTCCCCGTCGAGCGCACTCAGATCATCTTGTACGTGCTCTCGGGAATTTCCGGCGCGCTGGCCGGTATCGTGCTGGCGGCCATGCTTGGTGCGGCAGCGCCCAATGCGGCGGGCCAACACCTTCTGACGATCATTGCCGCCATCATTCTGGGCGGGACGAGCCTTTTCGGCGGACGCGGATCGGTTTGGGGAACGCTCATTGCCGTTCTGATCCTTGGAACGCTCAACAATGGGCTAACCTTGCTCAATGTCTCGAGCTTCTGGCAGGACGTGACGCGCGGCGTCGTCCTGCTTCTGGCGGTCGGCCTCGACCAGCTTCGCGTGCGTCTTCAGAACTGAGCAGGGACTATCGGAGAACTTCATGCCCAGGCATCGATTGAAAGTCGGTCTGTTCGGGATTGGCCTGGAAGCCTATTGGCCTCAGTTCGAAGGTCTGGAGTCCCGCCTCAAGGGCTATGTCGATGTCGTCGAGCGAAAGCTCGCGCGCCCCGGGGTCGACGTCGTCAATCTCGGCCTCATCGACACGCCGCAAAAGGCGATCGACGGAGGGCATGAATTCCGCAAGGCCGATGTCGACGTGATCTTTCTCTACGTGACGACTTACGCCTTGTCCTCGACGGTGTTGCCGGTCGTTCGACGTGCCGGCGTGCCGGTCGTCATTCTCAATCTTCAGCCGGCTCGCGCCATAGACTATGCCGCTTTCAACAAGATGGGGAACCGAACGGCGATGACGGGCGAATGGCTGGCCCATTGCGCCGCATGCCCGGTTCCCGAGATCGCCAATACCTTCACGCGGGCCGGGATAGACTTTCATCAGGTGACGGGGGTGCTCGAAGGCGACGCCCATGTCGATGCCGAGATCGAGGCCTGGATCGAGGCGGTGCGCGTCGCCCATGTCATGGCCCACAGTCGCCTCGGCCTGATGGGCCGCTATTACAACGGCATGCTCGACATCTATTCGGACATGACAGCGCAATGCGCCGCGTTTGGAACCACAATCGATGTTCTGGAGATCGACGAACTCGCAGCAATCCGCTCTGAACTGACCGACGCGGAAATCGAGGCGGCGGTGACCCGAATCGAAGAGGAATTCGACATCCAGCCCGACTGCGATCCCGTCGAAATCCGCCGGGCGGCCGCTACGGCGGCGGCGCTGTTCAAGCTCGTGGAACGGCATGATCTTGGCGCCCTGGCCTATTACTACGAATCCGTTCCCGGCCACGTCCATGAAGACGTCATCGCCTCGGTCATTCTCGGCTGCTCCATGCTGACTGCTTCCGGGGTTCCGGTTGCGGGCGAGTACGAGATCAAGAACGCGCAGGCGATGAAGATCATGGACAGTTTCGGCGCGGGCGGTTCGTTCACCGAGTACTACGCCATGGACTATGACGACGACATCGTCCTGATGGGCCATGACGGTCCCGGTCATACCAGGATCGCCCAGGGCAAGACCAAGGTGCGTCCGCTCGATGTCTACCACGGCAAGGTCGGCAAGGGGGTCAGCGTCGAGATGTCGGTCAGGCACGGCCCGGTTACCTTGCTCTCCGTCGTCGAGCGTGCCGGACAGGTCGAGCTACTGGTGGCGGAAGGCCAATCGGAGCCCGGTCCGATCATGGAGATTGGCAATACGAATAGCCGTTATCGGTTTTCCATTGGCGCACGACGGTTCATGGAAAACTGGAATGCAGCCGGTCCGGCGCACCATTGCGCCGTGGGGATCGGGCACATTGCAGACAAAATTGAAAAACTCGGCGCCCTGCTCAGTCTTGGTGTTGTGACGATCTGCTGAAATCAAAGCCATAGGCCGAAATTGGCACGACCCGGACGCTTCAGGAGCGTCCTTCAATAGTGCCGAAATCCGATTGTCCAACATAGATCTCCGGTAGCAGAACGTTGAAAAAGAAATACGGATAAGCAGCCCACACCAGAGCTGGAATCGCAAATCGGCCGGTCACTGCTCATGAGTGCACGTCCGGCCACGTCCAAGGTCCTGGGCACCGCGTTCGGTCGTGGCCGTCCACACGGCAACGTCCCCAGGGCATGTTCTTGCTCATGTCATGTTTCTCGGCTGCGTTGCTGGCCCATTCAGGACTTGGGTCGGTCTCAGACATGCAGCGTGGGCCGGTAGATAAGCTCCTGAGTACGGCCGTCGAACGTCCGCTGCTCGATCAGTTCGAGGTCGAAGTCGGCCGCGCCACCGAAGATCGGCTCCGTGCCCGTTTGGCCGGTGAGCGCCGGGAAGATCGTCACCTGGATGAAATCGACGAGACCCGCCGCCATCAGGGCCCGGTTCAACGACAGGCTACCGTGCGAGCGCAGTGGCACGGGGGAGGTTTGTTTCAGCCCGGCAACGATGTCGACGGCGGCGCCGCTGAGGACGGTTGCGTCCGGCCAGTCCTGGGGTCCCTTCAGCGTGCTCGATATGACGGTCGCAGGAATGTCCCTCAACGCCGTGTTTTCGCGGTCGACTTCCTTGAACTGCCCGGTTTTCGGACCGACGAACCCAACGAATTGCCGAAAGGTCTTGGCTCCAAGAACCATCCTCTGCGCTTGGCTGTAAATGGCGAAGCGGCGGTCAAGAAACTCAGGGCCTTGCTTGCCCCAGTAGCCACCCCAATCGCCGCCGGGGCCATAGGAACCGTAGCCATCGAGAGTGGAATAGACGTCGAATGTGTAGGTGACGGTCATGACGCTCTCCCTGTAGGGCTTGTCGAAGTCGGATGCCGTACCAGACCCTGCTCAGCTGAGTTCCTGGGCGAGGCCGATGAGAATTCCTTCCGGCCCGCGGATGTAGCAGAGCCGATACGCGTCCTGATACCGGACGACGTCGCCGACGAGTTCGGCGCCACGATTGCGGAGCCTTTCAAGCGTCTCGTCGACGTCGTCCACGGTGAACATGACGCGGAGATAGCCCAGAGCGTTGACCGGGGCGTTTCGGTGGTCAGCGACGACAGGTGGCGCGAGGAAGCGGGAGAGCTCGAGCCGGCTGTGGCCGTCCGGCGTGCGCATCATGGCAATCTCGACATGCTGATTGCCCAATCCGGTGACGCGTCCGGCCCATTCTCCTTCGATCATGGCCTGCCCTTCGAGCTCGAGGCCGAGTTCGCGAAAGAAGTCGATTGCTCCTCCGAGGTCTTCGACGACGATTCCAACGTTGTCCATCCGCTTGAGTGCCATGCTTTCAGTCTCCAAGGTGTCGTTCCTAGGTCCCGGCGCGCACCGGCCGCTGATTGCACGCCCCGTCAAGGCTCATGAAGACGTCGAACGTATGGGTCGTGGTCAAGAGGTTCTCCTCGGATCGATTGAACGCGGGGAGCCAGTCCCGTGCCCTTTACGTGCAATGGAAAGTCAGTCGGACCACCCCTTCGGGGTCTCGCCGGCGAAGAACGGTCCAATGAATTCCATCATCAGGTCGACCTGGCCGATCAAGGCGGTGTGCGACGTGGCGGGCAGGATCGCGAGTCGCGAGGCGGCGAGCGGCTTGCCCATGTCGCCCATGACGCCGCCACCGAGCTTGTGGAACATGTCGACGGCGTGATCGAGCGATACCGCGTCGGCATCGCCGGCCATGATCAGCACCGGTGTCTTCATCGCCGCCATCTCCTCGCTCCAGTCGAAAGGAGCCTTCTCGAGGGCGATCAGCTTTTCGACAAGGGCGGGGAAGCCGTTCGGATTCGGGGCGATTGCCTTGTAGGCCTCGGCCATCGACGATTTGGTGAACATGTCGACGGTCATGTGCGGGACGAAATCCCGATAGGTCGGCTGCCAACCCTCGAATTTGTAGACACCGGCGGCCATGACCAACTGGTCGACCTTCTCCGGGTAATCGATGGCGAGTCTGAGCCCGGCAACCGCACCCAGCGAATAGCCGAAGACGTCAGCCTTCTCGATCCCGACCTTGTCCATGAAGGTGGCGACATCGCCGGCAAGGTTCGGATAGGTGATCGGCCGGTCGATGTCCGTGGTGCGGCCGTGGCCCTGGAGCTCCAGCGCGTAGACCTTGTGCGTCTCGGCCAGCCGTCCGACGATCCCGCCCATCATGGGAATGGTCATGAAGCTCCCATGCAGCACAATCAACGGCTCGCCTTCGCCGGAGACTTCGTAATACATCTGCATACCGTTGACTTCGACGCGGTGGCCCTCGGGCGCTCCCTGGGCGAACGCGGTGCCGGCAGCGAAGAACGCTGCGATCATCAACACAGTGCGTAGCATTGTGGTGGTTCCTTCTGTCTGCCGCGCTTCGGCCGATATCGGACAGTCTGGCGGCCAGCGCCGTTGCGAATGTCGTCATGTGTTTCGGGCGCGGCCAGGCCGCGAGCCGTCGGGTTGCTACTTGACCGGGGCGTCGAGGAACCCGATCGCCGTTTGGGCAAGTCTCGGATCGGTGAAAATGGTGTAGTGCGTGAGACCGGGCAGGATCGCCAGCCGATTGGCGTTCATTCCCGGACCCGTCCCACAAGGCATCGTGCTGTCCGCCGCCGAGAAGCTCGAAGAACTTCGCGGTATGAGACGTGCGCACGGCATCCCAGTCGCCGACGACCAGCAACGTTGGAACCTTCATCTGCTTGACCTCGTCGGACCAGTCATAGTCCTGGGCGAGCATCTCTCCGGTCTGACGGACGAGCTTGTCCCAATTGGCCGGGTCGGGCGCGATTGCGGCGTAGGTTTGATAAAGAGGGGTCTGTTTCAGCCCCTCGGCCGCCTGCTCGGGCGCGGCGCCGATCTGCTTCATGCCTTGCGCGTTAAAGTCATGCCATCCGGAAAACGCGTAAGGCGTAGAGACCAGGATCAGTTTGTCGACGACTTCCGGATAATCGATGGCCAGGCGCAGGGCGGTGCTCCCACCGAGGGAATCGCCCATCACGTCGGCCTTTTCGAAACCGAGATACTTGATCAGCTCGGCCACGTCGGTCGCCATGTTCGCAAAGGTCATCGGGCGGTCGAACGGCAAGGTGCGTCCGTGCCCTTGCAGATCGACGCCGATCACCTGCCGGCCTTTGGCGAGGGCAGGCAATATGGGAGCGAACATTTCGATGGAATAGAAGCCGCCATGCAGCAGGACGAGCGGTTCGCCTTCGCCGTAAACCTCATAATAGACTTCGACGCCGTTGACCGGGGCGTAGCCGGATTTCGAAGGGGTCGGCATGGTGGTCTCCTGATTGCCCTCAGCGATGGCCGGTGCGACCGAAAAGGCCACGGCCGCGGTTGCGATTATCGGAAGCAAGATCTTTTTCAGCATTTTGTTCCTCCCGTTTCGGTCGGCGCGGGGCGCCGGTGAACCTGAAGAATGTCGCCGCGAAAGAGCAGTCAGAAGTCAGTCGGGCGAGCCCGGCTGGTGCTTTCATTCGCCCTTGCGCCTGAACAACAGATGCGTCACGCCGCTCGGCGGCGAGACGGCCTCCACGTCGTAGTCCTTCTCAAGGCCCTCTTGTCCGTCCCACAGCCGCACGCCACGGCCGAGCAGGATCGGGACGACCACGATGTGCATGTGGTCGATCAGCCTGGCCGTGAGGAAATCGCGGATCGATGTCGCGCCCCCGCCGAGCCGTATGTCCTTGCCCTCGGCGGCCTCGCGCGCCGCCTCGAGCGCTTCGGCAGGCGGCGAATTGATGAAGTGGAACGTCGTGCCGCCTTCCATCTCGATCGACGGGCGCGGGTGATGGGTCAGCACGAAGACCGGCGTGTGAAACGGCGGGTTGGCGCCCCACCAACCCCTCCAATCCGGGTCCTCGTGCCATCCGGGTGGACCGAACTTCCCGGCCCCCATGATCTCGGCGCCGATACCGGGCGCGAAGAGGCGCAGGAGGGCGTCATCGATGCCACCCGCGCCGCCGGGCTTGCCGACCAGCTCGTGCCACCACCGGGTGACAAACATCCATTCGTGCAGCCGCTCGCCTGCGTGACCGAACGGTGCTTCGCGGCTCAGACCTTCGCCCGTGGCAAAGCCGTCGAGCGAAACGGAGAACTGCTGGACAAGCGTGCGTGACATGATGATCCTCATTCGCTCAAAGGCGGCCGTCGCTGGCTCACATCAACACGTCGAACCAGCGGGCATGGTTTCGACACAGCGCCTGAACAATCCGCGCGAATGCCGGCAGTGACCGCGTCCGGACTATTCGTCGGACAGGAACTCCGGATTCCAGACGACTTCCCAGAGGTGCCGGTCGGGATCCAGGAAATAGCCGGCATAGCCGCCGTAGAACGTCTCCTGGGCCGGCTTGACGATCTCCGCCCCGGCCGCGGCCGCTTGGGCCATGACGCCGTCGATTTCGGCGCGCTCCCTGACGTTGTGGCCGATCGAGACGGCCGTCGCGCTGACGGGCAGAACCGACACACGGGGTTTCGTGGGTTTCTCCCTTCGGTTCGTCCGATCATCCTCGCGTGTCGGCGCGGCTCCGATAGCGAAGCAACACGATGCCATCGCCAAATGCCTGCTGCTCGATCGTTTCCAGATTGATCCTCACACCATCGGGGAACAGGCGGATGCCGCGCCCGAGCACGACTGGGTAGACCATGATGGCGTACTCATCGATCAGGCCGGCCGGGGCCAGCGCGTGACAGATCGAAGCGCTGCCGTAGATGATGATGTCGCCATCAACTTTCGTCTTCAGCTCGGCGACCGAGCGCGACAGATCCTTGCCGAGAAGAGAGGTGTTGTTCCACTCCGGATTCGCGATGGTGTGCGAGGCCAGATATTTGGGCAGGGCGTTCATGCGATCGGCCACGTCGCCTTTCAGCGTCGGCCAGACCGCAGCAAAGCCATCGTAGGTCCGCCGACCCAGCAGCACGGCGGCGGCATCAAGCACTTCAGCGTCCTTGAACCTGTCGCCCGCCGGTCCGCGCGAGAAAGGTCCGATCCAGTCGCCGAGGCCGGAGTTTTCCATGCCCACCGGGTCTTCGATGACCCCGTCGAGCGACATGTATTGGGAAACGACGATCCTGCTCATCATGAATCTTCCTTGTGCTGAGACGTCGTGGCCGGCTGAGCCGTCGCGCTCGCTGGCAAGGACGCGGTAGCGGATATGGGTGGCTTGTGGCGTGTCGATCACGCGGACGATTTCGAGCTCGATGCGCGAGGGCAGCGTCTCGAAGAGCTTGCAGGCCGGAGCCGAACAGAACCGGGATCATGTGGATCTGGAGCTCGTCCAACACCCCCGCCGCCAGCGCGCTCTGCGCCGAGGCGGCACCGTGCATCATGACGTTTTTTCCATTTGCGGCGGCCTTGGCCTGGGCCATGGCGCTCTCGATGCCGTCGGTCACATAGGTCACCGCCGGATATTGGGCTGCCGAGGGGTCGGGCGGGCGATGGCTGACCACGAAGATCGGCACGCCGCCATGATGATCGCCGCCCCAGTGGTCGATCTGCTCGGCGGTGCGCCGCCCGATCAGTACCGCACCGGTGGCATTACCCTCGGCGATGAAATGAGCGCCCCAGCCGGTGCCCTGGCTGTTGGACAGATCAGTACCGAACGCCGTACCAGTCGTGCAGGCGCATGAACTCGTCGCCAGCCGGGGTTGCCCACCCCGTCATTGGGGCCGGCGATGAAACCGTCGAGCGACATGGACATGTAGAGAACCGAAACGGACATGGTTGCTTCTCCGATTGCCTCCGTCACCTCACCGAGTTGATGTGCCGAGCGCCTTCCAAGGAAAGTGCCAGCCGAGGGCCAGCTTTTCGCCGGGGCCGTGGATAGCGGCGACCAGGAGCCCGGCCAGGAAGATGAAGTGGTCGAAGAAGAGACCGAATTCCATCGGATTCCCCTGCCAGTGCGACGGACCGTGGAAGGTGAAGGCGAGAAACATCACGTAGATTCCAGCCACAATGGCCGCCTCGCTGAAAAAGGCGCCGGTGAGCAGGGCGAGACCGAGGCCGACCTCGAAGAACGCCGCGACCCAGGCGAAGAACAACGGGAACGGAATACCGACCGACGCGATGTACTGCGCGGTCTCACCCATTCCCATGAACTTGAACGCTGCGCCCATGAGAAAGCCCCAGGCGAAGATCAGCCGGGCGAGGAGCAATGCAATGGTCTTGGTCATCGGAGCGATCCTTTCGGGTTATGAGGACCTCGGATACCGGGACGACGAACGGCCAACGCCTCTTTCGACAAGCCCCCGCAACGCAAACCCTCGTCGGCAGGCCCGGGGCGTTATCGGCCTCCATCCAGCCGCGGATATTCGAGCATGGCGACCACATCGGCGGTGCGGGCGCCGTAGCGGGCCGCGATGGAATTTCAAATCATCATCCGACGATCGCGATCAGGGGCCGCGCACGCGTCGGCGGCTTCAGGGCCGCAAGGGTCGCCCGCGTCTCTTCGGCCGCGATCGGCGGCTGGGGCGCGTGCTGCGGCATCGGCAAAGTGACGATCCAGCCTGCAAACGCCAGCAGGACAATCCCGACGATGCCAAGACCACTCCACAGAACGAGCTTCAGGCTCATGGTTCACCCTTGCGATGGATGGCTTGACGCTGACGCTAGCCGCCGCCACACTTGTCCGAAATGACTTATTTCAGGCAAAAACTGCCATGACACGTTCCATCGCCATCGTGATCCATCCGGGCTTCCAGTTGCTGGACGTCGCCGGGCCGATTGCTGCCTTCGAGATCGCCGAGCGCTTCAAGCCGGGCAGCTATCGCCTTGTGGTGCTGGCGCCAGAGGACGGAGAGATCGAGAGCTCGTCGGGGACGAAAGTGGCGGCGCGGCCGCTCTATCGCGGTCGCTTCGACACGATCGTCGTCTCCGGCGGCGAAATCGACCGCTCCCTCCCCGCCATGCATGCCATCGTCGGCTGGCTGAAACGGACAAAGGCGCGCCGGGTCGCCAGCGTCTGTTCGGGCGCCTTCCTGCTCGCCCAGGCGGGATTGCTGGATGGCCGCCACGCGACGACCCATTGGGCCAGTGCCGCCTTCTTCACGCGCCTCTACCCCAGGGTCACGCTCGACCCCGATCGCATCTTCGTGCGCGACGGCGATGTGTGGACCTCGGCGGGCATTTCCGCCGGGATCGACCTCGCACTCGCGCTTATCGAGGACGATCTCGGCGCCGATATCGCCCGTCACACGGCGCAGCAGCTGGTTGTCCACCAGCGCCGGCCGGGTGGGCAATCGCAATTCTCCGGAAGCATAGAGGTCGGTGGACAGACGGGCCGCTTCGCGGAATTGGTGGACTGGATGAACGAACATCTCGCCGAGCCGTTGACCGTCGAACAGCTGGCCGACCGCTCGGCCATGAGCCCGCGCCATTTCGCCCGCGCTTTCTTGTCCGAGACCGGAACCACGCCAGCGAAAGCCGTCGAACGATTGCGGGTTGAGAGCGCCCGGCGCGCCATCGAGACGAGCCACGTGCCCTTTGAGAGGATCGCCGAACGCGCCGGTTTCGGCGATCCAGGGCGAATGCGCCGCGCCTTCGTTCGCAGCCTTGGCCAGCCGCCGCAGGCCTTGCGACGCGCCGCAAGAGCCTGAGAGCCTTTCCGACAGCATCGGAATCTCCCGTTCGGCCCCCAGCCGCATGCGCTTTACATGATCCGATTATTGGATTAGTCGAACTATTGTCAAGATGCAATTGCCGGACTCACATACATGCCGATGAAGAAGGCTAGGACCGACAAGGGCGCGCTGGCGCGCGATGTCTGGCGCCTGATGTTCGATTTCCTGATCGCGAGCAGCGATCGACGCCAGGAAAGCCTTGCGAGGCGCAACCTCACGCCGAACGACTCCCGCTCCCTGATGACGCTTGACCGGAAGGAAGGCCAACCCATCGGCGCGCTCGCGCGCCTGTGGCACTGCGATCCATCGACCGCGACCTGGGTGGTCGATCGACTTGAACGCGAGGGGCTGGCGGAGCGGCGCCCCTCCCCCGCCGACAGGCGGGTGAAGCTGGTCGTGCGGACCGCCCGTGGCGAAAAGGTCAAGTCCGACCTCATGGCGGAGTTCTACGAACCACCGGAGAAGCTGCTGGCGCTCGGCGCGAAGGAGCTCGACACGCTCAAGGCGCTCCTGACACGGCTCGCTCCGCCGGGCTAAGCGGAGTGCCGCTCGGATGAATTTTATGTGTTCAAATATTTTGATTAATCAAATCTCTTGACGCCTCCGATCATCCCACCATGTTTGCCGGACATCGAAGAGGGAGAACGGAGATGGATTTCTATCCCCTGATGGCGACGCTCACCGTTCACGTCCTTTCCGGCGTGTTCTGGGCGGGATCGACATCCGCCATGGCCAATCTCGGCAGTGTCGACGCGGCCAGGCTGTTCCCGTTTCAGATGGGCTCGGCCAGCCTGACGGTGCTCACCGGCCTTGCCATGTGGGCCTTTCAGCTCGGCGCTGCGTTCTACGCCCACGAACAGATTCTGCTGTTCGGCATCGTTGCCGCCATCATCGCGGCCTCGATCCAGGGCATTGTCATCGGCCGCGCCCGGCGCCAGCTTGCGGCCGCGGGACCGGTCGATCAGGCGACCATCGTCGATCGCATCACCAAGGCGAACCGGGCCGCGGCGGGCCTGCTCGTCATCACCGTCGCCTGCATGATCATCGCCCGCTTCTACTGAGGCATTTCGGGCCATCTGGAGCAAGCCTGACCGCGACTGGAGTCCGCTACACTCTGGCAGCTACGCTAACGCCACCGGGTGGCCCGCGTCGACATCGCGGTCGTGTCCATTGTCGCAGTCTTCGGCGGCTTGATCATCGCAGCTGCATAGACGACGATCAGGGACTAGCGGATGAACTCGTGGAAGCCTTCATTTCCTCGAACAGCCAGTCGCGGAATATCCTGACTTTCCTCTGTCGCAGGGCGTTGGCCAGATAGACGACGTAGTACTTCGAACGGGATTTCATTCTGATATCGAACGGGCAGACCAGGCGCCCGGCGGCCATGTCCGCCGACACCAGCGCGCTTCGGCCCAAAAGCACGCCCTCGCCATGGACCGCAGCTTCGACGGCGTAGGTGGCGGAATCGAACTTCGCACCACCGTTTGAATCAATGTTCTCCAGACCGACGTGCTGTAGCCACGTTGCCCAATCGATACGGAAGTTGTCGTGTATGAGCGTGTGATACTTGAGGTCACTCGGCTCCCGCAAAGGATGCTCTCCTTTCATGAGCTCGGGACTGCACACCGGAAAGACCTCTTCTTCAGCGAGGAACTCCGCCTCCACACCCTCGTAGGCCCCGGTTCCGTAGCGGATAGCGATATCGATCCCGTCCCTCACAAAATCCGCCAGCACGCCCGAAGTGGACAACCGCACGTCGATGTCGCGATTGGCCCGATGAAAGCGGTGAAGGCGCGGCACCAGCCAGCGGCCGGCGAAGCCATCGGATGTGCTGACGTTGAGGACACCGGCAGCACGGGGCGCGGTCGCGACAATGGTCGCAGCGCTGATCCGGTCGAGCGCCGCCGCCACTTCCGCCGCATAGATGGCACCGGCAGGTGTCAGCTTCACTGATCGCGTTCCCCGCTCGAAGAGCTGGACCCCCAACCTGTCTTCGATGTTGCGGATCGCGCGGCTGATCGCACCGTGCGTCAGGTTCAGCTCGGCCGCGGCATTGGTGAAGCTCAGGTGACGCGCCGCGGCGTCGAAGGCGGGCAGCGCGGTCAGGGGTGGAAGTTTTCGAGCCATATCGACCTGTGAGCGTTACTCACTAATACTGCACCATAAGTCGTTTGTCGTCCAGGGGCGATTTGCGGCAACCTATCAGTCATGCAGAGCCGAATAAGAGCTTTGCCTAATCGAAAACCCATCTTTGAAAGGATAGAGCTGTGAGCATTACTCATACGACATGGAACCCTCGGGCACGCATCTCGCTCACCGAAGATCTCCCGGTGTCAGCCGCAATCACCTTTCTCGGACATGCGGCGCGCGCCCGTGTTGCCAGCCTGGTCGCCGCATTCCGCCATCGCCGGGATATGGAGCGCGTCGCGCGCTTCTCCGATCACCGACTCCAGGATGTCGGGTACGAGCGCGACTGGGACGGGTCGATCAACCCGGTGACGCCGGATCTCCGCTTTCCCTGGGCCAACGGCAAATAACGTCCGTCCCGAGACGCCGATCTCCCTCACACGCCAGACAGGAGGCAGCAATGCCCAAGGTCAAGACCCATCTCTGGTTCGAATCCCAGGCCGAAGAGGCCGCGATGTTCTACACCTCGATTTTCGCGGATTCGAAAATCCTCCGTACCGTCGATCTGCCCGATCCCGAGTTGTCGCGTATCGAGTTCGAACTCGCGGGCCAGTCGATCGTTGCGCTGAACGCGCACGCCCACGGTCCCTACAACGAGGGCATCTCGCTCCTGGTCGAGACGGAAGACCAGGAAGAGACCGACTACTACTGGGCGGCGCTCACCGCCAATGGCGGCAAGGAACAGCCCTGTGGCTGGCTGACCGACAAGTTCGGCATCTACTGGCAGGTCACCCCCACGATCCTGCTGCGGATGCTTGCGGATCCGGATCGGGAGAAGGCCGGTCGCGCGATGCAGGCGATGTTCAAGATGAAGAAGATCGTCATCGCCGATCTCGAGAGCGCCTTTCGCGGCTGACCGCTTGTCCCGATGGCACCGTCGAAACCAATCACCCCAAATCAGGAAATGGAGCAAACCATGGCAACGCTCGTTGGCAAGAAGATCGTCATCGTCGGCGGCAGCTCCGGCGTCGGGCTCGGCGTCGCCGATGCCGCCGTGAAGAAGGGAGCGCAAGTCTTTATCGTCGGTCGCTCGGCTGAAAAGCTGCAGGCGGCGGAACAGTCGTTGGGCAAGGATAGCGGCGTGATCGCGCTAGCCGCGGACATGACTAAGGAGGCGGACGTCGTTCGCCTGTTCAAGGAGGTCGGTGGGGTCGATCATCTTGTCGTCACTGCGGGCACGCCGCCGACGAACTATCCGATTGCCGACACCGACATGGATGCCGTGCGGACTTTCGTCGACAACAAGCTGCTGGGCACCATCATGCTCGCCAAGCACGCGGCCAGCCGCCTCAAGACCGGAGGATCCATGATCTTCACATCCGGCATCAACAAAGATCGACCACCGGTGCCGGGGGGGTCGGTCGTCGCGGCGATCGCCGGGTCATTCAGCTACTTTGCCCGCGCCCTGGCGGTGGAACTGGCGCCGACCCGAGTCAACGTCGTGTCGCCGGGATGGGTCGACACGCCGATGTGGGACGACCTTGTCGGGGAAGCGAAGACCGGCATCTTCGAAGAGATGGCTTCAAGGTTGCTTGCGGGACGAATCCCGACACCGCTCGACGTGGCGGCAGCCTATGTCTTCCTGATGGAAAGCGAGTTCACCACCGGCGAAACCATCCGCATCGACGGCGGCCAGAACCTGATCTAGCTGCGCTCCTGCTTGCAGAAAATCCATTCCCGGCCGGCAACTGGCGACGTGCCGCGGGTGACGACAAGATGATCGAAGGCGCCGACTTCTTCGAACAGCGTCGCCACTTGTTCTTCCTGCGTCACATCTGCGGCGACGGCCTTGACGCGCTCCGGCGACCCGAGTCCCGCTTGCGCAGTCCGAAGCTTCTCGGTTGTCCGGCCAACGATAGTGACGGCGGCGCCCGCGGCGAGCAGCGCTTCCACCACGCCGAGACCGATCCCGGAAGATCCGCCGACGATGACTACGGTTTGGCTTTCTGGTGTCATTTTACTCCCTCGTTTTGCTGCATGGCCCGTCGTCGCTTCAATGCGCAGCGTCGTCGCGATCGAGCGCTCCCAGGACAGTGTTGAGAACCCGGCTCAGGGTCGACCGTGACGCTGATTGTTTGTCCCTCGCCCGCCAGGCGACAAAGCCATCCGGCCGGACGAGAACCGCCCCGTCCGGCGCGACGTCGAACCGTGCCTGCCACCTGCCGCTTGGCGAAGCCATCTCCAGCGGGGTGTCGGCGTCGGCGAGCGACCGCGCCGCCGCGGCCCAGACGGAGTCATCGGTGAGGAGCAACGGCTGGTTGCCCGGTAAATCCAGGGTCGACGAACCGTCGCCGTCGAGCGCGACGTGCGGCATGCGGGTGCCGGGTCGCCCCGAAAGTTCATCGAACGGCTCGAACGGGCGGTCCGGCGGTGGGCCTTCGGGGATCAGGGCCCCGGCGTCGTAGCGCTGGCCAAAGACCACATCGTAGTCGTCCACGATCTCCACCGCAGGCGGCAGACGTCCGGCAGGATCCTTGAACCATTTCTGCAGCCGCGCCAACGCCTGCTCAAGCGTTCGCTCCACCACGGGACGCCGTTCGGCGTCGTAGCTGTCGAGCAGAGCGGGCGTCGCCGCGCCGCACAGCACCAGCGCCAGCTTCCAAGCGAGGTTTTGAGCATCATGGATGCCGGTATTGCCGCCGAACGCCCCGGTCGGCGGCATCAGATGCGCGCAGTCGCCGATCAGGAAGGCGCGGCGCTTCCGAAAAGTGTCGGCGACCTGCGCCGCGACCGTCCAGGACCGTGCATCGAAGAGGTCGGCGCGCACCTCGCGACCGGCGGCCGCCCGCACCAGCGCGCGCGTCCGCTCGGCGTCGAAGTCCTCCGGCGTCTCGCCCTTCTCCGGAAAGTACTGCAGCGCCAACAGCCAGCGCCCACCAGGACGTGGCGTTACGGTGGCGTTGAGGTCGGTGACGAAGCAGGATGTGAAGCGCTTGCCGCCGATCTCGTCCGGCATGTCCGTATCGAAGATGACGTTTATCCAGTGCTGCAGCGGCCCCGGCCCATGCAGGCCGATCCCCAGCTTTTCGCGCATCGTGCCGCCGGCGCCGTCGGCGACAACCAGATAGCGCGCCGTCACCGTCTCCTCGTGACCATCGGCACGGCTTCCCAGGCGCGCGCGGACACCGTCAGCCGTCTGGGCGACATCAACGCAGTCCCAACCGAAGCGCATGCCCGCGCCCTGCCGTTCGGCGGCGCGCTTCAGGATCGGCTCGAGCACGTGCTGGTCGCAGGCTGCCGGCGGCGTCGGACTGACTTCGGAAGTATCGGGCCATGCCGGCCCGCCCCAGACGAGATCGGGGTCCGACAAGGTCCGGCCGCGCGCAATGCCGCCGCCCTGCTGGTCTCCAGTACGGTTGGCCCGGATCTCCTCCTCGAGCCCCAGCTGGCGGAAGACCTCCATGCTTCGCGGCGAGATGCCGGCGAACTTGTACTGGATCGACGTCGACTCGTGGTGTTCGATCACCAGGCAATCGACCCCGTGTCGAGCGAGCAGCGCGGCCATGGTCAGGCCGTTGAGCCCGCCGCCGACGATCAGAACGGACGTATCGAGCACCATGATCGGTCCTCCTCATACCGTTGCGCCCCCGGCGCGCACCGTTCGGCGGCATTTCGCCGTTGCGCAAATTACTTTGATGTATCAAACTAATAACGTGTGAAAAAGTTTCAACCCTGGTTATCGCATTCCGCTTGTGAGCTGGTGTTTCGCCATGACAGACAACCCCGACGTCTCCCCCTCGCAGGCCGCCAATGTCTGGCGTCTGATGCTGGACATGCTGATGCGGACCAGTTCCGGGCGCGTCAAGAGCCTCGCGAAGCGTCACCTCACGCCATGAGCAGGCCCTCTTCGTTGGCAAACCGCGCTACATCATCCTTTGGCGCTTCCGCGAATTTGGTACCGAAGCAACGGATGCCATCACCCAGGCGCCGGTTCTCGATCAGCTTGAATTCGATTTTCACGCCATCTGGAAACAGGCGGATCCCGCGACCGTCGACCGACGTCCTCAGCCTTCTTGCCGGGTCGGCCATGCCCGGCGAGAATTCCTGACGACAGGACGCACAGAGGAACTGTTCCATTCGAGGCGTGCCAAGTGGGTGGGCACTATTGTTGGCGAGAAAGTGGCGGAACTCAGCGTAGGATCAACACCCTGGAACTCCGAGGGCGTCCCTCGTCGTTCATTTCGGCGTCGTTGTCGACCTCGAAACCGGCAAGCGTCTTTGAGCTGTTCACTCGAACCAAAATCCAGCGTCCCGTCCCCACTAACCATAGACGGCATTTCTGATGTCGGTCGGAAATGCTCCGGCCATTCCTTCGAAGGCGGTGTTGGTGAGAGCGACGGCGGAAACCCCATTGGCGCGGTCGATAAACCAGCTGTGACCGTATGCTCCACCCCATTGCAGCGTGCCAGGCGCTTGCGGCGTGCCGGTCGCTACGGGATCAACCAGCACCGCCCAGCCATAGCCGAAGCCCCAGCCCGGACCCTGCGACTCCGCCTGCGGCCCGACCTGATCCGTTGCCATTGTCTCAATCGTCTTGTCGCCGAGGATAGGTGCGCCTCCGGTGCGGATCGCCTCCAGAAAGCGTAGGACGTCACCCGCCGTGCCGGCGACGCCAGCGCCACCCGAGGGATAGGAACGCGCATCGAGGATACGAGACGGCGCGAATGTGGCGGCAACACCGTAGAGAGGAACGGCAATGCCATCCGTCATCAGCACCGGCGCGGGATCACCGTCCGCATAGGCTTTAGCGAGCCGGGACGCATCGCGAACAGCAAAGCCTGTGTCTTCGAGCCCAAGTGGAGTTGTCACCTTCTCCCGCACGATCTCGGGCAGGCCGCGCCCTTCAACCTGCTCGAGAACACCACCTAGCACGTCGAGTCCGAGCGAATAGCGCCAGCCAGTACCCGGGGCGAAGGCCAAGGGCGCCGCTGCCAGGCGCGAGAGATTTTCCTCCAGGGTCAGACCTGGTTGGTCGAGCCCGTCCGAGACGTTCAGCTTGTGATACGGTCCATCGGAAGGTTCGAGAAACGCATAGCCGAGACCCGAAGTGTGCGTAAGCAGGTGATGGATGGTGATTTCGGGCGTCGAACCGTCCACCAAGGCGGGGTGGAAGGCCGGCAGCCATTGCGTCACCGGCGACTGGAGGGAGAGTCTCCCCTCTTCTACAAGACGCATGGCCGCCGCCGTGACGATGGGCTTCGCGATGGAGGCAAGCCGGAAGATCGCGTCCTCGCGCATGGCCGTTCCGGATTCGCGGTCCGCATAGCCGGCGGCGCGGCGATAAACGATCTCGCCATTCCGCGCGACGAGCACGACGGTTCCGACGATGCGTCGCTCGGCCAGCGCCTTGTCGATCGCGGCGGCAAGGCGATCCGGGGCTCGGGAAAAGTCACGCAGACTCATGGAGCACCTCACGATTCAGAATGCCGGTCGAAAACCGCTTTCGCGGCATTCAATCCGTTTATGGCCGCCGGGAAGCCCGCATAAACGGCCATCTGTATGATGATCTCGATGATCTCCTGCTCGGTCAGGCCGACATTCAGCCCAGCCGCCACATGGACCTCGAGTTGCGGTCCCGCGTAGCCGAGTGCCGTTAGTGCGGCGATGGTGGCGATCTCCCTGGCACGCAGATCGAGGCCAGGTCGCGCGTAGATGTCGCCGAAGGGAAATTCGATCAGGTAGCGCGCGAAATCCGGCGAGATCTTCTGCAGCCCTTCGACGACAGCTTCGCCATCGCGTCCGTCGATCTCCCTAAGCTTGTCGAGACCGGTTGCATAGCGATCACGGACGTTGCTGGTTTGAGACTCGTTGCGCTCGTTGAGTGATGTGGCTGTTGTAGGGGTAGTCATCAGGGTCACTCCATTATTTGCGGGGACGATACGCTGTGGCCAATTGGCGAAGTGGTCATCGGGGGGTGCGAAGCGCGCCCGGGGGCAGTCAGTCGCGCCTCCGATCCTTCGTGGATTGCGGATTAGGACTTCACGATTTCGGCCACGCAACGCGATAGACATTGCCGTCACCCCAGGTGCCGACGAGAAGATCGCCGTCGGCGGCGCGTCCGAGTGCGACGGCGCTACCTGAGAGCCCATCGACGACGATGTGCGAGCGTCCGTCGAAACTCACCCGACGAACGACGCTCGCGCCGTTGTCGATGACCAGCACCGCGTCTGCTCCGTCCGAGAGGATGCCGACGCCGGGACGGTCAAAGCTCTGACCAAGCTCTTGAAGATTGCCGTTGGGCAGAACCCGTGTGACGCGGCCTCCATATTGCGAAGAGACGATGCTGCCATCCGGCATTTCCACGACGCCAACGGGCAGCGACAACCCACGCGCAACGACGGTGCGTCTACCCGTACGCGTGTCGAGCGCGACGATTTCGCCGGACGAACGATTTGCGATTAGCAGTCGGCCATCGCGCCCAAATGCAATACCTGTTGGGGTGGCAAGTCCGTCGGCGACCTGCGCTCGCTTCCCATCTGGCGTGACGCGAACAATCATGTCGCCCGAATAGGAGGAGACGAACACCGCCCCCTGGGCATCAACCGCGATACCCGCCGGCGATGCAATATTGTCGAGGAACACCATTCGATCGCCGTTGGGCTCCAAGCGCTCGACGGTGCCCTTTCCCCAGTTTGAAACCAGCACAGCGCTGTTCTCGAGTGCGTGAATACCAACCGGCGCGCTAAATCCTTTGAAACATGGCTCGATGGCCTTTGCGCTTGCCGTCGTTGCGGCCAACGCGGCGGCGGTAGCCCACGGCAAAATGGCCGTATTGGACGAGCGGACGATATGTCCCCACATGATGCTCTCCTGAGTTCATGGGATGAGGGGGCATTCATCGCCGATGGCTTGCGATCAATCCAATTCATTATTATTATTGCGGCTATGAAGCATGTTAATCTTGCTCGCGTTGACCTCAATCTGCTCAAGGTATTTGACGCACTTGTCGCGGAGGGCCACGCTACTCGCGCTGCCGAACGGATCGGCTTGACGCAGCCGGCGGTGAGCCATGCACTCAATCGTCTCCGCGCTCTGTTCGGCGATCCGCTATTCGTTCGATCGCCGCGCGGCATGGTGCCGACGCCTCTCGCCGCAGAGGTCGCCACAAGCATCCGGTCGATTCTCGAACAGGTAGAAGGTGTGTTGCTTGGCAGCCGCGTCTTCGACCCAGCCGCAAGCACACGACAATTCATCCTTGGCTTGTCTGACTACGCCGCGTTCGTCCTTCTCCCGCGACTAACCGCACATCTTGATCGCCAGGCACCGCGCGTCTCCCTCATTGTGCACAACACCAGTCGCAGTGTCGGTCTGACCATGCTGGAGGACGGGGCGGTCGAACTAATCGCCGGAAATTTTCCGGAGCCGCCGACGCATATGCGGGAAGAGCTGCTCTATGAGGAAGATTTCGTCTGCGCTGGCCGCGTCAAGCATCCCAACCTCGACCGAACGCTTGATCTCAATCGCTACCTTTCTCTCCGTCATCTGCAGGTCTCGATGAGAGGCAACCCGACGGGCTATGTCGATGCGGTGCTCCGCGACATGGGGCTGAAGCGAACAGTCGCCTTGACGGTCAGCCACTTTCTGATGGCTCCGATGCTTGCCGTCTCTTCAGACCTTCTCGCGACAGAACCCCGCCGGTTGTTCACCTCGCTCGCCGTTCGGCTTCCGCTAAAGCTATTTCCGCCGCCGATCGCCATTCCTCCATTTCGGGTCGTACAAACCTGGCACGCGCGCCATGACGCCGATCCCGGGCATCAATGGTTGCGGCGTGTCCTTCGTGAAGTTGGCGAGAGAGCTTGAGGCACGAGACGTCACATTCCCGAGCCGAGACTGGTGGCCCGCCTCGCAACTCACTCACCCACACGCGAGAACGTCAGATGCGTCACGCCACTGGGCGATGAGACCGACTCGATCTTGTAGGTCTTCTCCAACCCCTCGAGGCCATCCCAAAGCCGGACACCACGCCCGAGCAGAATCGGAATCACCGCGACATGCATGTGGTCGACGAGTCCCGCGGACAGGAACTCGCGGATCATGGTGGCGCCGCCCCCCAAGCGAATGTCCTTACCGTCAGCAGCCTTGCGGGCGGCCTCCAGCGCTTCGGCCGGCGAGGCGTCGATGAAGTGATAGGTCGTACCGCCCTCCATCTCGATCGATGGGCGCACATGATGGGTGAGAATGAAGACTGGTGAATGGAAAGGTGGGTTCGGTCCCCACGCGCCCTTCCAGTCCGGGTCCTTCTCCCAACCGGGATGACCGAACTTGCCGGCGCCCATGATCTCGGCGCCGATGCCCCGATCGTGCTGCCGGACGAAAACATCGTCGACGCCGGCGCCGCCGCCGTCTGGATTCCACCAGCGAGTGGCGAACATCCATTGATGCAGCCTGTCTCCGGCGTGGCCGAAATGGTCAGTGGCGCTCTGGCCCTCGCCAGTGCCGAAGCCGTCGAGTGAGATGGCGAAGTTGTGAACGCGGGTGCGTGACATGTTGGGTCTCCCAAGTCTGGTGGCTATCGCGGGCGGACATCGCCTTTTGCAAAGTAACTTCGAACGGCAAGGCGCGGATTCGACACACGCGCGGAAAGATATCTTCGGCGATCACCGCGGGTATTCGAGTTGCATCGCCACGACATTGGTTGTGGGTTCGCCATAGCGGGCGGCGATCGCCGCGAGTGTCCGGTCGAGCGCCTCGGTGAGCGGTGAGCCGGGCAGGGTCGAGACGCGGCGCGCCTCCGGCCAATCGGTCCCGGCCTCATCGGGCAGGATGCGAAGGCCGTTGGCCGTTATGACGGGTGCTGCAGAAGCGGCGAATGTCACGGCATGCGAGCGATAGGTCCGCGACCACGCGTCCGCCACCAAAGCGAGCGACACCTCATCCATGCCGGGCCGAAGCTCGACACCCCAGGTGTCGCGGTTCCAGAAGGCTATTGTATTGGCGAGGACCGTTGTCGCGAACGGACGGCTGAACTTGAACGCATCACTCGCGTGCCGCGCGTTCCATGTCTTTAGTCCGAGGCCATGGGCGACCTCTTCGGCCTTCCCGCGTCCTGCGATGGCCTCGATGAGCGTCAGCATCATCGGCATGGCGGCGGTGATGCCGGTCGTGGTCACGACATTCCCGTCAGCCACCATGCGCCGGTCCGCGACATACTCAATCGTCGGGTTCCGTTTGAGCATCTCGTTGCGATAATACCAGTGCGTCGTCGCACGCTTGCCGTCGAGCAGGCCTGCCGCCGCGACCACCTTTGCCCCTGCGCACACGCCGATGATCTTCGCCCCTTTCCGGGACTGGTTCCGCAGCCAGGCCAGCACCACCGGATCGTCGTCACGGCTCATCGCCGGGACAATGACGTAGTCAGCCCCGTCGGGATGTTCTGTATCGAACTCGGCAATCGTCGCATCAGGCTCGACCCTCAGCACAGGGTAGAGCTGCACCGGTCCGGGACCGCTCGCCAGCATCACCACGTCGGCCACATCGGCCCGCCTCAGGATACCGGTCGTCGTTACATAGTCGTTTGTTTCCGTGGCCTCATTGAGCCCTATGACCGCAACAAGGGGACGGCGTTCGGCTTCATGGCGGAGCGTGGCGAGCATGGCGTCGGCCTCGTCTTGTGGCACGGGCGGCGCCACGGCTGAGGCCGTTGCGGCGGGGAGACTGAGAACCCAGCCGCCAAAACCAAACAGACCGAGAACAACAAGGGAAACAACGCCCCAAAGAAGCAACGATTTCGACATGGCTACGTCTCCCAGAGGAAGTAGTGGAGGTGCCGGCAGGCTGTCGGCGCCTCTCTCCTGGTTGGTCGACATCTAGCAGCCCGGGAGTGTGGCAGGAATGACAAAGATATGGTATTTCCTGCCAATGCATCTCGTCGTCTTCATCGTCTATCCCGGCTTTGAACTCCTCGACACAGTGGGTCCTTCGTCGGTCTTCAACAGCGCAAACCGCGCCTTGCGCCAGCAAGGCAAGCTTGCCTTCTACCAGGTCGCGCTCGCGTCCGCGGAAGGCGGGTCGGTCGAAAGCAGCAGCGGCATCACTGTTGAGACAGTGGCGATTTCCGGCCTGAAGCCAGGGGAAGCGAATACGGTGCTGATTGCTGGCGCGGAGCGGGAACAACTCTTGCCGGCCGTTGCGGATCCGGCACTTAGGGCAGCTTTGCCGGCTTTGGCAGACGGGGCCGAGCGATTTGGTTCCGTCTGTTCGGGCGGCTTCGTGCTCGCCGCGCTGGGGATGCTCGACGGCCATCGAATCGCTACCCACTGGGATTCTTGCAAGCCGCTTGCCGAAACGTTCCCGGCGGTCACGGTCGACCCGGATGCGCTCTACGTGGTGGATGGACGCCTCTGGACATCGGCCGGCGTTACCACCGGCATCGACATGGCGCTGGCCATGATAGCCAGCGACCTCGATGCCAACATCGCGGGCGAGGTCGCGAAGCGGCTGATTCTCTATGTTCGACGCCCCGGCTACCAATCGCAGTTCAGTCCGGTCCTGCAGGCGCAGGTCAAAGGTGACAGCCCGTTCGCCGATCTGATCGGATGGGTGCAGGCCAATCTCGATGCCCCTCTCGACGTTCCTTCACTTGCTGATCGCGCTGGGCTGAGCGAGCGCACCTTCCACCGCAGGTTCGTGTCGGCGACCGGACAAACGCCGGCCCACTTCGTCGAGACCGCGCGGCTCGACGCCGCGCGCCTGCTGTTGTCGCGCGGCCTTTCCCTAAAGACAGTCGCCGCACAGGTCGGTCTGTTTCCTACTACCCGGTTTTCGGAGGCCTTCGAGCGCCGGTTTGGCGTAGCGCCAAGACTGTTCCGGGAGATGCATGCAGAGCTTTGACTGGCGTTCTGTCCATTTTGCATCGCCGGAGATAGCCGCAACGAAGCCGGCCGGCGATGGGCCGGGATGATCAGCGTCCCGCATCGACGACTTGCCGGGCGGATTGACGCTGAACAGCCGGCCGTTCTCCGCAATCAGCACGCAGATCAGGATCAGCGCCCCCATCGAGACATAAACCAATTGGCGCTCGTTCTCGTTCGAAATGCCCAGCGCCTCGCCAATCAAGGGCAAGGCTGGCAGCATCGTATCGATGGCGAGCGCGCTGAGCGCCATGAACCCTGCCATGAGGATGATGAATTCAACGCGGGAGGGCCTTCGCGAAGCAATCGCCGCTCGGCGGGAAAAGGACGCGGCCTATAGCTTCACGGTTCAGCTTTGGCAACCTTGAAACCGCGGTCACCGCTACGAGCTACCGCGGCACGATCGCCAGTTCACGATGCGGTCGACTAATCCTGGAACTCGCTTCGCGTCGAAAGGACGACTGATCTAGCCCGCGCAATGTGGATCCATGGTGCGACCAAAAGAGCAACCGAAGTGGACGCCTACCGGTGAGCCAGAACGCTCACGCGCTCGTGTCTCCCGTCGGTTCTACACCTTTGCCCTCGACCATCAGCATCGCCGTCTTTTCGGGCGCACGGGTACGGTGGCGGACCTTGCGGGGAATGGTGAAGCCCTGATTCGGATTCAGCTGGATCGTTTTGTCTTCCAGATCAATGAACAGCCGGCCCGACACGACAAAGAAGAACTCGTCCTCGTTATCGTGGTGGTGCCAATGGTATTCACCCTTCACGACGCCCAGACGGATCACGCAGTCGTTCACCTCGCAAAGCGTCTGGTTGAACCAGTCGTCAGTCACGCTGTCGCGCAGCTTCTCGACGTCGATCAACTTCAGGAAGCCGAACGCTATGTCGTTGTGGTTCTGGTAGCCGTACTTAGCGGCAACCTGCGCATCGACGCCGGTTCCGACGCCGGTTTCCGAAACTATCGATTTCGCTTCGGCCATTTGTCGCTCTCCATCTTTGGGCTGTTCCCTTTGACTTCTGGTGACGTGCCCTCGTCCGATCCGGCAAGCCCGCGAAGGATCTCCTCGCGGGCAGCCGCTATGCCGTTCTCGTCGCGGCGATAGAATGTCCAAGTTTTGATCCGGGTCGGGACGACCATGCCAGCAGCATGCAGCACCTTCATGTGCTCAGTCGCGGTCGGCTGCGAGACGCCAAGTTTGTCGGCTATGAAGACGACACACACGCCGTCCGTCACTAGATCGCCATCGCGCTGGGGCGGAAAGTGCGCGACTGGATCGCTTAGCCATTTGAGTACCCGCCGTCGCTTGTCCGAGGAAAGGGCACGTATAATATCGTCCATAGGCTTTAGGCTATATAGTCAAATGGCTAATAGTCAATGCGATTTGCGAAAGGAGAACATCTCGCTGCCGACATCACTTGCCTCTGGCTTTTGCCATCAACTGAGGCCTCCAGGCCGCCGAGCACCACTCGTCCTAACGTCATGAACGGCACAGAGTCCGCGGCAGAAATAGCGGTCATAATGTGTGAAGAGCATTCCGGGACGGAGCTTGCCGCCGACGAGCAGCTGGCCGAGCGTCGGCGGGCTACACTTGTGCAGCCAATTCGTTAGCGCGTCTTTCAAGACCGACAGCGCCATGTCCTTGCGCAATTTCTCATCAATGTCGGCAGTTTGAGCCAATTTCGGCTATCTGCGGTGCGACATTGGTAGCGCCGACCAATTCGATGCCGCGCCTTGCGTTCAGGTACCAGCATGTCAGGTCGTAATCGACGGGCACCTCTTCGTCAGTCATTGCCCCCCTCCACAGCGCAAAGCCATCAAACGTGCCACGGATATGAGTTCTCATTCTTTGTGATCAGTAGCGCATCAAGATTCATGACCGCCGCGCCGGGGCTTTCGCCGCCGCCTTTCCAGCGAGGTCGTCCCGCACCAGTCCGCCAAGGAACCGGGCGAACGGCACAATGTTCTCCCGCACACTCGCCTGTTCGAGTGCAGTCATGTAGTCATCGCGCCGTTCGATCGGCACGACCGTCCAGGGGTAACCCCCGGCGGCAAGCATGACGTTCATCAGGAGGCGTCCCATGCGTCCGTTGCCGTCCATATAGGGGTGGATATAGACGAACACGAAGTGCCCGAGCACGATCCGCGCAGGCGGATTCGCTTCCTCCTTGAGCATCTCGAAGAAAGCCTGCATTGCATCCGCGACGGCATGGGGCGGCAGCGGCACGTGCATCGAGCGGCGGATGAAGACCTGGCCGTCCCGGTATCCGGCAAGGCTTTCAGGACGAAGAATGCCGGCGGCAACGCTCGGAGCAAACATTTCCCGGTGCCAGGCGCTGTGACTCTCGCCGGCGACACGGCCAGGATTTTCGTTTTGGAGGACCGCCCGCACGCTTTTTTTTCACCTCCTGGAAGGCCTGCCAGTAGCCGCGCGCCGCAAGCGCATCCACATGCGCGCGATCCTCTTGGCTTGCATCGGGATTCCACGTGCCGCCGCGCACGCGTTCGATCAGTTCCGCCCCGACGCGATACCCTTCAATCGACAGTGAGTGATAGGCATCGGTAACGTAGATGTCTTCGACGCGCTCCATGTAGCGATCGATATCGTTGGGACGCCCCGGCGCTTCGGGGAAACTGGCGATCACGGGATCGCGCATCTGCCGCCACATCAGGCGGATGCGGTTGGCGTAGGGCGAGCGTTCGCGCACCGGAAAAGCGGACTCGATGCGCTCTGCGAACGGGTCCTGCTCGCGCACTTCATAGCCGGCGGCCTTCATGGCGCCGCCGATGTCGTCGGCGATCCGTTCCCGGCCGATATTGCGCAGCGCGCCGGCAATGCGGCCCGCGATGGCGCTGTGCCCGCCTTGCAGCAGATGGCGGATCAGCGCGGCCGGATCGGCAAGGGTGGCGAGGGCTGTGCGCGCATCGGTCGGGTGCCGTGCAAAGAAAGCGGGCGATGCCTCGATGAGCGCAGCCGGAAGCGAGAACAGGCGCAGCCCCCTCAACATCCTGCGCGCGCGGCATGGCAAGCCGCATTTCTCGACATGATTACCTATAAGTGATACACCACGAAAACCTATAAACCACTCGGCGCGAAAACCTGTAATCCTCAAATCGGGCCACGATCCCCGCTCATATCTTTCGCTAAAGCAGGAACTACCGATAGTCGCCGTTCATTGACGCTCTTCCGCGGCCGACCGCCCCGGCGCATCTGGTCGCGCAGGTAAGACTGACCCTGGCAGCAGACGACGGCTGAGCAAGCGACCGGGACGTTGCGGCCAGGTCTGCCTTCCCATGGACCTCGCCGAGGCGGCCAAGCAAAGGTACCGCCGAAACCTGACTGTGGCCGTCAGCGCGCAGTAACCGACGGCGCCAGCAGGATCGCCTCGGGTCTCTAGATCTTCTTGCGTCGCAATCCGTCGAAATAAACGATGACAATGATCAGCAGACCGGTCACGACGCGCTGCCAGAACGAGTTGACGTTCATCAGGTTGGCGCCGTTGTTGATCGTCGCCAGGATGAAGGCGCCGATCAGCGGCCCGTGCACGGAGCCGACGGCGCCGAAGAGCGAGGTGCCGCCGATGACGCTCGACGCGATCGCCTGCAGTTCCCAGGCGTCTGCCTGCATGGCATTGCCGATGCCGATACGCATGGCCAGCAGAATGCCGACGAAGGCGGCCAGCACGGCCGAGACCGAATAGGCCATATAGAGGGTGAGATTGATGCGCACGCCGGAGAGCCGGGCGGACTCGGGATTGGAGCCAACGGCGAAGATGTAGCGGCCCCAGCGCGTGTGCGACAGGAAGATGTAGGCCGGCACTCCGACCAGAATCACCATCCAGAAAAGGGTCGGAATGCCCAGAAAATCCTGCGTCGAGAAGCTGGTGAAGGTCTTGTTGGTGATGTTGACCGGCGCACCGTGCGTCATCAGCAGGCCAATGCCGCGCAGCGAGGTCAGCGTGGCCAGCGTCATGATGAACGGCGGCACCCGCATTCTGGTGACGCCGAACGCGTGAAACATTCCGATCAAGAGGCCGGAGAACAGCGTCAACAGGACGGACAGCCATATCGGCAAGCCGGCCTCGAGGAGCATCGCAACCACAACGGTGCCGAAACCGGCGATGGCACCGACGCTGAGGTCGATGCCCGCGGTGATGATCACGAACGTCTCGCCGATCGCGAGAATCGCGATCATCGATCCCTGGCGCAGCAGGTTGGTGAGGTTGAGCGGCGTCATGAACGTGCGCGTGGCGAAGGCCAGCATCACCCACAACACCAGCAGAATGCCGAGCAGCGACAGCGCAAACAGGAAGCTGTAGTCCCGGCGTTTCGGTTCGGTGTCAGTGGCCGCTTCGACGTCCGTCGTCATTGCTTTCTCCCTATACGCCGATGGCCTCTGCCAGGACTTCCTCGTGGCTTGCACTGCGGTGCGAATTGCTTCCGACCAGGTGCGAAGCCCTGAACACGTGCAGCGTGTCAGCCAGTTCGTAGACTTCCGGCAGATAGGACGAAATCATCAAGATCCCGGCCCCGTTCTTCAGAAGCTCGGCCATCAGTCGATAAATCTCAGCCTTGGTTCCGACATCGACACCGACCGTCGGTTCGTCGAAGAGGAACAGCTCGGCGCCGCAGTTGAGCCACTTGCCGATGACGATCTTCTGTTGGTTGCCTCCCGACATCGAGGAGGCGAGGCTGCGCCGGCTTGGCGTCTTGATCGACAGGTCGTCAATCTGGCGATCGGCGCGCTCGGCTTCCTCACGCATCGAAATCGTGACGCCGTGCGTGATCCGGTCGTAGATCGGCAGATTGATATTGAAGCCGACGGGCATGTTGAGGCTCAGCCCCTGATCCCGTCGGCTCTCGGGCAACAGCGCGATGCCGAGATTGATCGCCTGTCGTTCGCTGCTGATGTTGGTTCGCTTGCCCTTCCACAGGATCTCACCCGAAGTGTGCGGATTGCGCCCGAACACGCTGAGGGCGAATTCGCTGCGCCCGGCGCCGATGAGACCGTAGAGACCGACGATCTCCCCGCGCCGCACGCTGATCGATACGTCGTTGAATCCGGGGCCGCTCAGGTTGCGCGTCTCAAGGAGGGTCTCGCCGAAATCGAACTTCTCCTTGTGGTAGATCTGCTCGATCGTCCGGTTGATCATCAGGGTGACCAACTCGTTCTCGTTCGTCTCCTTGATGTCGCGGGTGCCGACCAGTGCACCGTCGCGCAGCACCGAAACCCGATCCGCGATCTCGAACACTTCCTCGAGCCGGTGGGAGATGTAGATGACGGTCACGCCAGCGGTGCGCAGACGGCGGATCATCGCGAACAGCTGCGCCGCCTCCTGGCGCGTCAGATAGGCGGTTGGTTCATCGAAGATCAGGAACTTGGTGCCGCGCAAGGAGGCGCGCGCGGTGGCGACCAGTTGCTGCTGGCCGATGGTCAAGGTGCCGAGAACCGCCCCCGCCGGCAGGTGAAAGCCGATGTCTTCCATGATGCGCTGGGCCTCGCGCGTCATGTCTTTCTTGCGCATCAGCCCGTAGCGGGTCTTCTCCTCGCCGAGGAACATGTTGGCGGCGACCGTCAGGTGACGGCAAAGCAGCATTTCCTGGTGGACGGCGTCGATCCCATGGTCAATCGCCTCCTGCGGATTCGCCAGCGCGACCTGCTTGCCTTCCCACAGAATCTCACCGCCGGATCGACGGATCACACCGGTCAGAAGCTTGATCAAGGTGGATTTGCCGGCGCCGTTCTCACCGACGATGGCGTGAATTTCGCCGCGTCTGAAGGCCAGCGTCGCCGGCCTGAGGGCGTGAACCGAGCCGTAGTCCTTCTTGAGATCGCGCAGCTCGAGTATCGGCTTGTCGTCAACCCGGCCGGCGTCGCCCGTCTCGGCTGAAGCAATGGCAGTCATGGCTTGGGTAGCTACCCCCCGTCCCTGTAGGGGTCAACGGTAGTGGTGCGGCCGCACCCTGTCAAAGCGACAGGGCGCGGCCACACGTTTGGACCTTACTTGCAGTCCAGCTTGGGATGGATGAGTGCCGCGATCTTGGGATCGGTCGAGTTTGCCTTGGTCACAAGGTTGGCACCGGTGTCGACGAACTTGTCCACCTTCTCGCCCTTGGAGACGGCCAGCGCAGTCTTGATGCCGTCATAGCCCATGCGATAGGGGTCCTGGACGACGAGGGCGTAGATGGTGCCATCCTCGAGGTATCCAAGAGTCTTGTCGTCGCTGTCGAAGCCGACCAGCGCGACCTTGTCGGCGACCTTGTTCTCGGCAATCGCCTGACCGGCACCCTGGGCCATGATCAGGTTCGAAGCGAACACGCCGACCAGATCCGGGTTCGCGGTGAGCAGGTCGGTCATGATGTTGAGGCCGGTGGTGGCCATGCCGTCGGCGGTCTTGTCAGCAATCAGCTTGAGGTCGGGATACTTTGCCGCCAGCTCTTCCTTGAAGCCCTTGGCGCGCTGGTCGAGCGAGCCGACGCCCGGAAGCGAGGTGATCAACGCCACGTTGCCGGCGATCTTGCCGGTCTTCTCCTTGATGGCCTGGGCCAGACCGTCCGCCGCGACCCTTCCGCCCTGCACGTTGTCGGTGGTCAGGAACGACGAGAAAGCCTGCGAGTTGGCCGCCGAGTTGATGCCGATGATCGGCACCGTCTTCGCCGCCTCGTCGATCGGCGCGCCGAGCGCCTTGAACTCGGTCGGCGAGATGACGACGGCGGCCGGCTTGCCGGCAACCGCGTTCTCGAGGATCGAGATCTGGCCATTGATATCGGATTCGGACTGAGCACCGAGCTGCGGAACGTCGACGCTCATGTCCTTGCCCGCCTGGCAAGCACCCGCAAGCACGATCTGCCAATAGAACGACGTCGTGTCCTTCACGATGATCGGAATAGTCACGTCAGCCGCAAACGTCGGCGCGGCGAAACCGATGGAAACCACCGCGGCCGCGGTCAGCAGACCGAGTTTCCGACGGCTGATTTTCGATGCAAACATGTGCTTCCTCCCTTTAGCAACGCACTGGCCTTGATCAAGGCACCATCATAGTCATATCGCAAGCCCTGCTGGCTTGCACTGCAGATAATCCGCCCCCTCGTCTGCGAGCCGCCGACGTCTCTCCATCGACGCGCGGCCAACAGATCGCTGTGCGAGCGTCCATCGGACCCCCTCAATCGGAAATAAAGCGCGGAGTGGCATCGTTTTGTCAAAATGTTTTTTATCGACACATGACTGCGTTTTCTTGGCATACAAAAAACATCTTGACGACGGTTATGACCCGGATGTGTTTTTTGTGGGTAACGATCGGGCCATCGCTCTCATTTCGATCATCGCGACCACTGTGACGCGCATGTTGCGACGCTACGGGTTTTGGCGCTGAAAATCATGCTGGCCGGCATGCGAAGGAAGAAGACAATATGGAAGCGCTCGTCTGTCATAACCCCGGAGAACTGGCTGTCGAGGAGCGGCCCGAACCGCAACGCGCCGACGGAGAGGTCCTCGTCAGGATTCGTTGGGTCGGGATCTGCGGGACCGACTATCACATCTACGAGGGCAGCCATCCCTATCTGCAATATCCGCGCGTCATGGGGCATGAGCTGGCAGCCGAGGTGGTCGAGGCCGCGCCCGGCAGTCGCTTCCGCAAGGACGATCTGGTCGTCGTCAATCCCTACATCGCCTGCGGAACCTGCCACGCCTGCCGCAAGGGACGGCCGAACTGCTGCATGAACATCGCGGTGCTTGGCGTGCATCGCGATGGTGGCATGACCAGGTTCATCAGCGTGCCGGAGACGAACCTCTATCCGGCCGACGGCCTGACGCCCGAGCAGGCGGCGACCGTGGAGTTTCTCTCCATCGGCGCGCATGGGGTGGGCCGCGCCGGCGCGTCGGCGACCTCCGGCCGCACGCTGGTCGTCGGCGCGGGGCCGATCGGCATCGGCGCGGCGATTTTCGCCCAGATCGCCGGATCGGCCGTCACGCTCATGGATGTCGACGCTGAACGGCTGACGGAGTTGCAACGGCTGATCGGCGCCGACTCGGCCATTGTCGCCGATGGTCAGGCCGGCGAGGCGGTGACCGACCTCACCAAGGGCGATGGCTTCGATACGGTCATCGATGCCACCGGCAACGGCACCTCGATGGCGGCCGGCTTCGGCTACGTCGCCCATGCCGGCACCTATGTCCTGCTCAGCGTGGTGCGCGACAACATCACCTTCCCCGACCCGGTGTTCCACGCGCGCGAGACCACGCTTGTGGCGAGCCGCAACGCGCTCAAGAGCGATTTCGAGACGGTCATCGCGGCGATCGCGGCCGGCAAGGTGCCGATCTCGAAGCTGATCACCCATCGCACCACGCTGGCCGGCGCCACCAGCGACCTCGCCCGCTGGGCGACCGACAAGCACGGCCTCATCAAGGCGCTGATCGACGTATCCTCATGACCGGGCGGATCATCCAGTTCGGAACCAGCCGTTTCCTCCAGGCACATGTGGACCTGTTCGTCCACGAGGCGCGCGCGGCGGGGCAGGACATCGGGCCGATCACCGTGGTCAAGACGACTGCCGGCGGCGCGCGCGCGGGCCGGGTTGCGGCATTGTGCCGGCCGGGCGGTTTTCCGGTCCGCATTCAGGGCTATCGCGGCGATCAGATCGTCGACGAGACGATCCAGGTCGAGAGCGTCGACAGCGCGCTCGAAGCCCATGCGGATTGGCCCCGCCTGACTGACGACTTCGCCAACCGGGCCGACCTCGTGGTCAGCAACACCGGCGATCGCGGTTACGACATCGATGCAGCCGACCGCGCCGCGCCACCGCCTTCCGGCGAGGCGGCGGCCAGCTTCCCGGCCAAGCTTGTGCAGCTTCTCATCGCCCGGCACGCGGCCGGTGGACGTCCGCTGACCATCCTGCCCTGCGAGCTGGTGCCGGAGAACGGCACCGCTCTCAGGCAGCATGTGGAAAGCCTGGCCGCCGACTGGAAGACGAAAGGCGCCTTCCGCGAGTGGCTGAGGGAGTCGGTTGTCTTCGTCGATACACTGGTCGACCGAATCGTCTCTGCGGCCATCGAGCCGATCGGTGCGGTGGCCGAACCCTATGCCCTATGGGCAATCCGTGCGGATCGGGCGCCCTTCGACCATCCGGCCATCGTGGCCACGGCGGACCTCGAGCCGATCGAGCGCCTCAAGCTTCATATCCTCAACCTTGGGCACACCTGGCTGGCCGAGACCTGGATGAAGGAGCAGCGCGCGGAGACGGAAACGGTCAAGGAGATCCTCGCCGACCCGCGCGTGCGCGAACGGCTCGACGCCCTCTACGCCGAGGAGGTGCTGCCGGGGTTTGCCGCGCGCGGCATGGAGAGCAAGGCGCGGGACTATGTCGCCGTGACCTACGAGCGCTTCCTCAACCCGTTTCTGGAGCACCGCATCGCCGACATCGCCCAGAACCACGCGGTCAAGGTGCGGCGACGCATCGGTGCGTTCGTCGACTGGGCGCGGAGCGACGACCCGTCGCTCCGGATGCCACGCCTGGAGGCGATGGTCGCGGCTTACGCCTGACCGGCGAAAAAGGGCTACTCGATCGACGCCAGCAGGGTGCGTCGCGCCGATGTCAGATGGCGGCGACAGGCGTCTTCCACCTTGTCGGGATCGCGGCTGAACAGCGCGGCGATGCAGTCGAGATGCTCGTGCGCGGCGACCTCGTTGCGCTGTCGCTCGGTGCTCTTCCGCCACTGATAGTGGTAGTGGAAGATGAGGGAGATCAGATCGTAGAATCCCTCCATGAAGCGATTGTGCGACGCATTGTAGATGAGACGGTGGAAGCGCTCGTCGAGCGCCGAGAAATCCTTGTAGTGCCTGTTGATATAGCGCAGCAGACGAAGGTGCTCGGTTTCGAGGGCCTTGAGTTCACGCCACGCTGGCGCCTCTGGCGGCAATGCGACGAAAGCCCTGGCGCAGGGAACCTCGAACAGCTCGCGTACCTCGAATAGCTCGAGGGCGAACTCGGTCGTGAAGCCGCCGAAGATCCAGCCCGAGTTGGGCCGCTTTTCGACCAGGCCGAACTGCTCGAAGCGGCTCAGGCATTCGCGCACGGCGCTGGTCGACACACCGAACTGACGCGCCAGCTCCAGACCGTTGACGTATTCGCCCGGTTGGCGCCCCTCCCATGAGATCCACTCCATCAACTTGCTCTCGACGCGGGCCGATGCGCCGATCGTGTCGGCCATTGGAAAATGGTCACGTTCGTCCGGTCTGCGCGCAAGCACGAGCCGCGTCTCCTCGCGCCTGATGATGCGCCGGTCGCTTAGCTCGCGCAGGGCCTTGCGTATCGTGGTCCGCGACACGCCCACGCTTTCGGCCAGTCTTGTTTCCGGGTCGATGCGCGCTCCAACGGGCAGTCGGGACAGCAGATCGAGGAGCTCGTTAAAAGCCTTCTTGAAAACCGTGTCGCTCTTCAACGGATCCTTCCAGTGTCACCCCAATCGGGCGACGTTTCGCGCTGACCTTCCATAGTACAACCAGTATGCGCTATCGGCGACGGTGGATGGCAATGGCAGATGCCGGTGCGAACGACGGCCGGCGGCAGCCCCCGCGCCTCGCGTTGCAGAAGGGCGGCTCATCTTGGCGGTGGCCGGAGACGTGACCGTCGCCGACCCGCAAATCCACCAAAGCATCGGCGGCTCGACGCTGATGGCGTCGTTCGAACGCGCCGGGATGTCTTGCGCTTCGTCGGCACAGGCACATCGACGGATGTCGTCCCGCTCTACTATCAGGACGTCACCATGGTGAGCCGCGTTCCCATCGGCGTCGTCGCTCCCGGCAGCGAGCGCGCCATGGAGGCAGGCGCGCTGTCCTCGCGACTAGACGGAATGTTTGAACCCTTATATCGTAGCGGTGAAATTTTCATTCCGCTCTGTCAAGTGTCTTCGGCCACCATGAAAGGCGAATGATCATGGACGACCACGCCGGCACTGCGCGCACGCCGCCGCGCGACTTCGAGTTGTTGAAGGCGATGCTGCTCGACAGCCGCGACAGCCTGCCGCCGCGGCTCATCCAGGTGGCGGCCTTTGCCCTTGAGAATCCCGACGAGGTGGCCCTGGGCACGGCGGCCAGCATCGCTGCCCAGGCTTCCGTGCAGCCCTCGACGCTGATTCGTTTCGCCAAGCGCTTCGGCTATTCCGGTTTCTCCGATCTGCAGGGCGTCTTCCGCGCCGCGATGCGCTCCAACTGGCCGGACTATCGGGAACGCCTGGCCGACGTTCAGCGCGCCCGCGAGGCCGGCGGGCCGCATCCGCTGCTGTCTGGCTTCGCCGAGAGCGCCATGGTGTCTCTGGAAAGGCTGGTGGCGCGACCCTCCGAGGAAGATATCGCCCGCGCCGCCGAAGTCCTGGCGCGGGCTGAGGTCATCTATTTGCTGGGCATGCGGCGGGCCTTTCCGGTCGCCCTCTATCTCGCTTACGCGATGGGCAAGCTCGGCATCCGGGCCGTGCTGGTCGACCACATCGCCAGCCTCGGGCCGGAACAACTGACTCAGGCCAGCCCGCGCGATGCGCTGATCGCCATCAGCTTCACGCCCTACACGCCGATGACCGTCGAACTCACTGATCGGCTGGCGGATCGCGGCGTTCCGGTCATCGCACTGACTGACAGCCCCTTCTCACCGCTGTCGCCCAAGGCGATCGTCAAGTTCGAGATTCCGGAGGCCGACTATGCCGGCTTTCGCTCGCTTGCCGCGACCTTCTGCGTGGCCATGGCGCTGGGTGTTGCCACCGCGGCCAGGCGAAACGAAGTGTAGAATGCACGTTCCATATTGACGGAAGCATGGAACATTTGTTTTATAGCGTGACTGGAGACTGCACCCCGAAAGGGGGCGGCAAGCGATAACGAAAGCCCCGCGATGGCCACCCCGCCTCGCCTCGACGTCATCACCATCGGCCGCTCGTCCGTGGACCTCTACGGACAACAGATCGGCGGACGGCTGGAGGACATGGCATCCTTCGCCAAGTCGGTCGGCGGCAGCCCGACCAACACCGCCATCGGCGCCGCGCGCCTTGGCCTGAAGCCCGGGCTCATCACCCGCGTCGGCGACGAGCCGATGGGCCGTTTCATCCGCGAGCAACTGGCCCGCGAGGGTGTCGCCCTCGACGGCGTCGTCACCGACCCGAAGCGCCTGACGGCGCTGGTCATCCTCGGCGTGCGCGACGAGCGCTCGCAGCCGCACATCTTCTACCGTGCCGATTGTGCCGACATGGCACTCTGCGAAGACGACATCGACGAGACCTATGTGCAGTCGGCCGGAGCCGTCCTCGTCAGCGGCACGCATTTCTCGACACCGACCGTCGAGGCTGCCAGCCACAAGGCCATCCGCGCCGCCAAGGCCGCCGGCCGCAAGGTCGTGTTCGATGTCGATTATCGCCCGAACCTGTGGGGACTGGCCGGCCACGACGCCGGCGACAACCGCTATGTCCGTTCCGAGGCTGTGACCAGGCGCCTCGACGCCGTCGTCAGCCAGGTCGACCTGATCGTCGGCACCGAGGAAGAGCTGATGATTGCCGGCGGCGGCGAGACGATTTCGGAATTGGTCAGACGCATCCGTGAAATGACCGCCGCCACCATCGTCCTCAAGCAGGGGCCGATGGGTTGCCTGGTCTATCCGGGCGCGATCCCCGACAGGCTGGAGGACGGCATTCGCGGTCCGGGCTTCCCGGTCGACGTCTACAACACGCTGGGCGCCGGCGATGCCTTCATGGCCGGCTTCCTGCGCGGCTGGCTGAAGGGCGAGCCGATCGAGACGACCTGCGCCTGGGCCAATGCCTGCGGCGCCATCGCCGTGTCGCGCCTGCTGTGCTCGCCGGAATATCCGACCTTCGATGAGCTGCAGGCCTTCGTCGCGCGCAAGCCGACGCCGCGCGTGCTGCGCAAGGATGTCGCGCTGAACGACGTCCACTGGGTGGAGACCCGCCGTCCGCAGCCCGACACGCTGGTGGCGCTCGCCATCGATCACCGCAGCCAGCTCGAAGCCATGGCCGATGGCATCGGCGCGCCGCGCGAGCGCATCGGCCGTTTCAAGGAGCTCGCTGTCGAAGCGACCGCCCGCGTTGCCGACGGCAAGCCGGGCTTCGGCATGCTGCTCGACGGCACCTATGGCGTGAAGGCGCTTCATGCCGCAGCCGGATATCCGTTCTGGCTCGGCCGGCCGGTGGAACTGCCGGGATCGCGGCCACTCGAATTCGAGGGCGGCGGCGACCTCGGCGCCCATCTTGTCGAGTGGCCCGTCATCCAGACGGTCAAGTGCCTGTGTTTCTATCACCCCGACGACCCGGACGATCTGAAGGCGCGCCAGGAGCGCGAATTGCTGCGGGTCTTCGACGCAGCGCGCACCGTCGGCCGTGAGTTGCTGATCGAGATCATCGCCGGCAAGCACGGCCCGGTCGCCGACGACACCGTCGCGCGCGTCCTCGACCGGCTCTATCGGCTGGGCATCCGGCCGGACTGGTGGAAGCTTGAGCCGCAGGCGAATGCCGCCGCCTGGAGTGCGATCGACGGCGCCATTGCCGCGCACGATCCGCAATGCCGCGGCGTCGTGGTGCTCGGGCTCGACGCGCCGGAGGCCGATCTTGTGCGTGGATTTGAGGTTGCCGCCGGAGCCCGGCGGGTGAAAGGTTTCGCCATCGGGCGCACCATCTTCGCCGAGGCGGCCACCGCATGGCTGGCCGGCCGGATCGACGATGCGGCTGCGGTCGACGACATGGCGGCCCGCTTTTCACGGCTGGTCGCCGCCTGGCGAAGTGCTGTCGACAAGGCACGCGCCGCCTGAGGGTTGGGAGGAGAAATATGCAAACGGTTCGCTTGACTGCCGCGCAGGCGCTTGTGCGCTTCCTCGCCGCCCAGATGACCGAGGTCGACGGCGTCAAACTGCCGATTTTCGCTGGAGTCTGGGCGATTTTCGGCCACGGCAATGTCGCGGCCATCGGCGAGGCACTCTATGCCGAGCGCGAGCGTCTGCCGACCTGGCGCGGCAACAACGAGCAGGGGATGGCGCATGCCGCCATTGCCTTTGCCAAGGCAAGCCGCCGCCACCGCATGATGGCGTGCACGACGTCCATCGGCCCCGGCGCCACCAACATGGTGACCGCCGCGGCGGTGGCTCATGTCAACCGGCTGCCGGTGTTGTTCGTTCCCGGCGATGTCTTCGCCACGCGCATTCCCGACCCTGTGTTGCAGCAGGTCGAGAGTTTCGGCGACGGCACCGTCTCGGCGAATGACTGCTTCAGGCCGGTGTCGCGCTATTTCGACCGCATCACCCGGCCCGAGCAGCTCATTCCCGCGCTCCAGCGCGCCATGGCTGTCCTCACCGACCCCGCCGATTGCGGACCGGCGACGCTTGCCTTCTGCCAGGACGTTCAGGCCCAGGCATTCGACTATCCAGAGAGCTTCTTCGCCGAGCGCCTGTGGTTGCCCCGGCGCGTGCGTCCCGACGAGCACGAACTGGCCTCCGCGGTGGAAGCGCTCAGGGCGGCCAAGAAGCCGATCGTCATCGCCGGTGGCGGCGTACTCTACAGCGATGCCATGGATGCGCTTGCGCACTTTGCCGAGGCGCACGGCGTGCCGGTCGCCGAGACCCAGGCCGGCAAATCCTCGATCCCCGCGAGCCACGACCTCTCGGTCGGCTCCGTCGGCGTCACCGGCACCTCCGCCGCAAATGCGCTTGCCGCGGAGGCCGACGTGATCCTCGCCGTCGGTACGCGGCTGCAGGATTTCACCACCGGCTCGTGGGACCTGTTTGGCAATCCCCGGCGCCGCATCGTCGGTCTCAACGTCCAGCCCTTCGACGCCCTCAAGCATCGCGCGCTGCCCCTGGTCGCCGATGCCCGCGCCGGGCTGGAGGAATTGTCGGCCAGGCTTTCCGGCTGGAGCGCCGACAAGAGCTGGCGCCAGGCGATCGAGACCGGCCGCGCCACTTGGGGCCAGGAGGCGGCGCGTGCCGCCGGCCCGACCAACACGGTGCCACCCTCGGACGCGCAGGTGATCGGTGCCGTCCAGCGCACCGCCACCCCGGACACCGTCGTCGTCAACGCCTCCGGCGGCCTGCCGGGCGAGCTGCACAAGCTGTGGCAGGCCGAGCGGCCCGGCAGCTACCACATGGAATACGGCTATTCCTGCATGGGCTACGAGATTGCCGGCGGCATCGGCGTCAAGCTCGCCATGCCCGATCGCGATGTCGTCGTCATGGTCGGCGACGGCTCCTATCTCATGATGAATTCCGAACTCGCCACCTCAGTCCTGCTCGGCCAGAAGCTCACCGTCGTCTTGCTCGACAATCACGGCTTCGGCTGCATCACCCGCCTGCAGGAGGCGACCGGCGGTGCCCGCTTCAACAACCTGTTCGAGGATACGCAGCATGCGGCGCTGCCGGCGATCGACTTTCGTGCCCACGCCGAGTCGCTGGGCGCCATCGCCGAGCGGGTGACGACCGTCGACGAACTGGAAGCCGCGCTCGAGCGCGCCAAGGAGAACGACCGCACCACGGTGATCGTCATCGACACCGATCCGTTCATCACCACCGAGGCCGGTGGACATCCATGGGACGTGGTGGTGCCCGAGGTCTCGACACGCCCGCAAGTGAATGCCGCCCGCGCCGCCTACGAGAAGATCTTCCGCGGTCGCCGGCTGGGAGACTAGGAGAGGACAATGCCTATCCGTTTCGGCACCAATCCCATCGGTTGGTCCAATGACGACATGCCCGAGCTCGGCGGCGACACGCCGCTGGAGCAGTGCCTGAGCGAGGCGAAGGAAGCTGGTTTCGAGGGGATGGAGCTTGGCAACAAGTTCCCGCGCGAGCCGGCGGCCTTGAACGAGGTCCTGTCGGCGCACGGGCTCGATCTCGTTTCCGGCTGGTATTCGGCCGAGCTCCTGAGCCGTACCCCGCAGCAAGAGATGGAGCGTCTGCGGCCCCACCTCGACCTGCTGAAGGCGCTTGGCGCCAATGTACTGGTCTTCGCCGAGACCACCGACGTGCATCACGATCAGCCGCTGTCGAAGCGCCCGGTGCTGAAGGAAAACCATTGGGCCGAACTCGGCAAGCGCTGGACCGAGATGGCTGACATGACATTGGTCGAGGGCGTGCGCCTCTGTTTCCACCATCACATGGGAACCGTCGTCCAGACCGAAGACGAGATCCACGCGATGATGGCGGCAACCGGGCCGTCCTTTCATTTGTTGCTCGATACCGGCCACGCCACCTGGGGTGGCTCCGATCCGGCGGCGCTGGCGCGGCGCTACCGCACGCGCATCAGCCACTTCCACGGCAAGGATGTGCGCCAGGACGTCATGCTCCGCGCCAATGCCGAGGATTGGCCCTTCCTCAAGGCGGTGGTCGAGGGCGTCTACACGGTGCCCGGCGACGGCAGCATCGATTTCGTTTCGGTGATGAAGGAGCTGCCCGGCTATTCCGGCTGGATGGTGGTCGAGGCCGAGCAGGACCCGAAGAAGGCCAACCCGCTGAAATACGCGAAAATGGGCTACGCCAATCTCCGTCGCTTCGCGGTCGAGGCCGGCCTCATCGCCGCCTGAGACAAGAACCGGACAGGATCAATGACCGCTTCGAAACTTCTCGTCAGGCCGA
The DNA here is from genome assembly GCA_963730325.1 of uncultured Alphaproteobacteria bacterium. Classification (GTDB taxonomy): domain Bacteria; phylum Pseudomonadota; class Alphaproteobacteria; order Rhizobiales; family Kaistiaceae; genus CAVSRC01. Next base: position 3,102 of record CAVSRC010000012.1, on the reverse strand, counting down.
CGCCGGACGCATCCGGCGGCCGCATCATCCACATCACGCCCGAAAGCGCCGGCTGGACCTATGTCGGCTTCGACGTCTATCGGCTCGCGCCTGGCGCATCCGCCGCCGCGGCAACCGAGGGCCGCGAGGTCTGTCTCGTCTTCCTGTCCGGCAAGGGCGTGGTCGAAGCCGGCGGCAAGCCGCTCGGGCTCGTCGGCGGCCGCGCTTCGCCCTTCGACGGCAAGCCGGGCTCGGTCTATGTGCCGGCCGGTTCCGACTGGCGGGTCACCGCCGACGGTCCGGTCGAATTCGGCGTCTGCTCGGCGCCGGCCAAGGGCGGCAAGCCGCCGCGCGTCATTGCGCCGGACGAGCTTGTCGTGCTCGAACGCGGCACCGGCACCAATCTCCGCCACGTCACCAATATCCTGCCGGAAACCGACCCGACCGCCGAAAGCCTGCTGGTGGTCGAGGTCATCACGCCTGGCGGCCACTGGTCGAGCTACCCGCCGCACAAGCACGACCGCGATGCGCTGCCCGACGAATCGGCGCTGGAGGAGACCTATTACCACCGCCTCAATCCGGCGCAGGGTTTCGCCTTCCAGCGCGTCTATACCGACGATCGCTCGCTCGACGAGACCATCGCCGTCGCCGATGGCGACGTGACCATGGTGCCGCGCGGCTACCACCCCTGCGGCGCCCCGCATGGGTACGATCTCTACTACCTCAATGTCATGGCCGGGCCGCGCCGCATCTGGAAGTTCCACAACGACCCGGCCCACGAATGGATGCTGAAGCCGACCGCATGAAACGGTCGCTCTTTTCTCAGGGAGTTTCTACATGCTGACGATGGCGCTTCTCGGAGCCGGGCGGATTGGCCAGATTCACGGGCGTAACATTGCCGACAACCCGCGCGCGACGCTCGCCGCAATTGCCGATGCCGATGCCAAGGCCGCCCAGTCGCTCGCCACCGCGACCGGGGCCAAGGTGGCGACGATCGACGCGATCATGGACGACAAGGCGATCGACGCAATCGCCATCTGCACGCCGACCGACACTCATGCCGATCTCATCGAGCGCGCCGTCAGGGCGGGCAAGGCCGTCTTCTGCGAGAAGCCGGTCAGCCTCGAGTCTTCGCGCATCGAGGCCTGCCTCAAGGTCGTCGATGCGGCCAAGGGCAAGCTGATGATCGCCTTCAACCGCCGTTTCGATCCGAGCTTCGCGGATGTGAAGCGCCGCATCGATGCCGGCGAAATCGGCAATGTCGAGCTGGTCACCATCCTGTCGCGCGACCCGGCGCCGCCACCGGCGGGCTATGTCGAGCGTTCCGGCGGTCTCTATCGCGACATGATGATCCACGATCTCGACATGGCGTGCTTCCTGCTCGGCGAACAGCCGGTCGAGGTCCACGCCGTCGGGTCGTGCCTCGTCGATCCGGCCATCGGCAAGGCGGGCGACGTCGACACCGCCGCCGTGCTGCTCAAGACCGCGTCCGGCGGGATCGCCCAGATCTCCAATTCGCGCCGCGCCACTTACGGCTACGACCAGCGCATCGAGGTGCACGGCAGCAAGGGGCTGCTCACCGCCGGCAACCACCATGCCACGACCGTCACGCGCGCCACGGCCGACGGCTATGTCAGCGACCCGGCGCTGCCCTTCTTCCTGGAGCGCTACGCCGAGGCTTATCGCCGCGAACTCGATGCCTTCGTCGTCGCCGTCCTCGACGACAAGCCGATCGCGCCGACGGGCGAGGATGGGCTGAGGGCCCAGCGCATCGCCGACGCCGCAACTGAAGCGGACAAGAGCGGTCAGCCGGTGAAGCTTCCCGCCTGATCGTTTTCCGTCGGCCCGATTCCCTCGTCAGCCGCGCCGGACCGACCTGCGCCAGATCATCCGGGCCGAGAGCGCGTCCGTGTCGCGTGTCGCGACTTGCGGTTCCGATGCGGTGAGCCAGTCAACGGCCCTCTCGGCGATGGCGTCAACCGGCTGGCGGAAGGTGGTCAGCCCATATCCCTCCCATCCGGCCTGCTCAATATCGTCGAAACCGATCACCGACAGCGCCTCGGGCACTGCAATGCCGAATCGATAGCGGGCGGCATCCATCACGCCGCAAGCGAGCAGGTCCGTCGTGCAGAAGATGCCGTCGGGCCGGTCCCGCCGGCCCAAGAGTTGGGTACCGAGATCGATGCCGGTCTGATAGGCGGTTGTTCCGAAGGCCTCGACCAGAATCTCCACGCCTTCCTCTCGGGCTGCGGCGCGGAAGCCGGCCTCGCGGGCGGCGAGGCTCGGCGTGCCGGCCTTGGATGTGGCGAGCGCGGGCCTTCGGCAGCCGGCGGCCTGTAGCGAGACAAAAGCCTGGCGCCCCGCCGCGACATCGTCCAGGCGGATCAGTAGGGAACCCGGCCGTTCCTCGTCGCGGTTGATCAGGACGAGACGCATGCCGTAGCGCAGGCAGGTTTCGGCCAGCGACAGCGGGGGCATGCCCGACAGCATGACCGCCGCATCGGTTCGGTAGGCCACCGCCTGTTCGAGCGCACGTTCGACATTGCCGTCCGCACGGTCGGTATTGATGACCAGCGCCACCTTGCCGGCCTGTTGCAGACGATCGGTGAGGGCGGCCAGCAGATCTGACCGGTGGGGCGTGTTGATCTCGGCCACGATCAACGCGACGAGGCCGGTCTCGGACCGGATGAGCCCACGGGCGAGGCGGTTGACCTGATAGCCCAGAGTGTCTGCTGCGGCCATCACCTTGGCGCGGGTTTTCGCCGAGACGCTGGCACCTGGCGTGAAAGCACGCGAAACCGCGGCGCGCGAAACGCCGGCAAGATCAGCCACATGGCGCGCGCTCACGTGTGTCGGAGTTGCTGGAGAGGACGGGTTTCCGGCGGATGACATCTTGGTTCTCAGACAATTGAACAGCTTTTCACGAATGCCTCTCCCGGTGGCGCGCGCGCCCTACTGGTATTCCGGAGGCGCATTATTGACAACGCTTCGTTTGAGTCGGAACGTATTGCACAGCTTTGCAAGGAGCGGCGCAATCAGAAGCGCATGGGAGGACATCACATGAAGAAACTGACACTTGCCCTTCTGGGCAGCACCATACTGTTGACGGCCCCGGCCTTCGCG
>CAVSRC010000011.1:0-117843 GCA_963730325.1 uncultured Alphaproteobacteria bacterium | reverse complement strand
GCATCAATCAGTCGCCGCCTGCTCAGGATCCTCACGCTGTTGAGGTCCGCGCGGGGCAGGAGCGCCCTCGCGCCCCGCCGGTCCCCTGGGGGACAAGCGGTGAAAGCCGAGCCGCGCGGCTCGGAACACCACGAGTTTGCCGCAATCTCGTGGCCATACGCCGGCTCGATGGGCCGACGGGGGAATGCCGCGCCCGATCGACCAGATGCAGACGGCGCCCGTTCGCCCCTTGCCGGGACGACGTCGCGCCGCAAATACGCGGCGATTTAAGCGAGGCAGCTGAATGTCGCAGAAAGACTCAAGGCAGACCGGCCAGAACCGCACGACCATGTACGTCGTGGCTGCGGTTGTGGTTATTGTCCTGGTCGTCATCGTCTACTACGTCGCCCGCCCGAGCAGCACTCCTCCGGCTCCCGAGCCCGCGGCTCAGACCGAGCCGGCCACGCCTTCGGCGGCCGCTCCCACCCCGGCCGCCGAAGCTCCGGCAGCCACCGAGACCGCGCCGGCCGCCGGCACGGATACGATGGCGCCGGCCGATACCACGACGGCTCCGGCCCCCGACGCCGGCAACACGATGGCGCCGGCCGATACCACGACGGCTCCGGCTCCGGACGCCGGCAACACGATGGCGCCCGCTCCGGACGCCGGCAACACGATGGCACCCGCTCCAGACGCCGGCACGACCACCACACCGGCGCCTGCCCAGTAGGCCAGTCGCACCAACACCCTGCGCCCTGCTCCCGACCGGGGGGCGGGGCGCAGCGATTCTGGCCCTCATCGGGCCATGCACCCGTAGCCATGCCCGCGCATGGGCCGTTCCGCCCGATTCCGGGGCGAAAGATACCGCCGGCTTGCCAGCCGCCCCCCTGCTGCTAGACTGGTCGCGAAGAGTAACCGGGGAGGCGCGTGGCGCCGGCCAGGCGGTTGATCGCGCTGCGCCTCCTCCTGAAGGAATAGAGACTTTGTCGACGGGCGAAGATCCGCATGGCGCGGACGAGCCCGCCGGTCGCGCGGATGAATTTGTCGTGACGGGTGCCGTGTGGGCCGAATCCGGGTCCGCCGCGCCAGTCCGCGCGGCGTCTGGCGGCAAGTCAGCCAAACGCAGGAAGAACCGGCGCCGCCGCCGCGGCCCCGTCTATGCGCGCGATGCGCGCCCGGCCGAACCGTCGCCTTCTGGTTACGCGAATGGCGTGCACGCGGCTCCGCCGGTCGCGGCCCCAGCCATTGCGGTGCCGCCACGGCGGCAGCCGCCGGACGGGCCGCTCTACGCCGCACTCGATCTCGGCACCAACAATTGCCGCCTGCTGGTCGCCACCCCGCGCGACTACGGCTTCCGCGTGGTCGATGCCTTTTCGCGCATCGTCCGCCTGGGCGAGGGGATTGGCGCCAACGGCCGCCTCGGCGACGCCGCCATGCGGCGCGCCATCGAGGCGCTGGCCGTGTGCGGTTCCAAGCTCGTCGAGCGCGACGTCCGCCGCGCCCGCCTGATCGCTACCGAAGCCTGCCGCACGGCCGACAACGGCGCCGAGTTCATCGAGCGGGTGCACACCGAGACCGGCCTCAAGCTGGAGATCGTCTCGCGCGAGACCGAAGCGCGCCTGGCGGTGGCCGGCTGCGCCTCGCTGGTCGATCCCAATGCCTCCGGCGTGCTGCTGTTCGACATCGGCGGCGGCTCATCGGAACTCGTCTGGATCGATCTCGCGCCCGCGCCGGACGGCCGCCGCCGCCGCATGGCCGACCGCATCCGCACCTGGATGTCGCTACCGGTCGGCGTGGTCAGCATCTCCGAGCGCCACGGCGGCCGTCATGTCAGCCCGGATACCTTCGCCGACATGGTCGCCGAGGTCTCGGCGATGCTGGCGGATTTCCCGCAGGTCGAGGCGCTCGATCGCGCCGTTGCCGAAGGCGGCATCCACATGCTCGGCACCTCGGGCACCGTCACCACGCTCGCCGGCGTCCATCTCGGCCTGCCGCGCTACGACCGCCGGCGCGTCGACGGCACCTGGCTTGCCGGCGGCGTGGTGGCCGACCTCATCGAGACACTGGTCGGCATGGACTACGACACCCGCATGGCCAATCCCTGCATCGGCCGTGAACGCGCCGATCTGGTGCTCGCCGGTTGCGCCATCCTGGAAGCCATCCGCCGGCGCTGGCCGTGCGATCGCCTGCGTGTCGCCGATCGCGGCCTGCGCGAAGGCATGCTGGTGGAGCTGATGGCCGAGGACGGCCGCTGGCACCCGCGTTCGCGCCGGCGGGCGCGCTGAGCGGCGCGATGGCCGAGAAATCAGGCGGCTCCGGACGGCGCGCCCTCAAGGTGCGCGTGAAGACCGCCAAGCGGCGCAAGGCCTCGTCCACCCGCTGGCTCGAGCGTCAACTCAACGATCCCTATGTCGCCCGCGCCCAGGATGAGGGCTATCGCGCCCGCTCCGCCTACAAGTTGATCGAGATCGACGATCGTTTCCATCTGCTCGGGCCGGGCAAGCGCGTGGTCGATCTCGGCGCCGCGCCCGGCGGCTGGTCGCAGGTGACGGCGGCGCGCACGCGCTCCACTGACGCCGATCCGTTCGTCGTCGCCATCGACTATCTCGACATGGACGCTATTCCCGGCGTCACCGTCCTCAAGCGCGATTTCCTCGATGACGACGCGCCCGACGCGCTCCGTATTGCGCTCGGCGGCCATCCCGCCGATGTGGTGCTCTCCGACATGGCGGCGCCGACCACCGGCCACCGCCAGACCGACCATTTCCGCACCATGCACCTCTGCGAGACCGCCGCCGATTTTGCCGCAACCGTGCTGAAACCCGGCGGCCATTTCGTCGCCAAGGTCTTTCGCGGCGGCACCGAGGGCGAGCTGCTCGCCCGCTTGAAGCGCGAGTTCACCAGCCTGCATCACGTCAAGCCGCCGGCCAGCCGCGCGTCTTCGGTCGAGCTCTATCTGGTCGCGCTCGGCTTCCGCGGCACCTGAGTCATTCCGCGCGGCCTGGCCGTTCCCGGCACCGGCGGCCGTCCCGACATCTCCGAGCCGGCGTCCGGCACCAGCATGAAGAACGAGACGATCGAGGCGAGCGTCAGCGCGCCGACCGTCACGAAGGCCGGCCAGAACACTTGCGCACTGATCGCCCCGCCATGCGCGTTGGTCGACAGCTGCAGCGAGATCGCCCCGATGGTGATGCCCAGCGACACCGCGATCTGCTGCGCCACGCTGGTCATGGTCGTCGCCTGGCTCATCGCGGCATGCGAAACGTCGGCGAAGGCGAGCGCATTGATGGCGGTGAACTGCAATGAGCGGAAGAAGCCGCCGATCAGAAGCAGGCTCACCATCAGCGTCACCGGCGTCGCCGGCGTGAAGATCGCGGGCAGGGCGGTGAAGGCGGCGCCGAGCACGGTGTTGACGATCAGCACGTTGCGGAAGCCGTAGCGCCGGATGATCTGCGGCGCGGTGAATTTCATCACCAGCGCGCCGACCGCGGTGGCAAAGGTGATCGAACCCGACTGGAAGGGCGTCATGCCAAAGCCGAGCTGCAGTAGCAGGGGCAGGAGAAAGGGCGTCGCCCCGATGCCGAGGCGGAAGATCGAGCCGCCGATCACGCTGTGCCAGAAGGTCGGGATCCTGAACAGCGTCAGGTCGAGGATCGGATGGTCGCTCGCCCGCGCGTGCAGCCAGTAGGCGACGAGCAGCGCCGCCCCGCCGGCAATGAAGACCGCATCGACGGTGAGCGGCAAGAGGTTCAGCCCGAGCGTCGTCGAACCGGTCATGAAGGCGGCGAGGCCGAGCCCGACCATGGCGAAGCCGGTCGCATCGAAGCGGACCTTCCCTTGGCCGCGCAGGTCGGGCACGTAGCGCGTCGCCAGCGCGATGCCGATCAGGCCGACCGGGACGTTGATCCAGAAGATCCACGGCCAGCTTGCATAGGTCGTGAGGAATCCGCCGACCGGGGGACCCAGGATCGGCCCGGTCAGCGCCGGCACGGTGAGCCAGGAGAGCGCCGTCACCAGCTCCGATTTCTTGACGGTGCGCAGCACGACCAGCCGTCCGACCGGCACCATCATCGAGCCGCCGATACCCTGAACGATGCGGGCGAAGACCAGCATCTCGATGGACCGCGACAACCCGCACAGCACCGAGCCGACGATGAAGATGGCGATCGCGGAGCGGAAGACCAGCCGGGCGCCGAAACGGTCGGCCATCCAGCCCGAGGCCGGCAGGAACACGGCGATGGTCAGGAGATAGGTGGTGAGCGCCAGCTTCAGGTGGATGGGGTTGGCCCCGAAATCCTGGGCGATCGCCGGCAGGGCCGTCGCCACCACGGTCGAATCCAGGTTCTGCATGAACAGCGCCGCGGCGACGATGAGGGGCACCAGCATTCGGTCTTGCATCGGCCAGCGGCTCGGGGGAGAAGCGGGGAAGGGCGGAATTCCACGCGTTTGACGCGCGGGGAGCCGGTGAACGGCCGGGCAGGCAGGCACGCACCTGTGCCGTGGCCGTCACGGTTCCATTCTAGGGCGAACGGGGTGCGACGCCAGCGCCCTGTTTCGCGAATCGAAACGCCGTGATATTCACCCTCGCCACTTTCCATCCGCTGCCCGTGGTCCGGCGCTTCTGGCGCGCACCGGCGGCGTTTTCGCATATCCGGGAGTGTGCGCCATGGCCGCGATCATCGAATCTCAAACCGACGGCGAGGCCCTGGCCTTTGACGACGTCCTGCTGACGCCCGGCTATTCGACGGTTCTCCCGGGCGAAGCCGACATCCGCACGCGGCTGACGCGCTCGATTTCCCTCAACCTGCCGATCCTGTCGGCGGCCATGGACACGGTCACCGAGGCTGGGCTCGCCATCGCCATGGCCCAGGCCGGCGGCATCGGCGTCATCCACCGCAACCTGACGCCGGACGAGCAGGCCGAGGCGGTCCGCCAGGTCAAGAAGTTCGAATCGGGCATGGTGGTCAATCCGGTCACCATCAATCCCGAGGCGACGCTTGCCGACGCTTTGGCGCTGATGGCCCATCACGGCATTTCCGGCATCCCGGTGGTCGCCAATGGCGGCGCGCCGGCCCGCCTGATGGGCATCCTCACCAACCGCGACGTGCGCTTCGCCTCCGACCCCTCGCAGAAGGTCGCCGAGCTGATGACGGCCAAGGGTCTGGTCACCGTCACCGAGAGTGTCGACCCGGAGGAGGCCAAGCGCCTGCTGCACCAGCACCGCATCGAGAAGCTGCTGGTCGTCGACGAGGATTACCGCTGCGTCGGCCTGATTACCGTCAAGGATATCGAGAAGAGCCAGCTCAACCCGAACGCCACCAAGGACGATCAGGGCCGCCTGCGCGTTGCCGCCGCCTCCAGCGTCGGCGACAAGGGCTTCGAGCGCAGCGAGCGCCTGATCGACGCCGACGTCGATCTGGTGGTCATCGACACCGCCCACGGCCATTCGCAGCATGTGCTCGATGCCGTCAGCCGGGTGAAGAAGCTGTCCAACCGGGTACAGGTGATCGCCGGCAACGTTGCCACCGCCGACGGCGCCATGGCGCTCATCGATGCCGGCGCCGACGCGGTCAAGGTCGGCATCGGACCTGGCTCGATCTGCACCACGCGCGTCGTCGCCGGCGTCGGCGTGCCTCAGCTCACCGCAATCATGAATGTCGTCAAGGCGGCCGAAGCGTCGGACGTGCCGGTGATCGCCGATGGCGGCATCAAGACCTCCGGCGACCTCGCCAAGGCGCTTGCCGCCGGTGCCTCCTCGGCCATGATCGGCGGCCTGCTCGCCGGCACCGACGAGAGCCCCGGCGAGGTCTATTTGCACCAGGGCCGCTCCTACAAGTCCTATCGCGGCATGGGCTCGATCGGCGCCATGGCGCGCGGCTCGGCCGACCGTTATTTCCAGGCCGAGGTGCGCGACACGCTGAAGCTGGTGCCGGAGGGCATCGAGGGACAGGTGCCCTACAAGGGCCCGGCCGCGGGCGTCCTGCATCAGCTTGCCGGCGGCGTGCGCGCCGCCATGGGTTATGTCGGCGCCGCCGACCTGGCCGAACTCAGGGAGAAGGCGCGCTTCGTGCGCATCTCCGGCGCGGCACTGCGCGAGAGCCACGTCCACGACGTCACCATCACCCGTGAAAGCCCGAACTATTCCGGCAGCGGCACCTAGATCGATCGAACCGGCGGCAGGGGGAGCTTGCCAAGCACGAGCGTGTCATGAGCTTCAATGCCCTTCTCGTCCCGCTGTTCGTCCAGGTGGCGCTGACCCTCGGCCTCATCTTCTGGACCGGGTTCCTGCGCGTTCAGGCGATCCGCAGCGGCGCCACCAGAGCCACCGATATCGCTCTCGGCCAGCCGGGCTGGCCCGAGCAGGCGACCAAGGTCGCCAATGCCTATGCCAACCAGCTTCAGCTTCCCGTTCTCTATTACCTGCTGATCGCGCTGGTGATGCTGGTCGCGCCGGCAACACCGGGCATGGTGCTGCTTTCCTGGTTGTTCGTCCTCTCCCGCCTGTTCCACGCGCTCATCCACGTCACCACCAACAATGTTCCGCGCCGCTTCTTCGTCTTCCTGGTCGGTGCGGCCATCCTCGCACTCATGTGGCTGATCTTCGCTGCCACCGTCCTTCTCGGCCTGTGATGAGAGGGAACCTCGGCGCGTGAAGCAGGGCGGACGGCTGGCGGCGGCGATCGAGGTGCTGGGCGCGATCGAGGCACACCACCGCCCCGTCGCCGCGGCGCTGAAGGATTGGGGCGTCGCCCATCGCTTCGCCGGCTCCGGCGATCGCGCGGCCATCGGCAACATCGTCTATGACGCCATGCGCTGGCGCTTGTCGGGCGCCTGGGTGATGGGCGCGGACACGCCGCGCGCTCTGGCGCTGGCCACCGTCGGCTGGCGCCGCGGCCTCGACGCAGAGGAATTCGCGGCGATCTTCGCCGACGACACCCACGCCCCTGACCCGCCGAGCGAGGACGAGATCCGCCGCGTGGCGACGGCCGATCTCTCCGGCGCGCCGCCGCATGTTCAGGCCGACGTGCCGGAATGGCTCGCCGCCCGCTTCGAGCGCCTCTTCGGCGCCACCTGGGCGGCCGAAGGCGCGGCATTGGCGCTGCGACCGTCGCTCGACATGCGCATCAACCGGCTGAAGGCCGACCGGCCGAAGGTCCTGAAGGCGCTCGCCCGCTTCGCCGCCGCCGAGACGCCGCTGTCGCCGGACGGCCTGCGCATCGCGGCGACGACGGGGGAGGGGCGCCACCCCAACGTCCAGAACGAGCCGGCCTTCCAGAAGGGCTGGTTCGAGGTGCAGGACGAGGGCAGTCAGATCGCGGCGCTCTCGGTCGGCGCCCGGCCCGGCGAGCAGGTGCTCGACCTGTGCGCCGGCGCCGGCGGCAAGACGCTGGCGCTCGCCTCTGCCATGGACAACAAGGGCCAGGTCTTCGCCACCGACAGCGACCGCGCGCGGCTTGCGCCGATCTTCGAGCGGCTGAAGCGCGCCGGCGCCCGCAATGTCCAGGTGCGCGAGGCGGGCGCCCCCCTCGACGATCTTGCCGGGCGTATGGACGCGGTGCTGATCGACGCGCCCTGCACAGGCAGCGGCGTCTGGCGGCGGCGGCCCGACGCCAAATGGAAACTGACCGAGCGCGCGCTTGCCGAGCGCCTGGGCGAGCAGGCGGCGCTGCTGGCGGATGCCACCCGCTATGTGAAACCCGGCGGGCGGCTCGTCTATGTCACCTGCTCGCTGCTGCCGGACGAGAATGCCGATCAGGTGGCGGCGTTCCTGGCCGAGAACCCCGACTTCGCCGCGGTTCCCCCGGCCGAAACGGCCGGCGCGATCCCGGGGCTCCGTGCCGCCGCCCTCGACACCGGCAACGGGCTGGTTCTTTCGCCACGGCGCACCGGCACCGACGGCTTCTTTATTTCAGTCATGAGGCGGGCATGATCGATCCACCGCACGTTTCGCACATGGGCAATCTCGCCGTGCTCTTCGTCATGGCGACGGAGCAGGAATACGGCCACGATCTCAGACGCCTGATCACGCCGCTGATCACCGGGGTCGGTCCGGTGGAAGGCGCGGCGGCGACCGCCGCCGCTCTCGCCTCGCTGGCCGCCGCCGGAACGGCCGTTGACCTCGTCTTCTCCCTCGGCTCGGCCGGCTCGCGCACGCTCGAACACGCTGCCATCTACCAGATCGAGAGCGTCTCCTATCGCGACATGGACGCCTCGCTTCTGGGCGTTCCCAAGGGCCTCACGCCTTTCCTCGATCTGCCGGCGGCGATCCCGATTCCCGACCGCATTCCCGATATCCCTGCCGCCTCGATCTCCACCGGGGCGAACATCATCTCCGGCGCCGGCTACGACGCCATCGCGGCCGACATGGTCGACATGGAATCCTTCGCCGTGCTGCGCGCTGCCCAGCGTTTCGGCGTGCCGATGGTCGGCCTGCGCGGCATCAGCGACGGCCGCAGCGAACTGACCGGCATCCACGACTGGACCGAATACCTCCACGTCATTGACGAGAAGCTCGCTTTGGCGGTGGAGGATTTCGCCGGCCACGTCACCGCCGGCCGTTTCCACCTCGGCGCGTCCTCATGACGATTGCCGGCCCGAAAGGACTCGGCTAATCGGGGCCATGACCGACACCGTCCTCATCATCGACTTCGGCAGCCAGGTAACCCAGCTCATCGCGCGGCGCGTCCGCGAGGCGGGCGTCTATAGCGAGATCGTGCCGTTTTCCAAGGCCGAGGAGGGGATGGCCCGGCTCAAGCCGAAGGCGATCATCTTCTCCGGCGGCCCCACTTCGGTGCTGGAAAAGGACGCACCCGCACCGCCCATGTCCGTCTACGAGGCCGGCGTTCCCATCCTCGGCATCTGCTACGGCGAGCAGCTGATGGCCCATCAACTCGGCGGCAAGGTCGAGGGTGAGCATCATCGCGAGTTCGGCCGCGCCATGGTCGAGGTCAAGCACAAGTCGGCGCTGACCGACGGTGTCTGGCAGCCGGGCGAGCGCCATCAGGTGTGGATGAGCCACGGCGACCGGGTGACCAGGCTGCCGCCCGGCTTCTCCGTCATCGGCGCGTCGGAGGGCGCCCCCGTCGCCATGATCGCCGACGAGAAGCGGCGCTTCTACGCCCTCCAGTTCCACCCGGAAGTCGTCCATACGCCGGACGGCGCGCGGCTCTTGTCCAATTTCGTCCACCGCATTGCCGGGTGTGCCGGCGACTGGTCGATGGCCGCCTTCCGCGACCAGGCGATAGCGCGGATTCGCGAGCAGGTCGGCAAGGGCAGGGTGATCTGCGGTCTCTCCGGCGGCGTCGATTCCACCGTCGCCGCGGTGCTGCTCCATGAGGCGATCGGCGACCAGCTCACCTGCATCCTGGTCGATCATGGCCTCATGCGTCTGAACGAGGCCTTCGAGGTCGTCGGTCTCTTCCGCGGCCACTACAACATCCCGCTCGTCCACGTCGACGCCAGCGACCGCTTCATCGGCGAGCTGGAGGGCATCTCCGACCCGGAGCTGAAGCGCAAGACCATCGGCCGCCTGTTCATCGACGTCTTCGAGGAGGAGGCGAAGAAGGTCGGCGGCGCCGATTTCCTGGCGCAGGGCACGCTCTATCCCGACGTGATCGAGAGCGTCTCCTTCACCGGCGGGCCCTCGGTCACCATCAAGTCGCACCACAATGTCGGCGGCCTGCCCGAGCGCATGAACATGAAGCTGGTCGAGCCGCTGCGCGAGCTCTTCAAGGACGAGGTCAGGGCGCTCGGCCGCGAGCTTGGCCTGCCGGAAGCCTTCGTCGGACGCCACCCGTTCCCCGGGCCGGGGCTCGCCATCCGCGTTCCCGGCGCCGTGTCCCGCGAGAAGCTCGAGATCCTGCGCAAGGCCGACGCCGTCTATCTCGACGAGATCCGCCGCGCCGGCCTCTACGATGCCATCTGGCAGGCTTTCGCGGTTCTGCTGCCGGTGCAGACGGTCGGCGTCATGGGCGACGGGCGTACATACGACCACGTCCTGGCCCTGCGTGCAGTGACATCCACTGACGGGATGACGGCCGATTTCTACCACTTCGACATGGAGTTCCTCGGCCGGGCGGCGACTCGCATCATCAACGAGGTGAAGGGCGTCAACCGAGTCGTCTACGACGTCACCTCGAAGCCGCCGGGAACGATCGAGTGGGAGTGAGGTCGTCGGGAAGCGCGGCGCTCTGGCGCGGAGCGCGCCTTATCGACGTGTCGGGAGCGAAAAGTCGGCGGCGCCGATTCCTCGCCCAGCACGCTCTACCCGGACGTGATCGAGAGCGTCTCGTTCACCGGCGGGCCCTCGGTCACCACAAGTCGCACACAATGTCGGCGGCCTGCCGAGCGCATGAACATGAAGCTGGTCGAGCCGCTTGCGCGAGCTGTTCAAGGACGAGGTCAGGCGCTCGGCGCGAGCTTGGCCTGCCGGAAGCCTTCGTCGGCGCCATCCGTTCCCCGGGCCGGGGCTCGCCATCCGCGTTCCCGGCGCCGTGTCACCCGCGAGAAGCTCGAGATCCTGCGCAAGGCCGACGCCGTCTATCTCGACGAGATCCGCCGCGCCGGCCTCTACGACGCCATCTGGCAGGCTTTCGCGGTTCTGCTGCCGGTGCAGACGGTCGGCGTCATGGGCGACGGCGTACATACGACACGTCCTGGCCCTGCGCGCGGTCACCTCGACCGACGGCATGACGGCCGATTTCTACCACTTCGACATGGAGTTCCTCGGCAGGGCGGCGACTCGCATCATCAACGAGGTGAAGGGCGTCAACCGAGTCGTCTACGACGTCACCTCGAAGCCGCCGGGAACGATCGAGTGGGAGTGAGGGGCAGCAGAAACGGCGGCAATCGGCTAGAGCCGCATGCTTCAGGATAGGGGTATTCGTCAATAGGTGTCGATTGACGTTGTAACACCTTGGGCGGCCGTCACGATCACTTCATTGCATCAAGCGCCGTCAGGATTGTGAGGAACTGATCTGGCGCGGCGGCGATGACGTTGTGCCGAGTGGGCAACTCCTCGATCCGCCAGTCCGGCAATTTCCTGAGACGGGCTACCGTCGACGGGAAAGGGCTGTCGCTCCAGTCCGTAGCGTAGACGAAGAGCTTTTCACGAACTTGCTTCCACCGCCCAGTCAGGTGGATCGCCTGGAGAAATGACGCCAAGGGGTGTGGCCGACAACGAGGGTCCATCCCCGCTGGAGGCCTTACGCCGAAGCCGTCGCCGTCTGCTCCCTCGATGGCGATCGCCCGGAAGTAGTCGTTCATAAGGCGCCACCAGGAGTTGCCATCCTCCGGCACCAGCGCGTCGATATAGACGAGCGCTGATATGCGGTCGCCCAGGCGATCTGCCACACCTGTGATCACCATCCCACCGTAACTATGCGCGCACAGAACGACATTCGAGAGGTCCTCGAATTCAAGGACGTTCGCCACGTCCTGGATATGCGTGTCCAGGTTTGGGCGCATTGCCGCAAGGTGCGATCTATCGCCCAGTCCCGTGAGGGTTGGCGTGAACACTTCATGCCCGAGAGCGCGCAACTTGCGTGCGAAGGGAGCAAGCTCGCACCCTCCATGCCAGCCGCCCGGCACAATAACCACGGTTGCCATGAGTCTACCTCTCCGTCGACGTTGCACCCCGTTTGGGTGCAGCCCAACGGTCTAGCGCTTTCGGTGGCGGAAGAATTTCGATATAATGACAATTCATTATTGAAAATGGTCAAGACGTGCGGCAAGCCCTTCGATACCCGTGGACGGATTTGGATGTTGACCAGATCGCCACCCCAGCGCTGTCCGTGCGGGTCGACGTCGGCCAAACGAGAACGGAAGTTCCCGACCATCAGCACCGCAAGGGGCAACTCGTTTTCGCGCTGGCGGGAAGCGTCACATGTCGCATTCCAGATGGCTTGTGGATGGTGCCGCCACATTGCGCGGTGTGGATTCCAGGCGGCCTGGCGCACAGCAATATTGCAACGGCCAATGCCAGGCTCATCTTCGTCTACCTTGAGCCAAATGCGGTCAAACTTCCGGACCGATGCTGCACCCTCTCAATTTCGCCGCTGCTGCGCGAACTGATCATTGAACTTGCCGACGGTGAGGACGCGAATGAGGCCAACGACCTCATGATCGCGGTACTCCTTGCCCAATTGCCGCTTATGCCTGTGCAACAGCTCCATCTGCCGGTTTCCGCCGAGCCACGCCTCGCCATCATAGTGAACGCACTGTCAGCCAATCCCGCCGACCGCGCGACGTTGGGCCTTTGGGCTCGTCGTGTTGCGATGAGCGAGAGCAGCCTACGGCGCCTGGTAGTTCAGGAGACAGGATTGACCTTCGGGCGCTGGCGGCAACAGCTGCATCTGATGGTCGCGATACGCGAATTGTCCAACGGCGCAACAGTTCAACAGGTCTCGGCAGATCTCGGCTACGGGTCGGTTGCATCCTTCATCACAATGTTCAAGAAGGCGCTCGGCAAGCCCCCGGCAAAGTACCTTAGCAACATTGCGCATGAGAGCGGTTCGCGTCGGGTGTCGGGCCGTCGTCGACGCGTTGGCTGGGCTGCAGGGGTGATTTAGGCGACGCTTCTGGCGCGAAGCGAACATCGACGGCGTGTGGCGCGGCACGACAAATAGAGCCGAGTGCGCGCTTCGGAACCGGGTATGGCTCAGCAACCGAAGCCCCTGGAAATAAGCGGGACCACCAGTGGCCATCACCGGAGGCTGACGGCACCTTTCCCAGGATACACGCTGTTCCGAGCGGCAGGCGAGTTCGCAAAGACCGACCGATCGATATCAATGGTCGGCGAAAGCAAGAAATTTGGATACGCCTTAAATTCCCCCTTGAGATCAGGAGCCCCAGTTCTCTGACGGATTGGGTGACGGAATTTCTTGAGGGGAATCACAATTTTTCGTCCTTAATCAACGCGCTAAATCCAACGAGAATAATCGAGTGGGAGTGACGGGGAGCGCCCCAGGGTAGAATTGGATACTTTCGCAAGACGCAGGTATCGCTGCCCGTCGCAAAGTTCGAAAGATATCGAGGGTCGCAACAAGCCAGCACGACAGATGTCTTGGCTCCAATTCCGATAGACTTGCGATTTTTGTTGCTCGATTGGCTAATCGACAGGGGAATATTGAACCAGTTGGTTTAATTAGATAAACCTGATACCGGCGAAGATACTGTTTCGGACGACATGCTATATCGAAATTGACAGGCAACGGGCCCACGGGCGGCGCCCGTTTTAGCGCCTCCGAAAACATCGCCTTTTTGATCTATTCGATATTGCGCCGCATTTTTTTGAGGGAGAGTGCGCCCCGACGCCGTCGTGGTCGGATGCTGTCGCTTCACGTCGGCCAGCTCAATGGGCAGAGACGATGAACAAGCACACAAAGACCGACACGCTCCTGAAAACCCCTGTATTTCCCGGCATTCCCGGCGTTATCCATGGCAATGGTGCCGTCGCGCAAGTGATGGGCCATGTTTGCGGCGGGGTGATCGGCTATCCGATCACGCCCTCTACCGAGATTTCAGAGATTTATGAGGCGTTCCGCGCCACCGGCGGAACCAATGTCTGGGGCAAGCACCCGTTCTTCTTCGAGCCCGAAGGCGAGCATTCCGCCCAGTCCGGCGCCCTCGGCGCCGCGCTCACCGGCGGCAAATACATTTCCAACGCCTCGTCGAGCCAGGGCATCCTCTACGGCCTCGAATCGCATTACGTGACCGTCGGCAAGCGTGTCGGCGGTTTCGTGCTTCAGGTCGCCGCCCGCGTCGTCTCCAAGCACTCCCTCAACGTCATGGCCGGCCATGACGACGTCTACGCCCTCCTGCAGTCCGGCTACACCATCATGTTCGGCTCCAACCCGCAGGAAGCCGCCGACCTGGCGGCGATCTCCTACAAGGTTGCGGCCCAGTCGCTGATCCCCGTGACCAACGCGATGGACGGCTTCACCACCAGCCACATGCTGTCCGAAGCGCTGATGCCCGAGCCTGAATTGCTCAAGCAGTTCCTCGGCGACCCGTCCGGGCGCATCAAATGCCCGACCGTGGCGCAGGAGATCCTGTTCGGTGCCAAGGGGCGCGTCTACCAGCTCAAGCATTACCTGACGAAGCATCGCGACGATCTGGTGCCGGGCGATGTCACGGCGCTCGAGGCGTTTCTCGACGAGCGGGCCGATGCGGTCGAGAAGGACAATGACGGCACGCTGGTCGACGAGACGCTGGCCTGGATCCCCGAGGAGCTGCGCGGCCAGTGGCGCCGCCAGTGGGTCAACGCCTATGAGAAGGGCACCCGTCAGCGCGTCCCGGCTCTGGTCGACGTACACAATCCCGGCCTCACCGGCGCAGTGCAGAACCAGCCCGACTTCCAGGCCGGCTCCGCCGACCATCGCACCCACTTTGTGCGCGACGTACCGCGCTTTGCCCGCGAGGCGATGGAGGAATACTCCGCGCTGACCGGCCGCGAATACGCACCGATCAAGACCTATTTCTGCGACGATGCCGAGACCGTGATGATCGGTCTGGGTTCCGTCACCGACGACGTCCAGGCGGTCGCCAAATACCTGCGCAGCCAGGGCAAGAAGGTCGGCGTCATCTCCGTCAAGCTGTTGCAGCCGTTCCCCGAGGCCGAGGTGGCCGCGGTCCTGAAGGGCAAGAAGGCGGTGACGGTGCTCGAGCGCTGCGATGTGCTGGCGCTCACCAACTTCGTCACCCAGACCCTGTTCAAGGCACGCGAGAACGTCGACGGCGTTCGCCACCCGGGCATCCCGGCGATCGAGAACGCGCCAAAGGTCACCACCGCGATCTTCGGCCTCGGCGCCCACGACCTGCAGCCGCGCCATCTGGTGGCCGCCTACGAGAACATGGAAGGCGCCAACACGCCGCTCGTCTATCTCGGCTCGCAGTTCTTCTCCAAGAACCCGCCGCCGCGCATCGCCGCGCTGCAGGACAAGCTCCGCGTCGCCTATCCCGAGACCGAGCTGATGGGTCTCGACACCAAGTCCAATCCGAACCTTCTGCCCGAGGGCGCCTTCCGCATCCGTTTCCACTCGGTTGGCGGCTACGGCACCATGGCCACCGGCAAGCTCCTGACCGACATTCTCGCCGGGCTGCTCAATCTGCACTCCAAGGCGGCCCCGAAATACGGTTCGGAGAAGTCGGGCGCGCCGACCAACTACTACATCACCCTGAGCCCCGAAACGGTGTTGCAGTCCAACGCCGAGATCGAGGACGTCGAGATCGTTGTCTCGCCCGACCACAAGGTGTTCGCGCACTCCAATCCTCTGCGCGGACTGGTCGAAGGCGGCACCTTCATCATGCAGTCCGATCTGCCGCCTCTCGAGGTGTGGAAGGCACTGCCGCCGGCCGCGCGCAAGACCATTCGCGACCGCAAGATCAAGCTCTTCGTCATCGACGGCTTCGCGGTCGCCAAGCCGCATGCGCCGACGCCGGAACTTGAGACCCGCATGATGGGCATCGCCTTCATCGGCGCCGTCTGCGGCTATGTCGACCGCATCGTATCGGGCGCCTCGCAGGAGGTGATGCTCGAGAAGATCCGCAAGGACCTCACCAAGAAGTTCGGCGCCAAGGGCGGCGCCGTGGTGGAAGGCAACCTCACGGTCATCAAGGAAGCCTTCACGGCGACCCGCGCGGTCGAATACAACCAGCCCGAATTTGCCGAGGCGGAAAAGACGCCGCCCAAGGCAAAGGCGCGCAGCGCCGCGATCTCGGCGGCGATGTGCCGTCTGGGGGCGTCGGGTGCCAGCGCCAACTTCCTCGATCCGGAATACTTCGACGATATCGTCGCGGCACCCTTCCGCGACGGCACCATCGCCGAAGCCCCGGTGTTTCCCGGTACCGGCCTGTTCATGCCCGCCGCCAGCGCGGCCGTGAAGGACAAGGGCCTGTTCCGGCGCAGCGTGCCGGAGTTCAATCCGGATGTGTGCACCGGCTGCATGGAATGCGCGCTGGTCTGTCCCGACGCAGCTATTCCCAACACCGTGCACGACATCCACGATCTGCTGCACGCCACGATCGCCCAGCTCGATCTTGCCGAACCGCAGCGCGACGCCCTGCGCGGCCAGGTCCATGCGCTTAGCGACACGGCCCGCGAGATCTATCGGCAGGACAAGGATTCCAAGCCCTTCCGCGACGTGGTCGTCGCCGCGGTGGAGAAGCTCGACGTCGAAAACGCTACCCTGCGCCGCAATCTCGGCAGGCTGGCGGAAGCCGTCGCCGTCTTCCCGGTGGCCAGGACGCGTCCCTTCTTCGACGCCATGGAAAAGACCACCCCGGGTTCGGGCGGTCTCTATTCCGTCGCCATCGATCCGTGGAAATGCTCGGGCTGCCTGGAATGCATCGATGTCTGCGGCCCGCACGCCCTCACCGAACGCCAGCAGGACGAGGCATTGCTCGAAACCTTGCAGCAGCGCTTCGAGTTCCTGGGCGAGCTGCCTAACACGCCCGCACGCTTCGTCGACGGTGCCACCAAGCCCGACGGCGACACCAAGCGCCTGATGCTGGATCGCAACAACTACTATGCGACCACCGGCGGCCACGGCGCCTGCCGCGGCTGCGGCGAGGTTACCGCGATCCGTCTGGTCACCAGCGCCAACCACGCCATCCAGGACCGGCGGCGCCGGGAGCACATCCGCGAGCTCGAAGACCTGGTCGCCAAGCTCAACGCCAAGCAGGCGACGGTCGACGACGCCGAGCGGAGCGAGCGCATCCAGAAGACGGTCAAGACCCTCGAGAAGCGGCTGTTCAACTACGAGACGGGCCCCACCGGCAACGGTCCGGCCGCCTCGGTGGTTGCCAACGCCACCGGCTGCTCGAGCGTCTACGCCTCGACCTTCCCGTTCAATCCCTACAACGATCCGTGGGTCAACAGCCTGTTCCAGGACAGCCCGGCGGTCGCCAAGGGCATCTTCGAAGGTCTGGCGGCTGAGGTCACCGAGGACATCCGCGCCCTGCGCACGGCCAAGCTTGAACTGGCCGACGAATACGATCCGCAGGTTCACGACAAGTTCTTCAGGACCTTCGCCTGGAGCGATTTCACCGCCGACGAACTGGCGTTGATGCCGACCGTGTTCTCGATCGGCGGCGACGGCGCCACCTACGATATCGGCTTCGGTTCCCTGTCGCGCGTCCTGGCGACCTCGACACCGATCAAGACCATGGTGCTCAACACCGGCGTCTACTCCAACACCGGCGGACAGGCCTCCACGGCCAGCCTCACCGGCCAGGATTCCGACTTGAGCCGGTTCGGCGCTGCCCATGCCGGCAAGCAGGAAGCCCGCAAGGAGCTGGGCCTGATCGCGGCGTTCCATCCCAACGTCTTCGTGGTCCAGTCCACCACCGCGCTGCAGGGGCACTTCCTCAATGCCACCATGCAGTACCTGACGCACAACGATGCGCCGGCGGTGCTCGACGTCTATACGCCGTGCCAGGCCGAACACGGCATCGCCGATGCCGCGGCCAGCCAGCACGCCCGCATGGCGGTCGAGAGCCGCATGAACCCGGTGTTCGTGCACGACCCGCGCCGCGGCCCGGATCTGCACAGCCGCTTTGCACTCGACGGCAATCCGGACATCAACAAGGACTGGGCAACGACCACGATCGAGCACGTCGAGGACGGTGCCATCAAGCTGAAGGAGGTGCCATACACCCCGGCCGACTTCGCGCGGACCGAGACCCGCTTCAAGAAGCAGTTCCGCAAACTGGCCGATGACGCCGAGGCCGTCGAGGTTGCCGAGTATGTCGACCTTCCAGAGGCCGAGCGCGCCGGCAAGACGCCGTTCGTCTGGGCCACGGATGCC
This sequence comes from uncultured Alphaproteobacteria bacterium, assembly GCA_963730325.1. Lineage (GTDB taxonomy): Bacteria > Pseudomonadota > Alphaproteobacteria > Rhizobiales > Kaistiaceae > CAVSRC01. The sequence goes on along the minus strand of CAVSRC010000011.1, from coordinate 100,057 downwards.
GACAAGAAGCTCGTCAGGCTCGAAATCTCCCAGACCCTGGTCCATCTGGTCCAGGAGCGGCGGAAGTACTGGCGCACCCTGCAATACCTCGCCGGCATCGACGTCGAGCGGCTGGACGACAGCCACCGTGCGGAACTCGAGGCCCTGCGGTCGCAGTACAAGTCGGTGGTGGAGGAGCGCGAAAGCTCGCTCGAACTCCATCGCCAAGGCCATGTCCGAGCTGGCGGCGTCCTCCGGCGCACCGTCGAATGGCTCCGCCGCTTCGCTGATGCCGGGTGCCGCAGCGGCACCCGCGGCCGCTGCCGCGGCGCCCGCCGCTTCCGGCGGCAACGGCGCGGCGCTGGTCAGCGTGGCCGAGGAGGATCTGACCAAGTGCAACAACTGCAAGACCTGCTACCAGGACCTGCCGGAGTTGTTCGAGAAGGCCAAGATCGTTGTCGACGGTGAGACCAGGGAGATCGGGCGCCTCATCCCGGGCGCGGTGGACCGCGTCAAGGTCACGCCGGAGCTGAAGGCCAAGATCGCGCGGGTTGCCGCCAACTGCGATGCGGAGATCATCCATGCCTAGTGACACGATGGAGACAGGCTCGGTACGGGACCTCGATCGCTATCGCGAGGTAACCACCGTCCTCGAGACGACGCAGAACGAGCTCGAGGAGCTTGAGACTTCGGAAGCGCTGCATGTTTTCAAGAAGCAGCTCGGTCTGTTGCGCAAGCGGTTGCTCAACGATCCCAAGTCGCTGCGCCAGGTGTTCATAGACGATGGCACCCACGCCATCGTCTGGGAATTCCGCCAGGACCAGCTCGGCGCCGCCTTCACCAAGACGCTGTGGGATCTGCTCCTTCGCGACGACGACATGTCGACGATCCTGCAGCGCTTCATCTGGGCGCTGCCGCTCAAGTACAAGCGCAAGTTCATCGCCGCGATCGACGCCCACCTGTCCGACCGCTACCCCATGTTCAAGGGGCTGTCGAAGGGCTGGCCGGCCGAGAACTACATCCCGCCTTACGTGCGCCCGGCCGAGGAACGTGCCCACGACTTCGACCTCGTCACCATGGGCTATCTTGGCTACCGCACGCTGGGCTACAGCCCGCGCGAGGTCGACCTTCTGGTCTGGCTCGAGGTGATGCGCGACAAGCAGTGCGAGGACAAGCCCTGCGAGGTCGGCGTCCTGGTTCAGGGCCGGAAGCAGCCCAAGGGCGGCTGCCCGGTCAAGATCCACATCCCTGAGATGATGGACCTTCTGGGAACGGGCCGTTTCAAGGAAGCCCTCAAGCTGATCGAGAGCTGCAACCCGCTGCCCAACGTCACCGGCCGCGTCTGCCCGCAGGAACTTCAGTGCCAGGGCGTGTGCACCATCACCGGACGGCCGATCGAGATCGGCCAGCTCGAATGGTACCTGCCCGAGCGCGAGCGGCTCAACGCCAAGGAGAACGGCGACAGCCAGGATGCCCAGTGGAAGGACTATGTCACTCCCTGGCAGAAGGCCGAGAAGCCGCCGATCGCGGTGGTCGGCTCCGGTCCCGCCGGTCTGATCAACGCCTATCTTCTGTCGGTGGAAGGCTTCCCGGTCACCGTGTTCGAGGCCTTTCATGACCTCGGCGGCGTGCTGCGCTACGGCATCCCGGAATTCCGCCTGCCCAACGCCCTGATCGACGACGTCGTCGGCAAGATCGACCGCCTCGGCGGCAAGTTCGTGAGGAACTTCGTGGTCGGCAAGACGGCCACGCTGCAGGACCTGCGCAACGCCGGCTTCTGGAAGATCTTCGTCGGCACCGGCGCCGGCCTGCCGCGCTTCATGAACGTGCCCGGCGAGGAACTCAACGGCGTCATGAGCGCCAACGAATTCCTCACCCGCGTCAACCTCTTGCAGGCGCGCCTCGACGACTACGAGACGCCGCTGCCCATGGTGAAGGGCAAGAAGATCATCGTCATCGGCGCCGGCAACACGGCAATGGATTCGGCGCGCACCTCGCTCCGTCTCGGCGGCGACGTCACCATCGTCTACCGCCGCACCCGTGCCGAGATGCCGGTGCGCGTCGAGGAGCTGCATCACGCCCTGGAAGAGGGCGTCAAGCTCAAGGTGTTGCGCGCGCCGCGCGAGTTCTCGGGCAACAACGACCACCGCGTCTGCCACACCACGCTGGACGTGATGGAGCTTGGGCCGCCGGACGAGTCGGGCCGCCGTTCGCCGAAGCCGACGGGTGAGACCGAGATCATGGAAGTCGATCTCGTCATCATGGCGCTCGGCAATGCGTCGAACCCGATCATCAAGGACTCCGAGCCGCGCATCAAGACGACCAAGTGGGGCACCATCGACCTGCCCGGCGGCACGTCGCAGGAGACCTCGATGGAGGACATCTACTCCGGCGGCGACGCCACGCGCGGCGGCTCCACCGCCATCAACGCGGCGGGCGACGGCAAGGCGGCGGCGAGCCAGATCGCCGGCGAGATCCCGTTCACGCCTCGGGAGATCGAGGAGCGGGTCGCCAGGGCGCTCGACTACACCGACAAGGCCGCGGCCCCCGCGACCCTGATCCGGAAGGTCCCGCTGCAGCCGGGCATCGTGGAATTCACCGTGAATGCCCCGGTGATCGCCCGTTCGGCCGAGGCCGGTCAGTTCGTCCGCGTCCTGCCGACCGCCAGGGGCGAGCTCATCCCGCTCACCCTGGCCGACTGGGATGCCAAGGCGGGCACCATCGACCTCGTCATCCAGGGCGTCGGCGCAAGCTCCATCCTGATGAACCAGATGGAGGTGGGCGAGGCCTTCGCCGGCGTTGCCGGGCCGCTCGGCCAGCCCTCCAAGCTGCACCGCTACGAAGGCAAGAAGACGGTGGTGTTCTGCGCCGGCGGCCTCGGCCTGCCGCCGGTCTATCCCATCATGCGCGAGCATCTGAAGCTGGGGAACCACGTTACCCTGATTGCCGGCTACCGCAGCAAGGACCTGATGTTCTGGGCGAGCGAGGGCGAGCGCGTCGACCAGCTGCAGAAGGAGTACGGCAAGCAGCTCGACGTGATCTACACCACCAATGACGGCACTTTCGGCGTCAAGGGCTTCGTCACCACGCCGCTCCAGGCGATGATGGACGACAAGAAGTCCTCCAAGGGCCGCAAGGTTGCCGAGGTGATCGCCATCGGCCCGCCGCTGATGATGAGGGCGGTGAGCGAGCTGACCAAGAAGTACGAAGTGCCCACCGTCGTCAGCCTCAACTCGATCATGGTGGATGCCACCGGCATGTGCGGCGCCTGCATGGTGCCCGTCACTATCGACGGCAAGATGGTGCGCAAGCACGCCTGCATCGACGGGCCGGAACTCGACTCCCACATCATCGACTGGGACAAGTTCCTGCCGCGCTTCGACCAGTTCAAGGAGCAGGAGGCCCACAGCCGCGAGATTCACGGTCTCGCCTGATCGTGGCAATTGAATCGCACCGTCGGCCGCCGCTTGCGGCCAGGCCGACGGGACGATGAAAAGCAAACCGCCGCCCGGCGGGAACCGGACGGCGGCCTTGAAGATCAGGACCCATGACGCCTAGAGGGGGGCGGGTTCAGGCGTCTTTCGAGCGGGGACTCGGGAAACCACGATCCTGATCGCTAACGCACACTTACCTAGGGTGCCTGCCGGTAGCTGTCTGTGACGGCCGTCACAGATAGGTGCGCATTGCTTCAGCGAACGACGCTAACCAGCGTGTTTTCCTTGCCGTTTTCCCGAACCAGTTTGTAGAAGATCTTGGCATTGGCCGGCAGCAGGCGCACGCAGCCATGTGATGCGGCGCGCCCGAGTCGGCGCACCTCGGTGGTTCCGTGGACGGCATAGCCGCCGTGGAAGAACACCGACCAGGGCATCGGTGCGTTGTGATACTTCTTCGAGCGGTGGCGCGGCGACAGCCACTTGGCCGTCCATTGCCCGGTCGGCGTGCTGTAGCCCCTGCGTCCGGTCGAGACCTTGAACACGTGGGCGAGCTTCTCGTCGACATACACCGTCATGGTCTGGTCGGAGAGGTCGATGCGTGCCACGACCGTCGGCACGAAGGGCTCCTCCGGGGCGGGCGCAACGCTATCCTGGGCAGACGCGGTCGCCACCGTGACGGGCGCGGCGATCTCGGGTGTCGCGTCCACATCCACCGTGGTGACGGCCATCATGGGTGGGCTGGTGATCCTGAGCTCCTCGGCCAGCGCCGGACCGGCGCCGAAGCCGGCGACCGCCGCCATTACCGCAAGCGTCAGCAAGCGCGACGCGCGAAGCGGCGCGGACGCCGCATCCTGCCTGTTCGCTGACAAGGAGCCGCCTCCCGGACTCAGCGCGTCACGATGATCTGGGTGCTGCCACGCGACGCCCTGACCAGCGAATAGAGCGTAGCGGCATTGCTGGGATGCAGCCGAACGCAGCCGTGCGAGGCCGGCCTGCCCAGGTATTTGGTGGAGTAGGTGCCGTGAATGGCGTAGCCGCCGCGGAAGAAGATCGAATGCGGCATCGGCGACATGTGATATTTGCGCGAGTACCACATCACCTCCAGGCGCTGTGGCCGGTAGGTGCCGACCGGCGTGACATAGCCGCGGCGGGCGGTGGAAACGGGCCAGACATAGCGCTGGGCGCCGTTGATGTAGACATGCATTCGCTGCTCGGAGAGATCGATCCGCGCAACAATGGTCGATGCCATGGCAGGTGCGGCGCACAGCAAAGCGGCAACAGCCAGTGCCCAGACTGTTTTCTTCATGGTTCCCAGCCCCTGTCTTCTCGCGCCACCATGGGCGGCGCAAAGCCTCCATCGTCTCTATTATGATGCTAGACTAGCACAATGAGCGTGAACAACGCGTAATCCGCCGAATTCTGCAAGAATTCGGACAAAGTTGCGTGAAGGCAACGTTGCGACGAAGGGTCAAAAAGCGCGGGACTTTGCCGCAAGAATGCTGGAATTCCAGCGTTTGCAACCGCGTTGAGCCGGCGATATTGTGCGCCGCGCTGCCCCGAACGATGGATCAACCGGCGACGCCGACGAGGTCAAATGTCCGATATATTCAAAGAGGTCGATGAGGACCTCCGCCACGACCAGCTGAAGAAGCTCTGGGATCGTTTCGGTCCGTTCGTCATCGGGCTGGCGATTCTCATCGTGGTGGCGACTGCCGGCTACCGTGGCTGGGTCTACTGGCAGGAGAAGCAGGCGCAGGCGTCCGGCGATCGATACCTGGCGGCGCTCGAACTATCCGATCAGGGCAAGCATCAGGAAGCGATCACCGCCTTCAAGGACATCCAGTCCAGCGGCAGCGGCGGCTACCCGGTTCTCGCCGCGTTGCGCATCGCCTCGGAGATGGCCGTCACCGGCGATGCCAAGGACGCCATCGCCGAGTACGATGCGATTGCGGCCAGGAGCGGCGTTTCCGACGAGATCAAGGCGCTTGCCCGGCTGCGCGCCGCCGCACTGCTGGTCGACACCGCGACCCTGGCGGACCTCGAGACGCGCCTGGGCGACCTTGCCGGCACCGGCAATGTGTGGCGCCACAACGCGCGCGAGCTGCTTGGCTTGGCAGCCTGGCGCAACAACGATCTGGACGCGGCGCGCAAATATTACGACGAGATCGACAAGGATCAGGAAGCGCCCGCCGACCTGCGCCAGCGCGCCCAGGTGATGCTCTCTCTGATTACGGCGCGCATCGGCGCGCCGCCGGTGCCCGCCAAATCGTAGTCGGGGCGAGGGCACCCTACCACGGCCCCATGCAAGGATGGCCATGTCCACCAGCAGACGGCCGCTGCGCGTCGCCATCGTCGGCCGGCCGAACGTCGGCAAGTCGACCCTGTTCAACCGGCTGGTCGGCAAGCGCCTGGCGCTGGTCGACGACCTGCCGGGCGTGACCCGCGACCGGCGCGAGGGCGAGGCCCGCATCGGCGACCTGGAATTCACCGCTATCGATACCGCCGGCCTCGACGAGGCAGCGCCCGAGACGCTCGCCGGCCGCATGCACGCGCAGACCGAGGCGGCCGTCCGCTCGGCGGACGTCAACCTGTTCGTCGTCGATGCCCGCGCCGGCCTGACCCCGCTCGACCGTCATTTCGCCGAGCTGCTGCGCACGCTGGGCAAGCCCATCGTGCTGGTCGCCAACAAGGCCGAAAGCCGCGCCGCCGAGGCTGGTATCCTCGAAGCCTACGCACTGGGCTTCGGCGATCCGGTGCCCCTCTCGGCCGAGCACGGCGAGGGTCTCAGCGATCTTTACGACGCGATCCTGGCGCATGCCGGTGCCGAGGACACGGAGGAGGGCGAAGCGGCAGACGATGAGGAGCGGGCGATCCGCGTTGCCATCGTCGGCCGGCCGAACGCCGGCAAATCGACGCTGATCAACCGCATGCTCGGCGAGGACCGGCTGCTCACCGGCCCGGAGGCCGGGATCACCCGCGATTCGATCTCCGTCGATTGGCGCTGGCGCGATCATGACTTCCGCCTGTTCGATACCGCCGGCCTCAGGCGCAAGGCGCGCGTCGAGGGCAAGCTCGAGAAGCTCGCCGTCGGCGATGCACTGCGCGCCATCCAGTTCGCCGAGGTCGTGATCCTCGTCCTCGATGTCGACAAACCCTTCGAGAAGCAGGATTTGCAGATCGCCGATCTGGTCGAGAGCGAGGGCCGCGCCATCGTCATCGCCCTCGACAAATGGGACCTCGTCAGCGATCGGCAGCGCACCATGGCCAATCTCAGGCAAGAGGCGGAGCGCCTGTTGCCGCAGATTGCCGGCGTAGCGCTGGTGCCGGTCTCCGGCATCACCGGCGAAGGCATCGACCGGCTGATGGAGGCAGTGCTCGGCGCCAACGCGCTGTGGAACCGCCGTGTGGCGACGGCGAAGCTGAACCGCTGGCTGCCTGAGATCCTCGAGCGCCACCCGCCGCCGGCGGTCGCCGGACGGCGCATCAAGCTGCGCTATCTGACCCAGGCCAAGGCGCGCCCGCCGACTTTCGTCGCCTTCTGTTCGCGCCCGGAGGCCTTGCCCGCCGCCTGGCGACGCTATCTCGTCAATGCGCTGCGCGAGGATTTCGGGCTGCCCGGCGTTCCCATCCGCCTGACCCTGCGCAAGGGCGAGAACCCCTATGAGGGCCGCAAGCGCAGGAGAAGCTGACGCTGCCGCTCACGGGAAGCGGATCGTCTCTCCGGTGGCGTATTCGAAGAGAACCTTGTTCTCGGTGTAGTCCGGCGAGAGCATGCGCACGATGTCGGGCACCACCACATCGGGCGTTTCCAGCGTTTCCGGGTCCTCTCCCGGCATCGCCTGTGCACGCATGTGCGTGCGCAATGCACCGGGGCTGAACAGGTTGGCGCGCACCGTGGTGTTGGCGACCTCGGCGGCGTAGGTCCTGACCAGTGCTTCCAGCGCCGCCTTGGTGATCGAATAGGAGCCCCAATAGGCGCCCAGCGACCTGGCGATGCCGCTGGTCATGAACAGCGCACGGCCCGCATCGGAGCGGCGCAGCAGCGGATCGAACGAGCGGATGAGGCGCCAGTTGGCCGTCACGTTCACGGCGACGGCGTTGTCCCAGACCTTCGGCTCCAGATGGCCGAGCGGCGTCACCACGCCCAGCACGCCGGCATTGGCAAACAGGATATCGAGCTTGCCCCAGCGCTCGAACAGCGCGCCGCCGAGGCGGTCGATTCCGGCGAAGTCCTTGAGATCGAGCGGCACCAGCGTGGCGGCGCCGCCCCTGGCGCGGATGGCGTCGTCGAGTTCTTCCAGACCGCCGGTGGTGCGCGCCACCGCCACCACATGGGCGCCGGCTTCAGCCAGCCCCAGCGCCGCCGCATAGCCGATGCCGCGCGATGCGCCGGTGACCACGGCGATGCGCCCGTCCAGGTTGGCCATCGGTCAGCCGACTTCCGCCGCGCGCGGGAAGGGGTGGACGTTGTCGGCGGCCTCGCGGTCGGTGAGCCGCGTCGGATAGGCGCCGGTGAAACAGGCGTCGCAGAACTGCGGCGTGTCGTTGTCGCGGTCCACCTGGCCGACGGCGCGATAGAGCCCGTTGATCGACAGGAAGCCGAGGCTGTCCACCTTGATGAATTCGGCCATCGCCTCGATCGACATGCGCGCGGCGATGAGCTGCGCCTCCTCCGGCGTATCGACGCCGTAGAAGCAGGAATGCACCGTCGGCGGGCTGGCGATGCGCATGTGCACCTCGGCCGCGCCGGCCTCGCGGATCATCTTCACGATCTTCTGCGATGTGGTGCCGCGCACGATCGAGTCGTCGACCAGCACCACCCGCTTGCCTGCGAGCACGCCGCGGTTGGCATTGTGCTTGAGGCGGACGCCCATATGGCGGATGGCGTCCGACGGTTCGATGAAGGTGCGGCCGATATAGTGGTTGCGGATGATGCCGAGATCGAAGGGCAGGCCCGCGGCCTCGGCATAACCGATCGCGGCCGGCGTGCCGGAATCGGGCACGGGCACGACCAGATCGGCGCCCGCCGGCTTCTCGCGGGCGAGTTCGGCGCCGATGCGCTTGCGGATTTCGTAGACGCCACGCCCCTCGACCGTGGAATCGGGCCGGGCGAAATAGACGTATTCGAAGATGCAGAAGCGGCTCTTCGCCGGAGCGAAGGGAAACAGGCTCTCGATCCCGTCCTCGGTGACGATGACCATCTCGCCGGGCTTCACGTCGCGGACGAAACGCGCGCCGATGATGTCGAGCGCGCAGGTCTCCGAAGCCAGGATGGTGGCACCGTCGATGTCGCCGATGACCAGCGGGCGCACGCCGAGCACGTCGCGGCAGCCGATCATTTTCTTGGTCGACAGGCAGACCAGCGACCAGGCGCCCTCGATCTTCTGCAGGGCGTCGACGATGCGGTCGACCAGCAGGGTGCGGCTCGACGTGGCGATGAGATGCGGGATGACCTCGGTGTCCGAGGTCGACTGAAAGATCGAACCGCGGCGCTGGAGCTGGTCCTGCAGGGCGAACGCGTTGGTCAGGTTGCCGTTGTGGGCGACGGCAAAGCCGCCGCCGGAGAACTGGGCGAACAGCGGCTGGATGTTGTGCTCGATCGAGCCGCCATGGGTCGAATAGCGGTTGTGGCCGATGGCGCGGTCGCCGGGCAGGTTGGCGACCACGCTCGGATGGGTGAAGGTATCGCCGACCAGACCGACGTGACGCTCGGCATGGAAGCCCTCACCGTCGTAGGAGATGATGCCCGAGGCCTCCTGGCCGCGATGCTGGAGCGCATGCAGGCCGAGCACGGTGAGCGCCGCGGCATCGGGATGGCCGAAGACGCCGAAAACGCCGCACTCCTCGCGCAGCTTGTCGTCGTCAAAGGGCTGCGTCGTCAGCTGGTTCATAGGCGGTTTCCCGCGGGTCTCAGTTGCCGCCATTTTCGATCAACTGGTCAAGCTGCTGGCGTGAAGCATCGCTTGGGCCGGTGTCAGCCGGGGCGTTGGCGGCATCGTCCGGACTGACAGGTGCCTGGCTGGCGTCGTCGCTTGAGCCGCCGCGGCCGAAAACCTTCTTCAACTGAGCTTCCAGATCCTGCGGCAGCGCATCCATGAGCTGGATGCCCAAGGATTCCAATATAGGCATGCTCCTGGAATTCGCCATCCAGCCGGGCGTCGTCTGCGCCAGCCACAGGAAGAACGCCTGCGCCACGACCATCAGCAGCAGCCCGCGCGCCGCCCCGTAGAGGAAGCCGAGCCCGCGGTCGACGGCCCCGACGCGGCTGTCGAGAACGAAGTCTGCCGTCTTCATCGAGATGAAGCTGACGATGATCAGCGCCAGCAGGAAGATGGCTGCCGCAGAGACGATGATCGCGGCGGTGTTGTTGTTGAGGAAGGATTTCACCAGCGGCAATGGCAGCTTGTAGAGCAGGTAGGCCGCTGCCGCTGCTGCTGCCCACGACACCAGGGTCAGCACCTCGCGCACAAAGCCGCGCAGCATCGCGAGCAGGGCGGAAACGAGCACGACCACGAGGACGATGGCGTCAAGGAGCGATGGCATGATCTCACGGACTGGCTGCGGCCGAGAAAGGCTCTAGCACGATTCTGGCGGCTTGGGCGTGTGCCGGGCACGCTCGCCAGTCCCCGACCCGGCCCACGCTCTTGGAATATGCGTGTCCGAATAGCGGCACAAGGCGATGGGAGCAAATGCTTTTTCGGGCTGATGAAGGTGCGAGCGGCGGTGCCAGCCCGGCCGCTCGCGCTTGTGGAGAGCTGCGATGGCTAACCGGGGACTGTGGCCATGCAGCGTCCGGCTCCCGTCCCGGAGGATATCAAGAAGGATTGGCCGGGGCCGAGCGCCTGCGCACGCTTCACCCGGAACAAAGGATTGCGGCCAACGCGAACCGTATAGGTGGTGTTGGCGGGGATGGTGAAAGACCACTGGTTGGTGATCCGCACGCCTCCGGCGCCAACCTGATCGAAAGGCGGCGCGAGACCGAGGCCGGTACTGGCAACACACCGCAGGTGGCGCCTAACGGCCGCATCGGAAGAGGCAATCGTGGTGACAAGACAGGCGATGGCCATCGCTGAAACAACGACAATTCTCGACGCGATCATAGCTTGACGAAGCTCCGACAGCGCCCCCCTTCCAGTCAGGATAGCCGGGCCGGCGGCCAAACCCAACGGGGAATATTGACCGGTTCTAATCTTTCCGGTTGCGGGCCGCCGCGGCAATCACGGCAACCAGGTCGGCCAGCGCCCCAACCGTGGCCGTTTCGGCTGCGCCGGCATCCTTGGTTTCGGGCAGCGTGGCGCGGGCGAAACCGAGCTTCTGCGCCTCCTTCAGCCGCGCCGCCGCGTGCGGCACCGGGCGCACGGCGCCCGACAGGCTGACTTCGCCGAAATAGACCGTGTCGGCGGGCAGGGCGACCGCGAGCCGCGACGATACCAGCGCGGCGGCGACCGCGAGGTCGGCGGCCGGCTCGGCGATCCTCAGGCCCCCGGCGACATTGAGATAGACATCGCAATCGCCGAGGCGCACGCCGCAATGGGCCTCCAGCACCGCCAGCACCATGGCGAGCCGGCCGGAATCCCAGCCGATCACGGCGCGGCGCGGCGTGCCCAGCGTCGTCGGGGCGACCAGCGCCTGGATTTCCACCAAGAGCGGCCGCGTGCCCTCCATGCCGGCGAAGACGGCGGCGCCCGGCGTCGTGGCGTTGCGGTCGCCGAGGAACAGCTCGGACGGATTGGCGACCTCGCCAAGTCCGGCGCCGGTCATCTCGAACACGCCGATCTCGTCGGTGGGGCCGAAGCGGTTCTTGACCGCGCGCAGGATGCGGAAGTGGTGGCTGCCTTCGCCCTCGAAATAGAGCACGCCATCGACCATGTGCTCGACCACGCGCGGACCGGCGATCTGGCCGTCCTTGGTGACGTGGCCGACGAAGACGACGGCGGTGCCGGTCTGCTTGGCATAGCGGATCAGCGCCTGCGAGGCGGCGCGCACCTGGGTAACGGTGCCGGGTGCGGAATCGACGAGGTCGGTCCACAGCGTCTGGATGGAATCGATGATGACCAGCGCCGGCGGCCCGTCGGCGGCGAGCGTCGCCAGGATGTCCTCGACGCTGGTCTCGGCGGCGATCTTCACCGGCGCTTGCGTGAGCGCCAGGCGCTCGGCGCGCAGCCTGATCTGGGCCACGGCCTCCTCGCCCGAGACATAGACCACCGACTGGCCGGCCGATGCCAGCTTGCCGGCCACCTGAAGCAGCAGCGTCGACTTGCCGATGCCGGGATCGCCGCCGACCAGCAGCGTCGAGCCACGCACGAAACCGCCGCCGGTCACGCGGTCGAACTCGGCAATGCCGGAGCGGATGCGCGGCGCATCGTCGGTGGCGCCGGCAAGCGAGGCGAGCGCCACCGGGCGGCCCTTGCCGAGCCTGCGTGCCGCCGGGCTCGCGCCGACACCGCCGCCGGTCGTTTCCTCGACCAGCGAGTTCCACGCGCCGCAATCGTCGCACTTGCCCTGCCAGCGGGAGGAGGTGGCCCCGCAGCTCTGGCAGACGAAGCTGGTCTTCAGACGAACCACTGACGATCGGGCCACGCGCATTCTCCGCATTTCGTGTTCTTGTTATGTTCTCATGGATCGGTGCCGAAGGCAATGGGGGGAGGCGAGCGGGGTTTCGGCACTGCATGCGCAACGCATTCTTGTGTTCCCCGGACGCGGCGCGCGCCCGCGGCTGAGCTTCGCCGAAGCCGTCCGGCTTCCGGCGTTCGCCGGAATGACGAAGGAGCGTGGGGCAGGTCCCCACAACACACTCCGTTCATGCCCGACTCCGGTCGGGCATCCAGGCCGGATTGGCCGCGAGCCCCTCGCTTCAACATCGACTCTCGCCTGGGTCCCCGCCTGCGCGGGGACGAACGGGGGATGGGACACGGAAGCTCGTTCCCGCGCGTCGGTTTGACGCCGGGTTTTGACCTTTCAAAGAACGTCCTCCTCGCCTGGACGAGGGGGTGGCGGGCGCTCGATGAGTGCCGCGTCGGGTAGTCCAGTGGTGGCGCTCAGCCGAGCGCCCGCCGCGGTGGTTTTTGCTCCGCTCCCGCCTGGGACCCGAGACGAGGGCAAGGCGGCTCCATCCGGACGACCGACCTTTGGACCACCACGGCGCCGATGCCGGTTTCCCGTATCGCACTGGCCGTGGCTGACCCTCGCCTGCCTTTAGCGCTGCCCTTTCGGGGCAATGGCGCGCGGCGGAGACGAGCGTCTCCGCTGGCGGGCTTCCGAGCCCACGCCGCTCCGCTTGCGAGGCGGAAACGACGGACACCGCACCCCGCCCCACGCTGCAAGACGCCTCATGAGCGCGCCCCTTCGCGGGCGGGGATGAAGCCAGTATCGGGTCGGCCTGGAGAGGGGGATAAGGTGACGGACTATCCCCGCGAGCGGCCGAATCTAGATGCACCAGTCCTGAACGTCGGTATGGGCCAGATCGGCATAAAGCTCGGAGATGAAAGCCACCATCTGTTCGACGCGTTCGTCGGTATCCGTCGCCTCTTGCCAGGCGTAGGCAAGAGATTTCACGGCCGTCGCAAGCTGGCTATCGTCGATGATGACGACCAATTTGCCGTCGAGTTCTGCGGTCCTGAATGCCATGCCGAACTCCTCCCCCAAGAAGCCGCCCATTCCCCATAAGGATGCAGAAAACGATGCCACGCAACCGCAGGGTTGAAAAGCAACTCAGGCGGGCAGCCACGTGTAAGGCGGATCAATCGGGCCCGCCGACATAGACCCGCTCGTAGCGCCGGCCGAGGCCGGTCAGGAGCTCGTAGCCGATGGTGCCGGCATGGCGGGCGACCTCGTCCACCGGGATGTGCCGGCCGAACATCTCGACCCAGTCGCCGCGCATGACGCCGGGGATGCTGGTGACGTCGATGGTGATGAGATCCATCGACACCCGCCCGGCGAGCGGCGCCCGCTGGCCGCGCACCCACGCCCAGGCGCCGGGCCGCTCGTCGCTGCCGCCGGCAAGGCGATGATAGCCGTCGGCGTAGCCGATGGAGAGGGTGGCCAGCCGGGTGGTTCCCTTCAGGCTCCGGGTCGCCCCATAGCCCACCGTCTCGCCTTCCTCCGCCTCGCGCACGGCCAGCACGCGCGCCTCCAGCGTCACCACGGCGCGCATGGGGTTGGTCACCCCCTGCACGGCGACACCGCCATAAAGCGCGATGCCGGGGCGCACCAGGTCGAAATGATAGTCGGGCCCGAGGAACACGCCGGCCGAGTTGGCAAGCGACGCCGGCAGGCCGGGAAACTCGGCCCTGACCTCGCTGAACAGCGCCAGCTGGCGGCGGTTCATCGGGTGCTCCGGCGTGTCGGCGCAGGCCAGATGCGAGATGATGAGGTCCGGCGCCAGCGTGGCGAACAGCCTGGCGTCGCGGCTGAGGTCGAGCGTCTCGTGCAGCGTCAGGCCGAGGCGGTTCATGCCGGTATCGACGTGGACCGCCGCGCCGGTCGTCCCGCCGGCCTTGCGGAAGGCGACCCATTCCTCGATCTCCGGCCAGGAGCCCAGCACCGGGCGGATGTCGGCGCGGGCATAGGCGTCGGCGCCGCCGATCAACCCATTGAGCACGTAGATGACCGCATCGGGCAGGGTGGCGCGCAGGCGGCGCCCCTCGTCGGGCAGAGCGACGAAGAAGGTCGTGCAGCCGGCCTCGGCCAGCGTCCGCCCGGCCTGCTCCAGTCCGCTGCCATAGCCGTCGCCCTTGACCACCGCGGCCGTGGCGTGGCCGCCGCCGGCAACGTGATCGGCCAGCGCCTTCCAGTTGGCGGAAAGCGCCACGAGATCGACGGTCATGCGGCCGCCGGGGGCAAGCGATTCAGGTGTCGAAACCATGGCGCCAGCATACAGGGGATTTCCGGCGAAGACGCGTCTCACGCGACGGCGCCCGCCGGATTTCTGCACAAGGCGTGGGCGATGCCGCCGAAAGTTGTGGCGTGACAGGCGCCTTGCTGCAACGCAGCATGGCGCACGAGGGAGGATGATTCGGTCTCAGGAGTGAGGACCATGGATCATCACCGCACGCGCCGCCTCGGCGGCGTCTTTCTCGCCGGCCTCGTCGCTGTCTCGTTCGCCGCGCTCGCCAAGGGCGAGGATCGTCACGCCTGGTTCGGCAGCCTGACCATACCGGGCACGAGCATTTCCTGTTGCGACATTTCCGATTGCCACCGGGCCAAGGCCGACTGGCGGCAAGGCCAGTGGTGGGCGACAGTCGAGGGCAAGTGGACGCCGATCCCGCCCAACAAGGAGCTGGCCAAGCGGTCGATCGACGGCGATGCCTATGTCTGCGCCGGCCCGAACCGCACCATCTACTGCTTCGTCAAGCCTGACATGACGATGTGACCGGAAAGGACTGGTTGCCGGGTGGGTTCAGGGGGCCTCGCCGGCGACCGCCTTGGCGTAGCGGTCCATGAGCAGCGGCCAGCCGCCCTCCCTGACGCTCATCTTCTGGCGGTACTTCTCCCAGCCGGCGCCGTGGCGGGGGAAGTCGCGGTGCACGAGCACCACCTCGGTGGTGCCGTCGTCCTGCGCGACGAAGCGCACGTCGACGCGGCTGGCGCTCGCCTCGTTGTCGATGACCGCGCGATCCGGCGAGATCTGCCAGGCCAGCACCAGATGGCGCGGACGCAGGAAGGACAGCACCGTGCCCCAGACGGTCTCGCCGCCGGCCTTGTCGCGCTCGATGGCGCGGCCGTTCATTTTCGGCTCGATCACGATCTCGGCGAGATTGCCGCCGGCAAGCGTGTATTGCGCCGGCCACCACGTGCCGAATTCGTCGACGAACACGGCGAAGGCGCGCTCCGGCGTCGCTGCCACCGTGCGGCTGACGACGAGCAGCTCCTTGGTTCCGCTTGCCTGGTCGCCGCCGCCGCCTTCACCCTTGTTGCCGAACAGCCACTTGAACATGCGTTGACTCCCTCAGTTGCCGGCAGCTTACAGGAATTCGGCGGGGGAGGGCACGGTCGCGGGCCATTTGCCGCGACGGGCGCGTCAGGCGGCGTCGGTCAGCGGCCGGGCGCGCTTGACCCCAATCTCTGGGCCGTCCTCCTCCGGCGAGGCGGAGGTGACGAAGAGGGGGCGGAGTTGACGGAAGAGGAAACTGAGCCTGGCGCTACCCCTCGAACGGCACCGGATAGGCGTCGTCCCTGGCGAGGTTGGAGAAGCGCGTGAACTCGTCGGCGAAGTGCAGACGCACGGTGCCCGTCGGTCCGTGGCGCTGCTTGCCGATGATGACCTCGGCGATGCCGTGCGCCGTGTCCATCTCCGCCTGCCATTTGAAGAACTCTTCCGTGCCCTCCTTGGGCATCTTGTTCTTCAGGTAGTACTCCTCGCGGAAGATGAAGAGCACCACGTCGGCGTCCTGCTCGATGGAGCCCGACTCGCGCAGGTCGGAGAGCTGCGGGCGCTTGTCCTCGCGCTGCTCCACCTGGCGCGAGAGCTGCGACAGAGCGATGATCGGAACGCCGAGTTCCTTGGCCAGCGCCTTCAGCATCGTGGTGATCTCGGTGATTTCCTGCACGCGGTTCTCGGACGAGCGCCGCGAGGTGCCGACGAGAAGCTGGATATAGTCGATGATCAGAAGGTCGAGGCCGCGCTGGCGCTTGAGCCGGCGGGCGCGGGCGGCGAGCTGTGCGATCGAAAGGCCGCCGGTCTGGTCGATGTAGAGGGGGATGCGCTGCATCTCGCGTGACGCCTCGACGATGCGCGTGAAATCGGCCTCGTCGATACGGCCGCGGCGTATATTGGCCGAGGACACGCCGGACTGTTCGGCGATGATGCGGGTGGCAAGCTGTTCGGCCGACATTTCCAGCGAGAACAGGCCGACAATGCCGCCATCGACCGACTTCATCGAGCCGTCCGGCTGCAACTCGCCGCGCCACGCCTTGGCGATATTGAAGCCGACATTGGTGGCCAGCGCCGATTTGCCCATGCCCGGTCGGCCGGCGACGATGATGAGGTCCGATGCCTGCAGCCCGCCCATCAGCTTGTCGAGATCGTCGAGCCCGGTGGCGAAGCCCGACAGGTGTCCGTCGCGCTTGTAGGCGGCGCTGGCGAGGTCGATGGCGCTGTTCAGCGCCGTCCCGAAATCCTGGAAGCCGGCGCCGTACTGGCCCTTCTCGGCGAGGTCGAAAAGCCGCTTCTCGGCCTCCTCGATCTGCGCCCCCGGCGTCTGCTCGACGGTGGCGTCATAGGCGACATTGACCATGTCCTCGCCGATGCCGATGAGCGAGCGGCGCAGCGCCAGGTCGTAGACCGTGCGACCATAGTCCTCGGCATTGATGATGGTGGTCGCCTCCGCCGCAAGGCGGGCGAGGTAGGTGGCCAGGTTGATGTCGCCGATGGCCAGATCGGCGGGCAGGAAGGTCTTGATGGTGACCGGCGTGGCGGTCTTGCCGGCGCGGATGAGCTGGCCCGCGACATCGAAGATCGCCTTGTGGACCGGCTCGAAGAAATGCTGCGGCTCGAGGAAATCGGAGACCCGGTAGAACGCCTCGTTGTTGACCAGGATGGCGCCGAGCAGCGCCTGTTCCGCCTCGACGTTCTGCGGCGCGGTGCGATAGGTCTCGTTGGTCGTGTTGTCGGCGACCGCGCGAACCGCGAATGCCATGGTGCCTTCCGTCCCTCAGCCTCTAGCGTCCCCGCATAGTGGAACTCTCCGGTGTCTGCCGGCGACGCTGCCCACGATACGAGGGTACAAATCCCAGCCCCGACGGGCCCGATGAAGACGGCGCGTGTCGCCCGCCTTCATGATCTGTTTACCACGCTCGCCAGCGACGCAAAGTCATGACTTGAGACTCGCCCACTGTTCACAAGCGCGACAGGAATCCCCTTGCGACATCCGATTCGCCGTCGAAGCGAATCGCTGCAATGATTCGGAGTCAGAAAAAGGGCGGGCCGAAGCCCGCCCTTTGCTACGCGTTCGTGTCGTCAGGCCGCCGCCTTGCCTTCTTCGTCGAGGGTGGCGAACTCGGCATCGCTGAGCTGGATGTCGGCTGCCGCCACGTTTTCCTCCAGATGGGCCACCTTGGAGGTGCCGGGGATGGGCAGCATCACCGGGCTGCGCTTGAGCAGCCACGCCAGCGCGATCTCCGAGGGGGTGACCTTGTGGCGCTTGGCGATCGCCTCGATCTGCGATCCCGCGACATGGCCGGCGGAGAGCGGCGCCCAGGGGATGAAGCCGATCCCCTCTGCCTCGCAATAGTCGAGCACCGCCTCGCTGTGCCGGTCGGTGAGGTTGTAGCGGTTCTGCACCGTCGCCACCTTGAAGAACTTCGACGCCGCCTCGATCTCCTCGACCGAAACTTCGCTCAAGCCCGCATAGCGGATGACGCCGTCGTCGAGGAGCGCCTTGATGGCGGCGAACTGCTCGTCGCGCGGCACCTTCGAATCGATGCGGTGGAGCTGCCACAGGTCGATGACCTCGACGCCAAGGCGCCGGCGGCTGAGATGGGCCTGCTGAATGAGGTATTCGGGCCGGCCGACGGCGATCCACCGGTCGGGGCCGGTGCGCGTATTGCCGCCCTTGGTGGCGACGACCATGCCGGCCGGGTAGGGGTGAAGGGCCTCGTGGATGAGGAACTCGGACGTCTCCGGGCCGTAGGCATCGGCGGTGTCGATGAAATTGACGCCGAGCGCCGGCAGGCGCTTGAGCGTGCGGATGGCTTCCGGCCGGTCGGCCGGTTCGCCCCAGATTCCGCGGCCGACGATGCGCATGGCGCCGAAGCCCAAACGGTTGACCTCGAGGTCGCCGCCGACCTTGAAGGTGCCGGCATGGGCTGCGTTTGGTGTGGACATGGAAAATCTCTTTGCGATGGGGGAAGGCGCCGCCGGACGGGCGGCGCCGGTAATGTGGGACGTTTGTGCCCCAACGAAAAGCCCTTTGGACGAAAAGACGCGGGGGGTCGACGAAAAGGAGCGGGGCCGGAGCCCGCCCTTGCAACCTCAGTGATTGTCATCCCCCGGCGAGCGCAGCGAGACCGGGGGATCGCTCTCCGCAGGGATGAAGCGCGCCGTGTTTGCCGCAACCGATCCTCCGGTCGCGGCTTTGCCGCGCCGGAGGATGACGGTGAGGGCAGCGCCCGCGCCGACCGGGTCCCCACGGTCGTGGGGGCCCGCTCGGCACCGATCCGCTCACAGCTTGATGCGGTAATTGTCGAAGCCGTCTTCGCCGGGGCCGGCCAGCTCGATGCCCTTGACGTCGGCGAGGTGGTCCTTGGCCTTGGGTCCCGAGGGGAAGATGACCGAGGCACCGGCAACCGGCGCCAGCGACCAGTTCTCGTCCGCCTTCGGGTCGATCGTACCCTTCTCGACGATGTAGCGCACGATCACGTCGCGATTGGTATCGGGGCCGACAAAGACCACCACGTCGTTGTTGATGTCGGGGAAATTGCCGCCGCCGCCGGCACGATAGTTGTTGGTGGCGACGATGAATTTCTGCGCCGGATCGATCGGCTTGCCGTCGAAGGCGAGGTCGACGATGCGGCTCGCCTGCGGATTGATGACGTTGCCCTTGCTGTCGTATTTCGGCGGCTGCGAGACGTCTATTCTGTAGGTGACGCCGTCGATGACGTCGAAATTGTAGCTCGGGAAGTCTGCATTGAGCAGCGGCTGGTCGGCCTTGCCGGGCTCGATCTGGTTGAACATGCCGGCTGACATCTCCAGCCATTCCTTGACCTGCGCGCCGGTGATCGCCACCGCCCTGACCGTGTTCGGATAGAGGTAGAGGTCGGAGACGTTCTTGATGGCGACCGCACCGACCGGCACGTCGGTGTAATAGTCCGGGCCGCTGCGCCCGCCGGCCTTGAACGGCGCGGCAGCGGAGAGGATCGGCAGCCCCTCCCATTTGGTGCCCTTCATCATCTGGGCGATGTACCAGGTCTGGGCATTGCTCACGACCTGCACCGACGGGTCGTCGGCGACCAGCGCGAAATAGCTGTAGAGGGGTGCTGCGGTCTTGCCGACCGGGCGGCGGACATAGGCGAGCGTCGCCTCGTGGTCGGCCTTGAGCGCGTCGTCAATCGGCTGATAGTCGGCGACGGTCGGGATGGCCTTGCGGTCCTTGAGTTCGTAGATCGGGCGCGCCTCGGACATTGCCGAAACGACCTTCCACGCATTGCCGTCGCGCTCGAGCAGCAAGTCGATCAGGCCCATATGCGAGCCCCAGAAGCCGCCCATCACCGCCGGCTTGCCCTTGAGCGTGCCGGCCTTGTTATCGACGCCGGCGAGATTGTCGAAGGACTTGCCGCCCGGGAAGACCAGATGCTGGTGGCCGGTGAAGATGGCGTCGATGCCGTCGATATCGCCGAGGAACAGCGAAGCGTTCTCCATCATGTCGGTCTTGTTGGCGTCGATGCCGGAATGGGACAGCGCGATGACGATGTCGGCGCCGGCTTCCTTGATCTCGGGCACCCACGCCCTGGCCGCCTCGACGATGTCGCGCGTGATGACATTGCCTTCCAGATTCTTCGAAGTCCCAGATCATGATCTGCGGCGGCACGAAGCCGATGATGCCGATCTTGATCGGGTATTCCTTGCCGTCGCCGTCCTTCACCGACTTGTCGAGGATCAGATAGGGCTTGGCATAGAGCTTGTCGTCGCGCGGGTTGGACGCGAGCACCGTGCCGCGGATCAGGTTGGCGCAGACGAAGGGGAAATTGGCGCCGGCGATCACCTTGTCGAAGAACGACAGGCCGTAATTGAACTCGTGGTTGCCGAAGGTCGAGCACTCGTAGCCGATGAGGTTCATGCCCTTCATGATCGGGTGGACGTCGCCGTCCTTCATGCCCTTCTCATAGGCGATGTAGTCGCCCATCGGGCTGCCCTGCAGGAGGTCGCCGTTGTCGATCAGCATGGCGTTGGTCGCTTCGGCGCGGATCGACTGGATGATGGTGGCGGTGCGCGACAGGCCCATCGTGTCGTTGGGTTTGTCGGCATAGTAGTCGTAGGGCAGCAGGTTCACATGGATGTCGGTGGTTTCCATGATCCTCAAGTGCGCCTGGCCGGCGGCGGCCATCGCCGAATAGGGATGCATGATCGCCAGCGCACCGAAGGCGCCGGAGCCGAGCAGGAACCGGCGGCGGTCGATTTCCAGTCGTCTCAGTGCAGACATCAAAGGGGCCTCCTTCTGGAAAGAACGGCCAGCGCGGCAGGCGCATCTGAACGGCGCCCGGCCCCGCCGGCACGTCTGTCGTGACTGTGCACCTGTCCTTAGCCGGCTCAAAGCCGAAAGCGGGCGGCGCGTGGCTCTTCCTCGCATCTTTCGGTGACGCCGTCGTGACGGTGAGGGCGCTCGAACCGGCAGAATCCGGCGCTTTCGAGCCCATCTGCGCTGCCTCAATCCCTCGTATTTTTGACAGGGGATTAAGACAAAGAAAGGATTTGCGGGGGTAAGCCAAACCGTCAGGAAAGCACCGATGACGGCACCGCTCTCTCCCCGCCTTGCCACCCAGGCGATCAACAGCGTCGAGGCGCTGCAATCGATCATCGACGTCCTGGCGACCCCCGTCTTCGTCAAGGATCGCGACCACCGCTGGGTTCTTGTGAACCGGGCGCTGTGCGACTTCATGGGCCGCGCGCGCGAGGAACTCATCGGCAAGTCCGATTATGACTTCCAGCCGCGCGAACAGGCCGACGTCTTCTGGCAGAAGGACGATCTGGTCTTCACCACCGGCCAGGAAAACGAAAACGAGGAGGTGCTGACCGACCGCGACGGCGACACACGAACGATCGTCACCCGCAAGACGCCGATCAGCATTGCCGGGGCGCCGCTGCTGGTCGCCGTCATCACCGACATCACCGCGTTCCGCGAGGCGGAGAAGCACAGCAACTACCTTGCCCACCACGACATGCTGAGCGGCCTCGCCAACCGGACCCTGCTCGGCGAGCGCCTCGACGCGCTGTTCACCGATCCGGCGGCGCGCGGCAAGGCGTGCAGCGCGCTGGTCATGGATCTTGACCGCTTCAAGCAGGTCAACGACGCCTTCGGTCACGCCACCGGCGATGAGCTGATCCGCCAGTTTGCCCGGCGGCTCACCGGCCTGGTTTCCGCCGATGACATCGTCGCGCGCATCGGCGGCGACGAATTCGCCGTCGTCGTGTTCGACGACCCGTCGTCAGGCGCGATCGACGACGTCTGCAGCGTCATCCTGGAGGTAGCGCGCGTCCCCTATGTCGTTGCCGGCGCCGTGATGCATGTCGGCGTGTCGATCGGCACCGCCTCGGTACGCATCGGCGAAGCCAGCCGCTGCGAACTGGTCCGCCGCGCCGATGTGGCGCTGAACAGTGCCAAGACGGCCGGGCGCGACTGCTGCCGCACCTACGATGCGGCGATCGATCAGGGGCGGGTGGCGCGCGTCACGCTGGAGGGCGAGCTACGCGCGGCGATCGCGGCGCGCAAGGATCTGGTCGTCCACTACCAGCCGCTCTACAGCGGCGACCGGATCATCGGCCTGGAAGCTCTCCTCCGCTGGAACCATCCTGAGCGCGGCCTGGTTCCGCCGGCGGCCTTCGTGCCGATCGCCGAGGAAACCGGCCTCATCGTGTCGCTCGGCGACCTGGTGCTCGATCAGGCCTGCGCCGCGCTCGCCGACTGGCCGGGCATCACCATGGCAATCAACATCTCGGCCGTGCAGCTGCGCGACCCCAACCTCGCCATGCGCATCATGCGCCGGCTGGCGGTGCACGGCATTCCGACGGCGCGCATCGAAATCGAAGTCACCGAGAGCGTGCTGCTCAACCCGGGCGATGCGACCGAAGCCAACCTCGCGGCGCTCCGCGCTGCCGGCATCCGCATCGCGCTCGACGATTTCGGCACCGGCTATTCGAGCCTCAGCTATCTGCAGGACCTGAAGATCGACTCGGTCAAGATCGACCAGTCCTTCGTCAGTCATCTCGGCCAGTCGACGGATTCGGCGCAGATCATCCAAGCGATCGTGCATCTCGCCCGCATCCTGAACCTCAAGGTGGTAGCCGAAGGCGTCGAGACCGAGGCCCAGCGCCGCTTCCTGGTCGATGCCGGTTGCTCCATCCTGCAGGGCTACCTGCTGTCGCCGCCATTGCCGGCCGAGAAGATCGGCCCGCTGCTGGCCAGGCAGGGCGACGCGACGGCCGCCGCCGAGCAGGACGCGGCCTGACGCTCCGGCTCTTGCCGGCGGGCGAAACCGCCATAATTTCTTGCCTGACGGCGGACGGCGTCTGTGCCCGGCGGAGGTTGCCTGCGGCGGCGCCCGCCCGTTGACGATTCCCGATCGGCAGGAGGGGGACCGCCGATGAGCGACAACGACACCCTGACCAAACGGAAGACGAAGCCGAAGACCAAGGTCGAGCGGCCGCGCCTGCACAAGGTCATTCTGGTCAACGACGACTACACGCCGCGCGAATTCGTGGTGATGGTGCTGAAGGCGGTGTTCCGCATCAGCGAGGACCAGGCCCATCGCGTGATGATCACCGCCCACCGCAAGGGCGTGTGCGTGGTGGCGGTCTATACCAGGGATGTTGCCGAGACCAAGGCGACCGAGGGGACCGAGGCGGGCAAGAGCGCCGGCTATCCCCTCCAGTTCACCACCGAACCGGAGGAATAGGCGAACCGCCCCGCAGGTGAGGGGCGCAACGTCGCTATTCGCCGGCGAGCTTCAGCGGTACCACTGTGTCGCCGTCCTTGGCGCGCAGCGTCTCTTCGTTCTTGAACATGTAGTTGCGCGTCAGCGGCAGGGCCATCTGGTTCTTGGTCAGCTGAATCTGGAAGTTCATCATCAGGCCGACCTCGAAAGCGGCTTCCGAGGCGGCCAGGTAAAACTCCCAGATACGGCAGAAGCGCTCGTCATACATCGCCGCCACTTCCTCGCGGCGGGCGAGGAAGCGCTCGCGCCAGGCGCGCAGCGTCTTGGCGTAATGCAGGCGCAGGATCTCCATGTCGGTGATGTGGAGTTTCTCCTTCTCCACCGCCGGGATGACCTCGGAGACGGCCGGGATATAGCCGCCGGGGAAGATGTAGCGCTGGATCCACATGCTGGTATCGCCCGGCCCGTCGGTGCGGCCGATGGAATGCAGCAGCATCGCGCCGTTTTCGGCCAGCAGCTTGTGGCAGGCCTTGAAGAAGCCGCGGTAGTAGCCGACGCCGACATGCTCGAACATGCCGACCGAGACGATGCGGTCGAACGGCCCTTCAACCTTGCGGTAGTCCTGCAGCAGGAACTTGGCCTTGTCCTTGAGGCCGAGCTCCTCGGCGCGGCGGTTTGACACCGTGTATTGCTCGTCCGAGAGCGTGACGCCGACGACCTCGACGTCGCAATGCTGGGCAAGGTAGAGGCCGAGGCCGCCCCAGCCCGAGCCGATATCGAGCACGCGCTGGCCCGGCCTGAGGTCGAGCTTGGCGGCGAGGTGGCGCTTCTTGGCGAGCTGCGCCTCGTCGAGGCTGGTGACGCCGTCTTCCCAATAGGCGCAGGAATATTGCAGGTCGGCATCGAGGAAGAGCGAATAGAGACGGCCGTCGAGGTCGTAGTGGGAATGGATGTTCTGCTTCGCCCGGCGCAGCGAGTTGATCTGGCGGAAGCGGCGGGTGGCCAGGCGCCAGCCGCTGATGGCGATCATCTGCAACGGCGGCAGCGCGTTCCTGGAGTTGC
Organism: uncultured Alphaproteobacteria bacterium; assembly: GCA_963730325.1. Lineage (GTDB taxonomy): Bacteria > Pseudomonadota > Alphaproteobacteria > Rhizobiales > Kaistiaceae > CAVSRC01. The sequence goes on along the minus strand of CAVSRC010000011.1, from coordinate 75,995 downwards.
GGAAGATCACCATCAGGAAGTCGAAGATCGACCCCTGCTCGACGATCATGCGGCCGTTGGCGAACTCCTCGCCGAGCTTCAGGTCGGGATCGCGGATGACGGCCGCCTCGGCTTCGGCGCTGGTGAAGCGCACGCGCACGGTCTCGGGGCGCCCGTCGCCAAAGGCGAAGGTCTTGCCCTCTGCGTCGACGATCTCCAGCGATCCTTTGCGGATGGCCTTCGTTAGATATGACTTCAGCGTGGAATTCATCGGCTAGTCGCCCAGGCCGTCGCAATCCCTACCAATGCGAGGGCCGCCTCCGCCGGCGGCCCCGCGACGCCGGCGGATGATAGTCCCTATTTGGGTTTGGTCTCAACCCATTGCGGTGGCGTCAGGAATTCCGCGGTTTCTTCGCTCTCCGCGGTCTCCTCACCCTCCGCCGCGGCGGCTTCTTCGCCCTCGGCGGCAGCTGCTTCTTCCGCCGCCGCTTCTTCCTCGGCCTCGCCGGCGCCCGCCAGGGTGACGTCCTCGCCGCGCGCCTGACGCTTGGCCTCGTCCTCGCTGCGCGCCACATTGGCGATGACGTGAGCCTCGACTTCCGCATGCAGCGCGATAAGCACCGTGTGCATGCCGATCGTCTTGATCGGATGGTTGAGGGCGATCTGGCTGCGGCTCACCGAAAAGCCGCCGGCGTCCATCGTCTCGGCGAGATCGCGCGTCGTGACAGAGCCGTAGAGCTGGCCGGTCTCGCCGGCCTGGCGGATGAGGATGAAGGACTGGCCTTCGAGCTTGCCGGCGACCGCTTCGGCCTCCTGCTGGCGCTCGAGGTCGCGCGCCTCGAGGTGCACGCGCTCCGACTCGAAACGCTTGCGGTTTTCCTCGTTGGCGCGCAGCGCCTTGCCCTGCGGCAGCAGGAAGTTGCGGGCATAGCCGTCGCGCACACGCACGACGTCGCCCATCTGGCCGAGCCGGGCGATACGTTCAAGCAGGATGACTTCCATGGCAGTTCACTCCGTTGACGGGATTGGTCTCATTGCGGGGGGACGCCCTTGAAACGGCGGGCGCGGAGATGGAACACGGCCTCGGCGATTGCCAGGAGGACGAAGAAGACAAGCGGCAGGCCGGAGAATGCGATCAACGCATAGACGACGATGAGGAGCACGGTGCGGCCGCCGAAACCCACCGTGAGAGCGTGCATCACGGCCAGCCCGGTCAACGCCGCCGCGCCGGCAAGCGCCCCGGTGAAGACCCGCGCGATCTCGCCGGCCGTGCCCGGCAGGAAGGCGAGCAGGGCAACGCCGGCAAGGGCGACCAGCGCCCGGCCGGGCAGATCCACGCCCCACAGCGTCTCGCGCGGCCGCCGCAGACGGCCGGACGCACGCGCCACCACGGCCGCCAGCCACAGGTCGAAGGTGAGGATGAAGACCAGCATGGCGGTAACGGTGAACGGCATGATGGCGAGGTAGAACTGCACGAACGGCCTCAACTCGGCGGCCGTCGGCGGCGCTGCCGTCGTCGCCATGGCAGAGAACAGCTCGACCAGCGCCTGGGTCACCTCGGCGGTCAGCGTCTGGCGGTCGAAGCCGATGAGGATGCCGACGAGCACCACAGCGATGGCGGCCGCACCGGCCAGATGCACCAGCAGGCGGCCGAGCGGATACCATTCGCGGGGCGCATCGGGCGCAGCGTCCGCGGCCGAACGCGACAGCAGGGCGAGCCGGGCGACCCAGACGACCGGCACGGCGAAGAGCAGGAGGAACGCTGCCGCCCCCATGGTCGACAGGGCGACGAAGATCGTCAGCGTCCCGGCGATGGCGGCCGCGGCGCCGGCCGCCGTGCCCCAGCCGAGGCCGGCCAGAGCGATGGGCAATCCGGTGAGGATGAAGAGCGGGAAGGCGAGCACGGTGCCACCGACCGGCGCCAGGAACATGAGCGCCGCGGCGATACCCGCTGCAATGCCAACCAGGATCGTCTGTACCATCGCTGTCCCGCCTTTCGAGCGGTTAGGGGAGGGTCGCGGAGCCACTGCTCCGGCCGTACCCCAACTGAGAAGGCGAATAGTGAGTAGCGAATAGCGAATAGTCGGTTGCTATTCGCTATTCCCTATTTCGCTATTCGCTCACTTGATCACATACGGCAGCAGGCCGAGGAAGCGCGCCCGCTTGATCGCCCGGGCCAGTTCGCGCTGCTTGGGCGCCGACACCGCGGTGATGCGCGACGGCACGATCTTGCCGCGCTCCGAGATGTAGCGCTGCAGCAGGCGCACGTCCTTGTAGTCGATCTTGGGCGCGTTGGCGCCGGAGAACGGACAGGTCTTGCGGCGGCGGAAGAAGGGCCGGCGCGTCGGCAACTGGTTGATATCGACCATCAGTCGTTCCCTCCGCTGCTGTCGCCGCCAGCACTTTCGCCGTCTTCACGGCGCGGCCGCGGTGGCCGGTCGCCCCGGTCGCGATCGCCGAAACGGCCGCCACGGCGGTCGCCGCGGTCGTCGCGGTCACGCTTCTGCGTCATCGCCGAGGGACCTTCCTCCAGCACGTCGACCTTGATGGTCATGGCGCGGATGACGTCCTCGTTGAGCCGCTCCTGACGCTCCATCTCGGCGACGGCCGCGGGCGGTGCCTCGATGTTCATCAGGGTGAAATGGGCCTTGCGGTTCTTGCGGATGCGGTAGGCGAGGGACTTCAGCCCCCAGCTTTCGACCTTGGAGATGCTGCCGCCGGCCTGTTCGATGACGCCTTTGAACTGCTCGACGAGCGCCTCGACCTGTGGGCCGGAGACGTCTTGGCGAGCCAAAAAGACATGCTCGTATAAGGGCATGGATGCCTTTCCTCATGTTGTCCGGCGCTAAGCCTCGTCGAAGCCTTCTTAGGGGAAAGGCTCGATGACACTTCGAGAGCAGGAGCACGGGAAGACGGATCGCTTCCGATCCTGCGGCTTCCGCCGCCTTCCGTTCAGCCCCCGGCCGGGGTCCGTCTGGACGGCGCGGTTATAAGCAAAAGCCCGAGGTTTGCAAGCGTTTTGGGAGAAGTCCGTCCCGGGAAGACCTGATGGCCCCGCGCCCGTCTTGACAGCCTCGGCTGGGCGCGCTCAAACCCGCGGCCAACGGCGGAGACTCGCCGGCGCAGAGAGGCGTCACGGGGCAAGATGACGGTCGCATTCACGTTTCCAGGCCAGGGCAGTCAGGTCGTCGGCATGGGCAAGGCGCTCGCCGATGCCGAATTCGAGGCGCGCGCCGTCTTCGAGGCGGTCGACGAGGCGCTCGGCGAGAAGCTGTCCAGGATCATCTGGGAAGGGCCGATCGAGACCCTGACCCTGACCGAGAATGCCCAGCCGGCGCTGATGGCGGTGAGCCTGGCGGCGCTGAGGGTGCTGGAGGCGCGCGGCATCACGATCCGGGACAAGGTGGCCTATGTCGCCGGCCATTCGCTCGGCGAATATTCGGCGCTGGCCGCCGCCGGCGCGCTCAGCGTGCCCGATGCCGCCCGGCTGCTGCGCACCCGCGGGCGTGCCATGCAGGCTGCCGTGCCGGTCGGCGCCGGCGCCATGGCGGCGCTGCTCGGCATGGAACTCGATGCGGCCAGCGAAGTCGCCACCGAGGCGGCCGAGGGCGAGGTCTGCGCCACCGCCAACGACAATGGCGGCGGGCAGGTGGTGATCTCCGGCAGCAAGGCCGCCGTCGAGCGCGCCATCGTCATCGCCCAGCAGAAGGGCGCCAAGCGTGCCATCCTCCTGCCGGTGAGCGCCCCCTTCCATTGCGCCCTGATGGAACCGGCGGCCGAGGCGATGGAGGAGGCGCTTGCCGCCGTCGACATCAAGGCGCCGGTCGTGCCGCTGGTCGCCAATGTGCTCGCCACGCCGATCAGCGAGCCTGAGGAGATTCGCCGGCGGCTGGTCGAGCAGGTGACCGGCATGGTGCGCTGGCGCGAGTCGGTCGCCTGGCTGGGTGGCGCCGGTGTCGATCTTTTCGTCGAGGTCGGCGCCGGCAAGGTGCTCTCCGGCCTCGCCAGACGCATCGTCGACGGCGCCGAGACGCTTGCCGTCGGCGCACCGGCCGATATCGACGCGGCCGTCGCCAAACTCGGCTGAGAAAGGACGAGGCCCATGTTCGAACTGACGGGGAAACGCGCCCTGGTGACGGGCGCCAGCGGCGCCATTGGCGGCGCCATCGCCCGTGCCTTGCACAAGCAGGGGGCCAGCGTCGGGCTGTCGGGCACGCGGCGCGAGGCGCTCGACGCGCTTGCCGCTGAACTCGGCGAACGCACCGCAGTGCTGCCCTGCGATCTCGGCGATGCGGGCGCGGTGGAACAGCTCGTGCCGCAGGCCGAGGAGGCGCTCGGCGGCGAGATCGACATCCTGGTCAACAATGCCGGCATCACCCGCGACATGCTTTTCGCGCGCATGACCGACGAGGACTGGAACGATGTGCTGGCGGTCAACCTGACCGCGGCCATGCGGCTTTCGCGCGCCGTTCTGCGCGGCATGATGCGCCGCCGTGCCGGCCGCATCATCTCGATCACCTCGGTTGTCGGCGTCACCGGCAATGCCGGCCAGGGCAACTACGCCGCCTCCAAGGCGGGGCTCATCGGCATGACCAAGTCGCTTGCCGCCGAGATCGCCAGCCGCAACGTGACCGTCAATTGCGTGGCGCCGGGCTTCACCGCCTCGCCGATGACCGATGCGCTCAACGACAAGCAGAAGGAGGCGATCCTCCAGCGTGTCCCCGCCAAGCGGTTGGGCACCCCCGACGAGGTCGCCGGGGCGGTCGCTTATCTGGCCTCGGACGAGGCGGCCTATGTCACCGGCCAGACGTTGCACGTCAACGGCGGCATGGCCATGATATGAGCGGTTCTGAGGGTTTTGGCGCCGGGTGGCGGGCAGGAGGAAACGGGGCCATTTCGTTGGCTGGCAAAGGTCCGTAAAGTGTGTTACGGGCCACCGGCCGGTGCCGGAAGCGCAGCGGTTTTCTTGCGCTTCCACCCGTTCCGAACAAGAGGGCGATCGTCGATCCCTTGCCGGGCGAGGGGTCTATCGGATAGTCAAATTGGGGCAATCGAGGTTCTAAAAAAATGAGCGATGTCGCTGAACGGGTGAAAAAGATTGTCGTCGAGCATCTCGGCGTCGACGCGGAAAAGGTCACCGAGAACGCCAGCTTTATCGACGACCTGGGCGCCGACAGCCTCGATACGGTCGAGCTGGTGATGGCCTTCGAGGAGGAGTTCGGCGTCGAGATTCCGGATGATGCGGCCGAAACGATTCTGACGGTCGGCGACGCCATCAGCTTCCTCGAAAAGAACACCGCCTGAGCTGTGCCGACCCGACCGCTCATGCGCGCGGGTCGCAGTGTTCTATGAGACGGGTCGTCGTCACCGGTTTGGGCATGGTGTCGCCGCTTGGTTGCGGCGTCGATGCCTCGTGGTCTGCCATCCTCGCCGGCCAGAGCGGAATTGCGCGCATCGAGAATTTCGAGGTCGCCGATCTGCCTAGCCAGATCGCCGGCCAACTGCCGCGCGGCTCCAAGGCGGACGGCAAATTCGATCCCGACGACTGGATGGAGCCGAAGGAGAGCCGCAAGGTCGATCCCTTCATCGTTTATGCGATGGCGGCCGCCGACCAGGCGCTCGATGACGCCGGCTGGCATCCGCAGAGCCAGGATGACCAGATCGCCACCGGCGTGCTCATCGGCTCGGGCATCGGCGGCCTGCAGGGCATCGAGGAGACCGCCCTGACGCTGCGCGACCGCGGCCCCCGGCGCGTCAGCCCGTTCTTCATCCCCGGCCGCCTGATCAATCTCGCCTCCGGCCAGGTGTCGATCCGCCACGGCCTCAAGGGGCCGAACCATGCGGTGGTCACCGCCTGTTCGACCGGAGCGCACGCCATCGGCGATGCGGCCCGTCTGATCGCGCTGGGCGATGCCGATGTAGTGGTGGCCGGCGGCGCGGAATCGCCTGTCTGCCGCATCGCCATCGCCGGCTTCGCTGCCGCCAAGGCGCTGTCCACCCATTTCAACGATCGGCCGACGGCGGCCTCGCGCCCCTATGACCGCGACCGCGACGGCTTCATCATGGGCGAGGGCGCCGGCATCGTCGTGGTCGAGGAACGCGAGCACGCACTGGCGCGTGGCGCCCGCATCTATGGCGAGGTCATCGGCTATGGCCTGTCCGGCGATGCCTACCACATCACCTCTCCCGCCCCGGACGGCGACGGCGCCCGCCGCTGCATGGAGATGGCCCTCAAGCGGGCGGGCATCGCGGCCGGCGATCTCGACTACATCAACGCCCACGGCACCTCGACCCAGACCGGCGACGAGATCGAGCTGAAGGCGGTCGAGAGCCTGGCCGGGACCGCCGCCGGCAAGATCAGCATGTCCTCGACCAAATCGGCGACCGGGCACCTGCTTGGCGCCGCCGGCGCCATCGAGGCGATCTTCTCGCTGCTGGCGATCCGCGACAACGTGGTGCCGCCGACCCTCAACCTCGACAACCCCTCGGTCGACACGGCCTTCGATCTCGTGCCGCATACCGCGCGCAAACGCACCGTGGATACCGTGCTGTCGAACTCCTTCGGATTCGGCGGAACCAATGCCTCCCTGGTGCTGCGCCGTCATGCATGAAGAGCGCCATCGGCTATCCCGCTTTTGCCACATTAGATGCTACAGTCTCCTGACCCGCCCGCAATGGTGCCAGTGAGAGCCGCAGTCCATGGTTGATTTGAGGAGAGAGCCGTACAGCGACGACGCTGAGGCGTTGTCGGCGCGGCTTCATTCCTCGCTCAGCCGCACCGCGCCGCGCAGCCCGATGGAGGCGCTTCAACCGGAGCCGGTGCCGCCGCCGCCGCCCCGCTCGCGCTCCGCCCGCCATCCCATGGTGGTGTTCCTCAACCTGGTCATCACCGTCATCGTCGTCGGCATCATCGGCATCGGCGGCGGCATCTTCTTCGCCAAGTCGCGATTCGACAGCGGCAGCAGCCTCGACGCGGCGCGCACCTTCACCGTCACCCAGGGCAGCGGCGTCAGCACCATCGCCGACGAACTGGTCAAGGACGGCATCATCGATACCAAGTGGCTGTTCGTCTTCGGCGTGTGGCTGAGCAACCAGACATCCAGCCTCAAGGCCGGTGAATACCTGATCCCCGCCCACGCCAGCATGCGCGACATCATGGACACCATGGTCACCGGCAAGGGCATCCTCTATTCGGTGACGATTCCGGAAGGGCTCACCAGCCAGCAGATCGTCGATCGCCTCAAGGCGGACGACGTGCTCACGGGCGACATCAAGGTTGTTCCGCCGGAGGGCAGCCTGCTGCCCGAGACCTACAAGTTCACCCGCGGCGACAACCGCCAGGACATCATCGAACGCATGCAGCGCGAGCGCGACCGGGTGCTCGCCGACGTGTGGAGCCGGCGTGCGCCGGATCTGCCGGTCAAGACTCCGGCACAGCTCGTCACCCTGGCCTCGATCGTCGAGAAGGAGACGGCGCTTGCCGACGAGCGCAGCCGCGTGGCGGCGGTGTTCATCAACCGCCTCAAGCTGAACATGCGCCTTCAATCCGATCCGACGGTGCTCTACGGCATGTTCGGCGGCGCCGGCAAACCGTCCGGCTTCACGCTCAGCCGCAAGGATCTCGAGACGCCGACGCCGTACAACACCTATGCCATCCCGGCCTTGCCGCCGGGGCCGATCGCCAATCCCGGCCGCGCCTCGCTCGAGGCGGTGGCCAATCCCTCGCGCACCCGCGATCTCTATTTCGTCGCCGACGGCAGCGGCGGCCACGCCTTCGCCCAGAGCTACGAGGAGCATCTGCGCAACGTCGCCCACTGGCGCGATCTCAACGCCAGCAAGGCAGCCGCCAAGGCGGCGGCGGACGAGGCCGGGGCGGCCGACGACGGCAGCGGCGACGCGGCACCGCTGGCCCTTTCGCCGACGCCCAGGCCGAAAGCCCAGTAATCCCCTATCGGTGGAGAAAGCTCCTGGCCCTTGAACCTCGGGGGCGAGGCGGCTCATATGCGTCTGGCGCGCCTGCGGGCGCCGAACCGATTCTGACTGGGACCGGCCGACGATGCCTCTTTGCAGTATGACCGGCTTCGCCCGCGTTGACGGGGCAGGGGAAGGCTACCGCTGGACCTGGGAACTGCGCAGCGTCAACGGCAAGGGCCTCGACATCCGCCTGCGCCTGCCGCCCGGTTTCGACCATGTCGAGCCGCCCGCCCGCGAGCGCATCGCCGCCCGCCTTGCCCGCGGTAACGTGCAGGCCGGCCTTGCCGCCCAGCACGAGGCGGGCGCCACCCGCGTGCGCATCAACGAGGACGTGCTTGCCGAGGTCATCGCCGCCATGGACCGGGTGCGCAGCAAGGTGGACGCCGCGCCGCCGACGCTCGACGGCATTCTGGCCATCCGCGGCGTGCTCGAGACGGCCGAAAGCGATCCCGACGAGGCGACGCGCACGGCCCTTGCCGGGCGCGTCATCGCCGATCTCGACAAGGCGGTCGCCGATCTCGTCGCCATGCGCGTGCGCGAGGGAGCGGCCATTGCCGCCGTTCTCACCACACGCCTCGATGAGCTGGAGCGCCTCACCCGCGCCGCCGAGGCCTCGCCGGCACGCACGCCGGAGGCCATCCGCAACCGCCTTGCCGAGCAGCTCGCGGCGCTCCTCGACGCCGCGCCGAAGCTCGACCCCGACCGCCTGCACCAGGAGGCGGTGCTGCTCGCCACCCGCGCGGACATCCGCGAGGAGATCGACCGCCTCTATGCCCATATCGCCGCCGCACGCGAGCTCATCGCCGGCGACACGGCGGTCGGCCGCCGTCTCGATTTTCTCGCCCAGGAGTTCAACCGCGAGGTCAACACGCTCTGCTCCAAATCGAACGACCGTGCGCTGACCGCCATCGGCCTGGACATGAAGGCGGTGGTCGACCAGCTGCGCGAGCAGGTGCAGAACGTCGAATGATGAGAGCGCGCGACATCGCCCGCCGGGGCATCATGCTGGTGGTCTCCTCGCCATCGGGCGCGGGCAAGACGACGCTGACGCGCAACCTTCTGGAGCAGGAGGAGGGGGTGGACCTCTCCGTGTCGGTGACCACGCGGCCGCGGCGCGCCAGCGAGATCGACGGCGTCCACTATCACTTCGTCACCCGGCGGCAGTTCGAGGTGATGCGCGATGCCGGCGACCTGCTGGAATGGGCCGAGGTCCATGGGCACCTCTACGGCACGCCGCGTGGCCCGGTGGAAGAGGCGCTGAAGGTCGGCCGCGACGTTCTCTTCGACATCGACTGGCAGGGGACCTTGCAGCTTTACGAGAGCATGCGCGCCGACGTGGTCAGCGTCTTCGTGCTGCCGCCCTCGGCCAGAGAGCTGAAGGCGCGGCTGGAGCGGCGGGCCGAAGACACCGGCGCGGTGATCGCCCAGCGGCTGCACAATGCGGCGGCTGAGGTGCCGCACTGGACCGAATACGACTATGTCCTGGTCAATCGCGATCTCGACAAGAGCTTTCAGCGCCTGCGCTCGATCCTCACCGCCGAGCGGCTGAAGCGCGTCTATCGCCCCGACCTGGAGAAGTTCGTAGGCAAGCTGCTCAGCGACCTCAAGAAGACGGATTAGGAGCGCGGAGCCGCCCTTCCGTTCGTTCCCGCGGAGGCGGGAACCCAGGATGGAATCCCCCTGTGGCACATCCGATCCGGATGCCCGCCCCCGCGGGCATGAACGGGGTCTGGCAGAATGCTGTTCGTCTCTACGACTTCGCGGCGGCCACCGCGTTCGCCAGCGCCACGAAACCGGCGATGTCGATCTGCTCGGCCCGCTGGGTCTCCGCGATGCCGGCCTCGGCGAGCAGGCGCAGCGCGTCGAGGCCGAGCGTCTTCAGGCTCTGGCGCAACATCTTGCGCCGCTGGCCGAAGGCCGCCGCCGTCACCCGCTCCAGCACCTGCACGTCGCAGGCAAGCGGCTTCGCGCGCGGCGTCAGCCGCACCACCGACGAGATGACCTTGGGCGGCGGCGTGAAGGCGCGCGGCGAGATGTCGAACAGGATCTCGGCTTCGGCGCGCCAGCCGGCAAGCACGCCGAGGCGGCCATAGGTCTTCGATCCAGGTGCGGCGACGATGCGCTCGGCCACCTCGCGCTGGAACATCAGCGTCATCTGCTCGTACCACGGCGGCCAGGGCGCGGCCTTGAGCCAGCCGACGAGCAGCGGCGTGGCGACGTTATAGGGCAGGTTGGCGACGATGCGGGCCGGCGGCGGGGCGAGCGCCGCCATGTCCACGGTCAGCGCATCGGCATTGACGATGGTGAGACGGCCGGGAGCGGCGGCTGCGATCTCCTCCAGCGCCGCGATGCAGCGCCGGTCGCGCTCGATGGCGACCACCCGGGACGCGCCTTCGGCGATGAGCGCGCGGGTGAGGCCGCCGGGACCGGGCCCGACCTCCACGATCGTTGCGCCGGCCAGCGGCCCCGCCGCGCGGGCGATGCGTGCCGTCAGGTTGAGGTCGAGCAGGAAGTTCTGGCCGAGGCCTTTGCGGGCGCTGAGTTCGTGCCGGGCGATGACCTCGCGCAGCGGCGGCAGGTCGTCGATCGCGCTCATCCGGCGGCGAGTTCGTTCTGCCTCAACTCCGCCGCCAATCGCAGCGCAGCGGCGAGGCTCGACGGGTCCGCGCGTCCCGTTCCGGCGATATCCAACGCCGTGCCGTGGTCGGGCGATGTACGCACGAAGGCGAGGCCGAGCGTCACGTTGACGCCGTGGTCGAAGGCGAGCGTCTTGGCCGGGATCAGCGCCTGATCGTGATACATGCACAGCACCGCGTCGTAGGTCGCCCGCGCTGCCGCATGGAACAGCGTGTCGGCCGGCAGCGGCCCGCGCGCCGCGATGCCCTCGGCCTGCAGCACGGCCACCGCCGGACGCACGATGCGCTCGTCCTCGTCGCCGATCGAGCCGCTTTCGCCGGCATGAGGGTTGATCCCGGCGACGGCCAGGCGCGGATTCGCCACCGCGAAACGGCGTTTCAGCGAATTGGCGACGATCCGGCCGGTATCCACGATCAGCCGCTCGCTGAGCGTGCTCGCGACATCGCGCAGAGGGATGTGGATGGTCACCGGCACCGCCTTCAGCTCGGCGCTGGCCAGCATCATCACCGGCCTGCCGGGCTCGCCTGTCCACGCCGCCGACATGGCGCCGAGGAACTCGGTGTGGCCGGGATGGTTGAAGCCGGCGTCGTAGAGAACCTTCTTGTTGATCGGATTGGTGACCACCGCTGCGGCGAAACCGGCGCGCACGTCGCCGGCGGCGCGCGCGATCGCTTCGATGACCGCCTGGGCGTTGGCCGGGTCGGGCTCACCGACGCGCGCCGAGATCGGCGCTTCCAGTTGCACGACGGGGAGCGCGTTGTCGAAGCAGGCGGCGGCGGCAGCCGGGGTGACGGTCTCGATCGGGCAGGCGAGGCCCAGCATGGCGGCCCGTTCGGCGAGCAGCGCCCGGTCGGCCAGGCAGTAGAACGGCGGCAGGGCCAGTTCGTGGCGCCGAAGCCATGCGGCTATGGTGATGTCCGGTCCGATGCCGGACGGCTCCCCCATGGTGAGGGCAAGTGGCGGTAACATCCCCGGTGCCCCTTGGCGCGGGCCTAGAGCCTAGCGATATTCGATGATCGCAGCCTTGTGCAATTCTTCCAAGTAGTCCTTGCCGAGGTCCTTGGCCTGCTTGCCGTAAAGCTCATTGGTCACCTCGGCCCGCGCCTCCGCCTGGCTCTGCACCTGCTTCACCGAGCACACGGCGATCAGCTCGATGCCGTCATCCATCCGATAGGGCGGCGCCGTCTTTCCGGCCGCCGTCTTCTTGATGTCGTCGCCCTCGTTGCCGTTGAGCTGGGTTGCGTCGCGCCTGCCGATATTCTTGACCACGACGCCGCGCAGCTTCTGCGCCTGCGCCAGGCTGTTTTCGCAGCCCTGGAAACGCTGACGAAACGCCTCGGCCTCGCGCCGGCGCTGGGCGTAGACAGAGGCCGACGAGCCCTGCGGCACGACGAAGACGATCTGCTGCAGCATGTACTCGTTGAGCGTCATCTGCGACGGGTCGCCCTTGGCGAGGATGGCGGAGGTCAAGTCCTTGGATGTGACCTGCGCCTTCAACTGCGTGCGCCGCTGCACGAGAATTTGCCAGGTCAACTGGGCGCGCAGGCGCTGCTTCAGCGACGAGGCGTCGATGCCGCGCGAGGCGAGCGCCTTGGTCAGCTGGTCCGGCGACATCTTGAGACCCTGAGCGATCGAGGCGAAGGCGCCATCGATCCGGGCACTGGGCACATTCACGCCGCGCTTGCGCGCTTCGTACAGTTCCAGCGTCTCGTCGATCAGCTCGTTGGTGGCGATCTTGGTGCTGGTCTTGGCGCCGCCCAGCGACATCAGCTTCTGGCGCTGGGAGATGTCGTAATGGGTGATCGGGTCCTCGTTCACCAGCACGGCGATCGAACTGCTCTTTTTGCTCAGCGTCGGGATGTCCGGCATCTGGGTGTTGCCGGTGACCGGCGGGCCGCTGACCGGGGTCCCCCCGGAATCGAACAGGTCGCCGAGGCTGTTGCACGCCGAAAGTCCCGCCGCAGCGATGACGGCAAGACTGGCGACTGCCAGACGGCGCAACGCAAGGCTCTTTGGGAGGTTCAAGGGCATTCCCCGGAAATCGCCGCCGGGGCACGGCAGCGATGAAAGCACGACGTTGAAGCGTCAGACGATATCTGCCGGACGCGGTGGAGCCGCATCATTGCGCCGAATCTGGCTAAAAAAGGGTGCTGCACCCCACAAACCGTCAGTTGACCCCGCTGGCCAGGTTGGTCTGGTACGAGGTGTCGCCGAGGGTGCGGAGCTGCAGGCGGAAGGTGAGCCAGCGACTTGGCAGGTCGGTATAGCCCGCGCGCGTTTCGTTGTAGGCGACCGAGAAGGTCAGGCAATCGTTGTCGAAGGCGAGACCGAGACCCTCGCCGGCGATCGTGTCGTTCTTGATGTCGTAGATCACCGAACCGAACGTACGCCAGTTGTCGGTGAGGTTGACCGAGCCGGCGCCGCGCAGGACCGAGGCCGAGCCCAGCGTCGGGTTATAGGGATTGTTCCTCAGGAAGAGATAGGCGGCCGAGGCGCTGACCGGCCCAAGCGCCGCGGTTGCCTCGATCTCACCGCGATTGATCGCGAAATCCGAATTGTCGAAACGCCCGTTGGCGGTGATGCGCGGCCCGAGGCCGGTATCGACGGTAGCACCGGCGACATAGTCGGACTGGGCCGTTTCAAGACCGGACAAGCCGCTCGACAGCCCCGCCACGGCCCCGCCGGTTCCGGCAATGTCCGGCGTCGCATAGGGGTTGGTGCCGGCGAGCTGGAACGACTGGCCGAACGTCGCGTCGACCGAGGCGCCGTTGTCGAAGGTGCCGTTGTAGTGAACGCCGAGGTTCAGCCGGGTGCCGCCCTCGACGCGGTCGAAGCCCGAAAACTTGTCGTGGTCGAACAGGTTCGACACGTCGAACACCAGGCTCTGCGCGTCGTTGTTGGGCAGCGTGCCGGCATGCATTTCGTCCGGCCGCACGATCAACTGCGCCCGCGGCTCGATGATGTTGGTGGAATGTGCGTCCTGCACCAGGATCGGCAGGCTCCAGTCGATGCCAACGGCCGGCGTGAAGCGGAAGGCAGTGGAATTGGGTGTCAATCCAGCCGAGATCGCCGCGGCCGTCTGGTCGTTCAGATAGAACGCATCGCCGCGCACATAGGCGAAGGGCGTGATGACCTGGCCCATCGGCCCGATGAACCGCCGCTGCCAGTCGAGCTGCTTGGTGGCGCGGATGTAGTCGCCCGCCGTGCCGGCGAAATAGGTCGGCGCCACGCCGCCGTACATGAACGTGTCGTCTTCGCCGCGGGTGAGCGCCGTCACGTTGGTGGTGAGCGACACCTCGCCGCCGAATACCGAGTGGTCGGCGTATTTCTTGCTGTCGATCTCTCCCACGATCGGCTGGCGATCCTGGTTGAAGCGCGCCGCCGCCGCCGGGGTCATCCCTGCCTGGCTGGTGAGGACCTGATAGTAGGACCCGCGGGCCTCGAAGAAATTGCGGTCCCTCAGCCCGGTCAGGTAGACGGTCGACTCCGTCCCCTCGACATCGCCGTTGATGACGCCGTAGTCGCGCGTGAAGGTCCGGTCCGACAGAAGCGTGCCGTTCCAGCCAAAGGTCCAGTCCCGCGAGAGATTGATCTGGCCGGTGGTGTTGATGGCACCGCGCAGGGTCCGGTTGCCGGGCGCCAGCCCGAAGGCCCCCGGATCCGTCTGGCTGATGCCTGCCATGTGCACCGCATACTGGCCGTTCGACAGGCGGTGGCGAAACTCAAGCTGCCCCAGGAATCCCTGACGCGCGAGGTAGGTCGGCGAGAAGGTGACGTCCATGTTGGGGGCAATCGCCCAGTAGTAGGGCAGCGACCCGTAGAAGCCGAGTTTCTCGGCATAGCCGAAATTGGGGGCCAGGAAGCCCGACTTGCGCTTCACGGTCGGATCGGGCGCCGCGAAGTAGGGCACCCAGGCCAGCGGCAGGCCCATGAATTCGAGCTTGGCGTTGGTGAAGTAGACCATGTGCTCCTTGTGGTCGACCACGATCTTGGTGGCCTTCACGTTCCACAGCGGAGGCTTGTCGGGGTTGTTCTTGCACGGTTCGCAGGCGGTGTAGCTGCCGTCGTTGAACGTCGTCTTGTCGGCGCCGTGCTCGGCGCTGGAGGCGCCGAAATGCGTGTGATTGGCGGCATCGACCCGCAGCGACTGGATGAAGCCGTCGCGGAAGTCGTCGGTGATGTCGATGTAGTCGCTGTAGACCGCCGAGCCTGTCGGATCGACCAGCTTGACGTGGCCCTGCGCGATCAGGCGGCCGCTCGACTTGTTGTAGATGACCTTCTCGGCTTCGAGCGTGTAGCCGCCGTAGTAGATCTTCACATTGCCGACGGCGGAAACGGTGTTGCGGTCGTAGTCGTAGACCAGCTGATCGGACTCGACCAGCATGCGCTCGCCGGGAGCGACCGACGGGGGAGCGGCCATCATCGCGTCGCCGACGGCGGCGATGCCGACCGTGGGCACGGCGAGGCCGAGCAGCACCGCAGCCAGTGCGACGCGCATCAGGCCCCGGCCGAAACGGCCGGGCCAACCCCCTACAGCGACGCTGGTCGCCGCCCCGTTCATCCGTCCTCCAGATGCAACAGAACCGTTATACCGAACAAGGTTGCCACACCCGCTGGCAGCCAAGCGGCCAGTGGCGGAGGCACGATTCCACCACTGCCCAAATCCCACGCAATCTTCATGAGAACATAAAGCATGAAGCCCACTCCCACGCCAGCAATAATCATCCATCCGACGTCCCGGGAACGGGAGAATCTCAAGGAAACATTGGCAGCGATCAGCACCATGGCGAGGAGCAGGATCGGTCTGGACAAGAGCACGTTGTACTGTAGCAGAAACCGGTTGTCGGGCACACCGGCCCGCTGGGCCGAAGCGGCCAGGGCGGGAAGCGACCAAAACGAAACAGAATCAAGCTGTAAGAAGGTTCTCTTGACCTCTTCTGCGGACAAATTCGTGGGCAGATTGTAGACCGCCACCTTGTGCGGCACGGAATCGGGGGCCGTCACCGTGGCGTCCGTCAGCCGCCACAGGCCGGGCTCGTAGTGACCCCGGTCTGCGTCGATTCGCTCACGGAACTTCCCGCCCGGGTAGAACACATAGGCGGTCACCCCGATGAGACCGAGGCCGTCGTCGAAGGATTGGGGGGCGCCGACAATCGATTCGGTGTCGCTGGTCGCCTGACGCACCCAGACCGCCCCGTGATGGTCCGTCGCCGGCCGGTGACCTTGCGGCAGGACCTGCAGGGTGAGCTGGTTCGACCAGTTGAGCAGGCCGGCCGCCAGTGGATTGTAGATGGTCGTTCCGGCGATCCCGATGATGAGGCCGACCACGCAGGCGGGCAGCAGAAACTGCACCGCGGACACCCCGGCGGCACGCGCCACCACCACTTCGAGCCGCCGGTTGGCGACGACGAAGGCGGCGATCGAACCGTAGAGGACGGCGAAGGGCAGGGCGTCCTCGGTCACGCTCGGCACGCGGAAGAGGGCGACCAGCGCCAGGGTGAAGCCGCCGGTATAGTCGCCCATGAAGGCGCGATTGAAGAACTCGATGTAGGTGACGACCGTGATCAGCAGGAAGCCCAGCATGAAGATGGAGATGACCATCTTGGCGAAATGACGCGCGAAATAGAACGAGAGGGTATGGCCGAACATCGTGTCTAGCGGGCCCCTCCGGCCGTCGCCGTGGTGTCGCTGCGCAGCATGCCGCTGGCGCGCGCGAACATCATCTCGGCGACGGCGATGATCGCTTCGGGCGGCCTGAGCTGGCGCCCGGTCAGCACCAGCAGCGAGGCGATGAGGACGCCGCCAAGCGGGATCGCATACATCAGCCAGATGGCGAGCGTGCTTGTCTCGGCGAGGTTTGGCAGGAAGACCCCGAAAGCGCGCAGAGCCGTCGTGATGACCACCGCCATGGTCACGCTCGCCGCGCGGCTTTGCCGCGGCGATTCGGCCTGACCGAGAAAGACCAGCGGCAGCACGGCGAAAAGCAGGCCGTAGAGCGGCGAGGACAGCCGATTATGCAGTTCCGCCCGGAACTTCCCGGGATATTGGCGGAAATAGCGATCGTTGGGATCGGGATTGAACAGATAGGCGGTGCTTTGCTCGGCGGGATGCAGCTGCGGCGTCGCGTTGCTGCTGCTGAACGAGGACAGGTCGAAGGCGTAGTTCGAGAACTCGATCATCGAGATCGACTGATCGTCCTTGCTGCGCTGCTGGATGGTGCCGTTGTTCATGATCATGAACACGCCGAGCGTGTTGTTGATGATGGCGCCGCGCTCGGCGAGGTAGGTGGAGGTCTGCGACAATTCGCGATCGTCGGAAACGAAGATGCCGTGCAGCGTGCCGTCCGGATCGCGGCTGCGGATGTGGATGGTGAGCCCGGCAACCGGCTGCATGAACTGTCCCGGCTGCAGGATCGTTGTCAGGATGTCGCCGCGCACATTGGTGATGAGCGTCTGCCAGGCGCGCAGCGACAGCGGCGCGAAATAGAGCGACATCGCGGCGACCATGAGCGTGACGACGACCCCGATCATGAGCACCGGGCGCAGGACGGTTATCTGCGCCGCGCCGCTGGCGTTGACGACCTGGAGTTCCGAATCGCCGTTGAGATGGATGAAGGCGTAGATCACGGCGATCAGCAGCGCCACCGGCAGCACGATGGTCACCAGTGCCGGCACCAGCAGCGCCGACACGTAGAGGAAGGTCCACACCGTCTGACCGTTGGCGGTGACCAGATCGAACTGGCGCAGCGCCTGCGACAGCCAAACCATGGTCCCCAGCGCCACGAACGTCATCGTTGTGGCCCCGGCGATCTTCTGGAAAATGTAGCGCTCTATGAGCTTCATGCGCGCCTTCGGGGCCGATATCGCCGACCGCGATTATGGTGGGATTGCTGCATTGCGCAACAGGCCGGCCGCGCGCAACCGAGAATACATGCCCGGCGGCGCGCGGTCTGCTATCGTGACCGCTGAAATCCGCCCTTTTTGAGTGAGGCCCACCCGTCATGACCGACCTTGCCCGCATCGATTTTGCCAAGCCGACCCCCAAACTGGCCGGAACCGTCCTCGCTCTGGTCGGCCCGGACCTCACCCTCGGACCCCAGGCACGCGGGCTCGGGCTGGAAGCGGAAATCGCGCGAGCCGCCGCGGCGGCCGGGTATTCCGGCAAGGCGAAGGCGATTCTCGACCTGCTGGCGCCCGCCGGCGCCGATTTCGACCGGCTGATTCTGCTGGCGACCGGCGATCCGAGCGAGATCGGGGAAAAGGACTGGCTCGATCTCGGCGGTGCCGCCGCCGGCGCCCTGGGCAAGGCCAAGGCGGTGACGGTCCTCTTCGAGCGGCCCGACGGTCGCCGCCTGGGCAGGGCCGCGGCCGCGGATTTCGCACTCGGTATCAGGCTGCGCGCCTATGCCTTCGACAACTACAAGACGAACGGCGACGACGACAACGGCAACGGCGCCCGCAAGGAGCCGGTGGCGGTGACCATCCGGGTCGCCGATCTCGCCGGCGTCCGCGCCGCTTGGACTAGCCGCAATGCCATCGCCGACGGCGTGCTGATGGCGCGCGACCTCGTCAATGAGCCGCCGAACGTTCTCGGCCCCGTCGAGTTCGCCGAACGGGCGCGGGGGCTGAAGGACCTCGGCGTCGTGGTCGAGGTGCTGACCGAAGCCGAGATGAAGAAGCGCGGCATGCGCGCCCTGCTTGGCGTGGCGCAGGGCTCGGCGCGTCCGCCGCGCCTGGTGGTGATGCGCTGGAACGGCGGCCGCGCCAAGGACCAGCCGGTCGCCTTCATCGGCAAGGGCGTCGTCTTCGACACCGGCGGCATCTCGATCAAGCCGGCCGGCGGCATGGAGGACATGAAGGGCGACATGGCCGGCGCCGCCGCCGTCACCGGGCTGATGCGGGCGCTCGCCGGGCGCAAGGCCAAGGTCAACGCCGTCGGCGTCATCGGCGTGGTCGAGAACATGCCCGACGGCGCCGCCCAGCGGCCGGGTGACATCGTCACCGCCATGACCGGCCGCACCATCGAGATCATCAACACCGACGCGGAAGGGCGGCTGGTGCTCGCCGACGCGGTCGCCTACACCGAGGAACGTTTCAAGCCGAAATTCATGATCGATCTGGCGACGCTGACCGGCGCCGTCATCATTGCGCTCGGCCACCACTACGCCGGCATGTATGCCACCGAGGATGCGATGGCCGCGGCGCTCTCCGCCGCCGGCGAGGCGACCGGCGAGCGCGTCTGGCGCATGCCGCTTGGCAAGGAATACGACAGGCAGATCGATTCGAAGTTCGCCAACGTCAAGAACGCCGGCGGGCGCGACGCCGGCTCGATCACCGCGGCGCATTTCATCAAGCGCTTCGTCAAGGACACGCCCTGGGTCCATCTCGATATCGCCGGCACCGGCTTCGGCTCGCCGCAGAGCGAGGTGAACCGCTCCTGGGCGTCGGGCTGGGGCGTGCGCCTGCTCGACCGGCTGGTCGCCGACCACTACGAGCGGTGATGACCGAGGTCCTTTTCTACCACCTGATGAGCCAGCCGCTGGAGCGGGTGCTGCCCGAGTTGCTTGAGAAGTGCCTTGAGCGGAAGTGGCGGGCGGTGGTGCAGGTGGGTTCGGAGGAACGGCGCGACGCGCTCGATGCCCATCTGTGGACCGGGCGTGACGACGGCTTCCTGCCGCATGGCACCATCAAGGACGGCCACGCGGCTGCCCAGCCGGTGTGGCTGACCACCGACGACGACAACCCCAACGGGGCGCAAGTGCGCTTCCTCGCCGACGGCGCCGACATACCCGACTACGGTGCCTACACGCGCGTGGTGCGGCTCTTCGACGGCAACGATCCGGACGCCGTCGATCAGGCGCGGGCGGCCTGGAAGGCGGCGAAAGAGGCCGGCCACGACGCCACCTACTGGCAGCAGTCGGAGCGCGGGCGCTGGGAGAAGAAGGCCTGATTTGACGGCATTTTGCCGGGTTCGATTAGGCCGGCATTAAGCCTCGCCGCCAATTTCGTCTCGCGAACCGGAACGCCGCAACCCCTTGGCATTTTCTGCAGCCTATCGTTGGCGTGAGCGAATGATGTCGCTCCGCGAGGTTTGCGCATGGCCATGAAGGCGCTCAAGACGACCGCGCGGGATGTTGGCGTGGCCGAGCTTCCACGCAACGTTCCGCCGACCGAACCGGAATCCGGAACCGAGGCCAGGACGAGCGTCGTCCTGCCCCGCCACCGCACGGCCGCGCCCGATAGCGGCGAGCGCAAGGACGTCCGCGAACTCCAGGGCATGATCGAGCAGGCATTCGCGCTGCTCGACGAAGCCGCCGAAGTGGAGGGCGGTATTGCAACAGCGCTGCCGGCAGCAACGGGGTCGGACGGCCCGCGCACGCTGGGCGCCGCCGCCGGGTCCGAGCTCAAATACAAGCCGTCCTGGGCGAGCCGCATCTTCAAGACGTTTGCCGGCACCGCCATCCTCGTCGCGGTCGGGCTGGTCCCGCTGCAGCGCGTGACGACGCTGGTGAGCGACGAAGCCTTCGTCGATGCGCCGGTCCATCTCGTCGAGTCTCCGCTGTCCGGTGTGTTCAGGAACGGCCAACTGACCATCGGCAGGTTGGTTGCCCGCGGCGTCCCCCTGGCCCTGATCGAAAGCCCGGCGGGTTCGGATAGCGATGCCGCGGTGGTCTCGAACGCCGACGGCAAGGTCTGGGACGTGCGCGTCGACTCCGGCGATCTGGTCGACAAGGGCGACGTCATTGCGCGCATTGTCGGCTGTTCGGCCACGAGCATCGTCGCCACCGTGTCGGAAGGCACCTACGACAAGCTGCAGCCGGGCATGCCGGCCCGTTTCAGTTTCTACGGCAGCGATCATTTCCACCGCGGCACGGTCGGCAATCTTCTCGGACATGCCGCTGCAACCGGCGGCGACTACGCAATCATGCCGTTCCGCGCCGACACCCAGGCCTACCGCGTGCGCGTGTCGCTGCCCGATCTCGGCGCGGTCGAGGATTGCGCCGTCGGCCGGCGCGGCACCGTCGTTTTCGGCAGCCGGGCGCGCTGAGCGGCACCATGATCGATCTGCCTGCCATCGTCGACAGCCTGACGGCGCTGCTTAACACGCCGCTCATGCAGGTCATGGCGCCGGCGCTCATCGCCGGGGCGTTCCTGTTCGCGGTGCTTCCGTGGGTGCCGACCGACTGGCGCCTGACGCGGGTCGCGCTGACCGCGATCTGCGGTGTCCTGCTTCTGCGCTATCTGGTGTGGCGCTACCAGGTCACCCTGCCGCCGATCAGTGAGCCGGTGAACTGGCTGGCCGGCTGGAGCTTCTTCATCGTCGAAACGCTGGCGCTCACCTCGGCGCTGCTTTCGCTGTTCTTCCTCAGCCGCGTGCGCGACCGCAGCGCCGAGGCGGATGAACACGAGGGCTGGGAACGTCGCGACGGAAAGGCGCCCCTGATCGACGTGCTGATCTGCACCTACAACGAGGAGCAGCGCATCCTCGAGCACACGATCCTCGGCGCGATCGGCATGGACTATCCGAACTTCCGCACCTGGGTTCTCGACGATGGCAGGCGCCCCTGGCTGAAGGCGCTGTGCGAGCGGCTCGGCGCCGGCTACCTGACGCGCCCCGACAACGCCCACGCCAAGGCCGGCAACATCAATCACGCCCTCGGCGTGCTCGCCGATCTGCCCGAGCCGCCGCAATTCATCTCGATCCTCGACGCCGATTTCGTGCCCACCGCGCATTTCCTGTCGCGCGCGATGAGCCTGTTCCACGATCCCTCCGTCGGCATCGTGCAGACGCCGCAGCATTTCATCAATCCCGATCCGATCCAGGCCAATCTTGCCATCGCCGGTGCCTGGCCCGACGAGCAGCGCTTCTTCTTCGACATCGTGATGCCGGGCAAGGATGCCTGGGGTGCCGCCTTCTGCTGCGGCACGTCGTCGATCGTCCGTTGCGATGCACTGAATCAGATCGGCGGCATTCCCACCGACTCGGTGACCGAGGACTACCTCACCACGCTGCGCCTCAAGGAGATCGGCTACACCACCGCCTATCTCAACGAGCCGCTGAGCTTCGGTCTGGCACCGGAGGGCCTGAGGGAATACGTCACCCAGCGCGGCCGCTGGTCGCTCGGCTTCATGCAGATCCTGCGCGGGCGCAGCGGACCGCTGGCGGCCAACGGCCTCGGGCTCATCGACCGCATCAGCCTGATCGAGACCTTCCTCAACTGGTCCTTCGTCTATCTCTACAAGATCGTCGGCGTGTTCGTGCCGGTGGTCTACCTGCTCTTCGGCATCAAGGCCATCGAGGTCTCGCTTTACCAGATGCTGGCGATCTTCCTGCCGTTCTACGTGTTCCAGTCGCAGACCATGGCGTGGATCTCGCGTGGCCGCGTCGTGCCCATCCTCACCGATGTGGCGCAGATGCTGACCGCGCCGGCGGCTCTCAAGGCGGTCTTCATCGGCCTGCTGCGCCCGCGCGGCCACAAATTCAGCGTTACCGCCAAGGGCGGCGACCGCTCCCAGCGTTTCATCGAATGGCCGCTGCTCAGGTTCTTCCTGTGGATGCTGGTCATGACCACCTTCGCGGTCGAATACGCCTTCGCCCTGACCGATCGCTATCTGCTGATGAACGAGGGGCTGCTGGCGCTGGCGTGGAGCTGGTACAACATCGTCGTCCTCTTCCTGCTCTGCCTGATCTGCATCGAGCAGCCGCGGCTGCGCCAGTCGGGGCGCTTCGCTGCGGACGAAGTGGCCAGCGTCTTCCTAAACGGACGGCGGCGCTTCTTCCGCATGCGCGACATGTCGGTGAGCGGCGCCCACTTCGAGGGCAATGCCGGCGCTCCGGCCGGGACCACCGTGCTGGTGCGCGTCGGTAAGCATTCCATCGTGGCCAGGATCGTGCGCAGCACCGAGGAGAGCTTCGCCGTCCGCTTCGAGAACTCGCTGTGGGCGCGGGCGGCGATGGTGCGCCACATCTATTCGGCCATGCGCGAGCGGGCAATCCGGCAGGTGCGCACGACGCCGCTGGTGCGTGCGCTGGTGCGCCGCATCATGAAATAGCCGGCTAATCCGTCTCCAGGTCCGCCATCGCGCGTTCCAGCTCGGCACTGTCGGCAAGCCAGCTTTCCTCGGCCCCGGCCAGCTTGCGTGCGGCCTCGGCGCGCTCCTTGGCGATGAAGGCGGCCTCGGCCGGGTTGCGCTCGTAGAGCCTGGTGTCGCCGAGCTTGCGGTCGAGACGATGAATCTCTTTCTGAAGAGATGCGATCAAGGATTCGGCATCCTTGATCTTTTTCCTGAGCGGCGCCGTCTGCTGCCGCCGCCCGGCGGCCTCGCGGCGGCGGTCCTGGGCGGTGCCGTTGGCCGGGGCCTTGCGCCCCGCCGAGCCGCCGTTGCCATTGCCGCCGTTGCGGCTATCGAGCACGTCGCGCCGGTAATCGTCGAGGTCGCCGTCATAGGGCGCGGCCGTGCCGTCGGCAACCAGCCATAGCCGGTCGACCGAAGCCTCGATCAGATGGCGGTCGTGGCTGATGAGGATGACCGCGCCGGGAAAATCGGCGAGCGCCCGGACCAGCGCCTCGCGGCTGTCGATGTCGAGATGGTTGGTCGGCTCGTCGAGGATCATCAGATTGGCGCCGGTGAAGGTGGCGAGCCCGAGCAGCAGGCGCGCCTTCTCGCCGCCGGAGAGGTCGGCCGCCTTGGTGTCCATCTTGGTGCGCACGAAGCCGAGCGCGCCGGTGCGGGCGCGCACCTGGGCCTCGGTGGCGTCCGGCATCAGGCCGCGCACGTGATCGTAGGGCGACCAGGCCGGCTTCAACTCGTCGAGCTGATGCTGCGCGAAATAGGCGACCTCCAGCCGGTGCAGGCGGCGGAAACGGCCGCCCATCGCCGCAAGCCGCCCGGCCAGAAGCTTGGCCAGCGTCGACTTGCCGTTGCCGTTGGCGCCGATGAGGCCGATGCGGTCGTCGTCGTCGAGGCGCAGGTTGAGTTCGCGCAGCACGGGCTTGTCGGCGTCATAGCCGACCGTCACGTCCTCCATCGTCATGATCGGCGGCGCGGCGGGCTTGGCCGGCGGCGGAAAATGAAAGGGGACCACCGTGTTGTCGGCGAGGGCGGCGACCGGCTCCATCCGTTCCAGCATCTTCAGGCGCGACTGCGCCTGACGCGCCTTCGACGCCTTGTAGCGGAAGCGGTCGACGAAGGATTGCAGGTGGCGGCGCTGGTCGTCCTGCTTGGCCTTCATCTTCAGTTGCAGCGCCTGGCGCTCGCGCCGCTGGCGATCGAAGGAATCGTAGCCGCCGCGGTAGAGTGTCAGCTTGCCCTGGTCGAGATGGACGATGGTGTCGACGGCGCGGTTCAAGAGGTCGCGGTCGTGGCTGATGATGATGACGCTGTAGGGATATTTGGCGACGTAGGTCTCCAGCCACAGCGTGCCTTCCAGATCGAGATAGTTGGTCGGCTCGTCGAGGAGCAGCAGGTCGGGCCGTGCGAACAGCGTCGCGGCCAGCGCCACCCGCATGCGCCAGCCACCCGAGAAGGAGGCGCAGGGGAGCTTCTGCGCCGCCTCGTCGAAGCCGAGGCCCGCGAGGATGGTGGCGGCGCGCGCTTCCGCCGAATGGGATTCGATGTCGGCAAGCCGCGTATGGATCTCGGCGATGCGGTGCGGATCGTGGGCCGTCTCGGCCTCGGCAAGCAGCCGTTCGCGCTCGTGGTCGGCGGCGAGCACCACCGCGATCAGGCTCTCCGGTCCGCCCGGCGCCTCCTGCGCCACCTGGCCGATGCGCGCGTTGCGAGGCAGGCTGACCGACCCGCTCTCCGGCCCGATCTCGCCGGAAATCAGGCGGAAGAGGGTGGTCTTGCCGGCGCCGTTCGGCCCCACCAGACCGGCCTTGGCGCCGTCCGGCAGCGCCACGCTGGCGTGGTCGATCAGCAGGCGATGGCCGATCCGGTAGGTGAGCTCGTTGATGTGCAGCATGGCCGCGGGGTTGTGCCGCGAAGCGGTGAGCGGGGCAAGGGGCGGGGGGCGATTCCGCCCTCACGCCTGCGTGCGCGGCGGACCTGCGATGGTGTACACTCCCGCTGCCGGCAGCGCAGGAGACGCGGGGGGCGGGGCTGCGCTGGTCGGTCCACCAAAGGGAGACTGATCCATGAAGCTCGCTGGTTCACGCCTTCTTCTGATTGCCGCCACCGCCGGTCTGATGACCGCCATGGCCTCGCCCGCCTTCGCCTGGGTCTGCACCGCAAAGAACGCCCGCGGCGCGCTCTACACCTCGATCGGCTTCTTCCAGGCCGGCACCTGCAACCGCGCCCTCATCAAATGCCGGGCAAACAGCGTCTATCCCGGGACCTGCCGGGTCGTCAGCTCGCACCCCTGACCCGGTTCAGCCGCAGATGCCGAGGCGCATGCAGTAATCGTGCATCGCCTCGGTGATCGTCTGGTTGAGTGCGACGATCCGCTGCTGATAGCTGGCCGTCAGGCAGGTCGCGTCGCTGCCGCAGAGCGCACGTCGGGCGAGCCAGCTGCGCTGTTCGTCTTGTGCCGCGCCGCGCGCACCCATCAGCATGGGGATCTGCATGCGCACGCCGTAGAGCGTCGCCATGACGGTATCGAGATCAGACAGGTACTGGCTGGCGCAGATCGCCTTCTCGTCGGCCGTCTTCGCCTTGGTGCAGTCGAAGCTTGCCGCCGCGGCCGGGGTTGCGGCTGCCGTGAGGGCGATGGTCGCCGCGGCAGCCAGCCAGCGTCGGTCCAGATGGATTCCCATGTCGGCCTCCTCGCGTGCTCTGCCCCGTGTGCCCACCGACATCAGGATAGCAGATCGCGGCCGCAACGGCGCAATCCTGCCAAAGTTTCTCCGGAATTTCCTGAGCACCTGCCGCGGGCGGGCCGAATGCCTTGGCGCTGGCGCCGCATCGGTTAGTATCCCGGGGCGGGCCACCCCGGCCGCAATCGAAGGAGCAGTTCGATGAGGCATCTCGCCCTGTGCCTGTCCCTTGCCTGTCTGGCGATGCTGGCGGGCGGGCTACAAGGCGCTGCGGCCGGTACGCTCGACGATGTGCGCGCCGCCGGCCGGCTTAGCTGCGGCGTCAGCGAAGGGTTGCCCGGCTTCTCCGACAAGGATGCGTCCGGCGCCTGGCAGGGCTTCGACGTGGATTTCTGCCGCGCGGTCGCAACAGTGGTGTTCGGCGATCCCGACAAGGTCGATTTCGTGCCGCTTTCGGCGCAGGCGCGCTTCGATGCACTGACCCAGCACAAGATCGACCTGCTGTCGCGCAACAGCACCTGGACCATGGCGCGCGACCTCAAGCTCGGCGTCGATTTCGTCGGCATCTCCTACTACGATGGCCAGGGCTTCCTCGCGCTGGTGCTCGACGGCTTCACCAGCGCCCTGCAGCTCGAGGGCGCGCGCATCTGCGTGATCGAGGGAACGACCACGCAGACCAACGCCGCCGACTGGTTTTCCGCGCGCAAGATGACGGTCAGCTTCATGACCTATGCCACGCGCCACGAGGCGCGGGCCGCCTACGCCGCGCGCGAATGCGACGTGTTCACCGCCGATCGCTCGGCGCTCGCCGCCGAACGTTCGCTGCTGCCCCATCCGGACGATCACATCATCCTGCCCGAGGTGATTTCCAAGGAGCCGCTGGGGCCGGTGACCCGCGACGACGACCACGCCTGGACCGACCTCGTGCGCTGGACGCTGTTCGGCCTGATCGATGCCGAGGAGGCCGGCCTGACCTCGGCCAATCTCGACGCGGACACGATCGGCGCTGCCGCTGCGCGTCAGCACGCCGTGGACATGGGCAAGCCGGCGGCCGAGGCATACGGTCTGGCCGACGACTGGCTCGCCGTCGTCATCGCCAAGGTCGGCAATTACGGCGAGATCTTCGATCGCAATCTCGGCGAAGGCAGCGCGCTTGCCATCCGCCGCGGTCTCAATGCCCTGTGGACCCAGGGCGGCATCCTTTACGCCCCGCCGATGTGAGGCGACCGCCATGATCCGACGTTCGATCCTCCCGGCAGCCGCGGCGCTGCTCCTGGCGCCGTTCTTCCTCACCCCCGTGGCAGCGCGTGTCGCCCCGCTCGCCGCCGCCGAGCAGGCGGCGGTCACCATCAACGTCTCCAATCTGCTGACCAACGAGCCGCGCCTGGCGCTTCCCGTTCGCCAGCGCGCCGAGGCGCTTATCGCCTATTATCAGGAGAACGGCAGGCCGCTGCTCTGGGTCGGCCACGAGCGCATGGACCAACTCGTCGCCCGCCTGCGCGCCGCCGCCTATGACGGGCTCAACCCGCAGTCCTATCCGACTGACCAGCTGGCGAAGCTCGCCGCGGCGGCTGCCGCCACCGACGCGCGCGGCCGCGCCGTCATCGAACTCTATTTCTCTGCGGCCTTCCTCGAATACGCCTCGGACCTGCGCATCGGCAGCCTGCTGCCGCACAAGGTCGATCCCAACTTCTTCGTGACGAACCGGTCGATCGACCAGCTTGCGGCGCTGGACAGCGTCGGCCGCGCGAAGAGCATCAATGCCTTCTTCGATTCGTGGCAGCCGCCGCAGCCGGACTATGCGGCGCTGAAACGGGCGTTGTCCGACTACATGGCCATTGCCGCCAACGGCGGCTGGCGAACGGTGCCGCTCGGCGATTCCCTCAAGCCCGGCATGAGCGACGCGCGCGTGCCGCTGCTCAGGGCGCGCCTGGCCGTCACCGACGGTGCCCAGGGTGGCGGCGACGTCTATGACGAGGATCTGGCCGCCTCGGTCAAATGGTTCCAGAAGCGCCACGGCCTCGCCGCCGACGGCGTTGTCGGAAAGAACACGGTCGCCGCGCTCAACGTGCCGGTCGAGCAGCGCATCACCGAGATTGTTATCGCCATGGAACGCTGGCGGTGGCTGCCGCAGAATCTCGGCCGCGACCACCTGCTCGTCAACATCGCCGGTTTCGAGCTGAAGCACGTCGACAACGGCAAGGTGGTCGACAGGATGGCGGTGGTTGTCGGCAAGCCCTACAGCCGCACGCCCGAGTTCAGCGACCGCGTGCGCTATCTCGAATTCAATCCCTACTGGAACGTGCCTTCCAGCATCGCCATCAAGGAGGAGCTGCCCAAGCTGAGGAACAACCCGGGGGCGCTCCAGGCGGCCGGCTTCGAGGCGGTGCGCGGCGATCAGGTCTATCAGCTCACCGAGATCGACTGGAACCAGTACGGGCCGGGCAACTTCCCCTTCGTGCTGCGCCAGCGTCCGGGGCCGACCAACGCCCTTGGCCGGGTGAAGTTCATGTTCCCGAACCAGTTCAACGTCTATCTGCACGACACGCCGTCGCGCGGCGCCTTCGCCGCGCAGACCCGTGCTTTCAGTCATGGCTGCGTGCGCCTGTCGCGTCCGCTCGACCTGGCGACCGAGGTGCTCTCGGCCACGTCCGGCTGGGACCGGCAGCGCATCGATGCGGTGATCGCCGACGGCCAGCGCACCATCGTCAACCTTGCCACGCCGCTGCCGGTCCACATCACCTATCTCACCGCCTGGGTCGACGACGGCACGCCCAATTTCCGCAACGACGTCTACAACCAGGACGCCAAGCTGATCAGCGCGCTGGACGGCCGCGCCCTGGCCTGGTGACCCGGCCGAGGGAGGGACGGGGCCGATGACGCAAGGCGAAGCGGTCGACTGGAAAACGCACGGGGTGAAGGTCATCCCCGGCGATCAGCTCGATCCCAACACTGCGCAGACGCCGGGCATGGACCGCGCCGCCGCCATCAACCTCGCCCGCGTCGGGGCGCAGAAGATCTGGGCGGGCACGGTCAGGATCCGGCCCAATGCCAAGACCGGCGCCCATCACCACGGCGCCCTGGAGAGCGTCATCTATGTGGTGAAGGGCAGGGCGCGCATGCGCTGGGGCGAGCGGCTGGAATATGTCGCCGAGGCCGGCCCCGGCGATTTCATCTTTGTGCCACCCTACGTGCCCCATCAGGAGATCAACGCCTCGACCGAAGAGCCGCTGGAATGCGTTCTGGTGCGCTCCGACAACGAGGCGGTGGTGGTCAATCTCGATATCGAGCCGGTCGAGAAGCCGGAGGCGGTGGCCTGGGTCGACCCCATCCACAAGCACGCCTGATGGGAGCGCGGTGCCCCGTTTGCCGTCGCCTTTCGCACTCTCGTCATTGCGGCGCAGGCCGGAATCCAGTCGACATGTCAGCGCATGCCGCGTGGCTGTTTGGGCCCCGGCTTTCGCCGGGGTGACGAATGTGCGCGAGGCGGTTCCTCTTGCATCGCGCCACGCCGGGGCGTATCTGAACCGCCGTTGAATGCAGCAGAGCCGTCCGCGGCTCGAGCCAGAAGGAGCGTTCATGTTCTCGGTCATTGTTGCCCATCGCCCCGCTGGCGAGGGGATCGCCGCCTAGGCGGCATCGACCCGGGTGCCTTAATTCGCGTCGGCCGTCGTAGCCGGCGTTCATCTCGACCAGCGTCAAGCTTTCGTTCGCTGCCTCCCGGCGGCGTGATGTTGCTTGGCTTTCGCGCGTCGCGCGAAGCCCAAACGGTCGAGACCCATGACCAACAAACCTTCCCGGCTGGCCGATTATGGCTGGTCCCGTTTCTTTCAGGCGCAATTGAGCGTCGCCGATCTGGCGGGCTTTGCTCCGGTGCG
Organism: uncultured Alphaproteobacteria bacterium; assembly: GCA_963730325.1. GTDB lineage: Bacteria > Pseudomonadota > Alphaproteobacteria > Rhizobiales > Kaistiaceae > CAVSRC01. The sequence goes on along the minus strand of CAVSRC010000011.1, from coordinate 46,772 downwards.
CGTCTTCGCCGTCCACCGCAACGGCCTCGATGTGACCGGGCCGGACTTCGACGGGCGTGTTCCGCCCATTGCCGGCGACGACGACGAAGCCCGCGCGACGGTGGGCGACTGGCTGCTCATCGACCGCGCAAACGCGGCGCCGGAGCGCCTTCTCGCGCGCAAGAGCCTTTTCAAGCGCAAGGCGGCCGGTAGCGGGCGGCGCGTGCAGCTCATCGCCGCCAATGTCGACACGCTGTTCATCGTTACCTCGTGCAATCAGGATTTCAACGTCGCCCGCCTCGAACGCTATCTGGCGCTCGCCCGCGACGCCGATGTGACGCCGGTGGTCGTGCTCACCAAGGCGGACCTTGCCGACGATGCCCGCTCCTATGTGACCCGCGCGGCAAAACTGATGCCCGGCCTGCTGGTCGAATGCCTGGACGCACGGGCTCCAGAAGAGGCCAATCACCTGACACCGTGGTGCGGCACCGGCGAGACCGTGGCGCTGGTCGGCTCGTCCGGCGTCGGCAAGTCGACGCTGATCAACACGCTGACCGGCGGCGATCTCGCCACCCGGCCGATCCGCGAGGACGACGCGCATGGCCGCCACACCACCACCGGCCGCTCGATCCACCGGCTGGCAGCAGGCGGACTGATGATCGACACGCCCGGCATGCGCGAACTGCAGCTCGCCGACGCTGCCGAGGGCATCGAGGACGTCTTCGCCGATATCGTCGCGCTGGCGGCGACGTGCCGCTTCGCCGATTGCAGCCATGACAGCGAACCCGGCTGCGCGGTGAGAAGCGCGCTCGAAGACGGCACGCTCGATGCGGCGCGCTATGCCCGCTACCGCAAGCTCGCCCGCGAGGACGCGCGCAATTCGGAGGCCCTGCACGAGCGCCATGCGCGCGAACGCCAGTTTGGCCGCATGGTGAAGGACATCGTCAAGGAGAAGACGGGGCGGCGGGGGGAGTAGGGCGTTTTCGCCGCGCGACCACCCTGCCGACCGCTGCTGCCAGAACGGTGGCAACAGGGCTGTGCGACAAGGCGTTCACCAATGCCGGAGCGAGGTTTCGGCCGGTTGAATGGAGAGCCCAATGAAGTTCGCATCGACCCGTCTCATTGCGGCGGACATCAAGCAGATGGTCGCCTTCTACGAGATGGTGACGGGGCTGAAGGCCGAGTGGCTCGCCCCCGTCTTCGCCGAGATCGTGACGCCTGCGGCAACGCTCGCCATCGGCGCCGTCGAGACCGTAGCGCTGTGGCGGGAAGGCAGCGCCGAGCCCGGCGCCAATCGCACCGTCTTCATCGAGTTCCAAGTGGACGACATCGACGCCGACTATGCGCGCCTGAAGGACAAGGTGCCACTCGTCCACGAACTGAAGACGATGCCCTGGGGCAACAAGACCTTCCAGTTCCGCGACCCGGAGGGCACGGCCGTCTCGCTCTATATGCCTGCCACCGAAGAAGCGAAGGCGCGCTTCGCTTCACGATGATTTCCCTGACGGAGCCGCGCCGCTCAGCTAAGCCCGGTTCCCGTCTCGCGCTGGAAGAAGAGGAGGTCGAGCGGCGGGGCGGCGTCCTTGCCGCCGGCGATGGTGAGCAGCGCATGTGCCTGGCCGCGATGGTGGGTCTGGTGGTTGAAGAAGTGCCCGAGAGCCGGCGCCAGCGGCTGGGTGATGTCGGCCGGGCTGGTGATCGTGCGATAGCTGAACGTGCCGGCAAGGTCGGCGTCGCTGAGACGCCATCACATAGGCGATGATGCGCGCGTCTTCGGCGCGGCGCGCTTCGGCAAGCGCCGGCAGATCGTCGTGGAGGATTTCGTCGAGCCGCGTCGGCTGAGGTCCCTCGCCGGTGAAGCGGTGCATCCAGATGCGGTCGGTGACCAGAAGATGGTTGAGCGTGCCGTTGAGCGAGCCGAAGAAGGCGCCGCGCTCCGCCCGGTAATCGGCATCGGGGAGCTTCGCCGCCGCTTCGTAGAGGCGGTCGTTCGCCCAGTGGTTATAGGCGGCGAACATGGCAAAATGGCTCTGCATGGCTTGACCCCCTCACGCACAGGAATAGGTCGAGGGTACTGACGCGAAGGGCCGGAGGGAAGATCGTGACCATTGTGTTCTATGAGCTGTGCGCCGGCGATACGACACGCCGTTTCAGCCCGGCCTGCTGGAAGGTGCGCATGGCGCTGGCGCACAAGGGCCTCGATTTCGAGGCGCGGCCGACCCCCTATGGCGCCATCAAGGCGATCGGCGACGGCTTCTCGCCGACCGTTCCGGTGATCGACGACCGCGGCAAGCTGATGCGCGAATCCTTCGACATCGCGCTCCATCTGGAAGACGCTTATCCCGACCGGCCCTCGCTCTTCGGCGGCGGGGCCGGCAAGGCGATGGCGCGCTTCATCGACTCGTGGTCGGCATCGATGATCGCGCGCGCGGCGCTGCCCATGGTCATCAAGGACGTCCACGACCGCCTGTCGCCGGAGGACCAGGTCTATTTCCGCGAGAGCCGCGAGAAGCGCTTCGGCAAGACGTTGGAGACGTTACAGGCGGACAGGCAGGAGCGTGTCGTCGCGTGGCGTGCGGCATGGGAGCCGCTGCGCGTCATGCTCGCCCACCAGCCCTTCATCGGCGGTGAGGCACCGCTCTATGCCGACTACAGCCCCTTCGCCGCGCTGCAATGGACGCGGGTGATGAGCCCGTTCAAGCTGCTCGAGGACGACGATCCGGTGAACGAATGGTTCGGACGCCTGCTCGATCTCCATGGCGGCATGGCGCGTGCCGTGCCGGCGGCCGCCTGAGCGGCGGCAGTGGTGTACATCGCGCGTCCGGCCACGCATTGTGGCCGCGTCGATTGATCCTCCATGCGAACGAAGGAGCTTGGCCGCCATGTCCCGCTTGTCTGTTCTCGCGGCGGCGCTCGCCGCGGCAATCCTGTCGACGACTGCGGCATATGCAGCCGGTCCCGCGTGCGGTTCGTTCACCCTTGTCGGCGGCGAGAAGGCCGTGAACGCCATCGACAATCCGCCGGCTGGCAAGAGCATCGGCGATGTCAGGGCAGGCTGGCGCAAGCTGGCCGACGAGAGCGGCAAGCCGGTCGGCGAGGTGCATTTCGTCGCCACAATGACGGCGCCCGGCGACAAGACCCACGGCGACGCGCTCTCCGGCGACTATTTCGTCAATCTGTCCGACGGCTGGATCGCGGCGATGACGTTCTACACACTCGCCAATGCGGCCGACACGAGCCAGAAGGCGGGCAATGCGACCCTGATCGTGACTGGTGGCACCGGACCCTATGCCGGTGCACGCGGCACCATCACCATCGAGGCAGGAACCGCACCGCGCTACGTCTTCGATCTCACCTGCGGCGGCTGAACGATCAACCCTGCGCAGCGGCACCGCGCCACCAGGCGACGGTTGCCGGAATCGATTGGGCGAACGGCGTCGCGCCGGTTCCGAAGGTCGTCTCGAACTTGCTGCTATCGACAACGAAGGGCCGCTCGAACTCGTAGAGCATCTCGTCCAGCTCGGCGATCAGCGGGTTGAACAGACCAAGGACCCGCAGCAGCAGCTTCGGCGTCGGCGCGACCTTGACGTCATGTCCGAGGCTGGCCGCGATCATGGCAACGAGTTCGCGGGTGGTTTGCGCCGGCGCGTTGGGCACATGCCAGATCTCGCCGAGGGCGCGTTCGTCGGTGCCGAGAATGGCAAGCGTCCTGCCGATATCGGCGAGGTAGGTGTAGCTGTGCGGCTGGTCGGGGTCGCCCACCACCTGCGCCGGTTTGCCGGTGAGCGCATGACCGATCACACGCGTTCCCAGCGGCGATTGTTCACGTGCCCGCGGCCCGAAGTAGTCGGATGCCCGTGCCGTCGCCACGGCGAGATTGCCGGCATCGGCAAGCGCCTTCAGCTCCGCCGCCATGGCAGCGCGCAGCTTGCCCTTCCGGGTCGTCGCCGCGTCAGGCAGATTCTCGGAAATCGGCGCGCCGTGCGTGTCGCCATACATGTAGAGATTCTCGAAGGAGACGTAGCGGGCGCCCGCCGCCTGCGCGGCAGCGACCAACGCGCGCTGCAGCGGCGGGAAGAGATCGCCCCAGCGGTTATAGGGCGGGCTCAGGCACTGATAGACGGCGGCGGCATCGCTGGTCGCCGCGGCGGTGAAGGTCCGGTCGGCCGCATCGCCGGCAGCGGTCTGGACGCCATCGGGCAGGTTCGACGGCGTGCGGCACACGGCACGCACCGGCAGATGACGCTCGATGAGCGCATCGATCAGGGCCCGGCCGACGGGCCCGGTGCCGAACACGACATGAACGTCACCCCTGGCCATTTCCCTGCAAGCCCCCCGGCGGTTAAGTGGCGCGCGGAAAGTGACAGGGCGATGACAGGAATGCAAGGTCGGGCGAGGGGGCCGCCGGCGACTAACGCGACCACGGGAAAAGAAACGCCGGGCGCGAGGCCCGGCGTTTCGTCCTTCCCCTCATGTATTCGTCAGCGATGCAGGTCGAAGCGATCGAGCTCCATCACCTTGGTCCACGCCGCCACGAAGTCCTTGACGAACTTCTTCTGGGAGTCGTCCTGCGCATAGACTTCGGCGAGCGCGCGAAGCTGCGAGTTCGATCCGAAGACGAGGTCGACGCGGGTGGCGGTCCACTTCACCTTGCCGGTCTTGCGATCGTGGCCTTCGAACACGTCCTCGGCCACCGAGATGGGCTTCCACTCCAGCCCCATGTCGGTGAGGTTGACGAAGAAGTCGGTGGTCAGCGTCTCCCGCTGCCGGGTGAAGACGCCGTGCTTGGAGCGTCCGTGGTTGGCGCCGAGCACGCGCAGGCCGCCGACAAGCACAGTCATCTCGGGCGCGGTCAGCGTCAGCAGTTGCGCCTTGTCGACCAGAAGCTCCTCGGACGAGATGGTGTACTGGGTCTTCTGATAGTTGCGGAAACCGTCCGCCACCGGCTCGAGCACGGCGCAAGCCTCGACGTCGGTCTGCTCCCTGGTGGCGTCGGTGCGGCCCGGCGTGAAGGGAACCGTCACCTTGTGCCCGGCCTTTTCCGCCGCCTGCTCGACCGCCGCCGCGCCGCCGAGCACGATGAGATCGGCGAGCGACACCTGCTTGCCGGCGGACTTGTTGGCGCGGTTGAATTTCGCCTGGATGGCTTCCAGGGCCTTGAGCACCTTGGCCAGTTGCGCCGGCTGGTTGACCGCCCAGCCCTTCTGCGGCGCCAGGCGGATGCGCGCACCGTTGGCGCCGCCGCGCTTGTCGGAACCGCGGAAGGTCGAGGCCGAGGCCCAGGCGGTGGAGACCAGCTGTGAGATCGTGAGGCCCGATTTGAGGATCTGCGCCTTGAGGGCCTTGATGTCCTTGGCGCCGATCAGCTTGTGGTCGACGGCCGGCACCGGGTCCTGCCAGATCAGATCCTCTTCCGGAACCTCCGGGCCGAGATAGCGCGCCTTCGGCCCCATGTCGCGATGGGTCAGCTTGAACCAGGCGCGGGCAAAGGCATCGGCGAACTCGTCCGGATGCTTCATGAAGTGCTTCGAGATCGGGCCGTAGATCGGATCGAGCTTCATGGCCATGTCGGCGGTCGACATCATGATCGGGACTCGTCTGCCCGAGCCGTCGACTTCCGGCGCCATGTCCTTTTCCTCAAGGCCGATGGGCCGCCAGATCCAGGCGCCCGCCGGGCTCTTGATCTTCTCCCAGTCGTATTTGAACAGGACGTGGAAATAGCCCATGTCCCACCGCGTCGGGTTCGGCGTCCACGCTCCTTCGAGGCCGGAGGTGATCGCATCGACGCCCTTGCCGCTCTTCCAGGACGACAGCCAGCCGAGGCCCATGGCCTCGAGCGGCGCGGCCTCGGGCTCGGCGCCGACATGGTCGGCCGGGCCGGCGCCGTGCGTCTTGCCGAAGGTGTGGCCGCCGGCGGTGAGTGCCACCGTTTCATAGTCGTTCATGGCCATGCGGGCGAAGGTCTCGCGGATGTCACGGCCGGAGGCGAGGGGATCGGGATTGCCGTCCGGTCCTTCCGGGTTGACGTAGATGAGGCCCATCTGCACCGCTGCCAGCGGGTTTTCGAGATCGCGTTCGCCCGAATAGCGGCTGTTGGCCTTGTCGCTGGTGGCCAGCCATTCGGTCTCGGCGCCCCAGTAGACGTCCTCCTCCGGCTCCCAGGTATCGGCGCGTCCACCGCCGAAGCCGAAGGTCTTGAAGCCCATCGACTCGAGCGCGACGTTGCCGGCGAGCACGATCAGGTCGGCCCAGGAGAGCCTGTTGCCGTATTTCTTCTTGATCGGCCACAGCAGGCGGCGCGCCTTGTCGAGGTTGCCGTTGTCCGGCCACGAGTTGAGCGGCGCGAAGCGCTGCTGGCCACCACCGGCACCGCCACGGCCGTCGCCGGTGCGGTAGGTGCCCGCCGAGTGCCACGCCATGCGGATGAACAACCCGCCGTAATGCCCGTAGTCGGCCGGCCACCAATCCTGCGAATCGGTCATCAGCGCGGTGAGGTCCTTCTTCACCGCCTTGAGGTTGAGCGACTCGAAGGCTTTGGCGTAGTCGAATGCCTCGCCCATCGGATCGGACAGGGGCGAATTCTGATGGAGCATCCTGAGGTTCAACTGGTTCGGCCACCAGTCGCTGTTCGAGCGCATGCCCATATTGGTGGTGCCGTGCACGACCGGGCATTTGCCCGCGCTTTTGTCGACCTTCGCGTCCATGATCTTCTGAGCCTCCTCCGGTGTTGGGCGAGCGCAGCCCCGGCGCCCGGTCCCATGGGGATCGTTTCCGGGAACCTGGTGCGGCTGCGTTTGCGGGAAAGGTGACAGGTCGCCACGATAAAATCCAATCATATTGCCAAGTTGCGACGATAAGGTATTCTTATCGCGATGATCACCCTGCGCCAGCTTCGCTATTTCCACGCTTTGGCTGCTGTCGGCCATTTCCGACGGGCGGCGGAAGCCTCCGGCATCTCGCAGCCGGCGCTCTCCATGCAGTTGCGCGAGCTTGAGGCGACGCTCGGCGGTGCTCTGGTCGAGCGTGGCCCGGAGGGCGCCAGCCTCACCGGGCTCGGGCGGGACGTGGAGGAGCGGACGACACATATCCTGGCCGCGGTGCGCGACCTGGAGGAACTGGCCCGCGCCCACAACGAGCAACCGGCCGGGCCGCTGCGCCTCGGCGTCATCCCCTCCGTGGCGCCGTTTCTGCTGCCGCGCCTGCTGTCGCGCGCCGCACGGGAGCACCCGGCGCTGCAACTCATCGTGCGCGAGACGATCACCGAGCATCTCGTCGAGGAACTGGCCGACGGCAGTCTCGACGCGATCGTTGCGAGCCTGCCGCTCGAGGTCGGCGATTTCGAGGAAGCGCCGGCCTTCGACGACACGTTTCTGCTCGCCGCGCCCGCCGGCTCGCCGCATGCCGGGCGTTCGCCGGCTCTGGCCGAGGCGATCGCGGCGGAAGAACTGCTGCTCCTCGAGGATGGCCATTGCCTGCGCGATCAGGCGCTGGCCGTCTGCCACCGCATCGACCCGCGACGGCTGAGAAGCTTCGGTGCCACCTCGATCGCCACGGTCTTGCAACTGGTGGCGGCGGGGCAGGGGATCACCCTGGTGCCGCAGATGGCGGTGGATGCCGGCCTCTCGGCCGACCCGCGCCTGGCTGTGGTGCGCTTCGCCGCGCCCGAGCCGCATCGCACCGTCGGCCTTGCCTGGCGCAAGGCCTCGCCGCGACGGGCGCATTTCCTGGCGCTGGTCGACCTGCTGCGGCCGGAGGGACCGGGACCGGCGCCATCGCCTTCCGGTTGAGCGGCGCTCGCCTTGTCGGCCGGCGATCCCGCGGGCTATACAGCCGCCACCCGTCATATCAGTGAGGAACGACCCAAATGGCAGTTGAGCGTACTTTTTCGATGATCAAACCGGACGCCACGGCGCGCAACCTGACCGGCAAGATCAATGCGCGGCTGGAGGAGGCGGGGCTCCGCATCGTCGCGCAAAAGCGCGTGTGGATGAGCCGCAAGCAGGCGGAAGGTTTCTACGCCGTCCACAAGGGCCGGCCGTTCTTCGACGAGCTGTGCGACTTCATGTCGTCCGGACCGACCATCGTCCAGGTGCTCGAGGGCGACAACGCCATCGCCCGGAATCGCGAGGTGATGGGCGCGACCGATCCGGCCAAGGCCGATCCCGGCACCATCCGCAAGGATTTCGCCAACTCGATCGGCGAGAACTCGGTGCACGGCTCGGACGCCCCGGAAACCGCACGCGAGGAGATCGCCTACTGGTTCCCGGCCATCGAGATCGTCGGCTAGGGCCGCCATCGAACCGGCTCATTTCCGGCCTAGGCAAAGGAGCGCGGCGCTCGCCGCCGCATTCCCCTCGATTGACCAGACCATTCCGGGCGGAACCATGAAGAGAGTTGTCGTAGCCGTGTGTTTGCTTCTCGCCGGCAGCCTGCCTGCCGCGGCATTCAGCGCCTCGCTGACCAGGCAGTTGAAGGAGCTTTCGGGAGCGACCCGCTTCGTCCAGGCATGCGGCCTTCAGGCCCTGATCGAGATCGGCAAGGACAAGAACGGCTACCGGCCGGAGCATGCCCCGGTCGACGCGCTGGCCCAGCCGAAGATCAAGGGCGACACCATGACGGGCGATGGCGGCGCGCTGCGCAGCCGCGACAAGTGGTATCGGTTCTCCTTCACCTGCATCACCACGCCGGACCATCTCGAGGTGAAGTCGTTCACCTACAAGATCGGCAATCCGATCCCCAAGGAGCAGTGGGTCAGCTTCAACCTCTATCAGTGAGACGTGCGCATCACCTTGCCGGTCCTTGATGCGGTCCTCGTCGGCCTTGCGCGATTCCACCCAGCCGCCTTCGGCGCCGGCGGCGAGATGCTCCTTCTTCCAGAAGGGCGCCCGGCTTTTCATGTAGTCCATCAGAAAGCCCGCCGCCTCGAAGGCGGCGTGACGATGCTCGGAGGCGACGACGACCAGCACGATGTTGTCGCCGGCGGCGATCGTGCCATGGCGGTGGATCACGGTGACGGCGGCCAGCGGCCAGCGCGTGGTCGCCTCCTCGGCAATGCGGACGATCTCGCCCTCCGCCATGCCGGGATAGTGCTCCAGTTCCAGCGCCGACAGGCGGCCGTTCTCCGTCCGGCATACGCCGGTGAAGCTGACGACGGCGCCGACCTCCTTGCTCGCCTGCTTGACCCGCTCGATCTCGGCGTTGATGTCGAAGCTGTCCGCCTGCACGCGGACCGTCATCTGAACGGCCATGGTGCTCAGCCGCCGGTCATGGGCGGGAAAATCGCTACTTCCTCAGCGCCGTCGATCGGCACGTCGCCGCTGGCATGGACCTTGTCGACCGCAATGCGCACGGCGCGGGGTTCCGCCAGGGCCATCTCGTAGCCGGGACCGCGGGTCTTCAGCCAGTCGATGAGGGCGTACGTCGTGGCGACCGTCGCCGGCGGCGTCACCTCCTCCGACTCGACACCAATACGCTCGCGCACCCAGGCGAAATAGACGAGCTTCATGGCTCGGTCCCCATCAGATGGCGCAGGCCGGCGCGGAAGTAGTCGTAGCCGGTATAGACGGTGATCAGCGCCGACATCCACAGGAGCAGCAGGCCGACATAGGTGAACAGGCCGAAGTCCTGGAGGTAGTAACGCATCAGCTTGTCGCCGGCCGGCCCGGCGAGCAGGAAGCCGATGGCGATCATCTGCATCGTCGTCTTCCATTTGGCCAGCGTCGTCACCGGCACGCTGACACGGAGTTCCGCCAGGAACTCGCGCAGGCCGGACACCGAGATCTCGCGGGTGAGGATGACGATGGCGGCCAGAACCGACCAGTTTGAAATGGTGCTGTCGGAGACGAGCAGCAGCAGCGCGGTGGCCACCAGCAGCTTGTCGGCGATCGGGTCGAGGATGCGGCCGATGGCCGATTGCTGCTGCCAGGCGCGGGCCAGATAGCCGTCGAAGAAATCGGAGATCGTGGCGGCGATGAACACCGCGACACTCAGCCAGCGGCTGGCGGTGTTCTCGACGTAGAAAAATATCACCAGCAATGGCACGGCCAGAATTCGGAAATAGGTCAACAGGTTGGGCAGCGAGAAGGCATGGGCCTGCCTGCCCCCGGAATGCTGGTTTGGTTGCGTGTCGTGCATCGGATTCTGCCTGTCGGCCGGGAGGTGGCCTCTAGCGCGCTGTTTGGCCGGTCACCAATCCTAGCGCCTCGGCGGCAGGAAGGGCACCCTTCGCTTGGCCGCCTCCGACAGGCGCCGCCTTCGCCGCCTGTCCGGGGCGCACCGGGGCCCGGTCAATCGCCGGCCTGATTGAAGAAGCCGTGGATCGCGCGGGCCATTTCGTCGGAAATGCCGGGAACGGCGCGCAGGTCGTCGACGCCCGCCCGGGCGACCGCCTTGGCGGTGCCGAAATGGCGCAGCAGGGCCCGCTTGCGCGCCGGGCCGATGCCGCCGATCTCGTCGAGCGGGTTGCGGGCGATGTCGGATTTGCGCCGCGCCCTGTGCGAACCGATGGCGAAGCGGTGCGCCTCGTCGCGCAGGCGCTGGACGAAATAGAGCACGGGATCGCGCGGCGGCAGCATGAAGGACGGACGGCCGTTCATATAGAAGGTCTCGCGCCCGGCATCGCGGTCCGGCCCCTTGGCGACGCCGATCAGCGGCAGGTCGGTGACGCCGAGTTCGGCGAGCGTCTCGGTCACGGCGGCAAGCTGGCCGCGGCCGCCGTCGATGAGCAGCACGTCGGGCCACGGGCCGACCGTCCCGCTCTCTTCGTCGCGCTCGTGATCGTGCTCGGGGGTCTCGCGCGGCCCCGCTTCCTTGATGAGGCGCGCGAAGCGCCGGCCGAGCATCTCGCGCATCATGGCGTAGTCGTCGCCGGGGGTGAGGTCCTCCGAGCGCATGTTGAACTTGCGGTACTGGCCTTTGACGAAGCCGTCCGGGCCGGAGACGATCATGCCGCCGACCGCGTTGGTGCCCATGATGTGGCTGTTGTCGTAGACCTCGATGCGGCGCGGCACCTCCGCCAGGCCAAAGCGTTCGGCGAAGCCTTCCAGCAGCGTGCGCTGCGACGACGCCTCGGCCAGCTCGCGGCCGAGCGCCTCGCGCGCATTGGCAAGCGCATGCTGGACGAGGTCCTTCTTCTCGCCGCGCTGCGGAATGAGCACGCTCACATGCCTGTCGTTGCGCTCGCCGAGCGCCGCTTCGAGCAGCGACCGCTCGTCGAAATCGTGCGACAGCAGGATCAGTTTCGGCGCCGGCTTGTCCTCGTAGAACTGGGCAAGGAAGGCACCGAGCACGGCGCCGGCTTCGAGCCCCTTGTCGGCGCGCGGGAAGTAGGCGCGGTTGCCCCAGTTCTGGCCGGTGCGGAAGAAGAAGACCTGGATGCAGGTTGCCCCGCCGGCCTGATGGATGGCGAAAAGATCGGCCTCCTCGAAGGTCTGCGGGTTGATGCCCTGATGGCCCTGGACGTGGGAGAGGGCGGCGAGCCGGTCGCGGTAGCGGGCCGCCTGCTCGAAGTCGAGCCGGTCGGCCGCCGCCGACATGGCTTTCTGCATGGTGGCGCGCACCGCCTGGCTGCGGCCGGAGAGAAAATCCTTCGCCTCCTTCACCAGGGCGCCATAGTCGTCGAGACCGATCTCGCCGGTGCACGGCGCCGAACAGCGCTTGATCTGGTAGAGCAGGCAGGGCCGGGTGCGGCTGTCGAAGACGGCGTCCGAGCACGAGCGCAGAAGGAAGGCGCGCTCCAGCGCGTTGATCGTGCGGCCGACCGCGCCGGCCGAGGCGAAGGGGCCGAAATAGTCGCCCTTGCGCGTACGCGCGCCGCGGTGCTTGGCGATCTGCGGCGCCTTGTGGTCGCCGGTGATGAGGATGTAGGGGAACGACTTGTCGTCGCGCAGGAGCACGTTGTAGCGCGGCCTCAGGCGCTTGATCAGATTGGCTTCGAGCAGCAGCGCCTCGGTCTCGGTGCGCGTCGAGACGAATTCCATCGCCGCCGTCGCCATGATGACGCGCTGGATGCGCCCGGAGAGGCCGCCGACGCGCGTATAGCTTTGCACCCGCTTCTTCAGGCTGCGCGCCTTGCCGACGTAGAGCACCGTGCCCTTGGCGTCGATCATGCGATAGACGCCGGGCCCGTTGGGCAGCCGCTTGACCGCATCGGCGATGACCTCCGGGCCGATGCGCGCCGGTTTCTTCGAACTCTCGGTCGTTGCGGTGTCAGCGGAACTGGTCATGAGTCCGGTGCCTGGGGCGCGGTCAGCCGAGATGCTGGCCGCTGTCGAGGGCGATCACCTGACCGGTGATCGAGCGCGTCTCGACAATATAGCGGATGGTCCGGCCGAATTCCGTCAGTTCGGGTGCGCGACGCAAAGGCGTGGCGTCGACGAGACGACGGAAGCCTTCCTCGGTCTGGCGCGCGCTGGGCAGCGCCGGGCCGGGGGCAATGCCATTGACCCGCACACGTGGCGCCAGCGCCAGGGCCAGGGACTGGGTGGCGGTGGCCAGCGCCGCCTTGCTGACCTGGTAGGAATAGTTGTTGGGCGTCGGCCGCCAGATGCTCTGGTCGAGCAGGTTGACGACATTGCCCTCGACGCCGTCAGGCAGTTGTCTGGCGAAGGCCTCCGCCAGAAACACCGGCGCGGTCAGGTTGATCGCCATCTGCCGGTCCCACAGGGCACGGTCGAGCGCGCCGACCGCGTCGTGCTCGAAGACCGAGGCGTTGTTGATGAGCAGGGTCAGGGGCCCGAGCGCCGCCACCGCGTCGCCGACGACGCGGTCCGGCGTCGCCGGATCGGCGAAATCGCCCGTGACGACCGCGGCCCGCCCGCCTTTTTCCGCGGTGGCGGCGGCGAGTGCGTCGGCTTCATCGCGCGAATGGTTGCAGTGGATGACCACCGCCCAGCCATGCGCGGCGAGATCCTCGACAATGGCGCGGCCGATGCGGCGCGCGCCACCGGTTACCAGCGCGACGGGAGAGGCGGGGATCATAACCTTTGGTTAACCCTATTTAAGAGTGACCCGGATGCGGGCGCCGGACAGAGCCTAGATAGGACGCCCCGGGCTAATGTCCAAATGCCTTCTAAATCAAAACGTTAAGACAGAATTGTTGCCTTCCGGCAACGCCACAATCGGTCATCGATTCGCCGCCGAGCGGCCGTATTTCATTAACGTTTACGCCGTATTCCTCCTCGCATATGGCGGCCAGAAAAAGCGGGCACCTGGCGTCGTGGGCGACGTGTCGTGAAGTCGCCAGGAAAGAACGAGGAGAAGATCATGTTGTCCATCAGAACCATCGGCGTGAGTGCACTGGCACTCGTGGGCAGCGCCGGCATCGCGCTTGCGGCCGACCTGCCGAACTATCAGCCGCCGCCGTCCTCGCAGGTTTACAACCCCGCGCCGGCGTTCGACTGGACCGGACCGTATGTCGGCCTGACCGGCGGCTACGGCTGGGGCACCACTGACGGCTGGCTCGGCGGCGCCTTTGCCGGCTACAACTTCCAGGTCAATCCCAACTGGGTCGTCGGCCTCGAAGGCGATATCGTCGGCTCCGGCAAGAAGTCGAACAGCTGGGATGCGACGGTGCGCGGCCGTCTTGGCTACGCCTATGACCGCTACCTCTTCTATGGCACCGGCGGCCTGGCGTTCGGCAACATCAAGAACGGCGGCGCTTCGGCGACCAAGACCGGCTGGACCGTCGGCGCCGGCATCGAGGCGGCCGTGACCAGCAACGTCACCGCGCGTTTCGAGTATCGCTACACCGATCTCGGCTCGGCGGTCGTGGGCGGCTCGACGGTTGCCCAGACGGCCAACGATTTCACGGTCGGCGTTGCCATGAAGTTCTGATCGGCCGAATTCACCGGTTTCAACGCCCCGTCGCGGTCGCCGCGGCGGGGCGTTTTCGTTTGTGGGGAGAGGGGGCGCCGACCATTGGTTGTCGGTCATCCTCCGGCATCGCAGGAGCCGGAGGATGACGGAGAACTGGGTTGCTCTATCGTTCTGCACCACCGCGCCGGGGAGACGCTTTCACTGCCCGGTGGGTACCTTGATCTCGGGAACGCCGCAGCCGCGCCGGTCAACCTCCAGGCAGCGGCGGAAGGCCAGCGTCTTGGTCAGGCAGATGCGCACTTCCTGCAACAGGCCGCGACGGCAGGTGACGGCGATGCCGGTCTGGGTCATGCGCGGATTGACGGCGACGAAAGCCTGTTCGACCTCGCGCGGCGCAAGCCGGCGGCCGGCAAGCGACGTCGGCAGCGTGACCGTTTCGAATGCCCGGCGAAGCGTGGCGAAGTAGGCCGCCTGATTGAGCCCGGAGCACAGTCCGTGCTTCCGCCATTCGTAATTGACCAGCCCGGCACCCGGCATGATGTCGGAAAGCCCACCGACGATCTCGCGGTTGACGTTGCGCGGCATGTTGGACGGGCAGTCGGAAGGATAGCCGCGTTCATATTCCGGCCACAGGCCATGAACGACGAAGCCATGCGGCGTATCGCATTCGGCCGGATCGGGCCGGCTATCTGTGGCGCAATAGGTCGGCGCCCAGGTGAGCGACAGGACGTAGAAATCGAAATCGCCGGGCACGCCGCCGGCCCAAGCCGGCGCAGCCGAAAGGACGGCCGGCGTGGCAACGAGAAGAAATGCCGCTAAGGCCCTGGCAAGACTCACGGACGAATGGAACGGCACCACGCACCATAGACCCGGTAGGGATCGTAACCGGGCAGGCACGACTGCACCCCCCAATGGATGGAGGCGAAGCCGGCCTGGAACTCGATCAGATAGACCAGCTCGGAGCGTCTGCCGTTGGAGAGCGTGGCCGTCGCGTGGCAATAGCGCCGCGGGATCAGGCTCGGCCCGTCGACGTTCACCCTGGTTTCGCGGATATTGCCGATATCGGCAATCGCCAGGCCGCTGCCGATGATGTGCGCGTCGTAATAGGCGAACTTGTCGGTCACCTTGGCCAGAACCTTGGCCTCGTCGCAGACCGGCAGGCAGTGGTGATGGGCGCAATAGGGCGTGCCTGTGTAGCCCTCACCGGAGCCGTAATAGTCCGCGGCCTGCGCCGGGATCGCCAGAAGGCCCAGCGCCACAAGGCCCATCAGGATGCGCAGCATGGCTGTCGTCTCCCCGCAAACCGTTGGTTGGGACAATGCGACGGCCCCGGAGCCCGGTCAAGGCGAGCGCCTCACTGTCCAGTGATTTCGTCGATGGCGTGGCCGGCGCCGTCGCCTTGCGCCAGAATCGGAACGAGGCCGGCGATGAGCGCCGCAAGCCTTTCGGCGAACTGCCAGGGCGGGTTGCAGATGACGAGACCCGTGCCGTTGAAGGTGCCGCCGGCGCCGCGCGCGCGCACGGTCAGTTCTGCCCTCAGCAGCCGACGGATACCGGACCTGGCAAGGCGCATGCGCAGCCGGTCGACGGCGACGAGGTCCTTCACCGGATACCACAGGCAATAGATGCCGGTCGGCCAGCGGCGATGGGCATTGATGAAGCCGTCAAGCAGGCGGGTGAACTCGTCCGTCTCCTCATAGGGCGGATCGATCAGCACCAGCCCGCGCCGCTCCTTGGGCGGCACGAAGGCGCCGAGCGCCAGCCAGCCGTCAAGCGCGATGGTGCGCACCTGGATATCGCCTGCGAAGACGGTGGCGAGCGCTGCGGCGTCCTCCGGGTGCAGTTCGACCGCCGTCAGGCGGTCCTGCCGGCGCAGGAGGTGGCGGGCGATCCACGGCGAGCCGGGATAGACGCGGAGCGTGTCGCCCGGCGCGTTGGCTGCCTTGACGGCTTCGAGCCAGGGAGCGGTGAGGGCGGCGAGGTCGGGGGCGAGGTCGCGCTGCCACAGGCGGCCGATGCCGTCCCGCCATTCGCCCGAGCGCGTCGCTTCGTCACCCGCGAGGTCGTAGAGGCCGGTGCCGGCATGGGTGTCGATGACGCGGAAGGCGGTGTCCTTCTGCTTCAGCCGCTCGATGAGAAGCGCCAGCACGGCATGCTTGACCACATCGGCGAAGCCGCCGGCATGAAAGGCGTGGCGGTAGTTCACCCTGGAGCCCTAGATCGAGGCCGGCGAGGTGAGCACGCCGAGCGCGGCTTCCGGCGGCAGGTCGGCGATCACCACGCGCTCGTCGACCACCCGCGTGCGCTCCGATGCCACCAGCCTCAGCGCCTCCGGATAGATGCGGTGCTCGGCACCGAGCACGCGGGCGGCGAGGTCGCCGGGCGTGTCGGTGGTCAGCACCGGCACGGCGGCCTGGGCGATGATCGGCCCGGCATCCATGGCGGCGCGCACGAAATGAACGGTGCAGCCATGCAGCTTCACGCCTGCTGTGAGCGCCCGCTCATGGGTGTTGAGCCCCTGGAAGGCGGGCAGGATCGACGGGTGGATGTTGATCACATGATCGCGCCAGCGCTCGACGAAGTCCTCCGACAGCAGGCGCATGAAACCGGCGAGGCAGACGATGTCGATACGCGCCGCCTTGAGCTCGTTCGTCGATCTTCGCTTCGAATTCGGCGCGGTCCTTGTTTTCCTTGGAGCTGACGATGGCCGTGGCGATGCCGGCCTCGGCCGCCTTGGCGAGGCCGGCGGCGTCCGCGCGGCTGGACAGGACCAGCACGATCTCGGCCGGATAGTCCGGCCTGGCCGCGGCGCGGATGAGCGCGCTCATATTGGTGCCGCGCCCGGAAATGAGGATGGCGACGCGCTTGCGGTCGGTCATGGCTTTGTGAGGTTGAGAGTTCCGGAATAGACGACCGGCGCGTCATTGCGTTCGGCGATCTCGCCGACGGCAACCACCGTCTCGCCGGAAGCGGCCAGCGCCGCCGTCACCGCATCGGCCGAGGCTGCCGGCACGACCAGCATCATGCCGGCGCCGCAATTGAACGTGCGCAACATCTCGTCAGGGGCAATATCGGCGAGCCCGGCCAGCCAGCGGAAGACCGGCGGCACTGGCAGCGCGCCGAGGTCGATCTGCGCGGCAAGCGCGTCGGGCAGCACGCGCGGCAGGTTCTCGGTGATGCCGCCACCGGTGATATGGGCCATCGCCTTCACCGCGCCGGTCTCGCGCACCGCCGCCAGCAGCGGCTTCACATAGATCCGCGTCGGCGTCAGCAGCGCCTGGCCGAGCGACATGTCGTTGGCGAAGGGCACCGGGTCGTCGAAGGAAAGCCCGGCATCGGCGGCAAGCTTGCGCACCAGCGAGAAGCCGTTGGAATGGACGCCGGAGGAGGCGAGCGCCAGCACGACGTCTCCGGTGGCGATGTCGCCGCGCGGCAGGATGCCGTCACGCTCGACGGCGCCAACGGCGAAGCCGGCGAGGTCGAAATCCTTGTCCGCATACATGCCGGGCATCTCGGCGGTCTCGCCGCCGATCAGCGCGGCGCCGGCCTGGCGGCAGCCTTCGGCGATGCCGGCGACGATTCGCGCCCCGGCCTCCGGGTCGAGCTTGCCGGTGGCGAAATAGTCGAGGAAGAACAGCGGCTCCGCTCCCTGGACGACCAGATCGTTGACGCACATGGCGACCAGGTCGATGCCGACCGTATCCAGAATCCCTGTATCGATGGCGACCTTGAGCTTGGTGCCGACGCCATCGGTGGCGGCGACCAGCACCGGATCGCGGTAGCCGGCGGCCTTGAGGTCGAACAGGCCGCCGAAACCGCCGATTTCGGCGTCGGTGCCGGGCCGCTGCGTCGCCCGTACCAGCGGCTTGATCGCCTGGATCAGGGCATTTCCGGCGTCGATATCGACGCCGGCGTCGGCATAGGACGTTTCCCGTCGCCGGGGCGCATTGGTCATGGATTCGAGGGTCTCCAGCCGCTGGCAACCAAATCCATGAAAAGATATCGGAAAGCAAGATGCCAAGGTGTCCGGCGGCGTCCGGGCGGTTCGCCCTTGGCCTTGCGGGCCGATAATGCCATCTAGTCACTTGTCCCGGTCGGCGGCCGGGAAGCGGAGCAGGGGCCTGTCGTGTTCGTGACGATTCCCAATCTGATTACCATCGGCAGGTTGGTGCTGGTGCCGCTGATCGTCTGGCTGATGATTTCCGGCCAGTCGGGGGCGGCCTTCGTCGTCTTCATCCTGGCCGGGGTCAGCGATGCCGTCGACGGATTCCTGGCGCGCACCTTCAACCTGCGCTCAACGCTCGGCTCCTATCTCGATCCGCTTGCCGACAAGGCGCTGCTCGTCTCGATCTACATCGCGCTTGCCGTGCTCGGCGAGGTGCCGCTGTGGGTGGCGATCCTCGTGGTCAGCCGCGACCTGTTCATCGTCGGCGCGGTGGTACTGTCGTGGATGCTCGACCAGCCGATGGAGATGCGCCCGCTGATCATCTCGAAGCTCAACACCGTGGTGCAGATCGTTCTCGCCGCCGTGGTTCTCGGCGACCTGGCGCTCGGCGCCGGCCTCACCATGCCGCGCCTGGTCCTGGTCTATCTGGTCGGCATCCTCACCGTCGCCTCCGCCACCGTCTATCTGGTCGATTGGGTCCGCCACATGGGCATGGGCGAAAGCGCCGCCGGCTCGCCCGATGCGCCGCCCAACGAGCGCTGGCCGAGATGAAGCGCCAGACCCAGATCACGCTGTTCTGGCTGGGGACGCTGGCCGCGTTCGTCGCGGTGCTGTTCCTCTTCCGCGCCATCCTGCTGCCCTTCGTCGCCGGTGCGGCGCTGGCCTATGCGCTCGACCCTGTCGCCAACTGGCTGGAGAAGCGGGGGATCAATCGCACCATCGCAGCACTGATGGTGGTGGTGGTCATCCTCATCCTCTTCGTCGCCGTGTTCGTTCTCATCGTGCCGGTGCTGATCAACCAGCTCGTCGATTTCCTCCAGCAGCTGCCGAACCTGATCGCACGCCTGCAAACCATGTTCGGCCCGTGGTTGGACAGCGACTGGGCGCGCTTTCTCGGCATCAACGCCGAAAACCTGCGCTCCTCGCTGACCGGCTTCTTCACCAGCGGCGCCGATGTGATGCAGACGCTGCTCACCTCGCTGCTCACCGGCGGGCGCACGGTGATCGACATCGCCTCGCTGCTTTTCGTTACCCCCTTCGTGGTCTTCTATCTGCTGCGCGACTGGCACCGCATGCTTGCCTGGGTCGATGGGCTCCTGCCGCGCGATTACGCCGACGAGGTCCGCCGGCTCGCTCGTGCCATGGACATGAAGGTCGCCGCCTTCGTGCGCGGCCAGATGCTGTCGGGAACGGTGCTCGGCATCTTCTATGCTGCCGGTCTGATGGCCATCGGTCTCAATTACGGTCTGCTCGTCGGGCTGGCCGCCGGCATATTGAGCTTCATCCCCTATCTCGGCTTCACCAGCGGCTTTGTCGCCTCGATCATCATCGCTCTCGTCCAGTTCTGGCCGGACTGGATCTGGCTGGCCGCCACCGTCGCCGTCTTCATGGCGGGCCAGGTGCTCGAAGGCTATGTGCTGCAGCCTTATCTGATCGGCACCCGCGTCGGCCTGCACCCGGTCTGGCTGCTCTTCGCGCTGTTCGCCTTCGGCCTGCTCTTCGGCTTCCTCGGCCTGCTGGTCGCGATTCCCGCGGCGGCCGCGGTCGGCGTGCTCCTCCAGTTCGCCGTCGAGCGCTATCAGGCGAGCCCGCTCTATCGCGGCCGCGGCGCCGGCAAGACCGGCAATGAGTGAGCGGCCGTCCGCCCGGCAATTGCCGCTGAGCCTGCCGCACCGCGCCGCCATGACCCGCGCCGACTTTCTCGCCGGCGATGCCAACCGGGCGGCGATCGCACTCATCGACGGCTGGCCCGCCTGGCCCGACCGCGCCGTGCTGCTGACAGGTCCCGCGGGGTCGGGCAAGACGCACCTGATCGAGATCTGGCGCCATGCCAGCGGCGCGGCCGTCGCCGCCGCCAAGGCACTCGGCGACGTCGAGGCGCTGGCCGAAGCGCCGGCGATCGCGGTCGAGGACCTGCATGCGGGGCCGCTCGACGAGGCCGGCCTGTTTCACCTCATCAATCTCAGCGGCGAGCGGCGCGTGCCGCTGCTCATGACCAGCCGGCAGGCGGTTGGCGCGCTGCGCGTGCGGCTGCCCGACCTTGCCTCGCGCCTGCGCGCCGCCCGGCCGATCGAACTCGGCGCCCCCGACGACGCGCTCTTGCGCCTTGTGCTGGTCAAGCTCTTCGCCGACCGCCAGCTCACCGTCGATCCCGGCGTCATCGAGACCATCGTCACCCGCATGGAACGCTCGCTCGAGGCGGCCAACCGCATCGTCGCGGAACTCGACCGCGAGGCGCTGGCCGGCGGACGGGCGATCAGCCGGCGGCTTGCCGCCGAGACGCTGGCGCAGGTGATCGATCGCCAGCCGGACCTGTTCGCCGATTAGGGCAGGGCGCTGTCGCACTACCGCGTTCGTGCTACCTTCATTGGAAACATACCAAGAAACGCGCGGGTCACACGCGCGAGCGGGAGGGGACAAGAGGCGATGGGCAAGTACGCGGACACCTATGCGCGCTGGCAGGACGATCCGATCGGCTTCTGGGCCGAGGCCGCCAAGGCGATCGATTGGGCCGAGCCGTGGCGCGCCGCCTTCAATCCCGAGGCGGGCGTCTATGGCCGCTGGTTCACCGGCGCCACCTGCAACACCTGCTACAACGCGCTCGACCGACATGTGGAGGCAGGTCGCTCGGAGCAGACGGCGATCATCTATGACAGCCCGGTCACCGGCACCAAGCGGTCGATCAGCTATGCCGAACTGCTCGACGACGTGGCGACCTTCGCCGCGGTGCTCGCCGACCATGGCATCGCCAAGGGCGACCGCGTCATCGTCTATATGCCGATGATCCCCGAGGCGATCGTCGCCATGCTCGCCTGCGCGCGCCTTGGCGCCATCCATTCGGTCGTCTTCGGCGGCTTCGCCGCCCACGAACTGGCCAGCCGTATCAATGACGCGCGGCCGAAGCTGATCGTCACCGCCTCCTGCGGCATCGAGCCGACGCGCGTCGTGCCCTATGTGCCGCTGGCGGCGTCCGCGATCGAACAGGCCAGCCATAAACCGGCGACGATGATCGTCGTCCAGCGCGCGCAGCACGCGGCAGAACTCGATCCGTCGCGCGACCGCGACTACGCCGAGGAGATGGCGAAGGCACGGAGTGCCGGACGCAGCGCGCCGTGGGTGGCGGTGGCCGCCACCGATCCGCTCTATATCCTCTACACCTCCGGCACGACCGGACAGCCCAAGGGCATCATCCGCGACAATGGCGGCCACATGGTCGCGCTCGACTGGTCGATGACCAATGTCTACGGCGTCGCGCCGGGCGAGGTCTATTGGGCCGCCTCCGATATCGGCTGGGTCGTCGGCCATTCCTACATCGTCTATGCGCCGCTCATCCACGGCTGCACGACGGTGCTCTATGAGGGCAAGCCGGTGGGCACGCCCGACGCCGGCGCCTTCTGGCGCGTGGTCGCCGAGCACAAGGTCGCGGTGCTCTTCACCGCGCCCACGGCGCTCCGCGCCATCAAGAAGGAAGACCCGGACGGCGCACTCATCGGCCGTTACGACATGTCCAGCCTGCGCAGCCTGTTCCTGGCCGGCGAGCGCGCCGACCCGGACTCGGTGCGCTGGGCCGAGGAGACACTCGGTGTGCCGGTGATCGACCACTGGTGGCAGACCGAGACCGGCTGGGCCATCGCCGCCGACCCGGTCGGCATCGAACTGCTGCCGGTCAAGCGCGGCTCGCCCACCGCCGCCATGCCCGGCTACGACGTCAAGGTGCTGGACGACTCCGGCCATCCGGTCGAAGCCGGCAAGCTCGGCAACATCGCCATCCGCCTGCCGCTGCCGCCGGGCGCCCTGCCAACCCTGTGGGGCAATGACGACCGCTTCCGCTTCAATTACCTCGCCACCTTTCCCGGCTACTACCAGACGGCCGATGCCGGCTACATCGACAGCGACGGCTACCTGTTCATCATGGGGCGCACCGACGACATCATCAACGTCGCCGGCCACCGCCTGTCGACCGGCGGCATGGAGGAGGTGCTGGCCAGCCACGCCGCGGTCGCCGAATGCGCCGTGATCGGCATCCATGACGGGCTCAAGGGGCAGCTGCCGATAGGCTTCGTCGTCCTCAAGATGGGCGTTCAGGCGAGCCCGGCCTCGGTCGAGAAGGAGATCATCGCCATGGTGCGCGAGCAGATCGGCCCGGTCGCGGCCCTGAAGACGGTGCTGGTCGTGCCGCGCCTGCCCAAGACCCGCTCGGGCAAGATTTTGCGCGGCACCATGCGCCAGATCGCCGATGGCGAGCAGGTCCGGATGCCGGCGACCATCGACGATCCGGTGGCGCTCGACGAGATCACCGGGGCGCTGAAGTCACGCGGGGTGGGGGCCTGAGCAGCCGGGGTTTTGCCCGGTTTTGCGCCGGTTTTCCGGTCGATCTTGTCGGAATCGTCATATTTGCCGGCTAGGAGTAGGATTCCACGACAAACCCGGCCTGACACGATGGACCAGAAGAACCCGCAAACCGGCATCGCCGACGCCGCGACCCTCGACCCCGAGGTTGTGGTGGGTATGGAGCTGCGCAAGTCGAAGGCGCGCTTCGTCAATCGCGAGCTTTCCTGGTTGCAGTTCAATCGCCGGGTGCTGGAGGAAGCCGAGAACGCCAACCATCCGCTGCTCGAGAGGCTGCGTTTCCTGTCGATCTCGGCCAACAATCTCGACGAGTTCTTCATGGTGCGTTTCGCCGGCCTCAAGGGCCAGCAGCGCCAGGGCATCGCCATGGTGTCCGACGACGGCCGCTCGCTGAGCGCCCAGCTCGGCGCCATCGCGGAAGCCTGCGCCAGCCTCGCCAGCGACCAGCAGGCGCGCTGGGCGTTGCTGCGCGGCGAGCTCGACGAGGCCGAGATCCACCTCATCGATGCCGCCGAGATCGCCGACGCCGACCGCGAATGGCTGGAGCACTATTTCCTCGATTCGATCTTCCCGGTGCTCACCCCGCTTGCCATCGACCCGGCGCACCCGTTCCCGTTCATCCCCAATCTCGGCCTGACCGTCGCGCTGCAGATGACGCGCCGGACCAACGGCCAGCGCATGACCGCGCTGTTGCGCGTTCCCAGTTCGATCGAACGCTTCATCCGCCTGCCGTCGAACGACGCCTGCAAGGACCGTTTCATCAGCCTCGAACAGGCGGTGACGCTGTTCGTCCACAGCTTGTTCCCCGGTTACGAGGTGGACGGGCAGGGCGCCTTCCGCGTCATCCGCGATTCGGACATCGAGGTGGAGGAAGAGGCGGAGGACCTGGTCCGCTTCTTCGAGAGCGCGCTCAAGCGCCGCCGCCGCGGTTCGGTGATCCGCCTTGAGATCGAGGCGGCCATGCCGGAGAACCTGCGCCAGCTCGTCGCCGAAGCGCTTGCCGTGACGCCCGACGAGATCTTCCTCGTCCACGGCCTGCTCGCCCTGAACGACCTCTCGCAGCTTGTCGGCATCGACCGGCCGAACCTCAAATTTCCGCCCTATACGCCGCGCTTTCCCGAGCGCATCCGCGACCACAGCGGCGACTGCCTGGCCGCCATCCGCGAGAAGGACATCGTCGTCCACCATCCCTACGAGTCCTTCGACGTGGTGGTGCAGTTCCTGCGCCAGGCGGCCTCCGACCCGGACGTGGTGGCCATCAAGCAGACGCTCTACCGCACCTCCAACGACTCGCCGATCGCCAAGGCGTTGGCCGAGGCGGCCGAAGCCGGCAAGTCGGTGACGGCGCTGGTCGAGCTCAAGGCACGCTTCGACGAGGAAGCCAACATCCGCTGGTCGCGCGACCTCGAGCGCGCCGGAGTGCAGGTGGTCTACGGCTTCATCGAACTGAAAACCCACGCCAAGCTGTCATTGGTGGTGCGCCGCGAGGGCGGCCAGCTCACCAGCTACGTCCACATCGGCACCGGCAACTATCATCAGGTCACCGCGCGCATCTACACCGACCTGTCGTTCTTCTCGGCCGATCCGGCGATCGCCCGCGATGTCGCGCGCGTCTTCAACTACATCACCGGCTATTCGGAGCCGGAGACGCTGGAGCGTTTGGCGATCTCGCCGCACATGCTCCGCGGCGCCATCCTCGGCCTGATCGCGGCCGAGGTGGCCCACGCCGAAGCCGGCCGCCCCGCCCAGATCTGGATGAAGATGAATGCGCTGGTCGATTCCCAGATCATCGACGCGCTCTACGATGCCAGCCAGGCCGGCGTCGAGATCGATCTGGTGGTGCGCGGCATCTGCTGTCTGCGGCCGGGCATTCCCGGCCTGTCGGAGCGCATCCGCGTCAAGTCGATCATTGGACGTTTCCTCGAACACGCCCGCATCTATTGCTTCGGCGACGGCCACGGCCTGCCGTCGCCCGGGGCCAAGGTCTACATCGGCTCGGCCGACATGATGCCGCGCAATCTCGACCGCCGCGTCGAAGCGATCGTGCCGATCCTCAACCCGACCGTGCACGAACAGGTCCTCGGCCAGATCATGGTCACCAACCTCGCCGACAACCAGCAGAGCTGGCGGGTCTTGCCTGACGGCACCGCGCAACGCATCGTACCCGAGCAGGGCGAATCGCCCGTCAACGCACACCAGTATTTCATGACCAATCCGAGCCTTTCCGGTCGCGGCAAATCCCTGAAAATCGGTAAGCCCAAACCGTCCCGCCGGCGCGGTCGGGGAGCGTGAGCTGGCGGTCGATCTTTCCATCATCGACGAGGCACCGGGCCGGCTCAACGGCGGCGGGCCGATTGCAATCGTCGATATCGGCTCGAACTCGGTCCGCCTGGTCGTCTATGAGCGGCTGAGCCGCTCCGCGACGCCGCTGTTCAACGAGAAGGAGTTGTGCGGCCTCGGCCGCGGGCTGGCGGCGCGCGGCCGGCTCGAGCCGGAAGCCATTGCCTCGGCGCTCACCGCCATGCGCCGCTTTGCCGCGCTCGTCAAACAGATCGGCGTGACCGCGCTGCACGTCCTGGCCACGGCTGCGGTGCGCGATGCGTCGAACGGCCCCGATTTCATCGTCTCGGTCGAGGCGATCGGCGGCGTCAAGGTGCGGGTGCTCACCGGCAACGAGGAGGCCCGGCTCTCTGCCCAGGGCGTCGTCTCCGGCTTTCACCGGCCCGACGGCGTCGCCGGCGACCTCGGCGGCGGCAGCATCGAGGTGGTCGATGTGAGCAACAGCCGCACGGGGAAGGGCGAGAGCTTTCCGCTGGGCGGCCTCAGGCTCGAGGAGATGTCCGACGGGTCGACGAAGAAGGCCGAGAAGATCGCCGCCGAAGCGCTTGCCAAATCGAAGGTGCTGCCCCGCGGTGAGAAGCGGGTATTCTATGCCGTTGGCGGCACCTGGCGCTCGCTTGCCCGTCTGCACATGCGCCAGGCCGGCTATCCGCTTCACGTGACGCACCACTACGCCATCGACGCCGGCGAGGCCGCCGACTTCTGCCGCATGGTTGCCCGGCGCGAAATCGACTCGCTCGATTCGATCGAGGTCGTGTCGCGCAATCGCCGGCCGCTGCTGCCCTACGGCGCCGTCGTGCTGGACCAGGTTATCCGGCTGATGAAGCCGTCCCAGGTCGTCCTCTCGGCGCTCGGCATGCGCGAAGGGCTGCTCTACGAGCTGCTCGATGAGGAGGAGAAGGCCAAGGACCCGCTGCTCACCGCCTGCGAGGAGCTGTCCTTCCTCAGGTCGCGCTCGCCGCGCCACGCCCATGAACTGGCGGCTTGGTCGGCGATGGCCTTCCAGGTCATCGGGCTGGACGAGAGCGAGGCCGAGACGCGCTTGCGCCACGCCGCCTGCCTGCTGACCGATCTCGGCTGGCGCGCCCATCCCGAGTATCGTGGCGAGCAGAGCCTCAACCTGATCGCCCACGCCTCCTTCATCGGCATCGACCATCCCGGCCGTGCCTATCTGGCGCTGGCCAATTTCTACCGTCACGAGGGGCTGATCGACGAGCAGCTGTCGCCGCGCATCCGCGAACTGGTGCCGACCCGCCTGATGGAGCGCGCCAGGGCGCTCGGCGCGGCGCTGAGGGTCGTGCATCTGCTCTCCGCGTCCACCCCTGACGTGGTCAACCGCACACGCCTGGAAAAGCGCGGCAAGATGCTGGCTCTGGTCCTGCCCCAGGAGCTGGCGCCGCTCGGCGGCGCGCGGGTTCTGCGCCGTCTCTCCCAGGTGGCGAAATTCGCCGGCCTCGACCCGACGATCGTGGTCGAGTAGGGCCGGTGCCTGCCCGCTGCGCGCCGTGCCCATGCACCGTCATCCTCCGGCTTGACCGAAGGATCGGGTGCCGCAAGCGCGGCACATCAACGAGGCATTGCGGCCAGCGCAGAACGATCCTCCGATCTCGCTTCGCTCGTCGGAGGATGACGTGACGGAGAGGGTTGGGCCGTTGGCCGTGCCGTCTAGCCCTTGTTGATGGTCACGACGTGGTTCTGCTTGACCGCGAGCGCGATCCTGCCGGATTTCAGCTTGAGCGCCGCCTCGCCGAAAAGTTCGCGCCGCCAGCCGGAGAGTGCCGGCACGTCGGCGTCGTCGTCGCTGGCGATCGCCTCCAGGTCGTCGACCGTGGCGATGATCTTGGAGGCCACCCCGTGGCTCTCGCTGGTCATCTTGAGCAGCACCTTGAGCAGGTCGACCGCCGCGCCGTTGCCGTTGGCCGTCGGCCGGTGCTTGGGAATGCGCGGCAGTTCCTCGCGCGGAATGGCCATCGCCGTGCGCACCGCGGCAAGGATGTCCTCGGCGGCGCGGGAACGCTCGAAGCCGCGCGGAATGGTGCGCAACTGGCCAAGCGCTGCCGCCGTCACCGGCTGCTGTGCCGCGATCTCGTAGATGGCGTCGTCCTTGATGACGCGGCTGCGCGGCACGTCGCGTGCCTGCGCCTCGCGTTCGCGCCACGCCGCCACCTCGCGCATGACGGCCAGCTCGATCGGCTTGCGCACGCGCAGCTTCAGCCGCTTCCACGCCTCTTCCGGCTCCTGCCGGTAGGTGCCGGGCGAGGTCAGCACCTCCATCTCCTCACGCACCCAGTCGGTCCGCTTCTGCTCCTCGAGGCGGGCGGAGAGCGCGGAATAGACGTCGCGGAGATGCGTCACATCGGCCAGCGCGTATTCGACCTGACGGTCGGACAGGGGCCGGCGGCTCCAGTCGGTGAACCGAGATGACTTGTCGATGCGCGTGCCGGTGAGCTTTTGGACGAGCTGATCGTAGCTGACCGATTCGCCGAAGCCGCACACCATGGCCGCGACCTGGGTGTCGAACACCGGATGCGGGATGAGGCCGCCGAGGTGATAGACGATTTCGATGTCCTGACGGGCGGCATGAAAGACTTTGACGACCTTCTCATTCTTCATCAGCTTGAAGAATGGTTCGAGATCGAGCTCCGGGGCCGTGGCATCGATGATCGCCGCTTCGTCGGGGCCGGCCATCTGGATCACGCAAAGCTTCGGCCAGAAGGTCGTTTCCCGCATGAATTCGGTGTCGACGGTGACCGCCGGGAACCGGGCGAGACGCTTGCAGAGGGCGGTGAGGTCGGCGGTCGAGGTAACGATGGACATGATGTTCGTATAGCCGACGAGAGGGCGATTTGTCCCTTGTGTAACTGTCGCCCCGGACGCTTTTGCTGAATCTATCGAATTATCGACAAGTTACGGTAATGCAAGGCTTTTCTCGCCCTGGCGCAAGGCTGCCCTGCCAATTGTGACAAGGGTGCCACAGGTGGCTCAAGCGCTCGCCGCCGGGACCCCGGTGTGACGGGCCCGCCACGCCGTCGGTGTCAGCCCCGTGGCGGCCTTGAACGTCCGCGTGAAATGGGCCGTATCGGCGAAGCCGCAGACATATCCGATGCTCGTGACCGGTTCCGCCGTGTCGTTGAGCAGGGCGCGGGCTGCGTCGATTCGCGCCTCGGCGACAAGGTGCGAGAAGCGGCTCCCCTCGCTTTCGAGGTGGCGCTGGAGGCTGCGGCTGGAGATCGCCAGGCGCTCCGCCACCTCCGGAACGCGCCATTTGCGGGCGAGATCGGCGCCGAGGATCGCGCGGATGCGGTCGCTGAGCGTTCGCTCTGCCAGATCGGGCGGCAGGGAAATCGTCGTCGGCAAGCTCCGCCTGCTGAAGCTGGTGAACCGCCTCGCGCCGGGGATTGCCGAGGCGATTGTCGCCGGCCAGGGCCAGGCCAGGCGCGGGCCTTGACAGCCACGCGAACGCGTGCGCTTTTCCGGCGGCCGGAAACCGGGCGTTTGCGCCCGCCGGGCGACCAAATCACTTGCGCCAGAGACCCCTCCCATGCACCGCTATCGCAGCCATACCTGTGGCGACCTCACCCCCGCCGATGTCGGCCAGTCCGCGCGCCTTTCCGGCTGGGTGCATCGCGTGCGCGACCACGGCGGCCTGCTGTTCATCGACCTGCGCGACCACTACGGCCTGACCCAATGCGTTGCCGACCCCGATTCGCCGGCCTTCAGCGCCGCCGAACGGCTGCGCTCCGAATGGGTGATCCGCATCGACGGCAAGGTGAAGGCGCGCACCGAGGACACGGTCAACCCGAACCTGCCCACGGGCGGCGTTGAAGTCTTCATCGACGAGCTGGAGGTGCTGTCGGAAGCCGCCGAGCTGCCGCTGCCCGTCTTCGGCGACCTCGACTATCCCGAGGAGACGCGGCTGAAATACCGCTTCCTCGACCTCCGCCGTGACAAGCTCCATCGCAACATCATGAAGCGGGCCGAGATCATCTCGTCGCTCCGCCAGCGCATGATCGCCGGCGGCTTCTTCGAGTTCCAGACGCCGATCCTGACCGCGTCGTCGCCGGAGGGCGCGCGCGACTTCCTGGTGCCCTCGCGGCTCCATCCCGGCAAGTTCTACGCGCTGCCGCAGGCGCCGCAGCAGTTCAAGCAGCTCATCATGATCGCCGGCTTCGACCGCTACTTCCAGATCGCGCCCTGCTTCCGCGACGAGGACGCCCGCGCCGACCGCTCGCCCGGCGAGTTCTACCAGCTCGACATCGAGATGAGCTTCGTCGAGCAGGAGGACGTCTTCCAGGCGGTCGAGCCGGTGCTGCGCGGCCTCTTCGAGGAGTTCGCCGAAGGCAAGCCGGTGACCCAGGACTTCCCGCGCATCCCCTATGTCGAGGCGCTGAGGAAATACGGCACCGACAAGCCGGATCTGCGCAACCCGATCGAGATGGCCGACGTGACGCCGCATTTCGCCGGCTCCGGCTTCAAGGTCTTCGCCGGCCAGATCGAGGCCGATCCCAAGGTCGTGGTCTGGGCGATTCCCGCGCCGACCGGCGGCAGCCGCGCCTTCTGCGACCGGATGAATTCCTGGGCGCAGGGCGAGGGCCAGCCCGGCCTCGGCTACATCTTCTTCCGCGACGACGGCGCCGGCGCCGGGCCGATCGCCAAGAACATCGGCGAGGATCGCACCGAGGCGATCCGCAATCAGCTCGGGCTCTCCGATGGCGACGCGGTGTTCTTCGTCTGCGGCCGGCCGGACAAGTTCCTCGCCTTTGCCGGCGCGGCGCGCCAGAAGGTCGGCCATGACCTCAAGCTGATCGACGAGGATCGCTTCGCCTTCTGCTGGATCGTCGATTTCCCGATGTACGAGTGGAACGAGGACGAGAAGCGGGTCGAGTTCTCCCACAACCCGTTCTCCATGCCGAACTACGACCACGAAGCCTTCCTGGCGCTCGATCCGGCCGACCACGAGACCATCCTCGGCATCCACGCCTTCCAGTACGACATCGTCTGCAACGGCGTGGAGCTGTCGTCCGGCGCCATCCGGAACCACAGGCCGGAGGTCATGAAGAAGGCGTTCGCCATCTCCGGCTATGGCGAGGAGGTGCTCGAGACCAAATTCGGCGGCATGCTGCGGGCGCTGGAGACCGGCGCCCCGCCGCATGGCGGCATCGCGCCCGGCATCGACCGCATCGTCATGCTGCTCTGCGGCGAGGAGAACCTGCGCGAGGTGACGCTGTTCCCGATGAACCAGCGGGCCGAGGACCTGATGATGGGCGCGCCGTCCGAGGTGACCGCCCAGCAGCTCCGCGAACTTCACATCCGCCTCAGCCTGCCGGAGTAGCTTCGCGCTACTCGGGCGGGTTGGTCGGGCGCATATCGCCGCCCACCGGGGCCGTTGCGTCGTCCGGCGCCGTCCTGCGTCTTGTCCTGCACCTTGGGCGTCTCCGGCGGCGGTGTGGCTGAACTTGAGACCGTCAGGCCGAGCATGGTGGTCAGGGTCTCCGGTTCCTTGTCTGCCGCCTCGGCGATCGCCGGCAGGGCGACCGGCGTCGGCGGCGCCAGCGAAACGGTGATCGACGATCCCGGCGCGCCCACGAACGCCTTCACCACCGGGGCCAGCTTCGCCAGGATGCCCGACTTGCGCACCACCGTCGCCACCTTCGGATCGTTCAGCACGAACAGCGACAACAGCAGCGGCATGGCGCTGGCGAACTGCTCGCGGAAGGTCTCCGGCTTGGCGTGCATCTTCTCGGCCAGCAGGTCGAGGCCCTTGCCGACGATCGAATCGTCCTTGAGCGTCAGCGCCGCGGCCTTGAGCGACAGAGCGGGCAGCACGTCGGCGAGCGCCTGCGGATTCTCGATCGCCTCGCGCGGCAGGCCGCTGAGCAGCATCTTCAGGCGAAGCCCGCCGGCATCCTTCAGATCGAAATTCAGGTGGTCGATGGCGAGCGTCTCGTCCGTCTCGTTCCAGTCGGCCTTGAGCGTATAGCCGAGATCGAGCGTTTCGTAGCCGAGCCGCTTGAACACGGCCTGCTGGCTGGGCTTGAGCGCCGACACCGGCACGGTGAGATTGCCGAGATCCGCCGAGACCGATGTCGGGATCGCGCCGACATAGCGGGCGAGATCGAGGCGCAGCCGGCCGAGCGTGATGCGCGGCGATGTCGCCGGCGCGACATCGAGGTCCGACAATTCGACGAAGCCCGGCTTCGGGGCGAGACTGGCCATGTCGACATTGCCCGTCCCCTGGCTGGCGACCATCGCCCGGCGCAGCGCATCGGCACCGGGCAGCACCACGTTGCCGATGGCGAAATGCCCGAGCTTGAACACGCCCACGTCGGGAACGTCGGTGGCGAAGTCGTCGATGGCGTATTCGCCGAGCCGGTCGATCGACAGGTCGGAAATGTTGAAGCCGCCGAGATGGAAGCCGTTCAGGCCCGCAGCGGCGATATCGAGCCCGCTGATGCCGAGGCGGCCGACGCCGTAGGTCGACAGCAGGTCGACCGCCATCTCTGCCGATTGCGGGTCGTCGGCGGTTGCGTTCGGATCGACCATGAACCGGTCGATAGAGTCGGCGAAGCTCTGCCGCGGCTGGCGCAGCTTGAGGTTCTCGACCGAGAGAAGCTTCATCGTCAGCTTCAGGCCCGGCCCGGCGACCGCGAAATCGTGGTAGGCGGCAAGGCCGGTCACCGTGTGCCAGACACCGTCGCCGACACCGCCGGCATAGCGGTCCGGGTCGAACACCCGGAGCATGGCGTCGATGTCGAAGTCGCGCGCCTCGACGCTGGCAACCCGCATCCTCATCAGGCCGTCGGGGCTCGGCGACTCCATGTTGAGCGGCCCGGCCGTGATGGCGGTGATCTTGCCGTCGGCCCAGCGATCGATGCGGAACTGATCGTAGACGATACGGCTGGAAACCCCGGCGTTGTTCTGGATCACGCCCAGCGAGGCGATGCGGCCGTTGGTCATCGCCATCCGGCCGAGCGGCGCATAGGCCCTGACCAGGGACGTGAAGGGATGCTGCGGATCCCATCTCAGGGCGGGAATCGCCGGCATGGTGAATGTGTTGAATTCGGCATCCGACACGGCGATCTTGAACGGTCCGACTTCCACCGTGCCCTCGTCGGCGGTGATCCGGCCGGCGGCGAACCCGCCATCCGCGGTCTCGGCGAAATCCGTCAGCGCGATGATGCCGAAGTTGACGGCAACGCCGGGCACCTGGCTGGTGATCGCCAGGCCGGTGAGCACGGCGCGATTGTCCGCCGCGTCGTAGTCGAGGGAGGTGTAGGTGGCGTTCCAGTCGGGCGCGGCGTCGACCGACGCGATCCATCCCTTGATCGCGGTTTCGACCGGCGCATCAGCGGCAGCCGTCTGCACGAGCAGGGCGAGGCCCGCTCCGGCGGCCAGAGCGGTGGCAGCGACACGGAGCAGCATGGCGACCCTCTTCGTCGGACGGCGGCGGGTAGCGCCGCTCAGTTGTTGACCTCGATCTTGACGCCGAGCAGTTCCGGCAGCTTGGACTGGTCCGCGTTGAGCGTCTCGGCCACCTTGGCGAACGGCACCGGGGCGGACGGCGCCAGCGTCACGGTCAGCGACTTCGGCGACTGGAGGAAGTCCGACAGCGCCGTCTGCACCTGCTGCTGGAAATCCATGCCGCCGGCATCGCCCATCAGGAACATGAAGAGCATCGGCCATTGAGCGGCGACGTCTTCACGCGTCGTGCCGAGAATCTGCGCCTGCATGTCGAGCGCCCGCTCGATCACGCCGGCATTGTCGAAACGGACGGTCAGCGCGTCGAGGTCCGGCGACGGCTTTGGCGCCGGTTTGCCGTCGGCGCCGCTGCCGACCATATCGTGGACCTTGACGTTGCTGAAGGCGCCGGTAATCGCCAGCTTGCCGACATCGGCGATGTCGAGGGCGAACGAGCGCAGGGTGAACTTGTCGGCGCCGGTGTCGAAGCCGGCGTCGAAATTGACCGACAGCACGAGGTCGGTATAGCCGAGGCTCTGCATCATGCTGCGCGCCTCCGGCGCATTGAAGGCGGAGGCCGGCAGGTGCACGCCCGTCGTCGTGAAGGTGACGCTGTTGGGCTCGCCATTGGCGTCGGCCGCCATGGCGAGATCGACCTTGGCGACGTCGATGGGCTGGGCAAGCTCGGGATCGGTGATGGCGATGCCGCTCACCGCAGCGGTGCTGAAGGGCAGGTACTTGTTGCTGAGTGACTTGATTTCGTCCGGCGTCGGGATGACCGCATCGGCAACGACCGCCGACTGCCACGTCATCTTGCCTTTGCGGTAGCTGGCGCTGCCGTCATTGAAGGTCATGCTCTGGGCGGTGAAGCCGCCCGGCTGGCGCTCGGCCGCGCCGGCGATGACGATGCTGGCGACGGTGATGTCGCGGCCGGTGCGCTTGATCTGTATCGCCTTGAAGCCGGTGATGGTGATTGTGTCGCCGCTGGCAGCGGCGTCGCCATAGCTGGCCTCGGCCTTGCCGGAGGCGCCGAAGGCGGCGACCAGCGCATCGGCGACGGCGTGCGCATCGGGCGCCGCGGAGGCGCCCGCGGCAGCGAGAAGGGCGATCAGGAACGAGCCGAAAGCGGCCAGACGCGACACCTTGCGAAGCATGGTCACCCTCCAGGGCAATGAAGCCGGCAGATTCGCCGGCCGGAAGGGCGCGATCTTCGCCGTACTTCGCGGCGAGGACAAGGCGGATGATGGCTCACGATCGCGGCGATGCGCGGTCTTGGCCGGCTGTTCGGCCGGCTCAATCCTTCTGCAGGATCATGAAGACGTCGGGCCGGTTGGGGGTGCCGGCATCGCGGTACCACAGGCGGCCGTCATACCAGTCGTGATGGACGGAATCGATGCAGGGCCAGACGCATTTGGTGTAGCGGGTCGGCGAGGAGACCAGATAGGCGGTCTGCGGCGGCACGTAGATGCCGACGGGCTGTCCTTGCGGACAGCGCGGATCGTAGGGCGTCACGTCGTAGATGCGCACGTAATCGCTGCCCGATTTGTGCTTGTGCTTGGCCGTCAGCGGGGCGTGATCGATGGCGACGCAACCGGCTGGCGCGTAGGCGGACGGGCCACCGGCGAGATCGGCGGCAAGCGCGCCGCCGGCAGGGGCCGACAGGGCTGAGGCGACGGCGGCGGCGAGCAGGCAACGGTAAAACATGGCGGACCTCCGGCGGCGGGCACGCTGCCCGGCGCGCCACCATTGAACCCGAGCGTGGTTAATGGCGGGTTAGCCGGGTTCTGCCGTGCCGCGGGGCCCGGCCGTGGGGGGCGCGGGACCGCCCGAAACTTGCTACATGGGGCGGTAACGCCTAGATAGAGCCAGGTGGCGATTCGACCTGAGCGCCGCCCGAGGCTGCTTTGCGGCGGCTTCGCAACGAATTCGCCGACGACGACAGCGCGGATTCGAAAGAATTCACCGGCACGCCCATTCGGGGGTCATGTCCCGATCGGTTTCCGCCACGCGGCGGAAAATCGCGTGCCGGCGCAACCTGACGAAAGGAAAGTCCCCTGCAAATCCTCGTTCGCGACAACAATGTCGATCAGGCCCTCAAGGTGCTCAAGAAGAAGCTTCAGCGCGAGGGCGTATTCCGCGAACTCAAGCGCCAGCGTTTCTACGAGAAGCCTTCCGAGCGGAAGGCACGCGAGAAGGGCGAGGCCATCCGGCGCGGCCGCAAGCTGGCCCGCAAGCGCGCCCAGCGCGAAGGACTGCTGCCGATGCCGAAGCCGAAGCCGCGCCCCGGCGCGGCGCGCGCCCGCGGCTGAGCTTCGCCGAAGCCGTCCGGATTCCGGCCTTGGCCGGAATGACGACGGAGGGTGTGGCACAGTTTCTCGTTCCCGCGCTCGGTTTGAGCCGGGTTTTGACCTTTTAAAGAGCATCCTCATGGCCTGGACCATGAGGGGGTGGCGGGCGCTCGATGAGTGCCACGTCGGGTAGCTCCAGTGGTGGCGCTCAGCCGAGCGCCCGCCGCGGTGGTTTTTGCTCCGCTCCCGCCTGGGACCCGAGACGAGGGCAAGGCGGCTCCATCCGGACGACCGACCTTTGGACCACCACGGCGCCGATGCCGGTTTCCCGTATCGCACTGGCCGTGGCTGACCCTCGCCTGCCTTTAGCGCTGCCCTTTCGGGGCAATGGCGCGCGGCGGAGACGAGCGTCTCCGCTGGCGGGCTTCCGAGCCCACGCCGCTCCGCTTGCGAGGCGGAAACGACGGACACCGCACCCCGCCCCACGCTGCAAGACGCCTCATGAGCGCGCCCCTTCGCGGGCGGGGATGAAGCCAATATGGGGTCGGTTTTGGAGAGGGGGATAAGGTGACAGGATATCCCCGGCGAGAAGCGGGTTGAGCACCATGCCGCCCGGCGACTGGACCGGGCCGCGGCAGGCGGAGCGAGGGACCATGAAGCGGCGGGTCGGATTGCGGCGGACGGGTTTCACCCGCCACCCGCGCCACAGGATGGGCGCGGCGGAAGAGGCGCTGTGGACGCGCCTTGGCGCCGCACCGCTCGCCACGACATTCCTCAGCCAGATGCCGGTCAGGCGGCTTGCCGCCGACTTCGGCTCCTACGAAGCCAAGATCGTCATCGAGATCGACGGCACGGCGCGCGACGCGGCCGAGGCCCATGCGCGCACGACGGCCTTCGAGTCGGCCGGCTATCTCGTGCTGCGCTTCCCTGAGGACGTGGTGCTCGCCGACATCGACGGCGTGATGGACGAGATCGCGCAGGCGATGGCGGTATGGAGCGGGTGAGGGCTGCGGGAATCGTTCCCCGTCCCGGGCGGGGGCCGCATGAGCAACTAGAGACCCGGAAGTTCGGGCAAGGATGGAATGTCGTGCAGCCCATCATCCGGCCCCGGCCCCGGCTCCCGGCTCGGGCCCGCCTTCGTCCACATGGTTGCGGCCGGATTCGAAGTCCGGATAGAGGCCGCTGATGCACATGTCCTTGAAGCGCGCGCCGGGATAGACGTCCTTGATCGTGATGACGACGTGCTCGCGTTGCGCCATCTTTGGTAGGCGCAGCGTGACCTGACCCTTGGCATCGGGCAGCTTGTATTGGACGTCGGGCCCGTTGGTCGTGCTTACGACGATGGTGCGGGGGCGGGCATTGCGAACGAAGCTCGCGCTGCTCTTCTGATAGCCGCTCCAGACGATGAGCCGGTCGAAGGGGGCACCATTGGAGATGGTGAGCACGATGCGTTGTCCGGCGCCTGAACCGCTGGCGCCTTCGCACCAGGCGGTGCCGGGGTTGCCGTCGAACAGGTTTTGCGGGCCGTAGGCATTGCCAGATTGGGAGCCGAGAACGCTGTCGACGCAATAGCGCACCCCGGCAACCAGTTCAGTGGCCCCCATGGTGGAACACTGGCGCGCCTCGGCTGGCGGCGCGGCGGCGGCGAGTGCCAGGACGGCAACACCCCAGACCGAGCGGCACATCGGCTCAGTCCCGCCTGACCGGGAAGACATGCATCCAGCATTTGCCTTCATTGCCGCACGCGTAGTGGTAGTCGATCCCGTCCTTGACCGCATAGGTCTCGGCGATGTGGTTGACGTGGAGCACCTTGCAGTTGACGTAGCGGTCGCCGTCGCGATCGCAGCCATAGATCGTGTCGATCCCGCCGTCGAAGACCTCGAAGCTCGCCCCGTCATAGCGCTGGGCGCAGATATACGGTCCCTTGAGATAGTAGGTGGTGCCACCGCCACCGAGACCGAGCCGGTAGTCGGCCATGCCGTGGTCCGCCTTGATCGCGTGATCGAGACAGGGGTGTGTGCCCGCCGGCGTCGGATCGATGCCCTTGGACGGCGGCGGGGAGGGCGGCCCCTTGCCGACGTCAGCCGCCGCGACGGCGATCTCTTCGTTGGCGCCGACATCGAATATCGCGCTGGCGATTGCGTCGCGGGTGACCTTGCACACGGTGCGCTGGCGGGCGCGCTCCAACTGCGTGCGCGCTGCCCCATAGGCCTTGACCGCATCGTCGTAACGCTTGGCGGCCATCAGCTTGTTGCCGCGGGCGTTCTCCGCCTGCCCGCGGGCATAGGCCTCGCGCGCCTGACGTTCGGCGCTGCGCGCCTCGTCGTAACGCTGGCGCATCCTGGCGGCCTGGTCGAGACCGTTGGTTTCCGCCGCTTCAGTCATCTTCGCGGCCTGGTCGAAATCGCACTTCGCCAGAGCACTGGCGAACCAGTCGACGAGCATCGCTTCGAACGCCTCATCGGTGGCGATCAGGGACTTCATCGCCTCGACGTCCAGCCTGTCGGCGGTGTCCTTGCAGCGGGTCAGATCTCGCGCCTGCTCATAATCGCGCTGGGCCATGCGGTAGCTGGTATAGGCGCCCGTGACATCGCCCTTGGCCATGCGCTGGCGCGCCGTCTTCAGCGCGTTTTCCGCACGGCTGACCATATTGGCGACGGTGCGCTCGACGCTGAGCGCATCGTCGAGCCACCGGCCGAGCGTGTCCTTGTCGGGGTTTCCGGCCGGCAGTGCCGCCAGCCTCTGCCGCGCCTCGTCGAACCGGCAGGCGATGATCGCCTCCTTGATGGCCTTCGCCGCGTCGGCGGGGCCGAGACGGCAGATGCCGCTCTGGCAGCTGCCGGTATCGCAGACGCGGTCCGTCCCCGTGCAGCAGGCTTGGCCGATAGCGCCGCAGGCAAGGCAGAGTTCACCCTGCCGGCTGGCCACGGGCACGCCGTAATAGCAGCCGTTGCGACCGTCCCTGTCACAGGCGGGTTCGCCGACATGGCCGCAATCCTCGGCCTTCGGGTTGATGCAGATCGTGCCCGACGCGGTCGCGACCGGCACATAGCCCCATCCCGACAGGTGGCAGTCCGCCGGCTTGTCCGGATCGGGATTGGGGCAGGCGACTTGCCCGGGCATGCCACAGGGTGCGCACAGCCCACCCGCCGCGCAGGCGCCGTCGTTGCAGGTTCGGCCGGGGAGACAGGTACCGCCGATGTCGCCGGCCGCAATCTGTGCGGAGGCGGGGTCGGACAGGACCAGTGCGAGCAGAAGCGCACCCAAGCTGCCGACCCGCCGACGCGGATTTCGACGTTTGTCGCCCATGACGGCCAAAGGCTACGCGGCCGGTTCATGGGCCGCCAGCACTCCAGGGCAGGCCCGCGCGCATTGGTCGCGCGACATGTCTTCCCGGTTCGGCCTTCGCATCGATTGGGATCAAGAGCGGGGGCGACGACAACGGCCGCAATACGTCGAAAATTCTAGAAGCCCTGTCCGTGGTTCGCTTACCGCACCACCAGTCGTAACTCGACGGCGGGGAGGGCCGCGCGGTCTAGTCGGCCAACGCAATGAGAGGAGGCCGACATGAAGACGACATTCGTTCTGGGCTGCGCATTCGCGCTGTTGTCCACCGCGGTGTGGGCGGGCGGCGGCGCCAGCAGCAACGCGCCCGGCACCAACAAGGACGGCATCACGAGCTACTACGGCGCGGGCGGCCCGGAAGAGACCGGCTCGCCGACCCCGGGTGGCGTCGTCAACAATCTCGGCCAGGCCATCTCCGGCGGCTTCTATGGCAACACCTCGAACGCCGGCACCAGCCCCTATGCGCCGGGCAACGGCCACGGCGTGACGCCGTCGATCTCGCCCGGCCCGCAGACGGTCGGCGGCGGCGGTCCGGGTACCGGCACGTCGCTCGGCGATGTCGTCGGCTGCGGGCATGGGGGGTGCTGAAGCGAACGGCCGGGGCGGCCCGGCCATGACGGCGTGATGGACGAGATCGCGCAGGCGATGTCGATATGGAGCGGGTGAGGGCTGCGGCAGCCCGTCTCACCCCGTCGGAAGGACGTGCCTGGCGCGTGTCGTAGGTGCCCGTCAATGCGGGCGACCACCGCAACGCCGTTTCACGGACACCAATTCCATGCGCCAGTTCGTCAACAGATGGGGCTCGACCTTCATCTTCGCCTCGTTCGTCATCACCTCGGTGACGGGCGTCCTCCTCTATTTCCGCATCCACACCCCGCCCACCGAAGC
This sequence comes from uncultured Alphaproteobacteria bacterium, assembly GCA_963730325.1. Lineage (GTDB taxonomy): Bacteria > Pseudomonadota > Alphaproteobacteria > Rhizobiales > Kaistiaceae > CAVSRC01. The sequence continues at coordinate 8,144 of CAVSRC010000011.1, read as the reverse complement.
GCTGCACATCTGGATCGGCTTCCTGATGATCGCCGGCGGGCTCTTCCACATCGTGCGCAACTGGCGCCAGTTCCTCGGCTATTTCAGGCGCCCAGCCTTCTACGGGGGATTGCTCGTCACCGCCCTGATCAGCGCCTGGTTCTCCTATCCGGTGATGTTCGGCACCCAGACCGCCAGCGAGGGCGGCCGGCCCAACCTGCGCTCGGCGATCGCCATCAGCCAGGCCGTGGCCAGCGCGCCGCTCGCCGACCTCGCCGCGCTCGCCCATACGGACGCCGACGGTCTGATGGCGAAACTCTCCGACATGGGCATCGCGGTGAGCGATCCGACGGCAACGCTGCAATCGCTCGCCGCCGCCGCCGGCCGGAGCCCGCAGGAGCTGGCCGCGGCGCTTCTCGGCGGCGGCTCGGGCGGGGAAGGGGCGGTCAAGTAGGATCAGGGGAAGCGTTTGGCTGCCGACCGGGGGGCGGCAGCGAGGGGCGACGCGACCCTCCACGTCTTTCGTCATCCTCCGCGAAAGCGGAGGATCGGCCGCGGCACGCGAAGCACTGCGAATTGTGGAGAGCGATCCCCCGGTCAAGCCGGGGGATGACGGGAGAGTGGTGGCGCGACCTGGCAACACACGCCGTTCATGCCAGGCGCCGACCGGGGGGCGGCAGCGAGGGGCGCGACCCTCCACGTCTCTTTCGTCATCCTCCGCGAAAGCGGAGGATCGGCTTCAGCGGCGCACGGCCTCTGTGCCCTGTGGAAAGCGATCCTCCGGCCTCGGCTTCGCCTCGCCGGAGGATGACGGGGAATTGGCGGCCGATACGATCGTCGGCATCGCTGACGCGACGGCGGCGTTTTCTGGAGGGGTTTCCAGAGCGAAGACGCGGCGATCCGGATCGCCGTATCGTTTTCGGCGCGGTCTGTCGATTCGCGCCGTTGCGGTTCGTCGTGAGGGTATCGCAGGCGCTGCCTGACCCGAACGACGGAGGAACCCATGACCAGGAATTGTCGTGTCGCCTTGCTGGCGGCCGCCGTGGCGCTTGCCGCCGTCCCCACCATCGTCAACGCACAGGAGACCAAGAGCGTGGACACAACGACCGAGGCGGCGCCGGCGCCGAAGAAGACCGGCCATATCGAAGCCAACGGCGTCAACTACTACTACGAGATTCGCGGGGAGGGCGAGCCGCTGCTCGTGCTTCATGGCGGCCTCGGCAACGTCAACATGTTCATGCCGGACCTCGGCGAGGGCCGCGAGATCATCGCCATCGATCTCCAGGGCCACGGCGGCACGACGCTGGGCGATCGCCCGATCTGGCTGCCCGACATCGCCGACGACGTCGCCGTGGTGCTCGGGCATCTCGGCTACGAGCAGGTCGACGTGCTCGGCTATTCGATGGGCGGCGGCGTCGCGCTCCGCCTCGGCGTGCAGCATCCCGACCTCGTCCGCCGGCTGGTGATCGCCTCCGCGCCCTTCTCCCAGGACGGCTTCTTCCCCGAGATGCTGCCCCAGCAGGCGGCGCTCGGCGCCGACGCGATGCCGATGATGAAGGGCACGCCGATGTACGAGTCCTACCTCGCCGTGGCGCCGCACCCGGAGGACTTCCCGAAGCTGCTCGACCGCATGGGCGAGCTGATGCGCAAGCCCTACGACTGGGGCGAGGACGTCAAGACGCTGAAGATGCCGGTGATGCTGGTCTACGGCGACAGCGACATGATCCGCCCCGAGCACATTGTCGCGTTCTACCATCTGCTCGGCGGCGGGCTGAAGGACGCCGGCTGGCAGCGCGAGCACATGTCGCAGAACCGGCTCGCCATCCTGCCCAACCTCACGCACTACGAGGCCGCCGCTTCGCCCGCGCTGGCGCAGGCCGTGATGCCGTTCCTGAACGGCGAGACCGGCGGACCGGGGCAGTAGATCAGCAGTTCCCGTCACAGGCGGGTGGGCCGGGGCCGGCGGACGATCTCTCCGCCGGCCTCTGCCGTATCGGCGTCTGCGCGCTGTTGCGCAAGCCGGCCGCGCGACGCGCTTGGTCAATGAACGGCGGAAGACGCTTCGCTATTCCGCCCTGCGGTCACCGTCAGGCGGAAGCGGATCGCCCGCCAGGAGGGCTTCCGAGATCATCACCACGTCTCGCGCCGCAACCGGCTTGGAACGATAGAGGCTGCCGGTCACCATCTGATTGGTGCGGATCGGAAATCCGGACACGTAGAGGATCGGCGCCGGGCAGCCGATCGCGCGCAGAACCCGTGCCAGTTCCAGCCCGTCCATGTTGCCCGAGAGGCGCACGTCGATCACGGCGACATCGATCTGGTGGCCGCGCTGGAGCAGCGCCAGCGCCGTCTCGGCGGAGTTGGCCGCAACGACGAGACACCCGGCCGCATGGAATTGGTCAACCAAATCCTGGAGGAGGATTGGATCGTCTTCGACGACGAGCGCCACCGAACCCGCAATCTGCTGGCCCATGAGACGTCTCCCAAAGGCCCCCACAACGAGTTATGGCAGGGGATGGCGGGGTCAACCCCTGGGTGAACTTCAAAGAACGGGCACAACCGGTCGGTCGGGCGCGTGTGGAACAACGATGTGATGGGGCGAGGCCATTGTCTTGCCCGTCATCCTCCGCGCAGGCGGAGGATCGGCCGCGGCACGCGAAGCACTGCGATTTGTGGAGAGCGATCCCCCGGTCAAGCCGGGGGATGACGGGAGAGTGGTGGCGCGACCTGGCAACACACCCCGTTCATGCCCGGCGCCGACCGGGCATGGAGGCGGGAGGTGCCGCGCGGCAAGTCCTGACCTGGGTTCCCGCCTGCGCGGGAACGAACGGAGGAGGGGGCGGCTATTCGCTCTCGTCGCGCGCGGCATGATGGATGTGGAGCAACTCCACCGCCTCATCAGTGACGCGATAGAAGATTCTCGGGGATGCTAGGCCGGCGAATATGGCCAACCTCGACATGCGGATCGTCGAGGCGGCAAACTCACCCGCACCCGTCGAGCGAGGTCTGCCGCCGTGCCGAACTTGGCGAACGACTGCTCCGGCATTAGGAACGTGGCGGCGAATCTATTCGCCTAGCCACTCTGCGCTATTGAACGGCTTGATGGCGTCTCCTGCTCTCGCGGCGACTCCGCGTGCCTTTTCCAGTCCGTGTGGAGCACTCGGTGGCCTAGTTCGTGGGCCAATGTCATTCGACTGCGGGGCGCGTGCGTCGCGGCAGCCCGATAGACGACTTTCCCGCGCTATCGTTTGGTGGCACGAATTGATGTATGCCTCTGCGTCCCGCATCGACGCGTCTTCATGCACGGCCAGGGCGAACTCCTCAAATAGCTCTGGCGATCGGTGCTCCAGACCTCGATCATATCGGGGGCCCATTGGCCGCCGACACCGAGAGCATCGCGCCATGCGAGCGAACGCCCTTCGATTTCTTTCGCAGAAAGGCCCTTAACGTGAACGTCGTGAGTCGATCGGCGGGCTTCCTTTTCAAGCGCTTCTCAATGCGCCAATCTCATGCGGTGACATGGTGCTGATCTTCCGAAATAGCTTACGAGCCGCCGCTGCTTGTTCAGGATCTTGGGGACGGAATTGCAGGACGTTGGATGTTGAGTCGGCCAGCATCTGAAGGTCGTCAGCTTCATCCTCAGGCAGCCTAGCCACTCGGCGAACTTCGCCGGGTAGCCCTCTGGTGGCTTCTTCTCGACCGAAGTTCAACAGCCGAGATGAACGCGACCGAGCACTCCAGCGCATCTGCTTGGTCGAGCATGCGCAATTTGCGCAGATTTCGATGCATCACGACAGCGACGCCGCCGAACCGAGTAAGTGCAGCCATTCTCCCCTCCGACTTCTGGTTCAACCCATGGTTAAATCGCGTCCGCAAAAGAGAACCCTGACGGTTTCCCAGTCCAGGGTTCCTTAGCCCCCTACGAGCACCCCGTCGTGCCGCCGCAGGTGTCGCACTTGAGGCAGGTGCCGTTGCGCACCAGCGTGAAGTTGCCGCATTCGGGGCAGGCATCGCCCTGGTAGCCGGCCATGCGCGCAGCGGCGGAAAGCTCCGCCTTGCTCGGGCCATCCGACTTGGCGTGGCTGCCGGCCGGCTTGAAGGCCGGGCCTTCGGACTTGGCGGCGGGCGCCGCCTCGACCGGCTTGGGCTTGGCCGTGGGCTGGGTTTCGGCGAGACCGAGCTTCATCTGCGGCGCGCTCTCGGCGACTTCGCGGCGGAGCGCCGTGGCTGCCATGGCGCGGGCGGCGCCGGCACCCGAGCCGCCGATGGCGGTCACCGAGCCGGAGGCGGGGCCGCGCGGCCCGCCGGCATCGTTGCCGCCACCACGGGCCTCGGTCGCCGAACGGTCGACCAGCGCCAGCCGCTTGCCGCGGAAGAGGCCGTGCGAGACCGCCGAATCCGGCGTCGCCTTGACCTGCGGCTCGCCGCCGACCGCGGTGGTGCCGGTATCGCCCGGCGCCACATGGCCGAGCTCGTGGCGGCCGAGATAGGAGATCGCCAGCTCGCGGAAGACGTAGTCGAGGATCGAGGTCGCGTTCTTGATCGCGTCGTTGCCCTGGACGATGCCGGCGGGCTCGAAGCGGGTGAAGATGAAGGCGTCGACATATTCCTCGAGCGGCACGCCGTATTGCAGGCCGAGCGAGATGGCGATGGCGAAGTTGTTCATCAGCGAGCGGAAGGCCGCGCCTTCCTTGTGCATGTCGATGAAGATCTCGCCGAGGCGGCCGTCATCGTATTCGCCGGTGTGCAGATAGACCTTGTGGCCGCCGACATTGGCCTTCTGGGCATAGCCCTTGCGCCGGTTGGGCAGCTTCTCGCGCTCGCGCACCGCCTTCTCGATGATGCGCTCCACGATCCGCTCGGCAACCGCCTCGGCGCGCGCCGCGGCGGGTTTGGCGACGAGCTGCTCGATCACCTCGTCCTCGTCGTCGTCCTCGTCGGCGAGCAACTGGGCGTTCAGCGGCTGCGACAGCTTGGAGCCGTCGCGATAGAGCGCGTTGGCCTTCAAGGCCAGCTTCCAGGACAGCATGTAGGCGTTCTTGCAGTCCTCGACGGTGGCGTCGTTGGGCATGTTGATGGTCTTGGAGATGGCGCCGGTGATGAAGGGCTGCGCCGCCGCCAGCATGCGGATGTGGCTTTCCACCGACAGCGAACGCTTGCCGATGCGCCCGCAGGGCGAGGCGCAATCGAAGACGGCGAGGTGCTCTTGCCTGAGGCCCGGCGCGCCTTCCAGCGTCATCGTTCCGCAGACATGGGTGTTGGCCGCCTCGATCTCCTTCTTGGAGAAGCCGAGATGGGTGAGGAGGTCGAAAGAGGGGTCGGAGAGCTTCTCCTCCGGCACCTCGAATTCGGCCATCTGCTCGTCGCCGATGGTCCAGCGGTTGAAGACGAACTTGATGTCGAAGGCGGTCTTCACCGCCTCGTTGACCTTGGCGATGGTGGCGGCGGAAAAGCCCTTCTCCGCCAGCGCCGCCGGATTGATGGCAGGCGCGCCATCGAGGCTGCCGCGGCCGACGGCATAGTCGATCATGCCCTTGATGGCGTCGCCATCGTAGCCGAGCACGCGCAGCGCCTCCGGCACCGCGCGGTTGATGATCTTGAAGTAGCCGCCGCCGGCGAGCTTCTTGAACTTGACCAGCGCGAAGTCCGGCTCGATGCCGGTGGTATCGCAATCCATGACCAGGCCGATGGTGCCGGTCGGCGCGATGACCGAGACCTGCGCGTTGCGGAAGCCGTGCGCCTCGCCCAGCGCCAGCGCCTGATCCCAGGCGACGCGGGCATGCGCCACCAGCGCCTCGTCCGGGCAGTCGGCGGCATTGAGCGGCACCGGATTGACCGACAGCGCCTCGTAGCCGTCGCCGTGGCCGTAGGCGGCGCGGCGATGGTTGCGGATGACGCGCAGCATCGCCTCGCGGTTCTTGTCAAAGCCGGGGAAGGCGCCGAGCTCGCCGGCCATCTCGGCCGAGGTGGCGTAGGAAACGCCGGTCATCACCGCGGTGATGGTGGCGGCGATGGCGCGGCCTTCCTCCGAATCGTAGGGGATGGCCGACGACATCAGCAGGCCGCCGATATTGGCGTAGCCGAGGCCGAGCGTGCGGTACTCGTAGGAGAGCTCGGCGATGCGGCGCGAGGGGAACTGCGCCATCATCACGGAGATTTCCAGCACGATCGTCCACAGGCGCACGGCGTGCTCGAACGAGGCCACGTCGAAACCGGCGGTCGGCTGGTCGCCGCCTGCCGCCTGGGCACCGGCCTTCTTGAACTGCATCAGGTTGAGCGAGGCCAGATTGCACGCCGTGTCGTCGAGGAACATGTATTCCGAGCACGGGTTCGAGGCGCGGATCGGGCCTGAGGCCGGGCAGGTGTGCCAGTCGTTGATGGTGGTGTGGAACTGGATGCCGGGATCGGCCGACTGCCAGGCGGCGTTGCCGATCGTCTCCCACAGGTCGCGCGCCTTCAGCGTCTTGTTGGCCTTGTCGGAAATGCGGCCGGTGAGCTGCCAGTCGCCGTCGTTCTCGACCGCGTGCAGGAAGTCGTCGGTGACCCGCACCGTATTGTTGGAGTTCTGGCCCGAGACGGTGAGGTAGGCCTCCGAATCCCAGTCCGTGTCGTAGATCGGCACGTCGATGTCGGTGTAGCCCTGCTTGGCGAACTGGATGACGCGCAGGACGTAGTTCTGCGGGATCTGGGCCTTCTTGGCGGCCTTGATCTCGCGCTTCAGCGCCGGGTTCTTGGCCGGGTCGAAGCACGAGCCGTCCGGCCCGTCGCAATTGACGCAGGCGCGCATGATCGCCTTGAGGTGGGCGGCGAGAATCTTCGAGCCGGTGACCAGCGCCGCCACCTTCTGCTCCTCGCGCACCTTCCAGTTGACGTACTTCTCGATGTCCGGGTGATCGACGTCGACCACCACCATCTTGGCGGCGCGCCGCGTGGTGCCGCCCGACTTGATGGCGCCGGCGGCGCGGTCGCCGATCTTGAGGAAGCTCATCAGGCCGGAGGACTTGCCGCCGCCCGACAGCCGCTCGCCTTCGCCCCGGAGCCTGGAGAAGTTGGAACCGGTACCCGAGCCGTATTTGAACAGGCGCGCCTCGCGCACCCACAGGTCCATGATGCCGCCCTCGTTGACGAGGTCGTCCTCGATGCCCTGGATGAAGCAGGCATGCGGCTGCGGATGCTCGTAGGCGCCGGCCGAGGCGGTGAGTTTGCCGGTCCTGTAGTCGACATAGTGGTGGCCCTGGCTCGGCCCGTCGATGCCGTAGGCCCAGTGCAGGCCGGTGTTGAACCATTGCGGGCTGTTGGGCGCGGCCTTCTGGGTGGCGAGCATGAAGCGCAGCTCGTCGAAGAAGGCGCGGGCGTCGGCTTCGGCGTCGAAATAGCCGCCCTTCCAGCCCCAATAGGTCCAGGTGCCGGCGAGCCGGTCGAAGACCTGGCGCGCATCGCATTCCGACGTCGTGCGTTCGCCCTCGGGCAGGTCGGCGAGCGCCGCCTGGTCGGGCACCGAGCGCCACAACCAGGAGGGGATGTCGTTCTCCTCGAACTTCTTCAGGCGGGCGGGCACACCGGCCTTGCGGAAGTACTTCTGGGCGAGAATGTCGCTGGCCACCTGGCTCCACGCGGCCGGGACCTGGATGTCGTCGAGCTGGAAGACGATCGAGCCGTCCGGATTGCGGATTTCGCTTCGCGTCGTCCGGAATTCGATGCCGTCATAGGCCGAAGCATCTGCCTTGGTGTAGCGCCGCTCGATCCGCATGTCTCTGCCCCAAAATGTCGGGCCCGCGCGGTCATCGCGCGCAAGCCGGTTATCCCCGTTGAACCGGGTGTTCCTGTCTCTCTCAGCCCCAATCCAGGCCCGGGGTTAACCCCCAGTGCTTGTGTGCAACAGTGCCCGGAACCCCTAAATATAGTATTACCAGGGTCCTTTGTCAGGCATTTTCTGAACGAAAAATCGTTCGATCCACACCCGGTTCCGGACACAAAACCAAACCGTTCCCCGAACGCCGGCTAACCGCCGCCAGGGGCTCGAACGCGCACCGCTATGATGGAAGATCCGGGGCCTTACGCACCGCCGGAACGTCAACTCATGACGCTTGGGTGACGCTATTGCGAGTCGCGCCGGAGCGTCAACGAGGCTCCGATCGCGGAATTCAGATTTCATGCATGCCAGC
>CAVSRC010000010.1:0-123568 GCA_963730325.1 uncultured Alphaproteobacteria bacterium | reverse complement strand
GGCGACGATCGTCAGCGGCGATGCGGGCGGTGGCAGACACCACTGGTTCCTGTCGGCGCTGCAGGGGGCCTCGCGTCCGCTGCCGGTCATCCCGACCGCGGCAGTCGACCATGCCATGGGTGGCGCGTTGCCGGCCGCTGCGCTCCTGCGCGCGCTGTCCGCGGGCGACACCGAGACGGCGGTCAAGCTCGGCGCCTTGTCATTCCTGGCCGAGGACATGTCGCTGGTCGACTACGTGACGGGCGCCGAGCCGCGCTTCTCGGAAGTCCTGACCGCCTTGCTGGAACGGATTGAGCAGGAGGAAGTCGGTTGATACGCGGATTATGGGATCGCGAGACTGTCGCGCTGATGGTCCTGGCGGCCTTGCTTCCCCTGGCGGTCATGTGGCTGCAGGTCGAGGGCGTGGCGGCCGCCGGCCGGCTCGTCTTCTTCCTGGTATTCGCCGGCATCTGGCACGTCGCCTTCATGCTCGCCCGCGCCCAGCCGCCATCCTTCGCCGGGGCGGCGACGGCGCTCGCCATCGCCATCCTGGCGCCGGAAGGCCTCGGCGTCGTGCAATTGCTGCTCGGTGTGAGCTTCGGCGTGGTGATGGCCGAACTGGTGTTCGGCGGATGGGGGCGCAATGTCCTCAATCCGGCGACGGTGACGCTGTCCTTCCTCGGCTTCGGATTTCCCGCCGCGCCCTGGCCCGAACTCGTCCTCCAGATCGGCTGGGCGGCGATCCCGGCGGCGCTGATCGGCTGGCTGACGGGCGTGTTTTCCGGCCGCGTCATCCTCGGAGCACTCGTGGTGTTCGGCTTCGCCTATCTGACCGGCGTCGACTTCTCCGACAGTTTCGCCGGGATCGCGGTCGTCCTGGTGCTGCTCGTCTGCGACCCCGTGGCGAGCGCCTCGACGCGGCTCGGGCGCTGGCTCTACGGCGCGCTCTTCGCGGGTCTGGTCGTTCTGTTCACCGTCAACTGGAACGGGGCAGCCGCCATTCAGCTTTCGGTGGCGGCGGCGCTGCTCGCCTCGCTCGCCGCGCCCATTCTCGACGAGATCGCAATTGCCTCCTGGCTTGCCCTGAGGAGACGACACCTTGGTTGACCTCAATCCCCTATCGGCGTGGAAACGCTTCCTGGCTCTGCCCAACGAGAGCCGCACGAAGACGATTGCGATGGCGTTCATCGTCGCGGCGGTCTGCGCGCTGCTGGTCAACGGCGCCACCGTGATCCTGCGGCCGATTCAGGCGGCAAATCGCGCCCATGAGCAGCAGGTGCGCCTCGAGGCGCTGATCTCGGCAATCCCGGGTATGAGCGAGCTGATCGAGAAAGCCGGCGGCGATGCGCTGTCGGCGGTGGTCATCAACCTCGGTACCGGCTGGGCCGCCAAGGACGTGACGCCGGAAACCCTCGATACCGCCTTGCAGGACCCCGCGAACTGGCGGCCGTTGACCCCCGAGGAGGACATTGCGGGCCTCGGCAAGCGGCCCAACTACGCGCAGATCTATATCCTGCGCGACGGTGAGGATGTGTCGCTGGCCATCCTGCCGATTGCCGGTGCCGGCTATCAGGGCCCGATCCAGGGAATGCTGGCGATACATGGCGACATGAACACCATCGCCGGCCTCGCCATCACCGAGCAGATGGAAACACCCGGACTTGGCGGACGCATCGAGGAGCCCGCCTGGCTGGCGCAGTTCCCCGGCACGAAGATCCGCGATCCGAGCGGCAAGTTGCGGTTCACCATCCAGCGCGGCTCAAGCAACAATGAATACGAAGTCGATGGCATCACCGGTGCGACCCGCACGAGTAACGCGATGACGAACATCATCCGTTTCTGGGTGGGGCCGGACGGCTACGGCAAGTTCTTCGACGCCGTGCGACGGGGAGAATTCTAGGCCATGGCGACAAAGGGATTTTACTGGAGCACGCTGACCGAGCCGCTGATCCGGCAGAACCCGGTAATGCTGCAAATCCTCGGGATCTGTTCGGCGCTCGCTGTCACGACCTCGCTCGACACCGCCATCACGATGTCCGCGTCGCTGACCGTGGTGCTGGTGCTGTCGGCCATGTTCGTCAGCCTCATCCGGCGCCACATTCCGGACTCGATCCGACTGATCGTCCAGATCATCATCGTCGCTTCGCTGGTGATCGTGATCGACCAGTTCCTGCAGGCGTATTTCTTCGATATCAGCAAGCGCCTGTCGGTCTATGTCGGCCTGATCACCACGAACTGCATCGTGCTGGGGCGCACCGAATCGTTCTCGCGCAGCAATCCGCCGCTCCGCTCCATGGTCGACGCGCTCGGCAACGGCCTGGGATATTCGATGGTGCTGATCTTCGTCGGCGCGATACGCGAGCTGTTCGGCAAAGGCAGCCTGTTGGGCTTTCCGGTGATCCCGACGATCGATCAGGGCGGCTGGTATACCCCTCTCGCCCTCATGCTGCTGGCGCCGAGCGCGTTCTTCATCCTCGGCGGCCTCGTCTGGCTTATCCGCACGCTCAATGCCTACCAGATCGAGCCGCTGGAGCATCGGGCGCCGGCAAAGAAGGAGAGCCGGGCATGAGCGAGCTCTCCTTCCTTTTCCTTCGGGCGGTATTCGTCGAGAACATGCCCCTGACCCTGTTCCTGGGGCTGTGTACGTTTCTGGCGCTGTCGCGGCGCACGGCAACCGCGGTCGGGCTCGGCATTGCGGTGACCGCCGTGCTTGGTGCCACGGCGGCGCTCAATCAGGTGATCTACCACTTCATCCTGGCGCCCGGCGCCTGGGCCTGGGCGGGCATGCCCGACCTCGACCTGTCCTATCTGAAGCTGATCGCCTTCATCGGTGTCATCGCCGCCTCGGTGCAGCTCATCGAGATGGTGCTCGATCGCTTCTTCCCGGCGATCTACTCGGCCTTCGGCGTCTTCCTGCCGCTGCTGACCGTACACTGCGCGATTCTCGCCGGCAGTCTTTTCACGGTCGAGCGCCATTATGACATCCTCCAGTCCTTCGTCTTCGGCATCGGCGGCGGTCTCGGCTTCGCGATCGCGGTCATCATGCTCTCCGCGATCCGCACGCGGCTCGCCTATGCCGACCTGCCCGGCGGTCTCAGGGGTCTCGGGATAACCTTCGTGCTGGCCGGAATGATGTCGCTGGGCTTTTCCGCCTTTGCGCAGATGGTGGCGGCATGATCGAAGTTGCGATCGGCAGCGGGGTCATCGTTGTGCTGATTGTCGGCATGGCGATCAGCCTGCTGATTGCGCGCCGCAGCCTTGTTCCGCAGGAAGCAGTCCTCGTCACGGTGAACGAGGGCAAGACGATCGAAGCCGGACGCGGCGACCGCCTGCTCGGCGTGCTGCACAGCGCCGGCGTCGGCATCCCGGCGGCCTGCGGTGGCAGCGGCACCTGTGGGCTTTGCCGCGTGACGGTCTTCGGCGAAGGCGCCGGCGAGCCCCAGGCGAACGAAAAGGGCATGCTGTCGGCCAGCGAGCGCCGGGCGCGTGTGCGGCTTGCCTGTCAGACCCAGTTGCGCGGACCGGTGTCGGTCGAAGTGCCGACCGAAATCCTCGTCGCCGAGGGCTTCGCCTGCAAGGTCGTCTCCAACCGCATGCTGGCGCCACTGATCCGCGAACTGGTGCTCGAGGTGCCCGAGGAACGGGAGATCAATTTCCGCGCCGGCGGCTTCATGCAGCTCACCGCGCCGGCCTACACCCTCGATCTGTCGACGCTCGACCTGCCCCACACGTTCGAGGAAATCTGGAACATCGCCGGTTGGCGCCAGATGCACGCCGAGTCGCCCAAGCCGGTGACGCGGGCCTATTCCATCGCCTGTCGTCCCGAGGACAAGGGCACGCTGGTGTTCAACATCCGCCTCGCCGTGCCGCCCGCCGGGCACGAAATCGACATCGCGCCGGGGGTTGTGTCCTCGCACCTGTTCGCCCTCAAGCCGGGCGACAGCATCGATGTGTCCGGCCCCTATGGCGAGTTCCACGTGCAACCGGGCGAACGCGACATGGTGTTCATCGGCGGCGGCGTCGGCATGGCGCCGATGCGGGCCATGGTGCACGAGCAGATCGGCCTCGGGACCAAGCGCAAGATGTCGTACTTCTACGGGGCGCGCTCGGCGGCCGACCTGTTCTACCGCGAGGAGTTCGACGCAATTGCGCGAAGCCATGACAATTTCACTTGGACGCCGGCGCTGTCCGAGCCCGCACCCGGCGACCGCTGGACGGGTGCAACCGGCTTCATCCACGAAATCGTTCAAAACGCGATGCGCAACCACCCCGCACCGGAAGACTGCGAATATTACCTCTGCGGTCCGCCGGTGATGATCTCGGCCGTGTTCGCCATGCTGGATCGGCTTGGCGTGGAGCGGGATTCGATCTTCAACGACGATTTTGGAATCTGAACCATGAGCGCAGCGACCCCCAAAATAGACCGACGCGCCTTTCTCGCCCTCGGCGGCGGCTCAGTCCTGGCTCTCGCCATGCCGGGCGTCTCGCTGGGCGCGCCTGCCGTGCGCACCATGCGGGGCGGCGCCTTTGCGACCGAGTGGAGCATTGCTGTTCCAGCCCATGTCGACCTCGAACCGCTGCGCGCCCCGATCGAACAAATGCTGGGCGGGATCGATGGGCAGATGTCGCCCTGGCGGGCGGACAGCGACGTGTCGCGCTTCAACCGCTCCCCGGCCGGGACCATGCCGATGCCGGCGGAACTCATGCACGTGGCCTCGGCCGCCCTGACCCTCGCCGGCGCCAGCGGCGGCGAATTCGACCCGACCGTCGGGCCGCTGGTGGCTCGCTGGGGCTTCGGCCCGATCAAGGGCGACAGCGTTGCGGACTGGCGCGGCATCGGTTTGCAGGGGGATGCGGTTTCCAAGGTGCATGACGGTCTGACGCTCGATCTTTGCGGCATCGCCAAGGGCTATGCCCTCGACAGGATGGCGGACATCGTCAAGGGCGCCGGCTACGGCGATTTCCTTATCGATCTCGGCGGTGAACTGACCGCTTGCGGGAGCCATCCCTCCGGCCGGTCGTGGCACGTGGCGGTCGAGGATCCGCGGCCCGGTGTCGCCGGCGCCGTCGAGGTGATCGATCTTGGCGGCATGGCCGTTGCGACCTCGGGCAGCCGCGCCAACAGCTACGAGATCGGGCGGCGGCGCTACAGCCACATCATCGATCCGTCGACGGGCGAGCCGGCCGACAGCAATCTCGCCTCGGTTTCTGTGATCGCGTCGAACGCGATGACGGCCGATGGCTGGGCCACGGCGCTGTTTGCGGCCGGCGCCGCCAACGGTCCGGAACTGGCGCAGCGCAACGGGATCGATTCCCTGTTCGTGTTCACCGACGGCCAGGGGCTCAAGCGCGGCACGACCGGTTCCTTTCCCGATTATCTGGCCTAAGGTGACGGCATGGAGACGCTCTTCGCCATCGGCATCGTTGTCCTCGCCGCCACCGGACTGGCAACCGGATTGATGCTCATGGGCAAGCCGCCGCAAACCTCGTGCGGCGGGCTCGATTGCGTCGGCGGCGGGCAATGCGAGGTGTGTCCGCGGCGCGGAGGGGCACACCATGACTGAGGAACGCATCGACTCCGTCATGCAGAAGGACATCATCCGCCTGACGCCCGAGATGGCAGTCCGCGATGCCGTCGCCGCTTTGGTCAACAAACGAGCCCAACTCGCTTCCGTCCTCGATGAGACCGGCACGTTGATCGGCGTCATCACGCAGAAGGATTGCTTCCGCTCGGCGCTCAACGCGAGCTACTACCGGCAATGGCGTGGATCGGTGAAGGATTACATGACGACCGAGGTCGAGACGCTCGATGCATCGACCGATTTCGTCACCGCAGCCCAGGCCTTCCTCGACCAGCCCTATCGCGCCTATCCCGTGCTTCGCGACGGAGAACTGGTCGGCGTCCTGAGGCGTACGGACCTTCTCGCGGCCTTTCTGCATTTTGGCTGACACGCCTCCGCTGTCGTCTCTCGGGCCCAAAGCGGATATTTCCTGAAACAAAGGTCAGGTCCGAGTTTGACCCGGAGCGGACTTCAACGGTTGCCGAGCCATTGACTCATTAACGGATATCGATTAGCGATGACATCGATGTCATGACATCGATGTCAGTACGCGCCGAAATCGTGCTGGCAGACCGGGAGGGGTCCTTGGCCACGATTTATGACGTTGCGCGGGAAGCCGGCGTTTCGCCAAAGACAGTCTCGCGCGTGCTCAACGGCGATGCGCCGGTGAACGAGACGACCCGGGCCAGGGTCGAACTGGCGATCTCCAAGCTCGACTTCGTGCCGTCCAATGCCGCGCGCTCGATGCGCTCCCAGCGCTCGGGCCTGATCGGCATCATCACCGGCGCCATTTCCACCTCGCCCGGTTCGGACGAGCCGGGCGGCCTGCCGGACCTGCACATCATTCAAGGGGCCCAGCGGATCTTCGCCGAGCAGGGGTTGATCGCGCTCATCGCCGATACGGGCGGGTCCGAGGAGCGCGTACCGCGCCTGCTGCAGACGCTGGTGGAACATCGGGTGGAGGGCCTGCTCTACGTGGCAGGGCACCATCAGCGGGTGAGCTTCCCGCAGAGCAAGACCAGCAAACTCGTCCTGGTCAATTGTTTCGACGATGCCGGCACACCCGCCATCGTTCCGGACGACAAGGGTGGCGCGCACACGCTCGTCAAGGGGCTGATCGAACGCGGTCATTCCCGCATCGGATTTCTCACCCTCCCGGAGGTGCTCGTCGCTCGCGATCTCAGGCTGGAGGGCTACCAGCAGGCCCATGCGGAAGCCGGCATCGCGTACGATCCCGATCTGGTGATCACAGCCGCGCTCCTCGACGATCGGCACGAATTCGACCTGCTGTGGGATGCCCTGGATCGGCTTTTGAGCAATCCGAACCCGCCCACCGTCATCTGTTGCGGCAACGACAAGATGGCCATGCGCGTCTATGGCCTCTTGCGCGACCGCGGCTTGCGCATTCCCGAGCAGATGTCGGTCGCCGGTTACGACGACTATCGGACCATCTCCAGCCATCTGCATCCCGAGCTGTCCACCGTGGTCCTGCCCTACGAAACCATGGGCGCCCGGGCCGCTCAGCGGCTGTTGCGCATCATCAGGGGTCAAGCAGACCTCGACAAAACCAGCGTCGAACGGGTCTCGAGCCCGCCGGTCTGGCGGAACTCGGTGCTTTCCAGAACTTCATCGATCCTGGAGTTCCAATCAAAAGGGAGGAATACGACGTGAAAAAGCCAACACTCTTCGCAGGTACCCTACTGGTCGCAACGATCCTTTCGGGTTCCACCTTCGCGGCGACCGACCTTTCCATGTGGTATCACGGCGCCGGCAACGAGGTGGAAGGCAAGGTCATCCACAAGATCGTCGATGACTTCAATGCCAGCCAGTCCGACTGGAAGGTCACGATCGAGAGCTTCCCGCAGACGAGCTACAACGATTCCGTCACCGCCGCGGCGCTGGCCGGCAACCTGCCAGACATCCTCGATATGGACGGGCCGAACATGCCGAACTGGGCGTGGTCGGGCTATATCCAGCCGCTTCCTATCGACCAGAGCGTCGTCGCCAACTTCCTGCCGGGCACGAAAGGCATCTGGAACGGCAAGCTCTATTCGATCGGCCTGTGGGATGCCGCTGTCGCGCTTTATGCCCGCAAGTCGACCATGGACGAACTCGGGCTCAGAACACCGACGCTCGACAAGCCGTGGACGGGTGACGAGTTCATGGCCGCGCTCGACAAGGCCAAGGCGTCCGGCAAGTTCAAATACGCGCTCGATCTTGGCATGAACGACCAGGGCGAATGGTATCCTTACGCCTTCTCGCCCTTCCTGCAGTCCTTCGGCGGCGACATTGTCGACCGCTCGACCTACAAGACCGCCGAGGGCGCCCTCAACGGCGATGCCGCGCTCGCGTTCGGCGCCTGGTGGCAGAAGCTGTTCACCGACGGCTACGCGCCGGGCACCAGCGAAAGCCCGGCCGATCAGCAGAACGGTTTCATCGACGGCTCATTTGCCTTCCAGTGGAACGGCAACTGGCGGGCCGTGGCGACCATGGACAAGGTCAAGGACGTCATGTTCCTGCCCGCGCCCGATTTCGGCCATGGTGGCAAGATCGGCGCTGGTTCCTGGCAGTTCGGCGTGGCGGCCAAGTCCGCCCATCCGGACGGCGCCGCCGCGTTCATCAAGTTCGCGCTTCAGGACAAGTATCTGGCGGCGTTCTCCGACGTGCTCGGCCTGATCCCCGCCACTTCGACGGCGGCGCAGATGACCGACAACTACAAGACCGGCGGCCCGCTGGCCGTGTTCTTCGGCCTTTCCGAAAAGCAGGCGCTGGTGCGCCCGGTCACCCCGGGCTACGTCGTCGAAGCGAAGGTCTTCACCAAGGCCCTCGCCGACATCGCCAATGGCGCCAAAGTCGCCGACACGCTTGATGCGGCCGTCGACGAGATCGACGCCGACATCAAGAAGAACAGACGGCTACTAGGCTCCTCCCAACGGGCTCGCGCCGCGCAAGCGGTGCGGGCCTGTATTCGCCCGGGAAGCGCATCCGATGGCTTCGAAGCTCACCCGTTCGAACCGGTCCGGCTGGGCATTTGCGCTTCCGGGATTTGCCCTGATCGCGATGTTCATCATCGTGCCGTTCCTGTTCGGGTTCTGGTTTTCGCTCACCAACCAGCGGCTGGTCTCGCCGAACCCGACCCAATTCGTCGGTATCGCCAATTACCAGAACCTTCTCGGGCTGGCGGTGATCACGCTCGAGCCGGAACGCGACGCGTCGGGCGCGATCAAGCGCGACGACCAGGGCGCGATCGTCTATCCGCGCGTGCGCACGATCACCCGCAACCCGGATTTCCCGCAATATCGAGGGATGCGCGAGTGGTTCCGCTGGCAATGGGGCGACAACGCCACGGTCGTCATCGCCAGCGATGTCGTCTTCATGAAGGCGCTGGTCAACACGCTGATCTTCGCCATCTGCATCGTGCCGCTGCAGGGTGGTGGCGCGCTGCTGCTGGCGCTGCTGATCAACCAGAGGCTAAGAGGCATCAACGCCTTCCGGACGATCTATTTCATGCCGGTCGTGATCTCGATCGTCGTCATCTCGCTGTTGTGGCGCTTCATCTATGACGGCAGTGACGGGCTCCTGAACAACATACTTGGCGCCCTCAGTTTCGGCCTGTTCAAGCCGGTCGACTGGCTCGGCAACACCGAAACCGCGCTCGGTTCGATCATCTTCATGTCGGCATGGCAGGGCGTCGGCTTTCACATGGTCATCTGGCTCTCCGGCCTGCAGACCATCCCCCCGACGCTCTACGAAGTCGCCGCCATCGAGGGCTCGTCCAGGTGGCAGACCTTTCGTTATGTCACCTGGCCGGGACTGAGGAACACCGCGGTTCTCGTTCTCATCGTCATCACGATGCAGTCCTTCGCCCTGTTCTCGCAGATCAGCGTGATGACCAATGGCGGGCCGCTCGATTCCACCCAGGTTCTCGTCTTCCAGGCCGTCCAGCGCGGTTATGGCAAGCAGGACATCTCCGGCGGCTCGGCGATCTCCGTCATCCTGTTCTTCATCGTGCTGATGATCTCGATGATCCAGCGCTACCTGACGAGGGACAGACACTGATGGCCGCCGATCTCCCCGCAGAATCACGGCCGGCTGCTCGTCACCCGCTACCTGGTGCTGGCGCTGGTGGCGGTGGTGTTCCTCTTCCCGCTCGTCTTCATGGTGGTCTCCTCGTTCAAGCCGGACAGCCAGCTTCTGGCCGATACCAGCAGCTTCCGCGCCTTCCTGCCGGTCGGGGACATCAGCCTCAACAACTATTTCGCCGCCTTCCAGCGCGCGCCGGTCGGCCGGTTCATGCTCAACTCGGTGTTCGTCACGGTCGTGACGGTTTCCCTGTCGATCCTGATCAGCTCGCTTGCCGCCTTCTCCTTTGTCTTTCTCAACTGGACCGGGCGGGACCTTGTCCTGTCGATCGTCCTTGCAACGCTGATCATCCCCTTCGAGACCATCGCCGTGCCGCTTCTGCTTGTCGTCTCGCGCCTGCCCTGGCTCGGCGCTGGACGGGATCGAATGGGGCTGGCTGAACACCTATCGGGTGCAGATCATCCCGTGGATCGTCGACGCGCTGACGATCTTCCTGTTCGTGCAGTACTTCAAGGACCTGCCGCGCGAACTGATCGAGGCGGCGCGGGTCGAAGGCGCCAGCTGGCTGCAGATCTACCGCAGGATAGTGATGCCGCTTTCAGGCCCGGTCCTTGCCACCGCGGCGATCCTCAAATCCCTCAAGATGTACAACGAACAATATCTGTGGCCGCTGATCGTGGTGCAGGACGAGGCGCACCGCCCGATCATGGTGGGCCTGGGCTATTTCTTCCAGCTCAACGTCGCCTGGGGCGAGCTCATGGCCTATCTGACCCTGATCTCGGTGCCGGTTCTGGCCTTCTACCTGTTCATGCAACGCGCCTTCATCGCCTCGATCGCCTCGACCGGCGTCAAGGGCTAGCTCTGGGACTCGTCTGATGGTTCTCGCACTCGAAAAACAATGGATCTGGGACAGCTGGTATGCCCGTGACGGCGACACCTGGCACGCCTTCTTCCTCAAGGCCGACAAGTCCATCGGCGATCCGGATCTCAGGCACTTCAACGTCACCCAGGGGCACGCGACGAGCACCGATCTCAGACAACTGGACCTATCTCGGCACCTCGCTGGCGCCCTCGGCCGGTCCGGCCTTCGACGACCTGGCCGACCTGGACCGGTTCGGTCATCAAGGGACCCGACGGGCTCTGGCATCAGTTCTATACCGGCGGCAGCAAGGCCGAGGACGGGCTCTACCAGCGCATCGGGCACGCCGACATCGAGCGACCTGCACACACTGGACGCGCGTCGGCAAGGACGGGCTTTGCCTCGATCTTGCCGGTCCCAATGCCGGCCACTACGAAGCCGAGCACATGATCGGGCCACTGGCACGACCGGGCCATGCGCGACCCTTATGTGATGCGCCGACCCGGACGGGCGACGGCTATCTGATGTACTTCACCGCCCGCGCCCCCGGCATCGCCGAACCCAATGCCGCCGGCGCCATCGGGTTTGCGACCTCGCCCGATCTCTACGACGTGGACGCTGCAGCCGCCGGTCTTTGTCGGCGGTTTCGGGCAGATGGAAGTGCCGCGAGGTCTTTCGAGATCGGCGGGCGCTGGTATTGCCTGTTCTGCACCTCGGCCGAGCACTGGTCGCGAGGCCTATCGCAGTCGCAATCCGGCAAGCGCCGGTCACCGGCACCCACTATCTCATGGCCGACAATCCGCGCGGTCCCTGGCGCATTGCGCCGGGCCCGTTTTTCGATGGCGGCATGCCTTGCCGCCGCTATGCGGGGCGCATGCTCGAAACGGACAGCGGCTGGGTGATCATCGGCTTTGCCGACAAGGGCAGGGACGAATTTCGGCGGCTATCTGCTCGATCCCGAACCGGTCGCGGTCGACGCGGACGGGTTGTTGCACGTTGCAGCGAAGTCGGAGGCGGCGGAGTGAATCATGGCCCATGTCAAGCTTGACGAATGTCCGCAAGAGCTTCGGCCCGGTCGATGTCATCAAGGGCGTCGACATCGACATCGACGATGGCGAATTCGTCGTCTTCGTCGGCCCTTCCGGCTGCGGGAAATCGACGCTGCTGCGCATGATCGCCGGGCTCGAGGACATCACCTCGCGGCACGATCGAGATCGACGGCAAGGTCGTCAACGACATCCAGCCCAAGGATCGCGGCATCGCCATGGTCTTCCAGTCCTATGCCATCTTCCCGCACATGTCGGTGCGCGAGAACGTCGCCTTCGGGCTGACGATCAAGGGCGTCGGCAAGGCCGAGAAGGAAGCCAAGGTCGCCGAGGCGGCGCGCATCCTGCAGATGGAACATCTGCTCGACCGCCGGCCGAGCCAGCTTTCGGGCGGCCAGCGCCAGCGCGTCGCCATCGGCCGCGCCATCGTGCGCGATCCGGCGGTCTTCCTGTTCGACGAACCGCTGTCCAATCTCGACGCCGCCCTACGCCTCGACATGCGCATGGAGATCGGCAAGCTGCACCAGGACCTCAAGGCCTCGATGATCTATGTCACCCACGACCAGATCGAGGCGATGACGCTCGCCGACAAGATCGTCGTGCTCAAGGACGGCGCAGGTCATGCAGGTCGGCGCGCCGATGGATCTCTATCATCATCCCGCCAATCTGTTCGTTGCCGGATTCATCGGCTCGCCGAGGATGAACTTTCTCGAAGTCGAGGTGACCGCCGCCGGCAACGGCAAGACCAGGGTAAGGTCGAGCGACGTCGGCGAAATCGAAGTCGAAAGCGCGACGGCCCTATCGGTGGGCGACACGGCCCTTCTCGGTGTCAGGCCGCAATACCTGTCACTGGCCGAGCCGAATACGCCCGGCGCAGCCGAGGGACGATTGTCTGGCGCCGTGGACCTGGTCGAACGCCTGGGGACGGAGACCATCGTCAGCATGACCCTCACATCCGGCCAAACGCTGATCGGTGCGCTCGACGGCGACCAGCCGGTAAAGACGGGCACGTCGGTCTCGTTGGCCTACGACATCGCCAACGCGCATCTCTTCGCCAGGGAGTAGGGCCGGCCAGCGTCGGCGCCCCCCTGGCTGGACACGCGCGGCGATACCGGCGCCTTTGACCCAACCGGACATCACACACATGGCGTCGTCCATACCTGCATGAGCGGGCTTGCTTCGGTCGCGTTGTTCAGCCGGCGGTCAACGCAACCAGCGCGGCCAGCATCAGGTTGCGCACCCTTTTCGATGTCGGGCCAGTCGGTCCATTCCTCCGGCGCGTGGCTGATGCCGCCGCGGCTGGGCACGAAGATCAGCGCCGAGGGGCAGAGCGACTGCATCGTCTGGGCGTCATGGCCGGCGCCGGAGGGCATGGTCATCGCCGGATGCCGAGCGACGCGGCCTCTTCGCCGAGCAAGCGCGACCAGCTCCGCGTCGAGCTTCACCGGCGGCAGCCAGCTGCGTCTCGACCGTGTGGTTGAGGCCGTTCGCCGCGGCGACTTCGGCGATCGTCGCGGTCATCCGCTCGGTGAGCGTCCGCATCACCTGTCTCGTCCGTGTCGCGCAGGACGACGGTGAATTCGGCGTCGCCGGGAATCGTGTGGGCGAAGTTCGGCCGGATATCGACCTTGCCGATGGTGACACGCGTCTGCTCGGTGCCATGCCTCGGCGATGAGCGCCGGGATCGATGCGGCGATCTCGGCGAGGCCGGCGAAGGCGTCGGCGCGCATGGTCCATCGGCGTCGTGCCGGAATGGTTGGCGGCGCCGTCGAGGCGGACGAAGAGCAGGCAGACGCCGGAGATCGACTCGGCGATGCCGACCGGAATGCCGGCCGCCTCGAGCACCGGCCCCTGCTCGATGTGCAGTTCCAGAAAGGCGCGGACCGACTGTCGGGCGCGCGGCGGCATGACGAGCACTGCGTCCGGGTCGAGGCCGCAGGCGCGCATGGCGTCGGCCAGCCTGA
Organism: uncultured Alphaproteobacteria bacterium; assembly: GCA_963730325.1. Classification (GTDB taxonomy): domain Bacteria; phylum Pseudomonadota; class Alphaproteobacteria; order Rhizobiales; family Kaistiaceae; genus CAVSRC01. The sequence continues at coordinate 110,076 of CAVSRC010000010.1, read as the reverse complement.
CGCCTTCGGCATCGGCCGCCGCGTCGAGCCAGTCGCGGCGACACCTGACCGGCGATCGCCTGCGAGCCCAGCATGCCGCCGAAGCGGCCTTCCTCCTCGGCGGTCGCCACCACCTCGATCGCCGTCGCCGGCGTGATGCCGGCGTCGCGCATCGCCCGCACGCATTCGAGCGCCACGGCGACGCCGAGCGCGCCGTCGAAGGCGCCGCCCTCCGGCACCGTGTCGAGGTGCGAGCCGACCATGATGCACGGCCCCGTCGGCCGGGCCGAAGCGGCCGAAGACGTTGCCGGCCGCATCGCTGGTCACCGCCAGGCCGTCGGCCGCCATCTCGTCGGCGAACCAGCGGCGCACGGCCATGTCGGCCTCGGAGAATCCCGATGCGGTTGAAGCCGCCGGTCGCGGGGTTGCGGCCGAAGCGGTTGATGCCTTCCAGCAGCGCCTGCAGCCGGGCAAGGTCGATGGCGCAAATTTGGGCGGGCATGGAACCTCGATAAGTCCAGTGACTTCGCGCGATATTTTGACGGATAAATTCGCCGTCGCAGCAGTTCATTATGAAGAACGCTTGCGCAAATTCAATTTATAATGATTAATTTGCGGCCAGCCTGACAAAGGGAGCAAGCCATGAGACGCTTATTGTCCCTGGCCGTCGCCGCGATTCTGATGGCCTTCGGGTCCGCGGCGTTCGCCCAGACCCCACCCAACGTGCTGGTCGTCGGCCAGATCGCCGAGCCGAAATCGCTCGATCCGCAGCGCGTCACCGCGGTCAACGATTTCCGCATCCTGATGAACGTCTATGACGGGCTGGTCCGCTACAAGGACGGCACGCTCGAGCCCGAGCCGGCGCTCGCCAAGAGCTGGGACGATCACCGACGACGGCCTGACCTACACCTTCAACCTGCGCGACGGCGTCAAATTCCACGACGGCTCGCCGTTCAACGCCGAGGCGGTCAAGTTCAACTTCGACCGCATGCTGGACGAGGACAACCCGTATCACGACACGGGCCCGTTCCCGCTGTCCTTCTTCTTCTCCGCGTCGACAAGGTGACGGCGATCGACGACATGACCGTCGAGTTCAAGCTCAAGGAGCCCTACGCGCCGTTCCTGTCCAACCTCGCCTATCCCGACCGGCCTGATCGTCTCGCCGGCGGCGGTGAAGGAATACGGCAAGGACTTCGGCCGCCATCCCTCGGGCACCGGCGCCTTCAAGTTCGAGAGTGGGAGGCCAACACCAAGGTCGTCGTCGAGCGCAACGACGGACTACTGGGACGGCGCGCCGCCGCTCGAGGCCGTCGTCTTCCGCCCGATCACCGACGCCAACACGCGCGTGGCCGAGATGCTGTCCGGCGGTATCGACGTGATGGTCGAGGTGCCGCCGGACAGCCTGGCCCAGTTCCAGGACAACGACGACTTCAAGGTCTACGAGCAGGCCGGCCCGCACGTCTGGTTCCTGATCCTCAACACCAAGGAAGGCCCGTTCACCGACAAGCGGGTGCGCCAGGCGGCGAACTACGCCATCAACAAGAAGGCGCTCGTCGACAACATCCTGCAGGGCACGGCCGAGGTCGCCGCCGGCCCGACGCCGCCGGCCTTCGCCTGGGCCTACGACGACAAGCCTCGAGCCCTATCCCTACGATCCGGACAAGGCCAAGGCGCTGCTCAAGGAGGCCGGCTACGACGGCGCGGAGGTCACCTTCTACGTCACCGAAGGCGGCTCGGGCATGCTCGATCCGGTCGCCATGGGCACGGCCATCCAGGCCGATCTCGAGGCGGTCGGCATGAAGGTCAAGATCGAGACCTACGAGTGGAACACCTTCCTCGGCAAGGTGAACCCGGGCCTCGAAGGCAAGGCCGACATGGCCGAGATGGCGTGGATGACCAACGATCCCGACACGCTGCCCTTCCTGGCGCTGCGCACGACGCCTTGCCGGACAAGGGCGGCTTCAACTCGGGCTACTACTCCAACCCGAAGGTCGACGAGCTGCTCGAGAAGGCCCGCACCTCGACCGACCAGGCCGAGCGCGCCAAGCTCTACAAGCAGATGCAGGAGATCGTGCACGACGACGCGCCCTGGGTGTTCGTCGCCAACTGGAAGCAGAACGCGGTGACCGCGGCGACGCGTCGAGAACTTCAAGCTGCAGCCGTCCTTCTTCCTGATGCTTCAGAAGGTCGCGAAGCCGCAGTAGACCGGCAACGACTGCCCCCGGCGGCGCGTGGCGCCGCCGGAGACGCTCTCCCGGCACGGGGACGCGCCATGGCTGCCTACATCGCCAAGCGCCTGCTCGCCGCCGATCCCGGTCCTGCTCGGGCTGACCATCATCGTCTTCCTGATCATGGCGATGATCCCGGGCGACCCGGCCACCGCCATCCTCGGCTCGCTACGCCACGCCGGAAAACGTCGCCAAGCTCAACCGCGAGCTCGGCCTCGACCAGCCGCTGCCGCAGCAATATCTTCATCTGGCTCGGCAACCTGTCCTGCACGGCGATTTCGGCCGCTCCTACAGCCTCAACCGCCCGGTCATCGACGAGGTGCTGGAGCGCTTCTCCGCCACGCTGATCCTCGCCGGCACGTCGCTGGTGCTCTGCTCGATCCTCGGCCTGCTCGCCGGCGTCGTCTCGGCGGTGCGCCAGTTCGGCTGGACCGACAAGATCGTCACCTTCCTCGTGCTGATCGGCATCTCGATGCCGTCCTTCTGGCTCGGCCTGCTGCTCATCCTCGCTCTTCGCCGTCAATCTCCGCCTGCTTCCCGGCGAGCGGCATGTTCGCCATCTATGGCGGCGGCGACCTGCCCGACCTCGCTGCACCACCTGTTCCTGCCGGCGATGACGCTGGCGGTGTGGCGACCGGCGTCATCGCCCGGCTGACCCGCACCGCGATGCTGGAAGTGCTGCGCCAGGACTACATCCGCACCGCCCGCGCCAAGGGCCTGACCGAGCGCCGGGTGATCTACCGCCACGCCTTCAAGGCGGCGCTGGTCAGCGTCATCCCGGTCATCGGCATCCAGGCCGGCTTCGTGCTCGGCGGCGCGGTCTATATCGAGACCGTGTTCCAGTGGCCGGGCATCGGCTCGATGCTGGTCAAGGCGATCTCGACCCGCGACCTCCTGCTGGTGCAGGGCGGCGTGCTGGTGGTCGCGGCGGCCTATGTGCTGTTCAACCTCGCCGCCGACGTCGTGCAGACCATGCTCGACCCGAGGCTGCGCTGATGGCCGACGCCGCCGCCACCGCCGACAGCACGCGGCAGCGCGACGGCGGCCGGCCCGACGCGCCGTGCGGCTGCTGCTCAACAACACGCTGGCCACCGGCGGGCTCGTCATCCTCGTGCGTGATCGTGCTGATCGCGCTGGCCGCGCCGCTGCTGCCGCTGCCCGACCCGGACGTCACCGCGCCGGCCGACCGGCTGCAGCTGCCGCTTCACCGCCGGCCACCTGCTCGGCACCGACGCGCTCGGCCGCGACATCCTCTCGCGCCTCGTCTGGGGCACGCGCGTCGTCGCTCGCCGTCGGCCTGTCGGCGACGCTGATCGCCGCCTTCTTCGGCTCGCTGATCGGGCTGGTCGCCGGCTATGCCGGCGGGCGCGTCGACAGCCTGCTGATGCGCGGCATCGACATGGTCATGGCGTTTCCCTACATCCTGCTGGCGCTCGGCATCGTCGCCGTGCTCGGCCCCGGCCTGCTCAACGCGCTCTACGCCATCGCCGTCGTCAACATCCCGTTCTTCGCCCGCAACATCCGCGGCATCACGCTCGGCCTGTCGCGGCGCGAGTTCGTCGACGCCGCGCGGCTGTCGGGCAAGACGCAACGCCGGCATCCTGTTCGGCGAGATCCTGCCCAACGTCCTGCCGGTCATCATCATCACCATGTCGACCACGGTCGGCTGGATGATCCTGGAGACGGCCGGCCTGTCCTTCCTCGGGCTCGGCGCCCAGCCGCCGCAGGCCGACCTCGGCTCGATGCTCGGCGACGGGCGCAAGATCCTGTTCACCGCGCCGCACGTCTCGATCATTCCCGGCCTGATGATCTTCGCGCTGGTGATGAGCATCAACCTGCTCGGCGACGGCGTCCGCGACGTGCTCGACCCGCGGCTGAAGTCCGGCGCGCTGACCCGGCCGGTGGCGCGCACCGCCGATCGCGCGCGCGCAGCGCCGATGCCGAGCGCGGCCGCGATCCGAGCGCCGTCCTCGACGTCGCGGGCTGCGCACCGAGTTCCGCATCGGCAGCGACGTCTACAAGGCCGTCGGCGGCGTCGATCTCGGCATCAGGCAGGGCGAGTGCCTCGGCATCGTCGGCGAATCCGGGTTCGGGCAAATCGGTGACGGCGATGTCGATCATGGGCCTGGTGCCGACGCCGCCGGGCCGCATCGTCGGCGGCGTCGCCTGGCTCGACGGCGAGGACCTGTTCGCCGCCAACGACGAGCGCATCCGCCAGCTGCGCGGCAAGGCCGTCAGCCACGTCTTCCAGGATCCGCTGTCGACGCTGCATCCGCTGTTCACCGTCGGCGACCAGATCATCGAGGCGATCCGCGCCCATCAGCCGGTGTCGCCGGCGCGACGCCGGAAGGCGGCCGAAGCGCTGCTGGCGCTGGTGCGCATCCCCAACCCGGCCGAGCGGCTGAAGGCCTATCCGCACGAGCTGTCCGGCGGCATGCGCCAGCGCGTCTGCATCGCCATGGCGCTCGCCAACGACGCCGAGGTGCATCATCGCCGACGAGCCGACGACGGCGCTCGACGTGACCGTGCAGGCGCAGATCCTGTCGCTGCTGGACACGCTGCGCCACGAGCGCGACGCCGCGCATCCTGTTCATCACCCACGATTTCGGCGTGGTCTCGGCGATCTGCGACCGCGTCGCGGTGATGTATGCCGGCCAGATCGTCGAGACCGGGACGACCGAGGACATCCTGACGGCGCCGCGCCATCCCTACACCGCGCAAGCTGATCGACTGCGTGCCGGTGCTGGGCGAGCCGGAGCGCCGGCTCGACGCCATCGAGGGCCGGCCGCCGTGGTCAACGACCTGCCGGAGGGCTGCGCCTTCGCCGAGCGCTGCCCGCGCGCCGAGGCCGACTGCCGCGCCGGCGCCGATCGCGCTCGACCGAGCTCGGCGAGGGGCGCGCCGTGCGCTGCCTGCATCCGCTGCGAGCCGGAGGCGCGCAATGGCTGACGGCGCCATGCTTGCCATCGACGATGCCGGCCGCACCTTCGGCGGCGGGCGCACGCTGTTCGGCGGCCAGACGCCCGGCGGTCCACGCCGTGCAGGACGTCTCGCTCGACGTGCAGCAAGGGCGAGACGCTCGGCATCGTCGGCGAATCCGGCTGCGGCAAGTCGACGCTGGCCCGGCTGATCGTCGGCCTCGACCGGCCGACCGGCGGGCGCGATCACGCTCGACGGCCACGACCTCGTCGCCGACGCGCAGCGCGATCCGCGGGCGCTGGCCCGCAAGGTCCAGTACGTCTTCCAGGACCCGGTCGCCTCGCTCAATCCGCGCAAGACCATCCGCGCCATCCTCGAGGCGCCGCTGATCCACCTGCTCGGGCTCGACAGCGCCGAACGCGCAGGCGCGGCTGGACGAGCTGATGGACGCGGTCAACCTGCGCGCCGGAATTCCTCGACCGCTATCCGCACGAATTCTCCGGCGGGCAGGCGCAGCGCATCGGCATTGCCCGGGCGCTCGCCGCCGACCCGGAGCTGATCGTGCTCGACGAGCCGGTCTCGGCGCTCGACGTCTCGGTGCAGGCGCAGGTGCTCAACCTGCTCGACGACCTCAAGACGCGCTTCGGGCTGACCTACGTCTTCATCAGCCACGACCTGTCGGTCGTCGAGAGCGTCAGCGACCGCGTCGCGGTCATGTATTTCGGCCGGCTCGCCGAACTCGGCCCGGCGCGCGACGTGTTCGCGCGCCCGCGCCATCCCTACACGCACCTGCTGCTGCGCTCGGCGCCGGCGCCGGGGCGGCGCTCGCTGATGCCGGAGGACGCCAATACCGAACTGCCCGACCCCTACAACCCGCCGCCGGGCTGCGCCTTCTTCGCCCGCTGCCCGCGCGGCACCGACGAATGCCAGGCGAGCCATCCGCCGCTCGAAGCGGCGGCCGGCGAGCCGACTCACCTGGCCGCCTGCTATCATCCGCACGGTGGAGGCGACGAGACATGAGCGAGACCGCGGACCCGGTCGGCGCTGCTTCCGAGGTGCTGCTCGCGCCGCAGGCGCCGCAAGCGGCCCGACATCATCGCCGAGCACATCCGCAACCTCATCGTGGAGCGCGGGCCTCATGCCGGGCGACCGGGTGCCGCAGGAATGGCTGATCCCGGACACGCTGAAGGCCTCGCGCGGCACCCTGCGCGAGGCGATGAAGATCCTCGAGTTCCAGGGCCTGATCACCAGCAAGACGGGCCCCGGCGGCGGCGCGTTCGTCTCGGCGATGGCGCCGGCCGACGCGATCCAGCTTCTCGACAACCTGTTCCTGTTCGAGCCGCCGTCGATCGCCGACATCTACGCGATGCGCAAGCTGCTCGAGCCGGAACTTGCCGCCGGGCTCGCCGGCAAGCTGACGCCGCGAGGCCTTCGCGGCGCTGCAGGCGACGATCCGCCTCTACGAGGACGAGCCGACGACGGCGGAAGAGGAATATCAGCAGCGCCTGGCCGAGCTCGACTTCCATGCCGAACTGGCGCGCATTGCGGCAACCGGATCCTCGGCTTCGTCTGCGTCTTCCTGCTCAGCCTGCTGCGCGACATGACGGTCTGCCGCGAGATCTACAGCCAGCCCAACCCGGACCTGCGCGAGCGCGGCCTGCACTATCAGGTGCAGCTGCTGCGCGCGATCAAGGCCGGCGACGCCGAGCAGGCCCGCACGATCATGCGCGAGCACATGGTGGAGGCCGAGCGCTACATGCTGGCGCGGGCGGCGATGCGCGGGCGGGCCGGCGCGGACAGAAAGACTGACGATGCCGGGCGAGCGCGCCGACCATACGATCCACGGCAGCCATCACCATTTCGGCTGGGACAAGGCAATCGCGCCGGTCGATGCCATTGCGCGCCGGGCGAGACGATCGCCTTCAATTGCCTTGACGCCGGCAAGGGCACTACACGGCGGACAGCACGGCCGCCGACATCGCGACGATGGATCCGGACGGGGTCAATCCGGTGACCGGGCCGGTCTTCGTCGACGGGGCGGAGCCGGGCGACGCGCTGAAGGTGACGATCGGGGATTTCGGGCCGTCCGGCTTCGGCTGGACGGCGATCATTCCGGGCTTCGGCCTGCTCGCCGACCAGTTCACCGAACCGCGGCTGCATCTGTGGAGCTATGACCCGACGGGGCGCGAGCCGATGCTGTTCGGCCGATATGCGCGGGTGCCGCTGAAGCCCTTTGCCGGGACCGTCGGCGTGGCGCCGGCGGAGCCCGGCCACCATTCCGTCATTCCGCCGCGCCCCGTCGGCGGCAATATGGACGTCCGCGACCTGACGGCGGGTGCCGTGCTCTATCTGCCGGTCGAGGTGCCCGGCGCGCTGTTCTCGATCGGCGACACCCATGCCGCGCAGGGCGACGGCGAGGTCTGCGGCACGGCGATCGAAAGCGCCATGGAAGTCGTCCGTGACGCTCGACCTCGTCAAGGGCGCGGCGCCGGCCATGCCGCGCTTCACGACGCCGGGGCCGGTGACGCGCCATCGTCGACGGCGCCGGCTACGAGGTCACCACCGGGATCGGCCCCGACCTGATGACGGCGGCGCGCGACGCCGTCGCCGGCATGATCGACCTGCTGACGGCGCGCACCGGGATGCCGCCGGAAGAGGCCTACATGCTGTGCTCGGTCTGCGGCGACCTGCGCATCAGCGAGGTCGTCGATGCGCCGAACTGGGTCGTGTCGTTCTATTTCCCGCGCGCCGTTCTCGCCTGAACTGGCCCGAAATTTGTAATGACGGTGCGAAATACCTAGGTTGCCCCTAAGCCCGATTCCCGTTGCGCTGAGAGAGATCCGGCCGCCTGCCGTGCGGCGGGTACCGCTATCGCCGCCTGAAATAAGACCGAGAGGTGCCCAGCCCGTTTTGTGTGGATTTGCCGGCGAAATAACCTTCGACGGCCGCCGCGCCGATACGGCCGCCGTCGCCCGCATGACCGAGCGCCTGGCGCCGCGCGGGCCCGACGGCTCCGGCATCGTGGTGCACGGCCGGGTCGCGCTCGGCCACCGCCGCCTGAAGATCATCGACCTGTCCGAACGCCTCGCGCCAGCCGATGGTCGATCCGGCCCTCGGCCTGACCATCGTCTTCAACGGCTGCATCTACAACTACCAGGAGCTGCGCGCCGAGCTCGAGGCGAAGCGGCTACCGCTTCTTCTCCACCGGCGACACCGAGGTCATCCTCAAGGCCTATCACGCCTGGGGCCCGGACTTCGTCGTCGCGCTTCCACGGCATGTTCGCCTTCGCCATCCACGAGCGCGACAGCGGCCGGCTGGTGCTCGGCCGCGACCGCTTCGGCATCAAGCCGCTCTACCTGCGCACCGGCGAACGGTCGGCTGCGCTTCGCCTCGACCCTGCCGGCGCTGCTGGCCGGCGGCGACATCGACACCTCGATCGACCGCGTCGCGCTGCACCACTACATGAGCTTCCACGCGGTCGTGCCGCCGCCGCGCACGATCCTGCAAGGGCGTGCGCAAGCTGCCGCCGGCGACCGTGCGCGTCATCGAGCCCGACGGCGCGACCAAGGACATCCGCTACTGGACGCCGAGCTTCGAGCGCGACGCCGGCGACCTCGCGGTCACCCGCGAGGAATGGCGCGACCGCGTCCTGGAGGCGCTGCGCCTGGCGGTGGAGCGGCGCATGGTCGCCGACGTGCCGGTCGGCGTGCTGCTCTCCGGCGGCGTCGATTCCAGCCTCATCGTCGGGCTGCTCGCCGAAGCCGGCCAGAACGGCCTGATGACCTTCTCCATCGGCTTCGAGGAGGCCAACGGCGAGAAGGGCGACGAGTTCGTCTATTCCGACCTCATCGCCGAGCGCTTCGGCACCGACCACCACAAGATCTTCATCGAGTCCGGCGCGCCTGATCGACGCGCTGCCCGGCACCATCGCGCGCGATGTCGGAGCCGATGGTCTCCTACGACAATGTCGGCTTCTACCTGCTCAGCCAGGAAGTCGCCAAGCACATCAAGGTGGTGCAGTCCGGCCAGGGCGCCGACGAGGTGTTCGGCGGCTATCACTGGTATCCGCCGCTGGCCGCTCCAACGACGTCGTCGGCGACTATGCCGCGCGTCTTCTTCGACCGCTGCACGCGACGCATGCGGCGAGCATCTGGCGCCGGACTGGCTCGCCGACGGCGATGCCAGCCGCGAATTCGTCGCCGGCCATTTCGCCCAGCGCCGGCGCCGACGACGCCGGTCGACAAGGCGCTGCGGCTCGACACCAACGTCATGCTGGTCGACGACCCGGTGAAGCGCGTCGACAACATGACCATGGCCTGGGGCCTGGAGGCGCGGGTGCCGTTCCTCGACCACGAGCTGGTCGAGCTGGCCGCGCGCATCCCGGCCGACACAAGCTCGCCGACGGCGGCAAGGGCTGCTCAAGGACGCCGCGCGGCAGGTCGTGCCGAGCGAGGTGATCGACCGCAAGAAGGGCTATTTCCCGGTGCCGGCGCTGAAATACATCGACGGCCCTATCTCGACCTGGTGCGCGACGCGCTGGCGTCGCAGGCGGCGCGCGAGCGCGGGCTGTTCCGCCAGGACTATCTCGACACGCTGTTCGCCGAGCCGGAAGAGCACATCACGCCGCTGCAGCGGCTCCGAACTCTGGCAGGTCGCGCTGCTCGAGATGTGGCTGCAGACCCACGGGATCTGAACGAGCCATGGCAACGACAAGGGCAGCCGGCAGCGGCACGTCGGCCAACGCGGCGGCTGAAGCAGCAAGCACGATCTCGGCGCTGCCGCCGCCGAGCGGCCGACCGGCGACGACGCGGCGACGGCCTGCAGCGCGACTTACGCGCTCGACTGCGGCTGGGGCCGGCTGCTCTTCGCCCAGACCTTCGACGACGCCAAGACGCTGGCCGCGCGCCGCGCCGAGAGGCCCGACCGGCGCGACATCGCCCTCTATGTCCGCGATCCGCATGTGCTGCTGGCCGCGGCGCCGCAGGAGCTCTTCCTCGACCCGTCGCACACCTACCGGCTGGACCTGTCGACCTACCGGCCGGCGCGCGGACGCCGGCGCGCGGCTTCTTCGATCCGGCGGCTGACCTCGCCGAGGACGCCGAGGCGGTCAACCGCATCTATGCCGCGCGCAACATGGTGCCGGTGCCGCCGGACTTCTTCTGGGCCAAGCGCGACGCGCGGGCGATCACCTATTTCGTCGCCGAGGACGAGGCGACCGGCGACGTCATCGGCACGGTCACCGGCGTCGACCACTTCCGCGCCTTCGACGATCCCGAGCGCGGCTCGTCGCTGTGGTGCCTGGCGGTCGATCCGCAGGCGCGCCAGCCCGGCATCGGCGAGGCGCTGGTGCGCCGCCTGGCCGAGCATTTCAAGGCGCGCGGCGCGGCCTATCTCGACCTCTCGGTGCTGCACGACAACGAGCAGGCGATCGCGCTCTACGAGAAGCTCGGCTTCGCGCGCGTGCCGCTTTCGCCGTGAAGCGCAAGAACCCGATCAACGAGAAGCTGTTCGCCGGCCCGGCGGTCGACGAAGACGCTCAACCCCTATGCCGGCGATCATCGTCGACGAGGCGCGCCGGCGCGGCATCGACGTCGAGGTCACCGACGCCGAGGGCGGCTTCTTCCGCCTGACCTATGGCGGCCGCTCGATCCATTGCCGCGAAAGCCTGTCGGAGCTGACCTCCGGCGTCGCCATGTCGATCTGCGACGACAAGGCGGTGACGCGCCGCGTGGTCGAGCGCGCCGGCGTCGTCGTGCCGGACCAGATCGACGGCCGACGACGGCGACCGTCGAGGCGTTCCTCGAGAAGCACGGCACGGTCGTGGTGAAGCCGGCGCGCGGCGAGCAGGGCCGCGGCGTCGCCGTCGGCCTGGACGACGATGGAGGAGATCGAGGCGGCGATCGACGACGCGCGCGAGGATCTCCGACCGGGTGCTGATCGAGGAATGCGTCGAGGGCGAGGATCTGCGCCTGGTCGTGATCGACTACCGGCTCGTCGCGGCGGCGGTCCGCCGGCCGGCGCAGGTCGTCGGCGACGGCAAGTCGACGGTCGCGGCGCTGATCGAGCGCAGAGCCGCCGGCGGGCGCCGCGCCACCGGCGGCGAATCGCGCATCCCGCTCGACGACGAGACCGAGCGCTGCGTCGCGCAGGCCGGCTACGACACTGCGACGTCGTGCTGCCGCGAGGGCGAGCACGCTGTCCGTGCGCAAGACCGCCAATCTCCACACCGGCGGCACCATCCACGACGTCACCGACGAGGTGCATCCGGCGCTGGTCGAGGCGGCGATCACGGCGGCGCGGGCGATCGACATTCCGGTGGTCGGCATCGACCTCATCGTGCCGTCGCCGCGCCGGCCGGACTACGTCTTCATCGAGGCCAACGAACGGCCGGGCCTGGCCAACCACGAGCCGCAGCCGACGGCGGAGCGCTTCGTCGACCTCCTGTTCCCGCTGTCGATACCGACGGCGGTGCGCAGGGCCGTCGCCTGAAACGCGGAGGGACGCATCATGCCGCAGGCTTGCCATCGACACCGACTATCTGCGAAGCGGCTGGCGCAGCTGCTCGAGATCCCGAGCCCGACCGGCTACACCGACACGATCGTGCGCGAATGCTGCGCCGAGCTGGAGCGGCTCGGCGTCGACTTCGAGCTGACGCGCCGCGGCGCCATCCGCGCCTTCAGCCCGGCAAGAGCAGCAAGCCGGCGCGCGCCATCGTCTCGCATCTCGACACGCTCGGCGCCCAGGTCAAGCTGCTCAAGGACAACGGCCGGCTCGAGCTGGTGCCGATCGGCACACTGGTCGGCGCGCTTCGCCGAAGGCGCGCGGGCGACGTCTTCACCGAGCGCGGCGCCTATCGCGGCACCATCCTGCCGCTCAAGGCGTCGGGCCATACCTTCAACGACGAGATCGACACGCTGCCGATCGGCTGGCCCTATGTCGAGCTCCGCGTCGACGCCATGGCGCGCACGGCCGCCGACGTCGGCCAGCTCGGCATCGACGTCGGCGACATCGTCGCCATCGATCCCGCAGCCCGAGTTCCTCGACAACGGCTTCATCGTCTCGCGCCATCTCGACAACAAGGCCGGCGTGGCGATCATGCTCGCCGCCATCGAGGCGCTGCTCGAAGTCCGGCACGCGAGCTGACCGTCGACATCTACTGGCTGTTCACCATCGCCGAGGAAGTCGGCGTCGGCGCCGCCGCGATCCTGACGCCCGACGTCGCCTCGATGGTCACGGTCGACAACGGCACCACGCGCGCCGGGCCAGAACTCGGACGAGTTCGGCGTCACCATCTGCATGGCCGACCAGACCGGGCCGTTCGACTATCACCTGACCCGCAAGCTGGTGCGAGCTCTGCCGCGAGAACGACATCCGCTACCAGAAGGACGTCTTCCGCTACTACCGCTCCGATTCGGCCTCGGCGATCGAGGCCGGGGCACGACGTCCGCACCGCGCTGATCACCTTCGGCGTCGACGCCTCGCACGGCTATGAGCGCATCCACCTGCACGCGCTGCGCTCGCTGGCCGAACTGGTCACCGCCTATGTCACCAGCCCGGTCGAGATCAAGCGCGATGCGCGCGAACTGTCGGCAAGCCTCAAGGGCTTCCCGCGCCAGCCGATGGACGAGGCGCCCGAACAGGGCAGCGAAAAGCCGATAGACGAGGCGGTCAGCGAGACATCGCGGGCGCGCGAAGCAACCTAGTCCCTGAATGTCTTGCGGCCCTTCGCCGGGATGCCTGCCGCCACGCCCTCGCGGTTCCAATCGCATTCCCGCGACTTCGCGCGCTACTGCCGCGCTTTGGCGTTGTTGACCAGGCTCACCCAAAGGCGGAGGTGAGAATCGCTTCGGTCGCGTCGTTCGGCCCGCGGTCCACGCAACCAGCGCGGCCAGCATGAGGCGCGCACCTTTTTCGATGTCGACGAGGGCCGCTCCCGGCGATAGCGGCGCTTGCCGAAAGGTGATTGCGCCGCCGGCGCCTCAATCGGCGGTGGCGGACGCGATGAGTTCGACGACCATCGCCGCCGTCCAGGTGAAATGGCCGCCGCCGCAGGCGGTGCCGTCGGTGGGGTCGTAATATTCGGCAAAGCCGCTCTTGTGGATGAGGGCGAGGCTGTCGGCGGCGATCTCCCGTGAGGCGTCCTCGTGGCCGCTTTGGCGGAGGCCGTCGGCAAGCAGGTAGTTGACGATCAGCCAGGCCGGTCCGCGCCAGTAGCGCCGCGGCTCGAAGCGCGGATCGGCCGGGTCGTGCGAGGCGACGCCGAACCGCGTGCGCGCGCGCCAGCGCCGCACCGTGGCGATCAGCCGGTCGGTATCGCCGAGGCCGGCGAAGAGCGGCAGCAGGCCGCCGACCGAACGGCTCTCGATCGGCCTGCCGGCAACCCGGTCGAAGCACAGGAACTGGCCGGCCTCCTCGCTCCACAAGGCTTCGAAGGCCTTGCGCGCCAGGGCGACGCGCGCCGCGCAGGCATCGGCTATGTCGTCGCGGCCGATCGCCCGCGCCAGGCTGGCGAGCGCCTCGTCGGAGCGGATGAGGATGGCGTTGAAGCCGGGGTCGACCACCTTGAAGGGCGAGGCGCCGTGGAGCTTGCCGTTGTCCCAGCCGAGGTCGCGGAAGCGGGCGACCAGCGCCATGTAGCGGTCGTATTGCTCCTGGGTCGGGCGCTCGGCGGCGTTGACGTGCTGGGTGTCGCGGCGGCGATAGGGCTGAACGCCGTCGGTCGGCACGTTGGCGAGCGGTTCGTCCCAGTCGATGGAGTTGTCGCGGCCGGCCTCCCAGGGGTGAAGGATGGCGACCAGGCCCGTGCCCTCAGGATCGCGGTTGGCATAGAACCAGCGGTGCCACGCGTCGGCCTTGGGGGCAAGCGCCAGCGCCATGCGGCGGGCGAGATCGTGATCGCGCGCTTGCCGATGGAGGCGCTCGATGACGAAGCCCAGCACCGGCGGCTGGGTGATGCCGGAGGTCGGTGTCGGGCGGCCGGTGGCCCAGACATCGGGTCCGGGAAAATAGCCCTCGTCCATCTCATGGAAGATGATGTGCGGCACCATGCCGTCCGGCCATTGGTGGGCGAGCAGCGTGGTGACCTCGGTCCAGGCGCGGGCCTCGTCGAAGTGGCGCTGGCCGAGCGCGGTCAGGCAGGAATCCCAGTTCCACTGAAACGGATAGAGCCCCTTGGTGGGGACGGTATAGGCACCGCGATCGTTGTCGCGGAGGATGGCGGCGGCGCTGGCGAAGAGGGCCTTGTCGCGGGGTTCTATGCTCATGGCTGGCCTGGGCTGTCGGTTGCGTTATTGGATGGCCGCGCCGGTCTCCATGTCGAACCAGCGCGCCCGGTCGGGCCGCGGCTGGAGGGTGAGGGTCTGGCCGGGTTTCACCGGCAGATCGCTGTCGAGCACGGCGCGGAAGAGCGTATCGGCAACGGTCATGGTGACGAGCTGGTGGGCGCCGAGCGGCTCGACGACGCGCACCGTGCCGCTGAGGCCGCTATCGGCAACAGCCAGGTCCTCCGGCCTGATGCCGAATTGCAGGCGCCCTCCCGCATCGGCCGGTCCGTCGACCTCGGTGTCGGCGACGCGCCAGCGCCCGTCGCTGCGGGCGGCGGGGAGAAAATTCATCGGCGGGCTGCCGATGAAGCCACCGACGAAGGCGTCCGCCGGATCGCGGTAGACGTCGATCGGCGCTGCCGCCTGCACGATGTGGCCGCCATGCATGACCGCGATGCGGTCGCCAAGGCTCATGGCCTCGACCTGATCGTGGGTAACGTAGATGGTGGTGGTGCGGCTTTCCTGGAGGACGCCCTTGAGCTCGGCGCGCATCTCCAGGCGCAGCAGCGCATCCAGGTTGGACAGCGGCTCGTCCATGAGCAGCACCTCGGGCTCCATGGCGAGCGCCCGGGCGACGGCGACGCGCTGGCGCTGGCCGCCGGAGAGCTGGCCGGAATAGCGCTTGAGCAGCTGCTCGATGTGCATGAGAGAGGCCGAGCGCTTCACCTTCTCCTGGATATCGGCCTCGGGCAGCTTCTTCATCCTGAGACCGAAGGCGATGTTCTCGAAGACGGTCAGGTGCGGGAAGACGGCATAGTTCTGGAACACCATGGCGATGCCGCGCGCCCGCGGCGGCAGGTCGTTGACGCGTTTTCCCCCGATGCGGATGTCGCCGGCGCTCGGCCTGTCGAGCCCGGCGATCAGGCGCAAGAGCGTGGTCTTGCCGCACCCGGACGCGCCGAGCAGCACCAGGAACTCGCGGTCAGCGACGTCGAGGTTGATGTCGACCAGCGCGGTGACGGCGCCGAAGCGCTTGGCGACATCCCTGATCTCGATTGCAGCCATCGAAGTCTCCGTCGCTCTAGCGATTGGCGATGCCCCACAGGGCAAACAGGTACTTGCGCACGAGGAAGAGGAAGATCAGCGCCGGCAGCACCAGCGCCGCGCCGCCGGCGAATTTCAGCGGCAGGGGCGAATAGTCGAGGCTGGTGAGCAGGAAGGCGGTCAGGGTGCGGTTCTGGATAGTGAGCACGGCGGCGGCGAAGACCTCGTTCCACGACGTGACGAAGGCGAAGACGCCGGAGGCGGCGATGCCCGGCAGCGCCAGCGGCATGACCACCTTGCGGAAGGCCTGGAAGCGGGTACAGCCGAGCGTGAAGGCCGCCTCCTCCAGCTCGAAGGGAATGCTCAGAAAGAGCGAGAAGGTGATGAGGATGGCGAAGGGCAGCGCCAGCGTGGTGTGGACCAGCGCCAGGCCGATCTGGGTGTCGTCGAGGCCGGTGCGAATGAACAGCACCGCCAGCGGCAACGCCAGAAGCGGCAGCGGGAAAGCGCGCGTCATCAGCACCAGCAGGCGGAAGGACTCCTTGCCGCGGAAGCGGAAGCGGGCAAGCGCATAGCCGGCCGGCGCACCGAGCCCGATGGCCAGCACCGTGGTGAGCAGCGCCACGACGATGGAATTGAACAGCGCCCAGGCAACGCCCTGGAAATGGATGAAGAAGCTCAGGCTGCCGAGATCGAAGGTCGGATAGAACTGCTTCGGCCAGCCATTGACCTCGTCCGGCGAGGAGAGCGCATTCACCAGGATCAGGTAGATCGGCACCACCACCCACAGGCAGAGGAAGCCGATCGCCGCAGCCATCAGCCAGCGGCCGGCACGGATCGTGCGCTCCGCTGCGGCCGGCGCGATGTCGGCGGCGGCGGTCATGCGCGGGCCTCGTCGCGTGTTCTGAGCGCCACCAGATAGAAGATGGTGAAGGCGATCGAGATCACCAGCGTGACGAAGGCGAGCGCGGCGGCGACGTTGCGGTCCTGCAGGGCGAATTGCCATTCGTAGGTCTGGCCCATGAGGATGGGCAGGTTGGAGCCGGCGAGCGCCGCCACCACGGCAAAGACCTCGAAGGCGAGGATGGTTCTGAGGATCAGCGCCGTCTGCAGGCTCGGCTTCAGGAGCGGCAGCGTCACCTTGACGAAGCGCTTCCACGGGCCGGCACCGAAGACTTCCGCCGCCTCGTAATATTCGCGCGGGATCAACCCCATGCCGGCGACGAGGATGACCATGACGATGGCCGTCGAGCGCCACAGTTCGGCGATGACGACGGCGACGAAGAGCATCGCCGTGTTCTGGTAGCCGAGCCAGGTGATCGGCTCGGCTATGAAGCCGAGGCTCTGCAGGGCGCTGTTGAGAAAGCCGTTCTTCTCGAGGATGGCCAGCCAGACGAGGCCGGCGGCGAGATCGGAAATGCCGAGCGGGATCGTCCAGATATAGAGGACGACGTCGCGGCCGGCCCCCATGCGGGTGACCAGCGAAGCCATGGAGAGCGCCAGCGCGATCTGCAGCGGCACGATGACGACGGCGAGCAGAAATGTGTTCTGAAGCGCCGGATAGAACTTCCAGTCGCCCGCCATGGTGCGGAAATGGTCGAGCGTCAGCGTGCCGTTGGCGGTGAAGGCCTCGATGGCGACCTGGATGAACGGCCAGACGAAGAACGCCGCGAGAAACAGCGTCGCGGGCAGCAGCAGCAGATAAGGCAGGGCGCGCGATTGCATCGTCGGACACCGTAATCCGCCGGCGACGCCCACGGGGAGGCGCCGCCGGCGGCCGGGAGGAACCCCTAGTCGACCGGGCAGGCGCCGGTCGAAGGCTTGTCAGGCGCCCAGCATGGCGCGTTCGCCTCCTTCATGATGCCGCGCAAGGTCTCCGCCTCGCTGTCGAGCACGGTCTTGACGTCGCGGTTGGCCAACAGGATCTGCTGGAAGGTGTCGGTGTAGACCTTGTTGAACTTGCCGCCGGCGGAGCCGAGGCCGACCGGAAGCAGGCCGGGATTGGCGTCCTTGGAGCCGGACTGGGCGGCGACCGCCGCGCCTTCCGCCTTGACCGAATTCGGCATGTCGGCGGGCAGCTCGACGTCGACGTCCGGGAAGAAGCCGATCGCCTTCAGCGTGGCGATCTGGGTGTCGGGCTGCATCATGTAGGCGATGAGTTTCTTGGCCCCGTCCATGTCGGGCGCGGTCTTGGGGATGCCGAGACCGGTGACCACCGGCATGAAGCCGCGGCCGCCGGGACCGGCCGGCGCCGGGAAGGCGACGAAATCATCCGGCTTCTGGTTGAAGGCGTCGGCCAGACGCGCGGTGTGGTCCCACGCCACCCACACTTCGCCATTGAGCAGCTGCTCCTGCATGAAGGCGTAGTTGGTCGATGCGGGGCTGGTGTATTTCCACAGCTCCTTCACCTTCTCCCACATGGCGACCGCTTCCGGCGAGCGGAACTTGGTGACCATCGACGAGGTGAAGGAGGGATAGAGATAGCCCTGCACGAAGCGGTGGATCAGCCCCTTGGGGCCGGCCGGCAGGCCGAACTTGGGCGAGCCGGTCTTCTCGGCCAGGGTCTTGGCCCAGGCGATGAGCTGGTCATAGGTCAGCGCATTGATGTCGGCGCCTTCGGGCAGGTATTCCAGCGCCTTCTTGTTGGCGGCCATGATGTAGGTCGCCTGCATCCAGGGAATGTATTTCTGCTCGCCGGTGGAGAGCTTGCCGAGGCCGAGATAGGTCTGGTTGACGCCGGTGATTGAACTCGCCAGGTCGGAGAGGTCGACCAGATCATCGGGGAAGCCGGCGAAATCGCCGTGCAGGCCGCCGATCACGCCGATGGTTCCCTTGCCGGCCTGGGCTTCGGCCTCGATGCGGGTGTTGAAGGGGCCCTTGTCCTGCGGCGAGAAATCGACCTCGCCGCTGAAGCCCTTGAGGACGGTGTCACGGATCGCCTGCTGCTCCTCCACCGGCGTGCCCTGGGTGGACCAGAACAGGATGGGGGCGGCCAATGCCGTGCTTGCCGAGGCCCCGACCGCGAACAGGGCGGCGGTTGCCATTCCGAACAGTCGCTTGCTGTGCATGTCTTTTCTTCCTCCCTTGGGTCTGATTCTCGTTTGTCGGGACTGTCCCCGTCAGGTCATGGCGGCGCCGGGCCATGGCTGGCCCGGACCGCAAATTCAGGCTTGATCAGATGCGAGGTCACACTCTGCGGCCCCTTGTCGAGCATGTCGGTGACCATGCCGGCGATCACCGCGGCGCTCTCGCGTGTGTGCTGGTCGAATGTGGTGAGCGCCGGCCGGGCATAGGCGGCGATGGGCAGATCGTCGAAGCCGATCACCGAAAGCTCCGCCGGAACGGAAAGAGAGCGGGCGGCGGCGGCCTTCAGCACGGCAATCGCCTGCGTATCGGTGACGCCGAAGATGGCCGTCGGCCGGTCGTCGGAGGACAGCAGCTCGTGGGCAGCCGTCTCGGCCGCCGCCGCATCGACCATCGGCACGGAGCGGACGGCCGAGCGCGGCAAGGCGAGCCCCGCCTGGGCAAGCGCCGCCTCCAGCCCGCGCCGCCTGAGATGGGCGAAGGTGAAGGGCTCGTCGATGGTGACCAGACCGAAGCGGCGGTGGCCGAGATCGATGAGCATGCGCACGGCATCGGCGAAGGCGGCCTCGCCGTCGGTGTCGAACCAGGCAAAGTCGTTCGACCCGGTGAGCAGGCGGCCGTGGGCGACAAAGGGGAACTGGCGGTTGGTGAGGACGTGCACCCGCTGGTCGTCGATCTCGGTACGGTTGAGGACGATGGCGTCGGCGCGATCGCCGTCGATGATGTGGCGCACGACGTCGGCCTCGCCATGCAGGCGGGGAGCGGTGGCGATGAACAGGTCGCGGCCGCGGGCCGTCAGCCCCTCGCTGAGCCCGGCGACGAACTCGCCGAGAAAGCTGTCCATCAAATGGCCGTCGCGGACCGGCAGCACCATGCCGATGAAATCGGTGCGGCCCGAGACCAGCATGCGGCCGACGCGGCTGGGGACATAACCCTGCGCCTCGGCGGCGGCGGTCACCCGCGCGCGGGTCGCCTCGCTGACATCGGGATAGCCGGCAAGCGCCCGCGACACGGTCGTGATCGACACGCCGAGATCGTTGGCAAGTTCTCTGAGGCGGGTTTGGCGCTTTGCGGCCATTCCGGCGTTCTCCTCCCCAGGAAGCCGGTTTCCAAAACGTTTTGGATTGAAGCCGAGCCGCGCGATGATGTCAACGGATGCGGTGCGAGACGGTGCATGCGCCTCCCCCTCGGGTGGCGCCTCGCGGGTTCGGATTGGCGTCGACGACGGTCCAAGGACGCGGCCTCACCGAGGACGATTGTCGTCCGGAACCAGCCTTCCCGCACAGACTGCGGCGTGCATGCCGCACAACGGTCCTATCTTGTTTTCGAGATGTACCGTGCACTAGGATATTAGCGAGCCAAGGGCGGCGATAACGTCATGGGCTCAATAAACAGTGCTCAAGGGGAGGGAATCGCGAATGTCCCAGTTTGGGAAGTCAATGGTGCTCGCCGCGCTGGCGACGGGCCTGGTCGTCGGTACTGCCGTTGCCGACACCAGCGGCAAGAAGATCGCCTTTTCAAACAACTACGCCGGAAATTCCTGGCGTCAGGCGATGCTCAAGAGCTACGACATCGTTACCAAGAAGGCGGTGGCCGACGGCGTCGTCGCTGCGGCGGACGTCTTCACGACTGCCGACAAGGAAGTGCCGACGCAGGCGGCGCAGATTCAGAATCTGATCCTGCAGGGCTATGACGCGATCGTCATCAACGCCGCGTCGCCGGATGCGCTCAACGGCGCAATCCAGCAGGCGTGCGATGCCGGCATCGTCGTCGTGTCGTTCGATGGCATCGTGACTGCGCCGTGCGCCTATCGCGTCGTGGTCGACTTCGAGGCCATGGGCAAGGAAGAAGTCACGCAGATGGCGGCGTTCCAGCCGAAGGGCGGGAACCTGCTCGAGATCCGCGGCCTTGCCGGCACGTCGATCGACGAGGCGATCCACAAGGGCATCCAGGACGGTGTCGCAGCCAATCCGCAGTTCAAGATCGTCGGCTCGGTGACCGGCGACTGGGATCAGACCACTGCCCAGAAGGCCGTGGCCACCGTGCTTCCGTCGCTTCCCGACATCGTCGGCATCGTCGACCAGGGCGGTGACGGCTATGGCGCGGCGCAGGCCTTCGCCGCGGCCAACCGTCCGCGTCCCACCATCATCATGGGCAATCGCCAGGACGAGTTGGAGTGGTGGAAGGAGCAGAAGGCGAAGGACGGCTACACGACGTGGTCTGCTTCGATCGCGCCGGGCGTGTCGACGCTTGCCTTCTGGGTCGCCCAGCAGGTTCTCGACGGCCGCACGGACGTCCCGCACGATCTGCTGGTGCCCTATCTCGCCTTCACGCAGGACAACTTCGAGGCTGCCCTGCCGACCATTCCCAAGGGCGGTGTCGCCAGCCACGAATACAGCCAGGAAGACGCGGTCGCGGCTATCAAGGCGAACATGAAATAGGTAGGGTTGCGAGGGCCGTCGCCGGTCAACATCATCCACCGCAGGTGGGGCACGGCTGGTGATGGCTGTCATGAATTCTGCAATCGTCAATCTGGACGGCGTCGAAAAACACTTCGGCGCCGTCCGCGCGCTCGACGGGGTGGATTTCGCCGTCGGGGCGGGAGAGTGCGTCGGTCTTGTGGGGCACAACGGCGCCGGCAAGTCGACCTTGATGAACGTGCTCGCCGGAACGCTCGAGCCGAGCCAGGGGGAAATCTTCGTTTCGGGCGCCCATCAGACCACCTATTCGGTCGGGCTCGCCCACAAGCTCGGCATCCGCTGCGTCTTCCAGGAATTGTCGCTCTGCCCGAATCTCACGGTCGCTGAAAATGCCCGCGTCAACCATCCGAGCCTCACCGGGTTCGGGTGGCGCCGGCGCGCCGGCGATCTCATTGTCGCCAAGCTGGACGAGATCTTTCCGGGCCACGGTATCGGTCCTTCCGATGTCGTGGCCGATCTGTCGATCGGTCGCCGCCAGATGGTCGAGGTGGCGCGCGCCTTCACGGTCACCGACGACCCGCTGCGCCTGGTGATCCTCGACGAGCCGACGTCCTCGCTCGATGTGCAAACCGCGCGCCAGTTGCTTGCCTTCGTCCGCCGGGCAGTGGCCAGCGACGTGAGCTGCGTTCTGATCTCGCATCTGCTCGGCGAGATCATCGACAACTCCGACCGCATCGTGGTCATGCGCGACGGCAAGGTGGTCGCCAGCGACCTTGCGTCTGCCTTCAACCGTGACAGGCTGGTCACCACCATGGGCGGCGCCCAGGAGCGAAAAGCGGCCGCCGCCCGCGATGCAGACCACCGCCGCGACGACACGCCGGTGCGCGTCCGTGCGCGGCCGCGGAAGCAGTCCGACGCGACGGAGCTTGTCGCCCACAAGGGCGAGATCGTCGGGCTGGCCGGGCTTGCCAGCCACGGCCAGACCGACCTGCTGCTCGACGTGTTTCACGCCGAGGGACGGCGCACGGCGCGCATGGAGGTGAACGCGCCGGTGGCACTGGTCGCCGGCGACCGGCAGTCCGACGGCATCTTCCCGCTGTGGTCGATCGCCAAGAACATCGGCATCCGCTCGATCGCCGCCCTGCGCAAGGGCGTGCTCATCTCGCCGGCGCTGGAAGACCGGCTGGCCGATGCGTGGAAGGACAAGATCAAGATCCGCACGCCCGATGTCGAGAACAACATCCTGTCGCTGTCGGGCGGCAACCAGCAGAAGGTTCTGTTTGCCCGCGCGCTCGGCTCGGATGCGGCGATCGTGCTGATGGACGACCCCATGCGCGGCGTCGATGTCGGCACCAAGCTGGAAGTCTACGACCTGATCCGCGAGGAGGCGGCCAAGGGGCGCACCTTCCTCTGGTACACGACCGAGATCGACGAACTCGACAATTGCGACCACGTCTATGTGTTCCGCAACGGCCAGATCGTCGCCAACCTCGAACGTGGAGAGATTTCCGAGGAGAAGGTCATCCACTCCTCATTCCAGGAGACCGACGGATCATGACGGTGGCGGGTGAAACAGCGCGGCCGTCCCCGTTCGCTTCGTTATTGTCGCGACGCACATTGCGGGCGGCGTTGCCGGCGGTCTCGCTGTCGCTGATCCTGATCGCCATCGCCTATCTCAATCCGCGGGCGATGAGCTATTTCGGCTTCACCCTGATGCTGAACCTGGCGATCCCGATCGCCCTGGCGACGCTCGCCCAGATGTTCGTCATCGCCGGCAACGAACTCGACCTGTCGATTGGCACGTTCGTCGGATTTGTCGGATGCGTCACGGCGACGTGGCTGCACGATGCACCGCTGTTCGGCATCCTCGTGCTGCTCGGCTGCATCGGCGTCTATGCCGTGCTGGGCGCCCTCATCTACCTGCGCAATCTGCCGTCGATCGTCGTCACGCTGGGCATGAGCTTCGTCTGGCAGGGACTGGCGATCCTGCTTCTGCCCAAGCCGGGCGGCAAGGCGCCCGACTGGCTGCTGCACCTGATGGGCTTCAAGGTGCCGTTCGTGCCGTTTCCGATCGTTGCCGCGATCGTCATTGCCGTCGTCGCCCATTTCGGCCTGATGCGCACCTCCTACGGCGCCATCCTGCGCGGGGCCGGCGGCAACCCGAACGCCATTGCCCGGGCGGGATGGTCCCTGCTCAAGACCAAGGTGGTCAGCTTCGCGCTTGCCGGAGTCTTCGGCGTGCTGTCGGGGCTGGCGCTCATCGGCATCACCACGTCGGCCGACGCCAATATCGGCAACGGCTACACGCTGCTGTCGATCGCCGGCGTCATCCTCGGCGGCGGCGAGTTCGTCGGCGGCCGCGTGTCGCCGATCGGCGCCGTCATCGGCGCGCTGACGCTGGCGCTGGCCGCCTCGCCGCTGCTGACCTTCATGCATATCCCGCCGGACTGGCAGGTCGGCGCCAACGGCGCCATCCTCATCATCGTGCTCGCGGCGCGGGCCCTGATTACCCGCAAGGAGGGGTGAGCCGTGACCCCGCTCAGCAGACTGCTCGCCAAACCGTGGCTCTGGTCCTTCGTCGGCGCCTTCGTCGTGTGGCTGGCGGCAATCGCCTTCACGCGCGGCTATGGCGCCGGCGGCATGATCACGGCAGGTCTGTCGCTCGCCGTCTTCACCGTGATCGTCGGCATCGGCCAGATGTTCGTCATCACGCTGGGGCCGGGCAATGTCGATCTGTCCATTCCCGCCAATATCGGACTGGCCAGTGCGGTGGCGATGAAGGTGATGGACGGCAGCGATGCGATGGTGGCGGTCGGCCTCATGGCGGCGCTGGGCAGCGGCGCCGCGGTCGGCATCGGCAACTATCTGCTCATCTGGGCGCTGCGCATTCCGCCCATCATCGCGACCCTTTCGGCGAGCTTCATTATCCAGTCGGTCGACATCAGCTATGGCCGCGGCCTGCAGATCAAGCCGCCGCCGGGCTTCGCCGATTTCACCAATATCCAGTTCTCCGGGATCCCGCTGCTCGCCGTCCTCACCGTGCTCTTCGCCATCGGCGCCAGCATCGTCCTCCAGCGCACCGTCTATGGACGCTCAGTCACCGCCATCGGCCAGAACATCCGCGCCGCGGCACTGGCCAACATCTCGGTCGGCCGCATTCGCCTCCTCACCTACACGCTGTCGGGCACGCTGGCCGGGCTCAATGGCGCGCTGCTCGCCGGCTATTTCCGCGGCGCCAATGTCGACATCGGCAACGAATACCTGCTCGCCTCGATCGCGGTCGTGGTCATCGGCGGCACGTCGGTCGCCGGCGGCAAGGCGAATGTGCCGGGCATCTGGGGGGCGGCGCTTTTCCTCGTCCTGCTGCTCACCATGCTGAACACCTTCGGCGTCAGCGCCGGCATCCGCCTGGTCGTCACCGGCCTCGTCATCATCGGCGTCATCATCGCCGCCGGGGGACAGAAGGCCCCGCGCTGAGCGGAAGGCGCACAACGACAAGGAACAGATGCCTGCCGGTCGCCGGCATCTCTGACAGGGAGGAAGCTCATGCCGTTCGTCAATATCCGCATCGTCAAGGAGGTCATCGCCAGCGATCCGGCCGGCAAGAAACAGGCGATCACCGACGGCGTTGTCGAGGCCATCAACAAGGCAACCGGGATCGCCAGGGACGATGTCTGGGTGGTGTTCGAGGAGGTTGCGGCGCGCGACTGGTATGTCGGTGAAAGGAGCGTCGCAAGCCGGCGGGGGGAGAAATGAGCGCCGAGATCCGCGATAGCCTGTTCAGCAAGGTCGTCGGCGACGACATCGCCGTCGAGGCGGTCGCCGGCGGCTTCGACTTCACCGAAGGACCGATCTGGCATCCGCGCGCGAAGCACCTGACCTTCAGCGACATGCCGGGCAACGAGATGCGCCGGTGGACAGCGGCAGGCGGCGTGGTGAGTTTCCGCAAGCCGTCGAACATGGCCAACGGCAACACCTACGATCGCCAGGGCCGCATGCTGAGCTGCGAGCACGCGACAAGCCGCGTGACGCGCACGGAGGCGGACGGCAGCATCACCGTGCTTGCCACCCACTACCAGGGCAAGGAGCTCAACAGCCCCAACGACATCGTGGTGAAGAGCGACGGCTGGATCTATTTCACCGACCCGATGTATGGAAGGATGCCTTACTTCGGGATCGAACGCCCGTCCGAACTGGGCTTTCGCGGCGTCTACCGGGTGGCCGAGGACGGGTCGGACCTGACCCTGCTCGCCGACGACTTCGACCAGCCGAACGGGCTGTGTTTTTCGCGGGACGAACGCCGCCTGTTCGTCAACGACACCGAGCGCGGCCACATCCGCGTGTTCGATGTCGGCGGCGATGGCTTGCTGACGGGCGGCGCGGTCTGGGCCAAGGTAACCGGCACCGGCGAGGGCGCTCCCGACGGCATGAAGGTCGACCGCGACGGCAACGTCTATTGCTGTGGCCCGAGCGGGTTGCACGTGCATGCGCCGGACGGGCGGTCGCTGGGTGTGATCCGGGTGCCGGAGCCGCTCGCCAACTTCACCTGGGGCGAGGATGATTTGCGGACGATCTTTCTCACGGCATCGTCGACACTGTATCGCGTGCGGACAAATACGCCCGGCGTGCCGCTTTTCTGAGGCGCCGCAGAAACTGCGGGACGGATAATCTCCAGGAGGAGCAAATGGTTGTTGATCCGGCAAGCGTCGTAACAAATCCGCCGCGCGCGTGGGGGCCGTCGGCCCCGCCGACGATCTATCCCGATCCCGACGTGATCATCGTCGATCCCTCATTCGGGGACCTGGTGGTCGGGCTGACCTCGATCCGCCGCCTGTGGACCGGAGCGCGATGGGCCGAGGGGCCGGCATGGTCCGGCCAGGGCAGATATCTGGTCTTCAGCGACGTACACACCGACACCCAGTACAGGTATCTCTGGGACACGGGCGAGGTCTCCGTATTCCGCAAGCCGTCCTATCACAGCAACGGCAACACCTTCGACTTCCAGGGCCGGCAGATCGGTACGCAGGATTATCACCGGCGCGTCGTGCGCTGGGAGCACGACGGGTCGATGACGGTGATTGCCGATTCCTTCGAGGGAAAACCGCTCAATTCGCCGAACGACCTGGTGCCGCACCCGGACGGCAGCATCTGGTTCACCGACCCGCCCTATGGCGACCAGCTGCTCGAAGGGCACGCGGACTTTCCGGGTGGGCCGGCCAATGCGGACGGGCTGCTCAACCCGCTGGTCGGCCAGCCGGACGCAGGCGTCATCGGCGGCAAGAGCCGGGAACTGCCGACCAACACCTACCGGTGGGACCCGAGCGGCAGACTGGACATCGCGGTGAGCGCGGAGCAGCTGCCGGCCCCGAACGGGATCTGCTTCTCGCCCGACTACAAGACCATGTATCTGGCGAGCACCGGAAAAGGCCCGGGCGACAGCGTCGGCGGCAAGGGGGTCATCTACGCCTTCGACGTCGACGGCACCAAGGTGACGAACCAGCGCCTGTTCAGCGACATGATGGTCGACGGCGTGAAATGCGGTCCTGACGGGATGCGGGTCGACGTGCAGGGAAACCTCTGGTCGGGCTCCTCAGCGCCGCTCGGCTATGCCGGCGTCACCGTGTGGAACCCTGAGGGCAAGCTGATCGGACAGATCAGGCTTCCCGAGATCTGCGCCAACGTGACGTTCGGCGGCCCCAGGCGCGACCATCTCTTCATGGCCGCCAGCCAGTCGCTCTACGTGTTGCAGGTGGCCACCCAGGGCGCCGCGCCGGCCTGAACCCCGGCTAACCGAGGTGCATGTCGGTTTCTCGGACGGCAGCCGCATGCGGGGGCCGAGCCCGCAGGATCAGCTCCAGGGGGGCTTGAGCGAACCGCTTCTTTGGGCAGTATGCGCCCATGACCGCGCCGCATCCCTTCCAGGTGATGACCAAGCCCATCGGGCCGCGCTGCAACATCGCTTGCAGCTATTGCTACTATCTGGAGAAGGAGGCGCTCTATCCGGACGAGAAGCGCTTCCGCATGTCCGATGCGGTGCTGGAGCGCTATGTCCGCGACCTGATCGCGGCGGAAGTGCAGGCCGGCCAGCGCGCGGTGACGTTCGCCTGGCAGGGCGGCGAGCCGACCATGCTCGGCGTCGATTTCTTCGAGCGTGCGGTGGCGTTGCAGAAGCGCTACTGCCCGGCAGGCGTGCGGATCGAGAACAGCTTCCAGACCAACGGCATGCTGCTCGACGACGACTGGGGCGATTTCCTCGCCCGGGAAGGGTTCCTGGTCGGGATCAGCATCGACGGGCCGCGCAAGATCCACGACCGCTACCGGCGCGACCGGGCCGGGCGGCCGACCTTCGACAAGGTGATGGCCGGGCTCGACGTGCTCCGCCGGCACCAGGTGGAATTCAACATCCTCACCACCGTCCATCGCGAGAACGCGATCCACGGCAAGGAGGTCTACAGGTTCCTCAAGACCCTCGGCACGGCACACCTTCAGTTCATCCCCATCGTCGAACGACGCGCCACGGACGGCGGTCTCGCCGCGGCGCCGCAGGTCGATGACGATCCGGAGAATGTGGTCAGCGAGTGGAGCGTCTCGCCGCGCGCCTACGGCAAGTTCCTGTGCGATGTCTTCGACAGCTGGTACCGCAAGGACATCGGCCGCGTCTTCATCCAGTTCTTCGAGAACCAGGTGGGGCTATGGATGGGGCTTCCCGCCTCGCTCTGCGTCTTCGCCGAGACCTGCGGCAACGGCCTCGCACTGGAGCACAATGGCGACCTCTACGCCTGCGATCACTACGTCTATCCCGAGTATCGGCTGGGCAACATC
This sequence comes from uncultured Alphaproteobacteria bacterium, assembly GCA_963730325.1. Classification (GTDB taxonomy): domain Bacteria; phylum Pseudomonadota; class Alphaproteobacteria; order Rhizobiales; family Kaistiaceae; genus CAVSRC01. Next base: position 82,316 of record CAVSRC010000010.1, on the reverse strand, counting down.
ATGGAGACGCCGATCGGCGATCTCGCCTGGTCGGAGGCGACGGAAACGTTCGGCAATGACAAGCGCGACACGCTGACGGCCCAGTGCCGGGCCTGCGAATTCCGCTTCGCCTGCCATGGCGGCTGCCCCAAGCATCGCTTCCTGCGCTCCAAGGACGGCGAGCCGGGGCACAATTACTTCTGCCAGTCCTACACCATGTTCTTCCGCCATGCCGGCGACAGGTTGAGGACGATCGGCGCCGCACTCGCCTAGGCGCGCCTATCGACGCCGGGCGCGGGATTCGGCCAGTGTCGCCTCGGTGTCGTGCTGGGGAATATCGCCGATTTCGGCCATCTTCGCGTCCAGCTCGTGGACCAGCTCGGCGAAGATCTCCGCATAGGCGGGATCTTGGGCAACGTTGAACAGCTCCAGGGGGTCGGCTTCGCAGTCGAACAGCTCCCATTCGGGCGGTTCGTCGCCTTCCGTCGTGCCCGGCTGGCCAAGGGCGGAATTGTACCAGTAGATCAGTTTGTACTTCTGGTTCCTGAGGCCGTAATGCGCCCAGGCGTAATGGTGCTCGTCCTTGTGCATCCAGTAGCGGTGATAGGCGCTCTTCTGCCAGTCGGCCCCGGCCCTGTCCTCAAGCAAGGGACGCATCGAGTGGCCCTGCATGTATGACGGGATCGGCGCGCCCGCATAGTCGAGAAACGTCGGGGCGAAATCGACGTTCGTGGCAATGTCGCTCGACACCGAGCCGGCCTTGATCGCCGCCGGATAGCGGATCACGAACGGCATCTGCAGCGATTCCTCGTACATGAACCGCTTGTCGAACCAGCCGTGCTCGCCGAGGAAGAAGCCCTGGTCCGACGTGTAGATGACGATGGTGTTCTGGCTGAGCCCGGCCTTGTCGAGCCAGGCGAGAAGCCGGCCGACGTTCTCGTCGATCGAGGCAATCGTGCGCAGGTAGCGCTTGATGTAGCGCTGGTATTTGAAGGCCGCCAGTTCGCTTCGCGTCTCGAAATGGAAATGCTCGCCCGTCAACTGATCGATCAGCACCAGATCGCGCACGTTCTCGGGGTCGGGCACCTTGCGCTCGGGCTGACCGCGCACCGCCAGTTCGCCCACCTCGCTGCCGCCCTCGGGCTGGACAAGGCCAAGATCCTTGTAGGTCATGTCCGAGCGGATGCGCATCCGTGCCGCCGCGGCGGCGCGCGCGCGGTTCTTGTAATCGTCGTCGAACGTATCCGGCATCTTCACGTCTTCGTTGGCGTAAAGGCCGCGGTATTTCGGGTGCGGCTCGAAACTGCGATGCGGCGCCTTGTGGTGGCACATCAGGAAGAACGGCCGCTCGGAATCGCGCGTCGCGAGCCAGTCCAGGCATTTGTCGGTGATGATGTCCGATGCGTAGCCCTTCTCGACCTTCGCCTCGCCCATCTCGATCATGACCGGGTCGAAGTAGTCGCCCTGGCCGGGGAGCACCGACCAACGATCGAATCCGGTCGGCTCGTGCGCCCGTCCCTCGCCCAGATGCCACTTGCCGAAGATCGCCGTCTGATATCCGGCCTGGCGGAGGTGCTTGGCGACATTGGGCCAGCGATTGTCGATGTGCGTTGCCAGCGTGGTGACGCCGTTCACATGGTTGTAGGTGCCCGTCAGGATCGAGGCGCGGCTCGGCGTGCAAATCGAATTGGTGACGTAGCAGTGGTCCAGCCGCATGCCTTCGGCGGCGATCCGGTCGATGTTCGGCGTCAGGTTGAGACCGTAGCCATAGGCCGAAATCGCCTTGGCGGCGTGATCGTCGGCCATGATGAACAGGATATTCGGTCGCATTTCGCGCTCCCTCCGGGCGGCTGTGCGGTGCGCCTTGGCTTGACGCATTCTCATTTTTGAGAATACATTTCCCGTATGTGAGAGACAAGATGGCAGTTGCTGGAAGCACCGCGCGCGTGTTGGCGATCATGAAGGCCCTGTCGGTTGATGCTGACGAGGGCCTGACGCCGCAAGCCGTCATCGAGCGATCAGGGGTGCCTGCCTCGACGGTCTATCGGCTGCTGACGGAGCTGGAAGAGAACGGCCTCATCTACCGCACGCTCGACCGGCGGGTGCGCGCCAATTTCATTTTCGCCAGACGGCTGTCGTTCGAGCACATCTCGCCGGCGCGGCTGACTTCGGCATGCACATGGATATCCGACACGCTGCAATCGGCCTCCGAAATCATCGTGCTCCAGGGACAGAGCCTTGTCTGGCACGAGGTCGAGCAGCACCCGGCACAGGCCATCCGGCTCAGGGCGCATGCCGGCTTCGTGCGTGGCACCTATGAACTCGACTCGATCACCCGCATGGCCCTTGCCCATTGCGCGATCAATCTGATCGAGAAGTACTGGGACCAGACCGCCTTCTTCGAACCGGGCGTTGCCGGTTCCCGGGTGGACTGGAACAGTGTTCGGGCCTTGCTGGAATCCGTCGACCGCAATGGCATGCAATTCGATCTAGAGGGCAATGCCAAGGGCGTCCGCCGGTTTTGCGTGGCGGTGCGTGACGGGCAACGGATCGCGTGTCTGCTGACGGTAGCCGAAGCCGCCACGCCTTTGCACGACGAGGCCACGCACATCGAACGCATCCGCCAGGTGCTGACGGAGCAACGAGACGCAATTGAATTGGCGGGACCCACCGCGCCAGTTGAGCTGCAGGAGGTGGGAGCGGCATAGCATACCACGAACAAAAGGGAGGAACCCATGAAACTGAAACTGTTCGGCATGGCAATCGCTGCCGTGGCACTAACCAGCATGGGCGTCGGTCAGGCGTCTGCGGAAGACGTCGTCCTGTCCATCGGTTCGCGCGGGTATGGCCCGACCGTCGAGAAGAACCTTGCGGGCTTCAAGAAGGCCAACCCCGACATCAATGTCGAATGGAACAAGGTCTCGGACGTCCCCAACGATTCGCGCAAGCTTTACGTCACGTCGTTGACCGCGAAGAGCCCGACACCCGATGTCTTCGCCATCGACGTGATCTGGGCCGGCGAGTTCGCCCAGCGCGGATGGCTGGCGCCACTCAACGATCTTCTCGGAGCGGACACGCTTGCCACCTATAACCAGTCCCTGCTGACCGCCGCGCAGATCGAGGGCAAGACCTACGCCGCCCCGCTCTATGTGGACGGCACGCACCTGTTCTATCGGACCGACCTGCTGAAGAAATACAACCTCGAAGTCCCCAAGACCTGGGAAGAGCTGATCGCCGATTCCAAGACGATCATGGCCGGCGAGAACAATCCCCAGTTCTACGGCTTCGTCTCCATGTGGGCGAAGATCGAGGGCCTGTTCATGAACTGGCTGTCGTTCACCAACGCCAATGGCGGCGGCTTCTACGACGCCGACGGCAAGGTCGCCGTCAATTCGCCCGCCAACATCGCCGCGACGCAGACGATGGTCGACATGATCTACAAGGACCAGATCGCGCCGAACTCGATCCTCGACATGCGTCCCGACGATGCCCGCACCCTCTTCCAGCAGGGCCGTGCGGCCTTCCTGATGGTGCAGGACTTCGTCTACGCGCCGCTGAACGCGGACGACAGCCCGGTCAAGGGCAAGTTCGACTTCACCCGCAACCCCTACTTCGCCGGACATCCCGACGGGCACTCGACCGCCATGGGCGGGTGGTTCCTCGGCGTCAATCCCAACTCGAAGAACAAGGAGGCCGCGGCGAAGCTGATCACGTATTTCACCGCCTACGATCAGGAGCTGGCGGCGGCCATCGACCAGAACCGCGCACCGACCATTCCCGCGGTCTATGACGATGCGGCGATGAGCAAGGCGCCGGTGCTTGCCAAGCTCGGCAAGGACTTCGACGTCGGCGTTGTCCGGCCCTCGGCCACCACCGGCAGCAACTATCCGAAGGTGTCCGACATCATGCAGCTGGCGGTCACCAGCGCCCTGCATCAGCAGAAATCCGTCGAGGACGCGTTGAACGACGCCCAGCAGCAGCTTGAGGCGTTGCTGGCCAACTAGGCACAATCCGGTCAGGCTCCGGCGGGCGAGCGCCCGCCGGAGCCCCGTTCCATCTTCCGGAAGCCGCGAGCATGCATACCGGCAACGCCCTCGATCGCCGCCGACACTTCACCGGCTACACCTTCGTTACGCCGACCGTGCTGGTTGTCGTCGCCATCCTCGTCTATCCGGTGCTGCAATCCTTCGCCCTGAGCTTCGGGCAATCCAGCATCGACGGATCGACCGGGTATCAGTTCGTCGGGCTGAAACACTATGTCGACCTGCTCCACACCGAACGGTTCTGGAACGCGCTGAAGGTCACACTCACCTTCACCGGTCTCTCGGTGCCGCTCGAACTGGTCCTCGGCATCGGCCTGGCGCTGCTGATGAACGAGCATTTCCACGGCAAGGGCTTCGCCCGGCTGGCGGTCCTGTTTCCATGGGCCCTGCCGACTGCCCTCAACGCGCTGATCTGGCGCTGGATGTACAATTCCGATTACGGCCTGTTCAATTCGCTCGCCCTGCAGACGGGGCTCGCCCATCGCCCGATCAACTGGCTCGGCGATGAGACACTGGCCATGATGTCGATGGTGATCGTGGCGGTGTGGAAGACCAGCTCCTTCATGGCGCTGATCATTCTGGCGGGGCTCCAGGCCATTCCGCGCGAGCTCTACGAGGCTGGCCGGATGGACGGCATGGGGCGCTGGCAAGAGTTCCGCGAGATCACCCTGCCGCTCTTGCGCGGTCCGATCCTGGTCGCCCTGGTCCTGCGCTCGATGGATGCGCTGCGTACCTTCGAGCTGCCCTTCAACCTGACCGACGGCGGGCCGGTGACGGCGACCGAGAGCCTGTCGCTCTACGCCTACAAGGTCATCTTTTCCTTCATCGACTTCAATTTCGGCGCCGCGATCGTCGTCGTGCAGTTCCTGGTGATCTTCGCCATGAGCCTGATCTATATCTTCACCCTCAGGGCGCGGGACTAGACCGATGCACAGGCGCCCCGGCATCGCCCTGTACGCGCTCATCGCGCTTTCGACGGTGATCTCCTTCCTGCCGATCGTCTGGCTGATCCTGACATCGCTGAAGACCTCCGGCGGCATCTATGCCTGGCCGCCGCAATACTGGCCGAACCCCTTCACCCTGGAGAACTACATCAAGCTGTTGACCGATTCGCCGGAAATGCTGCGCTATGTCGGCAACAGCTTCATCGTCGGATTCGGCTGTACCGCGATCACCCTCGCGGTCGGAGGACTGGCCGGATACGCGCTGTCTCGCCTGCGCTTGCGGTTTGCCGGCCCGCTGATGGTGGCGATCCTGGCAGTCTCCATGTTCCCGCCGGTCTCGCTCCTGCCCGCCCTGTTCCAGACCTTCCTCAATGCCGGTCTGCTCAACACCTATCAGGGCCTGATCCTCGCCCATAGCGGCCTCTTCCTTCCCTTCACGGTGTGGATGCTGGCCAGTTATTTCGACACGCTGCCGATCGAAATCGAGGAGGCCGCCAAGATGGACGGCATGGGCTACTTCCGCATCTTCCTGACCGTCGTCATCCCGCTGTCGTGGCCGGGCTTCGTGGCGACCGGCCTCATCGTCTTCATCTTCTCATGGAACGAGTTTCCGCTGGCGCTGGTGCTGATGACCCAGAACGCGATGCGCACGGCGCCGGTCGGCATTTCCCTTTATCCCGGCGAGTACGCTTTTCCCTGGGAGACGATCTCGACCGCGACCGTGATTGCCATCGTTCCGATCCTCGTCATCACAGCGATCTTCCAGAAACAGATCGTCGGCGGCCTGACGGCCGGCGCCGGAAAGTAGGGCCTCATGGCTGAAGTCACGCTGAAAGGCGTCAGCAAATCCTTCGGCGGCATGCCTGCAGTCAGGGATTTCGACCTCGCGGTGAACCACGGGGAATTCCTGGTGCTGCTCGGACCCTCCGGCTGCGGCAAGTCCACCACGCTCAGGATGATCGCAGGACTGGAAAGCATCACGTCCGGCGACCTCATGATCGGCGGCAAGCGGATGAACGACATCGAGCCGAAAGACCGCGGCGTCGCCATGGTCTTCCAGAATTACGCGCTCTATCCGCACAAGACCGTCTTCGACAACATGGCCATGGCCCTGAAGCTTCAGAAGCTGCCGAAGGCGGAAATCAAGGCGCGCGTCGACGACGTCGCCGGGATGCTCGGACTGACCGATTATCTCGAGCGCAAGCCCGCCGCCCTGTCCGGCGGTCAACGCCAGCGGGTAGCGATCGGCCGTGCCATCGTGCGCACACCCGAAGTGTTCCTGTTCGACGAGCCACTGTCGAATCTCGACGCAAAACTGCGCGTGCGCATGCGCATGGAGCTGGAAGAGCTGCACCGCCGCCTTGGCGTCACGGCCATCTATGTCACCCACGACCAGATCGAGGCGATGACGCTCGCCGACCGTATTGTCGTGATGAACGCCGGGGTGATCGCGCAGGTCGGCACGCCGCGCGAGGTCTATGAGAAGCCGGCCAATGAATTCGTCGCCGGCTTCATCGGCAGCCCGGCGATGAATTTCATCCCTTTGCGCCGGGACGGATCGGGCGCCTGGAAGGCAGAGGATGGCGATCTTGCGTTTGCCGACCTGCCCTTCGAAACCGGCAGCCGCGAGACGCTGACGCTCGGCATGCGCCCCGAGCACCTCGCCATCCTCCCGCCGACCAGCGACGCGCCGCATGGCCGCGATGCGGCGGTCAAGCTGGCGGAGCTTCACGGGGCCGATGCGCTGCTCAATCTTGCTGTCGAGGGCGTGCTGCTTTTGGCGCGGGTCGGCGGCGCAGATCATCCTTCCGAGGGACAGAAGCTCAAGGTCGTCTTTCCGCCGGACCTCATGCATGGGTTCGACGCCGAGACCGGCGACGCGCTCCCGCGCCGGTGAAGCGGCTTGCCGCCCAGGACGGGCCGATGACGGTGACGCGCTTGCCACGGCGCGCGGCCGTCAGAGCTGACGCAGCTTGGCCGCAAGCTTCGCGTAGGCGGCCCCGATTTGATAGGGTGCGCGTGGAGAACGTCGGGACCGGATTCCTATGAACGACAACAAAGCCGCCGCGCATGCCATCGGGCCGTTCGCCGACGAGGGCGAACTCGATGCGGCGCTGGCGCGGCCGAGCCGGGAACTCAAGGCCGATCTGGCGACCGTGCCGGGGGACATCGTGGTGCTCGGCGTCGGCGGCAAGATGGGGCCGAGCCTCGCCCGCATGGCGCACGCGGCCGCGCCGGAAAAGCGCATCGTCGCCGTGGCGCGCTTCTCGGAGCCCGATTTGCGCGATGCGCTCGAGGCCGACGGCATCGAAACCCACAAGGCCGATCTTCTCGATCGCGACGCCGTCGCGGCCCTGCCGGACGCCGACAATGTCGTCTTCATGGCGGGGCGCAAGTTTGGCTCCGAAGGCGCCGAGCATCTCACCTGGGCGATGAACGCGACCGTGCCGGCGCTCATCGCCGAGCGCTACCGTAACGCCCGGATCGTCGCCTTCTCCACCGGCTGCGTCTATCCGTTCTGGCCCGTTGGCGAAGGCAGCGGACCGGACGAATCGGTGGCGCCGGTGCCGCCGCCCGGCGACTACGCCTGGTCGTGCGTGGCGCGCGAGCGCGCCTTCGAGCATGGCAGCGCGCTCTACGGCACGCCGGGCCGCCTGATCCGCCTGAACTACGCCATCGACATGCGCTATGGCGTGCTCCACGACGTGGCGAGCAAGGTGCTTGCCGGCATGCCCGTCGACGTCACCATGGGGCATGTCAACGTGATCTGGCAGGGCGACGCCAACAATCAGGCGCTGCGTGCGCTTGCCCATGTCACCACGCCGACGAGCCCTCTCAACGTCACCGGCCCGGAGACGGTCGCCATTCGCGACCTTGCCCACGCCTTCGGCGAGCGCTTCGGCAAGACGGTCACCATCACGGGCGAGGAGGCGCCGACGGCCTGGCTCAACGATTCGTCCGCGGCCCGGCGCCTGTTCGGTCCGCCGGAGGTGACGCTGACGGAGCTGATCGACTGGACCGCCGACTGGCTCGACAGGGGCGGGCGCAGCCTCGGCAAGCCGACCCACTACGAAACCCGGGACGGACAATACTGATGGCGCGCCTCACCGTAGCGGACCTGCCCGCGACAATTCGCGACGGCCTTGCCGCCGGACTGGCGATCCCGGCCCATCCGCTGGCGCTCGATGCGCAGCGTGAACTCGATCCCCGGCGCCAGCGGGCGCTGACGCGCTACTATCTCGATGCCGGTTCCGGCGGGCTGGCGGTCGGCGTGCACACCACCCAGTTCGCCATCCGCGAGCGTGGCCTCTACGAGCCGGTGCTGCATCTGGCGGCGGAGACGGCGCGCGACTGGACCGACAAGCCGGTGGCGATGATCGCCGGCGTCGCGGGCCTGACAAGCCAAGCGAAGCGCGAGGCGGAGACGGCCGTGGGCCTCGGCTATCACGCCGCGCTGGTCAGCCCGGCGCCCTTCCGCGACGCCAGCGAAGACGACTTCCTCGCCCATTGCCGGGCGCTGGCCGAGGTCATCCCGCTGGTCGGTTTCTATCTCCAGCCGGCCGTCGGCGGGCGCGTTCTGTCGGCCGATTTCTGGCGGCGTTTCGCCGAAATCGAACAGGTCGTCGCCATCAAGATGGCGCCGTTCAACCGCTACGGCACGCTGGCCGTGATACGCGGCGTCGTCGAGGCGCGCGCCGAGAAGCGAGTGGCGCTCTACACCGGCAATGACGACCACATCGTCGGCGACCTGCTCACCCCATTCGTCGTGCACCGCGACGGGGAAGACATCGCGGTGCGCATCGTCGGCGGGTTGCTTGGGCACTGGTCCGTATGGACGAAGACGGCGGTCGACCTGCACGCCTGCTGCCGCGCGGTCAAGGGGCCGGTGCCGCCGGATCTCATCGCTCTCGACAGCCAGGTCACCGACATGAACGGCGCCGTCTTCGACGTCGCCAACGGCTTCCACGGCGTGATTGCCGGCTGCCATGAGGTGCTCCGCCGCAACGGTCTCCTGGACGGCATCTGGTGCCTCGATCCCGACGAGGGCCTGTCGCCCGGGCAGGCCGCGGAAATCTCGCGTGTATCGGCCGCCTATCCACACCTCACCGACGACGATTTCGTACGCGCCAATCGCGAGCGATGGCTCGCCTGACAGGCAGACGGGGCCGCAAGAGCGCGGAATCCGGTCAATCTTATTCCCCAACTGGTTATTTAGCCTTGCCGTCGGGGCCGGCTTTCTGCACCATCGGTTCCGTGGTGAAGCAAGAAGTGCGGGCCGCCGGCTTGCATACAAAGGGCGAATGCAACCCCCGACAGAGCGGGAGGCCCAAAGTGAGGGAGCGACAGAGAATGAAGATCAATCTGAAGTCAGCCATGTGGGCGATCGGCGCCCTTGCGGTCGCCGTGGCGCCCGCCATGGCGCAGGACATGTGGAAACCGTCGAAGCCGATCACGATCATCGTGCCATGGTCGGCGGGCGGCTCGACCGATCAGGTGACCCGCATCGTCGCCGGCGAACTGGAAGATGCGCTCGGCGGCAACGTCGTCGTGCAGAACCAGCCCGGTGCCTCCGGTTCGATCGGCTCCAAGGCGGCGCTCGATTCGCCGCATGACGGCTATACGTGGACGGCCGGCGCCGCGCAGGATCTCGGCACCTACATCGTGCTCGGCATGCTCGACACCAAGATCGCGGACTGGAACCTCTATCTCGACGTCGCCAACGTCGCGGTGGTCGGCGTCAACGCCGACGCGCCCTACAAGGACATGGGCGATTTCCTCAAGGCGATGAAGGACAATCCCGACTCGGTCACCGTGGCGACGGCGGGCCTCAACTCGGGCGGCCACAATGCCATCGAGGCGATCAAGGCGGTCGCCGGCGGCAACTACAAGCACGTCACCTATGACGGCGGCAATCCGGCGGTCATCGCCACGGTGTCGGGCGAGACGCTCGCGACCACGCAGCTTGCCGTCGAGCAGGCCGAGATGATCCGTGCCAAGAAGATCAGGCCGCTCGCCGTGCTCAACAGCGAGCCGCTCAACCTTCAGGGCTATGGCGAGATTCCGCCGATCACCAACTGGATCGCGGACTTCAAGGCGGCGCCCAACTACTTCGGCATCTTCGTGCCCAAGGGCACGCCGGACGACGTGATCGCCGCGCTCGACGCAGCCTGGAAGGACAAGATCGCCAACTCGCAGGCGCTCAAGGACTACGCCGAGAATCGCGGCGCCGTCTTCGCGCCCTATTACGGCGAGGACGCGCAGAAGCGTGTCGACCCGGCGATCCGTACCAACGCCTGGCTGCTCTTCGACGGCGGCAAGGCCAAGGTCGATCCGAGCACGGTCGGCATTCCGCGCCCGTAAGCGGCGGACGGCAAACATGCGCGGCATGGCCAAAGCCGATTTCTACACGGCGCTGGTCCTGATGGTTCTCGGGATCGGCGTCGTGGAGGAATCCTGGCGCATGCCGCGCTTTGCCGATCTCGGCCAGAGCGTCTGGTCGTCGCCCGGCATCACGCCGGGCATGATCGGCGCTGCTCTTGCTGTGATGGGAGCGGTGCTCTTCTTGCGCTCGCGCAAGGAAATCCGCGCAGCCAAGGCCGAGGGCGATACGACCGGGTTCGACTGGCCCGCCTGGATGCGCACCGGCTACACGCTGCTCCTGTGCCTCGCCTTCGGCATCGGGCTTGTCGGCCGCATCCCGTTCATGATCGCGGCCTTCCTGTTCATGCTCGCCTTCATCCTGAGCTTCGATTTCTACGACAACCGGGACGCCTATCGCGACCGCGCGCGCATGGTCCGGCGCGCCGGCTTCGCCATCGTCGTTTCCGGTGTCGCCGCGTGGGCGATTTCCCACGTCTTTCAGGACGTCTTCTTCGTCCGCCTGCCGTGAGGTCCGGCTGAGTGACTGGTCTGGGATACTTCCTCGCTGCCCTCGGCAGCTTCCTTTCGAGCCCGACGATCTGGTTCGACGTTGCCTGGGCGACCTTGCTCGGCATCGTCGTCGGCGCCCTGCCCGGCCTTACCGCGACGCTCGGCATCGCGCTCCTGACCACGCTGACCTTCCGCATGGACGGGACGCAGGCGATCCTCATCCTCATCTGCATGTATGTCGGCGCCATCTATGGCGGCTCGCGCTCGGCTATCCTGCTCAATATCCCGGGTACGCCGGCAAACGCCGCCACGGCGCTCGACGGATTTCCGCTCGCCCGTGCCGGCCGCGGCGGCCGCGCCATGGGGATCGCCACGACCGGCTCCTTCCTCGGCGGCATGATCGGCATGCTGGCGCTGGCCCTGGTCGCGCCCATCCTCGGCGATTTCGCGCTGTCCTTCGGCTCCTACGAGTTCTTCTGGCTGGCGCTGTTCGGCGTGCTCATCTCCGGCCAGCTGACGACCTCCGGCGATTCGCTGAAGGGCTGGATCGCCGGCTTCATCGGGCTGCTCTGCGCCATGGTCGGGCAGGAAGGCATCCAGTCCTTCCAGCGCTTCTCCTATGGAAACACCGATATCGCCGGCGGCATCGGCCTGCTGCCGGCTCTGGTCGGCGCCTTCGGTTTTGCCGAGGTGCTGATCGTGATGAAGTCGGGCGTCTTCGAGGCGATCCGCGATGCCTCCGACCGCGTGCTGCCGCGCTTCGAGGACATCTGGCGCTACAAGCGCACCATCGTGCGTTCCGGACTGATCGGCACCTTCATGGGGCTGCTGCCGGGCGTCGGCGAGGACATGGGCGCCTGGATGAGCTATGCCGCGGCCAAGCGCGCCAGCAAGGAGAAGGAGCAGTTCGGCAAGGGCTCGATCGAGGGCCTGATGGCGGCGGAGGCGGGCAACAACTCGGCCGTGCCGGGCGCCATCATCCCGGTGCTGACGCTGGCCGTGCCCGGCTCGGCGCCGGCGGCGGTGCTGCTTGCCGCCATGTTCATCCACGGCATCCGGCCGGGGCCGATGATCATGATCGAGTTCCCTGCCTTCGTCTTCCAGGTTGTCGCCATGGTGTTCGTGGCCACCGTCGCCATGGTCATCCTCGGCCTGCTCCTGACGCGCCCGCTGCTCAAGGTGCTGTCGGTGCCGCGCGCCTATCTCATGCCGGTCATCTTCACGCTGTGCGCCATCGGCTCCTACGCCATCGCCGGGCGCATCTTCGACATCTATGTCATGCTCTTCTTCGGCGTTCTCGGCCTGGTCCTGCGCGAGATGGACTATCCGATGGCGCCGCTGGTGCTCGGCATCGTGCTGGGCGACCTGCTCGACAAGAGCTTCCGTCGCGGCATGACGCTGTCGGACGGCAACTTCATCGACTTCCTCAACCGGCCGATCTCGACCGTGCTGGCGCTGGCCTGCCTGTCGATGCTGCTCGCCGCGATCCCGCCGGTCCGCCGCCGCGTTGCCGCCCTCGTCCAGCGCCTGCCGCTACCCGGATCGCGAAACAAGACGGGCGCGTGATGCGGATCGCGCTGTGCAACGAGGTCGTGCGCGACCTTGCCGTCGATGCGCAGGCGCGGTTGGCGGCAGCGCTCGGCTATGACGGGCTGGAGATCGCACCGTTCACGCTCGACGGCGAACAACCGCACCGTCTCGCCGGCGAGACGGTGGCGGCGACCCGCCGCGCCGTCGCCGATGCCGGTATCGTCGTCTCCGGCCTGCACTGGCTGCTGGTGGCGCCGAAGGGCCTGTCCATCACCAGCGCCGACGATGCCGTGCGCGCAGAGACCCGCGAGGTGATGCGCGGCCTCGTGCGCCTGTGCGCCGAGCTCGGCGGCACCTATCTGGTCCACGGTTCGCCCGGACAAAGACAGCTGGAGCCGGGCGCCGAAGCGGAAGGGCGCAAGCGCGCCCGCGATTTCTTCGCCGAGGCCGCCCGCGCCGCGGCGGCGTCCGGCGTCACCTACATCGTCGAGCCGCTGTCGCCGGACCAGACCAACTACATCACCACCGTCGCCGAGGCCGCGGCAATTGTCGCCGAAATCGGTTCGCCGGCCCTGCGCACCATGGTCGACTGCTCGTCGGCCGGCCGCAACGAGACCGATCCGATTCCCGATCTTCTCCGCCGGCACATTGCCGACGGCTCCGTGGTCCATGTGCATTTCAACGATCCCAACCGCCGCGGTCCAGGCCAGGGCGACCTCGATTTCGCGCCCATCGTCGCCACGCTGGAGCGCCTCTCCTATGACGGCTGGATCGGCGTCGAGCCATTCGACTATGTGCCCGACGGTCCGGGCGTCGCGGCGCGCGCCATCGGCTATATCGCCGGTTTGCGGGCGGGCCGCGCATGACCGCGCCCGGCGTTGAGGTCCGCGCCATCGATCTCTTCGAGCGGGCGACGCCGCTGCGCATCCCGTTCAAGTTCGGCGCCAATACGCTCACGCAGGCGCCGCAGGTCTTCGTGCGGGCCACGGTCGCGGTGGACGGCAGGCCGGCGACCGGTCAGGCGGCAGAGCTCTTGGCGCCAAAGTGGTTCGACAAGAACCCGACGCTTTCCAACGAAGACAACTTCGACCAGTTGCGCGCCTCGCTCGGCGGTGCGCGGCGCCTCTTCCTCGATCGCGGCGCGGCGCCGTCGGCCTTCGCACTGCATGCGTCCGTCTATCCGACGCACATTACGCCGAGGCCGGCAAGGCCGGCCTCAACGGCCTGATCGCGAGCTATGGCATGGCGCTGATCGACCGCGCGGTGCTCGATGCGCTGTGCCGGGCAAGCGGCGTCAGCGTGTTCGACGCCGTCAGGTCGAATCTGCCGGGCATGACCACGGCGCTGACGCCGGACCTTGCCGCAAGCGATCTCGACACGTTCCTCGCCACACGGCAGGTGCCGGAGACGATCTGGGCGCGGCACACGGTCGGCATGGCCGATCCGCTTACCGACGGCGACATCGCCGAGCCGCTCGATGACGGGCTGCCGCAGAGCCTCGAAGCGGTCATCGCCGCCTATGGCAACCGCTATTTCAAGCTCAAGGTCGGCGCCGATATCGCGGCCAGCGTCGATCACCTGGTGCGCATCGCCGCCATCCTCGGCCGCATCGACGGCGATTACCGCGTCACCATGGACGGCAACGAGCAGTTCGGCGAAGCCGCGGCCGTCGCCGCGCTGTTCGACCGGATCGAGGCCACGCCGCAACTGAAACGGCTATGGGCATCGACGCTTTTCGTCGAACAGCCGATCGCCCGCGACAAGGCCCTGTCGGAGCCGGTCGCCGCGCTCGCCCGGCGCAAACCCCTGGTGATCGACGAATCGGATGCCGACCTCGACGCCTTTCCGCGCGCCCGTGGCCTTGGCTATGCCGGGGTTTCGGCGAAGACCTGCAAGGGCGTCTATCGGGCGCTCATCAATGCCGCGCGCGCGGCAAAGTGGAACGCCGCCGGCGCCGCGTGCTTCATCACGGCGGAGGACCTGACGGTGCAGCCCGGCATCGCGCTCCAGCAGAGCCTCGCCCTTGCCGCGCTCGTCGGCGCCGAGCATGTGGAAGTGAACGGCCACCACTTCGTCGGCGGTTTCGCCGGGGCGCCGGCGGCGGAACAGGCGCGCTTCGCTGCGGCCCATGGCGACCTCTATCGCCTGGATGGAGGCCAGGCGCGGCTCCGCATCGACGACGGCCACATTGCGCTCACCTCGCTGGCGGTGCCCGGCCTTGCCGTCGGCTGCGCGCCGGAGTGGAGCGACATGCGCCCGCTGGTCATGGAGACGCGGTGAGGCGCAAGACTCGGGTCGGGTTGAGCCGACCCGCGTCTCAGGCCTCCTCCTCGGCGAAGTACTGGTCCCGTTCCTGGCGGATGGTGTCGATGATCGTGACGATGCGCGACAGATGCACGCGCATGGCTTTGGCCGCCCTTTGCGGATCGTGCGTCTTCAGCGCCGCCATGATCTCGAGGTGGTCCTCGTAGGCGCTGCGCGCGCCGAAGAACAGGCTGAGATAGCGCACCCGGTCCATGTGCGCCTTGTTCTCCTTGATCACCGTCCAGGCGAATGAAAGGTCGGCGAACTCGCAGATCAGGCGGTGGAACTCGTCGTCCAGGGTGTGAAAGAGGACCCTCTCGCCGGTATCCATCGCCGCTTCCTGGCGCTCGATGAGCGCCTGCAGACGCCCGAGCTGCTCGTCGTCGAGCACGCGTGCCGCGGTCTGCACCGTCTCGACCTCAATCGCGGTGCGGATGAAGCGCGCCTGCAGCACGGCACGCTCGGAAATCGGCGCGACGATCGTCGCCCGCTGCGGCCAGATCGTCAGAAAGCCCAGGCGCGACAGCCGGTAAAAGGCATCGCGCACCGGCTGGCGCGACACGCCCAGGCGCCGCGCCACCTCCACCTCCGACAATTTGGCACCCGGCAGAAGCTCCAGAGTGATGACTCGCTGGTACAGTTCCTCGAAGACCAGATCGGCCACCGATGGCGCGCGCCTGGCCTCTATCGCCCGGAACTGGAGCTTGTTCATGCCGATTCCTTGACTCAGGTTGCAGACTAGCATATTAGTTTTTCGTATAATGATAAAGCCCCTGGCGAGCCTACAAAGACCCTCCAGAGGGCTGGACGGGGAGAGTTCGCAGTGGGGCTGCTTAGTCCGGATCGCCTGTTTCCTCTGGACCCGACCGCGCGGGGCCTAGCGCGCGCGCTTCACCGGTCGGTTGCCGGCCTGCCCATCGTCAGCCCGCACGGCCACACCGACCCGCGCTGGTTCGCCGAGGACCAGCCTTTCGCCGATCCCGCCCAGCTCTTCGTCATCCCCGACCACTACGTCTTCCGGATGCTCCATTCGCAGGGCATCCCGCTGGAGGATCTCGGCGTTCCCCGCGTCGACGGCGGGCCGGTGGAAACCGATCCGCGCAAGATCTGGCGCCGCTTCGCCGAGAATTATCATCTCTTCCGTGCGACACCGAGCCGCATGTGGATCGACCATTCCCTGTCGCAAGTGCTCGGCATCGATGAGCGCCTGTCGGCCGAGACCGCCGATGCGGTCTACGATGCCATCGCCGAGCGCCTGGCCGAGCCGGAATTCCGCCCGCGCGCCCTGTTCGAGCGTTTCGGCATCGAGGTCATCGCCACCACCGACAGCCCGCTCGACGATCTCCGCTGGCACGAAATGATCCGCGCCTCCGGCTGGACCGGCCGCGTGGTCACCGCCTACCGGCCCGACGCCGTCGTCGACCCGGAGACCGAGGGCTTCGCCGACAATGTCGAGCGCCTCGGCGAGATCGC
Source organism: uncultured Alphaproteobacteria bacterium (assembly GCA_963730325.1). Classification (GTDB taxonomy): domain Bacteria; phylum Pseudomonadota; class Alphaproteobacteria; order Rhizobiales; family Kaistiaceae; genus CAVSRC01. The sequence continues at coordinate 66,172 of CAVSRC010000010.1, read as the reverse complement.
CGGGACGGACGCCACCAGCTGGGCCGGCTATCTCGAGGCGCATCGCAAACGCCGCGCCTTCTTCAAGTCCTATGGCGCCACCTCGACCGACCACGGCCACCCCACCGCGCGCACCGAGAACCTGGGAGAGTCGGCGGCGGCCGCCCTGTTCGACAAGGCGCTCACCGGCCGCATCACGCCGCAGGAGGCCGATGCCTTTCGCGGCCAGATGATCACCGAGATGGTCCGCATGAGCCTCGACGACCAGCTGGTGGTGCAGATCCATGCCGGCTCGCTGCGCAACCATTCCGGCCAGATCCTCGCCCGCTTCGGGCGCGACAAGGGGTACGACATTCCGCAGCCGACCGACTATGCGCGCGCGCTGCGCCCGCTGCTCGAGGCGCTGGGCGAGGAGCCCGATCTCCGCGTCATCCTGTTCACCCTGGACGAGACGGCCTATGGCCGCGAGCTGGCGCCGCTGGCCGGCGTCTATCCCATCCTGCGCCTGGGTCCGGCCTGGTGGTTCTTCGACAGCGCCGAGGGCATGCGCCGCTATCGCGAACTGACCACCGAGACCGCCGGCTTCTACAACACCGTCGGATTCAACGACGACACCCGTGCATTCCTGTCGATCCCGGCGCGCCACGACGTGTCGCGCCGGGTCGATGCCGCCTTCCTCGCCGAACTCGTCGCCACTGGGCGGCTTGCTGAGGACGAGGCCTTTGAGGTCGCTCAGGACCTCGCCTACCGGCTTGTGAAGCAAGCCTACCGGCTCTGAGAGAGCCAAATTCGGAGGAACAGATATGAGCCTAGTCAAAACTGCTCTCAGCGCGCTGGTCTTGAGCATCGCTCTGACCGGCGCCAGCATGGCGTGCGACGTCACCCTGCGGTCGTCCGACACCCACCCGGACGGCTATCCGACCGTCGAGGCCGTCAAGTACATCGGCCAGGTCATCAAGGACAAGACCGGCGACCGCCTGTGCCTCGACGTCTATTTCGGCGCCCAGCTCGGCGAGGAGAAGGACACCATCGAGCAGACGCAGTTCGGCGTCATCGACATGAACCGCATCAGCCTCGGGCCGTTCAACGACATCATTCCCGAGACCCAGGTTCCCTCGCTGCCTTACATCTTCAAGTCGGTCGAGCACATGCATCACGTCATGGACGGCCCGATCGGTCAGCAGATCCTCGACGCCTTCGCCGACCACGACCTGGTCGGCCTGGCCTTCTATGACGGCGGCGCGCGCTCCTTCTACAATTCCAAGCGTGCGATCAACTCCATGGCCGATCTTGCCGGCCTGAAGTTCCGTGTCATGCAGTCGGACATCTTCGTGTCGATGGTCCAGGCGCTCGGCGCCAACGCCGTGCCGATGCCCTATGGCGAGGTCTATTCGGCCATCCAGACCGGCGTCATCGACGGCGCCGAGAACAACTGGCCGTCCTATGACACGTCGGGCCACTACGAGGTCGCCAAGTACTACACCCTCGACGAGCATCTGATCGTCCCGGAAGTGCTGGTGATGTCGAAGAAGAGCTGGGAAAAGCTGTCGGCAGACGACCAGGCGCTCATCCGTCAGGCCGCCAAGGACAGCGTGCCGGTCATGCGCAAGCTCTGGTTCGCCCAGGAGAAGGTCTCCGAGGACAAGATCCGCGCCGCTGGCAACGAGATCGTCACCAACATCGACAAGGCCCCCTTCATCGCGGCCATGAAGCCGGTCTACGACAAGTACGTGACCAGCGACGTGCTCAAGGACCTGGTTGCCCGCATCCAGGCCACCGAGTAGTCCTACGCAATCGTTGCGCGGGGGAGCACGTCCTCCCCCGCGTCGTTTTTCCGCTGGGGAGGACGACTTGCGGAAACTCATGAAGAAAGCGGCCGATTTCACCGGCATTCTGGCGGATGTCCTGCTCTGGATATCGGGCATCTGCCTCGTCGCCATGACCACAACGATCGCCGTCCAGGTTTTCCTGCGGTATGTGTTCAATTCCGGCTTCGTCGGCTCCGAGCCGATTTCGATCATGATCATGGGCTGGTTCATCTTCCTCGGCGCCGCTGTCGGCATCCGCGAAGGCAACCACCTTTCTTTCGATATCGTTCTTTTGATCATTCCCGATCGGGTGAAGCCTTATCTGCACACCGTGTCCGACATTGCCGTCACTGCATTCGGCTTCGGCATGATCTGGTTCGGTGGGCAACTGGCCGAGAAAACGGCGCAGAATACGATGCCTTCGCTGGGCATCTCCGGCGCCTTCGAATACGCGCCGATCGTCGCCGGCGGTCTGTTCGCCATGCTGTTTTCGATCGAGCGCATCCTGCGGCGCTTCGCTGGACTCCACACGGCGCGTTTCGCCGAAGTCGCGCCGCCCCCGGAGCACTGAGCCATGGTCCTCTGGGTGCTGTTCGGAACTTTCGCCTTCCTGCTGATCATCGGCACGCCGGTCGCGTTCTGCCTCGGCATCGCCAGCTTCACCACCGTGCTCTATCTCGGCCTGCCGCCGGTCATCGTCTTCCAGCGCATGAATTCCGGCGTCGAGATCTTCTCGCTGATGGCCATCCCGTTCTTCATCTATTCGGGAGACCTCATGGTGCGCGGCGACATCGCCCGCCGCCTGGTTGACCTCGCCGGAGCTCTGGTCGGTCACTTCAAGGGTGGTCTCGGTCAGGTGAACATCCTGACCAGCGTGATGTTCGGCGGCGTCTCCGGATCGGCGGCGGCCGATGCCTCAGCCGTTGGCACCATCATGATTCCGCAGATGCGCGCCCGCGGCTACGGCGCCGACTATTCGGTCAACATCACGGTGACGGCCGCCCTCATCGCGCTGATGATCCCGCCGTCGCAGAACCTGATCATCTATTCGATCGCGGGCGGCGGCAAGATCTCCATCGCCGACCTGTTCACCGCCGGCATCATTCCCGGCCTGATCCTTGCGTTTTCGTTGATGGTCGCCGCCTATTTCGTGGCGTCGCGCCGCGGCTATCCCACCGAGGAATTTCCCGGTGTGCGCGCGCTTGGGCGCATCTTCGTCAACGCCGTGCCCGGCCTCCTGCTGGTGGCCATCATCTTCGGCGGCGTCCGCTCCGGCATCTTCACCGCGACCGAGAGCTCCAACATCGCCGTCGTTTACGCCATCCTGGTGACGACGCTCGTCTACCGCACGCTGACCTTCAAGGCCTTTGTCGATGCGACCCTCGGTGCGGTGCGCACGACCGCCATGGTGCTTCTGGTCATCGGCAGCGCCAATGCCTTTGGCTGGCTCCTCGCCTACCTTCACGTGCCGGCCGAGTTGATCCAACTGCTGCAGACGCTCTCGAACAATCCGATCGTCATCCTGATGCTGATCAACCTGGTGCTGCTGGTCCTCGGCACGTTCATGGACATGGCGCCGCTGATCGTCATCACCACACCGATCTTCCTGCCGGTGGCTCAGGCCTTCCACGTCGATCCCGTGCACTTCGGCATCATCCTGATCCTCAACCTCGGCATCGGCCTGTGCACGCCACCGGTCGGAACCGTGCTCTTCGTCGGCTGCGCTGTCGGCAAGATCCCAATCCAGGACGCGGTGCGCTCGATCTGGCCGTTCTATCTGGCCGCCTTCGTCGCCCTGATGATCGTGACCTACATCCCGGCCGCGTCGCTTTGGCTGCCGTCGCTCTTCCATCACTAAGCGGTCCCGATCATGACCCTGCCAGCCCGACCCTTCCCTGCCGTCGCAGCTGATACCGGCGTCGTCCGCCAGGTCCTCGCCGACAGCCCCGATCTGATGATCGTGGCCAACGACTTCGCGGCCGGGGCGCGCGGCGCCAAGCACCACCACCCGCATATCCAGGCGACCTTCGTTCAATCTGGACGCTTTTCCTTCACCGTCGCCGGCGAGACCTTCGAGGTCGGCCCCGGCGACTGCTTCATCGTCCCGTCCAATGCCGAACACGGCTGCGTGGCCCTCGCGGCCGGCCGCCTGATCGACAGCTTCACGCCGCGGCGCGACGACTTTCTCGACAAGTAAAGGCTCTCTCATGACTCCCGTCGAAATCCGCCACGCCATGGATCCCGAAAGCGTGCGCGCTCTCGATACCGATGGCCTGCGCGCCCATTTCCGCATGCCCGGCCTGTTTCAGTCCGGCGCCGTGCGCCTCGTCTACACCCATTACGACCGCATGATCGTCGGCGGCGCCGTGCCGGACGGTCGCCCGCTGGTGCTGGATGAAGTGGAGAACACCGGCACGCCGACCCTGCTGGAACGCCGCGAGATGGTCGTCGCCAATATCGGCGAGGCGGGAACGGTGGCGGCCGGCGGCGCCGAATACGCGCTCGCCAACGGCGACATGCTCTATCTGTCGAAGGGCTCGGGGCCGGTCACCTTCTCGGGCAAGGGCCGCTTCTATCTGATCTCGGCGCCGGCCCACCAGGCCTATCCCAGCCGCATCGTCCATCCGGAAGAGGCGACGCGGCTCGACCTCGGCAGCGCCGAGGACGCCAACAAGCGCATCCTGCTGCAATACGTGCATCCGGGCGTTCTGCCGACATGCCAGATCGTCATGGGGATGACGACGCTGGCGCCCGGCTCGACCTGGAACACCATGCCCGCCCACCTGCACGACCGCCGCTCCGAGGTCTATCTCTATTTCGGCCTCAGCGAGAAGCAGCGCGTCTTCCACATGATGGGCAGGCCCGAGCAGACGCGCCATCTGGTGATGGCCAACGAAGAGGCCGTGGTGTCGCCGTCCTGGTCGATCCATTGCGGCGCCGGCACCGCCGCCTACAGCTTCATCTGGGCGATGGCCGGCGACAATGTCGGCTTCACCGACATGGACCCGGTGGCCATGGAGACCTTGCGATGAGCCTCGATTTCTCCCTTACCGGGCGCCACGCCCTGGTCACCGGCGCCTCCACCGGCATCGGTCAGGCGATATCCATCGGCATGGCCGGCGCCGGCGCCGAGGTCGTCTGCGTCGACATCGTCCCCTCGGACGAGACGGTGGCGCGGATCACCGCCGACGGCGGGCGCGCCAGACAGATTCGGGCCGATCTTACCGAACGCGGCGCCATCGACCGGCTGATGACCGAAGCCGGCGAGACCGACATCCTGGTCAACTGCGCCGGCCTGATCCGGCGGGCCGACGCCGTCGACTTCACCGAGGAAGACTGGGACGCGGTGATGGAGATCAACCTGAAGGCGGTCTTCTTCCTGTCCCAGGCCTTCGGCCGCGCGGTTCTCGGGCGCGGCGGCATCGGCGCCATCGTCAACATCGCCTCCATGCTGTCTTTCCAGGGCGGCATCCGGGTTCCCTCCTACACCGCCTCGAAGAGCGGCGTCGCCGGGCTGACCAAGCTGCTCGCCAACGAATGGGCGGCGCGTGGCATCAACGTCAACGCCATCGCGCCGGGCTATATCGCCACCAACAACACGGCGGCGCTACGCGCCGACGCGGAGCGCAGCAAGGCGATCCTCGACCGCATCCCGGCCGGGCGCTGGGGCGAGCCCGAGGACATCGCCGGCGCGGCCGTCTTCCTGGCCTCGCCGGCCGCCCGCTACGTGCACGGCGCCATCTTCAATGTCGACGGCGGCTGGCTCGCCCGTTGACCCTCGCGGCTTGATCGGCGGCCCTCCTCCGCCGATCAAGCTCCTCCTTGCGACCCTGGCAATCCTCGACCCGCCTGCGCGCGGTCAGCGTTTCAGCGGCCGGTAGAGAAAATAGGAAAAGTCCGCCGGCGTCGCGGTGCCGTTGAGGTCCGCGGCCATCATGCCGACGAAGGCGCCGGTGAAGGAACCGTGCAGGCCGGGGCCGGCGACATTCGTCGGCATAGCTGCGTGGCGTCGAGGACCGGGCCGACCTTCTGCCAGTCGCCGCCGGCAAGCGCGTAGGAGAACTGCAGCCCGCCGTTCCTGACCTTGACCGCCAGCCGCACCTTGCCCTCCTGCGGCAGCTTGACCGGCGGGTCGAGCGGCAGCGACGTGTTGCCCTCCGGCCAGCCCCGTTCGACGGCGAGGATGGTGAGTTCGCGGGTCACCGTCCGCGTCGGCCGTGACCGCCAGGATAGTAGTTGTTGAAGCGCCCGTAATAGGCGGTGAGGCCCGCCAGGCAGCGCTCGTCATAGGGGGCGAAATCGACCTCGGTCTCGGCGGCATAGTCGACCGTCGTCTGGCGCCGGGCGACCAGCGCCTGCTCGAAATAGGAGCCCATGCTTTCCCGCCCGAAGAGGCGCAGCTTGCCATCGGCGAGCGTGAAGATGCGCTCCGGCTCCGGTGTGCGCAGCCACTGGAAATCCTTGGGCAGGGCGGCCTCGAAGGTGTAGCGCTTCTCCGCCCAGAAGGCGGCCTCGTCGAACGCGCCCGGCACCTCCACCTGTCGCTGCGGTTCGCAGCCGCCGGCCTTCAGCCACAGCCAGTCGTCGTCGCGCCATTCCATTTCCTCGATCGCGGTCTCGCGGCCCATCACCGAGCGCCGGTTGGCATCGGGGCGGCTCATCAGGTGGACCATGTAGACGCGCCCGTCGGGCGCTTCGACGAAATCGGCGTGGCCGGCGCGCTGGAGCGGATTGTCCGGCGCGTCCTTGGCGGTGATGATGTGCTTGATCGGATGGACTTCGTAGGGCCCGTCGATGGCCCGCGAGCGGGCCATGGTGACGCCGTGTGAATATCCGGTGCCGCCCTCGGCGGTAATCAGATAGTACCAGGTGCCGCTCCTTGCCGGCGCGCTTGTAGAGGTGCGGTCCCTCGGTCAGGTCGAGGTCGGTGCCGCGAAAGATGGTCTTGCGCTTGCCCACCAGCCCGCCGGCCCGGGGATCGAATTCCTGCAGGGCGATCCCCGCGAACGCGCGCGGGCGGGCGCGATGGTCCCACAGCATGGTTGACGAACCATTTGCGGCCGTCGTCGTCATGGAACAGCGACGGGTCGAAGCCCGAGGAATTGACATAGACCGGGTCCGACCAGGGACCCTCGATGGTCGTCCGCGGTGACGATGTAATTGTGCGCGTCCTTGAACGATCCCTCGCGGCGCTTGATGTCGGTATAGACCAGCCAGAACCTGTCGCCGTCATGGGAGAGGCAGGGCGCCCAGATGCCGCAGCTGTCGGGGTTCGCCGCGCATGTCGAGCTGGCTCTTGCGGTTGAGCGGCCGCGTGACGAGCTCCCAGTTCGCCAGGTCCCGCGAGGCGTGGATCTGCACGCCGGGGAACCATTCGAAGGTCGATGTGGCGATGTAATAGGTCTCGCCGACCCGCAGGATGGACGGGTCGGGATTGAAGCCGGGAAGGATCGGATTGGTGACTTTGGGCATTTCAGACCTTCTTGTCGGTGCGGATCGAACGGCGCGCCGGGCCACGCAGGGAGAGGCGGGCGGGCGCTCCCATATTGGCACGGCCGGTCCCTCAGCGGACAGGGATCGCAAGGGCGGCGGGCGGCGTTTTCTGGAATGACATCAGACTATTGGCGGTGGGCGGCGGCCGCGGTCTGCCCGGTCGCGGATCATTGCAAACACGCCGTTTAGGCGATCGATCAAGCTGTTATCGATTTCTGAACCGGGCAGTAAGCCTTGCGTCGTAGGGTGCGGGAGCCCGCAAAGTTCCGTGTGGCGGGCCCTAAGGGTGCATCACCAGTGAGCAAGCTGCCCCGCCGATTGCGATCCGCCGACGCCGGCGGCGCCGCCCCAGCCTCGGGCGGTTCGCCGGACGCAGCAGAGCCCAAGGCCGACGGAATCGAGCGCCGCAGGCATCCCCGCGTCCAGCTGGACGCGGGCACGGAGACGGTGGCCAGCGCGCTGCGCTCCGTCGAGCGCAGGCAACAGACCGATCGCAGAGGGACGGGCGGCCTGCGCGACAATGTCGGGTGGACCGTCGCCGCCGACCGCGGCAATCGCGTCGGCAACCGGTTCCGCATCAAGAAGTCGCGCATCTACGTCCTCGGCATCGCCATCCTCGCCGGCGGCTTCGCCGCCTATCTGGCGATCCATGTCGGACAGCCGAGCACGCCGAGCCCCGCAGTTGCCGCCGCCAGGCCGGCCAGCCAGGTTCTGGTCGCCAGCCAGCACATCGCCGCCGGCCAACGCATCTCGGCGGCGTCGCTGGCCTGGAAGGCATGGCCCGAACAGGCGCTGCAACCCGACTACATCACGGCGTCCGCAATGCCTGCCGCCACGACCGACCTCGACAGCTTCATGGCGCGCTCGGAGTTCCTCCCCGGCGACCCCATCCGCAGACAGAAGCTGACCGAGGGAGCCGGCGGATTTCTGTCGGCCGCTCTCGACAAGGGCATGCGCGGCGTGTCGGTCGTCGTCACCGCCGAATCCGCCTCGGGCGGTTTCATCAGCCCGAACGATCATGTCGATGTGGTGCTGACCCGTCCGTCGACGGCCGGGGTCGTCAACAGCGGTCCGCACTCCGAGACGATCCTGCGCAATGTGCGCGTGCTGGCGATCAACACCCAGGCCGTCGAGCCGGGCTCTCTCGGCCCCTCCCCCGACCAGCAGCGCGGCAGCACGTTCACCGGCCAGGCGACCGCCACGCTGGCGCTCGACCCGAAGAGCGCCGACCTCGTGGTCAGTGCCGCGGCCATGGGCAAGCTCTCCCTGCTGCTCAGGCCGGCCGCCGAAGCGGACAAGACGGCGGTGGCGCAGGACGCCGCCAATCAGTCGATCCGCATGTCGAGCCCGTTCTGGCGGCAGTGACATGCGCCACCAACCATCGCCCCATGCAGGCAGACGCCCGATGACCGCGCAATCCCCATCGCCCCGCCTTCGGCCACGCTCACGGGGGCCCGCTTTCGTCCGTCGCCGCGTGCACCTGGCCGTGGCCATGCTGCTGATGCTGGTCCTGACGGCGCTGGGCGGGCCGGCGCTGGCGCAGGATCTCACCTACGATCTTTCCACCACCTCGGTGCTGCGCATCAAGCTGCCGGTGTCGCAGGCGCTGACCGTCATGGTCACCGACTCGATCGGCAAGGTGGTTGCCGCCGATCCGACCATCGCCGACGCACAGCTGATCACCGACCGGTCGCTCTATCTCGCCGGCAAGGGCCTCGGCATCACCACCGTCAACCTCTACTCGGCCGAAGGAAAGCCGGTCGGCCTGCTCGCCGTCGAGGTGGGCGCGGACACCGCCGATATTGCGCGCTCGATCCGCGCCGCCGTGCCCGATTCGGCCGTCAAGGTGGGCACCGTCAACGGCCGCGTGCGGCTATCGGGGACCGTGCCCGACGACACCTCGATGCAGAAGGTGCTGGAGATCGTCCATCAATACGGCAGCGCCCCGGTGATCAACACGATCACCTTCTCCGGCGGCCAGCAGGTCAATCTTCAGGTCCGCATTCTCGAGGCCCAGCGCGATGCCGCCCGCCAGCTCGGCATCGACTGGCACGGCAAGGTCGGCGGCGTCACGACCAATGTCGCCGGCGGCGAGAACAATCCGGCCAAGGGCGCCGCCTCCTTCGCGTCGTTCGCCGCCGACGTTCTCGGCAACCTGACCGGGGTCAGCCTGACCGCGACCATCAATGCGCTCGAGTCCAAGGGCCTTGTGCGCACGCTCGCCGAACCGAACCTGACGACGCTCACCGGCGTCAAGGCGAGTTTCCTTGCCGGCGGGCAGATTCCGGTCCGCATCAACGACAAGAACGGCACCGCCACCATCATGTACAAGGACTTCGGCGTCAGGCTGATCTTCACGCCGGCGGTGCTCGACGCCAATCGCATCCAGATCCATCTGACGCCGGAAGTCAGCGGCCTCAACGGCTACAGCACGGCGGGCGATCCGATCTTCACGACGCGCAATCTCGACGCGACCGTCGAACTCAGGGACGGACAGAGCTTCTCGGTCGCCGGCCTCTTGCAGAACGACACCAAGCTCAACCAGAACCAGCTGCCCTGGGTCGGCAATGTCCCGGTGCTGGGCGCCCTGTTCAAATCGTCCGGCTACCAGAAGAACGAGACCGAACTGGTGGTCATCGTGACGCCGCGTCTGGTGCGGCCGGACACGCCGGACCAGCTCGCCGCGTCGCCGCTCGACGCCACGCTGCCGGCGAACGACGTGGATTTCTTCGCCCACGGCAAGCTCGAGGTAACGCCGAAGATGATCCAGGACCTGCAGACGGGCGCCGGGGTCACCGGCCCCTACGGCTACATCATCAATCTCGGACCGGGGAGCGGCGGATGAACGCGCGCCATCGGCTGGCCGGCTCGGCCGCTTTCGTCCTGGTCGCCGCGCTTCTCAGCGGCTGCGCCAGCTACGACTATCTCGAGCGCACCGACCGCATCAGCTATCACGCCGGAGACGCGGTCAACGCCAATCTCGAGCGCGAGACGTTCGATCCGTCGAATGCCCTGATGTACGACACCAGGGGTCTTGGAGCGAACGGGTCGGTCATCCCGTCGGGTGACACGACGACGACGACCACAACGCCGCCGCCGGCGGCGCCGGAAACCAACCCCGCGCCGGCCAGTCCGATCTAGCGTTCGTCGCTGTACCTGTTCGGAAGGACCGCGTCAGGCCTGGGGCTGCCCGCGGCTCCGCTTGGCGGCATAGGCCACCATCTTGAGATTGTTGGCGATCACCGCATTCTGCGGGTCGAGCCCGTTGGCCTTGCGCAGGTCGGCGAGTGCCGTCGCGGTGTCGCCGCGCAGCAGGTGGGAAAAGCCGACATTGTTGTAGTACTGGGCCGTCCCGCCGGTGAGCCTGAGCAGGGCCGCGTAGACGCGGTCGGCGAGGTCGAAGCGCCGCAGGCGGTCATAGGAGGCGGCAAGCCCGACATAGCCTTCCGGGTCGGTCGGCGTGAGCTCGGCATAGCGCTTGTAGAGCGCGGCGGAATAGCCGAAATCGCCGAGCCGGAAATGGGCGCGCGCTTCGCTGAGCGCCCGGTCGGCGGTGTAGCCCTGAACGTCGACGATATCGACCTTCTCCAGCGAACCGCCGCCGAACGCGCCGAAGGCATCGCCGCCGGTGGAGCTGCACCCCGCCAGCGGCAGTGCGACGATGGCGAGGGCGAGCAAGCCGCGGCTGACCGACCTCATTGTGTGACGCTGCATACTCGCTCAGCCCAATCGCGACGGCACCTGGCATGACAACGGCCGCCGCATTTCCCAAGTCGAAGCCTAGCGCAATCGCAGTAAGCGACCGTAAAACCGTTGCCTCTTGTTCGATTACATCTCGCGGCAAATCGACCGTTTCAGTGCAAGGAAATCTTTACCGGGCGCGCGACCGTCGCCATGGGGCCCGAAACGGCGACGGCGTGCGCGTGTTGGGACAGGAGCGGCGGATCGTGTAGCATCGCTGCCGGGCGACGGGGCGCGCGGGAGGCGGTTTCACATGGCAGAGAAACTCGCTCTCATCACCGGAGCGTCGTCCGGCATCGGCGCCGCACTTGCCCGGCTTCTCGCCGAGCGCGGTCATGATGTCGCCCTGGTCGCGCGGCGCGCCGACCGCCTGGCGGCGCTGGCGAAAGAACTCGGCGAGCGCCATGGCTGCCAGGCGCTTCCCATCGCCGCCGACCTGTCGCTGCCCGATGCGCATGAACCGGTCATGGCCGCGCTCGACGGGCGGCCGGTGGACCTGCTCGCCAACAATGCCGGCCTGTCGATCCCGGGGCCTTACTGGGACGCACCGTGGGAGCGCCAGCGCGACTGCCTGATGACGCTGGTCATGGCGGTAGCGGGGCTGACCCATGCGGTGCTGCCCGCCATGGTCGCCCGGGGTTCGGGCCGCATCATCACCATTTCCTCGATCGTCGCCCTGTCCCAGGGCGGCCCCGGCAATACCCTTTATCCGGCGGCCAAATCCTTCGTGCACAAGTTCATGCTGTCGCTCGACGCCGAGGTGCGCCGGCACGGGATCGTGTGCACCAGCGTGTTGCCCGGCACGACGGCGAGCGAATTCAGGCAGGCGAACAATATCGAGGCGAAGGCCGGGGGCCTCTCCGACCTGTTCAGCCAGTCGAGCGAGGCGGTGGCGCTGGCGGCGCTCGACGGCAACGCGCGCGGCCGCCTGATCGTCATCCCCGGCTGGCACAACGGGCTGGCGGCGCTGGGGATGAAGCTCGCGCCGGACAGCCTCATCCGCTGGCTCGGCAAGCGCGTGGCATAGGAGGACACCCTTTGGCGCGCTCATATGACGTGATCATCATCGGCTCCGGCGCCGGCGGCGGAACGCTCGCCCATGCGCTGGCCGACACCGGCAAGTCGATCCTCATTCTCGAGCGCGGCGCCGTGCTGCCGATCGAGGAAGACAACTGGTCGCCCAAGGCCGTTTTCGTCGACGCCAAATATCAGGCGCGCGACACCTGGATCGACAAGGCGGGCAAGCCCTTCAGTCCGCACACCCATTACTGGGCGGGCGGCAACACGACCTTCTACGGCGCGGCGCTGATGCGCATGAAGAAGCGCGATTTCGACGGCATGCAGTATTACGGCGGCGCGTCACCGCCGTGGCCGTTGAGCTATGCCGAGATGGCGCCGTGGTACGCCGAGGCCGAGGCGCTGTGGGAGGTGCACGGGCAACGCCATGTCGATCCGTGCGACCAACCCGACGACCCGCCCTTCCCGTTTCCACCGCTTGCCAACGATCCGAGCGTCGCGGCGCTGGAGACGCATTTCCGCTCGCTCGGCTGGCATCCCTCGCCCCTGCCGCTCGGCATCAGGCGCAACGATGCCGATCCCGCCGCCGCCCCCTGCATCCGCTGCCGCACCTGCGGCGGCTTCCCGTGCAAGGTGCTGGCCAAGGTCGATGCGCGCACGGCGGTGCTTTCCAAGGCGCTTGCCCACGACAATGTCACGTTGATGACCGGGCGCCGCGCCATCCGCATCGAGACCGACGCGGCCGGCAAGCGCGCGACGGCCGTCGTCACCGACGGCGTCGCCGGCGAGGAGCGCATCGAAGGCGACATCATCGTGACCTCGGCCGGCGCGGCCAATTCGGCGGCGCTGTGGCTGAACTCGGCCAGCGACGCCCATCCCGGGGGCCTCGCCAACGGCTCCGGCATGGTCGGCCGGCACTACATGTTCCATGCCTCTTCGGCGGTCATCGCCCTTTCGCTCGGCCATTTCGGCGCGGACTTCCCCAAGACGCTCTGCGTCAACGACTTCTATTACGGCGAGGACGACTTCCCCTATCCCATGGGCCAGATCCAGATGCTGGAATATATGAGCGGCCAGACGATCGAGGGGCAGGTCGCCGACTGGCTGCCGCCGGCGCTGATCCCCGATTTCCTCTCCAATGCGGTCGCCAGCCGCATGGTCGCCTTCCTCGTCCTGTCTGAAGACCTGCCCAATCCCGACAACCGCATCACGGTCGGCGCCGACGGCAAGATCCACCTCGCCTACACCTTCGGCGACATGACCGCGCACAACCGGCTGGTCCACAAGCTGACGCAGGGTCTCGACGGCTTCGTCTCGCACCATCACGTGCTCTCCGGCCATCATTTCGCGGTCGACGAGCTCATCCCGATCGTCGGCACGGCGCATCAATGCGGCACGCTGCGCTTCGGCGCCGATCCAAAGACCTCGGTGCTCGACCCGCTGTGCAAGGCGCACGCGCTGGACAATCTCTATGCCGTCGACGCCAGCTTCTTCGTGTCCTCCTCGGCGGTGAATCCGACGCTGACCATCGTCGCCAATGCGCTCCGCGTCGGCGCGCACTTGCGCGAGCGGCTCGCCTAGCGTTTCACCGCAACCAGATCGACCAGCGACGACATGCCGGAATGGGCCGGTCCCTCCTCGACCACCGCGTCATAGGCGCGGAGCGAGACAATCTCCATGTCGGCGAAGGCGTCGCGCAGCAGCTCTTCCGTATAGAGTTGCGGCTCGTGGCGCGGACCGCCGGTGCCATAGGCGAGCTGGCCCGGGCCGTAACCTTCGAGCAGCAGAACGCCGCCGGGCTTGAGGGCGGCTTTCATGTTGCGGAAGAAGGCCGGCCGGTCCCCGGGATCGACGAACTGCACGAAGATCGCCACCACCGCATCATAGGCGGCCACCGGCCAATCCCATTGGAAGAGGTCGGCGTGCTCGATCGTGAGGGTTACGCCGCGTGTCGCCGCCAGCCGCCGCGCCTTGGCGATGGCCACCACCGAGCCGTCGACCGCATGAACCACGGCGCCCTCGCCGGCGAGATAGACGCCATTGCGGCCTTCGCCGTCGGCGACGGCGAGCACATGGGCGCCGGGCGCGATGCGGTGCGCCTCGCGCACGAGGAAGGCGTTCGGCTCGGTGCCGTAGTGATACTCGTCCGAGGCGTAGCGCTGGTCCCAGTGCCCTTTGGGTGAGGTCATCAGTCGATCCCCGTCACGACGCCGGCCTGCGGATCGACCAGACCGTGCAGCCGCAAAGCCGCCGCTTGGGCAAAACGCAGGAGCATGGCCTTGCGCGTCGCCCCGGCAAGGCGATGTTCAGGCGCCTCGCGGATCATTTCGGCACCGAATTGATCGGCCAGAATCAAGCCGGCGTCCTGTGGAAACAGGTCGCGCGGCACGCCGGCATGGCTGGCGAAGAACAGCCGGTCGCAAGACAGGCGATAGTCCGGCCATTTGTGGTCGGCGCGAAAATCCTCGACCGAGGACTTGATCTCGACGATCCACAGCTCGCCGTCCGGCCCGAGGCCGACCACATCGGCGCGGCGGCCGGTCGCCAACGGCAACTCGGTCACATGGGCGAAACCGCGCTGGCGCAGCAGCCGGCCGACGCCGCGGCAGACGGCGGCGGCACGGGCGGATTGGCGCCCGTCAGCGGGCGGCACGATGGCGGAGAGGTCGGTCAGCATGAGAACAAAAGTGGCACAGCAGGCGCGCCGAGGGAAGGGCCGGCGGCCTATTTCGGCTTCGGAAACATCCAGCGGTCGTGCAGCCACAGCCATTGCTCCGGGTGCTCGCGCACCCAGCCCTCGACCACGCCGGTGATCTTCGCGGTCGCCGCCGCGATATCGACCAGGCCGTCGGCATCGCGCGGCATGTCCACCGGCGGCGTCAGCTCCAGATGCAGGCGACCGCCGGGGAGCCGGATGGCGCGGGCGCCATGCACCGGACAGTCGAACTGGCGGGCGAAGCGGGCGGCGAGCGGATTGACGGGGGCGGGATGGCCGAAGAAGGGCACGCGCAGGCCGCCGAGAAGCTTCTGGTCGACCAGCATGCCGAGATGGGCGCCCGCCTCCATAGCGGTGGCGATCTCGAAGGCGGCGCCGCGGCTGTTGGGCACCAGCGTGCCCATCAGCGCCTCGCGCTCGCTGAGCATGTCCTCGGCGAAATGGGCGTTGGTCGGGGCGCGATAGGGCAGCACGGTCTTGAGGCCGAACCGGGTGGCGATGACGCCAAGCACCTCCCAGTTGGCGAGGTGGGCGGTGAAGATGACGGCGGGCTTGCCGTCGTCGCGCAGCGCCACGAACTGGTCGATGCCGCTGATCGTGATCGGCCCCTCGTCGGGCTTGGCCGGATCGAAGACGGCGGTCATCTCCTCCAGGAAGAGGAACTCGACGGCGACCGAGGCGAAGTTCTCCCAGCACCCCTTCAGGATCGCGGCACGTTCGGCGTCCGATTTCTCGGGAAAGGCCATGGCGAGGTTGTTCGCCGCCGTCCGGTTCTCGGGCAGAAGCGGGCCGATCATGCGGATCAGGAAGGACACGATCCTGGTCGCGCGCTGGCGGCCGACCCGGCGGACGAAGCGGATGAGCCCGCGGGCGACGGCGGCGACGAAGCGCTCGACGCCCTCGGAGCGCACGAAACGCTGGCCCCAGCTGCGGCCGCGATAGCGCCGTGCCCGCACCAGGCGCGGGCTCTTCGGATCCGGCGCGGACATCTGCGTGGTCAAAGCGTCACGATGATCTTGCCGAACACGTCGCGCGATTCGAGGCGGGCGAGCGCCGCGTCGATATCGTCGAGGCCGATCACCGTATCGATGACCGGCCGCGCGATGCCGGCCGCCATCTTGTCGAGCACCGTGGCGAGATTCCTGAGGTTGCAGCCGAAGCTGCCGATGAGGCGCAACTGCCGCTGATAGAGCTGGAAGAGGTTGATCTCGGCGGAAACGCCGGTGGTCGAGCCGCAGGTGACCAGCACGCCGCCGCGCTTCATGGAGAACATGGAGCGCGCGAAGGTATCCGGCCCGACATGCTCGAAGACGACGTCGACGCCCTCCTTTTTGGTGAGCTTGCGCACCACGCTCTCGAAGCGTTCCTCGCGGTAGTTGATGACGTGGTCGGCGCCGAGCGCCCTGGCCTTCTCCGCCTTGGCGTCGCTGCCGACCGTGGTGATGACGGTGGCGCCGGCCGCCTTGGCAAGCTGGATGGCGGCGGTGCCGATGCCGCTGCCGCCGGCCTGGACGAGCACGGTCTGGCCGGCTTCGAGATGGGCGTTGTCGAACAGCATGTGCTCGACGGTGCCGTAGGTGATGGGCGCACAGGCCGCCTTGACGACATCGATGCCGTCCGGCGCCGGCACCACCAGGCGGGCGGCGACGTTGAGCCGCTCGCGGGCGAGCCCGTCGACATGGAAGCCGCGGATGCCGGCGACGTTGACGCAGAAATTGTCGCGTCCCGCCCGGCAGGCCGGGCAGACGCCGCAGGTCTCGGCGCCGAACAGGGCGACGATCTGGCCAGGCTTCAGATGATCGACGCCGGCACCGACGCTGGCGATCTCGCCGGCCGCCTCGGCGCCGACGACGATGGGCAGCTTGCGCTTGGCAAAGGCCATGCCGCGCCAGCCCCAGACGTCGATGTGGTTGAGCGCCACGGCGCCGATCCTGACCTGCACCTCGCCTGCGCCGGGTGCCGGCGGCTCGGCCATGTCGACGGTGGCAAGCTGGCGGCTGTCGAGGACCTGGAGGGAACGCATCACGCGACGTCCGGCCGATCCGGTCAGCCCGGCTCGGCGCCGATCAGCAGGCAGGCGTTCTGACCGCCGAAGCCGAAGGAGTTGGACAGGACCATGTCGACCTTGGCCTGACGCGCCTGATTGGGCACCACGTCGAAGGCGATCTCCGGATCGGGATCGTTGTAGTTGATGGTCGGCGGCAGTACGCCCTCCTCGATGGTCTTGATCGCGAAGGTCGCCTCGATGGCGCCGGCGGCAGTGAGCGTGTGGCCGATCATCGACTTGTTGGAGCTGATCGGAACATGTCTCATGCGCTCGCCGATGACGGCCTCCAGAGACATCGCCTCCATCTTGTCGTTCTCGGGCGTCGAGGTGCCGTGGGCGTTGATGTAATCGATGGCGTCGGGCGTGAGGCCGGCATCGTCGATGGTGGTGCGGATGGCGCCGATGATCGCCGCGCCGTCGGGACGCGAGCGGGTGCGATGAAAATCGTCGGCCTTCTCGCCGATGCCGCGGACGATGGCGTGGATCCTGGCGCCGCGCGCCACCGCCGCGTCGTAGTTCTCCAGGACCAGCGCCGCGGCGCCCTCGGCGATGACGAAACCGTCGCGGTCCCTGGAGAAGGGCCTCGACACGCCCTCGGGCGGCTCGTTGGTGCCGGACAGCGCCGAGAGCAGGCCGAAGCGGATCATCATCTCCGGGTTCACCGAGCAATCGGCGCCAAGCGAGATGGCGGCATCGGAATCGCCGCGGCGGATCGCCTCGACGCCGAGCTGAATGGCGGTGGCGCCGGAGGCGCAGGCGGTGGTCAGCGAGATCGGCGCGCCCTTGGTGCCGATCGTGTCGGCGATGCCTTCGGCGATGAAGCCAAGCAGGGTGTGATGATAGCCGTCGTCGTCGTTGGCCTGGCGCGCCGCGGCGATCATGCGGTCATAGGCGTTGCTGCCGGCGGGCGGTGAATCGCGGAAGATGCGGCGGCGATAGGGCCACTCCATCTCGGCCGGCGGCAGGGCGGCAAAAAGCGGTCCCGGAAAATCGCCCTTGGCGCCGATCGCGGCATCGGCGATCGCTTCCTCGGCCGCGAGAATCCCGGCGCGCATGGTGATGTCCATGGCGGTGTCGCCGTCCTGCCAGAGATAATCGATGGCGCCGGCGATGCGGGTGCGCATGTTGTCGGTGGCAAAGCGCGAGATCGCCTTGATGCCCGAGCGGCCGGCGATGAGCCCCGCCCAGGACTCGGCGACGCCCTGGCCGAGCGAGGAAATCATGCCGTAGCCGGTCACGGCGACGACGGGGCGTCCACGATGATCCCGGGTCTCAGCCATTTCAGCTCTCCGTCAGGTTACGGCCTCGATCAGGCCCATGCCTTCGCCGCGCCAGATGCCCATGGTGGTGACGGCGATACGCTCCGGCTGGCGCGCGGCCGGGCGCTCGAAACCGCTCTCGTCGGCGGGCGGGAAGAAACCCCCGCGCGACAAGGCCAGCGCGGCAAGCCCGGCCATGGCCGGAAAGGTGGCGCCGGCAACCGTGCCGAGAAGCGTGCTGGTCGCCCGCACGGTATCGACCCGGCCGGCGGCAATCAATTGCTCGAGGAGGGCACGCTCCTCCTGCGTCTGCATGGCAACCCCGGTGGCGCCGGAGAGAAGGGCGACCGGCGGGCTGCCCGTGGGCAGCATGGCGTCGAACTGGCGCGCCGCGGTGGCGGTGACGTCGCCGGGGCGACGGCGGGTCTGGTCGGTGCGGATATCCGCCAGCCGGGCATAGGGTTTGCGCCCGCGCGCCTCGGCATGGTCGCGCGCTTCGAGCACGATGAAACCGCCGGCGGAGCCGAAGATCGAGCCGCCGCCCTTCTCCTGCCGCGCCCAGACGGAGACCGGATCGCCGGCCCACAATATGCCGCCGAGCGCGCAGTTGAGCACGGTGTCCTTGCGGTCGGCCTGGCTGGCGCCGCCGACGAGGAAGATGTCGCCCTGGCCGGCGCGGATGCGGCGCCAGGCGACCTCGGCCGCGCTGACCCCGGCGATCTCCTCGCCCATGAAGGTGCGCGAGGAGCCGGTGAGCTTGTGCACGATGGAAATGTTGCCGGCGAGCAGATTGGGAAGCTGGGCCAGGAACAGGGTCGGCCTCAGATCGTTGGACAGGCGCTCGTTGAGATAGGCGGCGGCGTCCGGCGCCTCTTCGAGGCCCGCGAGGATGCTGTCGTCGACCTCCTCGTCGCGGGCGCCGCCATCGGCGGCGATCACCGCATGGGTGTGGCTGAGGATATCGAGATTGCCGGCGATGCCGGCGTCTTCCAGCGCCAGGCCGGCGACATAGACGCCGAGCCGCTGCCAGGTTTCCATCTGGCGCTGGTCGGCGCGCTTGGGGATCTGCTTGTTGAGGTCGAGTTCCACCATCGGGTGGATGGCATAGGGCGGCGCGAACGTGCGGTCGACGACCGGCTTCGGGCGCTCCGCCTCGACCATCGCCTGCCAATGGGCGTCGAGGCCCTCGCCGAGGCTCGAGGCCAGGCCGATGCCGGTAATCCAGACCTCACGCGCCATGGGCTCCATCCATCACGCGCTCTGCGCGTCGTTCACCGGAATGAGCGGGATGCGGCGATGGAATTCCTCGCGGAGAATTTCGCTCGGCCAATCGGTCGAGATCATCACCACCTCGGCGTCGGCGGCGACCTCGTCCCTGACCCTGACCGAGGTCTCGGCAATCGAGAAGCCGGAGCCCTCGTGAGTGACCTTGGCGTCGACGATCATCTTGTCGCCGGGCACGACGAAGCGACGGAACTTGGCGCGCTTGACGCCGCCGAGGAAGACGAACCGCTCGATGTTCTGCCGGCGCAGCAGCAGATAGCCGGCGGCGTGGTTCATGAACTCCAGCATCATGACACCGGGCAGGACCGGATAGAGCGGAAAGTGACCGTCGAAGACCGGGCTCGTCTCCGGCAGCGTGCCGACCACGCGAATGGTCAGGCCCTCCACGTCCATTTCCTCGACGCGGTCGATGAGTTCGAAATATTCCAGTCGCATGGGCCGGCGGGGCCGTTCAGGCCGACTTCTGGGCGACGAGTTCGTCGATCCGCGCCGCCAGGTTCTTGAGGATGAAATAATCCTCGACCGAGGCATTGCCGGCGTTGACCTCCTTGGTCCACGCCTCCAGCGGGATCTTGATACCGAACTTCTTGTCGAGGGCGAAAACGATATCGAGAAAGTCGAGGCTGTCGATACCCAGATCGTCGATGGCGTGCGATTCGGGCTTGATCTCCGACAGCGGAATCTCGCTGGTCTCGTGGATGACCTGGGCGACAGTGTCGAAGGTCGCAGACATGGTTTTGGCATTCCCCTAATGAACCGCGCGTCGCCACCCTTCCGGCTCGGCGCGGCAACCGGAACCGGAGCTCTTGGCCCATCATCTGGAGGCAGCAGCGCCCCGGATATTGCCGCCGCGCCGGACCATTTGCAACGCGGCCGCAGCCCCGGCGGACACAAGAAAAGCGCCCGCCAGCGCCATGCGGGGCTCAATACAGGCCTTGCCGCAGCCTGTCCACTGTCCTGAAACGGCCGCAGTTGCCTGGCCGGGCCGCAGGCGGCAGGATGGCGCGCCATCCGCTTCTCTCAAAGGACCCGTGCCGACCCGTGGCCATCGCGCCCCCCGCAGAGGACCGCGGCCGCCGGATTGCGGCCATCGATGCCATGCGCGGCGTGGCCATCGTGGCGATGGTCGTCTACCACGCGGCCTTCGACCTCAGCGCCCGCAGCCTGATCCCGGTCAATGTGCTGCGCGATACCGGCTGGATCGTCTTTGCCCGGTCGATCGCCAGCGCCTTTCTGCTGCTGGTCGGCATCGGCCTGGTGCTGGCCACCCGCAGGGGCCTCAGGATCCGGCCCTATCTCCGCCGCCTCGGGCTGATCGTCGGCGCGGCCTGCCTGGTGAGCCTGGCGACATGGTGGGCCGATCCCAGGACCTTCGTCTTCTTCGGCATCCTGCACCAGATCGCGCTGGCCAGCGTTCTGGCGCTGCCCTTCCTGCGGCTGCCGGCCTGGGTGGTGGCGCCAGTGGCCGCGGCGGTCATCGCCCTTCCCTATGTCTACACGAGTCCATTCTTCGACTGGCCGCCGCTCTGGTGGGTGGGCCTGTCGGCCACCGCGCCGGAGACCGTCGATTACGTGCCGGTGTTTCCGTGGTTCGGCGTGGTGCTCATCGGCATCCTCTTCGGCCGGCTGTTCGTCGCCGATTTCCTCGATTCAGCGTTCACGCGCTGGCGCCCGGCGCACCTTGTCGGCAAGGCCGCGACCTGGGCCGGCCGCTGGAGCCTGCTGATCTACCTTGTCCACCAGCCGATCCTCTACGGCTTGCTGTGGGCGGCAAGCCCCTTCGTCGCGCCCAACGAAACCGCGCTCAGGCGCAATTTCATGGATCAGTGCACCCAGGCCTGCCACCTGCAGGGCCGTGACGACGAGACCTGCAACACCTTCTGCGGCTGCATGTTCACCAATCTCGCCGGCACCGACCTGATGACCGTGCGCTCGATGGACGATCTCACCGACGCGCAGCGCACCCGCTGGAACGGCATTCTGGCGGCCTGCCGGCCAGCCGATCCCGCCGAACCGACCGACTGACCGAGGCTGTGGCCGCTGGTCTCAGCGGACCCGGAGCCGGCCGGGGTGGATCTCCTCCCAGCGGCCGGGAACGGCGTCGTAGACCTCGTCGGGGTCGAAACCGGCATCGCGGATGAGATCCGGCGACAGCCGCGACAGCTCGGCAAACAGCCGCCGGTTGCGCCTCCGCTCACGCCACCGCTCGAGATAAGCCGCAACGACGCCGGGCAGGGTTATGGTGAGCTGCAGGCGCAGCGGTTCGTGATAGGTGTGGGTAATTTCGATCGTGGCCATAGGTCTTGCTCCTCAATTCCGCCATTGCATGGTTGAATCGATTTATTAAATCGATTCAATATACCCGGCGCGGACCCGAGTCAAGGTGAATTTGAATCGGTTTAATCGGCTTGCTATATAGGCTTGGGGCAAATGGGGAATCTGCCGGGATGACAACTGCCAAACTGGAAAAGAGCGCAAAGCTCGCCGATGTCGCCAAGGCGGCGAGGGTGTCGGCAGGCACCGTTTCCAACGTCTTCAACCGGCCGCAGGTGGTCAGCGCCGCGGTCCAGGCGCGCGTGCGCAAAGTCGCCGAAGAGTTGGGCTACCGCGCCGACCCCAAGGGGCGCCTGCTGCGCGCTGGCAAGGTCAATGCCATTGGCGTCGCCACCATCGAGCCGCTTTCCAGCTTCTTCACCGACCCCTATCTGCGCATCCTGATGACCGGCATCACCGAGGCCGCCCAGGCCAACGGCGCGGGCGTTTCGCTGGTCTCAGCGGCGAGCAAGGAAGAGCTTGTCTGGAACGTCGGCAACGCTCTCGTGGACGGGCTCATCCTGTTTTGCCTGGAGGGTTCGCACGAGCTGATTCGCTCCGCCACCGAGCGCCACCTGCCGTTCGTAGCGCTGACCTTTGAACAGGAAGACGAGACCATTTCGGTCATCGGCATCGACAATGTCGCCGGTGCGCGCGTCGCGGCGCAACACCTGATCGCGCTTGGTCATCGCCGTTTCGCCATCCTCGCCATGAAAGTGAAGGCTGACGGGTCCGGCTCCGGTCGGACGTCGCTGGACGCGGTGGAGAAGACAAGCTTCCTGGCGGTGCGCGATCGCGTGCGCGGCACTTTCGAGGCGCTGCGCGCGCACGGCATCGACACCACCGGCGTCCCGATCTTCGAGACGCACGAGGATGTCCGCACGGTCCACGCCGCGCTGGAAGAGATCTTCGCCGGACCGACCCCGCCGACCGCGCTTATCGCCCAGTCGGACGGCATCGCCCTGATCGCCCTGGAGTGGCTCAGGCAACGCAGCATCGCCGTGCCGCGCGATGTCTCGATCGTCGGCTTCGACGGCGTGCCGGAAGGCGAAACGTCGACCCCGCCGCTGACCACCGTCGCCCAGCCGATCGCCGAGATCGGCCGCCAGGCGGTCAAGACGATCCTCGACTACGACGGGGTCGCCGGCCGCCGAATACTCGACGTCTCGTTCGTCGTGCGCGGGTCAACCGCGCCGCCGCCGATGGACCGCTAGGCCGTCTCCGGCCGGATGACGCCCTTCTTCAGGATGATATTGCCGTAGAGGCGGCGTTCGCCGCTGGCGATGGTGAGGAAGGTCTTCTCGGCGCGCTCGTAGAAGGCGAAGCGCTCGATGGTGCCGGTCTTGAAGCCCGGCGCCCGCTTCTCGACCGTCTCGCGGAACAGGTGGACGACCTCCGGTACCGATTTCGGATTGTCGACCGGCTCCATGGTGAAGGTGGCGCAATCGACGAAGTCGTCGAGCGGCATCACCGACAGAACCGCGTCGAGCACGCGCACGGCGTCGATCCCGTCGAGGCGGACCAGCCGGTTGGACTTGCTGGTCGACGGGAAGTTGGCGTCGACGATGACGAGCTCGTCGCCGTGGCCCATGGCGCGCAGCGCGTGCAGCAGCTCCGGTCCGAGGATCGGGTCGATTCCGTAGAGCATGCTTCATGTCCTCCTTCTTGTTTGGCCGGATGATCCCGCGCCGGGACCGTGCCCGTCAATCGCGCCGATGCCGCGCCTTGCGGCGGTGCGCCGCGGAAGGCATTGTCCGCCGGGGGGGCGCGGCCTTGCCCCGCGTCCCCGCCGCTCGCACAGGCGTCACAAGGATATCCCCATGGAAACCCGCAAGCTCGGGCCGTCCGGCCTTGAGGTGTCGCTGATCGGTCTCGGCACCAACCAGTTCGGCGGCCGTCTCGATCTGGAGGCCTCGCGCACGGTCATCCACAAGGCGCTCGACCTCGGCATCACCCATTTCGACACCGCCGACATCTACGGCAACAGCGGCGGATCCGAGACGATCATCGGCAAGGTACTGGGCGACCGGCGCAAGGAGGTGACGCTTGCCACCAAGTTCGGCAAGCTGATGGCCGGCGCCCAGGAGGCCCATCGCGGCAGCCGCGCCTATGTGCTCGCCGCGGTCGAGGCGAGCCTTGGCCGGCTGAGGACCGACGTGATCGACATCCTGTGGATGCACGAGCCGGACCCGGCGACGCCGATGGAGGAGACGTTCCGGGCGCTGGAGGAGCTGGTGAAGGCCGGCAAGGTGCGCGCCATCGGCGCTTCCAATTTCGCAGCCGAGCAGCTTTTCGACGCCGCGGCTTCGGCCAAGGCAGTCGGCGTGGCGGGCTTCGTTGCCGCCCAGGACGAATACAGCCTGCTCCATCGCGACCATGAAATGGCGCTTTTTCCGGCGATGCAGACGCTGGGCCTGAGCCTGGTGCCCTATTTTCCGCTGTCGGGCGGGGCGCTGTCGGGCAAATACCGCAAGGACAAGACCTTTCCCGCCGGTACGCGGCTCACTGCGGAGAGCCGCTTCGTCAAGCCGCATTGGGACACGATCGAGGCGCTTGCCGCCTTCGCCGAGGCGCGCGACCGCACACTGCTCGAACTCGCCATGAGCTGGCTCGCAGCCAAGCCGCTCGTCGCCTCGATCATCGCCGGTGCGACCAGGCCGGAGCAGCTTGAGGCCAATGCCGGTTCAGTCGGCTGGAAACTGAGCGAAGAGGAGATGGCGGAGGTCGACAGGCTGGCGGTGCCGGCGGCGGCTTGACGCGGCTCAAGGCGCGCCCCTGGCAAGGCGTGATGATGCACCCCACATATTGCAAAATTGCAATGTGTTATCCGGGGAGCGCCCCGGCGTGCTTTCGAGGAGCAGCCCGACCATGAAGCCAGAAGTCCGCCATATCGTCTGTCCCCATTGCGCCGCCGTGAACCGCCTGCCCGCCGCCAAGCCGGCGGCGGAGACCAGGGAGGCCAAATGCGGCGTGTGCCACGAGCCGCTGTTCTCCGGCCACCCGGAGGCGGCGACCACGGCCAATTTCGCCAAGCATATCGCCCGCAACGACGTGCCGGTGGTGGTCGATTTCTGGGCCGAGTGGTGCGCGCCCTGCCGGATGATGGCGCCGGTCTTCGAACGGGTGGCCGGCGAAATGGAGCCGGATGTCCGCTTCCTCAAGCTCGACACGGAGAGCGAGCCGGACGTTGCCAACCGCTACCGCATCCAGGGCATTCCGACGATCATGGTCTTCCGCAAGGGGCGGCCGATCGCCCACCGCGCCGGCGCCATGGACGCGGGAAGCCTGAAGGCGTGGCTGAGCCAGGTGACCGCAGCCTGAACGACCGGCCCTGTCCCGCCCCACCGCTCGTCCCCGCGGCGGAGGGACCGCGCGCGGGCGCGGCAAGATGGCCTCAGTCCTTGGCGCGCTCGACGTAGGAGCCGTCGGCGGTCATGACGACAATGCGCGCGCCCACCGAGATGTGCGGCGGCACGTTGGTCTTGACGCCGTTCGACAGCAGCGCCGGCTTGTAGGACGAGGCAGCCGTCTGGCCCTTCATCGCCGGATCGGTCTCGACCACCTCCAGCGTCACCCGCTGGGGCAGCTCGATGGCGATCGGATTGCCCTCGTAGAGGCTGAGGCGCACCGTCATGTTCTCCTGGAGATAGGGCGCCAGGTCGCCGACGATGTCCTTCGAGACGTGGATCTGTTCGTAGTTCTCGCCGTTCATGAAGGTGAAGCCGTCGCCGTCCTCGAAGAGGTACTGGTAGTCGTGGTCCTCGACAAAGGCGCGCTCGACCTGCTCGGTGGTCTTGTAGCGCTGCGACACCTTCACGCCGTCGGAAATACGGCGCATGTCGATCTGGGTGGTGGGCGTACCCTTGCCGGGATGGAAGTTCTCGGCGGTAAGCACGACATAGAGCTGGCCGTCGACCTCGACGACGTTACCCTTGCGGACCTGGCTGGCGATGACTTTCAAGGTTTCCTCGACTATGGCTCGGACGGCGCAGGGGGCCGCCAATTTGGCGCGCACCTTAGCGATTTTGCCGGGGACTGCCAGAGGATTATGACCATCATGGCGCGCGTCACATGGCCGAAATGACCGGGTTGCCGCCCTTCTGGGACCGGGACCGGCATCGCGACCGGCGGCCGTTGCTGCTTGCCCGCAACCGCGTTGTGGCGGCGCTTCATGCCTGGTTCGCCGGCCAGGGCTTCGTCGAAACCGAGGTGGCGATATTGCAGGTCTCGCCGGGGAACGAGACCCATCTGCACGGATTCGCCACCGAAACGATCGGCCCCGACGGCGCCCGTGCGGTCCGCTATCTGCACACCTCGCCGGAATTCGCGCTGAAGAAGCTGCTGGCGGCCGGCGAGGAGCGGATCGTCGATTTCGCCCGGGTCTTCCGCAATCGCGAGCGCGGACCCCTGCACGCCCCCGAATTCACCATGGTCGAATGGTACCGCGCCGGCGAGCCCTATGAGGCGATCATGGCGGATTGCGCGGCCATTCTCGGCCAGGCGGCGCAGGCCGCCGGCACGGAGACGCTCAGCTGGCGCGAACGCACCGCCGACCCCTTCGCCGAGCCGGAGCGGCTGACGGTGGCCGACGCCTTCGAGCGCCATGCGGCCATCGAGCTGGTCGCCTGCCTGGACGACCGTCCCGGCCTGGCCGCGGCGGCCATCGCCCGCGGCATCCGCATCGCCGCCGACGACACATGGTCGGACATCTTCAGCCGCGTGCTGGTCGAGCGCGTCGAGCCGCAGCTCGGCATCGGCCGGGCGACGCTGCTTACCGACTATCCGATGAGCGAGGCGGCGCTGGCGCGGTCCCGGCCGGACGATCCGCGCTTTGCCGAACGCTTCGAGCTCTATGCCTGCGGCGTGGAACTCGCCAACGGCTTTGCCGAACTCACCGACGCTGCCGAACAGCGCCGGCGCTTCGCCGCCGACATGGACGAGAAGGAACGCATCCATGGCGAGCGCTATCCGCTCGACGAGGACTTTCTGGCCGCGCTCGACCATATGCCGGAGGCGAGCGGCGTCGCGCTCGGCCTCGATCGGCTGGTGATGCTGGCGACCGGCGCAACCCACATCGACCAGGTGCAATGGACGCCGGCAGCCGGAGTGGAGGGCGAGACGTGAACGACATGCCGTTCCGCGCCGGGCGCACGCTGCGCAGCGCCGATGAGTTGATCGCGGCCGGCCTCGTGCCGGAAGAAAAGCGCGAGACACTGGAGGCGGTGACGGCGCGCTATGCGGTGGCGATCACGCCTGCCATGGCCGAGCTGATCGACCCGGACGACCCCGCCGATCCTATTCGCCGCCAGTTCGTGCCCGACGCCGCCGAGCTCGCGACGACGCCGGCCGAGCGCGCCGACCCGATCGGCGACGACGTCCATCAGGTGAGCGAAGGACTGATCCATCGCTATCCCGACCGGGTGCTCTTCAAGCTGGTCTCGGTGTGCCCGGTCTATTGCCGCTTCTGCTTCCGCCGCGAGACGGTGGGCCAGTCCGGCGCCGGCATGTTGTCTCGAGACGCGATCGATGCGGCGCTCGCCTACATCCGCGCGCACCGTGACATCTGGGAGGTGATCCTCTCCGGTGGCGACCCGCTGATCGCAGCGCCGCGGCGGCTGAAAGCCGTGATGCAGGCACTCGGCGACATCGACCATGTCAAGGTGGTGCGCTTCCACAGCCGCGTGCCGGTGGTGGCGCCTGAGCGCGTCACCGACGACCTCACCGCGGCCCTTGCCGCCTCCGGCAAGACGGCGTGGCTTGCCGTTCACGCCAACCACCCGCGCGAACTTACAGCGCAGGCCCGCGCCGCGCTCAAGCGGCTCGCCGCCGGCGGCCTGTCGCTGGTCAGCCAGACGGTGCTGCTCAAGGGCGTCAACGACAACGTCGAAACGCTCGCCGCCCTGATGCGCGGCCTCGTCGAGGCGGGCGTCAAACCCTACTACCTGCATCATGGCGACCTGGCGCCGGGTACCGGCCATCTGCGCACGACGCTTGCCCAAGGCCAGGCGCTGATGAAGGCGCTGCGCGGGCGCCTCTCCGGCCTCTGCCAGCCGACCTATGTGCTCGACATCCCCGGCGGCCACGGCAAGGTGCCGGTCGGCCCGGACTATGTCAGTCACCGGGACGGCGCCTGCCTGATCGAGGATTTCGCCGGCACGACCCACGAATACGACGGCTAGCGCCGTTGCCAAGCTGTCAGGCGGCTGACAGGTGGGCTCGGTCCGCCGTCAGGGCCTCTCTCCTAGACAGGGGGCGGTCGGGGCGACCTCCCCGGCACCAAGCAAGGAGAGACCAATCATGCGCAAGATCCTCATCGCCATCGCCGCCGGTACCGCGCTCACCGCGGTCGGCGCCACCGCCTTCGCCGCCCAGCCTTCCACCAGCACCGGCGACGAGTTGTTCGCCAAGGCGAACACGACGACCGTGGCGGCCGAGACGGCCGAGCCGCTGAAGGGCGTCGACCTCAAGAAGATCCGCCTCGGCGACGACGAGTCGGAGCACGGCATCGACAGCGAGCACGGCGAGCACGGTGAAGGGATGGACGACTGATCCCCGTTCCCTGCTCCCGCGGAACGGGCGGCGCACCGCCGGCGCCGCCCGTTCCGCGCCCACGCCCTTGTGATCGCCAACTGTCTGATCGTGAAAACGCTTGAGCGAAATCGTCCCTAGATTGGAGGCACGAAAACAGCCACACGGGACCGTTCGCAATGATCACTCGCCGTAGCGCCTTCGGCCTGATGGCCGGCGCCCTCGCCATCGCCGCAGCCCCCGCCTTGTCGCGCTCCGCCTTCGCCGCCGAGCGCGTGCCCTTCGACCGTGCCGCTTTCGAGGCGGCGCTCAAGACCGGCGAACCGGTGCTGATCGACATCTCCGCCTCGTGGTGCCCGACCTGCCAGCGCCAGAAGCAGATTCTCGGCAACCTGACGGGCAAGCCCGCATTCGCCGGCTACACCGTGTTCGAAGTCGATTACGACACGCAGAAGGACGTCATGCGCTCCTTCTCCGCGGCGCAGCGCTCCACCCTGATCGCCTTCAAGGACGGCAAGGAAGTCGGCCGCATCGTCGGCGACACGCGGGTGGCGGCGATCGAGGCGCTGCTCGCCAAGGCCGTCTGAGTCCGGCGACAAGCCCCATGTTCGCCACCGTTGGACTCGCCTTTCTCGCGGGCGTGCTGTCGATCCTGTCGCCCTGCGTGCTGCCGCTCTTGCCGCTGGTCTTTGCCGGGGCCGCCGCCGAGCACCGCTACGGGCCGTTGGCGCTTGCCGGCGGGCTGGCGCTCTCCTTCACCGTCATCGGCCTGTTCGTCGCCACCGTCGGCTTCTCCATCGGCCTCGATTCGGATTTCTTCCGCTTCGTCGCCGCGATCCTGTTCGTCGCCGTCGGCGCGGTGCTGGTCGTCCCCGGCTTCCAGGCGCGGCTGGCAACGGCGGCCGGTCCGGTGAGCAACTGGACCGAACGGCGTTTCGGCGCTCTCCCCACGGCCGGCATCGGCGGCCAGTTCGCCCTCGGCCTGCTGCTCGGCGCGGTATGGATTCCCTGCGTCGGCCCGACGCTCGGCGCTGCCTCGCTGCTGGCATCGCAGGGGCGCGACCTCGGCGCCGTCGCCCTGACGATGCTCGCCTTCGGCCTCGGCGCGGCATTGCCGCTGGCTCTGCTCGGCACGGTGTCGCGGGCCGCGATGATGCGTTGGCGCGACCGGCTGGCGCGTGCCGGCAAGGGCTTCAAGCTGGCGCTCGGCGCCATCCTCATCGTCGCCGGCGTGGCGATCCTGGCCGGCTACGACCACACAATAGAGACGGCGCTGGTTGAGGCCTCGCCGGCCTGGCTGACGGATCTGACGACGCGCTACTGAGGCGGCCGGTCAGATACCGGCATACCAATTGTAGTTGCCGACATCCTCCCAATAGCCGCCACGCCCGCCGCCGATGGCCTCGAGGCTTTCGACGGCTTCGATGCGCATGACGAACTTGGCCTGCTTGTAGCCGAGCTGGCGCTCGACCCTGAGGCGCAGCGGCGCCCCGTGGCCGACCGGCAGGATGCCGTCATTCATGCCGTAGGCGAGAATGGTCTGGGGATGGAAGGCATCGGCGAGGTCGATGCTTTCATAATAGTTGGTGCCGCGAAAATCGTCGGCGCAGTGGAAGACGATGTAGCGCGCCTTGTCGGTGAGCCTGGCCTTGTCGAGCACGGCGGCGAGCGGCACGCCGGTCCATTTGCCGATCGCGCTCCAGCCCTCGACGCAGTCGTGCCGGGTGATCTGCGTGCGCGACGGCATCGCCCGCAATTCGGCCAGCGACAGCGATTGCGGCGTCTCGACCTGCCCGTCGACGACGAGCCGGTAGTCGGCGAAGTCGTTCGCCGCCAGGCGCTGCCACTCGGCGTCGCGCACCTGGGTGTTGCCGTTGGTGCGGAAGATCGGGGACATGTCGGCTTCGCTGAATTCGGGGGCAAGCGACGAGCCGGCGAAGAAGCGCTGGATGCGATAGCTCAGCCACTCGCCGGTGCCGAGGAACTTGCGGAAGGCCGGATTGTAGCTGAGCGCGTCGCAGCCGCTGAGCAGCGCCGCCGATCCGCCAACGGCGAGCGTCGAAAGGAAGCGCCTGCGGGTGAGTTGCGTCTTCTCGATCATGTCTTTTCCTTCGGCAGACGGTAGCGGCCGGTGATCATCGAACGCACCTCGTTGATCGGCCCGGCGAGGATCACCATCAGGATGTGAACGAGGAAGAAGAGGACGAGCAGGACGGCGACGATGAAATGAATCGAGCGGGCCGACTGGCGGCCGCCGAAAAGATCGAGCAGCCACGGCCAGGCGCTGTTCATCGTCGGCGACATGGTGAGCCCGGTGAGCACCATCAGCGGGATCAATACGATGAGCACCGCGATATAGGAGAGCTTCTGCAGGGTGTTGTAGTTGCGCGCCGCCTCGCCCTTGGGGAAGTTCAGCGTCGCGTGATGCTTGACCTCGTCGATGAGGTGGCGCGGCGTGAGCTCCGCCGGGCGGGGCGCGAGGTCGCGTCTGAGATGCCCGTTGACCACGCTCCACACGACATAGAGCAGGATGCCGCCGGCGAAAAACCAGGCAAAGGTCAGGTGCCAGAGGCGCGACAGAGCGAGATTGTAGTTGGAGGGAATCGTCGCCCAATAGGGGAAGGCCCGATTCCGCGTCTGTCCGTTCTGGTCCTGCCACTGACCGAGCACGCCGGTCGTATCCAGTGTCAGCGCGCCGATCCTGAGATAGCCGTGCCCGCCGTCGCTGCCGATCTGCAGCCACGGCGTGTCCATGTTGGCGCCGTATGGCCCCCAATAGAGGCGGGGATGGGCATTGAAGATCATCAGACCGCTCATCAGCATGACGAGCAGCACCAGCGCATTGGTCCAGTGCCAGAGACGGGTGGAAATCCGGTGGCGGTAGACCAGTGTCCCGCCCGCGGGCGGGGGAGCGGTGGCGGCATCTTCCAAAGGCGCATCGGACATGATTGTCATCCGTCAGTCTGGTTGGCGGAGGGAGGCGCGGGAACGGCCTCCCTCTGCCTCCTCGATTTGCCGCAGCCTCAGTGGGACCCGGCCGCCATCATGGCGTCGTTGAGCATCATGTCGGGCTTGCCGGCGCAAGCCGCGGCGACCGCCTCGACCGAGGGGCCTTCGGCCATCATGCCGTCGCCGGCCATGTTGTCCTTGGCCATGTCATCGCCGGCCATATTGTCACCGGAGGCCATGTTGTCGCCAGCCATGTTGTCGCCAGCCATGTTGTCGCCGGAGGCCATGTCATCGGCCATCATGCCGTCGCCGGACATGTCGCCGATCGCCTTCATCTGGGCGTCCGCGTTCATGGCCATGAAGTCTTTGCAGGTCGTGTCCTCGGCCATCTGGGCAAAAGCGGGGAACGCCATCAAACCGGTGAAGACGGATGCCAACAGGATCTTCTTCAAGTTACACCTCCATTGTGCGTGTGTGTTTTCGATGAATCCATGCCCGTGTTATCTTGTGTTTCTGGGCGGAAAGTCTATTCAATACCCGTTGATCTGAGTAATATTGCTCTCAAATAACCGTTTGCCAGAGTAAAAACCCGCTCACGGGCGCGTTACGGCTGTCCTGCATGTTTGCAGCCGGGGCACGGCAATCCGGCGTCGGCGCCGGGCGCCGCCGTCACATCACTGTCATGCCAGGCGGCGAAAAACCGCCGGTCAAACTCAGCCGGAGGGGTGCGCAGTGAGCGACGAGGCCTACAACGTTCTGTTCATTTGCACCGGCAATTCGGCCCGCTCGATCATGGCCGAGGCGATCCTCAATCGCGAGGGCAAGGGCCGCTTCAAGGCCTATTCGGCGGGCAGCCATCCGGGCGGCACGGTCAATCCGCACGCCGCCAGCCTGCTCGCGAATCTCGGCTACGACGTCGGCGGCCTCCGCTCGAAGAGCTGGGACGAGTTCGCCGGGCCGGACGCACCGGAGATGGATTTCATCTTCACGGTCTGCGACGACGCGGCCGGCGAAACCTGCCCGATCTGGCCCGGCCGTCCGGCCACGGCCCATTGGGGCGTTCCCGACCCGGCGGCCGCGACCGGCACGCCGGCCGAGGTTCAACTCGCCTTCGACGACGCCTACCGGATGCTGGCGACGCGCATCGGCATCTTCGTCAATCTGCCGCATCTCGACGATGTCAGCCTGCACCACCGGCTGCACGAGATCGGCAAGGTGAGCCACCGGGACGACGAAGCGCCGCCTGCGGCCTGACCCGGGCGGCGCGCCCGCGAGCGCCGGTCAGGTCGACTTGAACCCGATGCGCAGGTGGGTGTTGTCGCAGAACGGCTTGTTGCGCGAGCCGCCGCAACGGCAAAGCCGCACCCGCGTCACCCGGTCGACGGTGCGGCCGGTGCCGCTGACGATCTCGAGATTGCCCGAGACCTGAAGCGGTCCGTCCGTCTGCGGGGCGATCGCCAGCGGCCCGTCGCGGACAGCCAGCGGTTCCGATTCGCGCGTCTCCGGCTCGCCGGTCGCCGTGAAGGGGAGAGTCTTGTGCGAGCCGTCGCAGAACGGCTTGTTTTTCGACGCGCCGCAGCGGCAGAGCGTGGCGCGATAGCCGATGTCGGCGCCGTCGATGGTCAGCGGCCCGTGAAAGGCGTAGGGGCCGTTCTCGCGCAGCCGCAGGAGATTGACCGGCGGTGGCGCTTCCGCCGATCCGCCGTCCTTGCGGCTGTAGGTGATGGCGCCTGACGGGCAATTGTGGGCGACACGCACCAGCGCTTCCGTTGCCATCGTGTCGGGAAAGATCCATGCCCCCGGCGTGTTGGCCTTGAACACGGTCGGCGCGCCGAGCACGCAGAAGCGCGCATGGATACAGCGCACGCCGTCGAAGCTGATGTCGATATCGCGGCCGCGGGCGATCTCGCATTCGCCGCCGCTGGCCGGCTGGTCGTCGGCCTTGGCCGGCGGCGGCTGGGGATGCTCGGCGCCAACGGTCTTGAGGTTCTGGACGCCGAAGCGGGCGACCAGCTTGTCGAGCGTATCGGCAGTGCCGGCAAGCTCGTGACCGGCGGGGAAGACGTGGCGGGCATGCTTGGCGATCTCCGCCACGCGCTCGGCCATCATGCGCTTCTCGGCCGCCCCGCGCGGCAGACGCGCCATGTCGCGCAGCGTGGTGAAGGTGACGCCGGCATTGACGCCGGCGTGGGCATGGTTGGCCGGCAGGCTCGCCAGATAGGAGCCGATGGGCGGCAGGTGCTCCATCAGGTCGATGGCCATGTCGACGAAGAAGCGCTTGCCCTCCGCATCGTCGGCGCCGCGCCCGAAGGCCTGCACCAGACAGCGCAGCATGTGGCCGTAGATGGAATTGGCGAGGTCGAGGACCGGCGCCGCCTCGTGGCTGTTGACATGGACCCGGTCCGCCTTGTCGAGCGGCGGCCGCATGGTCGGGTTGTGGGCCACCGGGAAGGCCGGCGCGAAATCGGGGTCGGCGGCGAGGAAGGCCTCGTATTCCTCGCGCACCTTGAGGAAGCGGTTGTAGTGGCTGTTCTCGCTGTGGCTGGGCGCGCCCTCGCCCTGCTCGATGATCGTCTCGATCGCATCCTCGGCGCTCTTCAGGTCGGTGATGACGCTCAAACCCGGCAGGCCGGCGTCGCCGGGCCCGACCTGCGAGGCGGGATCGCCGCAGAACAGCGCTGCCTCGCCGATGTGATGGGCGAGCACGTCGCAGCCGTGGCGGATGCCGCGATAGAGATGGCCGACGGTGCCGTAGTCCTGGGCGCTCGGCATCAGCCGGCCCTTGGGCATGGTGCGGTGATAGTCGGCGGGGTGGACGAACTCCGAGGAGTCGCTGACCTCCTTGCCCTCGGGCCGCTCGAGAAAGATGAAGTGATCGAGCACGCCGTGCGAGAAGCCGGCGAGTTCGACGACGACGCCGGAGGGATGATAGCCGGCCGGAACCGGGAAGTTCGGCCGCGACAGATGGGGGCCGGCGCCGATCGAGACCAGCAGATTGCTGGCCAGCGTCAGATGCGTCATCTCCTCGATGGCGACCGAGGTGATCGCCTGGCGCCAGCGCTTGACGGCGGCTGCCTGTTCCGCCGTCAGCCCGTCGCGCTCGCCGCGCTTGAGGCTCCAGGCGGCGTAGAGGTAGCAGCACATCAGATTGTGCTCGATCGCCGAGGCCTCGGCGAGCAGATAGATCAGCTCCTCACGGGTCTCGATGCGGATCTTCGGTTCTTCTTGCGCCATTTCTTCCCCTCCCGCGCCTGCCGATCTTGGCACAGGCGGCGGGGTGAAGCGACCCTGCCGGACGTGTGGCCCCGGTCACAGCGCCCGGCCAGCGTGTCGCGTAAATGTGTCGCCAGTTCGCCGGCTCAATAGTCCCGGCCCGTGCCCTTGTTGAATATCCCGGCTATCCGCTGCAAGACTGTTACGCTCGATGCACCTCGCCACCAATTCTCCCGCAGCTCAGTTGGACCGTACCTTTCACGATGACCGCGGCATGAGCCGAACAACCACCGAAGCAAGCGCACTGAAGCGTGTGAAGGCCCTCTCCTTCTGGCAGGAGCCGGTGGCGCCGGAGCGCGTCTACGGCGGCATCACCAACATCAACTATCGCGTCGAGGACGGCGGCAAGAGCTACTTCGTGCGGGTTGGCGACGACATCGCCGTGCATCACATCCTGCGTTTCAACGAACGGGCGGCGACCGTCGCCGCGCATGCCGCCGGCATCTCGCCGGAACTGGTCCATGCCGAGCCGGGCGTGATGATCATGCGCTTCATCGAAGGCATGACCTGCACCGCCGAGGACATCCGCGACCCCGTCCGGCTGGCCAAGGTCGTGGCGCTGGTCAAGCGCGTGCATCGCGAGATACCGCGCCATATCCGCGGGCCAATCCTGGCCTTCTGGGTGTTTCACACGATCCGCGACTATGCGCGCACCCTCGACGAGGCCGGCAGCCGCCACCGCTCGCGGCTGGCCGAACTCGCCGACATCGCCGAGGGGCTGGAGCTGGCAGTCGGGCCGGTGGACTTCGTTTTCGCCCATAACGACCTGCTGCCCGGCAACTTCATCGACGACGGCGAGCGCCTGTGGCTGATCGACTGGGACTATGGCGGGTTCAACGCGCCGCTCTTCGACCTCGCCAATCTCGCCTCGAACAACAACTTCGACCGCGACCAGGAAGCATGGCTGCTGCACACCTATTACGGCCGGCAGCCGGACCAGCGGCTCACCGCCAGCTTCGACGCCATGAAATGCGCCTCGCTGCTGCGCGAAGTGATGTGGAGCATGGTCTCGGAGATCTACTCCACCATCGACTTCGACTATCCGGCCTATACGGCCGACTACATGGACCGCTTCGCCCGCGCCTATGCCGTCTATCGCATGGCGCGGGGCTGAGAACCGCTACTGAACCTCGTCCAGCAATTTGGCGAAGACCTTCTTCGCACGGCCAGGCTGCTTCACCGCCTTGGCGGAATCGAGATTGACCGGATCGCCGACGACGACGACGCCGACCATGCCCATGGCGTAGTGCGGCTTGCACTTGAAGCCGTAGACGCCCGGAACCGTCAAGGTGACGGTGAGGTCCTGGCTGAGCTTGCCCTCGAAGGGCTCGGCGCCCTCGGGAACCATGCCCTTGATGGACAGGACGTCGTGGCCCTTGTCGGCGGCGATGAAATGGACCGTGTCGCCGGGCGCGGCCTTGACCAGGTTGGGCTCGAAGACCATGGGACCGTCGGCGCCGCGGTTGAGCATCTTGACGTCGAATTCCGCCGCGCCGGCCGCGCCGGCGAAGAGGATGGCGCCTGCGGCAAGGGCGGCAGCGATGCCGAGTTTCCTGTTCATGTCATGCACTCCAGTTGGTGTGTTCCGTCGAGAATTGAAACTAGCGGGAGCCGGCGCGCGCTTCTTTGTCGGCAAGCAAGCTCGGGAAGGATTTCGCGCGGCGATCAACCGGCGAGGGCGCGCAGCAGGCCGGCGAGCCGGGCGACGACGCCGTCGCCATCGTCGCGCACCAGACGGATGCCGAGATTGCTCGGCGGCGTTCCGACCGAGCAGGCGCCGCCCTTGGGATCGCGCACGAAATCGGTGAGGTAGGTGCGATGCGCGCCTTCGACGACGCGCACGCCGCAGCTTGTCGTCTCCGTCGGCGAAGCGCCGCGGCTTGTCGCGTGGCGCGTGAAGCAGGTCTCTGTCCAGTCCCAGACATTGCCGGCCACGTCGGCCAGTCCGTTTTCGTTGATGCCAAAGGCGCCGAAGGGTTGCGGCCGGCTGTCGACGCGCCGCTCGGACGCCGCCGTCCGCTCGTAAGTGGCGATCCAGCGTTTGGCCGGATTGGTGGCGTCGCTTTCATCGACCACCGTGTTGTCGTGGAACAGGGTGGCGGCGGCATAGGCCCATTCCTCGTCGCTCGGCAGGCGGTAGCGATGCCCGGTCTCACGGCTGAGCCAGGCCGCATAGGCGACGGCGTCGTTCCAGCTGACGCCGACGGCGGGAATCGTATCGGCATTCTCCGGCAGGTCGGCGTCGATCGGCCGGCAGGCGCCGGCGGTCACGCAGC
Organism: uncultured Alphaproteobacteria bacterium; assembly: GCA_963730325.1. Taxonomy (GTDB): domain Bacteria; phylum Pseudomonadota; class Alphaproteobacteria; order Rhizobiales; family Kaistiaceae; genus CAVSRC01. Next base: position 29,489 of record CAVSRC010000010.1, on the reverse strand, counting down.
GCTCATAGTCGGTGCGGCTGACGTGGTTCTTCATGATGGCGACCGGCCGCGCAAAATCGACCGAAACCAGCGGCGGGTTCACCGGCTGGCCGTCGCGCAGGAATTCGCCAGCCACGCGATAGGCGAACGACGACGACGGCAGGACGACCAGCTCGGTCGTGTCGTTGGTGGAAGGCAGCAGAGCCCGGCCGGAGGCAATGGCGAGCGCGGCAAAGCCGGCCAAAGCGAATGTCCTGATGGGTTCAATCATGGGATTCGACCGTATGGCGGCGGTCCGCCCGTTGCCGGAACGGACCGCGGTTGCGTCGCCTCAGTTGGCGACAATCGGCCCGGGGGCGCTGACCTGGGTCATCAGGTCGTCGTCCCACTTGCCCTCGACCTTGAAGTGGGCGGTGGCGCCGAGTTCGGCCGCCTCGATCAGGTTGTGGTTGACGTAGGCGTAAATGCCGGGCTGGCGGAAGGTGTACATGGCCGCCACCGCGGAACCGCCGGGCACGAACCAGGTCTCGAGCCCCTTGAGCGGTGCATTGTCGAACTTGCCCATGTTCCAGACGTGGTCGCCATGGCCGCCGATCAGGTGCGGGCGGGTGTCGCGGTTGGCCTGGGAATGGATGATGAGCACCGTCTCGCCGACATTGGCCGTCATGGCGTTGTCGCCGGTGAGCGCGCCGACCTTGCCTTCGAAGACGACGTGAGACGGGATGAGCTTGCGCATCACCTCGGTGGTGTCGGCATAGGAGTCGCCGAGGCTTTCGAACGTCTTGTAGTTCCCGTCGGCGTCGCGCGGCACGTAGAAGTCGCTCTCGCCGACATAGTAGACCTTGTCGTAGGTGAGCGGCCTGCCGTCGCCGTCCTTGAGGCCGTCGCGCGGCAGCACCATGACGGCGCCGTTCATGCCGGAGACGACGTGCCACGGGATCATGCCGGGAGGCGCGCAGTGATAGACGAAGACGCCGGGACGCGTCGCCTTGAAGCGCAGCGTCACCTGCTCGCCGGGATAGATCAGCGTCAGCCCGCCGCCGCCGAGCGCGCCGGTGGAGGCGTGGAAATCGATATTGTGCGGCATCTCGTTCCCGGCCGGATTGACCAGGGTGAGCTGCAGATAGTCGCCTTCGTGCACGACCATCAGCGGGCCGGGGAGCCAGCCATTGTAGGCCATGGACCACATCTTGGTGCCGGCATCGTCGATGACGATCTCCTGCTCGACGACGTGCATGGTGAACTCGACCACCTTGGGCGCGGCCGTGGTCGCCTGCTCGTGAGCATGGACCAGCGGCGGCTTCACCAGGTCGACCTTGACGTGTTCGAGGCCGGCGACATCTTGCGGTGTTGCGGCGGCGAGGACCGGCGTCCGGCTGGCGGCGGCAAGCGCCGTGAGCGTGGTTCCGATCAGCGCCTGACGACGGGTAAGCATGGTTCCAATCCTCATGTTGGTGTGTTTTATGGGCGCACCATGCACCTGCCGGCTTCCCTCTTCTTTGTGCGCCAACAAAGAGCGACGCGATTACCTGCCGGCCGGCGGCAACGGCCAGGAGCCTGAGCCATGGCTGCGCCGATCGACCGCTCGTTAGTTAGCGATTTCGAGATATTCAAAGACGTCCCGGCCGAGGACATCGACGCGGTACTGGCGACGGCCCGCCCGCGGCGGCTGGCGGAGGGGACCGCCGTCTTCCGCCAGGGCGCCCCGGCGAAGGAGTTCTTCCTGCTGCTCAACGGCCGCCTGAGGGTTCAGCAGACCACGCCCGACGGGCAGCAGATCGTCGTCCGCCACATCAATCCGGGCGACCTCTTCGGCATCGCACCGGCGGTGCGCAGGCCCGATTATCCGGGGACGGCGATCGCCGTGGTGGAGAGCCTGGCGCTGGTCTGGCCGGTGGGCCAATGGGAAGCCTTCATCGGGCGCAATCCGGCCTTCGCGGTGGGGGCGATGCAAACGGTCGGGCGGCGGCTGCAGGACGCGAACACGCGCGTCCGCGAGCTATCGACCGAGGCGGTGGAGCGGCGCATCGCGCATGCGATTCTCAGGCTGGTGAACCAGGCCGGACGCAAGACGGACAAGGGAATCGAAATCGACTTTCCGGTCACCCGCGAAGACATCGCCGAGATGTCCGGCACGACCCTGCATACGGTGAGCCGGGTGATGAGCGGCTGGCAGCAGAAGGGGATGGTGACGCTCGGCCGCAGGCGCGTGGCGGTCAACGACCCGCACCGCCTGTTCATGCTGGCGGAGGGAAGCCAGGCTCAGGATAGCGGGCCGGAATCGTCGTAGCGACCTGCCGGATCTCGGCAAGCAGCGGATCGAGCGCGACCTTGTGCTCGGCACAGGCCTCTTCCAGCGTATGCAGCCCGCCCACCGGACAGCCGACGCAGGCCATGCGGCGCGCCAGGAACAGCCTGATCGTCTCTGGCCACAGCTTCATGATGGTGCAGACAGGGGTCTGGCGATGCGGGCTGTCGGTTTCGGCGCGGCTGCTCATAGCCGTGACGATAGCCAGAGAGAGCGCCGGCCTTCTTTGACGCGCGACAAGGAGCGGGACGTTTTTCCAAGGCCGGACTCGATCCCGGACATGCGAAGGGCCGCCCGGGGGCGGCCCTTCCATTGTCGGTCCGCATTGGCGCGGACGCAAAGACCTTCAAACGCCTAGGAGGCGCAACCCTCGCCAGAGGCGGGATTCCAGGTCCGGTCCGCCGCACGCGGCGTATGACAATGAGACACTGGATCACCTCCTTTCGTTTGTTGATGGGACGCCCAATATGGGCTGCGTCGCGAATCCTCGCAAGACCCGGCCGGCGGTCACTTGCCGACCGGCAGGCCGAGTTCCTCGACGCGCGCCGCCGGTAGCCGGTCGCCGGCCAGGAAATCAAAGGCCACCACGGTGCCGTGTCCGGGTGAAAGACGGCAGCGATATCTGAGCGTGTACCAGTCGTCGCCGCTGCGCACTGCAGCCCCGTCGGCCTCGACCGTGTCGGGGCCGATTGCCAGTGCCTTCAGGGCATAGGCGCTGACTATCTCGGGCGAGAAATCGGCGCGCAGGCGCGCCACCTGCTCCAGCGCCTCGATGTTGCAGAGCTGGATCATGCGCTCGGTCGGGTTGAGGCTGGGCAGCTCGGCCATCGCCTTGCGGTTCATTGGCAGTGCGAGGGTGCGGCCGGAGAGGATGGTGGTGGCGTGGATGAGGGACGGCGGCGCCTCCGGCGTTGGCTGGGGACGCGGCTGCGGGCGTGCCATCTCGGGCCGCTCCGCATTGAGCAGAGCGTCAAGCTCCGCCGGCGTCAGCATGGTGACGGGAATGCTCTCCTCGAGCGGGGCGGGCGGCGGCGGGGCGGCCCACATGGTCAGGATGGCGAACGCGACGAGGGCGTGAAGCAGGAAGGAGGCGGCAACGCTCCGCGCCGTTTCTGCCGTCAATCTCCAGGGAACCGCCTCTTCAAACATCACTCGCGCGCCGCCCGGCACTCCCCGGCACGATAGCGCGCCGCCCTCGGCCCTTGCCCATCGTTGATCCGTGCTGCAAATGTCGCTTTCAAATCGCCGAAATTGCGGCCACCGCCTGCCGGGCCGCGGCGCGCGGCCGCCGGCGGAGTGAACGCCTTGGATGCATCGAACAACCAGACGCCGGACACTGCCAGCCGCGACCGCAGCGGCCGCGCCGCGGTGACCGCGCTGAAGCTGACGAGCTTCCGCAACTATGGCGCGCTGGCGCTGGCGCTCGACGGGCGGCCGGTGGTGCTGACCGGGCCGAACGGCGCCGGCAAGACCAACCTGCTGGAAGCCGTGTCCTTCCTGTCGCCGGGCCGGGGCCTGCGCCGTGCCCGCCTCGACGCGGTGGCCCGGCAGCCGGGAGACGGCAGCTGGGCGGTGGCGGTGACGGTGGAAAACGCCGCCGGCGCGGTCGACCTCGGCACCGGCATCGCCATGACACCGGAAGGCCCGGAAAGCCGCCGTTCGGTCAGGGTCAACCGGGCGCCGGCGCGCTCGCCCGACGCGCTCCTCGATCATCTTCGTGTCGTCTGGCTGACGCCCTCCATGGACGGGCTCTTCACCGGACCGGCCGCCGACCGGCGGCGTTTCCTCGACCGGGCGGTGCTGGCCATCGACCGCGGCCACGGCACGCGGGTCAACGCCTTCGAGAAGGCGATGCGCGGGCGCAACCGGCTGCTCAGCGAACCGTCACCGGACGGACGCTGGCTCGACGCCATCGAGCGCGAGATGGCGGAACTGGGCACGGCCATCGCCGCGGCGCGGCGCGAATGGGCGGGCCTGACGGTGGCGCTCATCGCGGAAGGCGACGTGGCGGCGCCCTTTCCGGCGGCTGAGATCGCGCTTGAAGGCATGCTCGAGCACCTGCTCGACGGGAACTCGGCGAGCCACGCGGAGGAGATCTACGCCGCCGACCTTGCCGGCGAGCGGCCGCGCGATGCCAGCGCCGGACGGACGCTCAGCGGCCCGCACCTCTCCGACCTCAGGGTGCGCCACGGGCCCAAGCAGGCGGCCGCCGAGATCTGCTCGACCGGTGAGCAGAAGGCGCTGCTGATCGGCCTCATCCTCGCCCAGGCGCGGCTGGCAACACGCCTGTCAGGCGAGACGCCGCTGGTGCTGCTCGACGAGATCGCCGCCCATCTCGACGCCGAGCGGCGCGCCGCGCTCTTTGCCGTGCTCGACGATCTCGGCTGCCAGGCCTTCCTGACCGGCACCGATGCGGCCGTCTTCGCCCCGTTCGGCGAGCGGGCGCAGCATCTCAGCGTCGCCGAGGGGCGGGTCACCCCTTCCCCGGCATGACGATCGGGGCTAAGCCATGCCCCCATGAACATCGCCCATCTCCTGACCTTCGCCGTGGCGCTCACCATCGCCGTGGCGAGCCCCGGCCCGGGCGTGGCGGCCGTTGTGGCACGCGCGCTCTCGACGGGCTTTCGCCGCACGCTGCCGATCATTGGCGGGCTCATCCTCGGCGACATCATCTATATTTCCGCCGCCATTGGCGGGCTTGCGGCGCTCGCCGCGACATTCGGCGAAGTCTTTGTCATCATTCGCTTTCTGGGCGCGGCCTATCTCATCTTCCTGGCCATTCGCCTGTGGCTGAGCCGGCCGGAGCAGGAGCCGGCGGCGGCCCGCCCGCGCGGCTCGGCCGCCCACGTCTTCCTCGCCGGCCTGTCGATCACGCTCGGCAATCCCAAGGTGATGGTCTTCTATCTCGCCCTGCTGCCGGCCCTGATCGACCTGCGCACGGTCGGGCTGGCGGAATATCTCGCCATGATCGGCATCGTCGCGGTCGTGCTGACGGTGGTCATCGGCGCCTATGCGGCGCTTGCCGGGCGCGCCCGCACCTTCCTCGCCACGCCAAGGCGGCGCAAGGTTCTCGACCGCATTGCCGGGTCGTTCATGGCCGGCGCCGCCGCCGCCATCATCGCCCGCTGACGGCTAACCGCCGCCCTCCTGCCGCCGGATGAAGCGGCGGTGCAGCCAGGTAAGCCCAGCGAAGGAGACGATGCCGACGGCGACCATGGCGATGAGGATGTGCTCGATCTGATGGAAGTTGCCGAGCGTCGCCTCGATGGTGCGGCCGAAGGCGAAGCCGAGACCGACCATGGCGGCCGCCCAGATGAAGGCGGCGATGGCGTTGAGGATGGCGAATTTGAGCGGCGAGACGTTGGACACGCCGATGGCCAGCGGACTGACGGTCCGCAGCCCGTAGAGGAAGCGGAAGATCAGGATGTAGACCGTGGGACTGGCCTCCACCCTGGCCAGTGCCTTGGCGAAAAGCGGCCGCTTGCGCTGGCGCATGACCATGGGGTGGTCGGCGAAGCGGCGGCCGACGAGAAAGAGCGTCTGGTCACTGGCGAGCGCGCCGAGAAAGGCCGCGATGAGCGCCAGCCGGCCGTCGATCGCCCCCTGATGGGCGAGGAAGCCGGCCATGATGGCGATCGTCTCGCCCTCCAGCAGGGTGCCGAGGAAGACGACGGCAAGCCCGTAGGTGGCGATGAAGGATTCGACCAGCGGCAACAAGACGGGCTCCGAAACGGGGCGACAATCCGGCGCTCCGCCATAGCATATCGACCCTGCCCGCGACACCAGAGCAAAAGCCCCGGAATCGGCCGTTTGTGCAGCGCACAAAATGCCGCTAAATTGCTGGCGGACGGTCGAAATCCGGCCCTGCCGATGCTATATATGACGATATGATTCTGGGGCCTTTCCGGTGCCTGCCGGAAAGGCCCTTTCAGGCCCTGTCGCGGCCTCGTCAACAGCTCGCCTCCCCGAGCCCCGCTCTTAAACGGTATCGCGCATGAACGAAGTGAAGCCGGTCGCTGAATACGGCGCCGAATCGATCAAGGTCCTGAAAGGCCTCGATGCCGTGCGCAAGCGGCCGGGCATGTATATCGGCGACACCGACGACGGCTCCGGCCTGCACCACATGGTCTATGAGGTGGTCGATAACGGCATCGACGAGGCGCTGGCCGGCCATGCCGACGAGGTCCGCGTCACGCTGAACCCGGACGGCTCGGTGACGGTCTTTGACAACGGCCGCGGCATCCCCACCGACATCCACAAGGGCGAGGGCGTGTCGGCGGCGGAAGTCATCATGACCCAGCTCCATGCCGGCGGAAAATTCGACCAGAACTCCTACAAGGTCTCCGGCGGCCTGCACGGCGTCGGTGTGTCGGTGGTCAACGCGCTCTCCTCGAAGCTCGCCATGCGCATCTGGCGCAAGGGCAAGATCCACGAGATGAGCTTCTCGGACGGCGTGCCCGATGCGCCGCTGGCCGTCACCGGCGACTGGGACGGGCGCAACGGCACCGAGATCACCTTCACGCCATCGCCAAACACGTTCACGCACATCGAGTTCGACTACGGGACACTCGAGCACCGGCTGCGCGAACTCGCCTTCCTCAATTCCGGCGTCAGAATAGTGCTCACCGACAAGCGCGGTGTGGAGCCGAAGAGCGAAACCATGATGTATGATGGCGGGCTGGAAGCCTTCGTGCGCTTCCTCGACCGCGCCAAGCATCCGCTGGTGCCGCAGCCGATTGCGATCAAGGCGGAGCGCGACGGTATCACCGTCGAGGTCGCCATGTGGTGGAACGATTCCTACCACGAGGACGTGCTCTGCTTCACCAACAACATCCCGCAGCGCGACGGCGGCACGCATCTGGCCGGCTTCCGCGGAGCGCTGACCCGCCAGGTGACCAGCTACGCCGAGCGCGGCGGCCTGTCGAAGAAGGAAAAGGTGTCGCTCACCGGCGACGACTGCCGCGAGGGACTGACGGCGGTGCTCTCGGTCAAGGTGCCCGACCCGAAATTCTCCTCGCAGACCAAGGACAAGCTGGTCTCGTCGGAAGTGCGGCCGGTGGTCGAGAGCCTGACCAATGATGGCCTCGGCACCTGGTTCGAGGAGCACCCGGCCGAGGCCAAGGCGATCGTCGGCAAGGTGGTCGAGGCGGCCGCCGCCCGCGAGGCGGCGCGCAAGGCGCGCGAGCTGACCCGGCGCAAGGGCGCGCTCGACATGGCCTCGCTCCCCGGCAAGCTCGCCGACTGCCAGGAGCGCGACCCGTCCAAGGCGGAGATCTTCATCGTCGAGGGCGATTCGGCCGGCGGCTCGGCCAAGCAGGGCCGCAACCGCGAAAACCAGGCGGTGCTGCCGCTCAGGGGCAAGATCCTCAATGTCGAGCGGGCGCGCTTCGACAAGATGATCTCGTCGGACCAGGTCGGCACGCTGATCACGGCGCTCGGCACCTCGATCGGGCCAGACGAGTTCGACCCCGACAAGCTGCGCTACCACAAGATCATCATCATGACGGACGCCGACGTCGACGGCGCCCATATCCGCACGCTGCTGCTGACCTTCCTCTACCGGCAGATGCGCGTGCTCATCGAGCGCGGCCACGTCTTCATCGCCCAGCCGCCGCTCTACAAGGTCAAGCGCGGCTCGTCGGAGACCTACATCAAGGACGAGCGCGAGATGGCCGACTACCTGATCCACACGGGGCTGGAGGAGGCGGTGCTCAAGCTCGGCCGCGGCGACGACCGCGCCGGCCGCGACCTCGCCGAGATCGTTGGCGACGCCCGCCACTTCGTCAACGTGCTCAACGCGACCCACTCGCGCTACAACCGCGCCGTGGTCGAGCAGGTGGCGATCGCCGGCGCCCTCAACCCGTCGATCCTCGCCGAGACCGAGAAGGCGCAAGAGGCGGCCGCCTACGTCGCCAGGCGGCTCGACGCGCTCTCCGAGGAAACCGAGCGCGGCTGGAGCGGCACCTTCTCGCCGGAGACCGGCTTCCGCTTCGAGCGCGAGGTGCGCGGCGTCAAGGACGTGGCGACCATCGACCCGGCGCTGCTCGATTCGGCCGACGCCCGCAAGCTCGATACCTTCACCCCCAGGCTGCAGCCGATCTACGGCACCTTCGCCACCTTCGTGCGCAAGGGCGACGAGACCATCATCCACGGGCCGCGCGACCTGTTCGAGGCGGTCACCGCCGGCGGCCGCAAGGGCCTCTCCATGCAGCGCTACAAAGGCTTGGGCGAGATGAACGCCGAGCAGCTGTGGCAGACGACGCTCGACCCCAATGCGCGCACGCTCTTGCAGGTGAAGATCCGCGAGGCGGACGAGGCCAACGACCTCTTCGGCCGGCTGATGGGCGACGAGGTGGAGCCCCGCCGCGACTTCATCCAGACCAATGCGCTCAACGTGGCCAATCTGGACGTTTAGGGGCGCGCTTTACCCGCATGCGCCAGCGCCGATGGCGTCTGGCAGCCGACGATGGCCGGGGCTTCCTGCACCAGCGCGTCGTCGGTGAGCGCCTCCACCATGAACAAGGCGAAGTCGATGCGGCGGGTCCGGTTGCTGGCCAGGATCGGATCGCCGACATGGCGGCTCCACACCGGCAGGCCCTGGCTGTCGCCCTCCTCCAGATCTGCTGCCGCGCACCACCGTCCAGCGCGTGTCCGAAGCGAAGACGCGCTGTGCGGCTTCGACCTGATCGTCGAGGTCGACGGCGCGGAAGAGCTTGGCCAGCCAGCCGACGACGGGCACGAGATATCTGAGCTGCCAGGAATAGACATCCTTGCCGTCGCGGCTGATGTGCCAGCCGCAGGAGAAGATCAGCCGCGCGCCCGGCGCGGCAAAGTCGAGCACCGCCTGGGCGGTGCCGGCCGCATAGTGCTGGACGCCCCAGGGGACGAGCACGGTGAGCACGCCGTCGCAGCCGGCGACGGCCTGCCGGATGACGTCGCGCTCGTCCGACCGACCCGGCAGGACGGTGATCTTCCCCTTGAAGCGGTCGAGCTTGCCAACGCTTTCCGGCCGGCAGACGCCGACGACCTCGTAGCCACGGTCGAGGCAATGCTGGACCATGTATTGGCCGAGCTTGCCCGACGCGCCGATGATGCAAACCTTCATGATATCGCCCCTTGTCTTTTGCGGTTTGCTGGCCGGACCCGGACCACTCCTGACTCCGGGCTGTCAGCAGGATGTGCTGCCCTCAGTATCCTGCGGTGATCCTGCGATGGAGTCGACCCGCGAGGTTGGTACACTCCGACGCTTCGCATCGAATCGAACCCGGCTCTCCGTCCGCCCGTGACCCGCAGACCGAAACCGACGCGCCGACGCGCCCCGCCTGCCCCGGTCGAGATTTCCGCGGCCCGGGCGCGGGCCATCTGGATCGACGCGCAGCGGCTGAACGCGGCCGAGCCCTTCGGCGCCGGGCCCGAGGCCGTGGCCAGGGCGGTGGCGCATCTCGGCTATGTGCAGATCGACACGATCAACGTGATCGAGCGCTGCCATCACCACATCCTCCACAACCGCATTCCCGCCTATGTCCGCGCCGACCTGGAGCAGGCGCAGGCGGTGGCGAAGACGGTGTTCGAATACTGGACGCATGCGCTCGCCTATATCGCCACCGCCGACTTCCGCTTCTTTTCCGGCGAGATGAAGCGCCAGCGCAAGGAGCCAACGCACTGGTATGCCGATGTCACGGCGAAGGACGTGCGCAAGGTCGTCCGCCGCGTGCGCGACGAGGGGGCGCTTGCCATCTCGGATATCAAGGACGACGTGCTGATCGACAAGGACCACCCGTGGGCCTCGCGCAAGCCATCGAAGCGGGCCTTGCAGACGGCCTTCTTTCGCGGCGAGCTGACCATTGCCAGGCGCGAAGGCATGCTCAAGACCTACGAGCTGACGGAGCGCCATTTCGGCTGGGAGAGGCTGCCGAAGCCGGCGAGCGCGGCGGAGATCACGCGCTACCGGCTGGAGCGGGCGCTGCGCAGCCAGGGCATCGTCGGTCTCGCTCCGGTCGGCCTCGGCGCGATGGGGGTCAAGGCGGCCGTCAAGGCGCTGATCGAGCGCGAGGTCAGGGCCAGACGGCTGGTGCCGGTGACCTTCGCCGGTGCCACGGGCGAGCACTGGGCGCGGCCGGAGGTGCTCGAGGGGACAATCGCGCCGCCCACCCTCACCCACATCCTGTCGCCATTCGACCCGCTCATCATCCAGCGCAAGCGCACGGCGGCCTTCTTCGGCTACGAGCACCTGTTCGAGGCCTATGTGCCCAAGGCCAAGCGCAAGCTCGGCTATTTCACCCTGCCGGTGCTTGTCGGCGACGAGATCGTGGCGGCGCTCGACCTCAAGGCGGACCGGCAGGCGGACAAGCTCCTGATCCAGGCCTGGCATTGGGTCGGCAAGGGCAGTGCGCGCCGCCACAAGAAGGAGATCGAGGCGGCACTCGACCGTTTCGCGCGCTTCCAGTTGCCGCAGGATGCGGCAGCCGACCGCGATGACGCGGCGCTTGCGCGCCCATAATCTGCCGTCGCCCACAAGGGCGAGGAGAAGACCAAGGTGACCCAGAAGCTTGTCCTGGTGACCGGCGCGTCGAGTGGCATCGGCCGCGCCGTGGCGGAAGGTTTTGCGCGCCGTGGGGCAAGCGTGCTCCTGCTGGCGCGCAACGCCGGGCGGCTGGAAGAGGTAGCGGACGGCATCCGCAAGGCCGGCGGCCAGGCGGCGACCTTTGCCATCGATCTCGCCGATACCGGCCGCGTGGCGCCGCGCGCCGAGACCATCATCGCCGGACACGGCGTTCCCGACGTTCTGGTCAACAATGCCGGCGCCGGGCAGTGGAAGCCTTTCGTCGAGACCTCGGCAGACGAGGCCCGCAGCATGATGGAGTTGCCCTATCTGGCGGCCTTTGCCGTCACACGGGCCTTCCTGCCGGCGATGCTTGCGCGCGGCAGCGGCCAGATCGCCTTCGTCACCTCGCCGGCGTCGTTCATGGTGTGGCCGAACGCTTGCGGCTATATCGCCGCCCGCTTTGCCCTGCGCGGGCTTGCCGAGGCCCTGCGGGCGGAGCTTCGCCACACGCCGATCGGCGTGACCCTGGCGACGCTCGGTCCGGTCGCCAGTCCCTATTGGGAACATAATCCGGGCAGCCGCCGGTTCCTGCCACCCCGGCTGCCTCTGGTGATGCCCGAGCTGAGCGTGGAACAGGCCGCCGAAACGGTCATCGACGCTATCGAAAAGCGGCGGAATCATGCGGTCCGCCCGGCCATTTTCCGGCTGATGTTCGCCCTCGGCCTTTCGGGATGACACCGTTTTGGCCTTGCGGCGGCGGGCCCTGACCGCCACATAGCCGGCATGGCCTATTACCGATCCTTCCAGTTCTCGCGGCTCGGCTGGCGCGGCCAGATCGGGCTGGTGCTCGCCGTCGCGCTGGGGCTCGCCGCCGCGGCCGCGCTCGTCATCCTGTCGCTCGGCCTGGCGCTCATCCTCCTGCCGATTGCCGCCATCGCGCTTTTCATCGGCCGCTGGCGGCTGAGGAAGGCGCTGAACGAGGCGCAGAAGCACTGGGAAGAGCAGCAGCAGAACCGGTCCGGCTATATCGAGACCGAATACGCCGTCGTCGACGACGAGGACGACCGGCGCCGCTGACGGCGCCCTCGACGACACCCATGAGACAGGCGGGCGACAGGCGGGCCGTGGCCCGCCTTTTTGGTCTGCGTCAGGCCGCGAAGGAATAGGTGCGGCCCAACTCCCCAAGGCAGCCGACCGGACCGGCCGGCGCCGGCGCGCCCTCCAACGGACGAGACCGGGCGACCATGCCCAGCGGCTTCTCCATGGTGAGACCGCGGAAGGTGATTCCGTCCGGCAGATCGAGCGCGATGGGTTTCACCGGCCGGTAGCCGAGCGCCCGATAGAAGGGCACGCCCGAAAGCAGCGCGTTCAGCGCGACGCGGTCGAAGCCGGCGACGAAGGCCTCGCGCTCGGAGCGGTCCATCAGGAGCCGCCCGAAGCCGTGGCGCACCCAATCGCGATGCACGAAGACGCTGCGGATCTTGGCGGCGGCCCGATCCACCGGTGCGCCCTCGACATAGTTGGCGCGGACGCGGCTCCAGCCGCCGGAGGCGACCAGCCGGCCGTCGCGTTCGCCCACGTAGTAGGTTCCCTCGCTGATGAGCTGGTCATCCATGGTGCCGACAAAGGCGATGAACGCCTCGACCTCCTGGCGCGAATAACAATAGGTGGCGAGCGCGCGCATGGAATTGGCCTGCATGGCCAGCAAGTGATTGCGGTCGCTCATCCGCGCCGGGCGGATCACGATATTGGCGGAATCCGTGCTCATCGTCACAACGCCGGCTCCGGCCGGCCCTCATCTCACCCAAATGAAAATCCCGTGCGCTGCGTGGCTGATTCCAGCCCGCGGCTACGGGACGGCGCATGGGATAGGCGGGAACGCCGCATTCGGCAGTGACGGGCGTCACACGGTCGGAGGTCAGGCGAACGCCTTGCGCGGGCTGACGGAGCGCGCTCCGAACAGAACGATCAGCGCGATGGTTGCGCTGATCGCGGCGAGGCTCAGCGTGCCGGCCGCCGCCAGGCCCGCCGCCGCCGCCCAGGAGAAGGAGGTCAGCGCCTCGGCGAAGGTGGCGATGCGCGAGGAGGTGTGGCGACGGCGGAAGTTCGAGCGCTTGGCCTGGGCGCGGAACCAGAGCTGGATGCGGATGGTCGAGGCGGCGGCAACGACGATGCCGAGTACCGCCGCAATGGCGTGGTGCGGTGACAGCCAGGCAAGCACCAGCAGGAACGGCCCGAGCACCATGAGGACGGCGCCCATCACCGCTTCCACCTTGGCGCGGGTGATCGCCAGCGGACGCACCGGCGCCGTCATCATCAGGTCCGGCGCGTCCTCGCCGGAGATGGCAAGCCAGGCCAGCGCACCGCCGAGCTGGCCGCCGACGGTGGTCAGCACCATGACCACGACCACCAGAGCGCCGGTGACATTGCCGAAATTGCGCATCAGGAGCAGGGCCGGCGGCACCAGGTAGAAGAGCTGGGTGAGTGTCTGCGAGGCGAGCCAGGGATCGCGCCTGAGGAGCAGCCATTCCTTGCGGCGGAGCGCCGCGGCGGGGGAGCGCAGCGCAAAGCGCAGCGCCCGCGCATGACGGGACCGGCGCGGCCGGGCAAGATCGGTGGCGGCGATGGAATGTTCGCCGAGACGCGGGGCGAAGGCCGCCATGACGGCGGCCAGAATCAGGAAGCAGATGGCGAGAACGCCGGCCAGCGCCGCCCAATCGCCCATGATGGCGCGCGCCGGCCACCATAGCGGGCTGTCGACACCCGGCAGGCTGGCGATCAGGTTCTGGGCGAGGATCATCGCCGGGCGCACCATGGTGCCGTAGTAGATGATGGCGAAGACCTGGATGCCGATGGCGAAGCCGGCGCCGATCAGCGCGGCGACGACCTGGGCGACCAGCCGCGTGCGGCGCGCGCCGAGCACGCGAAAGAGGCCGATGGTGATGGCCACGGCGGTCGCCGCGGCGGCCACGCCGAGACCGATGGCCACGCCGAAGCCGGCGAGCCAGCGCGGGCCGCCGGCCAGCGTCAGCACGTCGATGAAGGGCGTCGAGATGACCACCGCGATCATGGCGATGAGGCCGGCATTGACCGCGATCCTGACCGAGAACAGGCGGCGCTGGCTCACCGGCGACGACAGCACCAGGTCGAGATCGCCGCGCGCGTAAAGGCTGCGGGTGACCGATTCCAGCGCCTGGCTGAGCAGCAGCGATATGTAGAGCAGCACGATCAGCGACACCGCGACCAGCGATTCCTTGTCCGGCACCACACCGTCCTCGGCGAAGCGGGCGACGATCGCCCAGGCCGGCAGGTGGAGGGCGAGGCCGACGACGACAAGCACGATCACCGCGGTCGACAGGCGGCGGCGATGGCCGGCGGTCACCATGGCGAGCCAGTCGCGCCAGGCGAGCCGCAGCTCGTGGCCGACAAGCCAGCGGATCGAGCCGGGCGGGCTCATGCCGCAGCGCTCTCCGCCACCAGCGTCAGGAACACGTCCTCAAGGCTGCCGCCGCGGCCGGCGCGCAGGCTGAGCTCGGCAAGCGTGCCCTCGGCGATCAGCCGCCCGTTGGCGAGCACGCCGATGCGCTCGGCCATGCGCTCGGCGACTTCGAGGATGTGGGTGGTCATGATCACCGTGCCGCCGGCACGCACGCGCGCCTGCAGTACGTCCTTGACCTGGCGGGCAGTGCCGGCGTCGAGGCCGGTCAGCGGCTCGTCGAGAATGATGAGGCGGGGATCGTGGACCAGGGCGCCGGCGAGCGCCACCTTCTGGCGCATGCCGCGCGAAAAGCCCTCGCAACGTTCGTCGGCATGGGGGCCGAGGCCGAGCCAGTCGATCAGCTCGCGGGCATTCCTTTCCGCCTCGTCCGCTTCGATGCCCCATAGACCGGCGACGAATTCGAGATATTCGAGCGGTGTCAGCTTGTCGTAGATCATCGGCTCGTCCGAGACCCAGGCCATCATGCGCTTGGCGGCCTGCGGATCGGCCAGCGCATCGGTGCCGAAGACGGAGATCGACCCGGCATCGGGCGTGAGAAGCCCGACCACCATGCGCAGCGTGGTCGTCTTGCCGGCACCGTTCGGGCCGAGCAGGGCGTAGAATTCGCCGGCGCGCACGGTGAGATCGAGATCGTCGACCGCGGGACGCTCGAAGGTCTTGCTGAGGCCGGCAAGGCTCAGGGCCGCCGGCTGAACGGGCTCAATCATCCGGGCCTCGGAGAAAGCACAGGAAGTGTCTCTCCTATATGGTCAGGATTGAGACCCGGTAAACTCGGCCGCTGGAATTGGCGCGATCCGGCAGGCGAATTCTAGGCTAGCCGCGCCGGTCGAGCCGGCGGGCCTGGCGCAGCATGGGGAAGGCCCAGGCCCAGATGCCGGCGACGGCAAGGGTGCCGATGCCGCCGACGACCACCGCGGGAACCACGCCGATGAGCGCGGCGACGGTGCCGGCGCGGAATTCGCCGAGCTCGTTGGAGGCGCCGATGAAGACCGCGTTGACGGCGTTGACCCGTCCACGCAGGGCGTCGGGCGTCCACAATTGCATCAGTGTCTCGCGGATATAGACCGAGACCATGTCGGCGGCGCCGGCGAGCGCCAGTGCGGCAACCGACAGCCAGACGGCGGTGGAGATGCCGAAGACCAGGGTGAAGGCGCCGAAAAGGGCGACGGCGACGAACATGATGACACCGGCATGGTCACGCACCGGGCGGACGGCGAGAATGAGGGCGACGGCGATGGCGCCGAAGCCGGGCGCCGAGCGCAAGAGGCCGAGGCCCCACGGACCGGTGTGGAGGATGTCGCGGGCATAGGCGGGAAGCAGCGCCGTGGCCCCGCCAAGGAGCACCGCGAACAGATCGAGCGAGATGGCGCCGAGCACGATCTTCTCGTGCCAGACATAGCGGAAACCGGCGATGACGGTGGACCAGCGGGCCGGCTCGGGCGTCGTCTTCTGCGGCGGACGCGGCACGAGCGACACGAGCACGCCGGCCGCCACCAGCAGGACGACGGTCGCGGCGTAGGGCGCCATCGCCGCCACGCCGTAGAGCAGACCGCCGACGACGGGGCCGACGATGATGGCGGCCTGCCAGGCGGACGAGGCCAGGGCGATGGCGCTGGCGAGATCGCGCTCGGGGACGAGATTGGGGATGAGCGAGGAAGCGGCCGGGTTCACGAAGGCGCGGGCGATGCCGAACACGGCGAGGATGGCGAAGATGCGGGCGGGCGAAATCGTGCCGGTCACGGTCAACACGAAAAAGACCAGGCCGCAGGCGGCCTCGACGAGCTGGCACAGGGCGACGATGCGGCGACGATTGTAACGGTCGGAGACCGTGCCCGTGACGAGAACCAGGAGCAGCGCCGGCGCGAACTGGACGAGGCCGACCAGGCCGAGATCGAAGGGGTCGCGGGTCAGGTCGTAGATCTGCCAGCCGACCGCGACGCTGAGGATCTGGGCGGCGAAGGTGGCCGACAGCCGCGACAGCCAGAACAGCAGGAAGCCGCGATGGCGGATGGCCCCCCAATGGCCGGTCGGCGGTTCGGCGTCTGCCGCTGGCATGAATCCCCAGGGATCGTCGGGTGCGAAGAGGCGCTTGGTTTACGCGATCGGGCGCGCAGGCGGAAGCGCCGTCAGCGCTCGATGCGATCGATGAACCAGCGGGTGAGTTCGATCCACACCTGGTCCTTCTCGGCCTTGTCCTCGATGCCGTGGTCGATGTTGGGATTGTCGTTGATCTCGACGACGAAGACGCCGTCCGGCGTCTCCTTGAGATCGACGCCATAGAGGCCGCTGCCGATGAGCTGCGCGGCGCGCAGGCCCATGTCGATGACGTTCGGCGGCGCCTCGCTCAGCGAGGGGGTGTGGAAGCTGCCCTCGTCGCCCTTGCCGTCGGCGCCGTAGCGGACGATCTGCCAGTGATTCCTGGCCATCATGTACTGGCTGACGAAAAGCGGCTTGCCGCCGAGGACGCCGACCCGCCAGTCGAACGAGGTCGGCATGAACGCCTGGGCGAGCAGCATGTCGGTGTCCTCGAACCACTCCTTGGCGAGCGCCGCCAGCTCCTGCTGGTTGGCGACCTTCTTGACGCCGCGCGAGAAGGACGAATCGGGGATCTTGAGCACCATCGGGAAGCCGAGGGTATCGGCGGCGCGGACGAGATCGTGCATGCCGCTGACGATCACCGTCGGCGGAACCGCGAGGCCGTTCCCGGTCAGCAGCTCGTGGAGATAGATCTTGTTGGTGCAGCGGATCATCGAGACCGGATCGTCGATGACCGGCATGCCTTCCTGCATGGCGCGGCGGGCGAAACGGTAGGTGTGGTTGTCGATCGAGGTCGTCTCGCGGATGAACAGCGCGTCGAACTCGGCCAGCCGCGCCAGGTCGCGGCGGGTGATCGGCTCGACCTCGACGCCGAGCTTCTCGGCCACCCGCGCCCAATGCTTGATGGTGGCGCGGCCGGACGGCGGCATCGCCTCGTTGGGATCGTAGAGAACGGCGAAGGAATAGCGCGGCGGCGCCCGGTCCTTCTGTGAGCGCCACTGGCGGGTCGTGTGGGTGTGCAGCGCGCGATGGAAGACGGCGAGTTCGTCGGGCTTGAGCTTGGTGACCGGCACCGGCGCCAGGCGGCGAATCTGCGGCCGCCCGTTGCCGGTCTCCACCGTCACCTCGAGCACCGGGCAGCGGAACCAGTCGAAAAGCAGCCGGCCGAACCGGTCGAGGCGGTGGTCCTCGACCTCGCCGAAATAGGCCAGGATGCGCGACGGCGCCGTCTTGTCGGCGGCGCCCGCCAGCGCCCTGATCAGCGCATCGTCGAGCTCGGGCAGCGCCTGGGCGTAGAGCTGGCGGGCGCCGAGGTCGATGATCGTCTCGACCGAGGGGACGACGCGGTGGCCGCGCGCCTCGGCGAGCAGCGAGCAGTAATAGCCGCGCGTCTGATAGGCGAAGGAGCGCGACAGGTTGATGATCTTCGGCCGGGCACCGGAGAAGAGGTTCTCACGCGCCAGGTAGTCCCGGGTGGTGATGACCTTGTGCGGGGTATCGGCGTTCGGAAAATCCTTCGGCGCGTCGACCAGGATCACCCAATCAGCCATGGACTGCGCCTTGTCTTGAAGAGCCGGCGGCGCGGCTCACCGCCCGAGCAAGCGTCTTCTGGTAGCGGAGCGCATCGGCGCCGTCAGCATAATAGTCCGGGCGGGTGCCGATGCGCGCATAGCCGTGCTGTTCGTAGAGGCGGATCGCCCCGGCATTGTCGGGGCGGACTTCCAGGCGCAAATGCGCCGCGCCGGCGCGCCGTGCCGCACGCTCCGCATCGGCAAGCAGCCTTGCACCGACGCCCGCACCGCGGGCGGCAGCGGCAACGGCGATCGAATAGAGCCGGGCGACGCGGCTTCCCGCGCGCGTCAGAACGAGGTGGTAGCCGACGATTTCGCCATCCGTGACCGCCACGCGGAGGCCCCCGCTGGGGCGGCCGATGAGGCGTCGCAAGCTCCGCGGCGAGAGGCGATCGGCGGCAAAGGCGCGGGTCTCGATCTCGCTGAGGGCGGCAAGATCGGCACGTCTGCCATCGCGAATCCTGAGGTTCGGTATCAAATCGGGTATCGGAGCGGCCCTTGATCGACGGAATCCTCTGCGCCGATTCCATGGAAAACTCAAGGCATTGCCGCATGCGTTGCCCGAGCGGGCCGGCGGGCGCATAAATCGGCCTTCCCGCACCCCTCTCCAGCCAGGACTTCGCAAAGCCATGCCCGCAGACGCCCGCCTCACCATCCCCGACCTCGCCGGCAAGGCCGTGCTCATCACCGGCGCCTCGACCGGCATTGGTGCGGCGCTGGCGCGCGCCTTCGCGGCTCAGGGAGCGCGGGTGGCGCTGCACTACAACGCCAGCGTCGATGCGGCCGAAGCGGTCGCCAAGGACATCGCCGACAGCGGCGGCGACGTCTTTCTGGTGCGCGGCGACGTCACCGTCACCGCCAACACCACGCGCATCGTCGAGGAATTGGCCAGCCATTTCGGCGGCCTCGACGGGCTCATCAACAATGCCGGGGCAATGGTCGACCGGGTACTCTATGCCGACATGACCGACGAACATTACGACAAGGTCATGGACCTCAATGCGCGCTCGGCGGTGATGGCCAGCCGCGCCGCGATTCCGTGGCTGAGACAAGCCGGCGGCGGCTTCATCATCAACACCTCGTCGGTCGCGGCGCGCGTCGGCGGCAGCGCCGGCGCCGGGATCTACGGGTCGAGCAAGGGCTTCGTCTCGACCATGACGCACGGCTTGGCGCGGGAACTGATCGGCGACAATATCCGCGTCAATGCGGTATCGCCGGGCTTCATCCTGACGCCGTTCCAGGACCGCTATGCCGGGCCGGGACAGAAGTCGGCGGAAGCGGCCGCGGCCATTCCGCAGGGCCGTTTCGGCGTCGCCGAGGATTGCGTCGGCGCCTATCTCTTCCTCGCCTCGGAGATGCTCTCCGGCTACATCATCGGCCAGGTGATCGAGGTCAATGGCGGCCAGCTGATGCCCTAGCCGGGCCGGCGGTTCAGCGCAGCACTTCCTGGCGGGCGGCCGGCTTGCCGTCCTCCGCCTCGCGGCTCGCGCGATAGGGCGCGAGGTTGCCGTTCAACGCCTCGCCGATGGCCTTGCTCAGTTCGCGGGCCGTATCGAGGCGCGACAGGAAGACGTAGTTGGCGCCTGCCTCATAGATCGCCTGGATATCGGGGAAGGACACCGCGTTGGCGATGATCATCGCCTGCGGATTGATGCGCCGCACGTTCTCGACCAGCTTGCTGTTGCTGGTGCCGCGCAGCAGGTCGTCGGGAACGGTCAGCACCACCACCGCGGCCTTGTCGACGCCGGCATGATGCAGCGTCTCCGGATTGGCGAGATCGCCGTAGCGCACATGGGCGCCGACCTCGCGGATGCGGTCGTGCAGCGCCACGTTGAAATCGACCACCAGCGTCTTGCCGGCGAGCTCCGGGTCGTCGCGGGCGATATCGTAAAGCAGCGACGAGGCAATGCGGTGGAAACCGAGGATGGCAAGACGGTACTCGTCCTCCTCCTCGGCCACGGCGGCCGGGGGGTCCTTGAAGCCAAGCGCCCGTAACGCCGGCGCCACCAGCTCGTGGATCTTGTAGGCGGAGCGGTAGAGCGGCGTGGTGGCGATCGCGGTCAGCACGAAGGCGAAGATGATGGCGCTCGACAGGTCCTTGGACAGATGGCCGAGGTCGGTACCGAGGAAGGCGATGACCAGGCTGAATTCGGAGATCTGAGCGATGCGCACCGAGGTCACCTCGGCGTTGCGCTGGTCGAGGCCGTTGAAATAGAGCAGCGGAAACAGGATGAGCTGACGCGCGGCGATGGCGACGACGGCGATGGCGACCGCCAGCAGCAGCACGCCCGGCCCGCTCGGCTCGGGGATGCCGAGGCCGAGACCGACGAAGAACAGGGTGACGAAGAAATCCTTCACCACGCCGACCTTGGTGACGATCTCGGTGGAATAGGGATGGCTGGCGATGGTGGCGCCGGCGATCAGCGCGCCCATGCCCGAGCCGACGTTGAGATGCATCTGTAAGCCGAACAGCTTCTCGGTGATCCAGTCGAAGCTGGCGCCGGCGAAGACGATGGCGAAGCACCAGCAGATGGCGCCGACCAGGATGATCTCCGGCACCTTGGCGATCCAGCGAAAGCCGATGGGGATGACCGTGCGGGCGACGACGAAGGCGATGACCGCGAGCAGGCCGATGCCGAGGAAGGAGGCGAGGATGGGCAGGATGTGCGGCTCGTGCAGGCTGGGCTGGAGGATGATGACGATGATCGACCACAGGTCCTCGAAGACCAGCAGGCCGAGGGCGACGCGGCCGGGCACGGTGTCGAGCTCGAAGGCCTCCTGGAACAGCTTGACGACGAGCAGGGTGGACGAGGCGGCCATGACGACGCCGATATAGAGGGCGCCGAGGCCGTGGCCGATGACGTGGGCAAAGCCGACGAGCAGCAGCCCCTGGGCGACGACAAAGCCGAAGACGACGATCAGTGGATAGGACAACAGCCCGGTCAGCAGGATGGCACGTCCGCTGCCGATGATCTTGCCGAGGTCCATCTCCAGGCCGATGACGAAGAGGAGAAGGACGAAACCCAACTGGGCGATGGTGTTGATGTTGTCCGGGTCGGTGACCAGGCCCAAAGCGAGCGGCCCGGCGACGACCCCGGCGAGGATGTAGCCGGCGATCGCCGGCAGGTGCATGCGGGCAAAGAAGATGGCGAGGACGCCGGACAGCAGCAGGCCGATGCCGATGTCGTGGACAAGGGCCGGCATGGCGCCTTCCGAGGCGTAGGCCGGCGCACTGGCGGTCATGGCAAGGACAAGGCCCGTCAGGGCCGGCCACACCCGCCGCGCAAGCGGCCCCGAACGGCTTATCGGCAAGGGCGCCTCCTCGTTTGCGTCCCGGAATCGACAGTGTGCGGTCGTCGCCTGCATGCATGCCCCGCGCCAGCGGCGCAAGCCCTCACCTTGCTTTGTGGAAATCGCCCGCGTCAAGCCGCTGCCGGCGCGATTGCCCATCGTGGCGGCAGTGCCGGGCTTTTCGGGCACCCGCCGGGGCGCGGGCGGCGGCGGGGCCGGCTTGGTCTTGTTGTGATGAGACGGCCGTTGGGCTATCAAACCCCGGTGCGGCCCAGGTGCCGCGCCGTGCACCCGTAGCTCAGCTGGATAGAGCGCTGCCCTCCGAAGGCAGAGGTCGTGAGTTCGAATCTCGCCGGGTGCGCCAATGATTTCAAACAGTTGCGCTTTCGACAGCGGCTTGCCGTGGCCTCCCGCCTGCCAGTTGGCAACCGAGCGCGGATATCGCTGCACCATCGTCGTCGGGCCGTCGCCAAGCGGGCGAGCCGCTGGTTGATATCGTTCATTCATACGCCGCGCCGCACGCGACAATTTCGAGGCTGAGGTGACGGCCGCTGTTCGCCGGGACCGGACGCACAAGTCAAACGCCGCTTGTTGACGCGGACGCGTTGCCGCACACTCTGCCGGCCGAGGCGACGCTTCGTGACGCCGGGGACGTTCATGGACCGACGCCTGACCACCATTCTCGTCGCAGATGTTGTCGGCTTCAGCCGCCAGATGGCAGCCGATGAAGAAGGCGTCGTCACGCGCTTGAGGGCGCTACGGGCCGAGGTCATCGACCCAAGGATCGCGGCCGCCGGCGGGCGCCTGATCAAGACCATGGGCGACGGATTTCTGATCGAGTTTGCTTCGGCTGTTGCCGCACTGCGTGCGGCGCTCGCCATTCAGACGGACATGCGCGAACGCGGCGCGGGAGACCCGGAAGACCGTCGGCTGCGCCTGCGCATGGGCATCAATGTCGGCGACATCGTCATCGACGGTGACGATATCCTCGGCGACGGCGTCAATATCGCGGCACGGCTGGAACCGCTTGCGCCGGCCGGTGGCGTGTGCATCTCGCGCGCCGTCTACGAGCAGGTGCGCGGCAAGGTCGATGTCGAGCTGACCGCCATGGGGGCACAACGGCTCAAGAACATCCCCGAACCGGTCGACACCTGGCATATCCGGGTCGACGACGCGGCGAGCGCAACGGCGCTTCCGGCGGTCGATCCCGGCCCGAGCCGGCCAGCAACGGCAGAAAAGCCCTCGGTTGCCGTCCTGCCGTTCGACAACATGAGCGCCGACCCCGAGCAGGACTACTTCGCCGACGGCATCACCGAAGACATCATCACCGAGCTGTCGCGATTGCCGGCGCTTCTCGTCATCGCCCGCAACTCGACCTTCACCTACAAGGGCAAGGCAACCAAAGTGCAGGACGTCTGCCGCGACCTGCAAGTGCGCTACGTTCTGGAAGGCAGCGTCCGCAAGGCAGGGCAACGGGTTCGGATCACCGCCCAGCTTATCGACGGCGGTTCGGGAGGGCACGTCTGGGCGGAGCGATATGACCGCGACCTCGCCGACATATTCGCCGTGCAGGACGACGTGACGACACAGATCGTGCGCGCCCTCGAGGTGCAACTGACCGATGCCGGACGCGATGTGTCATCGCGTGGAAAGCCGGAGAACCCGGAAGCCTACGATTGCGTATTGCGCGCGCGCGAGCAGTACCGGTTGTTCACCACGGAAGGGAACGCGGCCGCGCGGCAACTCTACGAGCGGGCGATGGCTCTCGCCCCGAACTACGCCGAGGGCTATGCGGGGGCGGCGGAGACTCATGTGCAGGACTGGATTTCCGGTACTGCCGATAGGCTCGAACAGGCCTCCGCGCTGGCGCAAACGGCCAAACGGCTCAATCCCTCCCTGCCGCTGGTCTATGAGGCGCTCAGCACGGTTCATCAGTTCATGCGACAGCACGACGAGGCGATGGCGGCCGCGAGACGCTGGGTGGAGGTCGAGCCGGGGGACGCGGAAGCCTATGCCAACCTTGCCGGCGTGTCGTGCTTTGGCGGCGAGCCTGAGCGGGTCGAAGGGCTGATCGAGAAGGCGACGCGCCTCAACCCGTTCTACCCGTTCTACTACCCGCTTTATGTCGGGCTGGCGCAGTTCATGATGCACCGCTTCGCGGATGCGGTGCAATCGATCAAGCGCAGCGTCACCCGCAATCCGCACGCACTGCCCACTTATCTTTTCCTTGCGGCCGCCTACGGACAGCTGGGAGAGGATGCGCTTGCGCGCGATACGCTGGCGGAAGCGCGGCGGATCAATCCCGGTGTTTCGATGGCTCATACCCTGAAGTTTGCGGTGTACCGGCGCGCCGAGGACGCAACGCTTCTGATCGACGGTCTGCGCAAGGCGGGGCTGAACGACTGAACGCCGGGCACCACAGCGGTCGTGCCCCGTTGACACCGGTGAACGCGCGGCGCCACGCGTGGCCAGAACGCGAAGTCCGGTTCGGGTCAGTCTCGCCATCGACGCCGGCCAACGCACGCCCGATGACATTGACCTTGCATGCGGCCTGAAGCCGCTAGATCTGCAGCGCCCGGGTCCTGGCGCTGGCGATATGCGCCTCGAGCGCGGCGACTGCGCCGGCGGCATCGCGCCGCCGCAGCGCCTCGATGACCGGCAGGTGTTCGTGCATCACCGAGACGACCAGTTCCGGCAACATGCGCACGCGCTCGAAGATGATCAGCCGGATCTTGAGCGAATTCACCCGATAGGCGTTGGAGATGATCTCGTTGCCGAGCCGGTCGATCATCAGGTCGTGGATGTCCCAGTCCATCTGCTGGGCGCGGCGCAGAAGCTCGGGCGTCACGCCGCGCTTCGCCTCGGCGAGGATCGCCACATGGTTCTGGTGCAGGGCTGCGAGCTCTTCGTCGCTCGCCGTCTCGACGAATTGGGCGACCGCTTCCTTTTCCAAAAGCAGGCGGAACTGGAAGGCATTGCGGATCAGGTTGAGATCGACATGGGCGATCTGCATGCCGCGCTGGGGCACGGTCTTGATCAACCCGTCGGCCTCGAGGCGCGGAATCAGCTCGCGCACAGCGCCGAGCGACATGCCGGTGATGCCGACGAGTTCGCGCTGGCTGACGAATTGCCCCGGGCGGATTTCCCGGGCGAGCAGCCGCTCGGTGAAGCTCTGATAGGCCTTGTCGCGGAGCTTCAGTGCCGGCGGCACGGATCCGTGCGCCGCGGGCGCGGGCCGCTTGCTGCGCGGGGCTGCTGCCGGCGCGCTCATGCCACCATGCGGGCGAACAGCCGGTCGTAGACGGCCGCCAGGCCGGCTGCTTCGGCTTCGCTGAGCGGACTGAGCGGCGGCCGGACCGCGCGCCAGGCCGCCTCGCCGGTGACGTGGGCAACCAGCGCCTTGACCGCCGAGGTGGCCGGGAAGCGCACGATCGCCTCGACCAGCGGCTCCAGCCCGGCATCGGCCGGCGCGCCGGCCATGATCGCGTTGAGCAGATCGGGCCGGAAATTGGCGACGCCGCTGATCGAGCCGGCGGCGCCGAGCTTGACGGCACGTTCGAGCAGCCGCTCGTCACCGATGAGGATGGCGAGATCGGGAAAACGGGTCAGCAGGCGCTCGGCGCTGGCCCAGTCGCCGGAGGAATCCTTGACGCCGAAGATGCGATCCGGGAACTGCGCCTTCAGCGCGCCGACCACGTCCGCCGGTATCGCCACGCCGGTCACCTGCGGAATGTTGTAGAGGATCACGCTCCGGCCCGCCGTCCGGCAGGGCTCCGATGAAGGCGGCGAACCAGTCGCGCACCGCCGACGGGCTCACGTCCTTGTAGTAGTAGGGCGGCGTCACCAGCAGCGAGCGGATACCGAACTCGCCGGCAAGCCGCGCCTCGGCCAGCGCGTCGTCGACGGCCGACGGCGGTGATGCCGAGCGTCAGCCTGTCGCTGCCGACGCCATGGGCCTCGCAGCGCCTCGAGCACCGGCCGGCGCTCGCCGAGCCCGATCGAGGGGCCCTCGCCGGTCGTGCCGAACAGGGCGATCCTGGCGCAGCCACGGTCGAGCGACTCGATCGCGTGGCGGCAGAGCCGCTCGACGTCGATCGCGTCCGCCGGCAAACGGCGTCGTCAGCGCCGCCGCAATGCCGAACTCCCGCCGTTGGGCCATCGTCCATGATCCCAGTGTCGCGCCACGTCCGACGGCGCTTGTGTGTCAGTGAGAGTTACGCTAACATGTTAGTGCGTGTTCAACAAGCGTGATTGCGGCCGAAGCGATGCCTGCCGCCCGATAGAACATGACGACATGGCGGCGTCGGAGGAGAAACGCGCCGGTCGCCAAATTGGGAGGAACTTCAATGAAGCAGAATTGCACGAGACGTTCCGTTCTGGCGCTGGTCGCCGCCGTTGCCGTGGTCGCCGCCGCACCGGCGTTCGCCGCCCCGATCAAGCTCCGCATTTCGACGCCGGCGGTCGAATCCGACTGGCACGCCAAGATGCTGACCGTCTTCAAGGACACGCTCGACAAGAGCGCGCCCGGCCAGTTCAACGTCGAGATCCACCTCAACGCGACGCTCTTCAAGCAGGGCACCGAGCCCGCCGCCATGCAGCGCGGCAATCTCGACATGGCGATGATCTCCGCCCAGGACATCTCCAAGCAGATCCCGGCCTGGTCGGTGTTCACCGCCGGCTACCTGATCCGCAGCCCCGAGCACCAGCAGAAGGTCTTCCGCGGCGACATCGGCAAGGAATTCTACAAGATGGTCGAGGACCAGATGGGCATCCACATCCTCGACGTCGGCTATCTCGGCACCCGCGAGCTCGACCTGCGCGGCGACAAGAAGATCATGACGCCGGCCGACCTTGCCGGCGTGAAGCTGCGCATGCCCGGCTCCGACGCCTGGCAGTTCCTCGGCACCGCGCTCGGCGCCAATCCGACGCCGATGGCCTTCGGCGAGGTCTATACCGGCCTGCAGACCGGCGCCATCGACGGCCAGGACAACCCGCTGCCGACCGACAAGGCCGCCAAGTTCTACGAGGTCACCAACCAGATCGTGCTGACCGACCACCTGGTCGACGCCATCTTCCTGTCGATCTCCAAGATCACCTGGGACAAGCTTTCGGCCGACCAGCAGCAGAAGGTCACCGACGCCGCCATGGCGGCGACCGCCTACAACAACGAAAACCGCATCAAGGACGAGGCGCAGCTCGTCCAGTTCTTCAAGGACCAGGGCCTCAAGGTCTACAAGCCGGACGTCGATGCGTTCCGCAAGCACGTCCAGGAGATGTACCTGAAGTCGGACTTCGCCAAGGACTGGCCGGCCGGCATCGTCGATCGCGTCAACGCGGTGAACTGAGCCTCCGCGGATGACGCGGATTCTGCTTCTACCTGCGGAAGGGCGCCGAATTCGTGGCGGTCGGCTTGTTCGTCGCCATGTTCGGCGCCTTTCTGCTGCAGGTGTTCATGCGCTACGTGATCAACCACCCGCTGGGCTGGACGTCGGAAGCCTGCGTCATCTTCTACATCTGGGTGATCTTCTGGACCGCCGCCTTCCTGCTGCGCGAGCGCGACCATGTCGCCTTCACCATGATCTATGACGGCGTCAGGCCGCCGGCCCGGCGGGTGATGGCGATCCTCGGGGTCGCCGCCATCGGCGGGGCCTTCGTCGCCGGCTTCCCGGCCATGTTCTCCTTCATCACCTTCATGAAGATCGACGTCACGCCGGTGACCCGCATCCGCTTCGACTACGTCTATTCGGTCTGGATCCTGTTCGTTCTCGCGGTCATCGCGCGCAGCCTCGCTTCGCTGATCCGGCTTCTCGGGCGCAACTGGCGGCGGGAGACCGGCGACGGCCCGCCGCCGGGCACGGGCCGGCGGCGACGGTGGAATGACCCATGAGCGGCGCCTTTCTCTTCGCCATCGGTGCTCTTCTCCTCCTTTCCGCCATCGGCGTGCCGATTGCCTTCGCCACGCTGTCGGCGCGATCGGCTATCTCTTCATCAGCGGCCAGGACGTCGGCCTGGTGGCCGAACAGGCGCTCAACGGCCTGTTCAATTCCTTCGTTCTGCTCGCGGTGCCGCTGTTCATCGTCGCGGCCAATTTCATGAACGCCGGAACGGTCAGCGACCGGCTGCTGGCCTTCTGCCTGGCGGTTGTCGGCCGCTTTCGCGGCGGCCTCGCCCAGGTCAACGTCGTCGCCAGCCTGATCTTCTCCGGCATGTCGGGCTCGGCCATCGCCGACGCCGCCGGCATCGGCCGCATCATCATCGACATGATGCGCAAGGAAGGCCGCTATCCTGCCGGCTATGCCGCCGCGCTGACGGCGGCCTCGGCCGTCATCGGACCGATCATCCCGCCCTCGATCCCGATGGTGCTCTACGCGCTGGTCTCCGACACCTCGGTCGGCTACCTGTTTCTCGGCGGCATCGTTCCCGGGCTCATGCTGGGGGCCGCTGCTGATGGTCCTCAATGTCTGGTCGGCGCACCGGCGCGACTTCCCGCGCGACGAGGCGGTGCCGCTGCGCGAGATGCCGCGCCTGACCGTGCGCGCCTTTCCCGCCCTCATGCTGCCGGTGATCCTGCTCGCCGGCATCTATGGCGGCGCCACCACACCGACCGAAGCCGCCTCGATCGCCGCCGCCTATGCGCTGTTGCTCGCCGTCTTCGTCTACCGCGCCCTCTCCTGGCGCGACTTCTTCGGCCTCGTGCTCGACGCCGCCCGTTCGACCGGCATCGTCGGGCTGATCATCGCCTCGGCCCTGGTCTTCAACTATCTGGTGGCGAGCGAGAACATTCCCGATCTGGTCGCCACGCAGCTGACCGCGCTCAATCTGTCGCCGGAAGCCTTCCTCATCGCGGCCAACGTCGTCTTCCTCGCCCTCGGCTGCCTGTTCGACGCCACCACGCTTCTCCTCATCGTCGTGCCGATCTTCCTGCCGACGGCGCGGGCGCTCGGCATCGATCTGGTCCATTTCGGCGTCGTCATCGTCGTCAACATCATGATCGGCCTGGCGACGCCGCCCTATGGCGTGCTGCTCTTCGTCATCAACGGCATCACCGGCATTCCGCTGCGCGACATCATCCGCGAGATCTGGCCGTTCCTCTTCGTCCTGATCGCCGCGCTGATGCTGATGGTCCTCTTCCCCGAAATCGTGCTCTGGCTGCCGCAGCAGTTCGGCTATCGCGGCTGACACGGTTTCGGTCGCCGCTTCGCCCAGGCTCCGGCGGGGCGCAAGCGCGCGCTTCGGTCGCAGCCCCGAGCGGTCCACCTTTGGCGCGCCGGTCATTAGATATAGAAAAATTACTATGTGACCGTGGTCGTCGCGATCGCTGGTGCCGCCTGCGCCGCCGGGCGCGCCAGAACGGAAGGACAATTCGCAACAATGCTGAAAAACGTGGTGTTTGCCGTTCCCGTACTCGGCTGGATGCTCAAGAGCGCCTGGTACGGCGACATGGTCGAGAAGCTCTTCTTCCTCGCCAATGTGCTCGCCCTGTGGGCCTTCGCGATCTACTTCTCGGCTATCCGGCGCTGATCGTCCCGCTCCTCGTCCTGGTCGCGGTCTATCTGGTCGGCATGGTCATCCTGACGGCCGGCGATCTCCTGTCCAACAACCGCCCGGTCGCGCGGCGGGCCGTGGCTCCGTCGCCGCGCCCGGGCCGGATCGCGCGCTGAGCAGCAGCAAAAGACGCTCTGACAGCAGCAGCCTTCTGGTGCACAGTGTCGATCCGACTGGGCACGGAGGGCTCTCACGATCGACGCGGCATCGCTCAAGCGACGGCTCATCGCCTCGGGCATTGCGGCGCCCGAGGACGTTGCCTTTTGCCCTGTGCAGGAGATCGCGCGCCTCGAGGCGACCTACGGCCGTTTCCCTGACAGCTATCGGGCGATCCTCGGGCTGATCGGCCAGCGCGCCGGCAGGATGGTCAACGATCGCGAGTTCCGCCTCTATGCCGACCAGCTCGATGGCGTGAACCGCGCCGCGCGGGAGACCATTGCCACCTATGCCGAGGACGGCATCGACCTCGGCATTCCGCAAAATGCCGTCTTCATCTGCTCGCGCTATGACGACTACCTCTCCTACCTGCTGGCCGGAGAGGCGCCGGATTCGCCCGTCTGGGTGCTGTCCGGCGACACCGGCGCGATCGTCCTCGCGCAAATGTCGGTGTGGGACTGGATCGCGGAATTCTGCGCCGACGCCGAGCGTTTCATCGCGCTGGGCGCGGCCGAGCAGAACGCCCGGCGCGGCCCGCGCATGAGCTAGAAGCCCATC
>CAVSRC010000009.1:0-100110 GCA_963730325.1 uncultured Alphaproteobacteria bacterium | reverse complement strand
CCCGGCGAAGACCAGGTATTTGCGGTGGCCGAGCCGGTCCGACAGCCAGCCGGCGCCGATACTGCCCACCGCCATGCCCCAGAAGACCATGGACACCGCGGCCTCCGCTGCGACACTCGACAGGTGATGGTCCTTCATCAGCTCGGTCGTGCCCCACAGGCCGCCATAGACATTGAGCGGCATGTAGTAGAGCAGGCCGGCCACCGCGATGATCCAGATGCGCCTGTGGCCGGCCACTTCGGCGAGCGACTGGCGGACATGCTGGGCGAGTGCCGCGGTCGCCTTCTGCGCCGGCGAATGCGGCTCGCGCAGGAAGAGAAACGCGACCGCGAAGAGCGCCAGGCCGGCTGCGGCAGTGGCGAGGAAGACCGGGTGCCAGCCGGCCAGTCCGATCAGACCGGAGAGCGCCACGCCGCCGATCGCCGCGCCCACCATGCCCACTGCGTTGACGGCGCCCGACAGCAGCGCGAAGCGCTCCGGCGCGAACCAGTGGTTGACCACCCACATGGCGCCGACGAAGGCAAAGGATGCGCCGAAGCCGGACAGCGCCCGGCCGAGGCCGCCGATCAGCACATTGTCGGTGGCGGCGAACAGGAGAACGCCGCACGCGCAGGCAAAGCTGCCGAGCAGGATCATCGGGCGCGCGCCGTAACGGTCGAGCAGCAGACCGACGACGATCTGCATCGGCGAATAGACCCAGAAGAACAGGCTCGCCAGCGTCCCCAGGTCAGCATCGCCCAGACGATAGAACTGCGCGATTGTCGCGGTGGCGAGACCGGGCTCGATGCCGGCGACGAACTCGTACAGAAAGAAGAGCGAGGAAATGGCGAAGGCTATCCAGGCGGCAAGCATGTATCCTCGCTTCATGAAGGCTTGGCCGGGGCCATCGACCATGCCGGCCCCTCGCCGCTCATGGCCTTTCTCCGACATTAGCAGGTGTGGCAGGCGACAAAACCCACCCGGGCGGCGGTTGCCGGAAAGCACGCGCCCGCCCACAGACGACGATGTGCGTCCAACCTGATCTGGGATAGGCTCGCCGGCGTCGGAGACCCAGGCGCAATGCGCCGGGCACATTCGGGGGGCGACATGCGCAGGATCACCGTCCGCGAACGATTGCGCTATTCCTTCGACACCGCGATGTCGCGGGGGCCACTGGCCTTGATTGCCTGGCTGCTTCTGCTTTCGCTGAGCGCAGTTCTCGTCATTTCCCTGTGCCTCTGGGCCATCGGATATGCCCCCCAAAAATCCCTGATCGATCAGATCTGGTCCTTCGCGATCACCACGATGGCCTCGTTCGACCCGACCGAGGGCACCGAATGGCCGGCACGGATCGCGACGATGCTGATCCTGTGCGTCGGCCTGTTCAGCGTCAGCCTGCTCATCGGAACGCTGACGACCGGCCTCGACGCAAAGCTGACGGAGCTGAGAGAAGGACGATCCCGCGTCATCGAGACCGGCCAGACGGTCATCCTCGGATGGTCGGAGCAGATCTACGCGATCATCTCGGAACTGGTGCTCGCCAACGAGAGCCAGCCACGCTCCTGCATCGTAATCCTGGGCGACAGGGACAAGATCGAAATGGAGGACGACATCAGGAGCCGCCTCGGCCACACCGGACGGACGCGGATCATTGTGCGCCATGGCAACCCGATGGACAGTGCCGCGCTCGACATCGTCAGCCTTGAAACTGCCAAGTCGATCATCATCGTCCCGCCCGACAACGACCAGCCCGACTCCGACGTCATCAAGACGTTGCTGGCGATCACCAATGCCGGCGACCGGCCCGGCGGGCCCTACGCCATCGTCACCGCCGTCCGCGACCCCGACAACGCGGAAATCGCGCGCATGGTCGGCGGCGCCGACGTCGAGGTGATTCAGATCGGCAATCTGGTCGCGCGCGTCATGGCGCAGACCTGTCGGCAGGCGGGACTGTCGATCGTCTACAACGAACTGATGCGATTTGCCGGCAACGAGTTCTGTTTCGCAAGCGAACCGCGGCTTGCTGGCAAGACCTTCGGCGAAGCCGTTCTTGCCTATGATGATTCGGCCGTGATCGGCATCGCCACTGCGGCCGGTCGCGTGATGCTCAACCCGTCGGCGGACCGTCTGATCGCTGCGGGCGAAAAGATCATCGCGATCTCCGCCGACGACAGCACCGTGCACCTGTCGTCATTGGAGAAGCCGGAAATCCGCGATGACCTGATCGCGGAGGCCCGCGCGGCCGCGCCGGCCCCCGAACACACGCTGATCCTCGGATGGAACCGCCACGCGCCGACGATCATCGCGGAACTGAAGCGGCTGACGCCGCCAGGTTCGACCATTACCGTGCTGTCCCAGTCCGACCTTGCCCAGGCAGAAGCGAACGAGAGCCCAGAAGCGGGCGACCGGACGGTCACGTTCCGCCGGCGGGAGACGACACACCGGCATGTTCTGGAAGCAGTCGACTTCGCCGGAATCGATCACGTCATCATCCTTTCCTACTCGGACGACCTCGGTGCGCAGCAGGCCGACGCCAGGACCCTGCTGACCCTCCTGCATCTGCGCGGCATCGCGGAACGCAGTCAGCATGGGTTCTCGGTGGTCAGCGAGATGCAGGACGTGCGCAATCAGAGGCTGACCGAAGGCAACCGCGCCGACGACTTCGTCATCGGAAGCCGGCTGGTCAGCCTCATGCTGGCGCAGGTTTCCGAGAACCGGGAGCTGAGCGCCGTCTTTGCCGAACTCTTCGATGCCGAAGGATCCGAGATCTATTTCAGGCCCGCCGCCAACTATGTGAGGATCGGCGATGCGCTGGACTTCCACACGGTGGTCGAAGCGGCCACGCGGCGGCAGCATGTGGCCATCGGCTATCGGCTGGACGCGCAGTCCCGGGACGCCGCCCGCAACTACGGCGTGGTCATCAATCCCGAAAAATCGGCTCTCGTGAACTTCACCGCCGAGGACCAGATCATCGTCCTTGCCCGCGATTGAATATCGCGCGATTGCCGCACCACCGGTTGCCGGGCATTGCGCCAGCGCATAGTCTGCCGGCCAAAATGCGGGGGTGACCTACATGCCATTTCCTGTCGGCGCGAATGAACTGGTGGCGCTGCTTGTCGGCTACCTGCTCGGCTCCATCCCCTTCGGCGTGATCCTCACGCGGCTTGCCGGCTTCGGCGATATCCGCAGCATCGGCTCGGGCAATATCGGCGCCACCAATGTGCTGAGGACCGGCAATAAGGCGCTGGCCGCAGCCACCCTTCTCGGCGACGGGTTGAAGGGCACGGTGGCGGTGCTCATCGCCGGCGCCTGGCTTGGACCGACCGCGGCCCTCCTCGCCGGCTTTGGCGCCTTCGTTGGCCATATCTGGCCGGTATGGCTCAACTTCCGCGGCGGCAAAGGCGTTGCCACCTATCTCGGCGTTCTGGCCGGCCTCGCCTGGCCGGTCGCCATCGGCTTCGCGATCGTGTGGCTGGCCATGGCCGCGATCTTCCGCGTCTCCTCGCTCGCGGCGCTCACCGCCAGCCTGCTGACGCCGATCGCCCTCTTCCTCACCGGTCACGGGGCGATCGCCCTTCTCTTCGTGCTGCTCACCGTTCTGCTGTGGCTGCGCCACGCGTCCAACATCCGGCGCCTTCTTGCGGGAACGGAGAGCCGCATCGGCGAGAAGACATGATCGCCGCGACGCCGGGCCTCACCCGTGAGCAGCGGCTGGCATGGCTGCGCCTCATCCGCAGCGAGAACATCGGCCCGGTCACCTTTCGCGAGCTGATCAATCATTTCGGCGGGGCGGAAGCGGCGATCGCGGCCGCACCCAAGCTCGCCGAGCGCGGCGGCCGGCGCATCCGCATCGCCGCCGAGGACGATGCCCGCCGCGAGCTGGCCGCGGTGGAGGCGTTCGGCGCCCGTCTGATTGCTCTTGGTGAAGCCGACTACCCGCCGGCGCTGCGCGACATCGAGACGGCGCCGCCGCTCATCGCCGTGCGCGGCGATCCGGCCGGCCTGACGCGGCCGACCGTCGCCATCGTCGGTTCGCGCAACGCTTCAATCGCCGGCCGCAAGTTCGCCATGCAGATCGCCCGTGGCGTCGGCGAGGCCGGCTTCACCATCGCCTCGGGCCTGGCGCGCGGCATCGACGCGGCGGCGCATGAAGCGGCCCTCGCCTCGGGCACGGTCGCCGTCTTCGCCGGCGGGCTCGACCGCCCCTACCCGCCCGAAAATATCGATCTGGCGGAACGCATCGTTGCCGCCGGCGGCGCCGAGCTGAGCGAAATGCCCATGGGCTGGGAGCCGCGGGCGCGCGATTTTCCCCGCCGCAACCGCATCATCTCCGGCCTGTCGCTGGCCGTGGTTGTGGTCGAGGCCGCCAGCCGCTCCGGCTCGCTGATTACCGCCCGGCGCGCCGCCGACCAGGGGCGCCTCGTCTTCGCCGTGCCCGGTTCGCCGCTCGACCCGCGCTCCGGCGGCACCAACGCCCTCATCAAGGAGGGCGCCACGCTGGTCACCTCACCCGCCGACATCATCTCGGAGATCACGCCGATGCTGGCGCGCGAAGCCGAAGCCCGCCCCGTCATCGCCGAGAGCGCGGCGAGTGCGCCGATCGATGTCGGCAACAGCGAGCGCGAGCGGGTCGCCGCCGCCCTCGGTCAGGCACCGGTCGAGATCGACGAAATCATCCGCTTTACCGGTCTACCGCCGGCCATGGTCCATCTGGTGCTGCTGGAACTCGATCTTGCCGGCCGCATCGAGCGCATCGTCGGCGGACGCGTTCAACTCATCGCCGGCTGAAGCAACCTCCGGCAGCGGTCAGGCGCCTTCACCCTCCCCGGCCCGCTTTCTCGCGTTTGCCGCAGCCTCGTCTTCCACCATAGCAAGCAGATAGGCCACAAATCCGAGATTGGCTCTGGCGGCAACCGTACGCAACTCATGCGCAAGCGCAGCAATATAACGGGCCGCTTCCTCGCCATCAGGCTGCAGCGGCGGCTTGGTGAATTCCATCCGGGTTCCGCCATCCAAATTTGGCCGCCCCGATTGCTCGCGGGTACAACCTAAAATAGCAATGTAACATATATCATAACCAGAAGCAGCAATCGAAGACAAGTTGGCATTATTGCGCAGGAATCCGCGGCAGGCATTGCACAACCGCTGGCGACCTCCCATGTCTGTCGCGGGCAGTGCCGACCCCCGACGGCCGGACATGCTTCCTCCCGGACCCGCACTCGATTGACAGGCCAGACCGATTTCTGGAATGTCCCCCCCGATCCGGCCAGGGGCCGGGGCGCCAAAAGCTCTCGGCGCGCCCCCTGAAGAGCTTTCTTTTTCAAAGGGTTGGAGCTTCGGCTCAGGCCCCGCAGCCCGCGGCATCCATGAACCTCGTCATCGTCGAATCCCCCGCCAAGGCCAAAACCATCAACAAGTATCTGGGGCCCGACTACCAGGTGCTTGCCTCCTATGGTCACGTGCGCGACCTGCCCTCGAAGAACGGTTCGGTCGATCCCGAGCAGGATTTCGCCATGCTCTGGGAGGTGGACGGAAAGTCACAGAAGCGCCTTTCCGACATTGCCTCGGCGATCAGGCAGGCCGACCGGCTGATTCTCGCCACCGACCCCGATCGCGAGGGTGAGGCGATCTCCTGGCACGTGCTCGAGGTTCTCAAGAACCGCAAGGCGATCGCCGACAAGCCGGTCGAGCGCGTCGTCTTCAACGCCATCACCCGCGACGCCATTCTCGACGCCATGAAGCATCCGCGGGCGATCGACGCCGCCCTGGTCGACGCCTATCTGGCGCGCCGCGCGCTCGACTATCTCGTCGGTTTCACCCTCTCCCCGGTTCTCTGGCGCAAGCTCCCCGGCGCCCGCTCCGCCGGCCGCGTGCAATCGGTGGCGTTGCGGCTGGTCTGCGACCGCGAGAACGAGATCGAGGTCTTCAAGCCGCAGGAATACTGGTCGGTCGCGGTTACCCTCGAACCGCCGAACGGCGGCCGTTTCGTCGCCCGCGTCGTCGGTGCCGACGGCAGCAAGCTCGGCCGCCTCGACATTCCCGACGCCGAGACCGCCAGGCGCATCGAAGCGGCGCTGAAATCCGGCGCCTATCGCGTCGTCTCGGTCGAGGCAAAGCCGGTCAGGCGCAATCCGCCGCCGCCCTTCACCACCTCGACCATCCAGCAGGAGGCTTCGCGCAAGCTCGGCTTCTCCGCCTCGCGCACCATGCAGGTCGCCCAGCGCCTCTATGAGGACGGGCTCATCACCTATATGCGCACCGACGGCGTGCAGAGCGCGCCGGAAGCGGTGAGCGCGGCACGCGCCGTCATCGGCAAGCGTTTCGGCGACCGCTACCTGCCGGAGAAGCCGCGCTTCTACCAGACCAGGGCGAAGAACGCCCAGGAAGCCCACGAGGCCATCCGCCCGACCGACCTCGACCGCACGCCGGACAGCGTGCACGGCATCGAGGCCGACCAGGCGCGGCTCTACGAGTTGATCTGGAAGCGCATGACCGCCAGCCAGATGCAGGCGGCGGAGATGGAACGCACGACCGTCGAGATCGCCGCCGGCAGCGACGGCAGCCCGGTCAATCTGCGCGCCACCGGCCAGGTGGTGCGCTTCGACGGCTTCCTCACCCTCTATCAGGAAGGCCGCGACAACGGCGACGACGACGAGGACGGCGGCCGCCTGCCACCCATGGCGCAAGGCGACCGGCTCACCGAGCACGGCATCGAGACGGCGCAGCACTTCACCGAGCCGCCGCCGCGCTACACCGAAGCGACGCTCATCAAGAAGATGGAGGAGCTCGGCATCGGCCGCCCCTCCACCTATGCCGCAACGCTCGCCGTGCTGCGCGACCGCGACTATGTGCGGCTGGAGAAGAAGCAGCTCATCCCCGAGGACAAGGGCCGCCTGGTCACTGCCTTCCTGGAGAGCTTCTTCGCCCGCTATGTCGAATACGATTTCACCGCCGACCTTGAGGAAAAGCTCGACCGCATCTCCAACGGCGACCTGTCGTGGAAGGACGTGCTGCGCGAGTTCTGGCGCCAGTTCTCCGGCGACGTCGACCAGACCAAGGACCTGCGCGTCTCCGAGGTGCTCGACCATCTGAACGAGCTGCTCGGACCCCACGTCTTTCCGGCGCGCGCCGACGGCGGCGATCCGCGCCAGTGCCCTTCATGCGGCAACGGCCGCCTGTCGCTCAAGCTCGGCAAGTTCGGCGCCTTCGTCGGCTGCTCGAACTATCCCGAGTGCCGCTACACGCGCCAGCTCGCCGTCGCCACCGACGAGAACGGCAACGGCGAGGAGAGCGGCAACGGCACCAAGCTGCTTGGCCAGGACCCCGAGACCGGCCTCGACGTGACGCTGCGTTCAGGCCGCTTCGGCCCCTATGTGCAGCTCGGCGAGCAGGGCGAGGACAAGAAGGTCAAGCCCAAGCGATCGAGCATTCCGCGCGGCTGGGACCCGGCAAGCCTCGACCTCGACCGGGCGCTCGCCCTGCTGGCGCTGCCGCGCGAGGTGGGCCTGCACCCCGAGAGCGGCAAGCCGATCACCGCCGGCCTCGGCCGCTATGGACCGTTCGTCCTGCACGACGGCACCTTCGCCAATCTCGATTCGGTCGAGGAGGTCTTCTCCGTCGGCCTCAACCGCGCCGTGACGCTGATCGCCGAGAAGCTCGCCGGCGGCGGGCGCCGCGGCGGCCGCGCCGCACCGAGGGCGCTGAAGACGCTCGGCGACCACCCCGACGGCGGCGCCGTGACCGTGCGCGAGGGCCGCTACGGCCCCTATGTCAACCACGGCAAGGTCAATGCGACCCTGCCCAAGGACGTCGATCCGCAGCTGGTCACTCTGGAACAGGCGCTCGAACTGATCGCCGCCAAGGCCGGCAAGACGCCGGCCAAGGCGAAAAAGAAAACCGCCGCCAAGAAGAAGGCGGCAGCCAAACCCAAAACCGGGGCGAAGGCGAAACCGAAGCGCGCCGCCAAAGCGAGCGAGCCGGAGACCGCCTGAAGCCCCCTAGGACACCCAATTGCCCAAGACACGAGACAAGACGAAACCCAAGAAAAAGGCCGAACGGCCCGGACTTCCCACCCGAGAACAGATCCTCGCCTTCATCGCCGACCATCCGGGCGAGGCGGGAAAACGCGACGTTGCCCGCGCCTTCGGCGTCACCGGCGCGGCGCGCATCCCACTCAAGGCCATGCTCAAGGAGCTGGCCAATGAAGGCCTGGTCGAGCGCCGCGGCAAGCGGCTGAAGCGCCCCGCCGACCTGCCCTCCGTCACCGTTCTGGAGCTGACCGGCCGCGACAGCGACGGCGAGTTCCTGGCGCGGCCGGCCGAATGGTCGGACGCCGAGGGCGGTCCGCCGCCGAAGATCATCATGGAGCCGAAGCGCGACCGGCGCGGACCGGCGCCCGGCATCGGCGACCGCGTGCTCGCGCGCCTGATCCCGACCGACGAGGAGGGCGGCGCCTTCACGGCGCGCGTCATCAAGCTTCTCGAAAAGAAGCAGGTCGCGGTGCTCGGCGTCGTGCGCGATCTGCCCGGGGGAAAACGCATCGAGCCGGTCGACCGCAAGCAGCGCGAAATGATCCTCGACGCCGACCCGACCGGACAGGCCAAGGAAGGCGATCTGGTCTCGGTGACGCTCGCCGGCTCCGGCCGCTACGGCCCCGCCCGTGCCCGCATCACGGAAATCATCGGCTCGATGAAGAGCGAGAAGGCGGTCTCGATGATCGCCATCCACGCCCACGGCATCCCGCATGTGTTTCCGCACGCGGTGCTGGCCGAGGCCGAAGCCGCCTGGCCGGCGACCATGGAACATCGCGAGGACTGGCGCGAGCGTCCGCTGGTCACCATCGACCCGCCCGACGCCAAGGACCACGACGACGCGGTCCTTGCCGCGCCGGACGACGATCCCAAGAACCCCGGTGGCCACATCGTTACCGTCGCCATCGCCGACGTCTCCTGGCATGTGCGCCCCGGCAGCGCCATGGACCGCGAAGCGCTCAACCGCGCCAACTCGGTCTATTTCCCCGACCGCGTCGTGCCCATGCTGCCCGAGCGCATCTCCAACGATCTCTGCTCGCTGCGCGAGGCGGAGGACCGGCCGGCGCTCGCCGTGCGCATGGTCTTCTCGGCCGACGGACGCAAGCGCTCCCACCGCTTCCATCGCGTGATGATGCGCTCCGCCGCCAAGCTCTCCTATCAGGAGGCGCAACAGATCTTCGACGGCCATCCCGGCGACCATCCGCAAGCGCTGGTGGCTGCGCTCGGATCCCTATGGGAAGCCTATCGGAGCCTCAAGCGCGGGCGCGACGAGCGCGAGCCGCTGGAGCTCGACCTGCCCGAGCGCAAGGTGCTGGTCGCCGCCGACGGCTCGATCGACCGCATCGTCGTGCCGGAGCGGCTGGAAGCCCATCGCCTGATCGAAGAGTTCATGATCCAGGCCAACGTCGCCGCGGCGGAAACGCTGGAGGCGCGCAAGTCGCCGCTGGTCTATCGCGTCCATGATTCGCCCTCCATGGCCAAGCTCGAAGGCCTGCGCGACTTCCTCAAGTCGATCGAACTGTCGCTGCCCAAGGGCGGCAATCTGAGGCCGGCCCAGTTCAACCGGCTGCTCGAACGGGTCGAGGAGACCGAGAACGGGCCGCTTCTGAGCGAGGTGGTGCTGCGCACCCAGGCGCAAGCCGAATACAGCCCGGAGAACATCGGACATTTCGGCCTCAACCTCCGCCGCTATGCCCATTTCACCTCGCCCATCCGCCGCTATGCCGACCTCATCGTCCACCGCGCGCTGGTGCGCTCGCTGAAGCTCGGCCCGGGCGGCCTCAACGACGGCATCGAGGAGCAGCTGGCGGAGATCGCGGCCAAGATCTCCGCCGCCGAGCGCCGCGCCATGGCGGCCGAGCGCGACACCATCGACCGGCTGGTCGCCCACTGGCTTGCCGACCGGGTCGGCGCCACCTTCAACGGGCGCATCTCGGGCGTCACCCGCGCCGGCCTGTTCGTCAAGCTGAACGAGACCGGCGCCGACGGCTTCGTGCCCATGAGCACGCTGGGTGCCGACTATTTCGACTACGACGAGGCCCGCCACGCGGTGATCGGCAGCCGCTCCGGCGAGATGCACCGGCTTGGCGACGCAGTCGAGGTGAAGCTGATCGAAGCGGTGCCGCTGGCTGGCGCGCTGCGCTTCGAGCTGTTGACCGAGGGCCATATCCTGCCGCGCAAGGACCGGCCGGCGGGGCCAGCGCGTGGCCGTTACCGAAGACCGGCCGGCAAGGCCAAGGACAAGGGCAGGAAGCCTGCACGGCATCGCTAGGCCCCCTCCCTTCGTTCGCGCGGCCGCGACAAGCTGCCCAGCGGGGTGCCCTTGATCGCCCGGCCCCATCCGCCTACTTGATAGTTATTCAAAAGAAGGGCGACAGAGGCGACGATGCCTGTTGAGATCACGACACCGGACGGGGAAGACGCGCGCCCGCGCTGGCAATCGGTCCAGCGCGGCTTCACCTGCCGCTGCCCGCATTGCGGCGAGGGCGATCTGTTCCGCGCCTGGCTGAAGCCGGTCGAGACCTGCCCGGTCTGCGGCGAGGATCTCAGCCATCAGCGCGCCGACGACTTCCCGCCCTACATCACCATGGTGCTGACCGGCCACATCCTGGTGCCGCTGATGCTGGCCATGCAGTTCCTGACCGACTTTTCGGTGACCACCTATCTCGCCATCTTCCTGCCCGTCACCGCCATCGCGGTCTTCGGGCTGATACAGCCGGTCAAGGGCGCGGTGATCGGCCTGCAATGGGCGCTGCGCATGCACGGCTTTGACGGCCGCGCCGATCCCGATGCCCCGCCCGAGGGTTTCCTGCCCGGCGCGTCGCCCTAAGCGCACCGGTCGATGCTTGACATTCTGGCCGCCAAATCTACTGTGCCGGCCAACTTCCAAGCTTTGAGGAATGCATCATGGCCAAGGCCGCCACCATCAAGATCAAGCTCGCCAGCTCGGCCGACACCGGCTTCTTCTACGTCACCAAGAAGAACTCGCGCACCAAGACCGACAAGCTGGTGATGAAGAAATACGACCCGGTTGCGCGCAAGCACGTCGAGTTCCGCGAGACCAAGATCAAGTAGATCGGCCCGCTACACGCGGACGCAACCGCTGGGTGCGCCGCCGACCAGACCCCCCACGCAGGCCCGAAAAAGAAAAAGCACCGCTCTCGCGGTGCTTTAACTTTTTGGCGGCCTTGGCCGGCCAAGAAAGAAGTGGCCGGTCCAGAACGGGTTTGTACGAGGAGGCCACTCAATCCGTTCTGGAACCGGCCGACCCCGCGGACCCAGGAGATGCGGCGGACCTGAGCACTCCGCAGGGTTTCTTTAATTCCAAGGCTCTTGCAGGTTAGCCGACTATCACTCAAGGCCGTCCGCCCGACTGACGTTCGACCTTCGGCCCCTGCAAGCGGGTATGCTCAACATACCGCTAATGCCGCAATCGACCAATCGACTTCGCGACAGTTTTACGCAAAAGCCGTTTCTTAGTAAAGCGTTAGCCTTAATTCGATGGCTTAAGAAGAGGCCACAACCGGAGCGCGTCAAGCGGCGGCGGCAACGACCCGGTTGCGCCCGTCGCGCTTGGCGAGATAGAGCGCCGCATCGGCGCGCTTCACCAGCGCGTCGGCCGTATCGTCGGGCGAGGTCAGCGAACAGATGCCGATCGACACCGTGACGCTGACGCTGACGCCGGCCTCGCCCGTGGCGAACGGCTCGCCGCCGATCTTCTGACGCAGCCGTTCGGCGACCAGCAGGGCAAGCGCCGCGTCGGTGTCGGGCATGGCAACGACGAACTCCTCGCCGCCGAGCCGGCAGGCGAGATCGATGCCGCGCACCGCCTTGCGCACGCGCCGCGAGAACTCGCGCAGCACTTCGTCGCCGGCCGCGTGACCGTAGGTGTCGTTGATGCTCTTGAAGTGATCGATGTCGAGGATGAGGACGGACAGCGGCTTCTCGCGCGCCGTCGCCTGTTGCACCAGCGTTGTCAGATGACGTTCGAGATAGCGCCGATTGTGCAGGCCGGTGAGGCCGTCGGTGACCGCCATCTCCATGGTCGACTGCACGCTGTCGCGCAGCCGGTCGGAGAACCGCTTGCGGCGGATCTGGGTGCGCACGCGCGCCTGCATCTCGTTGCGGTCGATCGGCCTGACCAGATAGTCGTTGACGCCGAGGTCGAGCGCCCGCATCAGCCGCACATTGTCTTCCGGGTCGACGATCACCAGGATCGGCAGGGCGCGCGTCCTGTCGAGCGAACGCAAATGCGAGCACAGCCTGAGCCCGTCGATCTGCTTGAGGTTGAGGCTGATCACGACGAGGTCGTAGTCGCCCTCGGCGGCGCGAAACAGCGCTTCCTGGGGGTCGTCTTCGTGATCGACCTGGCTCGTCGGCTCCAGTGCCTGCTTGACGCGATCGACGGTTGCCGGCGAA
Organism: uncultured Alphaproteobacteria bacterium; assembly: GCA_963730325.1. GTDB lineage: Bacteria > Pseudomonadota > Alphaproteobacteria > Rhizobiales > Kaistiaceae > CAVSRC01. The sequence continues at coordinate 87,682 of CAVSRC010000009.1, read as the reverse complement.
TCGTCGACCAGCAGAACCTTGCCGCCCTCGTCCACCAGCACGGTCGGGTCGAGAACGTCCTCCAGGCCGAGTTCGCTCGATGTCGCCGCGCGCATCATCAACTCGTCGGTCAGCGTCTTCAGCCGCACCAGGCTCTTCACCCGGGTGATCAGCGAGATGTCGTTGACCGGCTTGGTGAGGAAGTCGTCGGCGCCGGCCTCGAGCCCGGCGACCCGGTCGGACGGCTGGTCGAGTCCGGTGATGATGATGACCGGGATATGCGCCGTGCGCGGATTGGTCTTCAACCGCCGGCAGACTTCGAGGCCGTCCATCCCCGGCATCATCACATCGAGCAGGACGATGTCGCACTGGCCCTGCTCGCAGATGCCGATCGCCTGCGGTCCGTTGGTTGCCGTGACGACCTCGAAATATTCCGCCGCCAGCCGCGCCTCGAGCAGCTTGATGTTGGTGACGATGTCGTCGACGACAAGGACGCGGGCGGTCATGCAGGCGGTCCTTCCTCAGGCGTCGCCGATATAGGCCTTGACCGTCTCGATGAACTTGGCCACCGAGATCGGCTTGGAGAGATAGGCCTCACATCCACCCTGACGGATGCGTTCCTCATCACCCTTCATGGCGAATGCGGTCACCGCGATCACCGGGATCGCGCGCAGATCGTCGTCCTCCTTGATCCACTTGGTCACCTCCAGGCCGGAGACTTCCGGCAGCTGGATGTCCATGAGGATCAGGTCTGGCCGGTGCTCGCGCGCAAGATCGATGGCCTCGAGGCCGTTGCGGGTCTGTACGATGTCGTACCCATTGGCCTCGAGCAGGTCGTGAAAGAGTTTCATGTTGAGTTCGTTGTCCTCAACGACCAACACGGTCTTCGCCATCTGGGTGGTCCTGTGATCGGCTTGTGCCACGATAGTAGCAGGGCACCGCGATTCTGGCTCTCCGCAAAAACCTAGGCCGCATTTGTTTCGGAAACGCAAATATGACCCCCGAAAAACCCCGGTATCTCAGCATCGAACAGGCCGAAAAGCTGGCGATTGGCGCACTGGCCTTCCTGGCATCGCAACCTGAGACACTCGGTCGCTTCCTGCAGCTCACTGGCATCGCACCGGCAAACTTGCGCAGCGCCGCCGCCGAGCCCGGCTTCCTCGCCGGCGTGCTCGACTATTTGCTGACAAACGAGGCCCTGCTGGTGGACTATGCGCACGATGCCGGGCTAGCACCCGAGGAGATCGCCCGCGCGCGAGCGGCACTGGACACATGACCGACAAATACGCACACACGATGCCGCTGAGGCTCGACGGCTACACCGACCTGCCGCCGGGCAAGATCGCCAATGTCGTGACCTATTTCGAGCGCGAGCCGCCCGCGACGGCGGCCCCCCCTCACCCCGATTTGACCATCCGTCCTATCGAGAAGCCGGACGTTGCCTGGTATCGCGATCTCTATCGCCGCATCGGCGAGGACTGGCTGTGGTTCTCCAGGGCCGTCATGCCCGACGACAGGCTCGCCGTCATCCTCGACGATCCGGCCACCATGGTGCTTGCGCTCGAACAGGGCGGGCTCGCCACCGGCCTCGCCGAACTGAGCTTCGCCGAACCCGGTGAGGTCGAGATCGTCATGTTCGGGGTCGTGCCGCAAGCCACCGGCACCGGCGCGGCGCGGGCCTTGTTCGATGCGGCCCTGGCCGAAACCATGCGGCCCGGCATCGGCCGCGTATGGCTGCATACCTGCACTTTCGACCACCCGGCGGCAGTGCGCTTCTATCTCGGGCGCGGCTTCCGCGCCTTCAGGTTCGCCATCGAGGTGAGCGACGATCCGCGGCTTACCGGCCACCTGCCGCGCGACGCGGCGCGTCACATTGCCCTGATCGATCCTGCGCGGAAGGACTGAAGAGAGGTCCGCCGCCTAGCGGGCTGCCGCCAGGCGGTGATGGCCGACGTGGCCGGCATGCCCGGCGCTCCGTTCGGCCGCCTGGTCGCGCTCGGCGATCGCCTCCGCCTTGGCCAGTTCCGCCTCCGCCTCGTCGCGCTCGGCCTGCGCCGCGGCAAGCTGAGCCTTCAGATCGTCGGCTGAGACCTTGAGGTTGTCGCGCCGCTGCATCGCCGCCTTGGCGAAGGTCGGATAGGCGAAATGACCCGCATCATGGATGCCGGAGCGCTCCTGCTCGGCGACAATCTGGTCGTCGAGTTCCTTGGCCATGCGCTCGAACTCGGCGATCATCGTCTCCATCTGCGCCACCTGCCGCCGTTTTTCGTCGGCCTGGAACCGCTTGAGGCGGATCATACTGTCGCGCGACTTCATCTCTCGAGCACTCCTTCAGGCTTCTCGAAAGGCCCGGCGGACCGGCGTCTGCCGCGTATGGACCCCAAAGGACCCAAAGCCGCGACCGGCCTCGCTAACCGTTCGTTTACTTCTCGCGTTAATCATGGCCGATGATGGTTTAATTCGCGGTAAACCGAACCCGTCGAATCCGGCCGGTGAACCACGAGTCTTCTGAATCACTTAGGGGCGTTTCTTCAACGTGGTTAACAAAGTCTCAAGAAATGGAATTCGGTGACCGTTCAATGCCCTGTACGACTTGTTGTCACTCAATGATTAAACAGCTTGTACCGGGAAAAGAGAGTTTGTTAACCATTGGTTGGTAGCGTCGCGAATCGGGGTTAACCGTTCCTTCGTGCCGGCGGCGTTGAGGGCCGGCGCGCCAAGCCCGGAAAGGCCAGGGGGATTGGCATGCGTGTTCTATTGATCGAGGACGACAGCGCGACAGCGCAGAGCATCGAACTGATGCTCAAGTCCGAGAACTTCAACGTCTATACGACAGACCTCGGCGAGGAAGGTGTCGACCTCGGCAAGCTCTACGACTACGACATCATTCTCTTGGACCTGAATCTGCCCGACATGTCGGGCTATGAGGTGCTGCGCACGCTGCGCCTGGCAAAGGTGAAGACTCCCATCCTCATCCTGTCCGGGCTGGCTGGCATCGAGGACAAGGTGCGGGGCCTCGGCTTCGGCGCCGACGACTACATGACCAAGCCGTTCCACAAGGACGAGCTGGTCGCCCGCATCCACGCCATCGTGCGCCGCTCGAAGGGTCATGCCCAGTCGGTCATCACCACCGGCGACCTCACCGTCAACCTCGACACCAAGACGGTGGAGGTCAACGGCCAGCGCGTGCATCTGACCGGCAAGGAATATCAGATGCTCGAGCTGCTCTCGCTGCGCAAGGGCACGACGCTGACCAAGGAGATGTTCCTCAATCATCTCTACGGCGGCATGGACGAACCCGAACTGAAAATCATCGACGTGTTCATCTGCAAGCTCCGCAAGAAGCTCGCAGCCGCTACCGGCGGTCAGAACTACATCGAGACCGTATGGGGCCGTGGCTACGTGCTGCGCGAGCCGGACGAGCACGAGATCCGCGAAAGCGCCTGATCGAATTGCCGTCCGCGCCCTTTAAACCCCCATGGCGCGGAAACATGCGAAAGCCCCGTCACCCTCCCGGCGGGGCTTTTGCTTTTGAATGAGCGAACAGGGAGTAGCGAATAGGGAATGAAGTGCGGAGGAATCCGCCTCCCACTATTCGCTACTCGCTATTCGGGCACGGTCCCCCCGGGGCTGATCCGCAGGAAGGCGCCGGCGCCATTCAGACCGGGATTTAGCAGAGAAGCCGGGGCGCCGCCTACAGCATCCCGACTTCGTGCAGCTTGGCCTCGACCAGCGTGCGGTCGAACGGCTTGAGCAGGTAGTCGTCGACGCCGGCCCTCAGCGCCTTGGCGATCTGCGCCACGTCCGCCTCGCTGACGCAGAACAGCACCTTGGGCTCGCGCCCACGGTCCAGCTTGCGCAGGCTGGCCACCACGTCGATGCCATCCATGACCGGCAGGTGCCAGTCGAGCAGAATGACGTCGGGCATGCTGCGCCGGCACATGTCGATCGCCTGGGTACCATCCTCGGCTTCCGATACGGAGAACTCGAAGCCTTCCAGAATGCGCCGCGCCACCTTGCGGACCACGCTGGAGTCGTCAACGACAAGACAGTGCTTCATGGGCTTCCCCGCAAGCATCGGCGGGCTGTCACAGCCGGCCAAGCGTGGACAGCGCTCACCCTACGCGCCGATGGTTAACGCCGGATGACCGACACAACCCCAGGTTCGCCTCACGCTTCGGCTGCCACTGCGCCGACGGCCTCCGCCATCGCCTCGATGACGACGTCTGCGCCGTCGAGCCGCGCCGACACGGCCATGCCGCACGCTCGCGCCAGCGCCCCGGTGTAATAGGCCTGAACGAGCTGGGCATCGATCGTCTCCCCGGCAATATCGCCGGGCACCAGCTTCTCGAACGCCGCCGGCACCCGCGCGCTCGGCCCCTGCGAGCGCAGCAGGAAGCGCGCCGGCGCTGCCGAGGGGACATTGACGTGGATGGTGCCGCCGCGCGGCACCGCCGCATTGGCCAGCAGGATCAGGTTGAGCAGCAGCTTGACCAGGTTCTTGGGCATGAGCACGCGCGGCGCTTCCCAGGAGAACTCCGCCTTCTCGCCGTCCATGTAGCCGGTCGCCACCTTCTCGGCGTCGCCGAGATCGATCTCGGCGCCGGCCGAGCCGGCCGCACCGAAGGCCAGCCGCGCGAACTGGAGCTTTGCCGAGGCCTGCCGCGCGCTCCGCTTGATCAGATCGGCGGCGAATTGGCGCATGTCCTCGCTGTTGTCCTCGTCGAGAACCTCCAGGCCGTTATTGATCGCCCCGACCGGCGAGATGATGTCGTGGCAGACGCGGCTGCACAGGAGCGCGGCAAGGTCGAGCGCTTCCAGTTCGGCCCGTTCGGTCATGGTCCCTCCGACCTCGTGACAACCCCTCCGACCCGCGGCGAATCATGCCCGGTCGGCCAGCGTTTTGGGGATACACCGGGCCTTCGTCCGTGCCAACCGGCGCGTGCCCCCCAGACGGCGGCGGCCGGCCGTCGCCCGCACCGTGCCCACATTTGGTCTAGAATCCGTGCGATTCGCGCGCTCGCCATACCTTGCCCCACGGGAACAAGTGGAAACCCGTCATGACCTCGCACCTTCGCATCGCCGCCATCGCCCTCGCGCTTGCCGCCGGTTTCGGCGCGGCCCCCGCGGTCGCCCAGCAGAACGACGCCTACGACCAGCCGGCCGCGACAACCGAAGCGCCGCCGCCCGCCAGCCAGAACGACACCTACACCAGCGAAGAACTGGTGCAGGAGGGGCACACCTTCTTCGGCGGCGTGTCCGAAGGGCTCGCCAGCATCATCGAGCAGGCGGCGAGCCAGTACGGCCTGCCCAACGGCTATATCCTCGGCCAGGAGGGCAGCGGCGCCGTCGTCGCCGGCCTGCGCTACGGCGAGGGCACGCTCTACACGCGCAATGCCGGCCAGCACAAAGTCTATTGGCAGGGGCCGACCATCGGCCCCGACGTCGGCGGCAGCGGCGACCGTGTCATGATGCTGGTCTACAACCTGCCCTCGGTCGACGCCGTCTATGACCGTTTTCTGGGGGTTGCCGGCTCGGCCCACGTCATCGCCGGATTCGGCATGACGGTCCTCGGACGCGACGGAATCTACGTGGTTCCCATCGTCTCCGGGGTCGGTGCCCGACTCGGTGTCAATTTTGGTTACCTGAAGGTCACCGCCCAGCCGACCTGGAATCCCTTCTGATCCGCTGTTTTTACCAGTTCGGCACACTCTGTGACCGGATACATTGCCGTCGGGCCTCCAATCGCATTTAATTGGCGGTAACATGGCAACGCCATGATCCCGGCCGCGACGCGTTCGGGGTGCGTCGGGTGGCTCGGAGGCTGGGCTCTTGATTCAGGCGGCAATGTATTTCGCACTTGGCCTGCTGACCGCCGGCCTGCTGGTGCTTCTGATCGCGCCGATCGTCTGGCGGCGATCGGTACGTCTGACCCGCGACCGCATCGAGGCGAGCGTTCCGCTCAGCCGCGCCGAGATCAACGCCGACAAGGATCGCCTGCGCGCCGACTTCGCCATCTCGACACGGCGGCTCGAGGTCACCCAGGCCCAGCTCAACGACAGGCTCATCGCCCAGTCCGCCGACCTCACCCGCCGGCAGGAGCAGATCGCCGAGCTGACCGGCACTCGCGACGAGCTGACCGCCTCGATCGCGGAACTGGAGGAGCGTGTCGCCGAACTGACGACCACGGTTGCCGGGAACGAAGCGGCGCTGGCCACCGCCCGCGCCGACATCGAGCGCCGCGACAGCGAGATCAGCGAACGGGCCGCCCGGCTGAACACCACCGAAAGCGAACTGGAGGCCAGTCGCCAGCAGATCGCCGAACTGAGGCTGGAGCTGGTTGCCAGCAATACCCAGATCGGCAACCGCGACGACCGCATCAAGGAACTCACCACCGCCGAATCGAGCCTCGCCGCTACCCGCGACCAGCTCTCCGGCGAGCTCACCACCGAGCGCGAGGCACTGGCCGGCGAGCGCCAGCGCGCCGACAGGCTCGAGGCCGGCTTGCAGGCCCTGCAGACCGAACGGCAGGAACGCCTGGCCGAAATGGAGCGCCGCAGCAACGAGCTGAAAGGCGTCGAGGCCGAGATTGCCGCCGAGCGCGTCCGCAGCGAGGCGCTTGCGGCGGAACTGGCCGCCGAACGCGAGAAGCTTGCCGCCGAGACCCGGCGCGCCGAGACCCTTGCCGGCGAGGTCGCCGCGCTTGAACAGGAGCGCGTCGAACAGCGTGAGAGCATCGCCGAGGCCGAGACCCGGGTCCACTCGCTGGCCGCCGAGATCGACGCCGAGCGCGCGCGCACCGGCGCCGCCAACGGACGCGCCGATGGCCTGGCGGCGGACCTCGATGCCTTGCAGAACGAGCATGCGCGCCAGACAGAGGAGGCCGCGCGGCTGACCGCGGAGGCACAATCGCTGGCCACCGAGATTGCGGCCGAGCGCGGCCACACCGCAACCGAGCGCGAGCGGGCCGAGCGTCTGGCGGCGGAGTTCGCCACCCTCAGCCACGAGCACGCGCGCCAGAAGGAGGAGGCCGCCCACTTCGCTGACGAGCTGCTCGGCCTTTCCGCCAGGGTTGCCGCCGAGCACGAGCAGGCCGCCGTCCGCGCCGCCGAAGTCACGGCCATCACGGGCGACCGCGACCGCCTCGCCGCCGAGCTCGAAAAGCGCCAGGACGAGATCAAGGCGCTCAATGCCGAGCTGTTCGAGGACGTTCGCCTTCAGGAAGAGCTGGAGAAGCGCCTGCACGACACCGAGATGGCGCTGTCCGACGCCAAGGCCGAGCTTCTCACGCTGCGCATCAGGAAGCAGACGGACGCCTTCGTCGGCGCCGACCATCTGCGCCAGAACCTGGAGACCAGCGAAGCCGACAAGAAGACGCTCGCCGAGGAACTGGCGACGCTGCAGAGCGACCTTGCTGCGCTGCGCGCCGAGAACGTCGCCCTGCGCAGCGGTTCCGCTGCCGCCAACGGCGACCCCCAGGAGACCCACGAACTGCGCACACGGCTGAGCGAGATCGCCGCCAATGTCGTTCGCCTAACCCAGACGATCGCTGCCGGCGACGGCGCACCGTTCGCCACCGACGGCAACGGCCACGGCGGCGGGCGGGAGCCCCAGCCGGTTGCCGCCGCCCCGGTGACAAGCGAGCCAACACCCGCGGCCGGCGACGGCACGACGCTCGCCGAGCGCCTGCGCGCCCTCCAGCACGCCGGCGCCCACCACTGAACGGGACTGCCGCGCCGCGGCCGGCGGCTCTGCCAACCTATCTGGTCGACGGATCCAACCACTGCCGGCGGATCTTCTCGCCGATCAGGCAATCGACCCGCGGCGCCGGCCGAAGGGTCTCCGCCGCCGGCATCAGCCGCGGCTGGAGGCCGGAAATCTCCAGTACCAGCTTGCGCCGGATCGCCCTTTCGAAACCGGTCGTGTCGTCCACAGTGACCATGAAGGCGCCCGGCCCGCCGATCACGCAATCGGCGTAGTAGACGTCGAGATCGGGGATGTTGAACAGGCTGTAGGCACCGCTCTTCTTCAGCACGATCGGCAGGCCATTGATGGCGATCCCCTGCTCGACCACGGAATCGCGCATCAGCGCTACCGGCGGGCCGAGATTGTTCGGCCCGTCGCCGGAAACGTCGATCACCTGGCGGATGCCGCGCACGCCGCTGGAGGCAAACAGGCGCGCCCCCGCCTCCAGCCCGCCGGAGATCGAGGTGCCCGACTCCCGCGCCAGCGGCGCCTTCTCGAGCGCGGCGGCGAAGGCCTCGGCCTCATCGCGGCTGCCGACGATCGTCCACGGCACCAGCACCTGCTGATAGGCCGGCCCCGACCATTCCATATAGGAGACGGCGATGCGGCCGACTGCGCCCGAGCCGATCGCCTGGATCACTTCCGGATGGCGGAAGGCCGCGACATAGCCGTCGCGTTGCAGCGACTGCTCGTCGAAATCCATGGAGCGCGACACGTCGACCGCAAGCACCAGCTCCAGATCGACATCGACGGCGGCGGCCGCCGGTCCGGCCAGGCAGATCAAGCCGACTGTCGATGCCAGTCTCATCAATTGGAACATCCCCGGCCTCCATCGCCCGTTTGCTGCCCCACGATCCCAAAGATATGGCCGCCCGGCGGCCGGTCAAACGCCGTCGCCGCCACACCGGCGTCCACAACCGCAGTTGCCGTGACCGACCGGTCGTGACAGCATCGATTCGGGTCGCAATACGTTGACCGAAGGCCATGCCACGCAAGCCTGCCTGGGCGTCCCTGCCCGACGAAGAACTCCTGCAACTGCGCATCAAGGACCTCGGGGTGCGCATTGCTGGCACGTGGCTGGAAGACTGCCTGGCGCGGCTCCATGAGGAATTGGCTCAGCGCAGCATCCGCGCACGCCCCCATACCTGGCTGTCGGACGAATGGTTCAGCCCCGACGTCACGCCCGGCATCGCGATTCCATTTTACCTCGCCCATCCGCGCCTGATGCGCCTGGAGCGGCGCAAGATCCTCGAGGTCGACGGCGGCAGTCCGTCCGAATGCCTGCGCATCCTGCGCCACGAGACCGGCCATGTGGTGCAGCACGCCTATCGCCTCAGCCGCCGCCGCCGCTGGCAGCAGCTCTTCGGCCGCTCGTCGTTGCGCTACCCGCGCTACTACCGGCCGAACCCGGGCAGCCGCAACTTCGTCCAGCACCTGCGCCTGTGGTACGCGCAGGCCCACCCCGACGAGGATTTTGCCGAGACCTTCGCGGTGTGGCTGAGCCCGCGCTCCAACTGGCGCAAGCGCTATGCCGGCTGGCCGGCGCTGAAGAAGCTCAACTATGTCGACGAGTTGATGGCCGAGATCGCCGGCGAGAAGCCGCTGCTCACCGCACGCACGGTGGTCGACCCCGCCAGCCGGATCAGCCGCACGCTCGACGAATATTACCGCCGCAAGCAGGCCGCCTATCTGGTCAACCCGCCGCAGACCTTCGACCGCGACCTGCGCAAGCTGTTCTCGGACCGCCCCGAGGACGCCGACGCGCCCGCCGCCTCCACCTTCCTGCGCCATAACCGCGCCAGAATCCGGCAGATTGTTTCGCGCTGGACCGGCGAGCATCAGTTAACGCTGGATTCGCTTCTCAACGACATGATCGTCCGCTGCCGCGAACTGAAGCTGCGCGCCACCGGCGACGAGGAACAGCTGCGCATGGACTTCACCGTTCTGTTCACTGCCAAGACCGTGCTGTCGCTCTATGGCACCGGCCGGCGGAAGTGGTTTGCCCTATGAAGCCGTTGCGCGTTCTCGTGCTGATGCATCCGGATCTGATGCCCCCCGCTTCGATGGCCGGACACAGCGAGCAGGAAATCAACGTCTGGAAGACCGAGTACGACGTGCTCTCGACCCTGCGCGCCGCCGGCCACGACGCCAAGCCGCTCGGCGTGCAGAACGAGTTGCAGCCGATCCGCGACGAGGTCGAGAGCTGGCAGCCCGACGTGGTCTTCAACCTGCTCGAGCAGTTTCACGGCGAGACCGCCTACGACCAGAACGTCGCCAGCTATCTCGAACTGCTGCGCGTTCCCTATACCGGCTGCAACCCGCGCGGCCTGATGCTGGCGCGCGGCAAGGACATCTCCAAGCAGCTGCTCGCCTATCACCGCGTCCCGGTGCCGGCCTTCGCCGTCTTTCCGATGAACCGCAAGGTCAGGCGGCCCAAGCGCCTCGCCTTCCCGCTCATCGTCAAGAGCCTCTCCAAGGACGCCTCGGAAGGCATCTCGCAGGCCTCGGTGGTCAACAGCGACGAGCGGCTCGTCGAACGTGTCGGCTTCATCCACGAGCGCATCGGCACGGCAGCCATCGCCGAGCAATATATCGACGGGCGCGAGCTTTATGTCGGGGCGCTCGGCAACGACCGCCTGCGCGTTCTGCCCATCTGGGAGCTCGAATTCGCCAACCTGCCGCGCCGCGCCCGCCGCATCGCCACCGAATGGGTCAAGCACCGCACCGACTATCAGGAACTGCGCGGCGTGCTGCAGGGACCGGCCGAAGACCTTGCACCCGAGACCGAGTCGCGCATCAAGCGCCTGGTCAAGCGCATCTGCCGGGCGCTCGACCTCGATGGCTATGCCCGCATCGATTTCCGCCTGTCGGCCGAGGGCGTGCCCTATTTCCTCGAGGCCAACCCCAACCCGGAGATCGCCTCCAGCCAGGAATTCGCCCAGGCCGCGCTCTCCGACGGCATCCCCTATCCCGAGCTGATCAACCGCATCCTGGCGCTTGCCATCCGCCGCGCGGCAGTCATGGGTTGATCAGGCAAGCGCCCGCAGCCGATCGAAGGCCGACGGCGAGGGAATGCCATCGTCGAGCCAACCGCGGATGAGCGCGGCGCATTCCACCGGGCTCAGAACAGCGGTGTCCACCTCCTTGTCGTAGATGCCGGGAATGTGGACCGCGTCCTGAAAGCGCTGCACGGCAGGCGGCACCGGCAGTTCGGCCGTGCCGGTCTCATAGGTGACCGGATTGTCGCTCTGCCCGGCGTTGCGTCGAGCCATGATGACGTCGATAGGGCAACGCACACCGACGAAGAGCACCGGCAGGCCGGCGAGCCGCCGGGCGCAACCGGGCAGGATGCCGAGCGGGCGGGAATACCGGTCGTGATGACCGAACTCGGCGATCACATTAACGCCCATGCGGCTGTGGGCAGCGATCGACTCGTAGAGTGAGGCATACATCTGCTGGATCAGCGGTTCCAGCGTCGGCCTCTCGCCACCCGGGCGCAGCCCGATGCCCGGCCGATAGCGCTCCGGCGTCGCACGGAGATAGACGTCGACGCCGAGGTTCATCCACAGCCCGTCGAAGGCCTCCTGAACGGCGGCGACGATGCTGGATTTTCCCGAGCGCGGCGCGCCGTTCAGGATGACGATGGTGCCGGGTGCCAGTGTCCTCATCCCCGCCCGACGTAAGGCATCTTGGTCGCCATCACCGTCATGGTGAGCACATTGGCGTCGAGCGGCAGGCCGGCCATGTAAACCACCGCGTCGGCGACCGCCTGCACATCCATGCGCGGCTCCTTGTTGACCGTCATGTCGGCCTGCAAGACACCTTCCGCCATCTTCCGGGACATTTCGGTGACGGCGTTGCCGATATCGATCTGGCCGCAGGCGATGTCGTAAGGCCGCCCGTCGAGCGCCGCCGACTTGGTGATGCCCGAGACGCCGTGCTTGGTGGCGTTGTAGGCGACGGCATAGGGCCGCGGCACATGCGCCGAGATGGAGCCATTGTTGATGATGCGGCCGCCGCGCGGGTCCTGGTCCTTCATGATGCGGAAGGCGGCCTGCGTGCACAGGAATACGCCGGTGAGATTGGCCGCCACCACCTTCTGCCAGTCGGCGAAGGCGAGATCTTCCAGCGGCACCGCCGGCGCGCCCATGCCGGCATTGTTGAAGAGCACGTCGAGCCGGCCATAGGTCGCCTTCGCGCGGTCGAACAGGCGCTCGACCAATCCGGATCGCCGACATCGGTCGAAACCGGGAGTGCCGCGCCGCCCGCCTTGCGGATCGACAGCGCACCGCCTCGATGGCCTCCGCCCGGCGGCCGGCAAGCACCAGCGAATAGCCCGCCCGCGCCAGCGCCAGCGCCCAAGCCTTGCCGATGCCGCTGCCGGCGCCGGTCACCATCGCGATCTTGCGTGCAGCCATCTTCACGTCACTCCAATGCTTGCCCAAATATCCGCGTTCCGCCAACGCGATGCGGGCGCTCCGCGAATCGATGCCTTAGCCGGGCGCGCCCCTCAAGTTCTACAGGAACTTGACGCAGATCGGCGTTCCCGCCTCGACCACGCTGCCGGTCGCCGTCAGCGTGCCCCTGTCCGGGTCGACCCGGAACATCACGACGGTGTTCGAGTCCTGGTTGGCGGCGGCGAGAAACAGGCCCTTCGGGCTCAGCGTGAAGTTGCGCGGGATCTTGCCGCGCGTGCTCTCGTGACCGACGAGCGTCATGGTGCCCCTGTCGGGGTCGAGCGCGTAGATGACGATCGAATCGTGGCCGCGGTTGGAGCCGTAGAGGAAGCGGCCCGACGGCGCCACTTGAACCTCGGCGCAGGTGCTCTCGCCGGCGAAGCCCGCCGGCAGCGTCGACAGCGTCTGCAATTCGCCGAGCGTCCCCCGCGCGGCGTCATAGGCATAGGCGGTCATCGTCGAGTTCAGCTCGTTGATGAGATAGGCGAAGCGGCCGTTCGGAGCGATCGCGAGTTGGCGCGGGCCGGCGCCCGCCGGCGTCACCGTGACCGAGGGCTGGTTGGGATTGGGCGTGATCACCGCGCGTTCCGCATCGAGCACGTAGATGAACACCTTGTCGCAGCCGAGATCGGGTACGAAGACGTGGCGGTTGGCGGCGTCGATCTCGACCGCGTGGGCGTGCGGCCCCTTCTGCCGCCTCGGATCGACGCTGGAGCCCTGGTGCTGGATGACGCAGCTTGCGTCCTTCAGCGAGCCGTCGGCGGCGATTGGCATCACCGAGACGCTGCCGCTGGCGAAATTGGCGACGATCACGCAGCGGCCGCTGCGGTCGACGGCGAGCGCGCAGGGGTCGGTGCCGTGGCTGGCGACGGTGTTGAGGTAGGTGAGCCCGCCCGTCTCCCGGTCGATGCGGAAGGCGCTGACCGCCCCGCTCGCCTGCCCCTCGTATTCCTTGAATTCGTTGACGCAATAGAGGAACTGCCGTTTGGGATCGAAGGCGAGGTACGACGAGTTGCGCACCCCCCCGGTCACCGCCGCCGGCTCGAGCGCGCCCTTCTCGGCATCGAGGCGGAAGGCGTAGATGCCCTTGCCCTTGCCTTGCAGCACCTGGCCGGTGCCGAACAGGATCGGCTCGCTGTAGGTGCCGACATAGACCAGGTCGTTTGCCGTGCTTGCCATGCTCTTGCTCGTCCCCTTGATCAGGCAAGGGACCTGCGCGCGGCCGGGAGAACCGCACGCAGGCCCCTGAAGCCTCCCGACGGAGGCTATTCGACGCTGATGCCGATGTCCTTGCAGATCGCCTTGAGGTAGTTCATGCCGGCAACCGTCTCGGCGACGAACTCCTCGGTCGCCACCACGTTGCGGTAGACCCCCGGCGCGTTGCTCTTGCCCCGCGACACGCCCGGCACATCCTCCAGCTCGATCGACACGGTGCCGTCGAAGCCGACGTCCTTCAGCGCCACGAACATGGCGCGCCAGTCGATCTTGCCCATGCCCGGCCGCCAGTGGACGTTGGTCACCGCGTCGTTGTCGGAGGCATGCACATGGATGATGTGCTTGCCGAGGCGGTAGACGGTGATGTCGGGAAAGTCGCCGACCGGGAAGGTGTGGCTGGGATCGAAGTTGATGCCCATCGCCGGATGGTCGACATGCTCCAGGAGGCGCAGCGCCCCGTCGGTGTTGGCGAGGTAGCGGCCCGGATGCGGCTCGACGCTCATCATGACGCCGGCCTTGTCGCAGGCCTCGGCGCAGGCGCGCACCCCCGCGACGTAGTCCTTGTAGTTCTGGTCCCAGTCGACGCCGCGCGGCACGTTGCGGGTGGCGTATTTCTGTACCAGCGGCTTGGTGGTGATGCGCGGGATCTCCTCGGCGTCATGCATGGCGAAGGCATGCGACGACACCATGTTGATGATCGGCGCGCCGAGCTCGGCGCCGATCTCGACCGCCCGCTGCCAGTTGACGACCGCTGCCTCGCGCTTGGCCTTGTCGCCGTGCGACAGGTCGTGCGGGGTATGCACGAACTGCGAGATGCCGATGCCGGAGGCGGCCAGCTCGCGCTTCATGTCGGCGATCTTCGCCGCGGTCCAGTAGTTGTTCAGGTAGTCGGCGTTCCAGGCGATCAGCTCGATCGACTTGAAGCCCGAAGCGGCAACGCGGCGGATAGCGTCCTCATAGGGCGGCTCCCACTGGAACGGCCAGGACGAGGCACCAAACCTCATGGATCAACTCCTTGCTTTGGCAGGCGCGCGAAACGCGAAAGACGTGCAGCAGACGGCGGAGGCGTGGCCCTGAGCGAGGCGGAAACAAATGCGGCATCGGAATCCGGGCTGGATTTGCCGCGGTGCGATCCACCGCGGTTGCCTCGGCGTCCGACGCCGCCAATTTCTCCCCGACCGTCATTCTTCAGGCGTTGAGAGGACGTGTCGGTGCGATCTCATCGCCTGTTGCGGGGGCAAATCTAGCAGGCCCACGCGAACATTGGTGGTATCGGTTGATACAAAAATGGTATCAATTGCCGGCGGAGACCGCCGATGGAATTCAAGCAGATCAGGACCTTCGTCGCGCTCGCCGAGTGCCTGCATTTCGGCCACGCCGCCGAACAGCTCGGCATCGCCCAGCCGCACGTCAGCCGGCGGCTCAAGCAGCTCGAGGACGACCTCGGCGTCGTGCTCTTCCTGCGCAGCCGGCGCAACGTCAAGCTGACCGAGGCCGGCCGCGTCTTCCTCGTCGAGGCGCGCCGCATGCTCGCCGGCGCCGAGATTGCCCGCGAACGCACCAGGGAAGGCGCCCTTGGCCGGCGCGGCCGCCTCGACCTCGGCCTGATCGCCTCGGCCATGCTCGGCGTCCTGCCCACCATCCTCAACGCCTTCCGCAGCCGCTACCCCGACGTCCACATCGCCGTTCGCGAATTCGACATTCCCGGCCTCATGGAGGCCCTGGCCGCCGGGGCGACCGACGTCGCCTTCGTCCATCCGCCGCTGCGCACGCCAGCCGCCTTCGGCCAGATTCTGCTGGAGCGCGACCCGCTGGTCGCCGTGCTGCCCGCCGGTCACCGCCTCGCCAACGCCAAGTCGATCGCGCTCGCCGACCTTGCCGACGATCCGTGGATCCTGTTCCAGCGCGACAATTCGACCGCGATCTACGACCGCATCATGGCGATCTGCGAGCGCGCCGGCTTCCTGCCCAAGGTGGTGCAGGAAGCCGGGCCGGTGCCGACCCGGCTCGGCCTGGTCGCCTCCGGCTTCGGCATCCACGTCGTCCACAAGGCCTGGGAGATCATGCGCTATCCCGGCATCGTCTACGTCCCCATCCATCCGACCACGACGATCGCCCACGGCTGCTACTGGCGCAAAGGCGACAGCAATCCGGTCCTCAAGGTCTTTCTCGACGTGGTGCGCGAGCATCGCGCGGTCGAGCGCGAACGGCCGGTCACGCGTTCGCGGCGCGCTTGACACGGTCCGCCGGCGGCGCCTAAGGCCGCCCGTCCTTGCCTGCACGCGTCGGGGGTCTCATGCTCCGCTTTTCCGCCAATCTCGGTTTCCTGTGGCCGGACCGGCCGCTCACCGAGCGCATCGCCGCCGCCGGCCGCGCCGGCTTCAAGGCGGTCGAACTGCACTTTCCCTATGACACGCCGGCGGCCGAGACCAGGGCCGCCTGCGCCGAAGCCGGCGTCAAGCTCCTCGCCATCAACACCAACATCGACACCGGCGCCGGCGGGCATCTGGGGCTCGCCGCCGTGACCGGCCGCGAAAAGGATTTCGCTGCGCTCATCGAGCAGGCGATCGCCTATGCAACAGAGGCCGGCGGAACGGCGGTGCATGTCATGGCCGGCCTCGTGCCGGAGGAGGAGCGCGCGAGCCGGCACTGAGACGCTGGTCAGGAACCTGACGCTGGCCACCGAAATGGCGGCGCCGCACGGCCTCACCGTGCTCATCGAGGCGCTCAACCCGAACGACAATCCCGGCTACTTCTATTCCACCATCGGGCCGGCTGTCGCCGTCATCGAGCGCGTCGCCGCGCCCAATCTCAAGCTGATGTTCGACGCCTATCACGTCGGCCGCGCCGAGGGCGACGTGACCACCCGCCTGCGCAAGATCTACCGTCACGTCGGCCATGTGCAGATCGCCGCGGTGCCGAGCCGCGCCGAACCGGACGAGGGCGAGCTGAACTTTGCGGCGATCTTCGCGGTGCTGGAGGAACTCGGCTATGACGGCTGGATCGGCGCCGAGTACAAGCCGCGCGGCGACACCGACACGGGGCTCGCCTGGATCAGGAAGTTCGGCGTGAGCCTGTAGCGAGCGCGCGCCGGCGGTAACGCGGCCACCGATAATATGTCGCGCCCGGTCGGCGATCCTGCTGGTATAATTGCTGAATTCGGGACGGGCCGGGAACCGCCCGGCCTCTGCCCCGCGAGCAAAAGCGGGTGCGACGATGATATCAGCGATCCGAAATCCCCTGACCGGAACCGGCCTCGTTATGGCTGCCATCGCATTTGCGTGGGCACCGGCCCCGGCAGGCGCGGCCACGGTCACCAACCTCACCCTCCCGGCCGCCTATGAAGACCTCGCCGAGGCGCTCGCCCAGGCGCGCGACGGCGACACCATCGAGGTCACCGGCCTACACACCGGCAACTTCATCGTCGGCAGGCAGATCACGCTTGTCGGCAAGACGGATGGCGGCGAGCCCGCCGTGCTCGACGGTGGTGGCGGTGGCACGGTTCTCACCATCAAGGCCGCGGGCGTCGTCATCGAAGACCTGAGGCTCGAACATTCCGGGCGCGGCTCGGATATCTGGGCGCTGTGGGGCGATGCCGGCGTCTTCGTCGATGCCGACAAGGCCACCCTGCGCCGCCTCACCGTCGTCGACAACGATTGGGGCGTGGTCTTCCACGGCGGCGCCGGCTCGCTGATCGAGAAATCGGCGGTCGAGGACAATGTGCGCCACGGCATCCGCGTCATCGGCGGTCGCAGGCACCGGATCGTCGCCAACACCGTCAACCGCAACGGCGTCGGCATCAGCGTCGATGCGCTGTTTGCCAAGACCGAGCGTTCGCCGCTCGGCAACCTTGCCAGCCCCGACGCGGCGCGTCTGCTGGCTCAGCAGAGACAGGTCGCGGTCAGGTCCGAGGACGTTCTGGTTGCTGACAATGACGTCCGCGGCAACGGCGCCTACGGCATCGAAGTCGCCTGGGAGAGCGAACGCATCACCGTCAAGAACAACCAGGTTACCAAGACCGGCATCGAGCGCCCGGTCGATCAGGGCCTCATCTCCGCCTGGGAGCAGGGCGTCAGCAAGGGCGCCGGCGTTGCCGTATCGCTCGACCGTGCCCCTTACGGGTCGGGGATCTATCTGTTCTGCCTGGTGACCGACAGCAGCGTGATCGGCAACCAGTCCCATGACAACGCCGCCGCCGGCATCGGCCTCGACCTTGTCAACGACAACAGCGTCACCGGCAACGTCGTCAGCGACAACCGCGTCGGCATCATGCTCTCGACCTCCAGCCGCAACACCTTCGAGCGCAACGTCGTCACGTCAAATGCCGACCACGGCATCATGATTGCGACGGCGACCGCCGGCGCGGCGGCCTCA
Organism: uncultured Alphaproteobacteria bacterium; assembly: GCA_963730325.1. GTDB lineage: Bacteria > Pseudomonadota > Alphaproteobacteria > Rhizobiales > Kaistiaceae > CAVSRC01. The sequence goes on along the minus strand of CAVSRC010000009.1, from coordinate 69,911 downwards.
AGCGACAATCTTCTGACCCTCAACGACATGTCGGCAAACGGCGTCAATGCCTTCGATTCGTCGGGGCGGACGCTCACCGACGCCGACATCCTGAAGATGATCGACGCCATGCCGATGCTTGAGGCGGCCAAGAAACAGCTGCGCACCAGCCGGCAGATGCGCGAGATGATGCTGAAGACCATGCGCGCGCAATTGAAACCGGCCACCAATCGTTGGGACGACGGCACCTACGGCAACCGCTACGACGATTTCGACGAGGTGGCGGAGGGCTTCCTCGACAAGAACCAGGACGGCATCGGCGAGCGGACCCACCCGATCCCCGGCGGGACGAGCGTCGACCATTACCCTCTGAGCGAGGAGCGCATCGCCGATCTCAACCGGACGGATTAGTCGCTGCGCCGTGGACTGACACCGAACCGTCATCCGCCCGTCAACAGGGCTTCAAGCGCGCTTGAAAGAGTGCCCCTTGCGCCTGAGGGGAGCGAGTGCCCCTCGCCATTTCATTTTTCCCAAACGCCAATCGTCCACGCACTCGCCGGGGCGACGATGGATTGACGGAGGTCACATGTATTCGATCTGGAAGCGTTCGCTTCTGGCGACCACGGCTCTTGTTCTGGCCGGCTCGGCTGCCATGGCGGCAGAGATCAACTTCACCCCGGTGCCGTTCGCGGCGACCGACGCCGACAAGCGTGCGGCCATCGCTTCCGAGAGCGTCACCATCGGCGGCCAGGCCTATCCCATCGGCTACCATCTTCTCGCCCGCAGCGGCGACAAGTTCGGCGATGTCACCTTTGCCCTGCTAACCGACAAGGACGGCCAGCCGGTCAAGAGCCCCGACGGCTCCGAGCACATCTCGGTCGACGCGGACTTCTCCTCGCTGCTTCCCGTCGGCGACAAGCTGTTCAACGTAACCCATTTCGAGTCGCGTCCCGGCGCCATGTATCTCTCCGAGATGGAGCAGACCGACGACGGCATGCTGAAGATCAAGTCGACCAAGCCGATCGATTTCTCGGCCGTCGGCGGCCTGTGGGTGCCGTGCGCCGGTTCGGTCACGCCCTGGGGCACGCATCTCGGCTCCGAGGAGTATCCGCCGGATGCCCGCGCCGTCGAGGAAGCCACCTCGATGGACGACATCGACGACTACTACAAGCCGATGATCCGTTATGTCGGCCTCGACCCGGAGAAGGCGACGGTCGAGCAGTTCAAGGCCGGTTTCAAGCCGTACAATTTCGGCTACCCGACCGAGATCACGGTGAAGGAAGACGGCTCCTACACGGTCGCCAAGCACTACGCCATGGGCCGCGTTGCGGTTGAGTTGGCCAAGGTGATGCCCGACCAGAAGACCGCCTACATCACCGACGACGGCACCGACGTCGGCTTCTTCATGTTCGTCGCCGACGAGGCCGGCAAGCTCGATGCCGGTACGCTCTACGCCGCCAAGTGGCACCAGACCTCCGACGAGGGTGCCGGCGCCGCCGACCTCACCTGGGTCAACCTCGGCCATGCCGTCAGCGCCGATGTTGCCAAGGCGCTCAAGGACGGTGTCAGCTTCTCCGACCTGTTCGAGACCGCCAAGATCGCCGACGACGGCACCTGCCCCGCCGGCTTCTCGCCGTCGAACGCCGAGGAGCGTTCCGAGTGCCTGAAGGTGAAGCCGGGCATGGACACGCTTGCTTCGCGCATCGAAACGCGCCGCTACGCCTCGATGATGGGCGCCACCACCGAGTACCGCAAGGAAGAGGGCGTCACCCTCGATCCGGTCACGAAGACCCTCTTCGTCGCCATGTCCGAGGTGAACAGCGGCATGGAGAATGCTGCCAAGGGCGGCAAGCCAACCAACAGGTATGAGTTGGGCAGCACCAACGACATCCGCCTCAAGGCCAACAACTGCGGTGCCGTCTACGCCCTCGACCTCGGCAGCGACACTGCCATCGGCTCCGACTGGGTCGCCAAGACCGAGAAGACGCTGGTCGCCGGCAAGCCCACCAAGTACGACGACAACAGCCCCTACGCCGGCAACACCTGCGATGTCGACGGCATTGCCAACCCGGACAACATCTCCTTCCTGGAAGGCACCAATACGCTGATCATCGGTGAGGACACCGGCTCGGGTCACCAGAACGACGCCATCTGGGCCTACGACATGGGCAGCGGCAATCTGACCCGCATCTTCTCCACGCCCTACGGCTCGGAGACGACTTCGGCCTACACCTACAACAACATCGGTGGCCACGGTTACATCATGGCGGTGGTGCAGCACCCCTATGGCGAATCCGACGAGGACAAGCTGGCCGACCCGGCCGACGCCCGCGCCTATGTCGGCTACATCGGGCCGTTGCCGGCTTTGATCAACTAGCCGGACCGACCGCTTCATGCGCCGGCGGGCCTTCGGGCCTGCCGGCCTTCATCGCCGTCTGCCAAGGTCAATTGTACCGGGAGAGCCCGATGTCGCGCCGGACCACCCTTGCCCTGATCGCTGTCCTGTCACCGATGGCGGCCTTCGCCGGGGACCTCGACACGCCGCTCGACAACCCCACCGCTTTCATTCCGCCGCAGTGCTACACCGAGACCATGGACGCCGACGGTGTGGCCCATAATCCCTGCTTCACCTGCCACGTCCGCGGCCGCGGCCCGAACTATGTCAACGATTCGGACCTGCAGCTCTCCTACGCCTTTCCCGAGCCGGCCCTGGTCAATCCCTGGACCAACCTCTTCGAGGACCGGCGCGATCGCGTTGCCGCGATCAGCGACGACGAAATCCTCAGCTACATCCGCAAGGACAACTATCTCACCGCCGACGGCACCATTCGTCTGGCGCGCGTCCTTGCCGACCCGCCGAAGGGCTGGGACGCCGACGGCGACGGCAAGTGGAGCGGCTACGTGCCCGACGCCTATTTCCGTTTCGATTCAGAGGGTTACGACATCAGCCCCGACGGCGACCGCACCGGCTGGCGCGCCTTCGCCTATACGCCGCTGCCCGGCAGCTTCTCGCCGGCTTCCGGCTCGACCGACGACGTGCTCATCCGCCTGCCGGCCGCCTATCGTGAGAGCGCCGCGGGCGCGCCCGACTGGACCGCCTATCGGGTGAACCTCGCCATCGTCGAGGCGCTCATCCGCCGCGCCGATATCGCCATCTCGCCGGTGGACGAAGCCCGCTACGGTGTCGACCTCGACAAGGACGGCACACTCGGCACGGCCGACCACATCGCCTTCGATTGGGCCCCGCTGGAAGGCCGCACCATGTCCTGGGTCGGGCGCGCGCGAGAGCTTTCCGCCGCGGAGGCGCCGCTTGCCGCCGGCCTCTATCCGCTCGGCACCGAATTCGTCCACACCGTGCGCTACGTCGATTACGACGACGCCGCGCAGGACGTCGTCATGTCGAGGCGCATCAAGGAACTGCGCTACATGAAGAAGACGGTCTGGCAGACCTATGCCGACCTCGAGGAAGGCGTGCTGGCCGAGGTCAAGGAGGACCACGATTTCCCCGACCGCCTGCCGATCTTCGACGGCAATGACGAGACGGGCTTGGCCAACGGCACCGGCTGGCGGCTGCAAGCCTTCATCGAGGACCGCGATGGCGACCTCAGACCGCAGAGCTTCAACGAGACGGTGTTCTGCGCCGGCTGTCACGGCGGCATTGGCGTCACCGACGATTCGACCTTCGCCTTCCCGCGCAAGCTGGCGCAGCCCTCGGGCGGCTGGTTCCACTGGAGCCAGCACGGGCTTGGCGGCATCCCCGATCCGGCCGGCGCCGACGGCATGGGCGAGTATGCGCGCTATCTGACCGAGAACGGCGCCGGCGACGAGTTCCGCGCCAACCGCGAGGTCATCGACGCCTTCTTCGACCCCACCGGCAAGCCGAAGGCCGACATGCTCGCGCGGCTGCGCGCCGACGTCGCCACGCTGCTCTATCCCTCGCGCCGCCGGGCGCTCGACCTCGACAAGGCCTATCGCACCATCGTCGAGGACCAGGACTACATCCGCGGCCGCGACGCCATGGTGACCCCGGCCGAAAATGTCCACCGCGAGGTCGAGCAGGACGAGCCGACCGGCATCGTGGAAGCTGTTGCATACTGAAGACCATGGCGGGTGTTGCTCGCCCATTGGGGCAAGTGCGCACCGCACACGGCCACTGAATTTTGCCTGCCCGGCCCGTCGCCCGCTCTTGTCTTTTCGAGCGGTAGCTCACTATCCTTGCCGCCGACCAATACGGGGAGGCGGTGGTGAGCGTCGGCGCACCGGCTGGAACAATGGACGTCCGTCCGGTCCACCGCGTATCGGACGACACGATATGGGGCACCGCCGCCGGGGTACGCAACGCCTGCCATGACGCGATCAAGCGCACGCTCGCCGACCGCGGGATCGAGGCGCTGGTCACCCGTTCCGCCAACGGCGTCTATCCCGCATGGGTCAGGGTCGAGGCCTGGCTGCCGCAGAATTCCGGCGGCGCGACATCCGCCGATCCGCGCCTGAGGACGACGCTCGAGCTTTCCTTCGCGGTCAGGCCCTATCGCGAATATCCGGTGACCACGTCCGTTCTGGCCCGCATCGGGCGGCGTGCGATCGCCGTTGCCGAGCGGCCCAATTTCACCGCCAGCGATGCCGTCCTGTGGCTGCTCTACACGCTGGGCGCCGGCCGCAAGCCGCGCTCGGCCCGCTTCTCCGATTTCCTCGCCAATGTCTTTCTGGCGATCATCCCCTTCGCCCGGACGCGCTATGCCAACCCCATCCTGCGTCCCTTCCGCGGCCGTTTGCCGATCACCCTCCCCTGGTTGTTGGCGCTTGCCGGGCTGGTGCTGATCGCCGTCGGTATCTTTCAGATCGATGCCGACTTCGGCCCGTCGCCACAGGAGACCGCGGAGATCGCGCTCGGCGCACTGGCGCTGATCGTCGCCTTCGCCCTGTCCCGGCGCCGCCGCACCATCGTCTCGGTGATCGACCGCCCGACGATTCCGCCGCGCTATCTCATGCGGCTGGACAGCTGGCACGCCGTCATTCCCGAGCTTGGCCCCCTGGTCAACGAAGCCAGGCAGCGCCTCACCAGGAAGCTCGAGCCCTTCGCGCACAGCGGCGTCACCACCGAGAGCGAGCGTTACGGCTTCCGTTCTCCCAACGGCTATGACGAGCGCGACCGCCTGGTCGTCACCAACGGCCAGGGCGTCGCCCATCTGCACGTCTATCGTTTCGGCGCCGACCTGTTCGTCGGCTGGGAGTCCTACATCAACTGGGCACAATGGGCCGAGACCAGACCCGTCTCTGCCCGCGTCTCCGCCGGCCGCCTCACCGAGTATCGCGGCCTCGAGCCCGGCCTCTACGTGCCCAACGAATACGACCTCATCGATCTCGACAGCCTGATCGAGATCGTCCACCGCTCGGTCACCGACGTGCTGAAGGTGATGATGGAGGAGTACAAGATCGACCAGGACGTCGATTTCAGCATCGTCCGCGGCGATCGCGACAATGCGCTCGACCGCGACCGCTACGACCGCCGGCGCAAGCGCGACCGCGCCGCCCGCTGGAGGCTCGGATGACGGACGGCGGCACCTTCTACCAGATCGCGGCAATCGTTCTGGTGCTGCTCGTCCTCGTCGCGCTGGCGCGCATCTTTTCCGGCGCCGTTCTTCCGGTGATGCGCAACTGGCGGCTGGCCCACCGTGGCTTCAGCGACGCGCCGGCCTATCGCCGGCAGGGCCGTGGCATCGTCAGCCTGGGCCTGAAGCTGGCGGCGGCGATCGCCGTCATCGCCGCGATCGTGGCCATCGCCATGCCGGCCTACCAGGACCAGGCCAACCGCACCGAGGCCGCGGCGCGCGATCGCCAGCGTGTTGCCGACCTCGCGCAGATCCGGAATGCGCTGGCCGCCTACCATGTCGACCACGATACCTATCCGGTGAGCGAGACCGAGACGTTGAGCGCTCCCGCCTTCGCCGCCGTGCTCAGCGATCTCGCCACCGGCGGCTATCTGACGGCCCTGCCCGAGGACCCGCTCGGCGGCACCTATGTCTATCAGACCACCCCGACCGGCACCTATTACTGCCTCGGCGCCGACATGGAAGGTGCGCCGCCGCCGTCCACCTGCGACGCGGCCACCCTCGGCACTCCCCTCGACAGCGACTATGCGGTCGGGCCGTAGCCGTGCTTTTCCCCGACAAGGATGGAACCGCGACCTCGCCCGACGCCTGGCTGCTCGATCACGCCCGGCCGCGCATGACGGAGGCGTTCAATCCGCAGGGCGCGTGAACCGGGGCGCCTATTCCCCCTTGAAGACGAACTCCGGCGCGACACTCTCCGTCATCACCAGTCGGCCGTTGGGAAGGTCGTTGCCGTCGAGCTTCCAGGCGATCTCCTCCGGCGACAGCTTGTAGCCCTGCCAGCGCTCGATGACACGTGCGCGAAGCACGGCCTCCTCCACGTCAACCATCACCGTGGTATCGAACAGATCGTGCAGCGACGACCACGGCGCGGCGGCAAGCAGCAGATAGTTGCCCTCGACGATCAGATGGCGCACGGAAGCCGGGATCATGCGCGCACCGGCCCGCGCGATCTCCAGATCGCGGTCGAAGACCGGCACGGCGATTTCCGTCTCGCTGTTCGCCCTGAGCCGCGCCAGCATGTGGGCGAAGCCGGCGACATCGAAGGTATGCGGCGCGCCCTTGCGCGGCCGCCAGCCGCGCGGCACCAGCACCCTGTCGTCGAAATGGTAGCCGTCCATGGGCAGCACCGCGGCGCTGCCGGCCTCGTCGCGGTTCAGCCGGTCGGCCAGTTGCTCGGCCAGCGTCGACTTGCCGGAAGCCGGCGCCCCGGCGATCGCGGTCAGGCTGCGCGCCGCCGCGCCCCTTTCGCGCAGCACCGCGGTGAGGCCGTCAAGATCGAGCACCGCCGGCATGAGATTCCCTCTTCGCCACATCGGGTGAAACCGCGCAACCACACTGGAAGTGGAAGCACTTGCAAGATTGCCGCTTTCGCTGGGCAATCGGCGGAGCGCGGATTATCGTCAAAGGCCGGCGGTGAGCAAGCGCGAACGCGTGACCACCACATGGGGGAGGATTGCCTTGTCGAGACTGGGTGGCAAGATCGCCATTGTAACGGGCGCGGGTCAGGGAATCGGCGAGGGAATCGCACGCAAGTTCGCCGCCGAAGGGGCGCGCGTCATCATTGCCGAGCGCGATCGGAAGACCGGCGCCGCGGTCGCGGAATCGCTACCCGGCGCCCGTTTCATCCACACCGACGTGGCCAGCGAGGAGTCGATCACCGCCATGGTCGCCGAGGCCGTGGCGGCCGTCGGTCCGCCCGACATCCTCATCAACAATGCCGGCATCGCCGTCTTCGACGAGCCGCTCAAGCTCTCCGCCGAGGAATGGCACCGTTGCTTTTCGGTCGACCTCGACGGCGTCTGGTACTGCTGCAAGCAGGTGCTGCCGCACATGCTCGACAAGGGTGGCGGCGCCATCGTCAACATCGCCTCCACCCATTCCTTCCAGATCATCCCGCACACCTTCCCCTATCCCGTCGCCAAGCACGGCGTCCTCGGCCTCACCCGTGCGCTGGCGATCGAATACGCGGCGCGCGGCATCCGCATCAACGCGATCTCGCCGGGCTACATCGATACGCCGATCAACGAATGGTATTTCAGCACCCTGCCCGACCCGGAAGGCGCCCGCCGGGCGGCGGAGAATTTGCACCCGGTCAAGCGGCTCGGCCGTTCCGACGAGATCGCCGCCGTCGCCACGCTGCTCGCCTCCGACGAGGCGACGTTCATGATCGGCGCCAACATCGTCATCGACGGCGGCGTCTCCATCCGCTTCCACGATGCGTGAGGGGAAAACGGCGCTTGACCGGACGTCACGGATGATTCGCGGCACTACTGCCTGCCGTCTTGTCCGGTTTGCCTGCACGCACCAGTCAGCCCGTTCGCAAGGCTGCCTCGATCACCGCCATGTGGGGATTGGCGATACCTTCGCTGCGCAGATGCGCGAAATCGTCCCGCACTGCGTCTTCCCAGGACCGCCCGTCAACCGATTTGCCGCGATGCCCCAGGTAGATCTGATCCGCCTCGCCGATCTTCCCCTGCAATAGCAAGGCATGGGCCAAATTGAGCGTCGACTTCTTGAGGTCAGGATTTACCGACAGCGCATCACGCGAGTACGACTCGGACTTCGCGAAATCGCCGGCGATCAGACCGGCCGCGGCCGCTCCGTTCAGAGCCTCGGTGAGGCTCTGGCGCAGGGATTCGTCGGCGGGCGCGCGATCAGCTCTGACGCGCATCCGCCCGACGACCGGTTCAATGTCGCCGAGGGCAGCCACGGCGTCTCCAACCGATGTCCGTTTCGCCGCAACTTTTAGGATGGAATTATCGACCTGGAGCGCCATGCGACGTTGCCCGGCGGATAGATGGCCGTCGCGATCGAGCCCTTCCAGAATAGCCGCTTCCTTGGCCAGGAGCGCGGCCTGCTGGCTCGGGTTGTCGGCAACCGCAACACCCTTGTCGAGCGTGCCCACCAACCGCAGGGACACTTCGGTATTTCCGCCGTCAGCCTTCATCATCCCGCGCCCGACATCCGCTGCCTCCTGATACGCGGCGAACGCCGGCCCCCTTTCGCCTTGCACCTGTCGCATACCGCCGACCTGGTCCAGTACCAGCCAGAGCCGGGCCTGCCACTCGCGATCGGAAGGCTGACTTTTCGCCTCGCGCCGGAGCAGCACCAGCAACTGTTCGAAAGCCGAACGAGCGCCGCTCAGATCGCTTCGCTGCAGCCTCAACTGGCCGACCATGGTCAGCCGCTCCATGACCTCCCTGCGCGCCGACGCATCGCCGGTTCTGAGCGCCATGTCGGCATTGAAGACATTGAGCGCCTCTTCGAACTTGGCCAAAGCATCGGCCAATCGACCGGCATCGAGGTCGAACGAAGCCAGTGCTTCCTTGCACAGGGACAGGTCCCGTGCGCTGGCAGTGTCTTCCGGGTGCGCCATCGACAACTGCGACAGGATGGGAATAGCATCCTCGTACGCTGCACGGGCTCTGTCCGTATCGCCGAGGTGTCGTGTCAGTTGCCCGATGGAAATCAGTTGCGCAACCATGTCGTTGCGGAACTGCTCGTTGCCGGGATCGAGACTTGCCAAGTGGCGGAATATCGCCAGCGCCGCCTCAAGGTCCGCCAATCCGGTTTCGGTGTCCTGTCCCTTGATCTCGATCCGCGCGATCATGGCGAGGCTGACGCCGACATCCCTCTGTAGCTCCGTGTTGCCGGGGTCTCCGGATGCAAGCGAGTGCAAGGTCGCGAGGCCTTCCCTGAGCCCGGCCAGTGCGCCCGCCGTATCGCCGGCAGCCGCCTTGGCGAGCGCCAGACGGCTGGCAGCAGTTGCGACGTCTCGCCGCGCGCCGGCGTCGTCGGGTGCCTCGTGCTGACGTCGACGCCGTATCTCCAGCGCCTGTTCAAAGGCCACCTGCGCGCTGTCGGCGTGACCGGCCTTTTTCTGTGCGTCACCGAACGCATTCATGCATGTGGCGAGCAGGTCCAGAATCGGTCCCTGCTTGTCCGCCGCTTGTTGCTGGCCCAGGGCCGCCTGGCCGGCCGCTGTACACAGCAGATAGTAGGCAGCCGACTGCTTGTCGTCGCCCATCGCCCGGGTGAGGTCGCCGAGGCCAAGCAGACCCTCCATCTCGACGAACCGATTGGCTGGAGTTCGGGTCGCGGCTGGCGAGGTCGCGCGCTATCTCGAATGATGCTAGGTACGACTCCTTGGCGGCATCGCGATCGCCCAGGCGGATGTAGGTCTCGCCGAACTTCATCAGCATGATCGCTCGACTACTGGCGATTTCCTTGTTGTCAGGCGCGCTTTCGGCAAGCCGGTCAACGGCTTCTTTCACGCGAGACAGTATGGTGTGCACGCTGCTGAGCCGTATGCCTTCGACATCCTTCAGACCATCGGCAATGTCGATGGTTACCCGGTCTACGGTCTGTCTGGCTGTTTCGAAGTTGCGCGTCGCTCTCTCAGCCTCGGCAGCAGCACGTTCGTGGTTGCGCACGGCGATCCAGGCGGCGGCGCTGGCACTGATTGCCAGCCCGAGAACGATGGCAGCGGCCGAATAGGCCAACCTCAGCGAGCGCCGTTGCTGCTTCAACTCCTCGGAATACAGGTCCGCCTTCTCCACCCCGCGGATCGTCGCAGCGAGGTCGAGCGCAGCGTGGAGGAACGCCTGATTGCTCTTGCCCGCCGTCGAAGGCGACACCCTGAACGGCCGAAGATCGACCCAAAGCGGTTCCTCCGCGAACACTCCGGCCAGGCTCGGTGGAAGGGTAACGCCGGCGTCCGCATCGAAATCCCGCCGCGCTTCATCCCAACTGAGTTCGCCGTCGGTCAATGCCAGCAGCAGTTTCTGCGGCCCGTTTCGCTCGACGAAATGTGCGACTTCGCGGTCGACCCATTTGGATTTGGCGGCCTCGGGCGAGACCAGCAGAATCAGGTATCGCGACTCGTCGAGGTTCTTCTCGATCCCCATCCACAGGCTGGGGCTCGCCGAAAGGCTGGTCTCGTCCAGAAACACGTTGAGGCTGCGCAGCTTCCACCACGGTTTGCCGATGGTCTGAATAACCGTTCGCAGCGCCCTCGCGATGGTCCGGTCGGCCGACTGGCTATAGGAAATGAAGGCATCAAGGCTGCGTTCCGGCATTTTCCCTTGCCTCTTTATTGCCGAGTTCGATGCTCAAGTTTCATTTACAGGCTAACTCGCGCCTAGCGGAAGAATAACGATTGGCAATTCTGGCTCAACATTACATTATCGGGCAATACGGCCCGGCCAAGACCAAAATGGAGCGAAACAATGCGCGAGATTCTTGCCGCCGCCTTGCTTGGACTGATCCTGGCGACGTCGAACGCGACCGCTGGACAATTTGAGGAAGGTCAAGCCGCCTTCCTCAAGGGTGATTTCAAGACTGCTTTCGCACTGTGGAAGCCGTTGGCTGAAAAAGGCAGCAAAGGGGCTCAGCTTCTGGTCGGGAGGATGTACCAGGAGGGCAGCGGCGTGCCCAAGGACTCCCATGAAGCAGCGCGATGGCTCACGCTCTCCGCCAATCAGGGGCTGGACCTGGCGCAATGGTATCTTGGCTTCATGTACGTCGAAGGAGACGGGGTTCCCAAGGACCTCGTCACGGCACACATGTGGTTCAGCCTGGCGGCCCGCCAGGGAGACGAGACCGCAATAAAGCTGCGCAAACGGGTGGCACAGGACATGACGCCGGAACAGATCGCCGAAGCGGTTCGCCGCGCGCAGGCCTGGCACCCGAGCACCGACTGACCGCAGACGTCGCCCAACAACAAGGCAATCAGGGGATTCGCGCCACTAATTTCCGCAATATTCTTTGCCCCCTCTCAGCTATCCTTCAAAGGCTGAGTGAAGACGAATTCTCCGGGGGGACATGGATAGTCTGCTAGCTCATCCGTCGCGCAACCTGGTGCGGGTCGCGGCCTTCATGGTCGTGGTGTGGACCGCAGCGACGTTCGGCTATGTCGAGGCCGGATGGTCCTTCCCGGACGCGCTCTACATGGTGACGCTGACGGTCTTCACCGTCGGCTATGGCGAAGTCCATCCCATCGACACGCCGTACCTGCACCTCATGACCATGGCGACGATGGCGCTCGGCTGCACCGGCATGATCTTCTTCACCGGCGCGCTGGTCCAGTTCTTCACCTTGCGACCGCTGCAGGCAATCATGGGGGAGAGGCGCATGCAGACCGAAATCGACAAGCTCGACGATCACATCATCGTCTGCGGCTTCGGCCGCATCGGCGTCGAGCTTGCCAAGGCGCTTCACGACGGCGCCGCCACGTTTGTCCTGGTCGAGCAGAACGGCACAGCGGCACGCAGGCGCGCGACGCCGGCTATCTCTGCATCGAAGGCGACGCCACCGCCGAGGCAACCCTGGATGCGGCCGGCATCGCACGGGCGCGGATCGCTCGCCACCGTGTTGCCCAACGACGCCGCCAACGTCTTCATCACGCTCTCGGCACGCAACCTCAATCCCGCGATCCAGATCATCGCCCGCGGCGACGCCGTCACCACCGAGAGCAAGCTGGTCCATGCCGGCGCCAACAAGGTGGTTCTGCCGACCCATATCGGCGCCGAACGCATCGCCGAGATGATCCTGTTTCCGGAGACGGCACGCTTCATCTTCGAGTCCGGCCAGATGCGCGATCTGGAGCGCACGTTGCGCGGTCTCGGCCTCGCCATCGAAGTGGTGGTGGTGCCGCAGAACGGCGCCTTCACCGATCTGACCATCGATGAGATCGAGACCCGCGCCCACGGCACGTTCTTCATCGTGCAGCTCAACCGGCGCGACGGCGAGGCCATCACCGAACCGGACAACAGCCTGCATGTCGCTGCCGGCGACGGTCTCGTCCTGGTCGGGCGCAGCGGACAGGCGATGAGCGCCCTCTTCGCCGCCCCGAAGGAGCGCGTGCGCGCCGGCCGCACGGTTTTCTGACAACGGGGCTGGCGCTATAGACACCGAAAGGCGTCGGCGCCCGGCGCCGCTGCTGCGCCGCATTCCGGGCGTGCGCCGTGTCGTCTGACGCGCCGCGACGCGCTACAATAGAGAACACCGGCAACCAGCAAGGACAAATCCCTTGTACCGAAAAATACTCATTGCCTTCGATGGAACCGAGGACAGCCGCGTGGCGCTCAACCAGGGCGCCGAGCTTGCGGCGCTGTGCGGGGCCGAGCTGGTGCTCGTCTCGGTGATGGAGAGAGGCATCGACGTTGCCGCGGCGGAAGCCTATGCCAGCGGCACCGCCGACGAGGAGGCGCTCGACCAATCCCGCTCGATCCTCGAAGAGGAGATGGTCCACCTGGCCGAGCGCGGGCTGACCGGCACGACGCGCGTGGCCTATGGCCATCCGCCCGACCAGATCATGGAGACGGCCCGCGAGGTCGGTGCCGACCTGGTGGTGATCGGCCACCGGTCCCACGGGCTGTGGTCGCGGCTGGCCAATGAATCCGTCGGCGTGCAGCTGGTGAAGAACCCGCCGTGCAGCATTCTCGTCATCCCGCCGCCCGGCTGATCGGCGGCGGACGGAGCGCCATGACCATCTGCTTCGATATCGGCGGATCGACCATCAAGGCGGCGCGGGCGCTGACGCCCGAGGACATCGTGCCGATCGGCAAGCACGACACGCCGGCCGACGACTTCGACGCCTTCTGCGCGGCGCTCGCCGAACTGGCCGAGGCCGGCAGTGGCGAGGCCACGGCACCGCTTTCGATCGCCATTGCCGGCGTGGTCGATCCGGTGAGCGGCCGCAGCAAGTGCGCCAACATCCCCTGCATCGACGGACGGCGGCTCGCCGACGATCTCTCCGCCGCGCTCGCGCGCCCCGTTCTGGTCGCCAACGATGCCGACTGCTTCGCCCTTGCCGAGGCCGGCATCGGCGCCGGACGCGGCCGCCGGATCGTCTTCGGCATTATCCTCGGCACCGGCGTCGGCGGCGGCGTGGTCGTCGAGAGCCGCCTGCTCCAGGGGGCCGGCGGCTTCTCCGGCGAATGGGGCCACGGCCCGATCCTGGCGCGCCGCGTCGGCGACCCGCCGGTCGATATCCCCTGGTTTGCCTGCGGCTGCGGCCAGAGCGGCTGTGTCGATACCATCGGTGGCGCCCGCGGCATGGAAAGGCTCCACCGCCAGCTCACCGGTACGACGATGAAGAGCCGCGCCATCATGGATGCCTGGCGCGCCGGCGATCCGCAGGCGGTGCGGACCTTCGACTGCTATATCGAGCTCGTCGCCCAGCCGCTCGCCCTCAGTGTCAACATCCTCGGCGCCGACATCGTGCCGGTTGGCGGCGGTCTCGCGCGCGAGACGGAGATGCTGGCTATCCTGGACAAGGCCGTGCGCCAGAGAATCCTCCGCGACACCGCCGAGCCGCTGGTCGTTCCCGGCCAGTGTACCGGCAACCCCGCCTTCATCGGCGCCGCCCTGCTTGCCCGGCAGCGCGCCGCGTGAGCCCTCGCGTCCTCGAAATCTGCGTCGACGACGCCGCCGGACTGGACGCGGCGATTGCCGGCGGCGCCGACCGCATCGAGGTCTGCGCGGCACTGGCGCTGGGCGGGCTGACGCCGCCGGGAAGCCTGATGCGCGCGGCGGCCGCCGCACCGGTCCCGGTCCACGTACTGGTGCGCCCGCGCCCCGGCGATTTCGTCTTCGGGCCAGCGGAGGTCGATCTGATGCTGGCCGACATCGACGACGCCCATGCGGCTGGGCTTGCCGGCGTCGTGCTCGGCGCCGGCCGGCCGGATGGACGCCTCGACGAGATCGCGCTGCGGCGCCTCCACGATCACGCCGTCGCCGCGGGCCTTGCCACGACGCTGAACCGCGCCTTCGATCTGGCACCCGATCTCGAGGAGGCGCTGGAGAGCGCCATCGCCATCGGCTTCACGCGGATCCTCACCTCCGGCGGTGCACCGACAGCCATCGCCGGCCTCGACCGGCTGGCAAAACTTCACGCAATGGCGCGCGGCCGCATCGTCGTGATGCCGGGCTCTGGAATCCGTGCCGATACGATCCGCACCATCGCCGAGCGCCTGCCCGTCACCGAAATCCACGCCTCCGCCTCGGAACCGGCACCCGCCGCCCCTCGCCTTCGCGAACTCGGCTTCGCCAGCGACGCCCCGCGCCGCACATCGCAAGAGGCTGTTCGCGCGCTGCAGCGCGCCTGGCGGGCGGCCGTCGAGGACGGTGCCGACCCGCTTCGCGATTGATATCGCTGGAGACAGGATTCACGGGAGTCATATCGGCCACACGCGGCCGAAACTTTCCATGTTCCGATTTCACGCATTGACTTTGGCAGCCGTCGTACCAAACTCATCAATGTAGGTTCCACAGAAAGAGGAGGAACCATGACGCCACCCGAAGAGCACCGCCGCGAGGATCGCTGCGAGCAACGTTCGGGCTCCAGCGTAGCGGCACCGACGAACGGCTTGCCGGGAGCGGTCTCTTAGGGCCGCATCAGTAGGGCAAGGCCCAGCTTGGCCGCTCCCTGGCGGGTTATCCGCAAGGACCAATTTCGAGTGATGTTGGCCCACGCCATTCCGACGAATGGCCGTGGGCGATTTTGTTTCTGGCTCACACGCCGCCGGAGTGGACCACCTCGTAATAGACCTTCTCCAGCTCTTCCTTGTGCTGGGCCTCCTCATTGGCGAGGAAGGCGAAGGCGGTCTTGAGAGCGCCCTCAGGGGCGGTCTCAGCAAGTTCGGTGTACTGCTCCATGGCCGCTGTCTCGCGCAGGAGCGCGTATTGGAGCACGGCCTGATCGTCGGGATTGGGACCGAGATCCGGGGTCTGCACGCAATCGGAGAATTTCCCGTCGGCCACCGGCCGCGCAATCTTCTCCTCCATGTGCCCGGTCACGTCCGGGTCGGCAGCCAGCTTGGTGAACAGGTCGACGTGGCCCTGCTCCTCCTCGGCCAGCTCCTTGGCCAGCCAGCGCAGGTTCTTCGACACCTTGGGAATCAGTGCCATGTAGAAGTCGCGCGCCACGACCTCGAACTGGGTCGCCGTCTCCATGATCTCGCGGACGGTGGTGATACCGGTCAGCTTTTCCTTGTTGGCTTCGCTGGTCATGACAAGCTCTCCCTCTTGGCGACGAGGACGGCGCCGACGGATGTGGCGACGCGATGCCCGTCGGCCACCGCGTGAATGACGTCAGGGCCGGAGACCATGTCGCCCGCGGCCCACAGCCACGGCTCTGACGTGCGGCCGTCCGCGTCGATGCGGATGCGCCCGCGATTCCATTCGAGCGCTTCGGTGAGCGCCTTGCCGAGCAGCGAGATGTCGGCGGCCTGGCCGATGGCCTCGATGACCATCTGCGCGGGATGCACGCGCTCGTCGCTCTCGTCGTATTTCGGCGCGAAGCGGCCCTCCTCGTCGAAAATCGCCTTGCACTTCCATGTGCGCAAGCCGGCGACCGCGCCGTTCTCGACGATGATTTCCTGCGGACCGCGCGCGTCGAGAATGACGCAACCCTCTTCCTGCGCTTCCTCCACCTCCTCGCGGTCGGCCAGGAAGTGAGCGAAGTCTTCCAGCGCGGTCACGGTCATGCCGACCTCGCCATGCTCCTTCTTCTGCAGGCGCGCCATCGAGCGGGCGATGTCCATGGCCACGTTGCCGCCGCCGATCACCGCGATCTCCTGCGGCACGGGCACATCCTCGCCGGCGGTGATCCGGCGCAACAGGTCGATGGCCGCCTCGGCCTTCTCGCTCCCCGGCACGCGGGTCGAGCGGCCCTGATGCAGGCCGACGGACAGCACCACCGCGTCATAGGCCTGGCGAAGCTGATCGATGGTGATCTCGCGGCCGACCCGCATGTTGCAGCGGATTTCGACGCCCATGGCTTCGATCACCGAAATCTCGTGGTCGAGCACGTCGTAGGGCAGCCGGTATTCGGGGATGCCATAGCGCATCATGCCGCCGGGCTGTGGATGCGCCTCGAAGACGACCACCTTGTGGCCCTGGCGGGCGAGATCGAAGGCGGTGGTGAGGCCGGCAGGCCCGGCACCGACGATCGCCACGCTCTGGCCGGTCTCTTCCACGTCCGGCTTCTTGATCAGGTCGAAATAGCGCTCGCGCGGCACATTGTCGGTGATGGCGCGCTTGAGCCAGCGGATGGCGATGGCGTCGCCCTCGTGCAGCGCGGCGCAGGACGTCTCGCACTTATGGGTGCAGATGCGCCCGCAGACCTGGCTGAACGGGTTGGTCTCGTAGAGGATCTGCAGACCGCCCTCGAAATCGCCCTCGCGCACCTTCTCGATGTAGTCGGGTATCGACATGTGCGCCGGGCATGTGGCCACGCACAGCCCGCACTGGACGCAGCGGTCGGCCTCGATGGCGGCTTCGGCCTGGGTGAAGCCGGCCATGATCTCGGCGAAATTGTCGATCCGCTCCTCCGCCTCGAGCGCCCCCATCGGCGCGCGCTCGATGCCCGAGAGCCGGCGCACGTCCTCTCGTTGGTAGCCCTTGGGCTCGTCGTCCCACGGCTTCTTGTCGACACCGGGGATGAAGCGGAAGGCGTCCGGGTCGCTGTCGATCCACTTGTATTCGTTCGACATGGTGAGCGAACCGGTCATGCACACATCGACGCACAGCGCGCACCAGCAGCAGCGCCCATAGTCGATCATCGGCCGGAGGCCGCTGTCGCCCGGCTTCGGGTCGGAGACCGGCACCATGTCGATGGCCGCGTTCTGGCAGATCGTCTCACACGACCCGCAGCCGATGCACTTGGCGATGTCGTTCTGGTGGAAGCCGCGATAGCGGTCGGCACCTTCGCGATTGAGCGGGTCCTTTATGGTGACCGGCGTCTCGAAAGCGTGCTTCCACGCGGTGTAGGGGGAGAACACATCACGCAATGACATGACGCATCACCTCTCGATTTCCGGCGGATAGGTGTGCAGCGAGACCATGAGCGCCGCCACGTCGGAGATGTTCGTGCCGGGGATCAGGTGCTCAAGCAGCGCCATCGCATGAGTGTAGGAGGGCCCCCGCACATTGACCCGGCGGGGATAGCCGCTGCCGTCGGTGACCAGGTAGTAGCCGTATTCGCCGCGCGAGCACTCGCCCTTGATGTAGGTCTCGCCGCGCGGGATCTTCCAATGCAGCACATTGGGGATCGGCGCCATGACCTCGCCGGTTTTCGGCATCTTTTCAAGGATTTGCCGGATGAGGCGGATCGACTGCTTGATGTCGCGGAAACGCACGTCGGCGCGGTTGTAGATGTCGCTGACCTCAGCCGTCTGCACCTCGAAGTCGAGCTGGTCGTAGACCAGATAGGGCGCGTCCTTACGCACGTCCTTGGCGACGCCGCCTGCCCGCGCATTGGGGCCGGTGACGCCGTAGGGTTCGAACAGCTTGGGGTCGATGACGCCGACACCCTTGGTGCGGTGCTTGAAGACGGCGTTGCGGAACATGACCTTCTCGGTATCGTCGAGATAGCGCTCCGCGGTGCTCAGCACCTCTTCCATGCGGCCGGCAAAGCCCTCGGGCAGATGCCCGCGCACGCCACCGGGCAGGATGAACATGTGGTAGATGCGTGCGCCGGACAGCTCCTCGAAACGGTCGAGCATGATGTCGCGCACATAGGTCAGCCACTGGCCGACGATGCCGAGGCCGAGGCTGCCCGCCTGCCCGCCCATATACATCATGTAGCTGTTGAAGCGGCCCATCTCGAGGATCAGCGTGCGGATCCACTGCGCCATCTCCGGCACTTCGATGCCGGCGAGGTCCTCGACCGCGGCCGCGTAGCAATATTCGTTGAAATCGGGCTCGGGCACACAGACGCGGCAGACGATCGGGAAGACCTGGATGAAGGTCCGCCGTTCCATCAGCTTCTCGAAGCCGCGATGCAGGTAACCGACATGGGTCCTGCCCTCGACCACCTCGTCGCCGCACACGGTCAACTCCACCGACATGTTGCCGGTGATGCCGGGATGCTGCGGCCCCTGCCAGAGCTTGAGGTACTTGCCGGTCTCGAGATCGATCTCGAGCTTGCCGTCGGGGCCGGTGGCCGGATACTGCGAACGGTCTGTCTGGAGGCTCAGCATCTTATTTCGCTCCTTCCGGGCTGACGTCCGGATAGAGATGCGTCTTCATGTGCTGGCGCGGATCGTGCGTCGTCCGGCCCGGCCGCTCGCGATAGGTCTGCAGCGAATAGCCGAGGCTGTCGAAATCGCGCCGATAGGGCGGCATGTCGGTCCAGCCTTCCAGGATGAATTCGTCGTTGACCCGCGGCGAGCCCGGGAAGTCGATGCCGAACATCTCCTTCAGCTCGCGCTGATAGGTTTCCGCCGTCGGCCACAGGTCGTGGATGGTGTCGCCGGTCGCCTTCCTGCGGTCGAGCATCACGCGCAGGCCCAGCGTCTGGTCGGCCACGCGGTTGTTCAGCATGTAGGTGAGCTGGAACTTGCCCTCCTCGATCCAGTCGACGGCGGTCAACAGGACGAGATGGGTGAACCCCTCGACGTCGCGCAGCTCGATCAGCAGCGCGCGCAGCTCGTCGCGGCGCACGGTGACGAAGCCGAGGTTCTCCCGCCGAAACTCCGGCGGCTCCAGGCGGTAGCGTTCTTTCAGTCGGTCAAGCAGGGCTTTCATCGCGCTCACCAGCTGTAGTCCGGCATGTCCCAGTCCTTGATCACGGCCTTCTGGTTGGCCTTGTACTGGGCGAAGTTCTCGGCATAGAGGTTGGCGCCTTCGGCCTTGCCGGCGCGGATGATCTTCTTGAGCTCCATGAAGCCCGCGAGCAGCGCCTCGGGCCGCGGCATGCAGCCGGCGATGTAGAGATCGACCGGCAGATAGTCGTCGAGCCGCTTGATGGTGTTGTAGCTGTCCCAGTACATGCCGCCATTGATGGTGCACGAGCCGAGGCCGATGACGTATTTGGGCTGCTGCATCTGCTCGTAGGAGCGGATGGCGCGCTTCAGCGTCTTCACCGACAGATAGCCGGAGATCATCAGGAGGTTGGACTGCCGCGGCGTCGGACGCCACTGGATGCCGTAGCGGTAGGCGTCGAAGCGCGGCGTCATCAGCGGCCGCATCTCGATGGCGCCGCAGCCGGTGCCGAAACCGAGGATCCACAGGCTGTTGGCGCGCGCCCAGTTGTAGAAGTCCTCGACGATCTTGGAATAGGCCTTCGGGTGAACCTTGGGCGGCGCCTCGCAGAAATAGTCCTTGAGCGGGTTCACCTCGATGGTCTGGCCGTCGGGCGTCTCGACCGTGCGCGGCCGAAGCTCCTCGCGCAGCGGCACCTGCGTCTCGGTGTTCTTCAGGTATTTGGGGTCGACGTGTTTCATCGGATCACACCACGAGGATGGCGAGGACGCCGACGGGCAGCCCCCATTTCAGGAAGAAGCGGATGGACTGCTCGACGCGGAAGCGCGGGTGAACCACCCCGATCACGGCCGAGACCATGTAGAGAACGAAGACCTTGATCGCGAACTCGCCCCAGCTCGTCGCGCCGCCGAAGAACAGGTTCATGTAAACGACCGTCTTGGCGATCGGGAACAGCGAACGGTTGGTCTGCATCAGCGCCAGATAGGCCGAGTGGAACTCGGTCGGCGGGCCGATTGGAATCTCCTGCGGCGCCAGCACCACGTCGAAAGGCGAGCGCATCATCGTGCCGACGAAGGACATCATGGCGGCGGCGGTCGCCAGCGGGCTGGTGAACAGCGTCCAGTTGAACATCGAGCCCTGCTGGGCAGCGACGATCTTGGTGATGTCGAGCGTGCCGTAATGCAGCGAAATGGCGTAGACGGCGAGCGCCAGCGGCAGCTCCGCCATGGTCACCTGAGACAGGCCGCGCGAGACGCCGATCGCCGAATAGGGGTGGCCCGATTCGGCGGCGCCGAGCGCCATGCCCAGCGTTCCGAAGAAGACGAAATAGAGCGCCAGGATCAGGTCGCCGGAATAGGAGAAGTTCTGGTTCCACGCCGAGCCGTAGATCGTCGGCACGAACAGGAGGAGCCCGATGCCGCCGGTCAGCCGGAAGACCGGGGCCAGATAGAACATGACGCCATGCGTGATCTTCGAGCGCAGCGCCAGGTTCTTGGCGAGGTCGATGTAGTTCTGCCAGACCGGGATGCCGTAGCGGCCGCTGGCACGCGCGCCGATCTTGCGCACCACCGCGGTCATGAACAGCCCATAGGCGATGACGATGAACAGCGTCAGCGCGGCATAGACGAGCTGCATCCACTCGAATCTCATGACACGCCTCCCATGGCGATGAGGTAGACGGCGACCACGAAGAAGAGCACCTGCACGGCATAGGTCTGGCCGTTGCCGGTGTAGAGCCTGCGGCCGAACTCGGCGGTGCCCGCCAGGCTGTCGGTCACGCCGTTCCAGAAGGTGGTGGCCACCGGTGTCTCGATAAGCCCCATGGCCTTGCGGTAAGGCGCGAAGAAGTTCCAGGCGAAGTGCGTCGTCTGCGGCTTGTACGGCCGCTCGGCGGCGAAAACGATGTTGAACTGCTTCACCCACTGGGCGTTGTGGTTCATGCCGATGAGGATCAGGAACACCGCGATGAAGATGACGGCGATCACGATCATGATCACCACCGGGTTCCAGTAGCCGTATTGCGAGATGATCTCGCGTCCCTGCCAGACGAGCGGCTGGTCGCCGAAGAAGGTGCCGATGTAGGCATCCACCCTTTGCAGGGCCATGCCGGGCAGGACGGCGAAGGCGATCAGGAAGGCCACGAACAACATCTGCGGGACGAGCAGCCAGAAGGGCGCTTCCTTGAGCTTGCGGTGCTCGTCCTTGAGCTGGCCGAAGAAGATCGCGTGGATCAGCCGGAAGAGGTAGAGGAAGCCGACCGGACCGGCCATGAAGATGAGGACCAGCGGCAGCTTCTGCCCGCCGTCGAGGATGGCATTGTAGAAGATCCAGCGCCCGCCGAAGCCGGACAGCGGCGGCACGCCCGACATGGCGATGATGCCGACCAGCACCGAGACGAAGGTGAACGGCATCAGGGTGATCAGCCCGCCCATCTTGTACATGAGCTTGGTATGCGTCCGCTTGTAGACGCCGCCGACCGCCAGGAAGAGCATCGACTTGTAGACGTAGTGGTTGATGACGAACATCAGCGCCAGCAGCCAGCCGAGGTGGTTCATCAGCGCCAGGCCGAAGACCGCGTAGCCCATCTGCGAGATCGAGGAATAGGCGAGCAACCGCTTGGCGTCCTCCTGGAAGACCGCCAGCACCGCGCCGATGAAGGCCGACAGCGCGCCGATCCACACCAGCACATGGGTGAGATCGATCCCGTAGAGCACCTGGTGGCCCATATGGGTCAGAAGCAGCCACAGCCCGAACAGGCCGGCCTTGAGCAGGATGCCGGAGACCATCGGCGAAACGTCGGTCTCGGCCTCGGCATGGGCGCCGGGCAGCCAGATATGCAGGCCGATCGACGCGGTCTTGGTCATGAAGCCCGCCGCCAGCAGGACGAAGACGGTCGGCGCAAGGCCGGCGGGCACGGCCGCCAGCCCGTCAAGGGCGAAGGGCTGCTGGCCACCGGCGGCCAATGCGAAGCCGGCCAGGAGAGCGAAGGCGCCGCCGAGCGAGAAGAGGATGTAGGAGAGCGCGTGCGGCTCGGAGAGCTTGCCGCGCAGGATCAGGAAATAGGATCCGACGGTGAGCACTTCCCAGGCGGCGAAGAAGGCGAAGCTCGTCTGGGCGTCGATCAACAGAGCCAGCCCGGCATACATGAGCATGGCCGACGGGTAGAAGCCGGTGCGGCGGCCGTCCTCGGTGAACGACGCCAGAAAGATGACCGCGCCGCCGAGCAGCATGATGATCGCGAAGATCATCTGCATCGGGTTGTAGGCCGGATAGCGCAGGACGAACCATGCCACCAGCCCGGCGATGGCGATGACGTTCTTTACCCTGGCAGGAAGGACATCGAGCGGCACGAAGGCAAGCGCGAAGAGAACCGGAGCCGCGGTGAGCAGGTTCAGATTGCCACTGAACGCCCCCCAGACGAAGCCCAGGGCCCAGCCCGCGGCAAGCGCCACGAGCGCCGGAACAGTCTTGGGCCAGGCGACGTCTGAGGGAGCGCCAGCCTCCCGTTTAAGAGCCTGACCGAACCAGCGGAACATGTAGCCCGCCTCGATCAGCGCGCCGGCGAGGATCAGCGCCAGGATCGGCAGCCGGTCGGCGGCGACCAGCGCGTGAGCGAGGTTCCACTTGGCGTAGAAGCCGGGGAACGGGGGCAGCCCGGTCAGCATCGCCACGAACGAGGCGAAGGCGAAGATGAGCAGCGGATGGGCGCGCAGCGCCGCCCAGTCGGTAAGCGCGCGGCCGCGTACGAAATCGGAAAGCCAGAACAGGCCGCCCTTGGCCACCGCATGGGTGACGAGGATGCCGCCGGCGACGAAGAGATAGCCGTCACCGAGGATGTCGCGCTGGCCGATCACGGCAAGCACCAGGCCGATCTGGCCAACCGAGGAATAGCCGAGCAGCCGCCGGTCGTGATTCTGCGACAGCGCCAGAACGTTGGCGCCGAGGAAGGTCACCAGCCCGACACCGGTCGCCAGCGGCAGCCACGCCGGCCCCGCGGCGGCGAACAGCTTGTCGGCGGCAAACAGCGCCGCCGTACCGGAGGCGGCGGAGAACAGCGCCGAGAAGCCGGGATGGGCCGCCTCGTAGATATCGAGCGCCCAGCCGTTGGCGGGGAACGGCTTCAGCTCGAGGATGAGCGCCATGAGCACCAGGAACAGCGCCAGCGAGGCCCCGTGGAAGGCCAGCGGCTGAGCCGCGATGTCGTCGATATTGAGCGAGCCGTTAGCGTGATAGGTGAAGATGATGCCGATCAGCAGCAGCACCGAGATCACCTGCGCCACGATCAGATATTTGAAGCCGGCGGCGATGGCGCGTCCGTCCTCGGAGAGCAGCACCAGACCGGCCGAGGCGATGACGATCAGCTCGACGAAGACGAAGAGGTTGAAGACGTCGCGCGTCATCACCAGGCCGCCGAGCGCCATGATGAGCACCAGCAGCACCGCCATGGCGCGCTGGCCGCGCTGCATGAGCGCGTCGCGCATGGCGAACGCCGATAGGAGCCCGGTTACCGTGATGACCGAGAGCAGCGCCGCCTCGGTGAGGCCGATGCGCAGATTGATGGCGAAAGGCGGCGCCGTGCCGGCGGTGGTGATGTCGACGGCCGTTGCCGCGCCGATGGCCAGGGCTACCGTCCAGGAGATCGCGATCGCGGCCATGAAGGCCAGGATCAGCGTCGTGGCGATATAGGCGGAGCGGACCTGGGTCTCGCGCAAGAGGCCGAGAGCGAAGGCTCCGCCGAGCCCGGCGACGATCAGGAAGAGCGCGCTTACCATTTCAGGTCTCTGAAGTGTGAGATGTCGAGACTGCGGCTCTTGCAGAAGAGCTGGTAGGCATAGGCCAGCATCAGCGCAGTGATTCCGAGGCCGATGACGATCGCGGTGAGCACCAGGGCCTGCGGCACGGGATCGATGATCCGCGCCGCCGCATCGGCCGGTGCGATCGTATCGAGGATCGGCGCCGTGCGGCCCGGGAGCACGCCAACCGCGACAAGCACGACATTGACCCCGGTATCGGCCACGGTGAACCCAATGATCATGCGGATGATGTCGCGGTTGGTGAGCGCCCCGTAGAGGCCCATGAGGACGAGGATGAAGCCGGTGGCGAGTGCTATCTGGATCATGCCGCGTCCCCCGTTTCTTCGAAGCTTTCCAAAATGGAGGAGAACTCGGCCCCCACCTTGAGCCCGATCAATACGTAGATGAGCGGGATGGCACCGGCCGACAGCAGGCTGCCGAGCTGGCCCAGCGGCAGGAAGCGGTTGTCGAGGAAGCCGCCTGCCAGCGCCACGCCGGCGAGGCCGACCAGCACGTAGAGGAGACCGGAACTGCTTTCGGTGCGCGAAATAATGCCGTGACTGAAGCGCCGGTCGGGATCGGCGAGCAGCATCAACAGCACGCCGGAGGCGAGCACCGCACCGCCCTGGAAGCCGCCGCCGGGGGTGAGGTGCCCATTGAAGAAGACATAAGCGCCGAAGAGGACGATCAGCGGCACCAGCAGCCGCGCTCCGGTGTTGAGAAGTTCGCCCGACGGCAGGACGCCGGAACCGGGCGCGCAGCGCGCCGCGCGGACCTGGCTCAGAACCAGCCCGATGATGGCGGCGGTGAGGAACAGCACCGTGACCTCGCCCAGCGTATCGAGGCCGCGATAGGTGACGATAATGGCGGCGACGATGTTCTGGGCGCCGGTCTCGGCGGCGGTGTTCTGGGCGTAGTAGAGCGCCGAGCGGTTGAGGCTGGCGTCCGGCGCGTAGCCTGCAAGCAGCACGAAGAAGGCGCCGCCGAGCAGCACGAGGAGCACGAAAACGATGGTATGGCGCGTGCTCATGAGCGGTCCTCCCGGCGCATGCGCCCGAGCACGAAGAGGAAGAGGAAGGTGGTGAGGCCCGATCCGATCGCCGCCTCGGTCATCGCCACGTCCGGCGCAAACAGCAGCAGGAACAGGACCGAGGCGAACAGGCTGACGAGCCCGGCGGCCAGCACCGCCGTGACCCGCTGGGCGGTGAACAGCGCCACCGCCGCCACGCCGATCATCGCGGCAGCGAGAATGAGGCTCATCGGGAAAAGAAGCGCGCTCATGCGAGGTCTTCTCCGTCTTCGGCCAGCTGGTCGGCATGGGCCACCGGCACGATCTTCGCCCGGTGCGCGGCACGCGCCAGGAACTGGCTCGACAGCGGGTTGGTGAACATCACGAACATCACGATCAGCAGCAGCTTGATCGACCAGCCGGGCGCCAGCAGCGCAGCGCCGAGCAGCGTCAGCAGCGTGCCCAGTGTCGTCGCCTTGGTGCCGGCCTGGATGCGGGTATAGGTGTCGGGCATGCGGAAGAGGCCGAGGCCGCCAAGCAGCAGGAACAGCGTCCCGGCAAACATCGCCAGGGCGCCGAGAAGCGACAAGAGGCCGGTCATTGCTCGCCTCCCTCGAGATAGCGGGCGGCGACGATCACGCCGAGGAAGGAGAGCAGCGCGTAGACCAGCGCGACATCGAGATAGATCTCGCGGCCGGAGATGAGCGCCACGAGCACGATGCCGGTTACCGAAATGATCGTGAGCACGTCGAAGGCCACGACCCGGTCCACCACCCTGGGGCCGGCGACGAAGCGGTAGAAGGCGAGGACGAAGGCCGCCGCCACCGCGACCCCGGCAAGGGTCAGCAACAGATCAGCCATACATGACCTCCAGATAGCGTTCGAAGCCGGCGACAATGGCGCGCGTGGCGGCGTCGACCTCGGTCGATTGGGCAACGACCCAGTGGATGTAGAGCCACTCGTCCTTCATCTCGACGGAGAGCGTGCCGGGCGTGAGGGTGATGGAATTGGCGAGAAGCAGCCTGGCGACCGGATTCTTGAGGCTGGTGCGCACCCGCACGATCGCCGGCCTGATCGGCAGCGCCGGGGTCAGCACGAGGCCGGCCATGGCGATGTTCGCCCGGACGAGCTCCATCAGGAAGTAGGCGACATAGCCGACCGTGGCCACCAGCGAGGCCGGCGTGAAGCGGTAGCCGGAGAGGTAGGAAAGGTTGGTGGAGAGCGCCAGCGCCACAAGGCCGGCGACGAGCACGCCGACGGCCACCGATTCGATCGCCAGCGTTCCGCTGAGCAGCACCCAGAACAGCAGGAGCGTTGCAAAGAGCCCGATCGGCTTGGCCGTTGCACTCATCGAATGGGTCCCC
Organism: uncultured Alphaproteobacteria bacterium; assembly: GCA_963730325.1. GTDB lineage: Bacteria > Pseudomonadota > Alphaproteobacteria > Rhizobiales > Kaistiaceae > CAVSRC01. The sequence continues at coordinate 43,660 of CAVSRC010000009.1, read as the reverse complement.
TTGTCTCCAGCCCCTCCCCCCGGATTGCCGGAGGCGATCGACGGGGTCACCGGGACTGGCGAGCTTCAATCTCGCAGGGGAGAGAAGCATACATTCCAAGAATGCAATTTGACTTCGGACAATTCGCGCTGTGTTTTTTCGCGGCCGCCGCGCGGAATTTTCGGCTGTTTCCTGCCGGATTTCGCTCAGCGGCGCCCAAGCGCGCCGCGGCTTTCTGGAAGTTTTCTTTTTCTGATTCGGCCTACCACGACCGGTCGCCCGGCGTGACGCGAAGGCGATTCCGGCCCCTGTTCCGCACGGGTCCTACCGGTAGAGCTGCGTCGGCAGCCACATGGTCAGTTCGGGAATGAAGGTCAGCAGCAGCAGCACGGCGACGAGCGGAATCAGGAACGGCGCCGTCGCCGCCACGCAGCGCTCGAAGGGCACGTCCGCCACCTTCGACAGCACGTAAAGCACCATGCCGATCGGCGGCGTCAGCAGGCCGATCATCAGGTTGAGAATCATGATGATGCCGAAATGGACCGGATCGATGCCAAGGCTCACCGCCACGGGCAGCAACACCGGGGTCAGGATGGTGATGGCGGCGATGGTTTCCATGAAGCAGCCGATGACCAGCACGATCACCGTGATGATGAGCATCAGCGCCACCGGACTTTGGGTGACGGACAGCATCAGTGCGGAAAACGTCACCGCCACCTGATTGGCGGTCAGGATCCAGGCAAAGACGCTCGAGGCGGCGACGATCAGCATGACCGCCGCTGTCGTTTCCACGGTGTCCATCGACACCCGCATGAGTTTCTTCCAGTCGAGCGTGCGGTAGACGACCAGACCGAGGAAGAGCGAATAGACCACCGCCGCGATGGCCGCCTCGGTCGGGGTGAAAAAGCCGAACATGATGCCGCCGATGATGATCACAGGGGTCATCAGCGGCAGGAAGGCATTGACGAAGGTGGAGCCGAACCGGCGGATGGAAAACTCCTGGTCGCGCGGATAGTGCCGGCGCTTGGCGTAGAAGGCGACCATGATCATCAGCGAGATCGCCATCATCAGGCCGGGAACGATGCCGGCCGTAAACAGCTGACCGATCGAGGTATCGGCGATCACCCCGTAAATGACGAGCGGCAGCGACGGCGGGATGATTGGTCCGATGGTCGAGGACGCGGCGGTGATGCCGACGGCGAAGTCGGTGTCGTAGCCGGCCTCGCGCATCGCCTTGATCTCGATATTGCCGAGGCCCCCGGCATCGGCAACGGCGGCGCCCGACATGCCGGCGAAGATCACGCTCGCCCCGACATTCACATGCCCGAGCCCGCCGTGCATCCAGCCGACCGTCGCGCGGGCGAAGGCGAAGATACGCGTGGTGATCCCGGCCGAATTCATCAGGTTGCCGGCAAGAATGAAAAACGGCACCGCAATCAGCGGGAAGGAATTGATGCCGTTGACCATGTTGGCGAGCACGATGATCGGCGGCATGCCGTTGGTGATCACGAAGGTGAGCGAGGACAGCGCCAGCGCCAGGGCCACCGGCACCCCGATCACCATCAGGACCAGCAGCAACAGGATCATGAAAAGGATCGACATGGAGGCCGGGCTTCAGTCGGAGGTGATACTTTTCTCGATCGATTCAACGATCTCATCGGGTGCCGAACGGATGCGCCGCCACAGCCATATGGCGGCGTAGATCGCCATGGCAGCGAAGGAGATAACGCAGACCCAGTAGATCCAGGACTTGGGGATCGGCAGCGAGAGCATCTTCTGCCTCGTCTTCTGGGTCAGTTCGATGCCGATCCAGGTCATGGCCGCGAGAAAGCCCAAGGAGATGAATTGCGAGACGATCACCACCCCCTTGCCGATCGCGGCCGGCAGGAACCGGATGAAGAATTCCAGCATGATGTGACTGCCGCGCCGCATGGCGCTGATCGACCCCAGGAAGGTGACCAGGATCAGAAAATAGCGGGCCGTCTCCTCGGTCCAGGCCAGGGAGTCGTTGAGCACATAGCGCGTGAAGAACTGCAGGAAGACCACGATCGCCAGGACCCAGAACATCAGGAGAGCGGGTGCATCGACCCAGTTGATGTCGGAGATGTCGGTCTTCTGGCGCTCGAAGGAGAGCTCGGGCGCGCCGTCGGCGCGCCCTTCGCTTGAACCCAAGTCCTGGGCCATTTTGTCCCCCGGAGCGAGGCCTCGCCTACTGCGCCAGCGCCTGCAGACGGTTGTACTGTTCGATCGTATAGGGGACCTTGCTCGGATCGGTCACCACCGGCATCATCGCTTTCTGGAACGGCGCCTTGTCGACGACGTTGACCTTGATGCCCTTGTCCTCGAACCACTTGACGAGATCCTGCTCCTGCTGATTGGTCTCGTCGGCGGCTCCAGCAGCGGCTTCCTTGATGACGGCGCGAACGATGTCGGCGTCATCGCCGATCTGGGCCATGGCATTGCCCGACACCACAGCGATCAGCGAATTGCCGATATGGCCGGTCAGGTTGATGTTGGACTGCACTTCATAGAACTTCATCGCCTGGATGGTCGGCAGCGGGTTCTCCTCGGCATCCACCACCTTCTGCTGCAGCGCCAGATAAACCTCGGCGAAGGCGATCGGGGTCGGGTTGGCGCCAACCGCGTTCGGGAACATCAGCATGACCGGCGAGTTCGGCACGCGGATCTTGAGGCCCTTCATGTCCTCGGGCTTCAGGATCGGGAAGTTCGAGGTCACATTGCGATAGCCGTACCAGGTGATCGCCACGACTTCGTTGCCGGTGGCTTCCTGGTAGCCGGCGCTCAGCTCCTTGAACAGATCGCTGTCGCGATAGGCCTTCCAGTGGTCGTAGTTCTTGAGCATGAACGGATAGTCGGAGATCGCGATCGGACCATAGTCACGCTCGGCAAAATTCGGTCCGGTCCAGATGATGTCGACCGAGCCGATCGACAGGCCCTCGTTGATGTCTGACTCGTTGCCCAGCGACGAGGCCGGATAGACGGTGATGTTCACGCGCCCGTCGGTCTTGGCCTTGATCTCGTCAACCGCCCACACCGCCCATTTGTGGAAGGCCGTGGTCTCCGCATAGACATGCGCCCATTTAAGGTCGACGGCGTATGCGCCGCTTAGCGAAACCACGACAAAGGCCGCGGCGAGCGTGGCCAGCCTGATGGTCCTGCCAATCATTCTCTCCTCCCTTCCTGCAAGCAGTTGCGATCCACCTCCGATCGCATCCGCGATTATCTAGTATACAAGATATATCTGATATACTACAAAGGCGATGCACGCAAGGGGCGAACCATGCGCATCGGTGCCTATTCATCGCTGCTGCGGGCGGTTGATAGAGTCGCGTCGCGGCCGACGAAATGCGACAAGCAGCGGTATCGGGACTCACGACGCATACAGGGAAGACGACAGTGGCAGTGCGAGGCATCCAGTCGGAATCGACCGACCGGAAAACACAAAAGCGCAAGCCGCGGGCGCGCAACGCGCCGCCGAAGATGACCAGCCAGACGCGCGTGGCGGACGCGCCGAAGAACTCGCAGCTCGTTTATCGCGATCTGCTCAAGGCGATCATCTCGATGAAACTGGTTCCGGGCACGCCCATTCTCGAAAGAGAGATAACCCAGCGCTACGGCATCAGCCGCACGCCGGTGCGCGAAGCGGTGCTTCGGCTGGCAAGGGACCGCCTTGTCGATGTCGTCCCCAAATCGGGCACCTTTGTCGCGCGCATTCCGTTTTCGGACGTGCGCGAGGCGATCATCGCGCGCCAGGCGCTGGAGGCGGTAACCGTCCGGGCCTCGACCGAAAGGGCGAGCGAGAGCCAGATCATGGAGCTTCGCGCAATCGTCCAACGTCAGCGCGAGACGGCCGAGGCCGGCCAGGAGGAGGCCTTCCATCAGGCCGACGATGCCTTCCACGCCGCGATCGCAGCGGCCGGCCGCCTGCCCGGCATCTGGGACATGATCCAGCAGATCAGGATCCAGGTCGAACGCTACCGCCGCCTGACCCTGCCTCAGCCCGGGCGCATGAAGCTGGTGGTCCGCGAGCACAGCGACGTACTCGACGCCATGGCCCGGCGCGACGCCGACAAGGCGGTGGAGTGCATGACGCGCCACCTCACCAAGCTCAAGCTCGACACCACCGTCTTCCGCGACCTGTGGCCGGACTACTTCATCTACGACCCGGCCGTCGACGGCGACATCTCCACCAGCTAGGAGACCGCGGCGGCCTGTCCTTCCGTCGCCGCCGGCTTCGCACGCACCAGCCTGAGATCGTTGAGGATCAGGAACAGGGCCGGGGTGACGAAGAGCGACAGCACCGTGGCGCTCACCAGGCCAAAGGCAAGGCTGGCAACGATGGGGCGCAGGAACTGAGCCTGCGTGCTGGGTTCGAACAGAAGCGGACCGAGCCCCACCACCGTGGTCAGCGATGTCAGCACGATCGCCCGGAACCTGTCCCGTATCGCTTCCATGGCCGCCTCTTGCAGGTCGGCGCCGGCAGCGTGGCGCTCCTTGATGAAGGCGACCAGGAGAATGGAGCCGTTCACCACCACGCCGGCAAGCGTCGCCAGGCCGACGAGGCTGGGCAGCGAGATCGGCAGTCCGAGCGCCATGTGTCCCCACATCACGCCGACCAGCGACAGCGGAATTGCCGCAAAGACCACAACCGGCTGGACAAAGCTGCGGAACTGGAAGGCGAGGATGAAGAAGACGCCGATGAGGCCGATGGCGAGGTTGCGGCCGAGCGAAGAGCCGGTGGTCGCCGTGTCCTTGGCCTCGCCCACGATGACGACGTTCACGTCGGGCCGCTTGTCGTGGAGCGCGGGCAGGAAATCGCGCTTGAGCGCCGCCATCAGCTCGCGCGCGTTGGCAACGGCGGGATTGATCGAGCCCTGCACCGAGACGGTGCGCTCCCCGTCGATGCGCTGCACGGAGGCATAGCCGCGGCTCTCGCTGATGTCGGCCACCGCCGAGAGCGGGACCAGCGCCCCGTCCGGGCCGCTGATGGTGATCGCCGCCAGATCGGCCGCCGAGCGGCGATCTTCGCCGGTCAACCGGGCAACGATGTCGAGGCCGCCGAGGTCGTCGCGTACCTGAAGGCCGGTATCGCCGCGGAAGGCGGAACGCAACTGCGCCGCGATGCCCTGGGCGGTGACGCCAAGCGCCGTCGCCGCCGCCGGCTTGACCGCAATCAGGAACTCCGGCTTGCCGGGTTGCAGGTCGTAGGTGACGTCGCGCACGCCGGCAAAGCCGCGGAAGAACTTGCGCATCTCCCTGGCCGTCGCTTCCAGCGCCTTCAGGTCGGGCCCCTGCAGGCGCACGTCGATCGGCTTGCCGCCGGCGCCGCGCTCCTTGTCGGTGATGCGGAAGGCCGCCATGTCGGGCATCTGGCCGGTCAGCTTCTTCCACGTGTCGAGTATCTCGGTCACCGACGTCGCGCGCGTACCGGCCGGCAGCAGCTTGGCGCTGACGGTCGCCATGTGCGGACCGACCGCCGGGGTGTCGGCATTGACGCCATAGGAGATGGTGGTGCTCTGCACCAGCGGCGCACCGCCGGGCTGGGCCGGCGAGAGATCGGCGTTCATCTTCTCCAGCGCCGCCACCACCTTGGCCACCCGCTGCTCGGTGCGGGCGAGCGGCGAGCCCTGGACGAGAAGCAGCCGCGCCTCGACCGTGTCGCTCTCCAGCGTCGGGAAGCTCTGATATTTGATGAGCCCGCCGCTGAACGGCGCGATCGACAGCATCACCAGGAAAGCCGCGATACCGAACGTCAGGTAGCGGAAGCGCAAAGTGAGGCCGGCGAAGGGCACCACCACCCGGTCGCGCAACCAGTCGAAGCCGCCATTCACCGCGCGACCGACGCGGCCGGGCGTGAGATCCCGGTCGAGCGAATGCAGCATGTGGTGCGGCAGGATGAGAAAGGCCTCGATCAGACTCACCACCAGAACGATGACGAGCACGATGGGGATGTATTTCAGCACCGCGCCGATATTGCCGCTCATGAAGCTCAGCGGGCCGACGATCATCACCGTGGTCAGGAACGAGGCGACCACGCCGGGCGCCACCTGCTTCACGCCGTTCACTGCCGCCGCGACGGCGCCCTCGCCGGCCTGCCGGCGGCGGACGATATTCTCCGAAATGACGATGGCATCGTCCATCAGCAGACCGACGGCGACGAGTAGCGCCACCATGGTCATCATGTTGATGGTGTAGCCGAAGAGCTGCATGGCGAAGACCGCGCCGAGGAACGACACCGGCAGCCCCATCGCCACCCAGAACGAGACACGCAGCCCGAAGAACAGCCACATGACGATCAGCACCAGCGCCAGGCCCTCCAGGCCATTGACGGCGATGATGCGCAGTCGGTCGCGAATGTTGGCGGTCGAATCCTGCGAGATCGCCAGCGCGATATTGCCGGGCGCTTCTGCCTGGGCCGCCGCCATCTGCCGTTCGAGCGCCGCCATCACCCGGAGCGCGTCCTGGGTCTGGCTCTTGTTGACCGCGACGATCGCCGCGCGCTTGCCGTTGAACCAGGAGGCCTGCGAAGGATCGGCGAAACGCGTCGTGATGGTGGCGATGTCGCCGAGCAGAACCTCGCCGCCGCTGGCCGAGCCGCTTACCGGGATCAGGGCGAGTTCCGCCGGAGTGCGCCGCTCGCCGAGGAAGCGGATCGAGGTGTCGCCGTCGGGCCCTTCCATGGTGCCGGCCGGCATGTCGATCGACTGGCGGGCGAGGGCGGCGGCAACGTCGCTGATGGTCAGCCCGAACCGTTGCAGCGCGACCGCCGGCACGTCGATCGCGATCTCACGGCCGGAGAAGCCGCCGACATCCACCTGCGAGATCGCCGGGTCGGCCTTCAGCCGCTCGGCGAAGGCATCGGCATAGGCGAGCAGCACCGCCGGATCGTCAGGGCCGGTGACCGCCACCGAGGCGACCGTCGCCACCCGCTCGACCACCCTGACCACCGGGTCTTCGGCCTTGTCGGGATAGGTCGTCACGCCGTTGACCGCGGCCGCCACGTCGCCGGCGAAGCGGCCCATATCCGCCCCCTCGACGATCTCGGCGGTGACGATGGCCATGCCGTCGCGCGCCAGACAGGTGAGCTCGGCGAGATTATCGACCGCGCGGATCGGGTCCTCGACCTCACGGCAGATGCCGGCCTCGACCTCCGCCGGCGTCGCGCCCGGATAGGCGATGCGCACCTCGACCAGGGTCGGCGGCACCAGCGGGAAGGTATCGCGCTGCAGGCTTGGCACCGCCGCCAGCCCCAGCACGATGAAGGCCAGCATCAATATGTTGGCGGCCGTCGGATGGGCGGCGAAGAGGCGGATCATTTCGTCTTCCCCGCGCCGCCGGCGGGCTTCGCGGCATCGCCGCCGGCCGCCTTGCCGGAGCCGCCTGCCGGCGACTGCCCGCCGCTTGCGGCCTTGGCCACCCGCGCGGCGATCGCCTTGTCCTCGATCGGCTTGACCGTCATGCCGGGCACGGCGATCGCCGGATCGGTGACCACGAGCCTGTCGCCGGCGACAAGCCCCTCCTCCACCGCCGAGACGCCGTCGACCGTGTAGCCGACCTTGACCGGGCGCTTTTCAAGCGTGTTGTCGGCGGTGGCGACCAGTGCCATGCCGCCGCGCACAGCTTCCTCCGGCACCACCAGCGCCGCGCGCGACGGCGCGCTCAGCACCACCTCGACGAAGGTGTTGCGCCTGAGCGGTGGCCGCATGCCGGCCTGGGCCTGGGCCAGCGGATTCTCCACCCGCACGATCAGTGGGCTGCTCTGCGTGCGCGCATCGATCGCCTCGCCGGCGCGCACCACCCTGGCGTCCCAGCTCACCGTATGGTCGGCGGCCGGCAGCCGCACCTTTGCCTTGAGATCGGTGACCGCGCCGCCTGGCAGCAACCGCACCAGCGGCCCGACCTGTCCAATGGGAAACTGCGCCGCCACCTCCACCGCCTCCGTGCCTTCCGCGGCGATCATCACCTGGCCGCGGCTGACCACCTGGCCGAGTTCGGCGGAGACCTCGGTCAGGCGGACGTCATAGGGGGCGACGACGGAGGTGAATTCCAGGCTGCGTGCGGCGGTGGCGCGCTGCGCGTCGAGCACCTTGCGCTCGGCAGCGTTCAGCGCCAGCTGGTTCTCCAGTTCGACCACCTTGGAGCGGGCCGCCAGTTCCTGACGGCGCGACGCATCGAGCGACGCCTGGGTGGTGACACCGCGGCCAGCCAGATCTTCCTGCCGCTTCAGTTCGGCCTGGCTGAGCGCCAGATCGGCCTTCGCGATGGTAAGGCTCGCCGCCAGAGTATCGTCCTTGACGGTGAGCGACGAAAGCTGGGCATCGATCTGGGCAAGCGACAGATTGAGGTCGGTATCGTCGAGCCGCAGCAGTTCGGTGCCGCCGGAAACGGTCTCGCCGGCCGCCAGCCGGTCGGCCGTCATCACCACGGCACCGTCGATGCGCGCGACGGCGCGCCACTCGCGCGCCGGGGCGACCGTGCCATGCCCGACCACCCGCGGCTTGAGCTGCATCGGCTGTAACGTCATGACCCGCACCGGAGTCGGTGGCGGGGTCTTCTCCTTGCCGCTCGGTGACTGCTTGAGCTCTGCCGAATAGGCAATCGCCAGGGCGCCGAGTGCGATGGGAACCGCCACCGCCATCGCCCGCATGAAGATACGCACAGTTCCCGACATCCCTCTCTCCCGGCTCGACAGCGGTCCCGAATGGGCGGGATTCACGCAGCCAGACTACTATATTCAGCTTCTTGCATGTTTGCGATATGTCATATCGTCGGCGCCCGATTGCAAGCCCGGCAGGGCCTGGCGCGCTGCCGCCGGACTACGGCCCCATCAGGAGGCCGGGCAGCCAGGTGCTGAGCGCCGGCAGCAGGCTGATCAGGGCCAGCACCAGCACATTGGCGAGAAGGAAGGGCAGCGCGCCGCGGAACACGGAAATGATTCCGTGACCGGAAATGCTGGCGCAGACATTGAGGCACATGCCGACCGGTGGCGTCACCAGCCCGACGGCAAGTCCGGAGATGAGCACGGCGCCGAACTGGATCGGCGACACGCCGAGCAGTTTCAGCGCCGGAAGAAAGACCGGCGTGAGCAGCAGGATGGCGGGGCTGACATCGACGAAGAAGCCGATGGCGAGGATGATGACGGCGACCATCAGCAGCGCCGATTGGGGCCCAAGCTGGAGCTCGACGAACAGCAGCCCGATGAACTCGGTGACGTGCTCCAGTGCCAGGATCCAGGTGAACACGATCGAGAAGGCGATGATGATCATCACGTTGGCCGAGCTGAGGATCGCGCTGCTGAACAGTGCCGGCAGGTCGCGCAGCTTCAGGCCGCGATAGATGAACAGGCCGGCGATGAGGGCGTAGGCGGCGCCGACTGCCGCCGATTCGGTCGCCGTGGCGATGCCGGTGACCACCGAACCGACAACGATCACCGGCATCAGCAATGCCGGCACGCCGTCGAGGGTGCAGCGCAGGATTTCCTTGGGCGAAAGATCGACCTCCTCGCGCGGAAAGCGGTTCTTGTGGGCCAGGATCAGCACGATTCCCATCTGGAACACGCCGACCATGACGCCGGCGATGAGGCCGCCGAGGAACAGCCTGCCCACCGACTCGGACGCAGCAAAGGCGTAGATCACCATCGGAATCGACGGCGGGATGATCATGCCCATTGTGGAAGAGGCGGCGATGACGCCGGCCGCCATGCGCACCGGATATTTCTTGCGCTCCATGGCCGGGATCATGACCTGGCCGATCGACGCCGCATCGGAGACCGACGAGCCGGAAATTCCCCCGAAGACCATCGAGGTCATCACCGAGACCAGCCCGAGGCCGCCGCGCAGCCGCCCGACGAAGAGCATGCAGAAGTCGATCAGCCGCGAGGTCAGGCCGCCGTGGTTCATGAGATGGCCCATGACGATGAACAGCGGCAGCGACAGCATGATCGAGGAGTTCATGCCGGCGAAGACGCGCGCCGGCAGCACCGGGATCAGATCCGGCTGATAGACGAGGAAGTAGAGCAGTCCGCTGAGGCCCATCGAGAAGGCGATGGGCACGCCGACGAGCATGAAGACGACGAGGCTGCCGATCAACAGGAGCATGGTGCGCCCTCACCCGCTGCCCGAGCGCGCCGGCAGCGCCAGGGCCACGAGGCGCGTCAGACAGAAGAGGACGGCGAAGGCACAGCCGATCGGTATCGCCACCTCCGCGATTCCATCGGGAATGTGGAGAACCGGATCTTCGCTGCCGCCGACCACACGAATCCACTCGAGGCTGTAGAAGAACAGGAAGGCATGGAGCGTGCCGATCAGCACGAGGTTGAGCATTTCAACCCAGTTGCGTGCCCGCTGCGGCAGAAGCCCGATCAGGCTGTCGATGCGGATGTGCTTGCCCCTGGCGACATCGACCGAAGCGCCGAGCGCGGTGGTGTAGATGAACAGGATGACGGTCGCTTCGCTGCCGCCGACGATGGTGCGGTTGAAGCCGTAGCGCAGTACGACGAGCAGGACGACGAGCGCGAAGATGAACGCGAAAAGAGCCGTCAGCAGCGTCGTCAGTCCGCGCACCAGGATGTCCTCGAGCCGGTACACCCATTGCGTTCGGCTGGCGGGCATGAGGTCGGACATGGCGGCGCTCTCGGAGATTTCAGGCTTCGCCCTGAAGACCGGAGGGGCTCGCCCCCTCCGGGTTGGTCAGGATATTGGCGAACGCGGACTATTTGCCGGCGGCGACCGCCTGCTCGACCTCGGTCTCCGTGAACGCGCCGCTTTCGATGTAGCCATCCCACACCGGACGCACCGCCGCGATGAACTTGCCGCGGTTCTCCGGCGTGACCTCATTGACCGTGATCTTGTCGCTCAGGAAGGCAAGATAGTCGGCCTCGGAAGCGAGCCAGTGCTCGTCGCTCCACGCCATAGCGTCCCTGGCGGCCTTGTCGAACACGGGTTTGAGGTCGTCCGGCAGGGCCTGATACCAGGCGAGACTGACGATGAACGGATCGGGATGGATCTGGTAGTTCACCAGTGACATGTACTTCTGCGGTTCGTAGAACTTCATCACGGTGATGTTCGAGGGCGGATTCTCCTGCCCGTCGGCCACGCCCATCTTCAGCGCCATATAGACTTCGCCATAGGGGATCGACACCGGGTTGGCGCCGAGCACCTGCATCGTCTTGACGATGGTCTCGATGGGAGGCGTACGGATCTTGAGGCCGGCGATGTCCTCCGGGACGTTGATCGGCTGCTTGCTGTTGGTGATCTGGCGGAAGCCGCCGGCAACGCCCGTGGCGGGAATGTAGTAGCCGTTTTCCTCGGCCGCCTTGGCGATGGCCGTGCCGAAATCGCTGCGCATGGCCTTGAGGACGGCATCGGTGTTCTCATAGAGAAACGGCAGCGTGTAGATCAGGAATTTCTTGTTCGCCTTGGTGAAGGCGCCGCCGCGCGTGCCCTGGACAGTGCCCATCTTGACCATGTCCATGACCTCGGGCTCGCTGCCGAGCTGGCTCGACGAGAAGACCTCGACGGCGATACGGCCGCCGCTCGCCTCTTCCAGGGCAGCCTTGAACATCAGCATGGACTGGTGCCGGACCGAGTCCTCGGGCTGCGAATGGGCAAACTTGAAGGTGTAGTCCGCCGCGACGGCAGGAAAGGCCAGTGCCAGGCCGGCCGCCACCAGAACCGCGCGCGCAAGTGCTTTATGCATATGAACCTCCCGTCTCTTGCCTCTCCTGCCACCTCCCTGGTGGCCGACGGAGAAGCGATCGATCGATCGACCGTCTGTGCTGCGCGCCGGCGCGCGCCGACGGGCAACTGCTGAAGCGCTCTGCCGGCTGTCGATCTGGGCTTCGCCTGCGCCGACATTTCACCCGCCCTGCGGGCAATGCCGACAGCAGCGCCATGACCAGAACCAAGACCTACTAGTAGTTCATGTCAATTCAAAAGGCCGCCTTACCGCGGGAGCGCGACAACGGGCCGCATATCTGGCATACAAGATAATCCAACGCTGGCACTCAAACGAATAATCCTGCAATATCCGTATGTTAATAGAAATATCCAAGGCTCGCCGTGGCGATTCCGAGGGACAATCGATGCCGGTCCATACCAGTCCACGGGCATCGTGGCCCTTGTTGACGGTCCGGCTTCCGTGTACATAGTCCATACCGATTGACCAAAATCCATACCCTCCATACCAAGCTGCGGGGGGTGGGAGGCTTTCGTGACGACGCTTCCGAAGAATGTCCGCATCGGACGCAATGGCCGCGTCGGCATCCTCAAGAAGGTGCCGCGCGATCTGTGGAACCATCCGCACTACGCCGCCCGCGCGAAGGTGATCGAACGGTCGTCCGGAACGACCGATATCGACGAGGGGGTCGCAATCGCCCTCGCCATGCTCAACGCATTGGAGGAGGAATTCGCCGCCGCCCGCGCCGATCGTTCCAATCGCAGCGGTGGCAACGGCGGAGCGGCGAGCCGCCGCGCCGGGCTGCCGGCCGAGAACGGCGACGCCGTCAGACCACGCCTCAGGCAGCGCACCTCATCCGAGGGCGGCAGACGGACGCAGCGCGAAATCCTCGCCGCCGCCATGCAGGAGTTCGCCGCCAAGGGATTCAGCGGCGCCCGCGTCGACGCCATCGCGGCCAACACCAGCACCACCAAGCCGATGATCTACTATCACTTCGGCAGCAAGGAGAAGCTCTACGCCGCGGTGATGGAGGAAGCCTATGGCGGCGTCCGCAGCACCGAGCAGGGGCTGCATCTCGATGCGCTCCCCCCGAGGCGGCGATGCGCCGTCTGGTCGAGGCGACCTTCGACTATCACGCCGCAAATCCGGACTATGTGCGCCTGATCAGCGTCGAGAACATCGAGAAGGGCCGCCACATCGACAATCGACCCTCCCTGGTCGAGCGCAATGCCATCGCCCTCGACACGGTGCGCGATGTGTTGGAGCGCGGCGAACGCGACGGCACCTTCCGCCCCGCGATCAGCCCCTGGCATTTGCACTTCATGATCAGCGCGCTCTGCTTCATGCGCGTCTCGAACCGCTACTCCATGCGGGCGGTCTTCGAGAGGGACCTGTGGGACAGGGACGACGTCCCCCGGCAACGCCAGATGATCGTCGAGACGATCCTGCGCTACGTGCGCCCATAGGGCGTTTTCCGGTCGGACGGAACGCCTCCTGCCGCCTGGACGAGCACGGAGGCGATCGTCCTCAGACTGTAGCCGGCGTGGCCGGGCCGCCGCGTATCACATCTCGCCCTGGATCGCCTTGCGGTAGAGCCCCTCGTAGTCACGCGCTTTCACCGGCCGCGGATTGCCGCCCGTGGAGGGATCGTTCTCGGCCATGGGCGCCGCCTCGGCGATCATGTCCTCGTCGACCCCGATCTCCTTCAGCGTGTGCGGGATGCCGATTTCCTGGCGGAGCGCCAACACCCATTCGATGACGCCCTCGGTACCCGCTTTGGGCAGATCGAGATAGCGGGCCAGCGCCGCCAGTCGCTCGCCGATGACCGCTGCGTTGTAGGTGAGCACATAGGGCATGACGACGGCGTTGGTGAGGCCATGTTGGGTGCCGCGCAAGCTCGAACACGGGTGGCTCATGGAGTGCATGGCGCCCAAACCCTTCTGGAAGGCCACCGCGCCCATCGAGGACGCGGCAAGCATGAAGGCGCGCGCTTCGACGTTCTTTCCGTCGCGAACGGCAACCGGCAGCCATTCCTTGGTAAGCCGCATGCCCTCCAGTGCGATCCCCTCACCGAGCGGATGGAAGAAGGGACTGCAATAGGCTTCCAGGCAGTGCGATAGCGCATCCATGCCGGTCCACGCCGTGATCTTGGGCGGCAGGCCGATGGTGAGTTCCGGATCGGAGATCACCACCTTGGGCAGGATCAGCGGGTGGAAGATGATCTTCTTGGTGTGGTCGCGGGGATCGGTGATCACCGCGGCGCGGCCGACCTCCGAGCCGGTGCCGGCGGTCGTCGGCACGGCGACGATCGGCGCGATCCCCCCCGCATCGGCGCGCGTCCACCAGTCCTCACGATCCTCGAAATCGAAGACCGGGCGCGTCTGGCCGGACATGAAGGCGATCAGCTTGCCGACGTCCATGGCCGAGCCGCCGCCAAAGGCGATGACGCCGTCATGGTCGCCGGCCTTGTAGGCGGCAAGGCCGTCATCGAGGTTCTTCAGCGTCGGATTGCCGTCGACCTTGGAGAAGACCGCGACGGGAACCTTCGCCTTTTTCAGGATGTCGAGTGTCGCCGCCACGATCGGCAGGTCGACGAGGCCGGGATCGGTGACCAGCAGCGGCCTGGCGATGCCCGCCGCGGCAAGCGACTCGGGCAGTTCGGCGATGCGGCCGGGACCGAAGCGGACGGCGGTCGGATAGGACCAGTTGGCCCGCAGCGACGGATATTGGTCGATCATGAATGACTCCGTGGGAATTGGTTGATGCCGGGAGCGCGTTCGGGCGTACCCCTCGCGCTAGCCGGTCTGTGTCCTCAGATGGAAGCTCTTCGGCCGCGTCAGGTGTTCGTAGCCGACCTTGGACAGCGTCACGCCGCGCCCGGTCTGCTTGACGCCCACCCAGGCGAGCGCCGGATCGAGATAGTCGGCGCGGTTCATGTAGACCGTGCCGGTCTCGATCAGGTCGCCGATGCGCTCTGCCGCGTCCACGTCCTCCGTCCAGATCGAGCAGGTCAGGCCGAAAGGCGAATCGTTCATCAGGCGTATCGCCTCGTCGTCCGACTTCACCTTCATCACGCCATGCGCCGGCCCGAACGTCTCCTCGGTCATGATCGCCATGGAATGATCGACATTGACGAGAAGTTGCGGCGCCAGATAGGGCGTGCCGGCGCCGGCCTTGGCAAAGCGGCTCTCGTCGATCAGCGGTTTTGCCCCCTGGCGCTTCGCCGCCTCCACCTGGCCGCGCACGAAATCGGCAGCCTTCGTGCGCACGACCGGGCCGAGCGTGGTCTCCGGGTCGGCGGGCGAGCCCAGCGCATAGCCGTTGATGATGGCAACCGCCGCCTCGAGGAAGGCGTCATAGGCATCCTCGTGGACGTAGATGCGCTCGGCCGCGCAGCACGACTGGCCGGAATTGAAAAAGCCGGCATCGACGACGTTCTCGGCGGTGAAGGCGATATTGGCGTCGGCCCGCACATAGACCGGGTCCTTGCCGCCGAGTTCGAGGCAGGTCGCCGGAAAGTTGGTGGCGCCGGCAACGCCAGCCATGATCAGCCGCCCGCCGGCGGTCGAGCCGGTGAAGCCGACCTGATCGACGAGGCCGGAGCGGATCGCCTTGTCGGTGGTCTCGTGGGACATGTGCAGGAACTGGAACACGTTCTCCGGCAGGTTCGCCTTCTCGAAGCAGTCGGCGAAGTGCTCCGCGACCAGTGCGGTCTGGCTGGAATGCTTCATGATCACCGTGTTGCCGGCAAGGATCGCCGGCAGCACGGCATTGAGCGCCGTCATGTAGGGAAAGTTCCACGCCGGCAGATTGAGCACGACACCCAGCGGCTCGCGGCGGATATAGCGCTTGAAGCCCTCCTTCGGCCCGACGTCGATGTCGGCGAGCATCTCCGGCGCCACCGCCAGCATGTAGCGGGCGCGCTCCTCGAAGCCGCGCACCTCGCCCGCCCCGTAGCGGATGGGCCGGCCCATCTGCCAGGCGAGCAGCTCCGACACGCGCTGGGTATCGGCGACCATGGCATCGGTAAAGGCGGTGCCGATCCTGACGCGTTCGGCAACCGGCACATGGCGCCATTCGCGCTGCGCCGCGTGGGCGCGCTCGAGCGCCGCGCGCGCGGTGTTTTCGTCGGCCAGTGGACGCTCGGCATAGACCGAGCCATCGACGGGGGAAATGATCTTCAATGTGGCGTTCATGGTGGTTCCATCGTCCGGCCGCGAAGCCGCGGTGGGCTGTTCCGTTCTTGCCGTCCGGCGGCCGGGCTTCCGACGGCAGGTTGCTAATACCGTTCGAAGCCGCGTTTCAGCTCCCAGTCGGTGACCCGGCGATCGTATTCGTACTGCTCCCACTCGGCCGTGTGGACGTAGTGGTCGATGACCTCGTCGCCGAAGGCAGCGCGCAGCATCTTCGATTTGTCCATCAGCGCGGCTGCCTCGCGCAGCGTCTTGGGCACCTCGCGCAGCCGCTTGCCGAGATAGGCGTCGCCCACATACTCCGCTTCCAGCTCGCGCTTCTCCGCGATACCGGCGAGCCCGGCCGCGAGCAGCGCCGCGAAGGCGAGGTAGGGGTTGAGGTCGGCGCCGCCGATGCGGCACTCGATGCGGATCGCCTTGGAGTGATCGCCGCACAGGCGGAAGCCGGCGGTGCGATTGTCGAGCGACCAGATCGCCTTGGTCGGCGCGAAGGTGCCGGCCTGATAGCGCTTGTATGAATTGACGTAGGGGGCGAGAAACCAGGTGATCTCGCGCGCGTAGGCGAGCTGGCCGGCGACGTAGTGCGCCATCAGCTTCGACATGCCGTGCTCGCCCTTGGCATCGGCGAACAGGGGCTTCTTGCCGGCCAGGTCCCACAGCGAATTGTGGATATGCGCCGACGAGCCGGCGAGATCGTAACGCCACTTCGCCATGAAGGTGGCCGCCTTGCCTTGCAGCAGCGCCATCTCCTTGATGCCGTTCTTGATAATGACGTGACGGTCGGCCATGGCGAGCGCGTCGGCGTAGCGGACGTTGATTTCCTCCTGGCCGGGGCCCCACTCGCCCTTGGAGTTCTCCACCGGAATGCCGGCGCCGTGGAGGCCGTTGCGGATCGCCCGCATCACCTCCTCCTCCTTGGAGGTCTGCAGGATGTGATAGTCCTCGATGTAGCGGCCGCTGGTTTCGAGGTTGTCGTATTTCTTGTCCGCGGCGCTCTCGTAGGTCTCGTTGAAGAGATAGAATTCCAGCTCGGAGGCGAAGAAGGCGCTCATCTTCTGCGCCGCCAGCCGCGCGATCTGCTTCTTCAGGATGGCGCGCGGCGAATGCGCCAGGTCGCCGTGGGTGTGATGGTCGAGGACGTCGGCGATGACCAGCGCCGTTGCCGGCAGCCACGGGATGCGCCGCATCGTCGCCAGGTCCGGCTTTATGACGAAATCGCCGTAGCCCTTCTCCCAATTGGCTGCCGCATAGCCCGGCACCGGCTCCATGTCGATGTCGTTGGCCAGCAGATAGTCGCAGCCGTGGGTCTCCTCGTAAGCACCTTCGAGGAAGAACTCGACGTGCATGCGTTTGCCGATGAGGCGACCCTGCATGTCGGCGAAAGCGACGATGACCGTGTCGATTTCACCGCTGCCGGCAGCAGCCTGAAGCTCCTTTAGGGTCATCATGCCCGGCATCGCCACGCTCCACTCACAAGATCAATCGCACGCACAACAGAGCCCGCGCGGGACGACGCCCGCGCGGACTGGTGATGGTAGCAGAACCGGCAGCGACTAGCTGTAGCGGTACGGCTTGCCGGCCTTGACCATGGTTTCATTGTAGTCACGGAAGATCTTGACGACCTTCGCCTTGAGCTCGCTTTCGGCCGCGATCTCGTCCCAGAACTTGTGGGCCTCGTCCTCGACGGTCGCCCATTCCTCCTCGGGAATCGAGGTCGTCTCGAGCTTGTGCTCGTTGACGCGCAGCGAAGCCTCGCCGTTCCAGTACCAGTGCTGGCGATGATAGTGCGACGAGTTGAAGCACACCTCCATCAGCGTCTTCAGATGGTCCGGCACCTCGTTCCAGCGATCCATGTTGGCGAAGAAGTGACCGATCCACGCGCCCGAGATGTTGTTGGTCAGGAAGTACTTGGTCACGTTGGCCCAGCCCGAGGTGTAGTCCTCGGTGATACCCGACCAGGCGATGCCGTCGAGCTCGCCGGTCTGCAGCGCCACCTCGGCGTCTTCCCACGGCAGCGTCACCGGCACGACGCCGAAACGCGCCAGGAAGCGGCCGGCCGTCGGGAAGGTGAAGACGCGCAGGCCGTCGAGGTCCTTGAGCGACTTGATCGGCTTCTGGGTGGCGAAGTTGCACGGGTCCCACGAGCCGGCGGAGATGTGCTTGACGCCGACCTTGGCGTATTCCTCCTTCCAGATCGCATCCAGGCCCCAGTGGTTGAACAGCGCCGGCACGTCCAGCGAGTAGCGCAGGCCCAGCGGGAAATACCCGCCGAACACCGTCACCTCGGTCGGCGAGGCCATGGAGTTGTCGTCGGATTGCACCGCGTCGATGGTGCCCTTCTGCAGCGCGCGGAACAGCTCGGCCGTCGGCACCAGCTGGTCGGCGTGATAGAGCTCGATCTCCATCTCGCCCTTGGCGATCTCGTTGAACTGCTTGATGCAGGTATCGATCACCTCGACCGCCAAAGCGGGGCCGGCATAGGTCTGCATCCGCCATTTGATCGGCGCCTGCTGGGCGAGCACCGCGGGAGCAGCGAGCGTTACAGGCACTGCCGCCGCGCCGGCGGCGAGGAACTTACGTCTTGTC
The DNA here is from genome assembly GCA_963730325.1 of uncultured Alphaproteobacteria bacterium. Lineage (GTDB taxonomy): Bacteria > Pseudomonadota > Alphaproteobacteria > Rhizobiales > Kaistiaceae > CAVSRC01. The sequence continues at coordinate 25,205 of CAVSRC010000009.1, read as the reverse complement.
GTCGTCGTCATCACGTCTCTCCTTGCTGGTTGGTTGGGCGCCCTTCAAACGGGTTCTTCTCATCTTGGATTGAGTTGCATCGGTAGCCACAGCGCGATCTCCGGAAAGGCGAGCACCAGGATCAGCGCCAGAACCATCACGCCGACGAACGGCACGATGGAACGGTAGATGTCGATGATGTTGATCTCGGGCGGAGCCATCGCCCGCATCAGGAACAGGTTGTAGCCGAACGGCGGCGTCATGTACGCGACCTGGCAGGTGATCGTGTAGAGCACGCCGTACCAGATCAGCACGTAGTGCTTGTCGATGCCGAGATCGAGCGTGGCGACGAGCGGCACGTAGAGCGGCGCCACGATGACCAGCATCGCGGTATCGTCGAGGAACGTGCCCATCACCAGATAGCTGAGCTGCATCAGGATCAGGATCATCCAGGGCGAAAGCCCCAGCCTGTCGATGAAGAACCCCTCGATGGCCTTGACCGCGCCCAGCCCGTCGAAGACCGAGCCGAAGGCAAGCGCCGCCAGGATGATCCACATGAACATGCACGAGACGGCGAGCGTCTCGCGCGTGCACGTCTCGAAGACCTTGCGGGTGAAGCGGCCCTTGACCACCGCGGCGGCGACCGAGGTCAGCGCGCCCAGCACCGAAGCCTCCACCAGCGAAGTGTATCCGGTGACGAAGGGCACCATCATTACCAGGAAGATCACCAGCGGCAGCACGCCAGCGGAGAGCAGCCGCAGCTTTTCCGCGCGCGGTATCTGGGCGCGCTCCTCGACCCCGAGTGCCGGGCCGAGTTCGGGGTTCAGCTTGCAGCGCAGCCAGATGTAGAGGATGAACAGCCCCGCCATCATCAGCCCCGGCAAGATACCGGCAAGCCACAGCAGACTGACCGGCTGGCGCGCGATCATGGCGTAGAGCACCAGCACCACCGACGGCGGGATCAGGATGCCGAGTGACGATCCCGCCTGGATCACCCCCGTCACCATCTGCTTGTCGTATTTCCGCTTCAGCAGCTCCGGCAGCGCGATGGTGGCGCCGATGGCCATGCCGGCGACCGACAGGCCGTTCATCGCCGAGATGACGACCATCAGGAAGATCGTGCCGATGGCCAGCCCCCCCGGCACCGGCCCGAACCAGACGTGGAACATCCGGTAGAGGTCGTCGGCCAGCCGGCTTTCCGACAGCACGTAGCCCATGAAGATGAACATCGGCAGCGTCAGCAGCGGATACCACTTCATCAGCTTCATCGCCGCCGCGAAGCCGAGGTCGGACCCCCCGATCCCCCACAGCGGCAACGCCGCCGCCACCGCGACGAAGCCGATGGCGCCGAAGACGCGCTGGCCGGTCGCCATCATCACCATCATGGTGGAGAACATGAGGATGGCGATCATGTCGTAAGACATCAGATCTCCTCCCCGCGGATCTTCGCCACGTCGCGGAAGAAGAAGGCGATCGCCTGCAGAATCATCAGGAAGACGGCGACGCACATCACGATCTTGATCGGCGCGATGTAGGGCCGCCAGGCGGTCGGGCTGCGCTCGGCATATTCCAGCGAATAGGCGGTCGATTCGATCGCGCCGTAGAGCAGAACGCCGAGGTAGAAGATCAGCGCGAAGACGCTGAACGCGTCGACCCAGGCGCGCGTCTTCGGCGACCAGCGGTGATACAGCAGGTCCATGCGCACGTTTGAATCGAGCTGCAGGGAATAGGGGCCGCCGAGCATGTAGTAGGCGACCATCGCGAACTGGGCCATCTCGAGGGTCCAGATCGAGGGCCAGGGCGTGACCTTCGAGATCGTGGACCAGGCGAGGATCGCCATCATCACGTAGAGGATGTACATCGCGAACCGGCCGACGCGGTAGTTCACCGCCTCGACCCATCGGACGTAGGTCACTATTGCTTTCGGCACCGGTCTGTCGCCCCGATTGTCATTGGTTCCTGCCTCAGGTCAGGTGGTCGTCCGTGCCTCCCGACTTTCGCTGCATGCCGGCCATGTCACACCCATGTCTCTCTTCACCGCCAGCGCGCCTTCCAGCGACGTCGCCCCCGGCGCATCAATGCAAAAGCCGGGCCGTCAACCATCGGCAGGAAGGCGCACCGCGCCACCTCGCCCGCGCTTATTGTCGCGCCTGCGCTACGCCGTTGCCGGCACAAGTTTCAAAGCTGCGGCGCCATCGGCAAGCGCGCCGCCGAGCAGTTCCGTCCAGCGGTCGACGTCCCTGGCCGCGCCAAGGAGATCGTTGCGGACTTCGATCATGACGTGCGGCAGACCGCGGTCGCGGCCGTGCCGGCGGATCGTGTAATCGACGTTGTCCTTGGCCGAGTACGGCTCGTTGTCGCCGACCACCAGGGTGCTGTCGCGGCGAAGCGCGGCCAGAACGGCATCCGCCAGGCCGCGTTCGTCGGTCGAGATGATGCCGACATGCCACGGCCGCGCGACCCCGCGATAGACCGGCGTGAAGCTGTGAACGGTCACCAGAGCCGTCGGCCGCTCTGCGCGGCGACGCGCGTCGATGAGCCTGTCGAGTGCAGCGTGAAACGGCGCCCAGAAGGCAGCGACACGATTGTCCCGCGCTTCGGCGGTCAGCCCGAGATTGCCGGGAATGGCCGTATCCTCCGACAGCACGGTTATGGCGTCGGGGAGTTCCGGCGAGCGGTTGCAGTCGATGGCAAGACGCGAGAAACGTTGCTTGAGGAGATCGGCGCCAAGCCGCGCGGCAAGCCCGTCGGCGAGGTCGGCCGCCCCCGGATCCCATGCGATGTGGCGCTCAAGGTCGGCTTGTGGGAGGCCCAGACTGCCGAGTGCGCGCGGCAGACGATTGGATGCATGCTCGCAGGCGATGACGAAGGGACCGTCGCCTTCGACCATCTCGAACACCGGGCCTTCGTCGGGACCGATCAGCGCACCCATTCGCCCCCCTTCGCCATGCCAACCCGTCGCGCGGCGGCAACTGAAAAATACGTTACAATAATTCCAACAGCGATCAAACTGAAACAACGGCATCGGGCGGTCGACAATGGCGAAAAGGCAGCAATCAGCCAAGGCGGGGCGTCGGCAAACGTCCATCGCCGAACGAATCCGCCGAGACCTCGGGGCATTCACGCCGCACGAACGCCGCGCCGCGCACCAGCTGCTGGCCGACTTTCCGATGGCGGGGCTCGACACCCTGGCAGGATTTGGCGAGGCCGCCGGCGTCAGTGCACCGACCGTGCTGCGCATGGTGACCAAGCTCGGTTTTGCCAGCTACGGCGGCTTCCAGAAGGCGCTGCGCGCCGAACTCACCGAACGGCTGGCCACGCCGCTGATGAAGGGCGGCAATGCCGCGCTCGGCAAGGACCGGCTTGGCCGTTTTGCCGAGGCGGTCGTCGCCAATATCCGCGAGACGGCCGCCAACGTGCCCCGCGGCGAATTCGACGCCGTCGTTCGACTGCTCTCCGACACCCATCGCCAGGTCCATATTCTGGGCGGGCGCTTCACCGATCCGCTGGCTGACTATTTTGGCGTCCATCTGCGCGTTTTGCGGTCAAACGCGCACAACATCGGCGGCGGGCAGGAGAACTGGTCCGATCAGCTCCTCGATATCGGCAAACGCGACGTGGTCATTCTTTTCGACATCCGCCGCTACGCGACCGACCTCGCCGCCTTCGCCGAGGCTGCCGTCGAACGCGGCGCCACGATCGTGCTGATCACGGACCAATGGCTGTCGCCGATCGCGCGCGTGGCGGCGCACGTCCTGCCAGCGCAGGTCGCGGTGCCCTCCATCTGGGATTCCTCCGGCGGGCTGCTTCTGCTCGTCGAGGCGATCCTGGCGGCATTGGCGCGCGAGCTGGGATCGAAGGCGCGCGACCGCCTGGCGACGCTCGAGAAGCTGCGCCGGAACTAGAGAGCACTTCACGGTCAGATAGACGCAATTCCGTTCGGTCGGCGCCCGCCGAATCCGCGCGCGTTTCTGGGTCTGAAGAGGGCGGCGGCGATCGATTGGATCGTTGCGATAACTTGTCTAATTATCGACCGTTGACGCATGGAGTATCATTGACATTAGCGTGAGTTGTATCTATTGCAACGTTTTAGGTGCACGCTGTTAATCGCACCCAATTAAAGGGAGGAGTATGTGAATATGGTTCGCCTCAACGTATCGAAGCAGCGCCCGATCGCCGTGCGCTCGGTAGCAACCGCTGCTCTTTGGCTCACCGCCTGTGCCTTCGGCTCCAGCACCTTCGTTCAGTCCGCAATCGCTCAGGATCTCTCCGGGTTCGACAAGGTCGTGACCGAGGCGTCACAGCCGTGGACGAAGTGGGAGGGTCCTGACTCGACTCCGACTCCGCCCAAGGACATCAAGCTCGCGCTCGTCGCCTGCGCCGGAACGATCGCCGGGTGCGTCGCACCGCTCGAGGGTGCCGCCGCGGCCGCCAAGGATCTCGGCTGGACGTCGACCATGTACGACGGTCGGGGCGATCCCGTAACGCAGAACAGGGTCGTCACGCAGGCGATCAACGCCGGCGCCACCGCCATCCTGCTCGGCGGCGTCGACCCGGCCCAGATCGGTAGCGCGCTCGAACTCGCGGCTTCGAAGAACATCCCGGTCGGTTCGATCACCCAGGGCGTTGCCCCCGGCAAGGGAATCGCGTTCGACGTGGGCGCTGACTACGTGCAGTCCGGTGTGATCAAGGGCTCGTGGATCATCGCCGACTCCAAGGGCACCGCGGTGGTGCTGCCGACCAATGACAATGAGTTTGCCAGCACGGCTGCGATCATCAATTCCGCCATCGACACCGTCAAGAAGTGCGAAGCTTGCGTCCTGAAGGAAACGCTCTTCTTCACCGGATCGCAGATCGGCAACGGCCTCGGCCAGCAGGTCGCCTCTGCCCTGCAGCGCGAACCCGACGTCAATTATGTGATCGGCGCGTTCGACCCGGCGGTCGCAGACATGGTTCCCGCGATCAACAACGTCGGCATCGGAGACCGGATCAAGATCATCTCGAACGTCGGTCTCACGCAGAACCTGCAGTTCATCGCCGATGGCGACGTTCAGGCTGCCGACGTCGTCTATGACAATACCTATGAGGGGTATGCCGCCGTCGATCAGATGATCCGCGTGCTCACCGGCAACGACCTGTACAAGACGCCTGGTGTCACCGACGAGCGCTATATCTACAACGAGAACGTCCCGCAGCACCTCGTCACCAAGGCGAACGTCGGCGACCCGACAGTCCTGTGGACTGCCGACAACGACGCCGTAGAGCACTATCGTACGCTCTGGGGCCTGAAATAAGGGTCGGAGTGTAGAAGCAATGGCCGTCGAGTTCGAGGCTGTCGGTACGCAGTCTCTCCGTCCGCTTCGGAACGCATCTCGCGTTGGACAGCCTCGACCTCGACGTCCCCGCCGGCAAGATTGTCGCGCTCCTCGGCGCCAACGGATCCGGCAAGTCCACTGCCGTCAAGGCTCTGACCGGGATCAACCCCGCCAGTTCCGTATGGCAGGTCAGCGTCGGCGGGAATCCCCTTCCCTCCGACGCGCTCAATCCCATCATCACGAGAAAGCGCGGCATCCGGGTGGTCCACCAGGAAGCTCCGCTGATCGCGGATCTCACGGTGGCCGAAGCGATTGCGGTCAATCTCGGCTATCCCACGGTCGGTGGATTCATCCGCTGGAAGGAGCTCACCCAGACGACGCTTCGTCGACTCGGCGCGTTCGGCGTGGATATCGACCCGCATCGCCTGTGCCGGACCCTGAACCCAAGCGAACGCGCGCTCGTGTCGCTGGCCATCGCGCTCGACGACATCAAGGTCGACTCCGCGGTGCTGATCCTCGACGAGGCCACCGCATCCCTGTCCACGGCCGACGCAGCACGATTCCTCGATCATGTGCGAGAAGCCGCCGACAGGGGCCTGGCCGTGCTGATGGTCACGCACAGACTGCCCGAGGTGCGGCAATACTGCGACGCGATGGTGGTGCTGCGCGATGGCGTGACCGTGGCGCGTTTCGACCGTGAGAGTTTCGACGAGCGGGCGGTCGTCCACGCAATGGTCGGCGAGGCGACGCAGACCCGCGGCGACGACCATGACGTGTCTCCGTCTCGCGGCACCCAGGCACGAGGGCTCGACATCCGTGAGCTCAGCGGTGACGTGCTGCAGGATGTGAGCCTGAGCGTCGAGCCGGGTGAAATCGTCGGCATAGCGGGGCGTCCCGGTGGAGGGGCGGCCGAACTGCTACGCGCCCTCGCCGGCCTGGAGCCGGCATCACGGGGACGGGTGACACTTGGCGCAGTCGACCTGGACATGCGCAGTCCGCGGGGTCCGCTTGGACAGAGCGTGTGCTACGTCTCTGCCGACCGGCTCAACGAGGGCGGCATCGCAGCGATGACGGTCACCGAGAATCTTACGCTGCCGAAAACCGAGCGTTACGGCATGGGACTGGCGCGCGCCAGGAGTGACGCGGAGCGGATGATCGTGCAGCTGGACATCAGGCCGCCCGCAGGAGAGGTGCCCTTCGGCAAACTGAGTGGTGGCAATCAGCAGAAGGTGATCCTCGCCCGCTGGCTGCTGCTTGACCCGGACGTTCTCCTGCTGGACGACCCCACGGTCGGCGTCGATCCGCATACGCGCGAAGCGATCTTCGCCACCATCACGTCCCTGGCCCGCTCGGGAGCGATCGTCCTCATCCGCTCCAGCGAGCCCGAGCAACTCGCGCGCCATTGCACCCGCGTCGTCGTCCTTCGGGACGGCCAGGTCACGCAGGAGTTCGTCGGCGCAGACCTCAACACAGAGAAGATCAGCCTTGCCACATTCGCTTGAAAACGCTTCGCTCGATACAGAGCCCGCCCCGGCCGAGACGACGGCCCCGCCCGATCGCCACCCGGCGGCTGGCGCTCGCACCGCCAAAGGTCGGACATTCGGGATGCGAAGCCTCCTCCGCAACCACATCATCCTTCTGCTGATCGTCGTTCTCGTCATCACCTTTGCCGTTCTGGAACCGCGGACGTTCCCGACCCTGGCGAACTTTCACGGCATCGTCCTGGGACAGGCAGTCAGCGCGCTGCTGGCGCTCGCTGTGCTGCTGGTCGTGGTGACCGGCGAGTTCGATCTGTCTGCCGGCTACATCCTCGGCTTCTCCGCCGTGCTGGGCGCGGCGCTGACCGGCGTTGCCGGCATGCCTGCTCTTGTCGGCTTCGGAGCATCCCTGATCGCCGGTGGCCTGATCGGCCTCCTCTCGGGCACGCTCACCGCGTGGCTTGGTGTGAACTCTCTCATCGCCACGCTCGGTGTCGGCCTTGCCGTCAGCGGGCTCAGCGTCGGCGTCAGCGGCGGCCAGATCCTTTCCACCAACATCCCGCGCTTCTTCGCGACCATGGCACGCACGCCCATACTCGGGTTCGGCAGCGCCGCATGGATCGTTCTCGTCATCGCGGTAGCCATGTACGTCGTGCTGACCAAGACGCCGGTGGGTCGCAAGCTCTATGCGACCGGAGGCTCGGAGCAGGTGGCACGACTCGTCGGGATTCGGGTCCGCCTGCTCAAGACCATGGCCTTCGTCATCGCCGGAGTGCTGGCCGCGCTCGCCGGATCGCTCCAACTGGGGCTGTCCGGTGCAGCCAATCCGACGTTCGGTTCCACCCTTCTGCTGCCGGCCTTCGCGGCCGTCTTCCTCGGATCGACAACCGTGCGTCCCGGATTCTTCAACGTCTGGGGGACGATCCTCGCCATCGTCCTGCTCGCCGTTGGCTTCTCGGGGCTGAGCCTGGCGGGCGCGCCGTTCTGGATGGAGCCGGTCTTCAACGGAATTGCGCTGATCGTCGGCGTACTCCTGTCGCGATGGAACGTTATCTCTTCCAGGATGAAGAAGGACTAAGAAGATGAGCTCTCTCCGAACCCCATCGCCGCAACTGGATGTCCTGCTGTGCGGCGCCGGCATCAACTTCCAGCAAGGAGATCTCGCTCTTTCGACAATAATCCTCATTCGATCGCGTGGCGCGGATGGCAAGGAAGTCCGCACCATCGTCGATACCGGCCACGCGGGGATGCGTCGCAACCTCCTTGAGGCACTCGCGAAGCATGGCCTCACGGTCGACGACATCGACATCGTCTGTCTCACCCACGTGCACTGGGATCACGTTCAGAACATCGACCTGTTTCCCCATGCGAAGGTCGTGATCTCGCGGACGGAATGGGACGCCATCCAGGGAGAAGAACCCCGCGATCTCATGACGCCCGCATGGACCAAGCACCTGATACCCCGCGACCACGTCATGCCCATCGAGCCCGGTGACGACGTCATTCCGGGCGTCGAGTTCATCGCGGCTCCGGGCCACACCGCCGGCTGCATCGCGCTCGAAATGCAGATAGATGGCGAGGTCGTCGTCATCACTGCCGACGCGGTCCCGTGGGCGGAAGTCGCACGCCTGGAGCGGAGTGCGCTCGTATTTTGGAACGTCGAAGAATCGCAGGAGACGGTCAGGAAGCTCGTGGCGCGCGCCGACGTGATGTACCCCGGACACGACCGTCCGTTCCGCCTGGTCAACGGCAAGGTCGAGTATCTCACCGATTTCGACATGACCATGTTCGGGGCAGACCCTTCGACGCCCGGCCTCAAGTTCGGCCCACCCGCGATCCTGTCAACGCTCGATCTCACCGATGGTGAGCCCGTCGGTCCCCTGTGGACCAAGGAAGAGCTTCGCGCGCCCGCCACGAATAGCTGAGACCGCACCCATGCCGCCGGTCAACATGCGGGATGTGGCACGTCGCGCGAGGGTTTCGGTCAGCACCGTCTCCAACGCCGTCAACCACCCCGAACGCGTCTCCGGCGACAGTCTTCGCCGCGTCCAGAATGCCATCGAAGAGCTTGGCTTCGTCAGGAACGAGGCGGCCCGCCAGCTCCGACACGGGTACAGCCGCACGATCGGGTTCGTCATGCTCGACGGCAAGAACCCGTTCTTCATGGATGTGGCCCGCGGCGCCGAGGATCGCGCCGCGGAGTTCGGGCTGGCGCTCACCATCGGCGACAGCGCCCGCGACGCCAATCGCGAGTTCGGCTATCTCGACCTGTTCGAGCAACAGCGGGTACAGGGCGTGCTGATCTCCCCCTATGGCGATGTCTCGGACAAGCTCAGCCGCCTTGCCGATCGCGGCATCTCTTCCGTGCTGCTCAATCGGTCGAGTGCCGACCGCAAGTTCAGTTCCGTATCCGTCGACGACATCGCCGGGGGGCGGCTCGCCATCGAGCACCTGATTGCGCGCGGACGTCGCCGGATCGCGTTCGCCGGCTCCCAGGAGACCAGCCAGTTCGTCGATCGTCTCGCCGGCATCAGGGAGGCGCTCGAGGTGAATCCCGACGTGCACTTCGAGCTCATCGACGTCTCGGCGCCGCACGTCGTCAATGGACGGGTCGCCGGCGCCGAGATCGCCGCCCGGGCTGCCGACGCGCGGCCCGACGCCATCTTCGCCAGCAACGATGTCGTCGCGATGGGCATCCTGCAAGGACTGGGGATGGGTCCACAGCCCGTCCTGGTGCCTGGCGACATCGCCATCATCGGCTACGACAACATCGATTTCGCAGAGAGCGCGATCGTCCCGCTGAGCTCCGTCAAGCACCCCGCTGCCCTGATCGGCTCCACCGCAGTAGACCTCCTCATCGCCGAGTTGCAGAACCTGCAGCAACCAAAGCAGCAGATCGTCTATCGACCCGAAATCGTCGAGCGTGCGTCGACCGGACCGCTTCGTCGCAGTGGCCAGACGCGGTCAGCAGCGCGTCATGCTCGAGCATAGCCACGCGGCCAACCATTTCATGAAGCGATGATCGTCGTGTGAGCAGCCGCAAGAACAGGAAGCGATCCGATCGCAGGCGACCGAAGCGCTGCTCGAGCGCGACAGCGCCGGCACCGTGGACGCCGCCCGCCGATCAAGGGAGTTGATCAAGACAAACGCCGATCTCATCAATGCGACGCACCATCAGCCTCGCAAACCGATCCGGTCGGGTGCTTCAGCGGAAATGCGCTTCCACGAACTCCACCGATTGCTGTAGGGCCGCCACAGCCGCCTCGAACGGTATGGGCGCAGGTGCCCGCCGCGGCGACCGGTACCCCTCACGGTCGAGACGTAGGGGGGCTTCGATGGTCACGCCCAGCGGCCGGCCGGCCGCCCGGACGTGCCCGAAAACGGCGTCCCAATCCACATCGCCCGCTCCGATGGCGGTGAATGCGTAGCCCTGGCCGGTGTCGCGCACATCCTTGGCGTGGATGTTCACGACCTCGTCAAGGCACGCTTTCAGTTCATCCTGCGGATTGCGGGCGCCCCGCTGAAAGGTGACGACATTGCCCACGTCGAAATTGAGACCAACGTTGGGCGAACCGATGTTTCGGCACAAGGCAGCACCATCGGCGCCGGTCGCGAACAAGACATCGTCCCCGTTCCCGGGGTTCTCAATGCCGATGATCACGCCCAGCGCCTCGGCGCGCGCCGCCAGTTCTTCCATGTTGGCGTAGAACGCGGCTTCGTCTGCCCGGCTTGCCGCATTGCTGAGGACAAACTCCGCCCCCAACGCGGCCGAGAACGCCATACGCCGCGTGAACGCCTCCACAGCATCGGCAGCCGCCATATCCATGTGCATGGACACCGCCGTGCAGGTCAGCCCGAACTGTTCCACCTGCGCACGCAACGCAGCCGCCGTCCGGTCCGAAAAAGTGTCGGGCCCCGGCGCATCAACATAGCCGCTTGTATAGGAGGGCTCGATCCGACTCACGCCCGCAGCAGCGATCGCTGCGAACGCCCGATCAAGGGAATGCCCATCGAACAGGGACATGTTCACCGTCAGCGGAGGAACAGTCATGGCACAGCCTCAGGCCAGAGATGCCATCAGCCCCGCGGCGGCGAACCCGCCGTCAACGTTGAGCACGTGCCCATGCACCCAACTCGCCTCGTTGGAGGCCAGGAACAGGACCACGCTGGCGATCTCGTGCGGTTCGCCATAGCGCCCCGAAGGCAGAAGCCGCAAATACGCCTGCCGTGTCTCGGCATTGTGCGTGGCTTGGCTCTGTGGCGTGTCGACCGGACCAGGGGCAACCGCGTTCACGTTGATACCCTTGTCCGCCAGTTCCACCGCCATCACCTTGGTCAGCAGCGCGAGCCCGGCCTTGGCCGCACCATAGGCCGCGCGCCCCGTACCGCCTCGCTCGCCCGAGATCGAACCGATGTTGACGATCTTGCCGCTCCCCTGCGCAACCATCCGCCGGGCCGCGGCCTGGGCGCACAGGAACGAGCCGGTCAGATTCGTGCGCAGGACATGGTCCCATTGCTCGAGCGTCATATCGAGAAAATAGGCGGCATGCCCAATGCTGGCGTTGTTGACCAGAATGTCGATATGCCCGCCAAACGCCATGGCCCGCTCGACCATTGCCGCGACTTGCTCGGCCCGTGTGATGTCGCAGACAATCAACTCGGCGCTTTCGCCGGCGGCGCAGATTTCCGACGCCACTGCGGCGGCATTATCACCGTTGATATCCGCCACAATCACGTGGGCGCCCTCGTGGGCGAAGCTGAGGCAGAGGTCGCGTCCGATGGCCCGGCCGCCTCCCGTGACAATCGCAACCTTACCCTCGAACCGGAAGGCGTTCGCCTCACTTCTTGTCATTGTCTGCCCCTAAAGTCTGCAAGGATTCCAGCCAGTGCCGCATGCCCAAATCAACTGCGGCCACGCATTCCCGCGCAGCGCCGGCGTTCTGCGCTTCGATCATCATCAGTTCCGCCCGGTGCATCTCGGCTGCCTTGGCCGCTCCGGTCAATTGAAGGGACTGGCGCACCCAGGGCGAAACCAGGTCGAGCACGAAATTGCCGATCGCATTGATCAGTTCGTTGTCGGTCGCCTTGTAGACCGCACGGTGGAAGGCCAGATCGGCCTCCAGTGTTTCATCGGGCTGCTCGTGCTCCGTGCCGGCAAAAAACTCGAGCGCTTTAATGCTGTCGGCCATCTCTTCCAGATTCGCGGGCTTACGCCGCTCTGCCGCCAGCTCGGCACAGCCTCGCTCGATGATCCGTCGGGCTTCCATCAGCTTTTGCGGCGTCGTCTGCCGCAAATAGAGCTGGAACATCAGCAGCTGCGCTATGCTCGGCTCCAGTGAGGGCTGGACATAAGTGCCCGAACCGATGCGCACATCGAGGATTCCCACCGCCTCGAGGATCTTCACGGCCTCACGAACCGGTGTCCGGCTGACCCCCAGATGCTCGGCGATCTCGTTCTCCACCGGCAGTTTGGAGCCCGGCTTGAGCCGGCCCGTGGCGATCCCCTCACGGACATATTCGAGCACCGTCTGGATGCGTGTGGGCTGCTTGGTTGAGCGATTGTCGTACAGCAGACGCGGCTTCGACGTTCGGGCCTGTTTGCCGGAGGTGTCGGGAGCGGTGGCGGTAGCGGAATGGAGATCCGGCATGGTCTGGGCCATCTTTCTGTGGTTCAGGACTGGCGCGTCACAACCGCCGGCCCAAGAATTTGGCTTTGCGGGAACATGACGATGCTCTCGATGTTGACGTGTGCGGGCACGTCGACACAATAGAAGATGGCGTCCGCCACGTCTTCGGCAGTCAACGGCGTCATCCCGCGATAGGTTTGCTCGAACCGTTCCGGATCGTTGTCGAAGCGCACGTTCGTGAAGTTGGTGCGAACCATGCCCGGCAACACCTCGCTGACCCTTATGGCCGTGCCTCGCACATCGCTACGGAAGCTCTGGGTCAACGAATGCACGGCTGCCTTGGACGCCGCGTAGGCATTGCCGCCGGGGAACGGACACATCCACCCCACGGAACCCACATTGACGATGTGCCCGCGATTGGCTGTGCGCATCCCTCGCATCGCCTGTCGGCTGACGTAGAACAGGCCCGAAATGTTGGTAGCGATGATGCTGTCGAAATTCTCCAGCACGACATCGTCAGTTGCCTCTACCCCCAGTGACAGACCGGCATTGTTGACCAGCACATCAATGGCTGGCAGCCCCTCAAAAGCCCGGGCAACCGAGTCCGCGTCGCGCACATCCAGCTCGACCGCCATCGCGCCCGCGCCTATCTCCTGGACCAACGCCTCCAGCGGAGCGAGCTTTCGGCCGCAAGCGATTACGCGTCCGCCTTCGGCCGCGAACCGTCTGGCGGTTGCCGCGCCGATGCCGCTGCTCGCTCCCGTGACCAGCACCGTCTGGCCTGCCTGAAATCCCCTCATGTTCCGCCCTTCCCTTGCTTATCCGCCGTGGCGCCGGCATCTCATACATATGATCTTTCCGCACAATAATATACGGGAGCGACTCTGTCCACGGGAAACCTGCGAACCCGGCTGGCGCTCCAGCGCCTTTATTACTATCTTGTTTTATAAAGGTTTCTGGTTTCCGTGGTCTTTCGGCCCACACTCGTTTTGGTGTCGCGGCGCGCTTCCTGGACGTGGGATTGACAGAAAATCAAAATCATACATAATACCTCTCGCGCACAAGGAAAGGGAGGAATCCATGCACATTCAGGCATTTTCCAAGAAACTCGTCCGGCTCGGACTGACTGCGGCCATGGCCGCGGCCCTGATCGGGCCAGGCGCCGCCTATGCTGGGGTCGTGCTCAAGCTGAGCATGTCCTCGGATGAAACACATGCGAACACGATCGCGGCGCGCAAGATGGCCGACGAGATCGCCAAACGCACCAATGGCGAGGTCGAGATCAAGATTTTCGCCAACAACGCCTTGGGCTCACCGCCCGACACCACCGAGCAGACCCGGCTTGGCGTCATCGACATGGCAATTCTTTCGCCGTCCCAGCTCGACAAATACGACCGGGCCTTCGGGGTGGTGATGATCCCCTACCAGTTCGATGGCTACGATCACGCCTACCGCACCCTCGACAAGACCGCCTGGGATTGGTTCGAGCAGCGCGCCAACGGCATCGGTTTCGAGATCATCGCCAATTTCGAGTGGGGCTTTCGTGCCGTCTCCAATTCCAAGCGGCCGATCAACTCGCCCGACGACATGAAGGGCCTGAAACTGCGCGTGCCGCCCGAAATCCAGATCAAGGCGGCCATGGACGCCCTGGGGGCCGATACGGTGACGATCGCTTTCCCGGAGGTCTATATGGCGCTCGCGAACAAGGTAGCGGACGGCCAGGACAATCCGGTCGCCACCGACTACGCACAGAAGTTCTATGAAGTGCAGAACAACATCGCGCTGACCAAGCACGTCTACAACAACATGATCTTTGTGGCCAACAAGAAGGCCTGGGCCAACAAGTTGACCGATGAGCAGCGCAAGATCATCGTCGAAGAGGGCGCCAAATACGGCAACATGGCCCGCCAGATGGTGCAGGACCAGGAGGCCGCCGAGATCGCCGACATGAAAAAGGCCGGCGTCGCCTTCACTTATCCCGAGGTCGCTGACTTCCGCAACCTGATGGGACCGGCTTATGCCGCTATCAAGGACTATGTCGGCGCCGGCAATTGGGACGAATGGCAGAAACTCGTCGAAGCCGCGCGCGACTAGTGCGTTGCCCGCAACCCGTGCCATCTTCCGGGATGGCACGGGTCGCAAGTTCTCTTTCAAAATTCGCTTCGGCGCAACGCGCCGCGAATAACTCCGCCGCCTTCGCCGCAAGCGATCGATTGCGTCGCGGAATGGCAGCCGTGAACCTTCACGCAATTGCCGCTCTTCGGAAACGCACGCCATGACAACATTGGTAATCTTTGCTGTTCTGATCGGCCTGGTCATGCTCGGCGTGCCGATCGCGGTATCTCTGGCCTTGACCGCGATCGGGACCATGTACTGGATGGGTGGCTTCGATCTTTTGATCATCTTCAGTCAGCGCGTCTACGCCTCGACGACCTCCTACCCACTGCTGGCAATCCCCTTCTTCATTCTGGCCGGTAACCTGATGAATACCGGTGGCATGACCCGGCGCATCTTTGGCTTCGCCCAATTGTTGGTGGGCCGCATTCCTGGCGGTCTGGGCCATGTCAATGTCGTTGCGAGCATGCTTTTCGCCGGCATGTCCGGATCGGCGGTGGCCGATGCCGCAGGGCTCGGCCTCGTCGAGATCCGCGCCATGGAGGAGGCCGGATACAACAAGCGATTCGCAGCCACCATCACCGCAGTCTCCTCCACCATCGGCCCAATTCTGCCCCCCAGCATCCCCTTCGTGATCTATGGCAGCATGGCGAACGTTTCGATCGGGGCGCTGTTCCTGGCCGGCGTCGTGCCCGGCCTTCTGATGGGCGTGGCGCTGATGGCGGTGATCTCGGTGATAGCCGTCAGGACCAACCTGCCGAAGGCGGCCAAAATATCAGGATGGGGCGAAGCCTGGCGGGTCGCCTCTGGCGCATTGCCCGCGATTGCCACGCCGATGATCATCATTGGCGGCATTCTGGGTGGCCTGTTCACGGCCACAGAAGCCGCGGTCATCGCGTGTCTCTACGCCTCCGCGCTCGGCCTGTTCTACTATCGCGAGCTGAAGTTCTCCGATCTGCTCGGTCTGTTATGGGAAACCAGCCAGCAGACGATACAGGTCATGTTCATCATCGCGGCAGCCGGCGCCTTCGGTTGGGTGCTGATCGAACAGCAAATTCCCAATGCGGTCGTCGACGGCGTGCTCGGGCTGACCACAACCCCCTGGATGATCCTGCTGCTGGTGAATTTGGTGTTGCTGGTCCTGGGAATGTTCATGGAGGCGATCGCCATCATGATCATCGTCCTGCCCATCTTCGTCCCCCTGATGGCGCATATCGGCGTCAGCCCCATCCATTTCGGAGTCATGATGGTGCTCAACCTGATGATCGGCCTGGTCACCCCACCGGTCGGGCTGTGCCTGTATGCGGTGTCCGGGGTCAGCAGAGTGCCCGTGGCAGACATTGTGCGCGAAGCCTGGCCCTACGTGCTGGCGCTGGTGGCCGTGCTCGGTATCGTCACCTACTTGCCGGGAGTTTTCATGTGGCTGCCCGAGATGGTGCATGGGGGAGGTTAGGACTTATGACCTGGCTGCGAAAACTGGATGCCGCCCTCGCCTGGACGATGCGGACAGTGGTGATCGCATGCCTGATTGGCATCCTGATTCTAATGATCGTCGGCATCGTGGTGCGCGAAGTACCGGTCGTTTCCATCGCGGGCTACGACGAGATCATCGAGTTCCTGTTTGCCTGGATGGTATTCATCGGTGCGGCTGCCCTGTGGCGCCAGCAAAGCCATTTCCGGGTTGGCGCTCTCCTCGACATGGCCCCGGCACGCGTGAGGTTCGCTCTCGACCTGCTATCGCTGATCGCCGGCCTGGTGCTGGCTTTTGTCCTGATCTATTGGGGTTGGCTGTTCGCCGCAGGCAGCATCGAGCACACTCCCTTCCTTCAACTGCCCAAGTCCGGCTGGTACTACTCCGTTCCCGCCGGCGGCGTGCTCATCGCCGTCTATGCCGTGGCCGAAATCGTGCAATTGCTATCGCGCCGCACCGGGCCGCGCGGCGACACCGATGTCTAGTTTGATAAATTAGCAAAACCCGAGAAATTTCTTGAGGAATACCGGAACGCACTACGTGGCGATGACAAGCGCGCCAGTAGGGAAGAATGGCGCAGCAGCGCGTTCATACGTCTTTGCCAACTCTGCGATGCAAGCACGACGTTCACATCGAAAGACACGAGCTGAGCTCCTGCCGGTTTTGTGGACATAATCGCGTGCTGTTGCCGTTGCTGTCGCCGCGCTGAATTACGATACGCTTTCGGCCTGACTGACGCTGTCATTCTCCACAAACGCATCGATCTCGGCTGGTTCAAACCCGAACTCGGCGAGGATTTCCCGCGTGTGCTCGCCGACGCGGGGCGCCGGCCGTTCGATCGTTGCGGGCGTTTCGCTCATCTTGACCGCCGGTGCCACTACCTTCACGCGGCCGGCCGTCGGGTGATCATACGTGGCGATAGCGTTCATGTGGCGGACCTGCGGATCCTCGGATGCCTGCAGATGTGTCTTGACCTCACCGCACCAGATGTCGACCGCGAGCATTGCATTCATCAATTCGGCCGTCGTCCACATCTTCGTCAGCGCCGCGAGTTTCTCCCAGATGTCGTCGCGCTTCTCGAACAGTATCTTCGGGTCGTCATAAGCGAGCAGGCTCTCATCGCCGAGCACGCCAACCAGCTTGGCATAGGAACTCATGGCGATGGTCACCCAGCCGTCAGACGTCGGGTATACGCCGAACGGTGCTTCCATGCCGGGATGACCGATGCCAGACTTCGGTCGCTGCATGTCGATGCCGAAATTCATCGCCATCAGCATTTCCTGTCCCTGGTGGGCAAGCATACCGGTGAGCAGATCGACCTTGATCTCCTGACCGCGTCCGGACCGCTCGCGCCAATAGAGCGCAGACAGTATGCCGTAGACCATGTTCATAGCGCCGACTTGGTCAGAGAAACCGGAACCGACCGGCACCGGCGGCCCGTCTCCGCGACCGGTCGCTGCAGCGATGCCGGACGGGGCGGATGGACCTGGTACACGGGCTCGGCCGCGTGGATGTATCGCGCCGGTGTCGAAGGCATTCTCGGAGTTCGCCGCGAGGCAGCGTTCGTCGTCATCGATCCATGCATTCCGGCCGCTTGGCCGGGATTTGAGGCGACGATCAGACTGGGATCAACTCAGTACGATATTCGCGTCGATAACCCATCCCATCGGTGCCGTGGCATCTCCCACGTCTCCCTCGACGGCGTGCCGATTCAATGTCCCGACGGGCCGGTGCGCGTACCTTTGGACGGGCAGGCCCACAGACTCATCGTCACCATGTAGCACTGGATCGGGGTTCGTGCGGACGCCAGCGGGCATATCTGCCGGTATCGACCTCGCACTCGCCGTCGATGGGGCAGGCCCCGCCCGAGGGTTTCGAGCAGGGCCCCGATCGTCAGGCCGTCCGGCGCTTGTCAGTATTCATCGTGGAGCCTGACCCAACTCATGGTGCCGTCAGCCTCGTTGCGGCCCTTGGGCGCGAGGTCAAGCCAGTTGAACGCGCCCATCAATAGTTCGGTGCCGCGGTGATAGGTCGAGTAGGTGTGGAAAACATCGCCGTTCTCTTCCTTTATGAAGACGCTGACGCCGAACATGTCCGGGGACTTTTCGATCAGCGTCTTGCCGTAGTTGTAGGTGGCGCGGCCGGCAGCACGGTCCTCGGCCGTGAACGAGACACCAAAATCATAGTTGAAATCGCCGTCGCCTGAAGACACCCAGGGAAAGGTCCAGCCCATCCGCTCCTTGACCTCCCCGATCCGCCCGATCGATGCGCGCGAGACTGCGGCAAAGGCGAGATCGGCGTGCTCGAAGTGCTGCCGCGCCCCATCGACATGGTCCATCGTGTAGGAGCAGCCAGGGCAGATGTGGTCCGTGCCCGGCGTCAGCATGAAATGGTAGATGGCAAGCTGGCTGCGGCCGTTGAACAGGTCGCCGAGCCTGCATGTCGCCATCCGGCCCCTCGAAGACATAGTCCTTGTCGATCCTGACCCAGGGCAGTTGCCGGCGTTCGGCACGCAGGGCGTCAAGCTCATGGGTCAGGGCGAGTTCCCTGGCGAGAAGTGCCTTGCGGGCAGCAAGCCATTCTTCGCGTGAAACGACCGAATGCTGCATGGTCAGTCTCCTTCAGTCTGGATGGTGTTGTCGAAGCGCCGCGCGCGGACGGAAACAAGCTTCAGCCAGGGCGAAGCATGGAAAATGCCCATCAGGAGATACATCAGGGCCATATCGCTGATCGGAACAGAACCGACACTCCAGAGCACATCGCCCCCACCGGCGAGCCGATCACGGAAATCCAGGCCATCAGCAAGAAGGTCGGAGCCGCCGCGAGGCCAAGCCAAACAGCCGGATCGCGGCTTTGCCAAACCTGGCCCTTGCCGTTTCGTGCCGATTGCAAATCCTGCCATCTTCGAGTCCTCCGGTCGATCTTGCCGCTCCCGGCCGCTGCGCAACGGACAAGGCTGTACGGCAGCATGAGAACCGGGTGGGAGTTACAAATATGACGGGATTTGCATGGACTCGCTGATCACTGCGGCAGCACGTGCCCTTTCGACCGGCGATCCACTCGGGGCGCTGAAGCGGGTCGCCTTGCGCGATGACCCACCAGCGCTGGCGTTGCGCGGCATCGCCATGGCGCAGCTTGGCGATCTTCCCCGCGCCGGAGAGCTCTTGCGGAGCGCCGTACGCGCTTTCGGCCCAAAAGAACCCATGGCCCGAGCGCGATGCGTCCTCGCGGAGGCCGAGATCGCACTCGTCTTTCGCGATCTCGGCCAGTCTACGCAGAAGCTTGGCGTGGCGCGCACGACTCTGGAAAAAGTTAGGCGATCGTGCGAATACGGCCCACGCCGGCTATCTCGACGCTCGACGTCTTCTCCTGATCGGTCGGCTCGACGAGGCCGAGCGGGTGCTCGACGGACTCGATGCCGATGCGCTGTCCGCGTCGTCGAGAGCCGGATACGAACTGGTGGCGGCCGGCATCGCGATGCGGCGCGTTCGGGCAAAGACGGCGGAAGCCGCGCTGGGCCGGGCGACCCGGGCCGCGCACGAGGCGGGAATTCCGGCACTGGTGGCCGAGGTCGAGCGGGCGGCACACGCATTCGCAGCACCGGCCGCGCGTCTGATTGCACGGGGCGAGGATCGGCTGCTTGGTCTGTCGGAACTCGAGGCATTGCTGGCTTCCGACACGCTGATCGTCGATGCCTGCCGCAACGTCGTGCGCGCCGGAACGGTAATAGTCCCCCTCACCACGCGCCCGGTGCTGCTTGCACTCGTCCGCGTGCTTGCCGAAGCATGGCCCCGAGATGTGTCACGGGAGGTGCTGCTTGGGCGCGCCTTCCGGGCACGGCACGCCGACGAATCCCATCGTGCCCGACTGCGCGTCGAAATCGGACGGGTTCGCGAGCAAATCAAATCGCTGGCCATTGTGCACGCAACCGAGCGCGGCTTTGTGTTGGAACCGCGGGCAACGAGCGCCGTCGCGGTGCTGGCGCCGCCCGAAGAAGGTGATCACGCCGAGGTGCTGGCGCTTCTCGCCGATGGCGAGGCCTGGTCAAGCTCGGCCCTGGCGCTGGCGCTCGGCGTCAGTCCGCGCACGGTGTTGCGGGCGCTCGAGACGCTTGCCGAAGCTGGCGCCGTCGAATCCTTCGGACGCGGACGGGCGTGTCGATGGATGACGCCGAAAGTACCTGGTTTCCCGACAAGCTTGTTACTCCCCGCGTCGACGGTTGCGGGCTAGGATGACGCCATGAAACTGATGCCGGCAGAGATCCTTCGCGAATACGGCCCCTTCCCGGGTGTCAGGAACGTGGCCGGGGTCAGCTTTGACGGACGTCGGATCTGGTTCGCGAGCGGCGACAAGCTGAACGTCCTCGATCCGGGCAGCGGCGAAACGGCAGGCAAGTTCGATGTCACGGCGGATGCCGGAACGGCCTTCGACGGCACACACCTCTATCAGATTGCCGAAGCAGTGATCCGCAAAATCGATCCAGCGACCGGCGACATCCTCGCCACCATTCCCGCGCCCGGCAATGGCGGGGATTCCGGGCTTGCCTGGGCCGATGGGTCGCTCTGGGTCGGCCAGCACCGCGGGCACAAGATTCATCAGATCGAGCCCGAAACCGGGAAAATTATGCGGACCATTGAGTCGAACCGGTTCGTGACGGGCGTTACCTGGGTGGATGGCGAGTTCTGGCACGGCACGTGGCAGGACAATGAAAGCGACGTGCGGCGCATCGATCCGGAGACCGGCGAAGTCCTCGTCAGCCTCGACATGCCGCCCGGATTCGGCGTCTCGGGCCTCGAATCCGATGGCGGCGATCGCTTTTTCTGCGGCGGCGGTGATAGCGGCAAGATTTCGGGCGATCCGTCGACCTCGGAATGCCGACACAACCACCTGACCCCAGGTCGAAGCCGCTCATTCTTCACGCGCCGCGAGCGCATCCCGTCGTCGAGCCGCTGCCGCATCAAATCACGGCTGTCTACGAGTGCATGCTGCCGCGGCAACCGTTGCGCTTCTTGCTCGCCGATGACCCCGGTGCCGGCAAGACGATCATGACCGGGCTGTTGATGAAGGAGCTCGTCGCACGGGGAGACCTCCAGCGATGTCTCGTCGTCTGCCCCGGCAGCTTGGCTGAGCAGTGGCAGGATTGGCTCTACCGCCGCTTCAATCTCCCCTTCGAGATTCTGACCAACGACAAGCTGGAAGCGACACGCACGGGAAATTGGTTCTTCGAGACCAACCTCGTCATCGCCCCTCTCGACGAGCTCTCGCGAAATGAAGATGTGCAGCAGAAGCTCAAGGCACCCGACTGCCGATGGAACCTGATCGTTTGCGACGAAGCGCACAAGCCGTCAGCCACATTTCTTGGTGGAGAGGTCAAGTACACGGCCCTCGTCAGGAAGCGCTGCGCGACGCCAATATCTCAGCAATTGGAACAAGCGCCGGGTCGCACGCGTCGCTTTCACCAGGTACGAGCGTCATAGGCGCGCGGCTCTGCACGATCGATTGGGAGGGCTGTTGCCCGCGAAGGGGAATCTGGGGCAGCAGCGCATGTGCAAGCGACATACCCAGTTCCTGCAAGGATACATGAAAGCATGTCATCGATGGCGCGAGAAATCGTACCGTTGGTTCGTCGCGGAAGCTGACGACGGCAAGGTCGCGACCAGGTTCAAGCCCCAGCTCGCGAAGGCGCCGATAGATCCCGATGGCCGTCACTTCATAGATCAACAATACAGCGGTCGGCGGCTCCGGATTGGCCAGCATGTTGTCGACGATAGCATCGCCGAGGTCTTCCTGCCGCGGCGTGACAAAAACGAGCGCCGGATCGAAATCGATGCCGTGTCGCGCCAGGCTGTCCTGATAGGCCTGCTTGAACACTGCCCCGAAATTCATCTCGCCATACGGAACTGTCGCGGCGATCCGCCGGTGTCCGCGTTGCACGAACCGGTCAACGGTTGTCGCGACGGCCCCTTCGAAATCGAGATCGATCCAGGAATACCCACTTCCGGTATCGCTGCGCCCGAGGGTCACGAAAGGAATCTTTGCCGATTGCAGCAGCTCGATGCGGCGGTCGATCGTCCGCGTCGCCGCCAGGATCATGCCGTCCACGGCACTGCGTGACACGAACCGCTCAAGATAGGTGTAGTGGTCCTGGCTGCTGGCACACGGCAAGACGAGAAGATCGAGCCCCTGTTTGGCGAGGACATGCTGGACCCCGTCGAACACACCCATGAAGAAGTAGTCGGTGCTGGCGGCGCTCTCCGGGTCGAGTTCGATCATGAACCCGACAGATCGCGTCATGCCCTGGGCCAGCGCCCTGGCCGCCTGGTTGGGCGCATAGCCAAGACGTTGCGCCGCCTCAAGAACGCGGCGACGCGTCGCTTCGTTCACGTCCGGCTTGCCGTTGAGCGCGCGGGACACGGTGCCGGTGGAAATCCCCAGCTCCTGTGCTAGCCGGGCGATGCCTCTCATCAGAATCTCCGAAAACCCATGGTGGCTATTGACACGGATTGTATGCCGAACATAGCATCGTAAGCGCTTACGAAGCACGTTGCAGCCCCAGAACGCGAAGAAAACTCAAAGCGGGACAAGCCGCTAAGGCAAAAATACAGAGTTTCGTAAGCGCTTACGGAAGGCCCGGTCTCGACTAAGAAGGACCGGCAGGGAGGGGAGGAGCGGGATTGCTCGAGGCGGTTCTCGTCGGTTGCGGAGCGATGAGTCGCGCGTGGCTTGAGGCCGCGCGCCAGATCGATGATCTGTCGATCGTCGGGCTCGTCGACATCGACGTTGAACGCGCGCGCTCCCGGGCGAGCGAGTTCGGCCCGCCAGGCGCCGCCACCGGCGATTCGCTGGACGCCATGCTCGACGCGCTGAAACCCGACATCGTCTTCGACGTCGTGGTGCCTGCGGCGCGGCCCTCAGTTGCCGCTTCCGCCTTCGGCCACGGCTGTCATCTGCTGAGCGAGAAGCCGCTCGCCCCGAGCCTCACCGACGCGCGCACCATGATTGCCGCCGCCCGTGACGCCGGGCGCATTCACGCCATCGTCCAGAACCGCCGCTACATCGCACCGGTGCGCCGCATCCGACGGTTCGTCGACAGCGGCGTCATCGGCAGGCCCACCGGCATCCACGCCGACTTCTTCCTGGCGCCGCATTTCGGCGGCTTCCGCGAGGAGATGGACCATGTGCTGCTGCTCGACATGGCCATCCATACGTTCGATGCCGCGCGCGCCATGACCGGGCTGGAGGGGCGGCGGGTCTATTGCCGCGAATGGAACCCGGCCAACTCGTGGTACCGGCAGGGCGCGTCGGCGACCGCGATCTTCGACATGAGCGACGGCGCGATCTTCACCTATCGCGGCAGCTGGTGTGCCGATGGCGAGCGGACGAGCTGGGAAGCCTCCTGGCGCATCGTCGGCGAACGCGGCTCGCTCACCTGGGATGGTCACGACACGATCACTGCCGAGGTGGTCGCCGGAGGCGCGCGGGATGGGCTGTTCGATCCGACGAGCCCCGTTGAGATCCCTCCCCTCGACGCAGCGGACGCGACCGGCGGCCACCTCGCCATCATGAAGCAGTTCGTCGCTGCCGTTCGCGGCGGTCCGCCGCCCGAAACGGCGAGCAGCGAGAACCTTAACAGCCTGGCAATGGTCTTCGGCGCGATCAGAAGCGCCGAGACCGGCCAGGCCGTCGCAATCGAGATCCAGGAATCCACCACATGACTGACCCTCTCCGCGATGTGCGCATCGGGACCATGGTGAAGGCCAACCTGGCCGACCCGGCGGCCTATGTCCGCTCGATCCTGCAACACGGCTTCGAGAGCATTCAGCCGTACTTCTGGCAGACGATGGGCGACAAGGACATCCCGCGCCTTGCTGCCGAGATCAGGGATGCCATCGGCGACGACGACGTGAAGGTCAGCGCGCTCGGGATGTTCGGCAATCCGCTCGAGGACCAGGAGTTCGACCGGGAAACGCTCAAAGGTTGGCAGACCCTCATCGACAACGCCCATCTGTTCGGCACCGACATCGTCACCGGCTTTACCGGGCGCATCCGCGGCAAGCCGCTGCCCGACAGCCTGCCGCGCTACAAGCAGGTGTTGGGCGAGCTTGCCAAGCGCGCCGCCGACAAGGGCGTGCGCATCGCCTTCGAGAACTGCGCGATGGACGGCAACTGGGCCCACCGGCGACTGGAACATCGCCCACAATCCCGACGCCTGGGAGATGATGTTCGACGCGCTGCCCGCCGACAATCTCGGCCTCGAATGGGAGCCGTGCCATCAGATGGTCAATCTGATCGACCCGATCCCGCAGCTGCGCAAATGGGCGCCCAAGATCTTCCACGTGCACGGCAAGGACGCGACGGTTCACTGGGACGTGATCCGCGAGCACGGCATCTTCGGCAAGGTGCCGTTCGTCCAATCGCACGCCCGGCTTTGGCGACAGCAACTGGACGCGGATCATCATCGAGCTGCGCCTGGCCGGCTTCAAGGGCTCGATCGACATCGAAGGCTGGCACGATCCGGTCTATCGCGACGAACTCGAGATGACCGGCCAGGTACGGGCGCTCGACTATCTCAAGCAGTGTCGCGGCGGGAGCGAATACATCGATCTTTGACACCTGTCGTCCCCCTCCGGTCGCCTTCGGCCGGACAACAACAACACCGGAGCCAAGCCGGGATTCATCTGGAGGAGCCCCTAACACTGGGGTGAAAGGGAGGATAAGCGATGACTCAGGGACTGAAAGCCAAACTGGGAGGCGTGCTGCTTGCCGCCGCGAGCATCCTGGCGCTGACGGCGTCGGCGACCAGCGTCAATGCGGAAACCTTGCGCGACAAATGGTGCAGTGACGTGCATCTGCGTTTCTTCGCCGGCGGCGCCGAAGGCGATGCCTTCGCGTCGATCGTCTATAACGGTGCCGTTCAGGCGGCGCACGATTCGGCGCCAAGTCGACTACGTGTTCTCGGGCTGGAAGGCCGAGACGATGGTGCAGCAGTGCGCGAAGCCGTGGCCGCCAAACCCGACGGCATCGCCATGATGGGTCATCCGGGCGAAGCCGCGATCATGCCGTTGGCCGAGCAGGCCTATAAGGCCGGCATCAAGAAACGACGGCACCAGTCCCTCTCGCTGCCGGCCGTGGTGGCAAAATATGGCGGCGGCTATGTGGGCGCCCAGCAGGCTCCGCAGGGCAAGGCGCTCGGGGAAGAGGCGGTCCGCCGCTTCGGCCT
>CAVSRC010000008.1:0-309726 GCA_963730325.1 uncultured Alphaproteobacteria bacterium | reverse complement strand
GCGCACGGTCTGCGCCTTGATGGTGATGCCGCGCTCGCGCTCGATCTCCATCGAATTGAGCACCTGCGCCTTCATCTCCCGCTGGGTCAGGCCGCCGGTCATCTGGATGAGCCGGTCGGCGAGCGTCGACTTGCCGTGGTCGATGTGGGCGATGATGGCGAAGTTGCGGATCTTGCTCTGCGGTACTGCGGTCATGGGGCCGGCTCTTAGCAGGAAGAATGAGGCGCCGGAAGCCGGGAGTCCGGCCTGGTCGGCCGGCGGCCGGCCGCCGGGCTTGTCATCCGGCAGGCGGCAGGATATTCGCCATGCGACCAGGGCCCGCAAGCGTCTCATGACCACGATCATCCGCCCGGCGACAGAAGCCGACCTTCCCGCGATTCTGGCGATCTATAACGACGCCGTCGCCAAGACGACGGCGATCTGGAACGACCAGCCGGTCGATCTCGCCAACCGCCGGGCATGGTTCCATGCCCGCACCGCCCAGGGCTTTCCGGTCCTGGTGGCCGAGGAGGATGCGCTGGTCGTCGGCTATGGCAGCTTCGGCGACTTCCGCCCCTTCGAGGGCTACCGCTTCACGGTCGAGCATTCGGTCTATGTGGCCGAGGGCGTGCGCCGGCGCGGCATCGCCTCGGCGCTGCTCGCGGCGCTCGAGGAGCGGGCGCGCGAACTCGGCAAGCACGTCATGGTCGGCGGCATCGCGGCCGACAACGAGGCCTCGATCACGCCTGCACGCAGCGCTTCGGCTTCGTCGAGACCGGGCGCATGCCCGAGGTCGGCTTCAAGTTCGGCCGCTGGCTCGATCTCGTCCTGATGCAGAAGACGCTGTAGGGCGGGCGCTACTGTGCCGCTTCCGTGGCCGTCTCCTCGCCGTTGCCGTTCTCGCCGGTATCGGCGGCCTTCAGCGCGTCGAGCCGCGGCATGGCGACGATGTTGTAGCCGGAATCGACGAAATGGACCTCGCCGGTCACCGCCGAGCCGAGGTCGGAGAGCAGGTAGACCGCGGTATTGCCGATCTCCTCGATGGCGACGTTGCGGCGCAGCGGCGCATTGTCCTTCTGGTGGTTGAACATGATGCGCGCATCGGTGATCCCGGCGCCGGCGAGCGTGCGCACCGGGCCGGCCGAGATGGCGTTGACGCGGATGTTGCGCGGCCCGAAATCGACGGCGAGGTAGCGCACCGAGGCTTCCAGCGCCGCCTTGGCGACGCCCATGACGTTGTAGTTGGGCATCACCCGGGTCGAGCCGCCGAAGGTCAGCGTCACCATGGCGCCGCCGTCGTTCATCATCGCCGCCGCCCGCCGCGCCACTTCCGTGAAGGAGAAGCACGACACCAGCATGGTGTTGATGAAATTGGTGCGGCTGGTGTCGGCGTAGCGGCCGCGCAGCTCGTGCTTGTCGGAGAAGGCGATGGCGTGGACGAGGAAGTCGATGGTCGGCCAGCGCTTGGCCAGCGCGGCAAAGGTCGAATCGAGCGAATTCGGCTCGTCGGCGTCGGGCGCCAGCCCGACGTCGCAGGGCATCACGAAGTCGGAGCCGAGCGATTTGGCCAGCGGCAGCACGCGCTTGCCCAGCGCCGGCGTCTGGTAGGTGAAGGCGAGTTCGGCGCCGTGTTCGGCCAGCTGCTTGGCGATCCCCCAGGCGATCGAATGATCGTTGGCGACGCCCATCACCAGGCCGCGCTTGCCGCTCATCATGCCGGTCGCCATCCGTCTCCCCCTGCCGTTCCGGCCTGTCAGCCGTTGTAGCGCTGCAAGACGAGCGTTGCGTTGGTGCCGCCGAAGCCGAAGGAATTGGACAGCACGGTGTTGATCTCGACATTGTCCATGCGCTTGCGGACGATGGGCATGTCGGCGAAGTCCGGGTCGATCTCGTCGATATGGGCGGATTTGCAGATGAAGCCGTTGTTCATCATCAGCAGCGAATAGATCGCCTCATGCACGCCGGTCGCGCCCAGCGAATGGCCGGTCAGCGACTTGGTCGATGCGATCGGCGGGCTTTGTCGGCGCCGCCGAACACCTCGCGGATCGCCGCGATCTCCGGCCCGTCGCCGGCCGGCGTCGAGGTGCCGTGGGGATTGATGTAGTCGATCTTCTCGCCGACGTTGGCCATCGCCAGCTTCATGCAGCGCACGGCGCCCTCGCCGGACGGCTGCACCATGTCGTAGCCGTCCGAGGTGGCGCCGTAGCCGATGATCTCGCCATAGATGCGCGCGCCGCGCGCCTTGGCGTGTTCCAGCTCCTCCAGCACCAGCACCCCGGCGCCGCCGGCGATGACGAAGCCGTCGCGGTTCTTGTCGTAGGCGCGCGAGGCGACCTCCGGCCGGTCGTTGTAGTGGCTGGACAGCGCCCCCATGGCGTCGAACATCACCGACATGGTCCAGTCGAGATCCTCGCAGCCGCCGGCAAACACGATGTCCTGCTTGCCCATCTGGATGAGCTCGGTGCCGTTGCCGATGCAGTGCGACGAGGTCGAGCAGGCCGACGAGATCGAGTAGCTGAGGCCCTTGATCTTGAACCAGGTGGACAGCGTCGCCGAGGCGGTGGACGACATCGCCTTGGGGACGACGAAGGGGCCGACCCGTTTCGGCCCCTTGGTCCGCGTCGTGTCGGCGGCCTCGACGATCGCCCGCGTCGACGGGCCGCCGGAGCCCATCACCATGCCGGTGCGCTCGTGCGAGATTTCGTCGGGCGCCAGTCCGGCATCCAGGATCGCCTGATCCATGGCGACATGGTTCCAGGCCGTGCCGCGGCCGTGAAAGCGCATCGCCCGGCGGTCGATCATGGTCGCCGGATCGAGGGTCGGCGCGCCGTGCACATGGCAGCGGAAGCCCAGGTCGGCATATTCCTGGACGTGCGAAATCCCCGATTTGGCTTCATGCAGGCTGGCCATCACCTCCTGGGTCGAGTTCCCGATCGGGGAAACGATGCCCATACCCGTGACGACGACACGTTTCATTTCGGCTTTCCTCGTTGCATTCGTCGCCTGCCGGCGCGCCGCCGTCTTCGTCGTCGCGCGGGGCTTGGCGCCCGGGCCGCGGCCCTAGCCGGCCGCCGGTTGCGCCTCGTTCTGGAAGAGGCCGACCCTGAGATCCTTGGCCTGGTAGATCGGATTGCCGTCGACCTTCAACCAGCCGTCGGCGACGCCGAGCACCAGCCTGGAGCGCAGCACGCGCTTGATCTCGATGCCGTACTCCACCAGGCGGGCGGTCGGCAGCACCATGCCCGAGAACTTCAACTCGCCCAGCGACAGGGCCCGGCCACGGCCCGGCTGGCCGAGCCAGCCCAGGAAGAAGCCGAGCATCTGCCACAGCGCATCGAGCCCGAGGCAGCCGGGCATCACCGGATCGCCCTTGAAATGGCATCCGAAGAACCAGAGGTCCGGCTTTACGTCCAGTTCGGCGCGCACCTGCCCCTTGCCGTGCTCGCCGCCCTGTTCGCTGATTGCGGTGATGCGGTCGAACATGAGCATGGGGGGAAGCGGCAACTGGGCATTGCCCGGGCCGAATAGCTCACCCCGGCCGCAGGCGAGCAGGTCCTCGTAATCGTAGCTCGACGGGCGGTCGTCGGTGGTTGCAGGCATGGCTGACGTCATGGTTTGTCCGTCTCGTGATTGGCCGCATTTGCCCGGCTGCTGGCCCGCGCCGGAACGTAAATGCCCTCTTAACATAGCATTGCCGCCGTCGCCATAAAGCACCTCAAATGAGGGTCGTGGAGGGCTGTGGCGGTGCGCAAGGCCCTGCGGCGTGAGGTTGCATTGCAGCATCCTCTACGGCGACTTATATTAAGTCCAATTGCTACGTAGCGAG
Source organism: uncultured Alphaproteobacteria bacterium (assembly GCA_963730325.1). GTDB lineage: Bacteria > Pseudomonadota > Alphaproteobacteria > Rhizobiales > Kaistiaceae > CAVSRC01. The sequence continues at coordinate 305,921 of CAVSRC010000008.1, read as the reverse complement.
GAATCGGCAAGGGCCGATAAGAGGAAAATGACCCCCCACGAGCATATGCACGAGGATCACGAAGAGGTGGTTCTGAGCCGCCCCAGGATCCGTTCCATGTTGCGACAAGCCGGCCTCCGTCCGACGCGGCAGCGGCTGGCCCTGGCCGAATTGTTGTATGGCAGCGGACACCGCCATTTGTCGGCGGAAACGCTGCAGCAGGAAGCCCTGCTCGCCCGCGTACCGGTATCGCTGGCGACCATCTACAACACGCTCCACCAGTTCACCGGCGCCGGGCTGCTGCGCGAGGTGGCCGTCGACGGGTCGCGGACCTATTTCGACACCAACGTCTCCGATCACCATCACTTCTTCATCGAAGACGAAAACGAGGTGTTCGACATCCCGACCGGCTCGATCGGCGTCGGCCGGGTGCCGGAACCGCCGCCCGGTTTTGCCATCAGCCGGGTGGACGTCGTGGTGCGGCTGCGCCGCGTCAGCTGACCCGCGCTGCCGGTCCTGCCGGCGGCTTGACGCGGGGCTGTTGACAACAGCCCCGTTCTCGGATGCACTGATCCTGCGGCGGACCGCTTTAGGGCCCGTAATGGACTGGTGTATTGCGTCGATTGGCTTGGCAGACTCTGCCTCCACCGTCAGGTTGAGGCCGGAAGGGCTAGATTTTTCCACCGCCCGGCGCAGCGCCAAAATCTCCTTCAATCGAATCTTTGCCGTCGGTTCCGCTATTGCCGGGGTGCTGTTTTGCAGCCCCGAGAGGACCGCCGGCAGCCTGGAGCGCCTGCGTACCGGCAGATGGGGCAGGGCTTTTTTTGGGAGGGCAGGGGACCATTGGAGTCCTGCCGACTTGCCAAATCGTCTGCTTGTGCCGTCTTCGCGACGACGGCCTTCGGCGGCGCCCGGGTAATAGAGGCCCGGCGCGTCGGGGTTTAGCGCGCCGGGCCTTTCTTAATCTTCATCAGGGACGTGGGAGACGGACGACCGCCGCGTCACGCATGAGACGCCGGTAGGGTTGTCCGGCGACGGCCGCGGTATCCCGCTCCCAGTCGGCATCGAGCCCGTAGACCGAATGGGTCGCCGTCAGCCCGTTCATGGCGATGAACTGCTCCGCCCCGGCGACTGTCTGCCACACCCAGCCGCCGGCATAATCGGCGCCGCCACCCCGTTTGACCGGAGCTGACGGGCCGGCGAGCGCCGCCTCGTAGCGGGCGGTGAGGCCGATGCAGTAGATCATGGCCCGATGCTAGCAGATGGCATCGGGTCCTAGTCGACATCCTCGTTGGGATAGGTGCCCCAAAGGCGGTCCTGCTCGATCCAGCCGTCGAAGCCCTTGCCGCTGATGCGGCACCAGCCGCCGCGGCATCGGTCGATGGTGCCCATGACGCCCGGTTCGAGATAGGCCGCGATCGCGGCGCTTGTCGTCGCATCGGCGCGGATCGGCTGCGCCTCGCCCTTGGCCCAGGGCGTCACCACGGCCGTGCGCCTGCCCGACAGAAGGCTGTTGAACACCCAGCCGACGGCGCCGTCGGAATCGCGGATGCGCCGCCAGGTGTCGTATTCCTGAATGACCTCGATCGGCAGTCCGACGCGGGTGAACACCCAGGCGACCTTGTAGTCCTCGCCGGGGCCGACCCGGACATTGACCCGGCCGGCCTTGAGGCTGACGAAGCGCGGCACCTGAAGGCCGCTCTTGGCGATGACGGCGCCGGCATGGAGCGGCGCGGAAAGCGCGATCGCACCGGCCGCCACGAGAACGACGCCGATGCCGGAGAAAACGACAAATCGGGAAAGAAATCGAAAGGCCCTGGTTGCGGTCCACCAGGGCGTACGCATCTGCATGTCGCTACCCCAAACGCAGCATGTCCTGTCCGCGCCAAGCTTGCCGGATCAGGGTTAAGGACCCCTCAACATGGGCCGCGGATGATGCGTCGTTGCCCCGCCGGCGCCGTGGTGTGGGCGCTTTGTGGACGCGAGATGGTTTTATGACTAGAAATCCGACGGCGGCGGCAGGAAGGCCCTTTTTGATGGCGAGACATATCGGGACGGTTCTGCGACTTGCCGCGCTGTGCGTCCTGGCGGCCGGCATCGCCGCCTGCGCGCCGGTCGAAAGGCCGCGCCTTGGCAGCGGCCCGCCGGTGCTCTCCCCCAAGGCATTGCGCACGCTGGGCAAGCCCGCCCGCGTCGACGCGGTCGTCACATTCGCCCTCGACCCGATCACCAACGCACCGGGCGAGATGATCTACGCCTATGAGGACGCCCTCAAGGCCAAGGCGCCCACCCGCCAGTTGAAGATCCTCGATGCCGGCGACCCCACCGCCGACTACCGGCTCAAGGCCTATCTGTCGGCGGTCGGCGATTACAGCGGCGGACTGGTCCTCTACGTCGTCGATGTCTTCGACAAGAGCGGCATGCGCATCCACCGCATATCCGGACAGATCAAGGCCGGCGGCAGCAAGAACGACCCGTGGTCGACCATCCACGGCGCCGGTATCGCCGAAGACGCTGCCCAGGAAGCGATCGACGCCCTCGGCAACTGGGCGCACACCTAGAAGCTCGGGTCAGGGCTCCTCGGCAGCTTGCACGAAGGGGATGAAGCGATAGCTGCGCCCGGGCCGCCAGCCATCGGCAAGCCGCTTCGCCCGCTCAACGATCTTCAGCGCCAGACGGCGCGTGTCGATGGCCATGCCGTGCCGGGTTCGGGGCCACGGACTGCCGCCGGCAACCTTGCGGCCGCTGGTTGATCCCGCCGCGGCGCCGGCCTTCGCGGCGTCCAGCAATGCGGCCTGCACCGCCGCGCCGGGCACGACCTGGGCGACATTCAGGGTGGCGAAGACCGGCGACAGCGGATTGAACAGCCACTGGTCGAGCGGATCGGAGATACGTTCCGAGCGCGCCAGCAGATCCGCGGCGGTGTTGCGGTGAATGGCATAGGCGGCGGTGCCGCCGTGCCATGAGCGCATGCGGTGAAGCGACCGGCCGGGCACCAGCGCCACACTGTCGTCGTCGATGAGGACGCGCCTCAGCGTCGTCTCCAGACGGACGATGCCGGCATCCGGATCGATCTCCTCGATTGCCGCGAGCAGCGCCGGCACGTCGTCGGCCAGCCGCGCATCGTCCTCCATCACCGCCGTCCAGCGGTCGGTGCCGGTGGCGGCGATGCGCCAGGCCGCGCGGTGGCTGAGGAAGATGGCGACCTCGCCGCGCCCGACCGGCTGGAAGCGAAATTTCGGATCGACGAGCGTGGCGATTTCCGGCAGCGCCCGGCCATCGACCGCGGCCAAGCGCTCGAAGGCGAGGCCACAGCGCGCCGCCTCCCCCTGGAATTCACCCAGCCGTTCCGGCGAGCGGTCGAGATTGATCACCAGCACGCGCATCAAAGGATCCGCACCTTGGCGTGATTATGGATCGAAGCAACGCGTATCTGTCCCTGCTTGTAGACGAGGTGGGGAACGAGGTCCCGGTTCTTCAGGTCGATCAGGTCGAAGCCAAAATCTGCCGCTGAAACCACGGAATCGGGGTCCACCATGCCGACCGTGCCGGTGGCATCATGATGGGCCGGATCGATGCCGTGGAGATAGTGACCGATCGCAGAGCCGTCGAAGACCATCTGGAGGGCATCGAAGCCCGTGCAGTACGGCGCGATCGACCGGCATCGCGGCAGAATCGAATCGCGAGCGACGTAATCGCACGGTACTACCGGCAACATGTTCAGGAGGTCCGGGCCAAAAACGCTTCTGAAATCCGCCAGCAGGTTCATGTCGTGAAGCCTGACACCCATCCGCACACGCGCCATGAAACGCGGCACGTACCACTTTCGCTTTCGCTCCGCCTCATCGACGATCCGCTTGGCGGCATACTGGTTGAAGGTGTTCAGCGCCTTGCAGCTGCCGATGTAGACCACGCCAGGGATACACATCTCGTCATTGAGAAACGGTGCTGCGAGCCCGGGATAAAGGAATTCCAGCGTGTCTTCGACCTCGCACGGATTGAAAAATATGTAGTTGTCCGATTCCAGATGCAACGCGCGTGGGATATCGAGAGCAGCCATCAGTTCCTCGATAAGGAAGAACCGCTCAGTGGCAAAGCGCCAGAATCCGCGCTTCTTGCCTAGCCGCCTACGGATATGCCCCACATAGGACCGATGATGCCCCGTTGATGTCAGCTCGTCGGAGTAGCGTATCGTTACGGCGAGAGGTCTGAGGGCCTTCGCCATGGTCGTGTTCCGGCTGAGGATCACGTGAACAGGGGCGCTGGGCGCGGCGCGCGAGGTCTGCTCTACCGATTCGACCAGATGGGGCGCATCGCGATCGCCGATATGGACGTAGATGATCGGGAGCATTTTTCGCCCTGGAGCCGGTCCTTTCTGCAAATGTCATCGGCGGTCCGGCGGGCGAGGTCAACCGGGATCTCGGCTGGCCGAGATTCCCGCCTGGGGCGCGACTGGTATACTCTCGCCGAGGGCAGGGACCTTGCCCGCATCACGCAAACGTTTGGAACTCTGCCAGCATGGCCAGCACCTTCGAAAAGCTCAGGCGCCGGCACCAGCAACTCAACCGGATCTACAGCCAGCCGCCCGAGCAGCGCTCTTGGTGGTGGCGGCTGACCTTGCGATTCTGGATCGGCCAGTTCCAGGGCGCCGTGCGTCGGCGCTACCTGGCCTCGATTCCGGTTGCCGTGAGAACTCAGTCCGACCGTCATTTTCGGGCACGACTTCAACGGGGTGCACCTGTCGCACAATGCACGCATCGGCGAGCACGTGACCATCATGCAGCACGTGACGATAGGCGAACACCAGCGCACCAAGGAAGCGCCGGTCATCGAGGACGACGTATTCGTCGGACCGAACGCGTGCATCATCGGCAGATGCCGCATCGGGCAGGGCGCCAGGATTGGCCCGGGCGTGGTCCTGGTGAACGCCACGGTCCCGGCCGGTGCCCTGATCGTCAACAGCGGCGCCTATGACCTGACGAACCATCGCTGGGCACACGACCGCGCCGCGGGGTTCCCACCGACATGACGCAGATGAGCCCGCCCCGAGAGAACTAGCGGCCGCACGGCCGCCGCGTCAGGCGTATTTGCCGGTGAAGAAATGGCGGACCTTGCGCAGCTGCATCTTGGCGAAGATGTGCAGGGACCGTGGAGCCGATATTCCGAATACATCGCGATCAAGAATTGCGTCGGCGGTCGGATGCAGCGTCACCTCGCTCGGGTGCCGCAGCGGAAACGCCATGGGACGCGGCGGGCTGTCGATCAGGCACTGGGCCTTCGCGGCCGACGGGTGCGTCGCGGCGGCGTCGCCCATGCCGTCATTGTCGATCAGGTTGACCGACGGCGTCGATGGCCAGCATGCCACGACGCCACAGGGCGTAGCACACCTGATAGTCCCATGTGTCGACACTGCTGCGATTGGCGGTGTTGTCGAAATGGCGCTGCCATTCCAGGCGCGTTGTCCAGGGCGCGCCGTAATGCTCGCGCAGGAACGCTGCGCTGCGTTGGTCGTTCCAGTCGCTCATGTCGAGATCGACAAGTTGCCAGACGCGCCGCCAGGTCGCCCAGCCCCACATGTTCAGATTGCGGACAAAGAAGTAGCTGTCGTCGGACGTTGCCCTGCCCGCGGTGAAGTTGCACCCGCTGATGATGCCGATACGCTCGTCGTCGCGGTAGCGCGCCAGCAGTTCCGTGCAATAGGGAAACAGGGTGGCATCGGTGACGATGTCGTCCTCGAGGATGATACCTTCTTCCTCCTGCTCGAAGAACCACGTGATGCCGCCGCCGACCGCCCGCTTGCAGCCGAGGTTCTTCTCGCGGAAGAGCGTTTGCACGTCGCAAGGCCAGTCGACATCCGAGACGATCGCGCGCACCTCGGCGCAACGCTCGGCATCCGTCGGGTGGCCCGGGCGCGCGCCGTCCGCGGCGAGGTAGAGCTTGGACGGCCGAGCGGCCCGGAGACGGTCCATCGCTGCCTGGGTCTGTCGGGGGCGGTTGAAAACGCACAGGAGAACGGGGGCGTTCATGCAGGTGCTCCGGCTAGAACGTATAGCCGCAGTATTCGATGATCTGGTGGTGCACCTCGGCTACAATGTCCCGCAACTCGTCGGTGTACATCGCGCGATATGCGCCATCCGGGCGCTTCGAGGCATTGGTCATGGGGATCGAAAGCTCGCTCGGGGCGCCAACTTTCTGCAAGAATTCGCGGAAGTCGTCGGCAAGCGTCTCGAATTTCATGAACTTGTCGACGACGATCTCCCCGTCGATCGTATAGACGATGGCGTTCTGAGGACGGTTGGTCGCGCGCACGACCTCTTCGAAAGAGGGGCGCTTCTTTTTGTCGGCGTAGCGGTAGTAGTAACCGGATACCAGCCGGTCCCATGGATTCCGCTCGATGGTGATCTTGTAGTAACTGTCCCAGATCTCCCGTGGGAGCGTCGCCCGGACATGGCGCGCTGGAATGTGGGCCCAATAATCAGTCCCACTGTACTCGGCCTTGTTCAGCATGATCTTGCGTCGAATCGGACGAATGCTCCAGCCGAGGCGCCTGAGCCACCAGTATGGCTCGCGGAGCTCCAGCGGAATCTTGTATCCGGAGCCGCCCGGGGCCCGATGATACTCGGAGCCTTCCTTTCCTGCTTCGGTCCAGATGTCGTCCGGCCCGCAGATATGTGACAGCGCAGCTTCCACGCTGGTACCCGCCACACGCGTCGTCTTGAAGAAGATGAACTTGTAGCGATGGCTGATGATCATTGGCGGACCCGTTCGACTGACCGGCGCAGCGTTTCACGCGATGGGCAAAACCGCAACGTCCGGCACCGGCCCGGATGACCGGCCTGGGTCCGTCGCGATCGACAACTTGCCGGAGCGGACGGCACGCGAACGATCTGATTGCCCCGCGGCGCCCGTACTAGATTTTCGCGATGAAATCCAGCGCCGCAGACGCGTCTCTCAGCGGAAGAGACTGATAGTGCTCGTAGAAATAGGCAAACCGCTCTCCGCCGATCTCCTCGGCCATGGACACGTATTGCACCTGCTCCTGGGCCTTGTAGGCGATGCCCACGCCGTGGTCGGCGTCGGCGACGATGAATTCGACGCCGGGTGTGTGCATGAGCTCGAAAGCCACCTTCCAGACGTCGCCCGACCACCCCGATTTGAGGCGGGGCACATGCTCCATCATCCACCCGGTGGGAATGAAATCGTGGAAGAGGACGAATCCGCCGGCCGGAACCACGTTCAGCGCATTGATCGCGTCCCTCTGGCACTGGGCATATTCGTGCAGCCCGTCGACGAATACGACGTCGAACTGGCGATCGTTCTGGGCGAAGAAGGCATCGCTCGTCATCCTCAGCGTGCCGCCGCTTTCCGGATCGACCCCGACCTTCTCGGCTGCGAACACCGAACGGAACACGAAGTCGTTGTCGCAGCCGATTTCGAGATAGGCGCCGGGCCGCCCGTCGCGGATGACGCGGGCGACCGCCGCGTTGACGAAGGCGGCGCGCGTATAGGGGATGCGTCCCCAGTTGCGCTCGATGACGGGATCGAAGCGATTCTTGCGATGGCGCCAGCGTCGCCATCGCATCGGCCATTTGCTGAAGGCCGACCTGATCTTTGCTTCTGAACGATTCAACGCGATAACGTCCCTAGGTCGAAGGCTGAGGGCCTGATGGATTGATACGCCGGCAGCGTTGCCTGAAGTCCGACGGCCGCCATGGCTAACTCCGGCAATTCACCCTCTTCGACTAATGCGATCAGTTGTTCAACCAACATTCCTCTGCCTGCATAACTATGCGGAGACACCCCGCTTTCATCCCTGATGTGAGTTCCATCTCTGACGTGCAGAAACTCGTCGATCAGTTCAATCATTCCCCGTGGATTGTCCTCGCCTTGCGGCAAGATCCGTGTGGCTTCGGTCAGCTCCATGTCGTGTGCGTCGAGGTGCCGATAGAATTTCACCCAGTTTCGACCGCCGGTATCGAAGTCCCGGGATTTGTCGATGTTGAAATCAAGCGCGTAGCGTGAAGCGACCGCGAAGTCATAAACACAATATCCCGCCCAGAGATACCATCCATGGCTGCTGCTGCGAATACGGCCGTAGACCGGCTGTTTTGCAACGCGCTGCGCGGGATCGACCGGGCACAGCGGAAAGAGGTCGTGATCGATGAAGGCGAAGACCCGCGGCCTGAGTGGTCTGATGATGTTGTAGAAGGCCCAGTTCATGGCAACGCCGTGCGAGCGGCTGGCGTGGCGGACCGGATTGCCCGGCAGGGGTAGGTAATGCAGTCCGTGCCTCTCGCATACGCCCGCAATCTCCTTGCGCTGATCGGGCCGGCTGGAGTTGTCGACGATCAGAAGCGTCGTGTCGATCAGGTTCCGCGCTGTAGTCCGCGCCAACAGGTCGATGAGCCAGGGCGCGTTGAACGCAATCGAAACAGCCACCGTGCGGCCGCCGCCGCCGTCGAAGCGCGCGAGGAAATCGTCGACCGCCGGAGAACGCCGACGGCGAAACGTCCGCTCGACCGCCGCGTTCCGGGCGAGCCTGAATCCGTCCGCCACCGGCGACCCGCTGAGCCAGTCCCGAAGGCCATAGGAAGAGGGATCGCGCATGGGGCTTTGCCGGTCGCCGCCGTTGGTCGTTGATCGGTTGGTGCTTCTATCAGAGGCCAATCCTCTTCCCAACCAAATCCTTGGGGTTGCAGCCTTGCGCGGTGTTGGTATTCGACTTCATGATTAGGCGCGTTGTCGTATGTGTCGAACCCAATTCGATCCATAGCAGGGTTGAACGCTCAAGGCGTTTCATCGCGCTCTGCCAGAAAGCGCTGCGGCAGGATGGCTACGAGCCGGCGAGGCTTCGCCGACATGGCTACCCATTCAATTCGGATGGACGAGCAATGAAACTATTTATTCATGCCGGATGTCACAAAACGGGCACCACGTCTTTCCAGATTTTCTGCGCGTCGAACAGTCAAAGACTGGGCAAATTTGGCGTATTATATCCGGTATTTCACAAAAAAAGACAGCATAGCCATCTAATGTGGAGTGTCCAGAGAAGTGGATCGACCATTTTAGAAGAATATATTGCAAAATGTCATAGATGTGCAGCGGACGGTGGTTGCCATTGCGTCTTGCTTAGCGGCGAGGATTTCGAAAATTGCCTGGTGGAGGTGTCGTTGGCGCGTGAAGTCGAAAGAATTGCACGCGACGTTGGATTCAGCGAAATATGTTGGGTCGTCGTAAGTAAAGATGTTTTATCATACGTAGATTCGATATACTCGCAGATGAGCAGGCATGATATCGTTCTGAATTACGATACACTGATAACCGCTGCTTTTGAGCGGGGCTGCCTCTATGCTTCTTCGAAAAACTATGACTATATATTTGCGCTAAACATTTCGCGCTTCATTGTTGCGTTCGAGAATGGTGTTGGCGGGAAAGTCGTCAGGTTTGGTATGGACGAATTTGTTCGCGACAGCCCCGGAGCGCCCGTGTTGAGACTGATCATGGGGGAGGAGGCATACGCGGACTTCAACAGCAATTGTCGTTTGGTCTACGGTCCGCAAAATAGAAAGCTTTCCGATTTTCGCGTGGAATACAATTATTGTTCGAATTTCCTGGGTTTCAGGCGCGGAATGCGCTTCAAGGCTGTCCGTCGCACTTGCGCATTTCTTTGTGCAATCCTTGTCGCCGGTCCACGTATTTCGAAAAGATGCGGTGGCGTGCGCGATTTGCACAGCGAGCTCAATCGAAGACGGGCGGCTTCATCGCGGAGTGAAATTGCGAGCGAAATGGGTTCGTGATCCGACGACGCTGCGGATGCCGTGCGACGTAGCATCGGTCCGAGAGTCGTGTTTGCTCCCGGATCGGCCGCCCCTCCCACCCGCGACATTGCAATCGTGCGGTGCATCCGCTAGCGCTTTTTGCAGTAGCGAGAGCCGGCAAATGAAGCGAAGCCGCTGTCGGGGCGCGACAGGGCTTTTTTGAGACAGGGAGTGGCCGTGTCGTCGACGCGTGGCATCATTCTGGCCGGTGGCAGCGGTACCAGGCTTTATCCGCTGACGATTGCCGTGTCGAAACAGCTTCTGCCGGTCTTCGACAAGCCGATGATCTACTATCCGCTGAGCGTGCTGATGCTCGCCGGAATCCGCGACATCCTGGTGATTACCACGCCGCACGACGGCCCGCAGTTTCAGCGCCTGCTCGGCGATGGCAGCGCCTTCGGCATCGCTATCTCCTATGCCGTCCAGGCCGCTCCCAACGGCCTTGCGGAGGCCTATATCATCGGCGCGGACTTCGTCGGCGACGGGCCGTCCGCCCTGATCCTGGGCGACAACATCTTCCACGGCGACGGGCTGTCGCAGCTATGCGAACGGGCGGCCGCGCGCGACGAGGGAGCGACCGTCTTCGCCTATCGCGTCAGCGATCCCGAGCGCTATGGCGTGGTTACGTTCGACGCCTCGGGCAAGGCCCTGTCGATCGAGGAGAAGCCCAAGGCGCCGCGCTCCAACTGGGCGATCACCGGTCTCTATTTCTATGACGGCGAAGTCGTCGATATCGCCCGCTCGCTGAAGCCGTCGGCGCGCGGTGAACTCGAAATCACCGACGTCAACCGCCGCTATCTCGAAGCCGGCCGCCTGCAGGTGGAGAAGATGGGCCGCGGCTATGCCTGGCTCGACACCGGCACCCACGACAGCCTGCACGACGCCACCTCCTTCGTGCGCACCATCGAGTATCGCCAGGGCATCAAGGTCGCCTGTCCGGAAGAGATCGCATTCGAGCGCGGCTATCTGACGGCAGAGGACGTGCTCGCCCGCGCCGATTTCCTCGGCAAGACGGACTACGCGACCTATCTGCGCGAACGCGTGGCGAGTTCGGAACGCAACTGATGCAGGTGCGCAAACTCGGGCTTCCCGGCGTTGTGGAGATCCTGCCCGACCGTTTCGACGACGAGCGGGGCTTCTTCTCCGAGACCTGGAACGCGGTGCGCTTCGCCGAGGCCGGCATCGACATCGCCTGGGCTCAGGACAACCACTCGCTGTCGGCCGCGCCCTTCGTCCTGCGCGGGCTGCACTACCAGATGCCGCCTTTCGCTCAAGCCAAGCTCGTGCGCGTCGTACGCGGCGCGATCTTCGACGTTGCCGTCGATATCCGCCGCGGCTCGCCCGGTTTCGGCAAATGGGCCGGGCTCGAAGTTTCGCGCGAGAGATGGAACCAGATCCTCGTGCCGGAAGGTTTCGCCCACGGCTTCCTGACGCTCACCCCGGATACGGAAGTCGTCTACAAGACCTCTGCCGTCTATTCGCCGGAGCATGATCGCGTCTTGCGCTACGACGATCCGGACATCGGCATCGCCTGGCCGCTCGGCGGAGAGGTTCCCGTCCTGTCGAAGAAGGATGCCGCGGCGCCCCGCCTCGCCGATGTCGATACCGGCTTCCGTTTTGATGCGAAGGGGGAAGGCGAGGGGGCCGCGCCATGAAAGTCCTGGTCACGGGCGGTGCCGGTTTCATTGGCTCGGCCGTCTGCCGCCATCTGATCGCGGCAACCGAACACAGCCTGGTCAACCTCGACAAGCTGACCTACGCGGCCAATCTTTCGTCGCTCGACCCGATCGGCGACAGCCCGCGTTATCGCTTCGTCCAGGGCGACATCTGCGACGGCGCTCTGGTCGCCTCGCTCCTCCGCGAGCACGACATCGACGCGATCATGCATCTTGCCGCCGAAAGCCACGTCGACCGCTCGATCGACGGTCCGGCGGCCTTCATCGAAACCAACATCGTTGGCACCGCCACACTGCTCGACGCGGCACGCCAGTACTGGAGCGAAGTGCGCGGCAGGGACCCGCAGAGCTTCCGTTTCCATCACATCTCGACCGATGAAGTGTTCGGCGATCTTCCCTTCGACGAGACCAGGTTCACCGAGGAAACGCCCTATCGGCCGTCTTCGCCCTATTCGGCGTCCAAGGCCTCGGCCGATCATTTGGTGCGCGCCTGGCACGCGACCTACGGCCTGCCGGTCGTCGTCTCCAACTGCTCCAACAATTACGGGCCCTGTCATTTTCCGGAAAAGCTGATCCCGCTCACCATTCTCAACGCGCTCGAGGGCAAGCCGATCGGCGTCTATGGCAAGGGTGAGAACGTGCGCGACTGGCTGCATGTCGAGGACCACGCCGAGGCGCTCGTCGCCATCCTGGAACGCGGTCGCATAGGTGAATCCTACAATGTCGGCGGCAACGCCGAGCGCACCAATCTCGCGGTGGTCGAGGTGATCTGCGATCTTCTCGATGAGCGCCGGCCGCTGGCCGATGGCGGCTCGCGGCGCAGCCTCATCACCTTCATCGAGGACCGCCCGGGTCACGACCGCCGCTATGCGATCGACGCCACCAAGATCGCCAGTGAGCTCGGCTGGCGGCCAAAACGGAGCTTTGAAGCGGGCATCGCAGCGACCGTCGACTGGTATCTCGACAACGAGGCCTGGTGGCGTCCCATCCGCGCAGGCCGCTATGCAGGCCAGCGTCTCGGAGTGACCTGATGGCGCTACGGCTGCTCGTCACCGGCAGGAACGGGCAGGTCGCCAGCGCGCTGGCCGAGATCGCTGCCTCCGACGCCGGCCTGGAGGTCGTCACGGTCGGCCGTCCCGAACTGGACCTGGTGCAGCCGGAGACGATCGCCGCCGCAATGGCCACGGCCCGGCCCGATGTCGTCGTCAATGCGGCCGCCTATACCGCCGTCGATCGCGCCGAGAGCGAGAGGGACCTTGCTTTCGCCGTCAATGCGGCCGGGGCGGGCGCAGTCGCCGTGGCAGCGGCCGCGCTGTGGCGTTCCCGTCATCCAGCTGTCGACCGACTACGTCTTCGACGGCAGCAAGCCGACACCCTATGTCGAAACGGACGCGACGGCGCCCCTGTCGGTCTATGGCGCATCCAAGTTGGCAGGCGAGGAAGCGGTTGCCGCCGCCAATCCGCGGCACGTCATCCTGCGCACCGCGTGGGTCTACTCCGCCCGTGGCTCCAACTTCCTTCTGTCGATGCTCCGCCTGGCGCGCGAGCGTCCGAAGCTCGCCATCGTCGACGACCAGCACGGCAGCCCCACCCATGCGGCCGATATCGCCGCCGGCGTCGTCACCGTCGCGCGGACGCTGGCTGACGGCGGGGGCGCCACCGGCGTCTTCCACATGACAGCCGGCGGCGAGACGAGCTGGTGCGGCTTTGCCAGGGAAATCCTGGCAGCCAGCGCCCGCCTTGGCGGCCCCTCGGTCCCGGTCGAGCCGATCGCCACGGCCGATTATCCGACGCCGGCGCGGCGGCCGAGGAACTCCCGCCTCGACTGCACCAGGATCGCCGAGACTTACGGTATCCGCCTGCCCCATTGGACGGCAGCCGTCGAGCGCTGTGTGGCGGCCGCGCTCGCGGCCGAATAGGACGCGAGAGCGCCAAGGTCTCGATCACGAATTACCGGTGTCGATGATCGCTCTTTTGAGCTTCTATGCGAACCGATGGTGCGGCGACCAGCTCAGATCACGCTTTGCCGCGCCAGCGTCCATGAAGAAATCGTCGAGCACAGCTTGCGCCATCCCGGAACAACTGGCCGTTCGACGCCGACCGCTCCGCGCCAATCGCCACGCCCCCGTTCAGGCCTCGCCAGAGCCGTTGATCGGAACAAGGGTCGGCTTGCTCTGTCTTGAATGGCTCTCAGCCCACAGCTCCCCGGCAATCTCGATTGGGTCAATGCCCATATCGTGCCACCAGGCGGCTTCGTTCCCGTATTGGTGAAGCTCGCGATGATGGGTGCGGCAAAGCGGGACAGTGTAGTTGTCTCCGACCTTGCGACCCATCGCCCGCGGTTGTGCAAAACGCACGTGATGAGCGTCGGAGGGGGTGGCGCTGCACAACAGGCAGGGTTGCGAGGCGACGTAGCGCAGGTGGTCCTTGTCGCGGATACGAACGGGCTCGCGAAGGGGCAGAGCACTCTTGTCGATACGCTGCCGGGGCTCGCGCACAGCGGCGCCATTTGTGGGGCCAACCGCAGCCGCCGGCGCGGAGGGGCCTTCCGGCGCCGGCGAGACAGCCTCAGCTTTGGGCGCCAGTGAGGTAGCCGCGCCGTTTGTTGTGGCGTCGGCAGGGGCCGGAGGCGGCGCACCATCCGCGGGAGCGCGGACAATCGCCTCTTCCGGCTTGTTTGCGGGGGGAGGGGACGACCTGGGGGCGGCGTGGTGCCCGTTCCGGGGTTCGGCCGTTCCACCTGTGCCCGCATAGAGGGCGAGGCCGAAAGCTCTGCCGAAGGTGGCCAGGGCACGTTTGGTGGCATCGGTTTCTGCCGCCTTGAGCGCCCGATCGTGCACTTCGCCCATCGATTGTCCGGTGGCTTCACCGGTGCCGTGCCCATCGCGGACGATCACCCGGTCGTCAGTACGAACCGTGATGCGAACCCGGGCCGCATAGACTGCCGTGGCAGTGCCCCGTGCCTCGCGGCCCATGATGCACTTCGTCTCGACAGTCTCCCTGTCCCACCCGTCGAACCCGAATATCCGATTGGCCTGGGCCAGGACGTACCAACCCTCGACATAGGACAGTTCCTTCCCCTCCCGAAGCCGGGATCGGACATGCCGCGCCGGTACACAGCGGCTGAGGGCACGCATCTGGCGGTCTGAGAAGCCCATCACCGCACCCTCACGCTCAGAACCGGTTCCGGATTGGAAAGCACCGCTCCGGGCACGGCAGCCCCGCGCTTGAGCTCGTTGATCAGCCCGACCCGGTCGAGGCGTGGATCGCGCGGGAGCCAGTAGGGGTCAGGAATGACCTTCTCGTCGGTCACCACGAGGGCAGGGGAGCCTGGCCTGACCGAGAGGGTAAAATCGGGCGCCGCGATCTTCCTGACGTCGACCTCGACCATGGCGTCGCGGGCGATGCGCCGGCGTTCCGAGGCACGCTCGATAAGGCGGTGCAGGCGGTCCTGCAGGGCCTGTATGTGCCCCTTGAGGCCCTCTGCCATGGCTTCATCGAGCAGGGCCGAGCGCACCACGGCGGCGACCACTTCGTGCAGATCTGTCAGCCCCTCCAGCGTATCTGCAAGGGTCGTATCGTCGATGTCGGCCTCGAGGGCTAAGATGCGCTGTCGAATCGTCTGGTAGGTCGTGATCGAGTGAGTGAGCTGGGTCATGGCGGCTATCCTCTGCTTGGCAGCAACCGGTTTGCCGCCAGCAGCGGTTGTCCAGGTTGGCTCATTACACCTTATTGTGCATTTAGCACATGTGACAATGAGCACAACACGATGGCTGTGACAAGTGCACAAATTAGGATGGCTAGAGCAGCGCTGAATTGGACTGTGCGAGAGCTAGCCGAGGCAACCGGCCTTTCATCTGAAACACTATCACCAACATCGAGGCCATTGGCCGCTACGCAGGCGACCCATGAACGTTGTCGCTAATAGACGCACTTGAAGCGGCCGGTATCGACTTTATCGACGAAAATGGCGGAGGGGCTGGAGTCCGGCTTCGCAAGCCGGGCAGGGCGGAGCGGCGCGAGTAGGCGTACGTCGAATTAATCGTAGGGCATGCCAATGGTTGAGCATAAGATTTCGAGGCGGAGAGCAATATCAAGTGGTGAGTCGGCAAATCCGTTGTCGCCGGAGCTAGCCGCTTTCTTCGACCGCCCACTGCTGATCGAAGGCGAGGATCTGGACGTCTATAACGGTCTATACGATCAACTTAGGTCCAGCGTTGGCCCGATTGACCCCATTGAAGAGATTTTGGTCCGGAATTTGGTGGACCTTGCTTGGGAGGCGACGCGCTATCGACGCCTGAAAGCGGCACTGTTCAACGCGTCCACTAACGGGGGGATGCAACGCACAATCGAAACATTCGTCGACGTATGGAGGGCCGCAGAATTGACCCGAGGATGGGCCAAGGGCAAATCCGAGGAAACTGAGGAGGTCGAAGCGCTGCTAAAGGCGGCAGGATATGATGAAGATACCATCCGCGCGAATACCTTTGCGTCGGTCCTCAACGAACTCGAGCGCATTGATCACTTGATCATGCAGGTTGAAGGTCGTTTCACCGCTATCGGCCGTGAGATCGATCGCCATCGTGGCGCACACGGTGACAACAGCTTGATCCGCACAAATGCCGAAGATGCCAAGTTCGAAGATTTGCCCAGCAAAAGGCGGCGCGTGGCATGACGAGCGCGGCGCGCACCGCAGCGAGTCGGCGTAATGCCAAACGAAGCACTGGTCCACGAACGGCCGCCGGCAAGAAACGGAGTTCGCGCAACGCGTTCCGTCACGGCCTGGCGGTTCCGCTCGCGGCCATCCCGGAAATGGATGCCGCGGTCGAAGGCTTGGCGCACCTGATTGCCGGTGAACAGGCCGATCCCGCCCGGCTCGAGCTCGCCCGGCGAATAGCCGAAGCAGAAGTCGATTTGAGACGCGTGCGTACCGCCAAAAAGCGAGCGGCCGACGATGCGCTGTACAAACTGACTGCGCCCAGCGATCGATCCGGCGCTGCGGAGGAATGCGAGGCGGAGGTGGCCACATTGGAAGACCTGATCCGTCTCGACCGCTATGAACGGCGTGCATTGTCGCGCCGCAAGTTCGCCGTTCGTGCGCTCGACGCCTCGCACTGAAGCCCCACATGCCTACGACAAGGGCTCTACAAGCGCTGCGGTGGCCGTGCGATCCGTTGGTCATGCGCTTGCGGTTGACGGCCTCTGCGTCGACTTCATCGACGAGAACGGGGGAGGGGCTGGCGTCCGCCTCCGCAAGCCAAGTCGCTGATCACCGCACGCCATCGCGTAGCTTCACCGCGGAAATGGCGATGTGATGCTCGGCGTCGACGATGGCGACGCCCCTCACCGGATAGTCATCGGGTGCCACGATCACGGAGGCGTGTCCTTGTAATTCGGTCGCTTGGATTTGGGTCAATTGCTGGGCGCCGGCCCTTCTTTCACCCAACCTTCGTCGTGCTCACCCATCGCAGCAGCCCGTAGCCAAGCAGCGCCGACATCACGGACCCGGCCAGCACCCCGAGCCGAACGCCCGCCGACTCCGCCTGCCCCTCAAACGCGAGCGTTCCGATGAACAGGCTCATCGTGAACCCGATGCCGGCAAGACAAGCGACACCATAGACCTGCACCCAGGTCGCGCCCTGCGGCAACCGGGCCCAGCCCGCCTTCACTGTCAGCCACACCGCCGCGAAGACGCCGAACTGCTTGCCGAAAAACAGCCCGAGCAGGATGCCGAGCGGCAACGGCGCGAGAAAGGACTCGACGCTCAGTCCCTTCAGAGAAACGCCTGCGTTGGCAAAGGCAAACAGCGGCATGATCGCGTAGGCAACCCACGGTGCCAGCTTGTGCTCCAGCCGCTCTAGCGTCGACTTGCCTCCGACCGTGCCCTCCGGCCGGGTCACGGGAATGGCGAAGGCCAACACTACCCCGGCCAGGGTGGCATGGACGCCTGACTTCAGGACGAACACCCACAGGGCGATACCGACCAGAACGTATGGTGCGATGCCCCGCACGTTCATCCGGTTGAGGGCGAACAGAGCCACCGCGGCTGCCCCGGCGCCGAGCAGCATCGTGACCGACAGATCGCTCGTGTAGAACACCGCGATGATGAGGATAGCGCCGAGGTCGTCGACGATCGCCAGCGCCAGCAGGAAGACTTTCAACGCCAGCGGTACGCGGCCGCCGAGGAGCGACAAAACACCGAGCGCGAAGGCAATGTCGGTCGCCGCCGGGATGGCCCAGCCGCTGGCGAGCCCCGGTTCCCCCCATGTCACCGCCACGTAGATCAGCGATGGCACCAGCATGCCGCCCACAGCTGCCGCACCCGGCAGAATCACCTGTTGCCGGCTGGACAGCGCGCCAAGCATCATTTCTCGTTTGATCTCGAGACCGACGACAAGGAAGAACACTGCCATCAACCCGTCGTTGATCCACAGCAGCAGCGGCTTGCTGAGCCGCAGCGCGCCAATCTCGACCGTCATCGGCGTGGTCAACAGGCCGTCGTAGAGCCAGGCGAGCGGTGAATTGTCGAGGACTAGCGCAAAGACCGCGGCGAACATCAGGATGATGCCGCCCGATGCCTCGTGATTGATGAACCGTTCCAATGCTCGGACCATGGGTCTTTCCGCTACTCCCTCGAGGAGGTGGTTGGGTAGGTGGCTTCCGGAGCCGCGTCGCGGGTCCGTCGGATCGAATAGAGGACACCCGCGGCGAGAATGGCGCAGGTGGTGGTCAGAGACCACGCCGCCGGGACCTCCTCGAGACCGAGCAGGTCGGCTGCGAAGATCTTGCCCCCGACGAAGATGAGCAGCACCACCAGCGCCGTCCCGCAAGCCGATTGCCCGCCGGTCAAAGCCCTTAACCTTGAACCAACAAGAATGTCGAGCACGCCAACATGCCACTTGGAATTTGAAAAAGAGAACAATATATTAGAAAAGTTGTAAGAGTCTTGGGCTGGAGGGTTGTTGGAGCGACTGCGTAGGTCAAGGAGTGATGGGGGCCGTCGCTGATTGACTGAATGAGCGGATGGCGGAACAAATAGGCTAATGTTCTTGGTAGCCACCTATTGGTTCCAATGACAGTACCCGAGTTCCGACGAGGATGGTGCACTTGCTTTCCGATGACCACCGGTGGGAGGTGGTTAAATGTCGGATGTGTTGCCACTACGCGGAGATGCCAGCCGGCAATTCCTGTTGAGTGAGATGGCTGAGGGGCGCGGTGTTAGCGTCATCGTGCCCACGCTCAATGAGAGCCGGAATCTTCCTTTCGTTTTGCCGCGAATCCCATCGTGGGTGAGTGAAATCATCCTGGTCGATGGTGGGTCGACCGATGATACGGTCGCGGTGGCGCGGCAACTGGTGCCTGATATCATCGTCGTGCAACAGGACCGTCCCGGAAAGGGGGCGGCTTTGCGTAGCGGTTTCAGAGCCGCACGCGGTGATATCATCGTGACACTCGACGCCGACGGTTCTACGGATCCGGAAGAGATTCCGGCATTTGTCGGTGCGCTTCTGGCCGGTGCGGATTTCGTGAAGGGTTCGCGCTTCCTTCAGGGCGGCGGGACCAAGGACATGGAGTGGTACAGGCGCCTGGGAAACTGGGGACTTGTGCGGCTCGTCCGGCTGCGGTTTGGCGGCCACTTCAGCGATCTCTGCTATGGCTACAATGCGTTCTGGAGCGACGTTCTGGCGCGGTTCTCCATCGAAAACGACGATGGATTCGAAATCGAAACGAGCCTGAATGTCCAGGCCCTCAAGGCAGATCTGAAGATCTGCGAGGTGCCGAGCATGGAGCACCGGCGCATCCACGGCCAAAGCAACCTGCGGACATTCTATGACGGTTGGCGTGTCCTGAAGACGATCGTCAGCCTGAGCCGCAAAGCTAGACCAGCGCAAACCGGAGGCGTCCGGGCACTTATTCGTAGATGAGACGAGGGTCGGCAGTGTGCGTCGGTCAAACAGCTGTCTGAACTAGGTTCCTGATGCGAGCGGCGATGTCCGGTTCGGTTTCAGTCGTTATCTGCGCGTATGACAATGAACGCCGCGAGCTGCTGCGCGCGGCGCTCAAGTCGCTCTTCGCGCAATCGCGGCCGGCGCTCGAGATCCTCGTGGTCATCGACCACAACCCGAGGCTGAAATCCTGGGTAGAAACGGAATTTCCCGACGCATCGACGCTCGCGAACGAGGACGCGCAGGGACTGTCGGGGGCCCGAAACACTGGCATCCGACATGCTTCGGGCTCGATCATTGCCTTCATGGATGATGACGCGGTCGCCGGTCGCGACTGGATCGAGAACATTCTCAAGCACTATGACGATCCGAGTGTTATCGGGGCAGGTGGCCTTATCTCGCCGGTTTGGCCGAAGGACAGGCCGGCATGGTTCCCGGAGGAATTCGACTGGGTAGTCGGATGTAGCTATCGCGGCCAGCCCGAACAAACTGCTGCGGTGCGCAACCTCCTCGGCTGCAATATGTCGTTTCGCCGCGAAGTCTTCGATCGCGTGGGAGGCTTTCGCGAGGGCCTCGGCCGCGAGCAAGACAATGCCGCTGGATGCGAGGAAACAGAGTTGTGCATCCGGGCGGCGGATGCATATCCCAACTCTTGGATCGCCTACGATCCCTCCGCCATAGTGCACCACCGTGTTGCGTCCGCGCGAACGACCTGGCGGTACTTCAGGACGCGTTGTCTGGCGGAGGGGCGCTCGAAGGCGCTCATCGTGGAACGCGTCGGGCCGCGATCCGGTCTGGCCAGCGAACGCCGCCATGTGCTGCATGTCCTGCCCGACGGGATGAGGCGCAACCTCGCTGATACAATTCGCAGGCGTGACATCTGGGGACTTGCGCGGGCAACGGCGATTGTCGCGGGACTGGCGTTTGTTGCCAGCAGCTACTTGTGGGCCAAGCTTGGTCGTTCGCGCAGGTCGTCCGACCATGAACGTCCGTTCGCACCGATCAATGTGGTCGACGTGGACGTGTCCAGACCGCTCCCAAGGTTGGCCGCCCGTGACCGCAAGTCGGGCACGATCTTTGGCGGCGCCCTCTGCCTTGTGAGGCAATCCGGTCGGCCGGTGGACCTCGTCGAGATTCCGCTCCACGGTGAGGACTTATCACCCGCCGCATTCAAGAAACTGCTGCCGGCCGGCCAACCGAAGGCCAATGGGCCGCGATCGGACGGGCGCACGCCCTCGCGGCCGCCGCCTCCGATCAGCGTGATCGTTGCCACGCGCGATCGCCCCGCCAGTCTGGAGAGTTCTCTGGATTCGCTTCTTCGGCAAGCCTACCCGCGGTTTGACATTGTCGTCGTCGACAACGCACCGTCGTCTTCGGCCACGCGAGACCTTGTCCTCGGCAAGTATGCGTCTTCCGGGCGTGTCCGCTACCTGCGCGAAGATTGTCCGGGTCTCGGCTTGGCGCACAATCGCGGAGTGGCCGCAACAACGTCCCCGATTCTGGCTTTCACTGATGACGATGTCGTTGCCGACCCGCATTGGCTTGCAGAAATCGCTGCCGCATTCGATGGCGGCGAAAAAGTTGGTTGTGTCACCGGACTGATATTACCGATTCAACTGGAGACCCGTGCCCAGTACTGGACGGAACAGCACGGTCAATTTGGCAAGGGATTCGAGCGTCGGATATTTGACCTCGGCCCAAATCGGCTAACCGGAAAGCTGTTCCCCTACGCGGCGGGGCGTTTCGGTTCGGGCGCGAACATGGCGTTCACCAGGGCTGCCCTGAATGACATCGGCGGTTTTGATCCGGCTCTGGGTGCAGGGACGCCGGCGCGGGGAGGAGACGATCTCGCGGCTTTTGTCGCAATCATCCGTGCCGGATATCAGCTCGTCTACGAGCCCGGCGCGATCGCATGGCATCGCCACCGACGGGACGAAGCTGGCATGCGTCGTCAAGCGTATGGGTACGGCGTCGGTCTCGGGGCCTATCTGACGAAATGCATCTTCGACAAACCGACCACCCTGATCACCTACGCGCGAGCAATGCCTAGCGCAGCGGTGCATCTGTTGAGCCCGTCGTCAGAAAAGAACGCGCACCTGGCAGCCGACTACCCTCGATCGTTCTTTTGGTGGGAGCGGCTGGGACTTCTGGTTGGCCCCGCTGCCTACCTCAGAAGCCGTGCCGTGCAGCGGCGTCCACATATTTCGGTGGATGTCGCGCATTTCGATGCAGATGCACCGACCAGCGGGGACCACGCGCGATGATCCGGGCGATACCAATTCTTCTGTATCACAGCGTTGGCGCGACGAGCAGCGCCGCATACCGCCGTTGGGTGATTTCCCCGGAGCGCTTTGCCCGGCAAATGGCCTATCTGTCGGAACACGACTACCGACCTGTGACGGTTTCTTCTCTCGCCGCCGCAATTGCTCAGCGTCTGCCCATCGCCACGCGGACCGTCGCGATCACTTTCGACGATGGATTGCGCGACTTTATCACAGGCGCTGTTCCCGTTCTTCAGCGCTTCGGTTTTCCCGCCACCCTCTACGTGGTGACCGGCTACGTTGGGCGAACGAGCAGTTGGCTACAGCCCTTACAAGAAGGACGACGGCCGATGCTGAACTGGGCTGAACTCAGGGAAGTCAGCAAAGCCGGAATCGAATGCGGCGCCCACACGGCGAGTCATCCGCAACTCGACATCCTGCCTGGTGATCGCGCAGCCGGAGAAATCCGCGACAGCAAGACTGAGTTGGAGGACCGGCTGGGACGGGCGGTATCGACCTTCGCCTATCCACATGGATACGCAAGCGCAACGACCCGCCGGCTGGTGCGAGAGGCGGGCTTCGCATCGGCGTGTCGGGTGCGCCACGCGCTCAGTTCCGTCGAGGAAAACGTTCTGTCTCTGTCGCGGATCGTCATGACCGAGGAAGTGGATGAAGCTGGTCTCGCCGGTTTCCTGTCAGGCACCGGCTTGCCGGTCGCGCCGCCCGATCGGCTGGCGTCCTATGGATGGAGAATTGCACGCAAGCTGGGACATTTGGGACATGTTGACCATGCGATTCGGCAGCAAGCGCCGTAGAAAATCGTCAATCGTCGTTCTGCAAAAAGGGGCCGTCATTCTCGGCCTCGCGGCTCTCATATGCGGCCCGTACACCACTTCAACGGCAATCGCGGGCGCGGAGACGCCGCCGGGATCGATCCAGCAGGGCCAAGAAGGCGGAGTTGGAGGCAGCGGCAACACCGGGACCACCACGGATGCCGCGAGCATTCCCGAAGTCAATGTACTCGGCGCAGCTCTCATCCAACTTGGGGACCGCTATCGCGATGGAACAATCCGCCCGTCCGATGGCCAAAGCGTGCTCAGCTATTACAGGCGTCAGGCCCAGAACGCGGACGGCTTCGACGTCTATGGCGTGATATCTCCGGACCTGCTTTTCCTCGCGGCCAAGGCCACGCCTGATCCCAAGGCTGCGTTAGCGACCTATCAGACGGCTGCGTCTCTTGGCACGGCCGATGCATTCGTTCGGCTCGGGGATCTCTACAGCGACGGTACGGTCGTTCAGCGCGATCTTGCCAAGGCGTATGGCTACTACGTCAAGGCGGGCGAGGCGGGCAGCGCCACAGGCAAGTTACGAACCGGCGAAATGTTGGCGCGTGGTCAAGGGGTTCCCCAGGATGTCGAGGCCGGCCGCGCGATCGTTCGCGCCGTCGCCGAAAGCGGTGACCCGGCGGCATATCTCTCACTTGGAGACCTTTACAGCGTTGGCGACGTGCAACCGGTCGATGGAAGTACGGCTGTGGCAGCATATGAGAAGGCCGCAGCGCTGGGGCAGACAGAAGCGTATATGCGCCTCGGCGACCTTTTCTACTACGGGACCGGCGGATCAGTGGCGGTCGACGACAAAAGGGCGTTCGACTACTACCAAAAGTCATCCAAGCTTGGCAGCGATGCCGACAAGCGCGTCAGCGAGGTCAGGATCGGCGTCATGTTGGCGCGGGGCGAAGGCGTCAAGCAGGATATCGCCGGCGGCCGCCAAATGGTCAAAGCCTTGGCCGACACCGGCGACGCCAACGCGCTGAATGCGCTCGGCGACCTCTACACCGCTGGAGACGCTGGCCCGGTCGACGGACCTGCCGCTGTCGCCAGCTATGAGAAGGCGGCAGCCCTTGGCAGCGCTCAGGCGCTCGTCGGCCTCGGCGACCTCTTCCGCCTTGGCACGAGCCATGCCGTTCAAATCGATCTGCAGCGGGCATTCGGCTATTACCGGCGCGCGATGGATCTTGGCGACAAGGACGGAACCTTGCGAGCCGGCGAAATGCTCGCTCGTGGAGAGGGTGTCGACCAGAACGTGGACAAGGGTCGCGCGCTTGTGCAGTCGGTGGCGGACGAGGGGGATCCTGCCGCCTATCTGTTGCTGGGCGATCTCTACAGCTTTGGCGACGGCGGTCCGATGGATGGCAGCGCCGCTGCAACTTTTTATCAGAAGGCGGCTGCCCTGGGCGACATCAATGCGTTCACGCGACTGGGAGATCTTTTCAGCTCCGGTACTGCAATCGCAGAGGACCTGCCAAGGGCGTTTGCCGCGTACTCGAAGGCGTCGGCTGCCGGCAGCGCCAGTGCCACCATACGGCTTGGGGAAATGCTGGCTCGCGGACGGGGAACACAGCAGGACGTGGAGCGCGGTCGCGCGCTGGTGCGTGAGGTAGCGGACACGGGTGATGTGGCCGCACTGGTTTCACTGGGTGACCTCTACAGCACCGGCGACGCCGGCCCGATCGACGGGACTGCGGCGGTGTCCGCATATGAGAAGGCCGCAAATCTCGGTGATCAGACGGCGCTGATGCGCCTCGGCGACCTCTTCCGCGACGGGAAGGTCGTGCCCGCCGATGGAGAACGCTCTGCCGCCTACTACCTCCAAGCAGCAAACCTGGGACTGCCTTCGGACACTCAGGCAACCACAAAGAAGTAGAACGTTTCGCAATGTTTGCCCGAGCCACAGACAACGGAAGCCGGTACCTCGCAGGGGTGATCGGGATTTGCCTCACCTCGCTCTGGATGGCCGCGTTCGGCTGCGTGACTGCCGCCGGCGCACAGGAGACCCCTACCGTTGCTGCGCCAGCCGACGCCAGCGCGGATGCGACAACAATCGATGCGCTCTTGCGCTTGGGTGACCTTTATTCCGGCGGTGGAGCAGTCGATGTCGACTTGCCCAAAGCGTTTGCGTACTACAAAAGGGCCGCTGCCGCCGGCAGTGCTGCTGGCAAGTTGCGCATGGCCGAGATGCTCGCGCACGGCGAGGGCACCGAGAAGGACGTTGATGCGGCACTCGCGCTCATACGAGACGTCGCCAAGGATGCCAGTGATCCCCATGCGCTAATGCTGTTGGGCGATCTTTATGCGCGCGGCGATGTAATTCAGGCCGATGGAGCAAAGGCAGCGGCCGCCTACGAGCGGGCATACGGGCTAGGTGCCCTGGATGCGCTCCTCTCGCTGGGCGATCTCTATAGCAGCGGGACCGCAATCGCGGTCGATCCGCCTCGCGCGTTTCGATACTACAAACAAGCTGCCGATGCCGGGAGCGCCACGGCGCGCCTGGAGGTTGGGTACATGCTGGTCAGCGGATTTGGTACGCCGCGCGACGCCAAGGCAGGTTTCAATATCCTCAATGGATTTGCTGCCGGCGGGAGCGCAACTGCTCTGGTCCAGCTTGGCGACATCTACCTCCGCGGGGAAGACGGCAAGTTCGCAGTCGATTCAGCCATCGTTAACTATGAAAAAGCAGCAGGGATGGGCGATACGACGGCGCTATACAAGCTGGGTTCATTGTTCGCTTATGGAACATTGGTCCCGGCCGACGGCAAACGCGCCTTGGCCTATTACCAGAAAGCCGCCGATGCCGGCGATGTCAGAGCTTCATACGCGATCGGGCGCGGGCTTGTTGAGAACCTGTTCGGTACAGGCTCGGTAGATCAAGGCGTCCAATTGCTGGTGCAGACCGCAGCGCGGGGGGTGGCAGACGCAGAGGTCGATCTGGCGCTCCGCTACATGTACGGATACGGGGTGAAACGCGCGCCCAAGCAGGCACTCGATCTCCTGAATCGCGCATGGGAGGGGGGCAATGTGGCCGCGGGACTGGAGCTCGTTGATATCTATCGAGACGGCGTTGTCGATGGCAGGTTGAGGCTGATAGGTCAGCAGGCGAAACTTGCCCTCTCGATCTTCAACAAGCTGAAATCCAGGCTCGATGTTGCGGATCGCATCTACGACGAAATCCTCTTCGGTGTCCGCGGCCGATCGCTATCGGCGTATCGCGCGGCATACGAGCGGATGCTCGAGCTACCGAGGGGCAAGCGCTCGGAGCTGGTCCGCGCACTCGTTCGAAGCAACGAGAACGCCTACATCTTTTTTGTGCAGAAGCGGCTGACCGAAGAGGGGATCTTCGGAGGCACCATGAATGGGATGCTCGACGGTCCAACGATCCACGCCATCGTGCAGTTTTGCGATCAAGTGGGAATGAGCGATGTCTGCCGGATTGGACCGATGAGCGGGCCGGTGGCCGAGATCCTGTCCTATCAATTCTAGATAGTTGGCGCGCCATCCCGATTGTCTGCGCGGGCGTGGCGGCATCACCCACGAGATTCGCGGCTGCAACTGCAAGGGTGCCGCTGGTCGCTTTTCACGCGCAACGTGTGGCGCCCGGGAAAGACGAACCGGTCGTTTCTTCGCACCGGGCGCCGCGAATTCGAAGACCAAAAGCAGATCGGAAGAATGGCCTAAATCCGCCAGCTCCCAATCGAAATCTCCGCATTCCATCGCACCGTGCGACCGAAGCTCTCGCCGCTTCCGGATGAAGTTCATTGTGGGTTCACAGTGCTACGCCATTGATCGGGCGTGTGTAGGCTGGTAGTTCGACATTGGCTCTGGGTGGGTTTGCACCGCGTCCCATCGAGTGAGAGTTCCGTCAGCGGCTCTGGTCGAGATTGACTCGCGGAGTGGCCACGATGCGAAACCAAGTCGAAAGAGATCTGGCCGCGGAATGGTCCGATCTGTTGGACGATTGGCACGACGCCATTGCCGCCTGTGAGCGCGCCGACAGCGCAACCGTCGATCAGGCGCGTGCAAGGCTGACGGAGACCAAGCGCCGAATGGACGAACTTCTGCGCACCGGCCTGGCTCTCCGTGCCGCTCGACCGGTCGAACGCAATGAGTTGGTCTTGGGCTTCGTTGAAGAGACGGAGCGCGGGGTGAAGGGGACCTCGCCCATCAATGCCGACAAGCCGGCGGCCACCGACCCCGGGAAGAAATAGGTCGGCATCGGGCGCGCCCGGAATCAACCGACGTTCGCGAATACCAAAAGGCGCTGAACGACGAGTCCCGCGGAAACCATTGCCGCGATAAGAATGATCAGATCCAGGGCGATCACGGCGGCGGAACCAGGTCTCGCATTCCCCGCGAGCGCCATTTGTCTCAGGGCAAGCACCGCAAGTGCCGTAACCAGGATCGCGATACCGAGCGAGCGCAATCGCGCGAGCATTTCAGGATCAACCATCTTTTCACGGAGGTCGGCTTCAACGATCACCTGCCCTTTGGCATCCAATGCGTCGGCCGGATAGACATTCACGGTCTGAAATTCGTTTGACCCGACCAGATTTGCGGCAAGTTCGTTGACTTTTTCCGATTGATACGGGTCCCCCGGTTTGAATGGCACATAGCGCAGCAGCGATTGTGGTGCGAGTCGCGTGAGACCTGAATAATTTACGGCACCAAAAGTGCCGATCGGTCCCGCATCGACTCCGATCCGGACCTCGGCGGTGTGTGTACCGGGATCAGCGATAACCTCGCGAGAGGTTAACCGGGGATAGGGACGCGACGCGTTTCGAAGGCGCCATTTCACCTGATCCTCGAACTGGGACAGCACCTTTGCATTCAGGATCTGACCGACGATATTTGCGGCCACATCCCGCAGGCCTGCGCGGATGGTCGCAAAATCGCTCTCGCCCAGCCCCCAAATCTTGATGACGCCGATGCGATATGGATGGCCCGACATCGGCGTCAGCGTCACTCGCAGCGCCTCCCCTGGCGCGCTGGAATCGTTGGTCTCGCTTACGGTTGTCTGAGCGTCGAGATAGCCATACGCTTTCATCAATGCGGTCAGCCTGCGGCCTTCCGTGTTCGCCAATGCAAGCCATACCGCGGATGCTCCGGCACCCGTCTGGCCGCCAATCGCAAACTCCGTCCCATTGAAGCCGGCCCGCAAGACCTGCTTCAGCGCTGGATCCTGCATGTGCTCCAGCTGGAGTTCAAGTTGCGGCACAGCAGCCGAGGCATTTCCGGCACCCGGCATGCCACAGGCCGCCGCCAGGGACATGCAAGAGACAATGAACCCGATCCAATATCGGCGAACCATGGAACACATTGGCGGCGCCACAGATGTCTGACCCAATCCGCGATCGTTTTGGAAGGCAGTCAACGCCTACACATCTCGAAATCCGATGACCCGTTTCACGACTTTGCGCAGGCCCTGATCGAGACGCGTAAGCGGAAATGTCTCCAGACGATACTCGTTATAGGCATAGGGTACGGCACCGAAGCGCTCTTTGTAATGAGCCAATGACGCCGATCCTCCAGATTCGCCAAGGTGGTAGTAGCGACAACCCGACAGACAGGCATCCTCGATCGCCAATTTCTGGATCAGATCATTGGCCTTGGTCGTGCCCGCCGCGACCGGATCGAAGGCACCCCGCGAATCGTTCACATTGCCAAACTGGAGAACGAGACATGGTGGCTGCCGGCCGCCCATCGACCCATGCCACCCAGATCTTGGCGGCGCCGCGCATGGATTCCACGATTGCCTCGAACTTCTTCAGCGGGTCGCGCCGTCTTCCCCTGAACCGTGCCAGAGCACGCGGCTCGTGCTGCTTTTGCGCCCAACGGTCAAACGATGCCTGCAGCAAGTCATAGAAGACGGGGACCAGCCGCCCGGTCGTGTCGCTTTCCACAACAACACCACTTCGCTCCGCCTTCCGAACATTCGTTCTCGTGTTTCGTGCGAACCGTTCTGACCAAACACGGTCGAAACCACCATCGAGATCGATGACGTGCGCCGATCTTGGTATCGAGATTGTCCCTGGGGGCGCTGCTGCTGCCCACACATCTCCCAGACGCGGATTGGGCCTCAGCGCCATTCGCAAATAGGGCAGACGAGACAGGTCCTCAAAGACCGCTTTTGCATCGGCGACGTCGAAATCGCCCGAAGTCAGGATGCCGCCCATGCCCCAACCATTTGGTTGGGATGCGGCGACTGTCAAAATCGTTGGCAAGCCCTTGCGACGTGCCATGGGCAGTACAAACTGCCGGCCGTCGGATGCTTCATACAGGCGACTGGCGTCCTCAAAGCCTCCAAGCGCGCAGATGCTGTCCATCCAGGCGGGCGATTGATATGGGACGGCTTCCGGATCAGCCTTCAGCAACCGATGCCACACTTCGCGCGGCGCAGGTGTCGTGATCCTAAATGGCGTCTCCCTCATGGGGCACCCTCACGTCGCGCCGCCGTGGCACTTGGATGGCTGCTGCGAGATTGTCCTGTCGTCCTCCGCTCGTCATCCCACTGACACTGATCGGCGTACAACGACCTGCGGCTGCCGGGCCCCTCCGGGACCAGCCGCCAGAAGTATGCATCGCAATCGGGCGAAATCGAATTCAGAATCTCAAGGCCAATAAGCATGTCGAGCTTTCGATATCGCACCTCCGGTGCAGCGGCACTACTATTGCCTGTCTGGTAGCACGCTTTGTGCCAATCATACGGAAGAGGCAGGAACCGCCTAGCCTAGGGAGTATTTTATGGCTAAATCGAAACGCGCCATATCAGGTCTTAACGCGTTCGCTTCGGCGTTAATTTTCGCTATTTGCTTTGTCTCCAGTGCATCTTCACCAAACGCAGCTGTTGCTCAAGGACAACCTGCCCTGCCATCCACGGAGACGACAGGGAGCTGGCGCCTCGTATTCTCCGACGAATTTGCTGGAGAGACGCTGGATACAAGCCACTGGACTACCTGTTACTGGTGGGTGGATGGCGGTTGCACCAACCTCGCCTCAAAAGAACTTTCATGGTACCTGCCGGCAAATGTCTCACTCCGGGACGGCCACCTGTCCCTGACGGCACGCCAACAGACGGTGCCAGGATATCAAGGCAAGGCGTACCAATTTACTTCCGGAATGGTTACTTCGGGCCGGTATGACGCCGAGGGGGCTGACCGGTTCGGGTTCCAATATGGCTACGTCGAAATTCGCGCAAGAATACCACAAGGTAAGGGCATGTGGCCGGCGCTCTGGCTTCTTCCGTCAAGCCAGGAATCTTTGCCTGAGATTGACATCATGGAAGTGCTCGGGGACCAGCCGAACGTCCTGACAATGCACTTTCATTACTTGGACGGGGCCGAGGATGACCGGAGCACGGGTCAGGACGTACGTACCGACAACCTGGCCCAGGATTGGCACGTCTACGGTTTGGAATGGAGCAAGGATGCCATCACCTGGTTTCTGGACGGAAAGCCCGTATGGCAATTTGCCGACGCGGCACGCATTCCGGCCCAACCGATGTATCTGCTGATGAACCTCGCCGTGGGGGGTGAATGGCCGGGCAACCCCGACAAGGACACCGTCTTCCCAGCTGAATTTCAGATCGATTACGTGCGGATATGGCAACGGGAACATTGAACTCATCTCGGTGCAGCGGCGGGACCACAAAGTCGATGGAGAGAAAGCAGGGGCCGTCGCTGTTCTTTGGCCAGCTCAGCTCGCCGCTGGCCCTCAACGGCTATGCGCTTGCCGCCAGCACAGCGCTGACATCGGTTCTCGGTGTTGTGTTCTGGATCTTGGCGGCGCGCCTCTGGTCTCCGGAGGAACTCGGGATTGGGGCGGCGCTGATTTCCATGATCGGCAGCCTGGCGTATTTTGCTCAGCTCAACTTCGGCAATGTCCTCAATCGGTTCTTGCCAGGCTCGAGTGTCCTCGCTGGCAGTCGCCTCATCACTATTGTCTACGGCATCTCCTTCCTGGCAGCGCTGATCGCGTCCGGCGTGTTCTTGGCGGTTGTCCGTGAGGTGGCGGCTCCTCTCGGCTTTCTCGTCGAGCGGCTGTCATACGCGGCTTGGTTCTTCCTAGGCGTAGTTGCGACCACCATTTTCGCGCTGCAGGACAGCGCGCTCGCGGGATTGCGCCAATCGATCTGGGTGCCCATCGAAAACGTCGGCTATGCGGTCGCCAAGATTGTGTTGCTGTTTGTCTTCGCCGGCATGGTGGCGGATGGCTTCGGACTGTTTGTGGCATGGACGCTGCCATTGATCGCTGCGATCGCTGCGGTCAATGCCTTGATCTTCTTCCATATTCTTCCTCGCCGAGCCCAAAACGGATCGGCCCCCCCAGCCTTCGGGCTTCTCTTGATCGCACGATTTTTCGGGTGGGACTATGTCGGCACGCTCGCGATGATGGCGGCGCTCGGCATAACTCCGATCCTGGTTGTCGATATCGCCGGCCCTGCGGCCAATGCCAGCTTCCACATTGCGTGGACTATAGCCTATTCGCTGTATCTGATTGGGCGCTCGATGAGTGTTGCACTCCTAGCCGAGGGGAGCGCCGACAACGGACGTCTATCGGCCTTGGCCGCAGAGGCATTCCTCCTGGCATCGATACCGGTCGCCGCGGCCGTCGTATTGGTGGTCGCTTTTGCGCCCGCGATCATGGGCTTCTTCGGTCCGACATACGCCGCCGACGGCACCGGTGTGCTTCGTGTCCTGGCCCTGTCGACCGTCCCTTGGACATTTGTCACGATAGCCTTGGCGGTGGCGCGCGCCGAGAACCGGACAGGCGTCGTGGCAGTGGCCCAGGCAGCGACGATGGCTCTTGTCCTCGGTCTCGGCATGTTCCTGCTGCCGGGCATGGGGGCGCTTGGCATGGCGTTCGCCTGGCTTATTGCCCAGTTCGCGCTCGCCTTGGTGTTCTTTTCGGTTCGCTGCATCAGAGAGGGACCCGATCGGATCGTAAATTGGCTGATCGACGTCGCTTCGGCGGCTGCCCGCCTTCGCGGAGTCTTCATGCATAGGCGCGCGAACGGTATCGTAATCCCCGATTCTGAACTGCTGTCACAAACGCTTCCACCCGAGATGGCCGGGCCGGCGCTGGCGACGTTGCTGCCGCACGCTGTCATCGGATCCCAAAGCGACACCTTGTCCATTGTGTACGGTCACGCCTCAGGAGAAGCCAGCAATCATTCCTCGCCGGCGGCCTTCGTGTGGAAGCAGGCCACCAGCCCCCAAGGCATTGCTGCGCTTGAGCGAGGCTGCGACACGATTGAAGCTCTTCGATCCATCCCTGGCGCCAACGACTGCGGTTTCGAACTGCCGGAGATCATGGCCGTAAGGAGAACGGCCGGCACGGTCTATGTCGTCGAGCGCGCGATTCAAGGTGAGCCTGGACCGCTGTTCGCGCGGCCGCCGGAACGTCGCCAGGCAGCGCTGCTTGCCTCGGTGGAGGCAATGTCGTGCCTGCATCGGTCCACATCCAAGTTGCACCCGATCGACGACGACTGGCTGGAGGAATGGATAGACCAATCGGTCAACATCATCCAGCAGACGAGTGCGGTGCTGATCAGTGACGGCCGCAGGCGCGCCGCCCTTGCCAATTTCCAGGCGGAGCAACGCTCCTACTGGAAGGGCCGCGCGGTCCAACTTGGCTGGGGTCACGGAGACTACAGCCTGGGCAACATTCTCTTCGCAGCACCGCCGCAAGACGCTTCGACACCGCCCGTTGCCGCGATGCGCGGCGCGCAGCAAGACGTGTTGGTCCGCGGCATCATCGACTGGGATCAAGCCAGAGCGGACACGCCGGCCGATTTCGACAACTGCTATTTGGCGATCACGGCCCTGTCGTTCTTCAGCGACCGGCAAATCGGCCAAGTGGTTCGGGATCTATTGCGTTCCCGGGAGCGGGAGCCAAGCGCGCGAGCTTGGCTCGGCCAGCACTGCCTGCATTCGCCCAATTGGATGGCGGATCAAGGCGCATTGCGGGCCATGTCCGGGCTAGTTTGGATTCGCCACGTGGCGGCGAACCTAACGAAGGCGCCCCGATACGCCACGAACCGGTTTTGGATCGCCGCCAATATCGATTGGGTCCTGCGGGAATTCATATCGGCGGGAGGAGTCAATGACGGCCATACGTTTCATTGAAATCCGCAGGAGGTTTTCGGAGCACCTGAGCGCCAGATTCGACCGATGGTTTCGGCAAGGAGACCGCGCCTTGCAGACGACCTTGTCCGGCGCCTTCCTGGCATTGGCGTTCATTCTCTGGTTGGTCGGCTTGCCGCTCGTCGACCCAACCCGCCTGAGCGATTTCGGGTTGATCGCAATTCTGCCCTGGACGATTTGGTTGGCGCTGGCACTGAACCTCATCGGATTTGTACTAAGTCTCGGCGCTAGCAAGAACGATTCGGTTCTCCTTGCCCTTCACCTTGTTGTTCTGATCCTGCTGCTTCACGCGACGCCTGCCATCACGTACGGACCAATGCGCTATTCGTGGGCCTGGAAACATCTTGGGATCATCGACTACATTCAGCGCCACGGCAGCCCTGACCTCACGGCTCCATTCCTTTCCGCAAACCACAACTGGCCTGGCTTCTTCGTACTGTTCGCCACGATTACGGATCTGTTCGGTCTCAAGCCGGTGGGTCTCTCCCATTTCGCTAAGTTTGCGCCGACGGTTTTCAACTTGCTTTTTCTTGCGGCACTTATGCCGATATTCCGATCCTTCACGAGAGATTCCCGCGTCGTCTGGGTCAGCGCCCTGTTTTTCGTTGTCGGCAATTGGGTCGGACAAGACTATTTTTCGCCGCAGGCCACCGCATACTTGCTCTATTTGGTGATGCTCGGACTGTGCCTTGGGCCCTTGGCTGCAGCGCCAAGCTGGGCAGGCGAAGACCGTGGCGCAATCGGCCGGGCCGCGTTGCGTCTTTATTCGTTTGCCTCGCGCAAGGTCCCGGAATTCGGTCCTGTCAGCGCAAAACGGCGTATGGCATCCGCCGCCGCCGTGCTCGTGATCATCCTTTTGATCACCGTCACCCATCAATTCACGCCGCTCGTGGTGATTGCTTCCCTCTTGAGCCTCGCGATCATCGGGCGCCTTAGTTTCGGATTTGCGCTTTTCGCGATGATTGCAGAGGCCCTTTGGCTCCTGTATTTCGCCGAAACGTTCGTCGCGACGGAGCTCCCGAACGTCATTGCTCAATTCGGCCACACGACAAATGAGGTGATCGGCAGGCTGGTCGACACCTCGGTTGTCAGCCCGGGGCAGGCATGGGTTTCGCGGGCAAGTCGCGGCGTTACCGCTGCAGTCGTTGCCATCGCGGTGCTTGGCGGCGTGCGGCGATTGATGGAGGGCCACCGCGACGGCGCAGCCATTCTTCTCACGCTGACGGCCGTCCCGGTTCTCGGTGCCACCGCCTATGGCGGCGAAGCAGCATTCAGGATTTATCTCTTCGCTCTGCCCTCCCTGGCGTTCTTCGCGGCCGCGCTCTTCTTTCCTGCCGAACGATCCGCATTCCCATGGTCCACGCGCCTACTCATCCTCGTAATCGGGGCGGGACTGGCAATCGGCTTCATACTGGCGAACAACGGCAAGGATCGACAATACCGATTTACACCGGCCGAGGTCTCGGCGGCCGAGTGGCTCTACCAGCACGCACCTCCGCACTCGCTCCTCGTGGAGGGCTCCAGCAACTATCCGTCGCAGTTCTTGAACTACGAGAATTTCACATACGTCCGCATCGCCGACGAAAACACCGAATCCCAGCGCGCGATAGAAGCCGATCCCGTGGATGTGTTGGGACGGTGGCTCGATGATCCGCAGTGGAACGCGGCCTATATCATCATCACCCGAAGCCAGAAAGCGTATGTCGATGACATGGGCATTTTGCCGAAAGGCTCGCTTGATCGCATCGAACGTGCACTGCTTGCTTCCCCAAGATTCCACCTCGCTTATGCCACGCGCGATGCCGTGATCTTCACACTCGACGGTGCCGCCATGGACATGGGGAGTTGGGCGAAGTAGCAACAAGACACCAGCGCTACAGAGAACGAGGTGAGCAGCGAATCGCACCCTGCACCCGTGGCATAATCCTCAAGAACGATTGTCTGACTGCCAGCGAGCCATCGAGCGCGTCAGGTAGCTGAAGCCACGATCGATCTTCAGCGCATCCGCAAGGTTAAGCGGATGCACTTGACGGACTTGGTGGTGCCAGTCGGGGAGGACGGTGCACAGAAGACAGTCCTGGCGCTGCACGCATTGGTCCGTCTCGAACGCTATGATGAACGTCGCGCGCTCTCGCGCCGAAAATCAGCCGTTCGGACGCTCGACGCTCTCGGTCCATCTGGCGGAAACCGCCTGAATAATTGTGCGTGTCCTTGATGGGCAATACAACTATAAGTATATGATGCAGTGTGAAGCGTTTTGGCAGAACAAAGCCATGTGAGGTCGGTAACGCCGCTTTTCCGCGGCTTATGGAGCGTCGGCACGACGCATGCCGGGGTTTCCTGTAGTCTTGCCCTGGGTCCCGAGGGACGGTCTCAAGGAGAGCGACGCCATGCTCAAATCGGTCGCCGCCATGGCTCTGGCGCTTGCTGCAA
Organism: uncultured Alphaproteobacteria bacterium; assembly: GCA_963730325.1. GTDB lineage: Bacteria > Pseudomonadota > Alphaproteobacteria > Rhizobiales > Kaistiaceae > CAVSRC01. Next base: position 270,830 of record CAVSRC010000008.1, on the reverse strand, counting down.
GCGCGCCGGCGCTGGCCAACGATTCGACCGCCGAGATCAAGACCGGCGGACTGGTTCTCACCCGCACCGACGCCATCAGCATGGACAGCGAGGATCTGTTCGTCTCGCTTGACGAGATCCGCGTGGCCTATCGCTTCCGCAACCAGACCGACGCGGATGTCGACACCATCGTCGCCTTCCCGATGCCCGACATCCAGTACAACCCCGATGGCGACACCGCCCTGCCGGACATCAAGTCCGACAACTTCCTCGGCTTCGGCGTCAGCGTCGAAGGCCGCTCCGTCGCCGTGAAGCTCGAGCAGCGGGCCTTCGCCGGCACGCTCGACGTCACCGACACGCTGAAGCAAGCCGGCGTGCCGCTCTTTCCCTTTGGCGAGGCCGCCTTCGATGCGCTGGCCGCGCTTCCGCCGGAGACGCTTGCCGATTGGCAGAGCCGCGGCATCGTCTTCATCGACCGCTACGATGTCGGCAAGGGCATGGAGGATCACCCGACGCCGTTCTGGGTGCTGAAATCCACCTATTGGTGGCGCATGACCTTTCCCGCCGGCCGCACGATTGCCGTCGAGCATCGCTACACGCCGAGCGTCGGCGCCACCGTCGGCGTCAACTTCTTTCAGGACGGGCGCTTCGCCGGCGCGACCTATGAGGATTATCGCCAGCGCTACTGCCTCGACAAAAACTTCGAGAAGGCCGTGTTGCGCGCCATGGCCAAGGCGGGTGGCGACTATCCGCCCTTCTTCGAGAACCGCATCTCCTACATCCTGACCACCGGCAACAACTGGGCCGGCACCATCGCTTCGTTCAGCCTGACCGTCGACAAGGGCAGCACCGCGAATCTGGTCAGCTTCTGCGGCACCGGCGTGCGCAAGATCGCGCCGACCCGGTTCGAGATGACGGCGACCGATTTCTCCCCCGAGCGCGATTTCGACGTGCTCATCCTCAAGCCGGCGGGGAATTGAGCGGGCGCTAGAGCAGTCCGAAGAAAGCCTCCCCCGGCTTCAGCATCACGCTCAGCCCGTCCGCCTCGGGCGTCGCGGCAAAGCCCGTGCCGGCGAGCGGCGTCAGCGCCGCGGGCGCGGTCACGCGCGCGTCCTCCCTGCCGAGATTGAAGGCGCACAGGATCGTCTCGCCGCTGCCCGCGCGCACGAAGGCGAGGACGTCCTCCGGCGCATCGACGAAGCGGATCGTGCCGGTCCTCAGCGCCGGATGGGCGCGGCGGAAGGCGAGGAGCCTCTTGTAGTGCGCCAGCACCGATGCTTCGTCGCGGCTCTCGGCGCCGACCGCCATCGCCAGGTGCGCGTCCGGCACCGGCAGCCAGGGCCTGGCGCTTGAAAAGCCGCCATTGGGCGCTTGCCGCTCCCAGACCATCGGCGTGCGGCAGCCGTCACGGCCCACATATTCCGGCCAGAAGGTGATGCCATAGGGATCGACCAGGTCCTCGAAGCGGAGTTCGGCCTCCGGCAGGCCCAGTTCCTCGCCCTGATAAAGGCTCACCGAGCCGCGCAGCGACAGCAGGATGGCGGCGGCGAGCCGCGCCAGCCGGTCACGGTCGCCCCATGCCTGCCAGCGGCTGACATGGCGCGTGATGTCGTGGTTGGAGAAGGCCCAGCACGCCCAGCCGTCCGCCACGACGGTTTCGAAGGCTTCGATGTTCTCGCGGAAGAAGCGCGCCGTGAAGGTCGGCCCGAGGAAGTCGAACGTGTAGCACATATGCAGCTTGTCGCCGCCGGAGGTGTAGGCGGCCATGGTCTTCAGCGAGCGCTCCCCGTCGGCGATTTCGCCGACGCTGGTCGTCGCGCCATAGCGGTCGAGCAACGCGCGGAAGCGCTTCAGGAATTCCAGGTTCTCCACCTGGCTCTTGTCGTGGACGTGGTCCTGCATGCTGTAGGGATTGGCGGCGGAGACCTCGGGCGTGGTGCGCGGCGTCGCCGGCGGGTTCGATTTCAGCGACTGCGAATGGAAATAGAAGTTCGACGTGTCGAGGCGGAAGCCGTCCACCCCGCGCTTCAGCCAGAACGCCACCGTATCGAGCAACGCATCCTGCACAGCCGGATTGTGGAAATTGAAGTCGGGCTGCGAGACCAGGAAATTGTGGAAGTAATATTGCCGGCGGCGCGAGTCCCACTGCCAGGCCGGCCCGCCGAAGATCGACAGCCAGTTGTTGGGCGGCGATCCGTCGGCTTGCGGATCGGCCCAGACATACCAGTCGGCCTTCGGGTTCGTCCGGTCGGCGCGGCTCTCCTTGAACCAGGCGTGCTGGTCGGAGCTGTGCGACAGCACCTGATCGATGATCACCTTGATACCGAGGCGATGGGCTTCGCTGACCAGCGCGTCGAAGTCGGCGAGCGTGCCGAAGATCGGATCGACATCGATGTAGTCCGCCACGTCGTAGCCGAAATCCTTCATCGGCGAGACGAAGAACGGTGCGAGCCAGATCGCATCGACGCCGAGATCGGCGACATAGCCGAGCCGGCTCGTGATCCCGGCAAGGTCGCCGATGCCGTCGCCGTTCGAATCCTGAAAGGAGCGCGGATAGATCTGATAGATGACGGCGCCGCGCCACCAGTCGGTCGCTTTGTTGAGGGTCATGGGTCGAAAGGCCAATGCGAGGGGGGCGATCGGGCGCCACGTTGCGCGATGCGCCTCCGCAGTCAAGCGGACATTGCCGCGCACCGGTCTGGCGGTTGGCCCGGGAAGCGCCACATATGAGAGACCTGATGGGAAGCGGCGGATAGCCGGGAGGCGGAACAGGATGAAGACACCACGCGAGGCAAGGTCGCCCGGGCGTTCGGCGCTGCTTTCCGAGCTGCTGGACGCGATCACCGCCCGCGGCCGGGCGCTCTTCCGGGTGGACGAATTCGGCGCCCTGGGCGCGCGCGGCGGGGCGGGTCTCGTCGATCTCGGCGAGCAGTTGCTGTCACGCCGCGGCGAGGCGTCGGGCATGGCGCTGGCCGAGCGCCTGCTGGCCGAATTCGAGGTCGCCGATCGCGACGCGCGCCTTGCCTTCCTCAAGGCGCTCGCCAGCCATTTCGGCGCCGACAGCGAAGCCGTCGAGGCGGCGATCGATGCCTGGCGCGCGGCCCCCGCGCCCAAGCCGCTGGCCCGTCTCCAGCGCGCCACCGAACCCCGCCGCCTGGAGCTCATCCGCCGCATGAATTACGCGCCGGGCGGCACCGCCGCGCTCATCCGCATGCGCGAGGCGCTGATCGATGCCTGCGCCGACGATCCCGGCCTGGCGCCGGTCGATGCCGATTTCGTCCATCTCTTCTCGTCCTGGTTCAATCGCGGCTTCCTCATCCTCCGCCCGATCGATTGGGACACGCCGGCAAGCGTCCTGGAGAAGCTCATCCGCTACGAGGCGGTGCACGCCATCCACGGATGGGACGATCTCAAGAACCGGCTGGGGCCGTCCGACCGGCGCTGCTACGGCTTCTTCCATCCGCGCCTGCCCGACGATCCGCTGATCTTCGTCGAGGTCGCCTTCACCCGCGACATGCCGGGGAAGATCGCGCCGATCCTCGATACCAACCGCGCGCCGATCACGCCGCAGGAGGCGACCACCGCCGTCTTCTATTCGATCTCCAACACCCAGCGCGGCCTTGCCGGCGTCAGCTTCGGCAACTTTCTCATCAAGCAGGTGGTCGAGGAGTTGCGTCACGAGTTTCCCGGCCTCACCACCTTCGTCACCCTCTCGCCGGTGCCCCGCTTCGCCCGCTGGCTCGATGCCGAACGGAAGTCCGAGGATGGCCTGCTCGGCCCGGACACGCGCGCCGCGCTCGCCGCCCTCGATACGCCCGGCTGGCAGCACGATGGCGCCATCGTCGAGGAGATCGGCGCGCCGTTCCTCGCCGCCGCGTCCGCCTATTTTCTCGAGGCCCGCGACGGCCGCGGCCGCGTTGCCGACGCCATCGCCCGCTTCCATCTTGGCAACGGCGCCCGCCTGGAACGGCTCAACATGCTCGGCGATACCTCGCCCAAGGGCCTCGAGCAGTCCTACGGGCTGATGGTCAACTATCTCTACGATCCGCGCCTGATCGAGCGGAACCACGAGGCCTATGCCGAGCGCGACGAAGTGATCGCTTCCTCCCTGGTGCGCCGGGCGCTGCCCGCCGGCCGCGCCGGGGCGCGACGCAACCGCGCGACATCGCGCCGCCGCGCCGCGGCCCAGCTGGTCGCCGCCGCGCGCACCCACGAGGCGCAATGAGTACGGCCGGTGCGATTGCGCCGGCCGGCCTCCTCGCCGGCCAACCTTAAATCTTCTCCATCATAATCAGGATTAGCGCGGACCGGCGCCGCCGCGCCTAGCCTTCTCTCGCGGGCGACAAACGGAAACCCCGGCCTTGAACCGGGGTTCTCCTACGTGGAGCAGATCGATGAAGAAGGTGCTTTTACCCCTATTGGCAGTCGCGGCGCTGGTTGGCGCACCGGCCGCCTATGCGCGCACCATGCACGACAACGACGCGGGTTCGTGGCGCGTTCTGTCTGACGTGAATACGCACGCCTGCTTCGTGTCGAACCGGATGGCAACCTCCGGCGAGGCGATGATCAGCGGGCCCTATGCCTCCGAGTCCCAGGCGCTGGGCGCCATCGGCTCTGCGGTACAGTGCGGCGGCGAATTCGGCAGCGACTAGGCGCCACGCCGGATCTCGAACAAGGCGGCTGCGCTGCGCGGCCGCCTTGTTGCGCCGGCGATCGGCAGCGGCGGGGGAGGGCGCCGGCACCTCGATCTCGAAAAGTTGATGGTGGACGTGCGCCGGCCGGGCTCCATGTACTGCGTTCAACGAGTGACTGGGGATGTCACCGGAGCAGTGCATGGCCTATCAGTTTGCGTCCCTGGCTCGGCCCGCCACTGGCGGCGCGGCCGAACCCGAGCCGATCGATCCGTTTCTTGCACGGCTGGCAACGATCGGCCCGCTGACCGCCGAACAGGCGCGCATCGTTGCCGCTTTGCAGGGCCCGCCGCTGGCCTTGCGCCCGCGCAGCCAGCTCGGCGGCAGCGGCGACGCGGCCAGGTTCGCCTATGTCGTCCGCGAAGGCTGGGCCTTCGCCTATACGCTTCTCGCCAATGGCGAGCGCCAGGTGCACGGATTCCTGCTGCCGGGCAACATGATCTCCTTCAGCGATCCCTTCCGTGCCACCGCCGGGCGCGGCGTCGAGACGATCACCGATACGGTCGTCGCCGAAATCTCGATGGAATCGCTCAGGCGCGCATCGCGCGAATGGCCGGAGATCTTCGTGGTTCTCCTGCGCCTTCAGTCACAGGTCCAGTCGGCACTGGTCGAGCAGCTGGTCAATCTCGGCCGCCGCGACAGCCGCGCACGCCTTGCCCGCCTTCTGCTCCGCCTCGAGCGCCGCCTCTTGCGCATCGGCCTTGCCGGGCCGGATGGCTACGATTGTCCGCTCAGCCAGTACCTGATTGCCGATGCCCTCGGGCTCACCGCCATCCACGTCAACCGGGTGCTGCGCGGCCTGCGCGAGGCGGGAATCGTCACCCTGCGCAAGGACCGCGTTACCATTCACGATCGCGTCCGCCTGATGGAGATCGCCGGCGAGGGCGACGACGGCGCCGTCGTCATGCTGGCGAACCGAAGCCGAAGTCGGGGCTGAGAGGGCGGGTTTCGTGCGGCGTCGCCACCGCGCCGCGGCGGGTCGCCATCGAGGACCGCGAGTTGAAGCGCAAGGGCGGCGCCTGAGCCGCGCCGGGCCCGCAGTGCCTCAGGCGGTCGCGGCCCGGAAACTGTAGGTGGCGTCGAGCCGTTCGCTCAGATAGTCGGCGCCGGTGACCGGCGGATAGCGCGGCGGCCGCGTCTCGGACACGCAGGTCGGCAGGCAGGCGATCACCGCGTCCGGGTTGGGATCGAGGAAGAAGGCCACCGAATAGCGGTGGCGCGTGCCGCGATTGACCACGCGGTGCGGCGTCGACACGTAGACATCGTTGGTCCAGCGCATCAGGCAATCGCCGATATTGCAGATGAAGGCGCCGGGAATCGTCGGCGCCGGAATCCAGTCGCCGTCGCGCCGCTTGACCTCCAGCCCGCTGGCCGAATCGGTGAGCAGCAGCGTCACGTCGCCGTAGTCGGTGTGCTCGCCGGCGCCGATCTGGCCGGCGGCCGCGGTGGCCGGCTGCGGCGGGTAGTGCAGCAGGCGCAGCGTCGCCATCGGCTGGTCGAGCTTCTTGTCGAAGAAGTCCGGGCCGACGCCGAGGTCGACGGCGATCGCCTTGTGCAGGTCGCGGCCGACCGACCAGGCCGCGTTGAAATAGGTCAGCATGATGTCGCGCCAGCCGGCCAGGTCCGGCCACTGATTGACCCCGCGAAACGGCTCGCCGGCCATCACCCGCGGGTCCTTGGGCGACAGATCGAGGCCGATGTTGAAGGCCTCCTTCAGGTCGGCCCCCTTGCTCGGGTTGAGCCGCTCGGCCTTCATCGCCACATAGCCGCGATTGTGCGGCGAGCGCGTGATTGACTGCTTGCTCTTGTCGGCTTCCGGCAGGTCGAAGAAACGGGCGGCCTCGCGGAAGACGCTGCTGACCAGCGACGGGTCGATGCCGTGGCCGACGAGATAGAAGAAACCCGGGCCGCGTGCCGCTCTGCCTATTGCGTCGGCAACCGCCGCCAGGGCGTGCCGCCCGCCGGTGCTGAGCGGGCTCATATCGACGATGGGCAGGGACTGGCTCATGGGTTGACCTCCGGGCAAGGCGGCAGTTCGGCCGCGTTCCAACGCCCCCGCGCGCCGCGCATTGCCCCGAGTGACAGAGCAAATAGCGCGCCAACCGGCGCAAGCGAGGGGCGCTCGGCCTGATCGATGGTTGCCGGAAGGTTGCCCGCCATGGGAGGGCGGCCGTGCGCGCCTTCAGTCGATGACGGTGAGTCTCAACCGGGCCAGCGTCGCCGCGTCGGCGACGGCGGTCATCGCGGCGATCCTGTCGTCGGCGATGGTCAACCGGATCACCAGCAGCAGGCGCCCGTGCGGCGCCACCACAATGCCCAGGGCGCCGTCGATGAACGCCACACGCGCCGCCTGTGCCCGTCCCATGAAGCGTTCCGCCACCGCCGCGGCACCGCTGAGTCCCGTCTCGGCGCCGATCCGCGCGGCCGCGGCGTCGGCGCGCACGACCACGTCGGGGTCGAGCACGGCGAGCAACCCTTCGAAATCGCCGTGGCGCGAAGCCGCCAGGAACGCCTCGACCACGGCACGCTGCCGCTCGAGATCGCGCTCGGCGGCGGCGGGCATGCCGCGGACCCGTCGGCGGGCGCGGCTGGCGAGCTGTCGGGTCGCCGCCGGGCTGCGCTCCACGATCGGCGCGATCGCGTCAAAGGGAAGGTCGAACATGTCGTGCAGGACGAAGGCGATGCGCTCCGCCGGCGCCAGCGTGTTGAGCACCACCAGCATGGCGAGGCCGACCGAATCGGCCAGTTGTATTTCCCGGTCGGGCGCCGCGTCGGGGGCCGCCGGCTCCGGCATCGCCGCGCCGAAGGCCAGCGGCTCCTCGCGCCGCGATTTGCGCTGGCGCAGCATGTCAAGGCAGATGCGCGCCACCACCGTGGTCAGCCAGCCGCCGAGATTGTCGACGGCGCCGGCATCGGTGCGGCTGAGGCGCAGCCACGCCTCCTGGACCGCGTCTTCCGCCTCGCTCCGCGACCCGAGCATGCGATAGGCAACCGCCTTGAGGTGCGCCCGGTTGGCCTCGAAGGTGGCCGCCGGAAATTCTTTCTCGTCCATCGTCACATCTTCCCGTCGTGCTCCGTCACATGCATGACGATCGAGTGCCGGCCGGTGTGACAGGGGGCAGCCCCTGGCGACGCCGTCCAGCTGACGGCCGTCATCAACCGCAAGCTCCCAGCGAAGGAGGCCAGCCATGCCGGCTCGCATGAACCACCCCGTCACCATCGTTCCCGAGGCCCTGAAGGCCTTGCAGACCCTCAACAAGGCGATCGAGAACGACAATCTGCCCCATGTCACCCGCGAGCTTGTCCATCTCAGGGCAAGCCAGATCAACGGCTGCAGCGTCTGCGTCCAGATGCACGCCAAGGCGCTGAGGGAGGCCGGCCAGTCCGACGACCGCATCTTCACCACCGCCGCCTGGCGCGACACGCCCTATTTCACCGACGCCGAACGGGCGGCACTGGCGCTCACCGAGGACCTCACCCGGATCGCCGACCGTGGCGACCCGGTCTCGGACGCGGTCTGGGATGAGGCCGCCCGCCACTATGAGGAAAAGGCGCTGGCCGCGCTGCTGCTCGACATTGCCTCGATCAATGTCTGGAACCGGCTGAACGCCGCAGTCCGCCAGCATCCCGTCACGATGTGAGGCCAGGCGCCAAGGCGCCGCGACGCGACCGCTTGCCGCCGCGGCGCCGCATTGGTGAAGAGGCCGGCCCGGGCTATCGTCGCGACAGGAGGACATCCCGGCGATGGCGACTTTCGGACTGATTCATGGTGCCTGGCACGGCGCCTGGTGCTGGACCCGCGTGACGGCGGCGCTCGAGGCGCTCGGCCATACCGCCCGCACCGTCGATCTGCCCATCGACCGGCGCGACGCCTCCACCGCCGCCTATGCCGATGCCGCGGCGGAAGCGTTTTCCGGCGACGAGGCGCCGATCGTCGTCGCCCATTCCATGGCCGGGCTGGTGGCGCCGCTCATCGCCGATCGCCTGTCGCTCGGCGGCATCGTCTACCTGGCGGCGATCCTGCGCCGTCCGGGCCTGAGCTGCGCCGAGGATCGCAAGGCCGGCCTCAACGCCGATATCTCCCCGCCGGATTTCGGCAAGGCGCTTCTCCGCGACGAGGCGGGCCTGACCTATTGGCCAAACGCGGCGGCCGCCGCCCGCGACCTCTATCCCGATGCCAGCGAGGCCGACGCCGCCTGGGCCTTCGCCCGGCTGCGCCACCAGAAGGGCTACTGGCGAGACCGCGTCGACGCCGCCGGCTGGCCGTCGGTCCCGGCGGCCTCGATCGTCTGTGACGAGGACCGCGCCATCACCCCGGACTGGTCGCGCCGGGTGGCGCAGGACTGGCTCAAGGTCGAACCGATTGCCTTCCCTGGCGGCCACTCGCCCCATCTGACCCGCCCGCAGGAACTGGCGGCGCTGCTCGACCGTCTCGCCGGCACGACCTTCGCGTAACCATCGAGGGCCTGTCCGCTTGCATCCGCGCCGCAAAAAGCTCTAGGGAACGACCGTCTCTTGTGGCAGCCGGCAAACGGGCGAAACCCATGATCATTCCAGTCATCATGTGCGGCGGCGCCGGCACGCGCCTGTGGCCCGCCTCGCGCAGCGACAGCCCCAAACCGTTCCTGCCGCTGGTCGATGGCGTCTCCACCTTCGCCCTGACGCTTCAGCGCATCGCCGCGCCGTCCCTCTTCGGCCCGCCGGTCGTCGTCGCCGGCGCCGATCATGCCCATCTCGTCGCCGCTGCCCTGGCCGAGGCCGATGTCGCCGCCGTGGTCCTGCTCGAGCCGGAGGGCCGCGACACCGCTGCGGCCATCGCCGCCGCTGCCGCCTTCGTCGCCATCGATCACCCCGAGGCCACGCTCCTGGTTCTCGCCGCCGACCACGTCATCCGCGATCACGCCGCCTTCCGCGCCACGGTGGAAACGGCGCTGCCGGCGGCGGAAGCGGGCCGGATCGTCATCTTCGGCGTGCCCCCGGCCGGGCCGGCCACCGGCTATGGCTATATCCAGCCGGGCGGGCCGCTGGCCGAGGCCGGCGTGCGCGCCGTCGCCCGCTTCGTCGAGAAGCCGGACGTCGCGCGCGCCCGCCAATACATGGCCGACGGCTATCTCTGGAACAGCGGCATCTTCCTGCTCGGCGCGCGCACGGCGCTCTCCGAACTCGGCGCCCAAGCGCCGGAGATCGCCTCCGCTGCTGCGTCCGCCATCGCCGCCGGCGAGGCGGCCGACGGCGGCGCCGTCCTCCACCTCGACAGGGAGGCTTTCGCCGCCGCGCCGAAAATCTCCTTCGACCACGCCGTCATGGAAAAGACGGCGAACGCCGCCGTCGTCGACGCGCGCTTCGACTGGTCCGATCTCGGCACCTGGGGATCGGTCTGGGAGGCCGACCGCCACGACGCCGCCGGCAACGTCGCCGTCGGCGACGCCGTGCTGCTCGATGCCAGGGACAGCTATGTCAGCACCAGCCGGCCCCGGGTCGGCGTCGTCGGCGTCAGCGATCTCGTGGTCGTCGCCACCGACGATGCGGTTCTGGTCGCCGCGCGCAAGGATGCCGACCGGGTCAAGGAGCTGACCGCCGCCATCGATGCGGCGCCCGAGGCCGTTTACGGCGATTTCGTCCGTCACTACCGGCCCTGGGGCTACTATCAGTCGCTCGACCAGGGCCGCCGCCATCAGGTCAAGCGCATCGTCGTCAAGCCCGGCGCCCGCCTGTCGCTGCAGAAGCACGCCCACCGCGCCGAGCACTGGACGGTGGTGGAGGGCGTCGCCGAGATCACGCTGGGCATGGAGCGCGACGCGCTCGACGTGACGACCGTCAGGGAGAACGAGACGGTCCACATCCCCCAGGGCGCCATCCACCGCATGGCCAATCGCGGCAAGACGCCGATGACGCTGATCGAGGTGCAGGTCGGCGATTATCTCGGCGAGGACGATATCGTCCGCTTCGAGGACGATTACGGCCGGTAGCCCGCGAGTACCTTGGACAAATCTACTGCACGGGCGCGGCGTTGACCATGGCGCGTCAGTTTAAGCTTGGTATCGGACGGGGCCATTAACGCTCGTATTTTACCATAATTGTCGGAATCGTCGCGGTAACCATAGGTTGACCTTGTCGGCAGCGCAACCTCAGGTGTATCGGTGAACCTGTCGCAGTCGCGGAAGTTGTCCAGAGTAATCGCGACGGGAGTGCGGTCAAATGCGTACCGACCACGTCCAGAAACTGACGAGTGCATGCGCCAATCTCGCGCGGCTGGCGGAAAGCGTCATCGCCGAGCACGAGCAGCAGATCGTCAGTATGGAGAAGATCCTCGCCTCCGCCAATTCCGCCGCCGGCAAGAAGGCGGCGGCCACCGAGGCGTCGGCTGCCGATCACGCTGCCCCCCAGATGGACAGCCTGCGCCTCGCGCTCGATGCGGTGGCCCGCGCCGTCGATGGAGGTGCGTGATGCGCGCCGACCACATCGACAGTTTCAATACGGCATGCAAGAGCGTCAGCAAACTTGCCCTGGAAGCGATCGCCGAGCACCGCCGTCAGATTGCCCAGCTCGCCACGATCATGCGGGAAGCTGCGGCGCTTGCGGACGCATCCGGTGTCGACACGGTCGCGGCGGCACCTTGGGATGTTGCCGCCAGCCAGCAGGTGCGATCGACTCCTGCAAGCATCGACGCCGTTGAGCGCCGCGACGCGCGTCATGAGGTGCGTGGACAGTCTGACAACGACGGAACGCCGAGTGCGGCGCTGCGTACGGCCGTGACCGCGATGGCGCGGACCCCGGTGGACAACACCCCGAGCGCCGACATCCTCAAAATCGCCATGCGGCGGGCTTCCGCCAGCCCATTCGCGCCGCCCAACGGGCGCGTGGTGGGTTCGGCTGCCTTGGCCATGAAGCTGGATGAGGTGGAGGAGGAGGACCCCATCGGTCTGGCCAGGCCGCCGACGCTGACTGCCCCGCGCGACGGCGTTGCTGATGATCTACAGAGCATCACCGGCATTGGCGCGCGCAACGAAATGCGCCTGAACTCTCTCGGCATTTTCCACTTTGATCAGATTGCTGCCTGGTCGCCGGGTGAGGTTCGGTGGGTTGCGCAGAAAATGGCGTTCCCGGATCGCGTCGAACATGACGATTGGGTTGGACAGGCGGCGGCCCTGGTCGGCAACCGGGCCTGGACCAGCGCCGAAGCAGAGAACGGCTCGCGGAGCAATCCGGCGACGAGCGGGCAGGCCGGCCCATCGCCGGCACCATCGCGCCTGAAGGGCGCTTTGCTGCGCGTGATCGGCAGCAGGTGAAGCGCGACCGAAAACGCGCCACCCGTGCCCCGGTCGCGCGCTACCGCATCCTCACGGATCGATGCGGCCGAGCTTGGCGCCGCGCGTCACCATCATGCGCGCCTCATAGCAGTGCTTGCCGAAGAGCGTGAGGCACACCTGGCAGGCCATGCCTTCGCCGCCGGCGAGCTTGCTGCAATTGTGCACCGAGCGCAGGCGCCACGTGTTGAGCTGGCAGCGCATGCCGCGATAGTCGAACTTGAGCGACCTCTTGTTGTCCGGCAGGAACTTGCTCATCTCGCGGACATAGGCCGAGACCACGAAGGGCACCCGCACGCGGTTGCTGACATAGCTGCCCTCGCAGCTGCCGAACATTTCGCGCTTGGCCGGGTTCTCGCCGCCGGCGCAGCGGGTGACCGACATCGCCGTCACCGAACGCGACACGGCCACGCAACTCACCACGCCGGCGCGGAAGAGTTCCGCCGCCGCCGCTGGCCCCGGTTGCAGAAACGCCCCCGCCAGGACCAGGAATACGATCAGTTTCGCGCGCATCGTTGCCTCGATGGATCGACGGAACTGCCTGCCCGCGTCATGAATAGCCTGCGGGCGCGCGCCTGTCACCGTCGCCGCGCCGCCTTTCGCCGCCTGTTCCTTGTGCTTGACGCTTGTTCGCGAATTTGTCCAAATGATCAAAGACCGATACGGCCCGTGAACACCACGGGTCGCTGGAGAAGGGGATTTTCATGGCGGCCGACAGGGTTCCCGACATTGCCGCCGGTCGTCTGAAGCCGGAAGACTACTCCGCCAATTTCAGCGACCTGCACCCGCCGCTCGACCGCCACGAGGCCCTGGTCGAGGCCGACCGCTGCTACTTCTGCTACGACGCGCCCTGCGTCGCCGCCTGTCCCACCGGCATCGACATCCCGCTCTTCATCCGCGAGATCCTCACCGACAATCCCGTCGGCGCGGCCCGCACCATCTTCTCCCAGAACGTCTTCGGCGGCATGTGCGCCCGCGTCTGCCCGACCGAGACGCTGTGCGAGGAAGTCTGCGTGCGCGAGGTCGCCGAGGGCAAGCCGGTCAGGATCGGCGAGCTTCAGCGTTACGCCACCGACGTGGTGATCGAGGCCGGCGGCCATCCGTTTGCGCGCGCCCCGCTCACGGGAAAACGCGTCGCCGTCGTCGGCGGCGGGCCGGCCGGTCTCGCCTGCGCCCATCGCCTGGCCCTCTACGGCCACGACGTCGTCGTCTTCGACGCCCGGCCGAAGATCGGCGGCCTCAACGAATACGGCATCGCCGCCTACAAGACCGTCGATGATTTCGCCGCCCGCGAGGTGGCGTTCATCCTCTCGGTCGGCGGCATCCAGGTCGAGACCGGCAAGGTGCTCGGCCGCGAGTTCACCCTCGGCGAGCTGAGGGAGGATTTCGACGCCATCTTCCTGGCCATCGGCCTTGCCGGCTTCAACGCCATGGGCATTGCCGGCGAGGACATGGCCGGCGTCGAGGATGCGGTCGACTACATCGCCGGCCTGCGCCAGGCGAAGGATCTGGGCAGCCTGCCCGTCGGCCGCCGCGTGGTGGTGGTCGGCGGCGGCATGACCGCCATCGACATCGCCACCCAGTCGAAGCGCCTCGGCGCCGAGCAGGTGACCATCGTCTATCGCCGCTCGCCGGAGCGCATGGGCGCCAGTCGTTATGAACGCGAGCTGGCCCAGACCGACGGGGTCACCATCGTTTTCAACGCCAGACCGACCGGGCTCACCGACGTTGCCGGCCGCGTCACCGGCATCGCCTTTGAATATACGCGCGAGGAAGACGGCCGCCTTGTCGGCACCGGCGAGACCTTCACCCTCGACGCCGACATGGTGTTCAAGGCGATCGGCCAGACCTTCGACGGCGAGGCGCTCAACGGCGCCATTGCCGGGATCGAGCTGGAAGGCGGCCGCATCAAGGTCGACAGTCAGCGCCGCACCAACGTTCCCAGCGTCTGGGCCGGCGGCGATTGCGTCGCCGGCGGCAACGATCTCACCGTCGTCGCCGTTGCCGACGGCCGCGACGCCGCCGAGTCGATCCACCGTGCCCTCACCGGCGGCGCCACGGAAGCGGCATAGGCCAATGGCGTCGCACCTTGCACTGCGCCCAACCCTCCCCTGGAGGGAGGGTCGAAACCGCGAAGCGGTTTCGGGGAGGGGCCTGGACGCCTCGACAATTCACCCCCTCCCGAAATGCCTTCGGCATTTCGACCTCCCCTCAAGGGGGAGGTTGTCTGTTCCACAATCGCTTGTCGGTAGGAGGTTCTGATGGCCGATCTTCGCAGCGAATTCGCCGGCATCAAGTCGCCGAACCCGTTCTGGCTCGCCTCGGCGCCGCCGACCGACAAGGAATACAACGTCGTGCGCGCCTTCAAGGCGGGCTGGGGCGGTGTCGTGTGGAAGACGCTGGGCGAGGACCCGCCCATCGTCAACGTCGCCGGGCCGCGCTACGGCGCCATCCACGCCGGCGACCGCCGCCTGATCGGCCTCAACAATATCGAGCTGATCACCGACCGCTCGCTTCAGATCAATCTCGAGGAGATCAAGCGGGTCAAGCGCGACTGGCCGGACCGCGCGCTGGTCGTCTCGCTCATGGTGCCCTGCGAGCAGCCCAATTGGGAGGCGATCCTCAAGGCGGTCGAGGACACCGGGGCGGACGGCGTCGAGCTCAATTTCGGCTGCCCGCACGGCATGAGCGAGCGCGGCATGGGCTCGGCCGTCGGCCAGGTGCCGGAATACATCGAGATGGTCGTGCGCTGGTGCAAGGCGGCGACCCGCATGCCGGTCATCGTCAAGCTGACGCCCAACATCACCGACATCCGCTATCCCGCCCGCGCCGCAAAAAAGGGCGGCGCCGATGCGGTGTCGCTGATCAACACCATCAATTCGATCACCAGTGTCGACCTCGACAATTTCGCCCCGGTGCCGACCATCGACGGCAAGGGCTCGCATGGCGGCTATTGCGGCCCGGCGGTGAAGCCGATCGCGCTGTCGATGGTCTCCGAGATCGCCCGCGACGCAGAGTGCATGGGCCTGCCGATCTCCGGCATTGGCGGCATCACCACCTGGCGCGACGCGGCCGAGTTCCTGGCCCTCGGCGCCGGCAACGTGCAGGTGTGCACGGCGGTGATGACCTACGGCTTCAGAATAGTCTCCGAGATGATTTCCGGCCTCTCCGGCTATCTCGACGAAAAGGAGATGAGCCTCTCCGATCTGACGGGGCGCGCCGTGCCCAACCTGTCGGACTGGCAGTATCTCAACCTCAACTACGTCACCAAGGCGCGCATCGACCAGGAACTCTGCATCAAGTGCGGCCGCTGCCACATCGTCTGCGAGGACACCTCGCATCAGGCGATCACCACCATGAAGGACGGCCAGCGCTATTTCGAGGTGGTCGACAGCGAATGCGTCGGCTGCAATCTCTGCGTCAATGTCTGTCCGGTGGAGAATTGCATCACCATGGAGCGGATCACCGAAGGCGTCGATCCGCACACCGGGGCGCCGGCCACCGGCTACCTCGCCTGGACCGACCACCCGAGCAATCCCGCCTGCCTGGTCAAGCCGGCGGAGTAGGCGGGTCGCTCACCCGTGGGCGCGGTGATGATGCATCAGCCCCTGTAGCCGCTCGCGGTCGACGGTTCCGCCGACAAAGAGGAGCACGACGATCAGCCCCGCCACCGCGAGACAGCCGTCGACGAAGAAGGTGGCGGAAATCCCTGAAGCCAGCGATGGCGCGCTGACCACGATGGCCGTGTTCAATCCGAGGCCGATCGCCCCGCCGGCGATCTGGAACATGTAGACGATCGCGCCGGCCAGGCTCGAGCGCGACGTGTCGAGAACCGTGATCGCCGCCGTGGTGATCGACGAATAGAACAGGCCGACGCCGAGCCCCATCACGGCCATGCCCGGGACGAGAGCCGAATAGGGAGAGGAATCGGCGATCGCCGTCAGCAGGAACATGCCCGCCGCGAGACAGGCGGCGCCGGCGCTGACCACCGCCTTCGGCCCGAACCGGTTATAGGCCGCGCCGGCGAGGAACGAGGTGGCGGCGAACACGCCCATCATCGGCAGCAGCCCGGCGCCGGCGCCGATCGCCGAATAGCCGAGCTGCTTCATCATGAATTGCGGCAGGTAGAGCAGTGCGGCGAAGAACAGGGCCGACATCAGCAGCGTCGCGCCGCACGCGGCGACGAACTGGCGGCTCTGCAGAACGTCGCCCGGCACCAGGGCGCGGTCGGTGAAGCGCCGCTCGACCAGGACGAACCCGGTCAGGGCCAGCACGGCAACGATGAAGAGCCCGACGATGCGCACGTCGAACCAGCCGACGTCGGTGCCTTCGTCGAGGGCAAGCAGCAAGGCGAGGAGGCCCGCCGACAGGATGGCGATGCCGCCATAGTCGATCTTGTGATCCGCCCCGCCGGGCCTGTCGCGCGGGATGACCAGCCAGGTCGCCAGCATGCCGAAGGCTGCGATCGGCAGGTTGAGAAAGAAGATCCAGCGCCAGCTTGCCGCGTCGGTGAGGACGCCGCCGATCAGCGGGCCGACCGCGTTGCCGAGGCCGGCCGAGCCGATGATGATGCCGCCGGCAAGCCCGGCCTTGTCGCCGGGCAGCAGATCGTAGGTCATGCCGAGGATCGCCGGCCACATCATGGCGCCGCCGACCCCCATCAGGAAGCGCGCCGCCAGCAACAGCCAGATGTTCGGCGCGAATCCGCCGAGGACGGAGAAGAAGGCGAAGACCACCGAGCCGATGAGGAAGATGCGCCGCCGCCCGAACAGGTCGGCGAGCCGTCCCCCGGTGACGATCAGCACGCCGAACATCATGGCGTAGCCGTTGATCACCCACTGCACTTCGGTGACGTCGATCCTGAGGTCGCTCTCGATGGCGGGCAGGGCGACCGACAGCGAGGTGAAATCGTTGGCGATCACGAAGACGCCGATCGCCATCGCCACCACGCCGAGGACTGTCCCCCTGCTGCCCCCGGCCTGCGCCGCCGTCTGCCCGGAATCCGCCATCCGCGTCGCTCCCTCCGCGGCGAGTATGGCATACCCGCGAAGCGTGTGCAGGGTGCCCGTGGTCGTCCGCGCCGGGAGCACGCGCCGCATCCCATCTTGACCCGGCGCGCATCCTGCGCTTGCTTGCCGCGCGTTTTCGGCAGACGGAGTGGAATCGGGAATGGGACCTGGGAGGATTGCGGCATTCGCCGTCATTGTGGGCGCGGCTGTCATGCTGGGGGCCTGCGTGTCTCAATCCTCCGCACCGGTCTCGGAGGTCTCTCCGGCCCTCGCCGTCGCGCCGCCCGAGCCGACGCCGGCCGCCGGCTGGCAATGGAGCGATGCCGGCCCCGCCGTCTTCCTCAACGCCAGCGACGTCACCGCCGCCGGTGCCCCGGCCGCATCGCTCTCGCTCATCTGCAACGACGCGGTGCCCGCCATTATGGTCGCCTGGAATGCCACGGCCGCCCCGGCCACCAGCCTCGCCTATCGTTTCGACGGCCAGACCGGGCACGATGTGAGCGTGGTGTCGGCCGGTTCGCGGACCCAGATGGTCACCGATCCGATCGCCGTGTCGCGCTTCATCGACGAAGCGGCCGCCAGCCGGCAGCTCGTCCTCAGCACCGGCGCCACCCAGGCCACCTTCTCGGCCGGCGACGCGGCCGGCAATCTCAGCCGCTTCCGCACCGTCTGCCCGGACGGCACGAATTAGCCCAACGCGGCACCGCGTCCACGGAAAGAAGGGCGGCTAGATCTGGAAGGAAGGGCCGAGGCGCGCGTCGCGGCCCCGGCCCATGAGCATCACGGATTCGACGCCAGCGTGTCGAGGCCCTGGGTCGCGACAATGTCGTCGACCAGATTGCGCAGCGAATCCAGCGTCGCCTGGTCGGCATTGCGATAGCTGACGCTGGCCGCCTTGAAGGCGTCGGCGGCGGCGGCCTCGGCGGTCTGATAGTCGCTCCAGGCGTTGAACTGGTCGACCACGGTCTGCGCGTCGGGCCCGCCATAGTCGTTGACCGTATTGGCCGCGTCGACCAGCGCCGGGTCGAAGGAGTTCGGATCGGCGAGCACCGTCGCCGCGTCGACGCCCGTGCCGCCGTCCGCTTCAGCCAGGAGCTGTTGCGCGGCGAGATAGGACGAGGCCGCATCGAACTGGTCCTGGGACGGCGGATTGTTGGGGTCGCCGCCCAGCGCCGTGAAGGCGGCAAGCTGGTCCTCGGCCAGCGCGTTGTCGCGGATATAGGCGACCTGGAGCGCCGGCAGCGACTTCGTCTTGCCGGCGGTCGCCGCGAAGGCGCGCAGATTGCGGTTGAGCGAGTTCCACGACTTCAGCACCCGCGCCACATCGCCCTGCTTCAGACCGGTCGCCAGCACATATTGGCGAATGAGCGCCTTGGGCGTGCCGCTGCTGCTATGGCTGCTGGCGCTGGCGAATTGGCTGCTCGTCTTGGTGCGGCCGGGCGCCGTGCTGGATTTGCCGTTGCTGCCGCTGGAGGCGCTGCTGGAACTGGCGCTGGAGCCGCCGCCGCCATGGCTGCTGCTACTGCTACTGCTGTTGCCACCGCCGCCGCCGCCGTGGCTGCCACCATTGCCCTGGGCGAAGGCTGGCCCGCCGGCGATCGTGCCGAAGGGGCCCGGCAGCGCGCCCGACAGGACAAACGCCGACGCGGCAAGAAAAGCGAGGGAAACGGTTCGCAGGCGCGGTGACATGGATTACGTCCTTTTTTCTTGAGCCTGTCACAACTGACCATGGCCGCCCCAACGTGGCGTTACCGCGCCGCCGGACGTTTTAATAAACTCTGCCGGTCGCTCCTCTCGCCGCCTTGCGGGCCACGCCGCCGTTCCCCCTCGCGCCGTTTTCTGACAGGCTGCCGCCATGGAGGAGCCCAGCTACACAGTGGGCATCGAGGAGGAGTACCTTCTCGTCGATCGCCGGACGCGCGATCTGGTCGTCGACCCGCCGGCCGGGCTGATGGAAGCCTGCCGCGCCGCATTGGGCGAGTTCGTGACGCCCGAGTTCCTGCGCTGCCAGATCGAGGTCGGTACGCCGGTGTGCCGCACGCTGGGCGAGGCCCGCGCGGCGCTGGCCGGCCTGCGGCGAACCATTGCCGAGGCCGCCGACCGCTTCGGCATGGCCCCGATTGCCGCCTCGACGCATCCCTTTGCCGACTGGCGCACCCAGATGAACACGGACAAGGACCGCTACAACGTCATCGCGCGCGACATGCAGGTTGTGGCGCGCCGGCTGTTGATCTGCGGCATGCACGTTCACGTCGCCATCGAG
Organism: uncultured Alphaproteobacteria bacterium; assembly: GCA_963730325.1. Classification (GTDB taxonomy): domain Bacteria; phylum Pseudomonadota; class Alphaproteobacteria; order Rhizobiales; family Kaistiaceae; genus CAVSRC01. The sequence continues at coordinate 251,581 of CAVSRC010000008.1, read as the reverse complement.
GACGAACGGCTGCGCTTCGATGTGTTCAACCAGCTCCCCTATTTCCTGCCGCACCTGCTGGCGCTGTCCACCTCGTCGCCGTTCTGGAGCGGTCAGCGCACGGGGCTGCACTCCTACCGCCTGTCGGTCTTCAACGAGCTGCCGCGCACCGGCCTGCCGCCGGCATTCGTCGACGAAGAGGAATACCGGCGCGCACTGGCCGTGCTGGTGAGGGCCGGCGAGATCGAGGACGGCAGCAAGCTGTGGTGGGACCTGCGTCCCTCGTCGCGTTTTCCCACGCTGGAGATGCGCATCACCGACGTCTGCGCCCGGCTCGACGATGCCATCGCCATCGCGGCGATCTACCGCTGTCTCAATCGCATGCTGGTGCGCCTGCGCCGCGCCAATCAGCGCTGGCGCCAGTACTCGTCCTTTCTCGTCGAAGAGAACCGCTGGCTCGCCCAGCGTCATGGCCCCGGCGCGGCGATGATCGATTTCGGCAAGGGCGAACCGGTGCCCTTCGCCACGCTGATCGACGAACTGATTGCCTTCATCGCCGAGGATGCGGAGTTCTTCGGCTGCGTGGCGGAAGTTGCCCACGCCCGCCACATCGTCAAGGACGGCACCTCCGCCGACCGGCAGCTCGCGGTCTACGATGGTGCTCTTGCCGCCGGGCAGGAGCGCGAAGAGGCGTTGCGGGCGGTCGTCGATCACCTGATTGACGAGACGATCGCCGGCTGCGAGACAGCCCCCGACATCGCGCTGCCCGCCGACGATCCCCCGCCGGATGCAGCCACCCCCGAAGTTTGATTGCCAAGAAGGTTTTCATGAGCGATCCGTCCCCGGCGCGCATCCTGTCCGAGGAGGTCCTGTCGGCCGCCTGGGGCCGGCTCACCCGCTACACCATCGACTACACCCGCCGCGACGGCCGCCGCGAGACCCAGCTGCGCGAGGTCTACGACCATGGCAACGGTTCCGCCGTCCTGCCGATCGACCCGGCGCGCGGCACCGTTCTCCTCATCCGCCAGTTTCGCCTGGCAGCGCAGCTTCAGGGCGGCACCGGCACGCTCGTCGAGGTGTGCGCCGGCCTCAACGACGATCTCGCGCCCGAACAGGCGATCCGCAAGGAGGCTGAGGAAGAGCTCGGCTGTCACCTCCGCGAGCTCAGGCACCTCACCGACATCCTGATGAGCCCCGGCAGCCTTTCCGAAAGCCTCAGCCTGTTCCTGGCGCGCTACACGCCCGCCGACCGTTTCTCGGCCGGCGGCGGCGCCGCAGGCGAGGGCGAGGACATCGAGGTGATCGAGGTGCCGCTCGATGAGGCGCTCGCCATGATCGACCGGCGCGAGATCGTCGACGCCAAGACGGTCATCCTGCTGCTGGAGGCCGCCCGCGCCCGGCCGCGGTAAGGGTCTTCACGATCCGGCAATCTGATTTGAACCATATTTGTGGTGTGCGGTAGACAATCCGCACCGCTGTTGGAGGCAACGCGCCGCGCCATGAAGCGCATGAAGCTGATCCGGCTGATGGGTGCTGGTCTTGCGGCCCTTGTGGCGGCGGGCCCGGTCGCGCACGCCCAGTACCGGCTCGAATTCAGCTATTGCGACCGTTTGCAGGCGCAATATCTCGGCGCTGTCGAGCGCGCCGGCGGCGCCGGCGGCGGCGTCAGCGGCCGCCAGATGGTCCAGATGGACGAGATCGGCCGCAAACTGGCGCAGGCGCAGCAGGCCGCGCGGCGCAACGGTTGCAGCGGCGGCTTCCTGTTCTTCGGTCCGCGTCCGAGCCGCCAGTGTCCGGCGATCATGGCCGAGGTGAACCGGCTCAGCCGGCAGCTCAGCCAGATGCGCGGCAACGATTTCTATTTCTTCAATTCCTCGCCCGAGGCCGAGGTCGCCCGCCTGCGCGATGCGCTTTCCCGCGCCAACTGCGGTGTGCCGTCGGCCGGCGGCACGCGAACGCTCTGCGTGCGCCTCTGCGACGGCTACTATTTCCCCATCGAGTTCCAGGCGTCGCGCAGCCGCTTCGATACCGATGCCGCCGTCTGCCAGTCCATGTATGCCCAGGATGGCCAGGCCGAGCTGTTCGTCCAGTCGCGCAGCGACGACGTCGCCGACGCCACCACGCTCTCCGGCCAGCGTTACGGCGACCAGCCCTATGCCTTCGCCTATCGCCAGTCCTACGCCCCGGCCTGCGCCGCCGAGCTTCATGCCGGGCTGTCGGCGCTGGCCGCGCGCTACAGCGCACTGCTGCCGCCGCCGCGCAGCAGCAAGGTTGCCGCGGCGCGGCGCAAGCCCCTGCCGGTGCCGCAGATCCGCCGGCCGTTCTCCGAGGATCCCGAAACGCTCGCCAATATCGCCGGCGATTTCACCGTCAAGCCGGTGGCGCCGCGGGTGGCGCTGGCCGATGCGCCGGCCAGCCACGTGCGCATGGTCGGGCCCGCCTACTACGCCGAGATGTTCGACCTGTCGAAAGCGCGCAAGAAGCAGGAATCGCTGCGCCCGTCCTTCGCGATCGTCACGCCCGCCGCCGCCGAGGAGAAGCCGGTCGCCGAACCGGCCGCCGTCTCGGGGGAGCCGGCCGCCGGCGCTCCGGCACCGAACTAGCCGCGCGGCGTCAAACCGGCGAGAAAGACCTGCTCGAGCGTCGCCCTGGCGTGGGTGAAATGGTCCGGCCGGTCGATGGCATCGCCGAGAAGCGCGCGGATCTGCACCTCGAAGTCGGCATAATGCTGGGTGGTCGCCCAGATCATGAAGACGAGATGGTGCGGGTCGACCGGCGTCAGCCGCCCCTCCGCGATCCAGCGGCGAATGACCGCAGTCTTCTCGTCGAACAGCTTCTTCAGCCGGCCGCTGAGCACGTCGCCGAGCATCGGCGCGCCCTGGATGATCTCCATGGCGAACAGGCGCGATTCCTTCGGCCGGTCGCGCGACATCTCCAGCTTGCGGTCGATATAGGCGGCGATCTCCGCCGCCGGGTCGCCATCGCTGGAGAGCGCCTCCAGCGGCATCAGCCACATTTCCAGCGTGCGGTTCAGCACCGCCCGGTAGATGTCCTGCTTGCGCCGGAAATAGTAGAGCAGGTTTGGCTTGGTCATCTTCGCCAGCGCCGCGATCTGGTCGACCGTGGCGCCGCGGAAGCCGTAGGTGGAGAACACCTCCAGCGCCGCGTTGAGGATGCGCTCCTCGTTTTCCTCCTGGATGCGCGTGCGCTTGCGCGTGCGCCGCGCCCGGGCGCTGTCGGCGGGGCTCATCGAGGCGTTGTGGCGTGGCTGGCGAAGGGGGGAAAGATCACGGGTCGGCAAACGGTGCGCCTCATCGATCCGGCGGTCGCGACGACCAACTGCCCTCTTGAGCGGTCTTGTGAAACTGACTAACGTTCCCTTGACCAAATGGTCAGGAAATCACGCCGTCTTCTCCTAGAGGAAAAGGCCCACCGGCGCAATCAGCGCAGGTTCCAGTCAGGCCTGACCGACGCCATTTTGCGAGACTGGGAGGATATGGCGCCGGAGGGAAAGTCGTGGCGCGCACTCAGTATTCTACCAACAATCTCGAAGCCTTCTGGATGCCGTTCAGCGCGAACCGGCAGTTCAAGAAGGCGCCGCGCATGCTGGTCGGCGCGGAGGGCATGTACTATCGCGCCGCCGACGGGCGCAAGGTGATGGACGGCACCGCCGGCCTGTGGTGTGTCAATGCCGGCCACAGCCGGCCGAAGATTGTCGAGGCGGTCGCAAACCAGGTCCGCGAGCTCGATTACGCCCCGGCCTTCCAGATGGGCCACCCCAAGGTCTTCGAGCTGGCGGCGCGGCTGGTCACCCACATGCCGCCCGGCATCGACCACGTCTTCTTCACCAATTCCGGTTCGGAGTCGGTCGAGACCGGGCTCAAGATCGCGCTCGCCTATCAGCGCGTCATCGGCCAGGGCTCGCGCTTCCGCCTGATCGGCCGCGAGCGCGGCTATCACGGCGTCAATTTCGGCGGCATCTCGGTCGGCGGCATCGTCGGCAATCGCAAGATGTTCGGCACGCTGTTGACCGGCGTCGACCATATCCGCCACACCCACGATCCCGCCCGCAACGCCTTCTCGCGCGGCCAGCCCGAGCACGGCGCCGAGTTCGCCGACGAGCTTGAGCGCCTCGTCACTCTGCACGATGCCTCGACCATCGCCGCGGTCATCGTCGAGCCGGTCGCCGGCTCAACCGGCGTGCTCATTCCGCCCAAGGGCTATCTCGAGAAGCTGCGCGCCATCTGCGACAAGCACGGCATCCTGCTCATCTTCGACGAGGTCATCACCGGCTTCGGCCGCCTCGGCGCGCCCTTCGCCATCGATTATTTCGGCGTCGTGCCGGATATCGTGCTGACCGCCAAGGGCGTCACCAACGGCACCATCCCGATGGGCGCGGTGTTCGTGAAGAAGGAGATCTACGAGGCCTTCATGAACGGCCCGGAGCATCTCATCGAGTTCTTCCACGGCTACACCTATTCCGGCAATCCGGTGGCCAGCGCCGCCGGCATCGCCACCCTCGACACCTATGAGGAGGAGGGGCTGCTCAGCCGCGGCGCCGAGCTTGCCGATCATTGGGCCGACCGCCTGCATGCGCTCAAGGAGCTGCCGCACGTCATCGACATCCGCAATTGCGGCCTGGTCGGCGCCATCGAGCTGGAGTCGATCCCCGGCGCGCCCACCAAGCGCGCCTTCACCGCCTTCATCGAAGCCTTCGAGAAGGGACTTCTGATCCGCACCACCGGCGACATCATCGCCCTGTCGCCGCCGCTGATCATCTCGGATTCCGAAATCGACCAGTTGTTCGATACCCTGGAGGGCATCCTCAAAGGGCTGGAATAGCCGGGGCATTTGTTTAGCCTGCTCATTTTTGCTTCCGTCTGACGAACCTGGGGGAAAGGCCCGTCATGGAGACGATTTCGAACGTCATCGGCGGCCAGTTGAGCCGGTCCACCAGTCCGCGCACCGCGCCGATCTTCAACCCGGCGACCGGCGAGCAGACGGCGGTCGTGCCCTTGTCGACCGCTGCCGAGCTCGATGCCGCGGTGGCCGCCGCAAGACAGGCGCTGCCCGCCTGGGCCGACACGCCGCCGCTCAAGCGCGCCCGCTTCATGTTCCGTTTCAAGGAGCTGCTCGACGCCAATGTCGACCGCATCGCCGAGGCGATCTCGCGCGAGCACGGCAAGACCCACGCCGACGCCGTCGGCGAGGTTCAGCGCGGCGTCGAGGTGGTCGAGTTCTGCTGCGGCATCCCGCATCTGCTGAAGGGCGAGTTCTCCCGCCATGTCGGCCCGGCGATCGACAGCCACACCGACCGCCAGCCGCTTGGCGTCGTTGCCGGCATCACGCCGTTCAACTTCCCGGCGATGGTGCCCATGTGGATGTATCCGGTGGCGATCGCCTGCGGAAACACCTTCATCCTCAAGCCGTCGGAGAAGGACCCCGGCGCCACGATGGTGGCCTACGAGCTGTTCCGCGAGGCCGGCTTCCCCGATGGCGTGCTCAACATCGTCCACGGCGACAAGGAAGTCGTCGACGCCATCCTCACCCACCCCGACATCAAGGCGGTGTCCTTCGTCGGCTCGACGCCGATCGCCGAATACGTCTATCGCACCGGCACGGCCAACGGAAAGCGCGTGCAGGCGCTGGGCGGCGCCAAGAACCACATGATCGTCATGCCCGACGCCGACATGGACAAGGCCGCCGATGCGCTGATGGGCGCCGGCTACGGCTCCGCCGGCGAGCGCTGCATGGCGGTGTCGGTCGCCGTTCCGGTGGGCGAGGAGACCGCCGACAAGCTGGTCGCCTCGCTGGCGCCGCGCGTGCGCGCGCTGAAGATCGGCCCGGCGACCGACCCGGAAGCCGAGATGGGTCCGCTGGTCACCAGGGAGCACATGCACAAGGTCACCGGCTACATCGACCTCGGCGTCAAGGAAGGCGCCGAGCTGGTCGTCGACGGGCGCGACTTCAGGCTGCAGGGATACGAGGACGGATATTTCGTCGGTGGCACGCTTCTTGATCGCGTCACCCCTGAAATGCGTGTTTACAAGGAAGAGATATTCGGTCCCGTGCTGTCAGTTGTGCGTTCACCGGACTACGACCACGCCATCGGCCTCATCAATGCCCACGAATTCGGCAACGGGGCCGCTATTTTCACCCGCGACGGCGATGCCGCGCGGTCCTTTGCCGACAAGGTCGAGGCCGGCATGGTCGGCGTCAACGTGCCGATCCCGGTGCCGGTCGCCTATCATTCCTTCGGCGGCTGGAAGCGCTCGCTGTTCGGCGACCACGCCATTTACGGGCCGGAGGGCGTGCATTTCTACACGCGCCTCAAGACGGTGACGACGCGCTGGCCGGAAGGCATCAAGTCCGGGGCGGTCTTCACCTTCCCGACAATGAACTGAGAGACAGGCAATGGCTTTGACGCCGCAACTCATTCGCCCTCATCCTGAGGTGGCCGCGCAGCGGCCCTCGAAGGACGAGGGCGGCGCACGGCGCCAGTGGCCCATCCTTCGAGGCTTCGCTACGCGAAGCGCCTCAGGATGAGGAATGAGGTTGTGGCGGGCCGACGAGAGGCATTGGAAAGAACGAGGGGAGCGGAGGCGAGATGACAAAACTGAAAGGCGGGCTGATCCAGATGTCCCTGAAGGGCGACACGTCGCTGTCGCCGGCCGAGATCAAGGAGAAGATGATCGCGGCCCATCTGCCGCTGATCGAGGAGGCGGGCAAACAGGGCGTTCAGGTGCTCTGCTTCCAGGAGGTGTTCAACCAGCCCTATTTCTGTCCGAGCCAGGACGGCAAGTGGTACGGCGCCGCCGAATCCGTTCCCGACGGGCCGACGGTCAAGCTCATGCAGGAGCTCGCCAAGAAGCATGCGATGGTGATCGTCGTCCCGATCTACGAGGAGGAGATCACCGGCGTCTATTACAACTGCGCCGCGGTCATCGATGCCGACGGCACCTATCTCGGCAAGTACCGCAAGACCCACATCCCGCATGTCGGCGGCTTCTGGGAGAAGTTCTTCTTCAAGCCCGGCTCGTCCGGCTGGCCGGTGTTCCAGACCGCCTATTGCAAGCTTGGCGTCTATATCTGCTACGACCGCCACTTCCCCGAGGGCTGGCGGGCCTTGGCGCTGAACGGCGCCGAATACATCGTCAACCCGTCGGCGACGGTGGCCGGGCTCTCCGAATATCTGTGGAAGCTCGAGCAGCCGGCCTCGGCCGTGGCCAACGGCGTCTTCATCGGCGCCATCAACCGGGTCGGCACCGAGGCGCCGTGGAACATCGGCGAGTTCTACGGCCAGAGCTATTTCGTCAATCCGCGCGGCCAGATCGAGGCGATCGCCAGTCGCGACAAGGACGAGCTCCTCGTCCACGAAATGGACTTCGACATGATCCGCGAAGTGCGCAACACTTGGCAGTTCTTCAGGGACCGCCGGCCGGAGACCTATGCGCGGCTGACGGACATCTGAGAAAGAGCACGATGGCCGGACCCACCGACAACCTGAAGATCAACAGCGACCGCCTGTGGGGCTCCATCCACGAGATGGCCGAGATCGGGCCGGGCGTGGCCGGCGGCAACAACCGCCAGACGCTGACCGACGACGATGCCAGGGGGCGGGCGCTGTTCGGGAAGTGGTGCGACGCGGCCGGGCTCGCCATGGGCGTCGACAAGATGGGGACGATGTTCGCCACCCGTGCCGGCACCGACCCCGAGGCCCTGCCGGTCTATGTCGGCTCGCACCTCGATACCCAGCCGACCGGCGGCCGCTATGACGGCGTGCTCGGCGTGCTCTCCGCCCTCGAGATCGTGCGCACGCTCAACGATCTCGACATCAAGACGAAGCATCCGATCGTCGTCACCAACTGGACCAACGAGGAAGGCGCGCGTTTCGCCCCCGCCATGCTCGCCTCCGGCGTCTTTGCCGGCGTCCACACCCTCGAATACGCCTATGGCCGCAAGGACCCGGACGGCAAGACCTTCGGCGACGAGCTGAAACGCATCGGCTAGCTCGGCGACGAGGACGTCGGAGCGCGCAAGATGCACGCCTATTTCGAGTATCACATCGAGCAGGGGCCGATCCTCGAAGCCGAGAACCGGCAGATCGGCGTCGTCACCCACGGCCAGGGCCTGTGGTGGCTGGAGTTCACCCTGACCGGCAAGGAGGCGCATACCGGCTCCACGCCGATGCACATGCGCGTCAATGCCGGGCTCGCCATGGCGCGCATCCTTGAAATGGTGCAGCGGATAGCGATGGACAATCAGCCGAACGCCGTGGGCGGCGTCGGCCAGATGTTCTTCTCGCCCAATTCGCGCAACGTGCTTCCCGGCACGGTGACCTTCACCGTCGATATCCGCACGGTCGACAAGGCCAAGCTCGACCGCATGCGCGCGACGATCGAGGCGGAGGCGGCGAAGATCTGCGAGCCGCTGGGCGTCGGTTGCGCGGTCGAGGTGGTCGGCCACTTCGATCCGGTCACCTTCGATCCCGTGCTTGTCGACCGCGTCCGCTCCGCCGCCGAGAGGCTCGGCTACACCCATCTCGACATCGTCTCCGGCGCCGGTCACGATGCCTGCTGGGCGGCGAAGGTGGCGCCGGCGACCATGGTCATGTGCCCCTGCGTCGGCGGCCTGTCGCACAACGAGGCGGAAGACATCTCCCAGGAGTGGGCGGCGGCCGGCGCCGACGTCCTGCTCCACGCCGTGCTCGATACCGCGGAGGTCGTTGCCTGATGGCGGAAGCCTTCGACCATGACGAACGCCGCGCCATGCTCCAGGACGTTTATCGTGCTCTCAACGATCGCGATATCGATGCCTTCCTCGATCATGTCGCGCCCGGCGTCGACTGGCCGGACGAAGTCTCCGGCAGCCGGGTTCACGGCCGCGACGCGGTGCGCGCATACCTGCAGAAGCAGTGGAAGGAGATCGACCCGACGGATGAGCCGATGCGCATCAACATCGCCAAGGACGGCAGCGCCCATGTGCTCGTCGACCGGCTCGTGCGTGCGCCGGGCGGCGAAATCCTCCAGAATCTCAAGGTCGAGCACGTCTTTGAATTCGACGGCGCCTTCATCAGCCGCATGACCGTCGTCGGTCTTGCCGAGGGCGAGTTCGCCACCCCCGACGAACGGGGCGAGGAAGAAGACGACGGCGGCGAGGATGAAGGTGGTGAGTGAGGGGAACGGGCGGCAGGTCCGCTCGTCAGGCATGAGGAGTAGCCAATGACGACCGTGATCAAGGGCGGCACCATCGTTACCGCCGACATGACCTATGCATCCGACGTTCTCATCGACAAGGGTGTGATCACCGCCATCGGCAAGGACCTGAAGGGCGACAAGGTGATCGACGCCACCGGCTGCTACGTCATGCCCGGCGGCATCGACCCGCACACCCATCTCGAAATGCCATTCATGGGCACCACCTCGACCGACGACTTCTCCTCCGGCACGCGCGCGGGGCTCACCGGCGGCACCACCATGGTGGTCGATTTCGTCCTGCCCAATCCCAACGAGTCGCTCATCGACGCCTTCCAGGCCTGGCAGCAGAAGGCCGGCAAGGCGGCCGGCGACTACTCCTTCCACATGGCCATCACCTGGTGGGGCGAGCAGGTGTGGAAGGAGATGGAGGAGATCGTCAATCGCGGCGTCAACACCTTCAAGCACTTCATGGCCTACAAGGGCTCGCTGATGGTCAACGACGACGAGATGTACCAGTCGTTCCTGCGCTGCGCCGAGTTGGGCGCGCTGCCGCTGGTCCATGCCGAGAACGGCGATGTCGTCGCCCGCCTGCAGCAGAAATACATGAGCGAGGGCACTACCGGGCCCGAGGGCCACGCCTATTCGCGTCCGCCCGAGGTCGAGGGCGAGGCGACCAACCGCGCCATCATGATCGCCGATGCCGCCGGCGTGCCGCTCTATGTCGTGCACGTGTCGAGCGAGGACGCCCACGAGGCGATCCGCCGGGCGCGCATGCTCGGCCGCCGCGTCTATGGCGAGCCGCTCATCCAGCATCTCACCCTCGACGAGAGCGAATACTTCAACCCGAACTGGGACCATGCCGCGCGGCGGGTCATGTCGCCGCCCTTCCGCAACAAGAAGAACCAGGATTCGCTGTGGGCCGGCCTTGCTGCGGGCTCGCTGCAGGTGGTTGCCACCGATCATTGCGCCTTCACCAGCGAGCAGAAGCGCATGGGGCTCGGCGACTTCACCAAGATCCCCAACGGCACCGGCGGTCTCGAGGACCGCATGCCCATCCTGTGGACGCGCGGCGTGAGGACCGGCCGCCTGACCATGAACGAATTCGTCGCCGTCACCTCGGCCAATAGCGCCAAGATCCTCAACGTCTATCCGAAGAAGGGCGCCATCGTGGTCGGCGCCGATGCCGATATCGTCGTCTGGGACCCGCAGAAGTCCAAGACCATCACCGCCGCGGCGCAGGCCTCGGCCATCGACTACAATGTCTTCGAGGGCTTCGAGGTGACCGGCCTGCCGCGCTACACCCTGTCGCGCGGCGACGTCGTCTTCGCCGACGGCAAGCTCGACGTCGAGGACGGTCACGGCCGTTTCGTCGAGCGGCCGCCCAATGCCCCGGTCAATCAGGCATTGTCGTCGTGGAAGGCATTGACCACCCCGCAGCCCGTGGAACGCTCGGCCAAGAACATGCCGGCGGGAGTGTGAGCGAGGACCATGTCCGACAAGGATGTTAAGGGACCCCAGTCCCTTGCCGACCTTCTGAGGCGCGGCCAGCGGCCGAGCCCGCCCGAACCGCCGCCTGAGGACGACGCGGCGGCCGAAGACGCGGTCGTCGCGGAGGCGGAGGCGCAAGTGTCTGCGCCGACGCGGCTTGAGGTCGAGGTGGTCGACCTCGAGCCCGAAGCCGAGACTGTGGCGCCGGGCGAGCCGGAGCCCGCCGCCGAGATCGAGCCCGTGATGGCGTCAGCGGCGCCCGCTGCGCCCGCGGAGGCGCCGCCGGTTTCGAGCGAACCCATCTCCGCTGCGCCCGAGGAGCCCGCGACGCCGGCTGCGCCGCCGGCCGCCAAGCGCCCGCCGATCATCAAGCCGCGCACGCCCTTTGCCGAGCGCAAGCCCGGCTGGCTTTCCGGCGCGCCCGGCGCCAGGTCGCCGGTTTCCGGCGCGGCCGCCAGTGAGGTCTTCACCAAGGCGCTCGTCGGCGAGGAGCCCGAGCCCGAGCCGGAACCCGCGCCCATCCCGATGTCGGTCGCCGCTCAGGACGCGCCGGTCATCGACATCAAGCGCGTCGAGCTCACCTTCGACACCAATGACGGTCCGGTCGAGGCGCTCGCCGACATCAACCTCACGGTCCATCGCGGCGAGTTCATTTCGCTGATCGGTCCGTCGGGCTGCGGCAAGACCACGCTTCTGCGCGTGATCGCCGACCTCGAGCACGTCACCTCCGGCACCGTCCTCATCAACGGCGTCACGCCGGAACAGGCGCGGCTCGCCCGCGCCTATGGCTACGTCTTCCAGGCGCCGGCGCTTTATCCGTGGCGCACCATCGCCAAGAATGTCGCCCTGCCGCTGGAGATCATGGGGCTCGGCGTCATCGAGCGCGAGGACCGCATCGCCCGCAACCTCGAACTGGTCAATCTCACCGGCTTCGAGCGCAAATATCCCTGGCAGCTTTCCGGCGGCATGCAGCAGCGCGCCTCGATCGCCAGGGCGCTCGCCGTCGAGCCCGACCTGCTTCTCATGGACGAGCCGTTCGGCGCGCTCGACGAGATCGTCCGCGACCATCTCAACCAGCAGCTTCTCGAATTGTGGGGCGAGACCAACAAGACCGTCGTCTTCGTCACCCACTCGATTCAGGAGGCCGTGTTCCTCTCCACCCGCATCGTCGTGATGACGCCGCGGCCGGGCAAGGTCCACGACATCATCGATTCGACCCTGCCGCGCAATCGCAACCTCGACATCCGCGAGACGCCGGAGTTCCTGAGGATCGCGCACCGCGTCCGCCAGGGTCTGCGCGCCGGTGACAGCTATGAGGACTAGGCTGGTGGCCCACCTCCGCCTGCGGGGTCGCCGGTGAGCGCGGCCGGCATCGCCCATGCCGGCGCGCCGGCGCGGCGCGGCATCCTCGCGCGCTTTCTGCGGAGCCGGTTCGTCGCCGTCACCATCGTGGTGCTGGCCATCATCGTCATCTGGTATCTCGGCGCCTTCCTGCTCAACGCGCCCTTCCAGCGCGATCTCGACGAGCGTGCCGGCGTCACCCGCAGCCCAATCGAGTTCATCGTCGCCACCTACAGCCAGCCCAAGCCGACCCTGCCGGCGCCCCATCAGGTTGCGGTCGACACCTACAAGTCCGTGGTGCTCGCCAATCCCACCAAGCCGTCGAGCCTGCTCTACCACGCCTGGGTGACGCTCACCTCCACCCTCGCCGGCTTCGTTTCCGGCACGCTGCTCGGCATCCTGCTCGCCGTCGGCATCGTCCATGTGAAGAGCCTCGACCGCAGCCTGATGCCCTGGGTGATCTCCTCGCAGACCATCCCCATCCTGGCACTGGCGCCGATCCTGGTGGTGGTCGCCTTCAATCTGCTCTCCGGCCAGATGCACCTGCCCAACGATTTCAGCCGCTTCATCGCCAAGGCGCTGATCTCCACTTATCTCTCCTTCTTCCCGGTCACCGTCGGCATGGTGAAGGGGCTGCGCTCGCCCGACCCCTTCCATCTCGATCTCATGCGCACCTACAGCGCCTCCCCCTGGCAGGTGTTCTGGAAGCTGCGCTGGCCTTCGTCGCTGTCCTTCCTGTTCGTGTCGATGAAGATCGCCGTCGCCGCCGCGCTGGTCGGCGCCATCGTCGCCGAGCTGCCCACCGGCGCGGTTGCCGGCATCGGCGCCAAGCTGCTGGTCGGCTCCTACTACAGCCAGTCCATCCAGATGTGGTCGGCGCTGGTCGTCGGCTCGCTGCTCGCCGCGCTGCTGGTCACCGCGGTCGGCATCACCGAGCGCGTGGTGATGTGGCGCATGGGTGGGGGCCACCGTTGAACCAGACCATGAATGTCGGCCGCAACTGGCAGGGTTGGATCGCGCTGCTTGCCGTGGCGGTGGCTTTGGCGCTGCCGCTGGTGACCGTCGGCGTCAGCCAGGACTATCTGCTGGCCGCCGGTTCCAACGGCATTCTGGCCGCGCTGCTCATCGTGGTCGCGGTCCTCGCCGGCCTCGTGCGCCGGGTCTCGGCGGTCGGCAACCTCATCATGTTCTGCGGCGGCCTCATTGCCGCCGGCTTTGCCGCCAGCGTGCTCCCCGGCGTTGCCGCGGTTGCCCGCAACGGCGATCTCGGCGGCCTCGCCAGGCTGGCGGCCGCCGGCGGCTTCTGGGCGCTGGTCGTCGTCGCCTGGATGCTTGCCTGGGTTGCCGTCAAGCGGCTGAGCAACATCGAACCCGCCCGCCCCTTCGGCGGCGTCATGCTCAGGATCTTCGTTCCCATCGTCTTCGGCGCCACCATCATCTTCCTGTGGGAGGTGCTGGTGCGCGGCCTCGCCGTGCCCTTCGTCATCCTGCCGCCGCCGAGCGCGGTGTGGACGAAGCTCATCACCTCGCTGCCGACGCTGTGGGTCGACTTCCGCCAGACCTTCTTGAAGTCGGTGCTCGCCGGCTACGCCATCGGCTGCTTCTCCGGCTTCGCCGTCGCCGTCATCGCCGACCGCGTGCCCTTCCTCGGCCGCGGCCTGTTGCCCATCGGCAATCTCGTCTCGGCGCTGCCGATCGTCGCCGTCGCGCCGATCATGGTCATGTGGTTCGGCTTCGACTGGCAGTCCAAGGCGGCGGTGGTCGTCGCCATGACCTTCTTCCCGATGCTGGTCAACACGCTCGCCGGCCTCGAAACCGCTGACAAGACCCAGCGCGACCTGATGCACACCTATGCCGCCGACTACCGCCAGCAGTTCTCCATGCTGCGCCTGCCGGTGGCGCTTCCCTTCATCTTCAATGCCCTCAAGATCAACTCCACTCTTGCGTTGATCGGCGCCATCGTGGCCGAGTTCTTCGGCACGCCGATCGTCGGCATGGGTTTCCGCATCTCCACCGAAGTCGGACGCATGAATACCGACATGGTGTGGGCGGAAATTGCGGTTGCCGCTGCGGCCGGCTCCGCCTTCTACGGCGTCGTCTCGCTCATCGAGCGCGCCGCAACGTTCTGGCATCCGTCGTTTCGTCAACCCTGAATGGAGAGGCGTGCATGAAGAAGATAGTGTTAGGGGCATTCGCTGCCGCGGTCGCCCTGGCGGCTGGACCGGCGTTCGCATTGGATTCGCTGACGCTGCAGGTGAAGTGGACTACCCAGGCCCAGTTCGGCGGCTACTACGTCGCCAAGGACAAGGGCTTCTACGCCGACGAAGGTCTCGACGTCACCATCAAGCCGGGTGGCCCGGACCTCGCGCCGGAGACCGTGATCGCCGCCGGCGGCGCCGATGTCATCGTCGACTGGATGAGCGCTGCTCTCGCCGCCCGCGAGAAGGGCGTCATGCTGGTCAACATCGCCCAGCCGTTCAACAAGGCCGGTCTGATGCTGATCTGCCCGAAATATACCGGCATCACGACGCCCGCGGACTTCAAGGGCAAGACGATCGGCGTCTGGTTCTTCGGCAATGAGCTTCCGTTCTTTGCCTGGATGCACAAGGTCGGCATGCCGGTCGAAGGCGGCCCCGATGGTATCACCGTGTTGAAGCAGGGCTACGATGTGCAGGCGCTCGTCCAGAAGCAGGCCGACTGCATCCACGTCATGACCTACAACGAATTCGGTCAGGCGATGGATGCCGGTTTCAAGCCGGAAGACCTGACCATCTTCAACTACTCGGCCATGGGCAACGACCTGCTCGAGGACGGCCTCTACGTTCTTGAGGATCAGCTCAAGGATCCGGCCTTCAAGGACAAGATCGTGCGCTTCGTGAAGGCCTCGATGAAGGGCTGGGACTATTCGCTGGCCCACCCGGAAGAGTCGGCCCAGATCGTCGTCGACAACGGCGGTCCGGATCTCCAGCATCAGATCTACATGATGGGCGAGGTCGCCAAGCTGACTGCCGGCGGTAATGGCGTCCTCGACGAGGCCGCCTATGAGCGCACCGCGCAGGCGGTTCTCGATCAGGGGATCATCACCAAGAAGCCGGAAGGCGCCTGGACCCACGAGATCACCGACGCTGCCGGCCTCGGCAAGATGTAGTCTCCGCTCAATCGGGGGAAGCGGCGGGCGCCTTCGGGCGCCCGCTTTCGTTTTGCTCTAGCCGATCGGGGTGAGCGGCCGGTCGATCACCTCGCGCAGCGCGAATTTCGATTCGATGCGCGCGACGCCCGGCAGGTGGCCGAGCACGGTGGCGTGCAATTGCTGGAAATCGTGCAGGTCGCGCGCCGCCACGCGAATGAGGTAGTCGCTGGTGCCCGACATCAGGTGGCAGGAGAGCACGTTGGGACAGTCCGCCAGCGCCCGCTCGAAGGCGCGCAGCGCCTCGTCGTTCTGGCGGTCGAGGGTGATCTCGACAAAGGCGGTGATGCCGAGCCCGATCGCTTCCGCATCGACCATGGCGCGATAGCCGGCGATCACGCCGTTGGCTTCCAGCGTCTGCAGGCGGCGCGTGCAGGCCGATGGCGACAGGCCCACCCGCGAG
The DNA here is from genome assembly GCA_963730325.1 of uncultured Alphaproteobacteria bacterium. GTDB lineage: Bacteria > Pseudomonadota > Alphaproteobacteria > Rhizobiales > Kaistiaceae > CAVSRC01. The sequence continues at coordinate 235,986 of CAVSRC010000008.1, read as the reverse complement.
GCCAGCTCCACCGTCGTCATGCGGCCGTCACCGGCGAGCGCCGAGACGATCTTGCGGTCGAAACTGTCGATTTGCACGAATTCACCTCGCACGGGGTAATTGTGCAAGTTTACGTGCGCAATACCCGGTTTCGCAAGCGTGAATGCACGGAAAACGCGAAACTTTCGCAGTATATTACCTGGATAGACCCGTTCTAAAAGGGGGATCCCGTCATGCTCGTTGGCGTCACCAGGGAAATCAAGCCGAGCGAATTCCGCGTCGGCCTCACGCCGGCCGCCGTCGGCGAATACGTTGCCCACGGTCACCGGGTTCTGGTCGAGACCGGCGCCGGTGCCGGCATCGGCGCCAGCGATAGCGATTATCGCACCGCCGGGGCCGATATCGCCGCCGATGCGGCGGCGGTCTTCGCCAAGGCCGAGATGGTCGTCAAGGTCAAGGAGCCGCAGCCCGGCGAATGGGTTCAGCTCCGCCCCGGCCAGATCCTCTTCACCTATCTGCACCTCGCCGCCGATACCGCCCAGACCAAGGGGCTGATGGAATCGGGTGTCACCGCGATCGCCTATGAGACGGTCACCGACGATCACGGCCACCTGCCGCTGCTCGCCCCGATGAGCGAGGTCGCCGGCCGCCTGTCGATCCAGGCCGCGGCCACCGCGCTGCAAAAGCCCAATGGCGGACGCGGCATCCTGCTTGGCGGCGTTCCCGGCGTCTCCCCGGCCAAGGTCGCCGTCCTCGGCGGCGGTGTCGTCGGCACCCAGGCCGCGCGCATGGCCGTCGGTCTTGGCGCCGCCGTGTCGATCCTCGACAAGTCGCTGCCCCGCCTGCGCGAGCTCGACGACCTCTTCGTCGGCCGCGCCGTCACCCGCTACGCCACCCGCGAGGCGGTCGCCGAGGAGATCGCCTCGGCCGATGCGGTCATCGGCGCTGTCCTGGTGCCCGGCGCCGCCGCGCCGAAGCTCGTCACCCGCAAGATGCTTGGGCTGATGAAGCCCGGTGCCGTGCTCGTCGATGTCGCCATCGATCAGGGCGGCTGCTTCGAGACTTCGCGTCCCACCACCCACGGCGAGCCCACCTTCGTCGTCGACGGCATCGTGCATTACTGCGTCGCCAACATGCCGGGCGCCGTGCCGCTCACCTCCAGCCACGCGCTCAACCATGCCACGCTGCCCTTCGGCCTGGCTCTGGCCGATCACGGCCTGGCGGCGCTCGCCCGCGACCCGCATCTCAGAGACGGCCTCAATATCCACCGCGGCCGCGTCACCCATCGCGCCGTGGCCGAGAGCCTGTCGCTCGATTTCACCGATCCGGGAGAAATGATGGCGGCCTGAACCGCCACGTTGCAGTCTGACTGGGGCCCGCTCTTTTTGAGAGCGGGCCCCGCACTTTTTCCGGCCCCCGCCGGCCGTGCCCTTGCCCCGGCCCGATATTCGTCTAGACAGACGCGCATGACATCGCGCGCCGATCTTCCCCCCCTTGCCGACCTTGCCGAGGCCCTGCTGCCGGTCGCGATTCGCGCCGGCGCGGCGATCCTCGCAGTGCGTCGTGCTGGCTTCCGCGCCGAATGGAAGGCGGATTCCTCTCCGGTCACCGAGGCCGATCGCGCCGCCGAGGCGGTGATCTCCGCCGCGCTCGCGAAATTGGCTCCCGGCGTGCCGGTGATCGCCGAGGAAGCCGCCTATGAGGGCAACGTGCCGGAGACCGGCGCCGAATTCTTCCTCGTCGATCCGCTCGACGGCACCAAGGAGTTCGTCCGCGGCGGCAACGATTTCACCGTCAATATCGGCCTCATCCGCGATTGTGTGCCGGCTCTCGGCGTCATCCTGCTGCCGGAAACCGGCAAGCTCTTCTGGGGCGTCGTCGGCAGCGGCGCCTGGCGCGCCGTTGTCACGGACGGCGAAATCACCGAGCGCCGTCCGATCGGCGTGCGGGCCGCCCCGGACGGGCCGATCGCCGTGGTCGCCAGCCGCTCCCACCGCACGCCGGAGACCGACGCCTATATCGGCCGCTACGAGGTGGACAAGCTCGTCTCCGCCGGTTCGTCCATGAAGTTCTGCGTGGTCGCCAGCGGCAAGGCCGACCTCTATCCGCGCATGGGCACCACCATGCAGTGGGATACGGCGGCGGGAGACGCCATCCTGCGCGCCGCCGGCGGCACCGTGGTCACCCTCGATGGCAAGCCGCTCACCTACGGTCCGGGCGAGGGACCGGGTGCGGAGGGCTACCGCAATCCGTGGTTTGTCGCCGCCGGCAGCGTCACGCCGCTGCCCGGGCCGGGATGATCCGGGGCAAAGCCGTTCCGCCCCTGGCGGATTTTGCGCGAGATCGCCCGGCCGGGGACGCCAAGTTTGGCCACATCATGCTTGGCGGCGGGCAAGCCTCTGGCTAGTGTCCGCCCCGACACCGGAAAAGCCCCGCCAAGCCGAAGAGCCGCAAGCGTAATGAGTGCCCGCCAGTCCCACCTCAAGCGTCTCGAGGCCGAGGCCATCTTCATCATGCGCGAGGTGGTCGCCACCTTCGAGCGGCCGGTCATGCTCTATTCGATCGGCAAGGACTCCTCGGTGATGCTGCATCTGGCGCTGAAGGCGTTCTATCCGGCGCCGCCGCCCTTTCCGCTGCTCCATGTGGACACCACCTGGAAGTTCCGCGAGATGATCGCCTTCCGCGACGCGACCGCCGCGAAATACGGCCTCGATCTCCGCGTCCATACCAATCAGGAGGGCAAGGCGCGGGGCATCAATCCCTTCGACCACGGCTCGCAGCACTACACCCAGGTGATGAAGACCGAGGCGCTCAAGCAGGCGCTCGATGCCGGCCGCTTCGATGCCGCCTTCGGCGGCGCCCGCCGCGACGAGGAGAAGAGCCGGGCCAAGGAACGCGTCTTCTCCTTCCGTTCGGCCAGCCACGCCTGGGACCCCAAGAACCAGCGGCCGGAGCTCTGGTCGATCTACAACACGCGGGTGAAGGCCGGCGAGTCGATCCGCGTCTTCCCGCTGTCGAACTGGACCGAGCTCGACGTCTGGCAATACATCCTCACCGAGAACATCGCGATCGTGCCGCTCTATTTTGCTGCCGAGCGCCCGGTGGTCAGCCGCTCCGGCCAGTGGATCATGGTCGATGACGCGCGCATGCGCCTGGAGCCGGGCGAGAAGCCCCAGATGCGCAAGGTGCGCTTCCGCACGCTCGGCTGCTATCCGCTGACCGCGGCCATCGAATCGGATGCCGACAGCCTCGAGGCGATCGTCGCCGAGATGCTGGTCGCCCAGACCTCCGAGCGCCAGGGCCGGCTGATCGATTTCGACCAGGCCGCCTCGATGGAGGCCAAGAAGCGCGAGGGCTATTTCTGATGGCCGACCAGCCCGCAGAGGCGGCCGCCGCCGTCAGCGCCTATCTCGCCAGCGGCGGCGACAAGGGACTGCTGCGCTTCCTCACCTGCGGCAGCGTCGACGACGGCAAGTCGACGCTGATCGGCCGCCTGCTGCACGATTCCAAGCTGCTCTTCGAGGATCAGCTGGCGACGCTCAGGGCCGATTCAGAGCGCTTCGGCACCACCGGCGAGGAGTTCGACTTCGCCCTCATCGTCGATGGCCTGGCCGCCGAGCGCGAGCAGGGCATCACCATCGACGTCGCCTACCGCTATTTCGCCACCGAGCACCGCCGCTTCATCGTCGCCGATACCCCCGGCCACGTTCAGTACACCCGCAACATGGCGACCGGCGCCTCGACCGCCGATCTCGCCGTCCTCCTCGTCGACGCCCAGAACGGCATCCTCACCCAGACCCGCCGCCACGCCTACATCGTCTCGCTGCTCGGCATCCGCCATGTCGTGCTGGCGGTGAACAAGATCGACCTCGTCGATTTCGACGAGGAACGCTTCGTCGAGATCCGCAATGAATTCGCCGAGTTTTCCCGGTCGCTCGGCTTCGAGACGCTGGTCACCATCCCGCTGTCCGCCCGTCACGGCGACAACGTCATTCAGCCGAGCGCCCGCACGCCCTGGTATGGCGGCCCGACGCTGCTCGCCCATCTCGAAGAGATCGAGGTCGCCGACGGCGTCGCCGAGGCGCCGTTCCGTCTGCCGGTGCAGTGGGTCAACCGGCCCAATGCCGGCTTCCGCGGCTATACCGGCACCGTCGCCTCCGGTGCCGTCCGCCCGGGCGACACGGTCGTCGTGGCGCGCACCGGCCAGACGGCGCGGGTCGCCCGCCTGGTCGCCATGGACGGCGACCTTGACGCGGTCGCCGCCGGCGATGCGGTCACCGTGACCACCGATGTCGAGATCGACATCAGCCGCGGCGATGTCCTGTCCTCGCCCGAGCACCGGCCGGAGAGTTCCGATCAGATCGCCGCCCATCTCATCTGGATGGCCGACGAGCCGCTGCTGCCCGGCCGCTCCTATCTGCTCAAGGCCGGCGCCCGCACCGTCGGCGCCGCGGTGAGCGAGCTCAAGCATCAGGTCGACATCGACAGCTTCAAGCCGCTCGCCGCCAAGACCCTGACGCTCAACGACATCGGCCTCGCCAACCTGTCGCTCTCCGAGCCGATTGCCTTCGACCGCTACGAGGACAACCGCGCCACCGGCTCGTTCATCCTCATCGACCGCTATTCCAACGCCACCGTCGCCGCCGGCATGATCCACTTCGGCCTGCAGGCGCGCCACCAACGTCCATTGGCAGGCGCTCGACGTGAACAAGCGCGTGCGCGCCGAGGGGCTCGGCCAGCGGCCGGTGGTCCTGTGGTTCACCGGCCTGTCGGGCGCCGGCAAGTCGACCATCGCCAATCTGGTCGAGAAGAAGCTGACCCTTGCCGGCCGCCACACCTATCTGCTCGACGGCGACAACATCCGCCACGGTCTCAACCGCGATCTCGGCTTCACCGACGCCGACCGTGTCGAGAACATCCGCCGCGTCGCCGAGGCCGCCCGGCTCTTCGTCGATGCGGGGCTGATCGTGCTGGTCTCCTTCATCTCGCCGTTCCGCTCGGAGCGCGCCATGGCGCGCGAGATGGTCGAGGCCGACGAGTTTCTCGAGATACACGTCGATGCGCCGCTGGAGGTCGCCGAGGCGCGCGACGTCAAGGGCCTCTACGCCAAGGCGCGCGCCGGCGAGATCAGGCATTTCACCGGCATCGATTCGCCCTATGAGGCGCCGCTTGCCCCCGACCTGCACCTCGACACCACCGCCGCCACCGCCGAGGAGCTTGCCGACCGGGTCATCGCGCGGCTCGCCGCCGGCGGCTATCTCGGCAGGCATTAGGCCGCGCGTCGCGCCTAGCCCGACAGCAGGTCGACCCTGATCGACTTGATGTCGGCGCCGGTGCCGGCGCCGGGCACGCCCGGCTGGATCAGCAGGATGTCGCCGGTGCGGTTGGTCCGCTGCGACGGCACCCGCCAGGTCAGCGCCACCGCCTGGTAGTCGGAGCCGAGATTGGCGGTCTGCCAGTGGCTGATGGCCACTCCGCTCTGATAGGCGAAGCGCATGGTGTCGGCGCCGGATTGCCTGGCCGAGCGCGCCACGATGATCACGCGCACCTCGTGCCCGGCCAGCCGCGTCGCAAGCCCGGGGCCGATCAGCGCCCTGATTCCCGGCGAGCCGGCCGACGAGGCGATGCGCACCGCCCCCGCAGAGGCATCGAAACGGATCGGATTGTCCGGCGATGTCTCGAAGACGGTCGGGTCGCGTCCGTCGAACAGCATGAAGGTCTGGTCGACCGCCATCTCCTGGGCGGCCAGGCGCACGGCCGTTGCCGCGTCGCTGACCTCGTGGCGCGTATCGATATCGACCGTCACGCCGCCGTCGCGCGGCATCAGCGCGTAGATGCCGATGCCACCGAGCACGAGAACGCAGGCCCCGATGGCGCCGAGCAGCATGAAGATCTTGTCGCGGTCGCTGAGCGGCTGTCGCGGCCGTTGCCGGTTCCGCTGCCGGCGGCGTGGCCGGTCGTCGTCGAGGCCGAGCCGGCGTTGTGCGGCCGTCGGCGGCGGCTGCCGCTGCGGGCGCACGCGGGGCGGGCCGTCCTGGGTCCAGCGGTCGGCCCGGCGCTGCTGCTGCGGCGTCGGCGGCTCCTCGCGGTAGGCATGCTCCTCGCGATAGGCATGCTCCTCGCGATAGGCATACTCCTCGCGATAGGCGTGCTCCTCGCGGTAGGCGGGGGTATCCTGGTAGCCCGGCACGTCCTCGTAGGGGTCGACCGGCGGCTCCGGCGGCCGGCGGCGGGCAAGCGCGCGGCCGCGCTGGCGCCGTGGCGGTTCTTCGACCTCCGGCTCCTCGAAGGGCGCCGCGGTGCGGCTGTCGTAATAGGGCTCCTCCGGCCGGCGCTCGATGTACCGCGCCTCCTGATAATAGCGAACCAGCCCCGCCTCGCGCACCTGCCGTCCGAAGGCGACCGGATCGACCAGCGCCGGCAGCCGCCGCGCATGGGGGGCCGGACGGGGCTCCGGCGCGCGATAGTCCGCCGCGCGGTCGTCGGTCGCATACGGGTCCCTTTCGTAAGGATCCCTCTCGTAAGGATCCCTCTCGTAAGGGTCCCTCGCATAGGGATCTCTCTCATAGGGGTCCCGGTCGTAGGTGTCCGGCTCGCGCTCGTCATAGGCAGGCGCCGCCGGCTGTTCCGCATAGTCGTCGTCCGTCTCCGCCGGCGCCTCGTCGGCGTCGGCGAAGGCAACGATGACGTCCGACTCGATGTCGCTCACCGCCACGTCGAAGGCCGCGATGCGTCGCTCGACCTCCTCCTCGTCGAGCGGCGGCTCGAACGACCACAGCCGCCGGATCATGGCGCGCCGCGCCTGGGCGTAGATCGCGTCGCGCTCGTCGCTGTCGACGATGCCGCGCTCGATGATCGACTTTCTGAGGATGGAGTAGAAGTCGCTCATTGCGCTCCGGCGCTCAGTCCGTGATCAGCCTGGGTCCGCCCAGGACCAGCGGATCGGTCTTGCCCACGGCCTTGTCGTCGCGGCCGGGATAGGGGAAGGCGGCCAGCACGTGGCGGATGACGTTGAGGCGCGCGCGCCGCTTGTCGTTGGCGCGCACCACCGTCCACGGCGTCGCCTTGCTGTGGGTCGCCGCCAGCATCACGTCGCGCGCCTCGGTGTAGGCGGTCCATTTTTCCAGGGCGGCAAAGTCCACCGGCGACAGCTTCCATATCTTGAGGGGATTGTGGCGCCGTTCGTGGAAACGCTTGAGCTGCATCTCGCGGCCAATATTGAGCCAGAACTTGAACAGTACAATGCCACCGTTGATCAGCATCTTCTCGAATGCGGGCGCTTGATTCAGGAATTCCGCCGTCTCTGCCGCAGTGCAGAAGCCCATGACCTTCTCGACGCCCGCCCGGTTGTACCAGGACCGGTCGAAGAGCACCAACTCGCCGGCCGTCGGCAGGTGCTCGGTATACCTCTGAAAATACCATTGGCCGACTTCTTTTTCCGTTGGCTTGGGCAGGGCCACCACGCGGGCGGTGCGCGGGTTCATGTACTGCCGCATGGTGAAGATAGAGCCGCCCTTGCCCGCGGCGTCGCGTCCCTCGAACAGCGCCACCAGGCGGGCGCCGGTCTCGTTGATGTAGCGTTGCAGTTTGACCAGCTCGATCTGCAGAAGGGTCAGTTCCTCCTGGTAATGCTTGTCCTTGATTGTGTCGTCATAAGGGTAGCCGCCCGAGGCCAGCGCCCCCTCCTCGACCCAATCGGGCAGCGCCGGGTCCTCCAGGTCGAAACTGCCGTGGCTGGTGGTCAGGACCTTGGCGTCGATGTCGGGGACGATGACCGCCGGAATGTCGCGCCTTTTCTTCCCGTTTCGGCCTTTTGCTTTGCCGTCTTTGCCGTTCTTCGCCATTGCTGCACGATCCCGATAGTGTCGCGGCTTGCCGCTGTGCCCCTGGAGACCTTATATCGCTGCCTGTCGGTCGGACGCCACGGCCGCGAAACGCTTGAATGGACCGCGGGCGGCCTGTCGCCGGCCCGCCTCAACGGGATCACCGGCAATGGTTGCCGCCAATCCGCAGGGCAGGGCCCCGGACCTCGTCTTGGCCGGGGCCGCCAGGCGGCTGTCCGAAAACCGCTGGCTGATCGCCGCGGTCGCCGTCCTGTTGCTCGTCCTCGTCCTCGCCAGGGTCGTCGCCCCCGTTCCCGCCGGGGCGATCTTCCTCGCCCTCTTGGTTCTGGTCGCCGTGCTGCCGCGCGCCCGCGCGGCTGAGCGCCCTCCGGCCGCGACCCACCCCGCCGCCGCCAATGCCCCGGAAGGCGGTGTTCAGGCCCTGGCCAACGCATTGCCCGACCCCTGCTTCATTCTCGATCGCCGCGGCATCGTCCGCTACGCCAACGAACGGGCGATCGAGGCCTTCGCCATCCGCGCCGGCCAGTCGCTGACCTTCCGCCTGCGCAATCCGGATCTCGTCGCCGCTTTCCACCGGGTCGCCGGTGGCGGCCCGCCGGAGCGGGTCGAGTTCGCCGAGCGCATCCCCACCGAGCGCTGGTTCGCCGCCTGGTTCGCCGATCTCACCGCGCCGCGCCGTCCGAGCGGCGAGTTCATCGTCCTCATCCTCGACGATCTCAGCGAACGCCGCCGCACCGACCGCATCCGCGTCGATTTCGTCGCCAATGCCAGCCACGAGCTGCGCACGCCTCTGGCCTCGCTCACCGGCTTCATCGAGACCCTGCAGGGTCCCGCCCGCGAAGACCCGGCGGCGCGCGACCGCTTCCTCCAGATCATGCACGATCAGGCGACCCGCATGAGCCGGCTGATCGAGGACCTCATGTCGCTCAGCCGCATCGAGATGAAGGCCCATGTCCGCCCGGTCAACCATGTCGATCTCACCGCCGTCGTGCGCCACGTCGCCGACGCGCTCGAGCCGCTGGCGCAGGAGCTTGGCGTCGCCATCGAGACGGTTCTGCCCGACGTCCCGGTAGGGTTGGCCGCCGACCGCGACGAGCTGATCCAGGTCTTCGAGAACCTCATCGAGAACGCCTGCAAATATGGCCAGTCGGGCAAACGCATCGTCGTCACCCTGGTGCCGGCGGAGGCCGGCTCGGGCCCCAGCGTCATCGTGCGCGATTTCGGCCCCGGCATTCCCGAAGAGCACGTTCCGCGCCTCACCGAACGCTTCTATCGGGTCGATGTCGAGGACAGCCGCCGCCATCGCGGCACCGGCCTGGGGCTGGCCATCGTCAAGCACATCCTGGCCCGTCACCACGCCCGAATGACCATCGAAAGCCGCCTTGGCGAGGGCGCCGTCTTCACTGTGACCTTCCCGGCGACCGCCTATCCCAGCGAAGCCGGCGGCGACGAATAAACACAATAAAAACAATCACATAGTTCGTCGTAAAACCGTTACATAAACGTCATAGGACATTCGCGGGGTCTCACTAGTGTGCGCCGCACATGGACGGCCGCCTCGTGCTGTCCGTGCTTCGTCAATCTTCAGAACCTCCAACAGGGAGAGGCCAGGTGAAACACGTCAACCTCGCCATTGCGGCCGGCTTTGTGGCCGCTGCGCTTTCAGCTTCTGTCGCCAGTGCCGCCGACATTTCGGGCGCCGGCGCCACCTTCCCCTATCCGATCTACGCCAAGTGGGCCGACGCCTATAAGACGAAGACCGGCATCGGCCTGAACTATCAGTCGATCGGTTCCGGCGGCGGCATCAAGCAGATCCTCGCCAAGACCGTCACCTTCGGCGCTTCCGACGCGCCGCTGTCGGCCAAGCAGCTCGACGACGCCGGCCTGATCCAGTTCCCGATGGTCATGGGCGGCATCGTTCCGGTCGTGAACCTCGAAGGCATCAAGCCGGGCGAGATCGCGCTCGACGGCGAGACCCTTGCCAGCATCTTCATGGGCAAGATCACCAAGTGGGACGATGCGGCGATTGCCAAGCTCAACCCCGGCGTCAAGCTGCCGTCCTCGGCGATTGCCGTCGTTCACCGTTCCGACGGGTCGGGCACCACCTTCAACTTCACCTACTATCTGGCCGACGTCAGCGCCGACTGGAAAGAGAACGTCGGTGTCGAGAAGGCCGTCGAATGGCCGGTCGGCATCGGCGCCAAGGGCAACGAAGGCGTCGCCAACAACGTTCAGAACACCAAGGGCTCGATCGGCTACGTCGAGTACGCCTATGCGGTTCAGAACAAGATGACCTACGCCGACATGGTCAACAAGGACGGCAAGAAGGTTGCGCCGACCTCGGACGCCTTTGCCGCCGCTGCCGCCAATGCCGACTGGAACGGCACGCCCGGCTACGGCGTCATCCTCGCCAACCAGCCCGGCGCCACCACCTGGCCGATCACCGCCGCCACCTTCATCCTCATGTACAAGTCGCCGGCCGATCCGGCCGCGTCTGCCGAGGCCCTGAAGTTCTTCGCCTGGGCCTATGCCGATGGCGACAAGATGGCCGACGAACTGTCCTACATCCCGATGCCCGACAGCGTCGTGAAGGACGTCGAAGGCGTGTGGAAGTCGTCGATCATGGCCGACGGCAAGCCGATCTACGAGGCGATGTAGTCTCTCTCCCGGGCTTGGCCTCTGCGCGCCCGCCCTGGCGGCGGGCGCGCATTCTGCCGATCCCTTGTGGGAAAATCTCGTTTCCGGCCCGATTTGCCATTTCCCGCACATAGACTATGAACCCGCCGGAGATTCGAATGACCGAGGTGGCGTTGAGCGGTCCACGCGCAGTCAGCGGCATTGAGCAGAGCCGACGTCGGGCCCTTCGCCGCTTCATGCTCGCCGAGAGCACTTTCCGCACCGCGACCTTTGCCGCTGCGATCCTGGTTCTGATCCTGCTCGGCGGCGTCATCCTCTCGCTCTTCATCGGAGCGCTGCCGGCCCTCAGCAAATTCGGCTTCGGCTTCCTCACCACCCAGTCGTGGAACCCGGTCACCGAGAAATTCGGCGCCATCGCGCCCATTTACGGCACCATCGTCACCTCGTTCATCGCCATGCTGATCGGCATTCCGGTATCCTTCGGCATCGCCATATTCCTCACCGAGCTCTGCCCCTATCCGCTGCGCCGGCCGATCGGCATCGCCATCGAGCTGCTCGCCGGCATCCCCTCGATCATCTACGGCATCTGGGGCCTGTTCGTTTTCGCCCCGTTCCTGCAGCAGACCCTGCAACCGTTCCTGATCGAAACGGTAGGCAACCTGCCGGTCATCGGCGCGCTCTTCGCCGGTCCGCCTTACGGCATCGGCGTGTTCACCGCCGGGCTGATCCTGGCGATCATGGTGCTGCCCTTCATCACCGCCATCACGCGCGACGTCTTCCTCACCGTGCCGCCGGTGCTCAAGGAGGCCGCCTACGGCGTCGGCTGCACGACCTGGGAAGTCGTACGCAAGGTCGTGCTGCCCTATACCCGCGTCGGCGTCATCGGCGGCGTCATGCTCGGCCTCGGCCGGGCGCTCGGCGAGACCATGGCGGTCACCTTCGTCATCGGCAACGCCCATCGCATTTCGGCCTCGATCCTGGCGCCCGGCACCACCATCTCCGCCAGTATCGCCAACGAGTTCAACGAGGCCGTCGGCGAGCTCTACACCTCCTCGCTGATTGCGCTCGGCCTCATCCTCTTCGTCATCACCTTCATCGTGCTCGCCGCCGCCCGCCTCATGCTGATGCGCATCGAGAGGAGCCTCGGCACATGAAGTCGATGGCCCGCTACAATCGCCGTCGCCGGCGCAATACCATCACCATGGCCCTGTCCGTCGGGGCCACGGCCTTCGGCGCGCTGTGGCTGCTCCTTATCCTGGCGACGCTGCTGTGGAACGGCGTCGCCGGCCTGTCGCTTGAGGTGTTCACCGCCAACACGCCGCCGCCGGGCAACGCCGGCGGTCTTGCCAATGCCATCGTCGGCAGCCTGATGCTCACCGTCTTCGGTGTCGCCGTCGGCACGCCGATCGGCATTCTCGCCGGCACCTACATGGCCGAATACGGCCGCTATGCGCGCATCACCTCGGTCGTGCGTTTCGTCAACGACATCCTGCTGTCGGCGCCGTCCATCGTCATCGGCCTGTTCGTCTACGAGATCATGGTCGTTCGCATGGGTCATTTCTCCGGCTGGGCCGGCGGCGTCGCGCTCGCCATCCTGGTGCTGCCGGTGGTCATCCGCACCACCGAGGACATGCTGCTTCTGGTGCCCGATTCGCTGCGCGAGGCCGCCTCCGGGCTCGGCTCGCCGCGCTGGAAGATCATCGCCGATGTCTCCTATCGCGCCGCCCGCGCCGGCATCGTCACCGGCGTGCTTCTGGCGATTGCGCGCATCACCGGCGAGACGGCGCCGTTGCTGTTCACCGTCCTCAACAACCAGTTCTGGAGCCTCGACCTCAACGCCCCGATGGCCAACCTGCCTGTCACCATCTTCCAGTTCGCCCTGTCGCCCTATGACGACTGGCAGCAGCTTGCCTGGACCGGCGCGTTGATCGTCACCTTTGCCGTGCTGACGCTCAATGTCGTCGCGCGCGCCCTCTCGAGCATGGGGAAGCAGTCATGAGCGACGTCAGCCTGACGACGAAGGGTTCGGCGGAAACGCCGGAGTTCGATGTCGCCGTCCGGGCGCCGGATCCCGAGCTTGCCGGCAAGCCCAAGGTCGAGAAGATGACCGTCCGCGACCTGCACTTCTACTACGGCGATACGCAGGCGCTGAAATCGATCAGCCTGCCGCTCTACGCGAACCACGTGACCGCCTTCATCGGTCCGTCGGGCTGCGGCAAGTCGACCCTGCTGCGCGTGTTCAACCGCATGTACGACCTCTATCCGAAGCAGCGCGCCGAGGGCGAGGTCATCCTCGACGGCGAAAACATCCTGTCGCCGCAACAGGACCTCAACCTGCTGCGCTCCAAGGTCGGCATGGTCTTTCAGAAGCCGACGCCGTTTCCGATGACGATCTTCGACAACATCGCGTTCGGCATCCAGCTTTACGAGCGCCCGCCGCGCGCCGAGCTCGCCGATCGTGTCGAGGCGGCGCTGACCAAGGCGGCGCTGTGGGATGAGGTCAAGGACAAGCTCCGCGCCAGCGGCCTCAGCCTGTCCGGCGGTCAGCAGCAGCGCCTGTGCATCGCCCGCACCGTCGCCGTCCAGCCCGAAGTCGTGCTGCTCGACGAGCCGGCCTCCGCCCTCGATCCGATTTCGACGGCCAAGATCGAGGAGCTGATCGACGAGTTGAAGAACGAGTATACCATCGCCATCGTCACCCATAACATGCAGCAGGCGGCGCGCGTTTCGGACTACACTGCCTTCATGTATCTCGGCGAGCTGGTCGAGTACGACGAGACCAACAGGATGTTTACCGCGCCGACCGACCGGCGCACCCAGGATTACATCACCGGCCGCTTCGGCTGATCACCACGCGGAGAGCGCGACCATGGCCGAACAACACACCGTTGCCTCGTTCGACGAGGAGTTGGGCGAACTTTCCCGCAAGATCGCCGAAATGGGCGGCCTTGCCGAACAATACGTTGCCGATTCGGCAGCCGCGCTGGTCAACCGCGACGCCGCGCTCGCCCAGCGCGTCATCACCGGCGACGACAGCATCGACAAGCTGCAGCAGCAGATCGAGGAAAGCGCCATCCAGATGATCGCCCGGCGCCAGCCGATGGCGCGCGACCTGCGCGAGATCATGGCGGCGATCCACATCGCCAACGACCTCGAGCGCGTCGGCGATCTTGCCAAGAACACAGCCAAGCGCGTCATCGCCATCGACACCAATTTCGGTCAGCAGCGGCTGGTCGCCGGCGTCGAGCATATTGCCGACATGGCGCTCGCCCAGCTCAAGGCGATCCTCGATGCCTTCGCCGCCCGCGATCTCTCCTCGGCGCTCACCGTGTGGGAGCGCGACAACGAGATCGACGCGATGTACACCTCGCTGTTCCGCGAGCTCCTCACCTACATGATGGAGGACCCGCGCAACATCACCATGTGCACGCATCTTCTGTTCTGTGCCAAGAACCTCGAGCGCATCGGCGATCACGCCACCAACATCGCCGAGACGCTGCATTATCTGATCACCGGCGTGGTGCTGGCCGACGAACGTCCCAAGCAGGACACGTCCAGCCTCACCTCGGTTGAGTACAACGACACCTGATGCGAACGAACGATGGGCGACCGGGAGCTGCGGCGATGACGCCGAAGGTGATGATCGTCGAGGATGAGGAACCGCTGTCGCTGATGCTCCGCTACAATCTCGAGGCGGAGGGCTACGCGGTCGATACGGTGGAGCGCGGCGACGACGCCGAGACGCGGCTGCGCGAGACCGTGCCCGATCTGCTGCTGCTCGACTGGATGCTGCCCGGCGTCTCCGGCATCGAGCTGTGCCGGCGCCTGCGCACCCGCGAGGCCACCCGGGCGCTGCCGATCATCATGCTGACGGCGCGCGGCGAGGAACAGGAGCGCGTCCGCGGGCTCGCCACCGGCGCCGACGATTACGTCGTCAAGCCGTTCTCGGTTCCCGAGCTGATGGCGCGGGTGCGCGCCATCCTGCGCCGCTCCAAGCCGGAGCTGGTCGCCTCGGTGCTCAAGGGCGGCGACATCGAGCTCGACCGCGACACCCATCGCGTCCGCCGCAACGGCCGCGAGCTGCACCTCGGCCCCACCGAATTTCGCCTGCTCGAATTCCTCATGCAGAGCCCCGGCCGCGTATTTTCGCGCGCCCAGCTTCTCGACAGCGTCTGGGGTCGCGATGTCTTCGTCGACGAGCGCACCGTCGACGTCCATGTCGGTCGGCTCAGGAAGGCGCTCGGCCGTGGTCGCGATCCGATCCGCACCGTGCGCGGTTCCGGCTATTCCTTCGACGAGAGCTTCACCGCCGCGGCCTGACCGTTAAAAACTGTGCGTTCATCACGCATTTGCCGTTAATCCGCCGTTTGCTAGCCTGATTGGCTTGAGGGGCCAAAAAGGCGGCGGAGAACGATATGAAACGCGTTGTGGTGGGTGTGCTGGCCGGGCTGGCGCTGGCCGGCTCCTGGTTGCCGGCAATGGCCGCCGATCCCTGGATCGCACCGACCGACGCGGCGCTCGCCGCCCGCGATCCCGATCGCTTCGCCTGGGACCTGTTCGTGGCGCTCACCTGGCCGGCCGACGAGGCCAGCCGCATGCCGGCCAGCGACCGGCCCTATGGCGACCCCGGCCTCGTCATGTTCGAAACCTGGGCCCAGTCCGATCAGGTCTATCTCGACAAGGGGGCTGAGCCGCCGGCCTGGGACGAGCTCCCGTGGTCTGAAGCGCGCAGGCTCAGCACCCGCTCCGTGCCGCGCCAGATCGCCATGTTCCGCGACGTCTCGCCGGTCAAGCCGGACAGCGTCAGCGACGAACAGGAGGAGGTGTGGCTCAATCAGGCGACCTTCGACTACATCCGCGAGAACAACCTCTATTCCATCGAGGGCCAGCAGTCGTTCTTCTACAACCGCCGGCCGGTCTCCTTCCCGCCCGGTTCCATCCAGGTGCAGGCGGTGTGGCGGGCGATCGGCGAGGAGGACAAGGCGCGCTATCAGTGGGAAGAGTTTCGCGACCCGAAATCAAAGCGCCGCTACACCTACGGCCTGACGGCGCTGCACATCGCCTCCAAGGTGCTGCCCCATTGGCTGTGGGCGACCTTCGAGCATGTCGACAACCCCTATCGCACCGGCATCTTCGACGAGGGCTGGCTCAATCCCTCGCGTGACAGCGTCGCCTGTCCGGCCGACCAGCTCGACTGCAATCGCGCCCCCGCCGGCCTCGGTCTCGAAGGCACGCGCTGGGCCTATTACCGCCTGCGCGGCACCCAGATCGATTACGCCGATGCCGAAGGCAAACCGGTGATCCTCGCCAATTCCGAGCTGGAGACCGGCTTCCAGCAGTCGGCATCCTGCATGTCGTGCCATGCCCGCTCCACCATCGGGCCCAATCGCAACGAGGCGGCGAGCTTCGTTCTCGGACCTGACGGCAAGGAGCACCAGCCGGAGCGGCCGGTGGCCATGCGCCTGCCGGTGTTCAAGATCGGTCCCGATGGACGGGTGGAGAGCTATAACGGCCCGCCCGAGGCCGGCGCGTTCCTGCTCCCCGGCCAGGCCGCCGGCGGCCAGCAACGCTATCTCGCGCTCGATTCCGTCTGGTCGCTGATCGAGGCCAAGAGCGTCACCGCCGGCGGGAAGTAGGCGCCGCTCCGCCAAGAAGGCCTCATGCCGAGGTGCCCGCCGCAGGCGGGCCTCGCAGGACGGCCTCTTGTTTCAGGCGCGGACGGCCCGCCTCAGTAGCTGCCGCTCCGCCGGTCGCGGCGCCGGTCGACCGGCTGGTAGGCGAGGCGGCTGTGATACTCGCAATAGGGCAGGCTGTTCCAGTTGCGGTGGCCGCAGAAGTGGAAGCCCTCGGTGCCGGGGTCGCCCTCCGGCCATTTGCACATGGTGTCGTTGAGCGCCAGCAGCGACACCTTGAGGCTGATCGGCACGACCACGTCCTCGAGCGCCACCGGCGCCGGCAGGCGCCGCGGCGCCGGGTTGGCGTGGGTCTTCAGTGCCGTGTTGCCCGATACGTAATGCCGCGCCACGCGCTGCGACGACCCCGTGCGCACCTTGCGCGGGCGCGGGTTCGACGAAGCCGGCTTGGCGCGCCCCGACAGAGAGAGGCGGTGCACCTTGCCGATCACCGCATTGCGGGTTACGCCGCCAAGCTGCGCCGCAATCTGGCTCGCGCTCAGCCCTTCGCTCCACAATTTCTTGAGCAACTCGACGCGTTCGTCTGTCCAGCTCATGCCGCATCATCCTGTTGCCTGCGGCAGACTCCGAATCCCTCTCCCCGCGTTGCCCGCTCCGCTGGGCAACGTCAAACGCGTAACAATGGATACTGAGGTCCGCCGCGAATTTCGTTTCGTCGTACTCGACAGGCGCAAGCTACAATAGCGATTGACTCGCTGACAAGAGTCCCGACGAATCGATAGGTGGATTACTTTTGTTTTCCCCAGATCGTGGCTTTGTCGCACCGCCTCGCGCTGGCGCGCAGGGGATGGAATTGGCGGCGGTCCGGGGCCGTGTTGATTGACACTTCAACGGCTTGGGTCGATATAGGGCCTGAAGGATCAGGTGCTGCCCTCCGGCGGCACTTTTTAGTTTTGGCCTCTGGATAACGGAACCGGCGGCGCAGCCGCAGGCGGCAGAAATGGACCGCTCACCGCTTTACGACACCTTCGCGCGCGCGCCGCTTGCCTTCGTGCGCGGCGAGGGCGCCTGGGTCGAGACCACCGATGGCAGGAAGCTGCTCGATTTCGGCGGCGGCATCGCCGTCAATGCGCTCGGCCATGCCCATCCCGCTCTGGTCAAGGCATTGACCGAGCAGGCTGGCCGTCTTTGGCATGTCTCCAATCTCTATCGGATCCCGGAACAGGAGGCGCTGGCCGCCAAGCTCACCGCGCACTCCTTCGCCGACAAGGTCTTCTTCGCCAATTCCGGCGCCGAGGCCGTCGAGTGCGCCATCAAGACCGCGCGCCGCTACCATTTCGTCGCAGGCCAGCCCGAGCGCACCGACATCATCACCTTCGCCGGCGCCTTCCACGGTCGCACGCTGGCCACGCTCGCCGCCGCCGGCAATCCGAAATACCAGGAGGGCTTCGGCCCGCCGCCGCAAGGCTTCGTCCAGCTTCCCGTCGGCGACATCAAGGCCGTCGAGGCCGCGATCGGGCCCGAGACGGCGGCGATCATGATCGAGCCGATCCAGGGCGAGGGCGGCATTCGGTCCGTGCCCGCCCAGTTCCTGCGCGATCTCAGGGCCTTGTGCGACAAGCACGGCCTGCTGCTGATCTTCGACGAGGTGCAGACCGGCATCGGCCGCACCGGCAAGCTCTTCGCCTATGAATGGTCGGGGGTTTCGCCCGACATCATGGCGCTCGCCAAGGGCCTCGGCGGCGGTTTCCCGCTTGGCGCCTGCCTGGCGACGGCGGAGGCCGCCAGGGGCATGACGCCGGGCACCCACGGCACCACCTTCGGCGGCAATCCGCTGGCCATGGCCGTCGGCAATGCGGTCATGGATATCGTCGCCGAACCGGACTTTCTCGAGGAAGTGCGCCGCAAGGGCCTCTATTTCAAGCAGCGGCTGGCGTCGGTGGTCGATACCCATGCCGACGTGGTCGCCGAAATCCGCGGCGAGGGGCTGCTCATCGGCCTGCGCTGCATCGTGCCGGTCGCCGATGTCGTCGCGGCCTTGCGCGATCATGGCATGCTGGCCGTCGGCGCCGGCGAGAACGTCGTGCGCCTTCTGCCGCCGCTCAATGTCGGCGAGGCCGAGATCGACGGCGCCATCGACCGCCTCGACGCGGCGCTTGCCGCGCTGGCGCCGGTCAAGACGGCGGTGGAGTAGGGAGTTGCGTCGATGGTCCGCCATTTTCTGGATCTTGCCGATTACGACACGACAACGTTGAGAGCCATTCTGGCGGAGAGCGCCCGCCTGAAGAGCCTGCGCCGCACCCCGGCCCAGCCCAGGCCCTTCGCCGGCAAGACTCTCGCCATGATCTTCGACAAGCAGTCGACCCGCACGCGCGTCTCCTTCGATGTCGCCATGCGCGAGCTCGGCGGCGAGACGATCATGCTCACCGGCAAGGAGATGCAGCTCTCCCGCGAGGAGACCGTCGCCGATACCGCCCGCGTGCTGTCGCGCTATGTCGATGCCATCATGATCCGCACGCTCGACCATGCTCTGGTCGCGGAGCTTGCCGCCAACGCCACCATCCCCGTCATCAACGGGCTCACCCGCCTGTCGCATCCCTGCCAGGTGATGGCCGACGTGATGACCTTCGAGGAGCATCGCGGGCCGATCGCCGGCAAGTCGGTCGCCTGGCTCGGCGACGCCAACAATGTGTTCGCCTCCTGGGTGCACGCCTCGGCGCGCTTCGATTTCTCGCTTCATGTCGCCACGCCGCCGGAGCTTGCGCCCCGGCCCGGCCTGGTCGCCTGGGCCAGGGCCAACGGCGCCAGTCTCTCCACCACCACCGACCCGGACGAAGCCGCGGCCGGCGTCGATTGCGTCGTCACCGATACCTGGGTGTCGATGGGCGACGAGGAGCGCGAGCGCCGCCACAATCTTCTCGCCCCCTATCAGGTCAACGGCCGGCTGATGGCCAAGGCCGCGCCGGAGGCGCTGTTCATGCATTGCCTGCCGGCGCATCGCGGCGAGGAGGTTACCGACGAGGTGATCGACGGCCCCGCCTCGGTGGTCTTCGACGAGGCCGAGAACCGCCTGCACGCCCAGAAGGGCATTCTTGCCTTCTGCCTCGGCGGGATGGCGGCATGACGGTTCGGATCGAGCAGACCGGCGAGCCTCTCGGCCCGGCGGGCGACGATGCCGTTCGCCCCTTCGAGGTCGCCGCCATCGACGTGCGCGGCCGCGTCATCCAGATGGGCCCGGTGCTCGATACCATCCTTGCCCGCCACGACTATCCGACCGCGGTCGCCCGCCTGCTCGCCGAAGCGACGGTGCTCGCCGTCCTGCTCGGCTCGTCGCTGAAATTCGACGGCAAGTTCATCCTGCAGACCCGCACCGACGGCCCGGTCGACATGCTGGTCGTCGATTACCGCACCGACGGCGGCATCCGTGCCTATGCCCGTTTCGATGAAGCCGCCGTGGCCGCGGCGGAGGCGGCCGGCGCCGCCGATCCCGGTGCGCTTCTCGGCCACGGCACGCTCGCCATGACCGTCGACCAGGGCAACCACATGAACCGCTATCAGGGCATCGTGCCGCTGGAGGGAGAGAGCCTGGAGCAGGTCGCCCACACCTATTTCCGCCAGTCCGAGCAGATCCCGACGCGCATCCGTCTCGCCGCGGCGGAAATGCACGTGCGCGAGGGCGACCGCATGCATCGCCGCTGGCGCGCCGGCGGCCTGCTGGTGCAGTTTCTGCCCGACGCGCCGGAGCGCATGCGCCAGGCGGACCTGCCGGCCGGCGACGGGCCCGGCGACGCCGGGTTCGCCGACGACTTTGACGAGGACGACGCCTGGACCGAGGCGCAGGTTCTGGTCGGCACCATCCAGGACGACGAACTGACCGACCCGATGGTGCCGGTCGAGACCTTGCTCTTCCGTCTGTTCCACGAGCGCGGCGTGCGCGTCTATCGCGCCGCCGAGATCCGCGACGAATGCTCCTGCTCGCGCGAGCGCGTCGCCGGCCTGCTCGCCACCTTCACGGCCGAGGAAATCACCGAGAGCACCGAAAACGGCGTCATCTCGGTCACCTGCGAATTCTGCAGCAAGCACTACCGCTTCGACCCGGCGGATTTCGCCGCCGAGCCAAGTCATTCAGGGCACTGAGAAATCCCCTCGCGCCTGAATCGAATTTCGCCATTGCTCGGCTCCGGCGGCGGCTCAAGAGGGCCGCTCGACCAGTTCCACCCGTCGATTGCGATCCCGTCCGGCATCCGAGCCGTTGGAGAACACCGGCACGAGCGGCCCGACACCATGGGCCTCGAGCCGTCCGGCCGCGACGCCGTAGCGCGTCGTGAGCGCTTCGACCACGGCCTTGGCCCGGTCGGCGGAAAGCTCCTGGTTATAGGCAAAGCGCCCGACGGCGTCGGTATGTCCGACCACATAGAAGCCCTTCGCCGGATTGGCCTTGAGATATTGTGCGACTGCCTCCAGGGCAGTTTTGGATTCGGCCTTCAGCGTCGCTTTGTCGAATTCGAACAGGATACCGTCGAGCACGACCCGGCCCTTCTCACTCAGGTCCCGCCCGATAGCCTCGGCATTGACGGCGACGAGCCCGGACTGAACCGCCGCCACCTCGACAATGTCGATGAGCGTGCCGACATAATCGGCCGAGTGCTGCTCGACATTGATGACCACGTAGGCCGTGCCCGCTGCGCGTTCCTTGCGCGCGACGATCGCGCCCGCTCCGCCCTGCGAGGACGTCCCGGAGGTCATCGTCGTGATCTCGCCCGGCTTGCCGGGGGGATTCTCGGCAAGATAGACACCGGTCCAGTTGGTCGACCCGACATCGTTGCCGCGGCGGCTGTCCGACTTGCCTTGGGCAAGGATCTCGAAGGCCTCGCCTTTCAGCGCGTCGAGATAGTTCTGGTAGATTTCCGAATAGGTCCGTTTGGCGCCCCTGAACACGTAGAGCGTTCGTGTGACCCGTCCTTGCGTGTCGATCCACGCATCGATCTTTCTGAAACCGGTCACCGGGCCAGCCGGGATACGGTAGGGCAGGTGGTTCTCGATCTGCTGCCAGCGGATGTCCTGACCGGGATAGCGTTCGATCATCGGGTGTTCCTGAACACCCTCGATATCGGCTGCCATCGACAGCGTGGCGGCAAGGCAGGCCATCGCGGCCCCGGCGGCGATTGCTCTCCAAGACATCGTGCCCTCCGAATCCTTTGCTGACTATCGGCGGATCATCACTTGCCCTGGCAGGCCGGTCCGCTATTGGCCATGAACAAGGCCGCGCGCTGCATCTGCGGGATCGACATCTTCGCGCGGATTTCGACGATCTTGGCCTGATCCTCGTTGAGCATGGCGGCAAGGAACGACTGTTCGATCGGATCCAGATCGCCGGCCATGGCGGCAATGCAGGTGCAGGCGCCCACGGTCCAATTGGTGCTCTTTTGGCAGCCGGCCTCGATCGACGCGACCTCGGCCGGTCCCGCGAGGGTGGCGCTGGCCATAAGAAGACCCGTAAAGAGTCCGGCGGTTCCGCCAAATATACCGGCAGTCTGTTTCATCGTTTGCCCCCCAAAGTAATTGCGAGCCCGCAGTCTAGTGTACCGACATCGGCCGCATGACGAAATCTTCGCGTCAAGAGATTGCCGTCTGGGTCGGGCATTAGCAAGTTCAAACCTCGCCGTGAGCGGCCAGACGGTCCGGAGACCGGCAAAGCCGCCCTGGCGCGCCGGACGCTGCGATATTTGACCTCGCCAAGACGCATCTCTTCCTTGGTTTTCGCCGAGATCATGCCGCTGGCCTGTTCCGCGGTGCGGGGCGATGCGATCATGCCCTCCATACGGAATGGCCGCCCTAAAACGCCAGCTTGCCCGCCGCCAGCGCCCTGAGATTGGCCACGCTCCAGGCATAGAGACGCGGATAGGGCGGCGCCGCATTGGCCGGGTCGGCCATCAGGATCGCCGCATAGGCGCGGTAGAAGCGGCCGACCGGCAGGATCGCCTCGCCGTGACGGTCGAGCACAAGCTGCCGCGCCAGCGCCACGTCGTCGGCGCCGGCCTCGTCGATCATCTCCAGAAACAGCGCCGCGGTGATCGCGTCATAGAGCGGGTCGCCGACCAGCGTGAACACGCTGAAATCGACCAGGCCGCTGAGCGTGAGCCGTTCGTCGAGAAGAACGTTGCCGGGAAAGTAGTCGCCATGAGCGAGCCCCTTCGCCGGTGTCTCGGGCAGCGCGGCGGCGAGCGCCAGGGCGTTGGCGCTCACCCGCTGGACGCTCCCCGTCGCCGCCGCGATTGCGGCGCCGTTGGCGGCAAGCCAATGGTCGAGGCTGGCGCGGAAGAAGCCCGGCCACGTTTTCGCGGTGATCGGCGCCGACGCCAGCACCTGGCCATAGGGACGCTCCGGCATGAGAAGCCGCCCGGTCGCCTCGGCGCCATCGACATAAGCCGCGATCGCCTTGCGCCGGTCGGCGCCGCCAAGCCGCGCCAGCAGGGCGAGCAGCGACGTGCCTGCGAGCCGCCGCTCGATGGTGTAGCGGCCCTGGCCGTCGATCGTCTCGATGACCGATGTCGGGACGGCGAGCCGCCCGTCGATCTCGGCGAGGAAGCTCTGTTGCCGTCTCAGCGCCTGCGGCTCGCCCGGCCGCCTGAGGATGCGCAGGATGCGTTTCTCGTCGAGGGCATAGACCCAGGATTGCCCGCCCCAGCCGACAAGCATCTCCGGCCCGATGCCGAATGCGGCCAGGATGTCGCGCGGCGCCGCCTCCTGCCCGTTGTTTCCAGCCGAATGGCTCAGTGCACCACGCGCTCCGTGTCGGGCAGGTCGAGCGAGAAGGCGGGAATGGCGATGGAGAACAGCTCGCCCTTCTCGTTCTGCATCTGGTAGGTGCCGACCATGATGCCGGAGGGCGTGGTCAGCGGGCAGCCGCTGGTATAGGCGAAGGTCTCGCCCGGCTTCAGCACCGGCTGCTTGCCGACGACCCCCGGTCCGCGCACTTCCTCGGTGTGCCCGTTGCCGTCGGTGATCCGCCAGTGGCGCGACCTGAGCCGCACCACCTCCTCGCCGAGATTGGATATCTCGATGCGGTAGGCCCAGAAATAACGCCCGTTCTCCGGTGCGGATTCGTCCTCGACGAAGCTCGGCTCGACGGTGACCTGAATGTCACGGGTGGTTTCCTGGTACATGAAACGACTCCACAACGCCCGACCGGTGGAATTATGCGGGCGCGCGGAGGCGCGTCAATTGGGGTCGGATCACCCGAGCCCGTCCAGCGCCGCGATCAGGTCGTCGGCCAGATCCTCCACGTCCTCCAGCCCCACCGACAGGCGCAGCAACCCCTGGGTGATGCCGAGTTCCAGCCGCGCGTCTTCCGTCAACCGCTGGTGGGTGGTGGTGGAAGGATGGGTGACCAGGCTCTTGGCGTCGCCGAGATTGTTGGAGATGCGGATGACGCGAAGCGCGTTCTCCACCGCGAAGGCGGCCTTGCGCCCGCCCTTCACCACGAAGGAGACCATGCTCGAGCCGCCGGTCATCTGGCGCCTGGCGATCTCGGCCTGCGGATGGTCGGCGCGGCCGGGATAGAGCACCTTGGCAATCCGCTTGTGGCCGGCAAGCCGGTCGGCGAGTTCCGCCGCGCTCTCCGTCTGGCGCTCGACGCGCACCGGCAGCGTCTCCAGCCCCTTGAGCAGCACCCAGGCATTGAACGGGCTCATCGACGGGCCGGTCTGGCGCAGGAAGGTGTGCAGGTTGTCGGTGATGAACTGCTGATCGGCGAGGATCACCCCGCCCAGGCAGCGCCCCTGGCCGTCGATGTGCTTGGTCGCCGAATAGACGACGATATCGGCGCCGAGTGCGAACGGCTTCTGGAAGAGCGGTGTCGCGAAGACGTTGTCGACCACCAGCTTCGCCCCGGCCTTGTGGGCGATCTCGGCGACGGCCGCGATGTCGATCACGTCGAGCGTCGGGTTGGTCGGGCTCTCCAGGAAGAAGGCTTTTGTGTTCTTGCGCGCCGCCCGCTTCCATTGCGTGAGGTCGTTGCCGTCGACCAGCGTCGATTTGATGCCGTAGCGCGGCAGCAGGTCCTCGATCACGTAGCGGCACGAGCCGAACAGCGCCTTGGCCGCCACCACGTGGTCGCCCGCCTTGAGCCAGGACAGGAACACCGAGGTGACCGCCGCCATGCCGCTGGCGGTCGCCCGCGCGGCCTCGGCGCCTTCCATCAGGCGCATGCGCTCCTCGAACATGGCGACGGTGGGGTTGGCGTAGCGCGAATAGATGAAGCCCGGCTCGTCGCCCTTGAAGCGCCGTTCGGCCTGCTCGGCACTGTCGTAGACGTAGCTCTGGGTCATGAACAGCGCCTCCGCGGTCTCGCCGAACTGCGAGCGCAGCGTTCCGCCATGGACGAGCTGGGTCGCTGGCCTGAGCGCCTGCTTCCTTGTCTTTCCCGCCATCTCCATCTCCTTCCCCAAACAACAAAAAACCCGGGCCGCGCGTGTCGGACCGGGTTCCATTCCCCTCCGACCTTTTAGCGACTTGTTTAACGTGGCTGCAAGCCGGCCGGCTCAAATGACCACGAACGGAAGTTTCATACGGGTCAACGACCTTGGCGTCAATCGCAACTTCGGCTAAGGCAGGTCGCTGGAGTACCGGGTGACAGGCAGTGTGTGAGACGTCATGGCGGAGGAGCTAGCGGTCGGGATCCTGCCGGCGCAGATCATCGAGCGGATGGCCGAGGCCGGTGCCATTCGTGCCGCCCGGCGGTTCGATCCCGACCAGATCCAGCCGGCAAGCCTCGATCTGAGACTCGGCGAAATCGCCTATCGCGTCCGCGCCAGCTTCCTGCCCGGCCCGCTGTCGCCGGTCGGCGACCGGCTCGCCAAGCTCAAGCTGCATGAGTTCAGCCTCACCGAGGGCGCGGTTCTGGAGACCGGCTGCGTCTACATCATTCCGCTGATGGAGCGGCTCAATCTGCCGCGTGATGTCAGCGCCGCCGCCAACCCGAAGTCGTCGACCGGCCGCCTCGACATCTTCACCCGCATCATCACCGACCATGCGCGCGAGTTCGATACGATTCAGAACGGCTATTCCGGTCCGCTCTATATCGAGGTCAGCCCGCGCACCTTCCCGATTCTGGTGCGTGTCGGCTCGCGCCTGTCGCAGATGCGCTTCCGCACCGGCGATGCCCGGCTTGACGACGCCGCGCTGCTCGCCCTCCACGACAAGGTGGGGCTGATCGACGGCGCCCCCCATGTCGAAAACGGCCTCACCGTCTCGATCGATCTCGGCGGCACCGACGAGGGCATCGTCGGCTACCGCGCCAAGCACCACACCGGCGTCATCGACGTGGACAAACGCGGCCGCTACATGCCGCTCGATTTCTGGGACCCGCTCCCGCGCCACTGGTCGTCGGAGCTGATCCTCGATCCCGACCAGTTCTACATCCTGATGTCGCGCGAGGCGGTGCATGTGCCGCCCGATTATGCCGCCGAGATGGTGCCTTTCGACCCGCTGGTCGGCGAGTTCCGCGTCCATTACGCCGGCTTCTTCGATCCCGGCTTCGGCCATGGCGCGGCCGGCGGCACCGGCAGCCGTGCCGTGCTGGAGGTGAGGAGCCACGAAGTGCCCTTCATCCTCGAGCACGGCCAGACCGTCGGCCGCCTGATTTACGAGCCGATGACCGAGCGCCCGTCGAAGCTTTACGGCGCCGACATGGCGTCGAACTATCAGGCCCAGGGCCTGAAGCTGTCGAAGCACTTCCGCGCCAGCATCGCCGCGCCGCCCGGCGCCGACAAGACCGCGTCGTAGCCTGCGCGCCGCGGGTCGCGGTGCGTCGCCTCAGTCTCCGGGAATGTGCAGGACGTCGCCCGGATGGACCATCATGCCGCCGTGCAGCATGTCGGCATTGGCCTTGACGATCTCACCGTACCTGTTGCCGTCGCACAGGGTGGCAGCCGCGATCGACCAGAGCGAATCGCCCATCTTGACGGTGTAGTCGGCCATCATCGCTCCGCCCTTCATGGCGTCGTCCGACTTCATGGAGTCGTCCGCCATGGCATCGCCCTTGGCCATGGCATCGTCCTTCATCGCGTCGTCCGACTTCATGGAATCGTCGGCCATCGCCATGTCGTCCTTCTTCATGGAGTCGTCGGCCATGGCGTCGCCCTTGGCCATGGCGTCGTCCTTCATGGCGTCGTCCGACTTCGATGTCGCATCGCCATGTCGTCTTTTCATGAGTCGTCGGCCATGGCATCGCCCTTGGCCATGGCGTCGCCGGCCATGGTATCGGCCTTGGCCATCTTGTCTTGCGTGCACATGGTCGAGCTTGCCAGCGACGGCCCGGCCATACCCAGCGACAGGACAAGCGTGACCGCCGTCAGTGCGAGTTTCTCTCTCGTATGCATTGAGGTCCCCTCTATCAAAGCGTTGCGCGACCGCCGAAAGGACGGCCGGTCGCTACCCTGTCAAAGAGTGGCGGCCGAGGCGCGTCACGCCTGTTCAAGCCTGCTTGCCCGTTCGTGAGGGCCCGCGCGGCAGACGGCAAACGCCCGGCACGAAACGGCACAAAGGCAGCGCAATCCGGGTCGCATTTGCGTGAGGTGCGCGAGAAGTCAGCCCCCGGCCCGATGCCACGAAGGGCAATTCCCGCGGCTACCCGCTGACCATCTTTTCAAGCGTCTCCAGCCGGTCGGCCTCGCCCGGCGGCTTGTCCCATCTGAGACGCGATATGCGGGGAAAGCGCATGGCCAGCCCCGAGCGGTGGCGGGTCGAGCGCTGCAGCCCCTCGAAGGCGACCTCGAGCACCAGCCCCTTGTCCGCTTCGTGCACCACTTCGCGCACCGGGCCGAAGCGGTTGACGGTGTTGTTGCGCACGAACCGGTCGATCTCGGCCAGTTCCTGATCGGTGAAGCCGAAATAGGCCTTGCCCACCGGCACCAGCTCGTCGCCGCTCTCGCCTTCGCGCCAGACCCCGAAGGTGTAGTCGGAGTAGAAGGACGAGCGCTTGCCGTGGCCGCGCTGGGCATACATCAGCACGGCGTCCACCGTGTGCGGGTCGCGCTTCCACTTGAACCACGGTCCCTTCGGCCGCCCGGGCTCATAGACCGAGTCCCAGCGCTTGAGCATCACCCCCTCGATCACCGCCTCCGGTGGCGCCGCGCGTGCCGCGCGCAGCTCCTCGACAGTGGCGTAGGTGAGGAGTGGCGAGAGATCCATGCGGCCGGAGAGCGAGCGCGCTATCGCTCCCTCCAGCCGCTGCCGCCGCTCGCGGAAGGGGAGGGCGCGGACGTCCTCGCCCCGGTCGACGAGAACGTCATAGACGCGCAGGAACGCCGGGTGGCTGGCAAGCAGCTTGGCCGTCACCGTCTTGCGGTTCAGCCGCTGTTGCAGGTCGGAGAAGCTGCGCACGATGAATCCGTCCGTGTCCGCATGGCCAACCAAGAGCTCGCCGTCGAGCGCCGCTTCCACGTCGAGCCCTTCGACGATGTCGGGAAAGGTCACCGAAATGTCGTCGCCGGTGCGCGTATAGAGCCGCACCACATCGTCCTCGCGCACCGCCTGCACGCGGATGCCGTCCCATTTCCATTCGGCGGCGTAGGTTTCCGGCGTGATCAGCTTAAGGTCGGCTTCGTCGATCGCCTGCGCCAGCATCACCGGGCGAAACGGCGCGCTCACCGTCGTCTGCGGCGCCGGCCCGCGCCCTTCCAGCCAGGCGAAGAGATCGGCATAGGGCGGCATGAGGCCGTGCCACACCTCCTCGATATCGTTGACCGGCCGGCCGGCGAGATCGGCGACCGCCTGCTTGGCCAGACGCGCCGAGACACCGATCCTGAGCCCCCCGGTGACCAGCTTGATCAGCGCCCAGCGTTCCGACGCGTCGAGCCGGTCGAGCCACGCCTCCACCAGACGCGGCCCCTCCGTGCGCGAGGCCGCCTGCAGCCGCTCGACGATCTCGGCAAGACGGGGTGTGCTGCCCTCATCCTTCGAGGCTCGCTCCGCTCGCACCTCTGGATGAGGGTCCAAACCAGCCTCATCCTGAGGTGGTCGCGAAGCGGCCCTCGAAGGGTCAGGCTGGCCCCCCGCCGGCCAGATCAGCGCGATCGTCTCGGCGAGGTCGCCGACATAGTCGTAGGAGGTGGCGAACAGCACCTCGTCCACCCGCGCCGTCGTCAGCGCCCTCAGCATCGCCGGCTTGACGCTGGGGATGTCGAGATCGCCGGTCAGCGCCGCCAGCGCAAAGCCGCGGTCAGGGTCGGGAATCGCACGGAAATAGTCGGTCATCAGCCGCAGCTTGATGGTGCGCTGGGGCGTCAGGACGAGCCGGTCGAGCAGGGCGGCGAAGGCGCGCATCGGCGAACGTTAGGCGCGCCAGTGACCGCCGTCACCTGCCTGTGACCGGGACCACTGCCATCCCCGTCAGCAGCCTGTACCCGACCGCCAAGCCAATTCCGATTTGAAGGGTCACCCCATGTCGATGAACCAGACGCTGGCCGTGCCAGCCGCCGTCCAGCACCGTGGTCGCGATGCGGTCACCTGGTATTCCTATCTGCTGCTCGGCGCTTTCACCTATCTGGTCAGCATGCAGGGCAACATCCTGCCCTTCCTGCGCGCCGATCTCGGCCTCGGCTACCGGGAGGTCAGCCTGCACACCAGCGCGCTCGCCGCCGGCATGCTCATCGTCGGCCTGTTCGGCGAGCGCCTCATCGGGCGCCTCGGCCGTGCCGCCGCGCTGCGCCTCGGCGTCTTCGGCGCGGCGGCGGGTGCCGTCCTGCTGTGCCTGGCGCCGGCGGCCTGGGCGAGCCTGGCGAGCTGCGCCCTCATCGGCATGTTCGGCACCTTCATTCCGTCCACCGTCTCGGCGCTTCTCTCCGACATTCATGGCGACGAGCGCGAGGTGGCGATGTCGGAGGCGAACGCCATGGCCTATGCCTTCGCCATGACCGTGCCGCTCATCGCCGGTCTGCTGGTTGCGCTCGGCTGGAACTGGCGGCTGATCCCGCTTGCCGGCGCCGTCGCGGGCGTGGCCATCGTGCTCGCCTTCCTGCGCACGCCGGTGCCCAATGCCTCCGCTGCGGAAACCGCCGCCGCGGCGCGCACCACCCTGCCGCCGGCCTTCTGGTTCTACTGGCTGGCGCTGGGCCTCGCCGTCGCCGTCGAGTTCTCCGTGCTCTTGTGGGCGCCGGCCTATCTGGAGAAGGTCGTCGGTCTCACCGCCGCCTCCGCCGCGACCGCTGCCATCGCCTTCTTCGTCGCCATGCTCACCGGCCGCGTCGTCGGCAGCATGCTGCTGCGCGTCGTCAACGACCGCCTGCTCTACGTTGTCGTCGCGGCGGTAACGCTCGCCGGCTTTGCCGTCTACACCGCCACGCACGATCCCCTCGTCTCGGTCGCCGGCCTCTTCATCCTCGGCCTCGGCATCGCGCTGCTCTATCCGCTGACCATGAGCTTCGCGCTGGAGACCGCAGGCCCGGCCTCCGATCACGCCAGCATGCGGCTGGTGCTGGCGCCGGCCGGCGCCGTCGTGCTCAGCCCGCCGCTCCTCGGCGTGCTCGCCGATAGTGCCGGCCTCCATATCGCCGTCATCATGACGCCGGCGCTGATGGTTGCCGCGCTCGCCGCCTTCCTGGTGGCCAATCGCCTCGGCCGGCCGGCGGCGCGGCCCGGCGCCGTCAGCCCCAGCGCTGCCTGAGCCGCTTGCCGACATCGATGCGCGGGCCCGCCTGTCGGGCCCGTGCTTCGCCCGCCGCGGTCGGCGGCCACAGGCTGGCGCGAAAGTGCATGAGGATCGCTTCGGGAATGAAGCGCGTGCGCTGGGCAAACAGGTGGCGGTCGCCGCCCCGCCTCTGCTGCAACACGTAGCAGCGCTGCGGCACCATGATGGCGAGTTCGTCCTTGGCCCGCGTCATGGCGACGTAGAGCAGGCGCCGCTCTTCCTCGATCTCTTGCGTGGTGCCGACGCCGAGATCGGAGGGGATGCAGCCGTCGATGCCGTTGAGCACGAAGACCGATTTCCACTCCTGCCCCTTGGCCGAGTGGATGGTCGAGAGGATGAGATAATCCTCGTCGCGGTGCGGCGGCCCGGCTTCGTCGCTGGTGGCGTCGGGCGGGTCGAGGGTGAGCTCGGTCAGGAAGCGTTCGCGGCTGGGATAGCCGGCGGCGATCTGTTCGAGCTGCATGAGGTCGTTGCGGCGGATGACGGCATCCTCATGGATGCGCTCCAGATGCGGCTCGTACCAGAGCCGCACCGCACCCATCTCCGCCGGCCAGCCGGCGCGTCCGCTGCGCAAGACTTCGGCAAGCCCGGCAAAGCCCGGCCAGTCGTCCGCGGCCCGCGCCGGCGGCGGATAGGCGGCAAGCACCGCGCCTGCTTCTGTCCCCGCCGCCAGCCGGTCGAGCACGTCGGCGGCCGTCGAAGGGCCGATGCCCGGCAGAAGCTGCAAGACGCGGAAGCCCGAGACGCGGTCGCGCGGGTTCTCGGCAAAGCGCAGCAGCGCCAGAACGTCCTTCACATGGGCGGTATCGAGGAATTTGAGCCCGCCATATTTGACGAAGGGGATGTTGCGCCGCGTCAGCTCGATTTCGAGCTGGCCGGAATGATGCGCCGCGCGGAAGAGCACCGCCTGCTGTTTCAGCGCAACGCCCGTCTCGCGGTTGGCGAGCACCCGCTCCACCACATAGCGCGCCTGGTCGGCCTCGTCGGCGACCGCGACCAGCGCCGGCCTGTCGCCGGAAGCCCGCTCCGACCACAGCTCCTTGGCGTAGCGTTCTTCGGCGAGCCCGATCACCGCATTGGAGGCGGCGAGGATTGCCTGCGTCGAGCGGTAGTTGCGCTCAAGCGTCACCACGGCAGCCGGCGGGCTGAAGGCGTGGGGGAAGTCGAGGATGTTGCGCACCGTCGCCGCGCGGAAGGAATAGATCGACTGGGCGTCGTCGCCGACCACCACCAGCCCGCGCCCGTCCGGCCTCAGTGACAGCAGGATCGAGGCCTGCAGCCGGTTGGTGTCCTGATATTCGTCGACCAGGATGTGGTCGAAGCGCGCGCCGATATCCGCGGCGATCGCCGGCTCCTCCAGCATCGCCGCGAGATAGAGCAGCAGGTCGTCGTAATCGAGAACGCTCTGGCTCTGCTTGGCTTCGGTATAGGCGCGGAACAGCCCGGAGAGTTCTTCCCGCCAGCCGGCGCACCACGGGAAGGACTGGGTCAGCACGTCGTCGAGTTCCGCCTCCTGATTGACCGTGCGCGAATAGATCGCCAGGCACGTCGCCTTGGTGGGGAAGCGCTTCTCGGTGTGCGACAGGCCCAGCTCGTGGCGCGTCAGGTTCATCAGGTCGGCCGAATCCTCGCGGTCGTGAATGGTGAAGGACGGGTCGAGGCCGATGGCGCCGGCATATTCGCGCAACAGCCGCGCCCCGATGCCGTGGAAGGTGCCGGACCAGGAAAGCGTCGGCGGTGCGCTGGTTGCGGGCAGGGCGCGTGCGACGATCCGCTCCACCCGCCGGGTCATCTCGTTGGCCGCCCGGCGCGAGAAGGTCATCAGCAGGATGCGGCCGGGATTGGCGCCACCCACCACCAGATGCGCCACCCGGTGCGCCAGCGTGTTGGTCTTGCCTGAGCCGGCCCCGGCAATGACAAGCAGCGGTCCCGGCGCCTTTTCGCCCGCCCCATGCATGACGGCGCGGCGCTGGTCGGGGTTGAGCGTGTCGAGATGGGCGGCGGACATCGCGCTTGCGAATCAAACGGTTGGATCGGGTGCCGAGCAAATCCGATTCATGCTTTGTTCGCAATCGCCATCGTCGGCCGCCTGCGCCGGCAGACATCAATCTTCCCCACGGCCTGCACGCTTTCGCCAAGATGAACGGTTAACCTTCGTGCTGAACCCGCGTATAGTCATCGGCCCGAGCGGGGTGTGCGGTCATGCGTGATCAGAGTCTGTCCTTGCGTATCCTGGTGCTCGCGGTCCTGCTGCTGTTCGCGACGGCGCTATGTGTCGTTGCCCTGGTGGTGGTCGGAGCGCTGTCGCCGCGTATCGCGCATATGGGGGCCGTCGGCGCAACCCTTCTCATCGTCGCCGTCCTCGCCGCAGCCATCTCCGCCCTCACCCCGAAATATCGTCCCACACCGCTTCTGACGCCTCTCTTTGCCGGCGTCCTCGCCCTCTTGTTTGCCTCCGCGGCGATCTATGGCGTCCAGGCGCATGTCGCGCCGAAGCGCGGCGCCGTTGCCACCGTCGACGTCATGCCGGAGGCGCCCGCCAAGCCCGCGACGGAGGCGATGGATGCCGCCCCGCAGGAGCCGGTGCGCGTCGTCACGCCGGAGTTTGATGACGGCGACTTCGCTCCTTCGCCGATGCCCGCCCAGGGCGAGCCGCCCGCGCCACCCGCGGCGGATATTCAGCCGGCGGCGGCCATGGACGTTGCACCGCTTCCCGCGGATACGGCCGATAGTGCCGCGATGATGGACACCGCGCCCGCCGACACCGCCGATGATGCCGCAATGATGGACGCGCCGCCGGCCGACGCAGCCGATGCTGCCGCGACGGACGCGCCGCAAGCCGACGTGGCAAACGCCGCGCCTTCTGACCAGGCCATGGTGAAACCGGCCGCGGCCGGGGACGCCATGAAGGCGCCCGTCGCCAAGATTCCGGTGCCCGCGGCAGCGCCCGATGTGGCCAAGCAGACGCCGGTGGCGCTCTCCGGCGGCTTCGACCCGTCAGGCCCGTCCGTGCCTGAGGCCGCCGGGCCGCCGATGGCGCTCGATGCCGCCGACGCCGCGCCGCCGCACCGGGCGGCTATTCCGCCTCTTCCTCGTATCCGACCATGTGGAGGGGCCGGGCCGGCGTGCCCCTGAGGCCGCACCAGCGCACCAGCGCCTCCTCGCGGCCGTGGGTGACCCACACTTCCCCCGGGTCCAGTTCGGCGATCGTCGCGGTCAGTTCGTCCCAATCGGCGTGATCCGACAGCACCAGCGGCAGTTCGACGCCGGCCTGTCTGGCGCGCTGGCGAATGCGCATCCAGCCTGAGGCGACCGCGGCCACCGGATCGGGAAAACGCCGCGCCCAGCGCTCGCTGATCTCGCTCGGCGGGCAGACCACGATCGCCCCGGCGAAATCGCCCTTCTTCGCCGTTGCCACCGTTGCCGGTTCCAGCGGCCCCAGCGCCACGCCGAGGTCTTCGTAGAGGCGGCAGAGCTTCTCCATGGCGCCGTGCAGATAGATCGGCCGGTCGTAACCGGCCTCGCGCAGCATGGCGATGACGCGCTGCGCCTTGCCGAGCGAATAGGCGCCGACCAGGTGGGCGCGTTCGGGAAACTGGGCGACCGAGGCGGTGAGCTTGGCGATCTCGCCCTCCGCCGGCGGATGGCGGAAGACCGGCAGGGCAAAGGTCGCCTCGGTGATGAACACGTCGCAGGCGACCGGCTCGAAGGGCGCGCAGGTCGGGTCGGCCTGGCGCTTGTAGTCGCCGGAAGCAACGATCCTGAAGGCCCGCCTTCTCCACCGCGATCTGCGCCGAGCCGAGAACATGCCCCGCCGGGTGGAACGAGACGGTGACGTCGCCGAGCGTCAGCCGCTCGCCATAGGCGACCGCCTGGGTCGCTCCGGCGAAGCCTTCGCCATAGCGCGCCGCCATGATCGCCAGCGTTTCCCTGGTCGCCAGCACGCGGCCGTGGCCGGGGCGGGCATGGTCGGCATGGCCGTGGGTGACGAGTGCGCGCTCCACCGGCCGGGTCGGGTCGATGTGGAAGTCGCCGGCCGGGCACCAGAGACCGGCAGGCGAGGGGGTGAGCAGCTCTTCCGGGCGCATGGTGGCCAAGATAGACGCTCGGGCCCGTCCCGCCAGCCGTCGCCGGCCGAAAGCTGTCAGGAGACGCGCCGCCCCTTTGGCCACACCAGCACGCCCAGGCCGACGAAGATCAGCACCATGCCGGCCAGCCTGAGCGCCCCGAAGGTCTCGCCGAGGATCAGCGCCGAGGACAGCGTGCCGGAGACCGGCACCAGCAGCGAGAAGGGCGCCGCCACCGCCGCCGGGTAGCGCTTCAGGAGAAAGCCCCAGACGACATAGCCGAAGAGGGTCGAGACCACTGCGATGTAGAGCAGGGAGCCGACCGAGAGCCAGGTCGCGCTCGTCAGCCCGCCTGCGATCCGCGCCGGCCCTTCGAGGATCAGCGACATGAGGAGCAGCGGCAGGATCGGCACCAGGCTCAGCCACGACATCAGCGGCAGCATGTCGACCGGTCCGGCCCGGCGCAGCATGACGTTGCCGCTCGCCCAGCAGGCGGCGGCGCCGAGGAGCAGCAGGAAACCGGCGAGCGTGACGCCGTTGGTGCCGACGGTGGTGCCGACCAGGGCAAGGCCGGCGAAGGCGACCGCCGCCCCGGCGAGCTGGCGGCGGCTCGGCCGTTCGCGCAAGACCACCGCGGCGATGGCGATGGTGATGAAGGCCTGTATTTGCAGTCCGATGGAGGCAAGGCCGGGCGGCATGCCGACGGCCATGGCCGGGAACAGCAGCGCGAACTGTCCGGCGAACAGGGTCCCGCCGATGGCGATCAGCACGCCCCACGAGACCGGCGGCCTCGGCAGAAGGAACACGGGCAGCGCGGCGATGGCGAAGCGCAGGGCGCCCAGCAGAAGCGGCGGAAAATCGGTGAGCGCCAGCCGGATAAAGACGAAGTTCAGCCCCCAGACGAAGGCGAGCAGGACGGCAAGGGCGATGTGGCGGGGCTGCAATGGCGTGACCCAGGCGGGAGGCGCGCCTTTATGCACCGGCGCGAGCCGCCTGGACAGGGCACCCGGGCGACGCCCGTCAGGGCATCGTCCGGCTGCACCGGGGCACAAAAAAAGCGCTAGGGACTAGCGCCGGTCGGTGCCGAGATGCTGCTCGTAGGTTCTGGCTCGCTCGTCGCGGCGGTTGACCATCTCTTCGTAGGCCTTCTTCGCCTCTTCCGAGAGGGTGACCCGGCGCACCGGGGCGGTCTTCTTGGTTCGGCTTGACGGCTTCTTGTAGGTGTTGCTGGCGGTGTTCATCGGGTTCCCTGGGGCTGACCGGCCCGATGTATAGGGCAAGGCGCGGCAAAGTGCGACTGCCGACGATGGACGGAATGCCGCGCCGGCGTTACCTGTGGCCGGGTGACCACACACGCCGAGACCGCCGACCCGGCCGACCTGCTGCCCGCGCCGTTTTCCGCCTGGTTCGCTCAGCGCGGCTGGGCGCCGCGGCCGCACCAGATCGACCTGCTCGCCAAAGCGCAAGCCGGCCGCTCGGCCCTGCTGATCGCGCCGACCGGCGCCGGCAAGACGCTCGCCGGCTTCCTGCCGAGCCTGGTTGCGCTGCACGAGCGCCCGCCGTCCAATGCGCCCGCCGGTCGTGGCATCCACACCCTCTACATCTCGCCGCTGAAGGCGCTTGCCGTCGATATCGCCCGCAACCTCACCGAGCCGGTTGCCGAGATCGGCCTCGCCGTGCGCCTGGAGACACGCACCGGCGACACCTCGCTCCACAAGCGCCAGCGCCAGAAGCTCAACCCGCCCGATATCCTGCTCACCACGCCCGAGCAGGTGGCCCTGCTGCTCTCCGCACCCGACGCCGACCGCTTCTTCGCCGATCTCGATACCGTCATCCTCGACGAGCTGCATGCGCTGGTCACCAACAAGCGCGGCGACCTCCTCTCGCTCGGCCTCGCCCGCCTGCGCAGGCTCGCCCCGGGCTTGAAGACCATCGGTCTCTCGGCCACCGTCGCCGACCCCGACGCGCTGCGCGCCTGGCTGGTCGGGCAGGGCGGCGATGCCGGGAACCTTGCCGACCTCATCACCGTCGCCGGCGGCGCCCGGCCGGAGATCGCCATTCTGGATTCGCAGGAGCGCGTGCCCTGGGCCGGCCATTCCGCCCGCTATGCGCTCGCCGACATCTATGCCGCCATCCGCGCCCACGGCATGGCGCTGCTCTTCGTCAACACCCGCAGCCAGGCCGAGCTCGTCTTCCAGGAACTGTGGCGCATCAACACCGAGGGTCTGGCGATCGCCCTCCATCATGGCTCGCTCGATGCCACCCAGCGCCGCAAGGTGGAAGCTGCGATGGCGGCGGGCAAGCTCCGCGCCGTGGTCTGTACCTCCACCCTCGACCTCGGCATCGACTGGGGCGATGTCGATCTGGTCGTCCATATCGGCGCGCCCAAAGGGGCGAGCCGCCTGGCGCAGCGCATCGGCCGCGCCAATCACCGCATGGACGAACCCTCCAATGCGTTGCTGGTGCCGGCCAACCGCTTCGAGGTGATGGAGTGCCGCGCCGCGCTCGACGCCAACTATCTCGGTGCCCAGGATACGCCGCCGATCCGCCCCGGCGCGCTCGACGTGCTTGCCCAGCACGTCCTCGGCATGGCCTGCTCGGCGCCGTTTTCGGCCGACGACCTCTTTGCCGAAGTCACCGCCGCCTTTCCCTATCGCGCGCTTCCCCGCATGACCTTCGACCGCGTGGTGGAATTCGTCGCCACCGGCGGCTATGCGCTGAAAACCTATGAGCGCTTTGCCAAGATACGCCGCGGCAAGGACGGTCTCTGGCGCATCGCGCATCCGCGCATCGCCCAGCAATATCGCCTGAATGTCGGCACCATCGTCGAGACGGCGCTGTTGAACGTGCGCGTCTCGCGCAATCGCGGCGCCGGCTTTGCCGGGCGCGGCGGCCGCGTTCTCGGCCGCATCGAGGAATATTTCATCGAGACCTTGTCGCCCGGCGACACCTTCCTCTTCGCCGGGTTGATCCTGCGTTTCGAGGGCATCCACGAGAACGAGGTGGTCGCCACCCGCACCGCCGACGACACGCCGAAGATCCCGGTCTATGCCGGCGGCAAGTTTCCGCTGTCCACCTATCTCGCGGCCGGCGTGCGCGCCATCCTCGCCGACCCGGCGAAGTGGAAGACGCTCCCCGACCAGGTCTGCCGACTGGCTGCGCATCCAGAGGGACAAGTCGGTCCTGCCGCGCACCGGTGAGTTGCTGGTCGAGACCTTTCCGCGCGGCGCCCGCTTCTACATGGTCGCCTATCCCTTCGAGGGGCGGCTCGCCCACCAGACGCTCGGCATGCTCCTCACCCGAAGGCTCGACCGGGCGAAGCTGCGGCCGACCGGCTTCGTCGCCACCGACTATTCGCTCGCTGTCTGGGGGCTCGGCGATCTCGGCCGCGCCTTCTCGCGGGGGGAGCCGAGCCTCGCCGCGCTCTTCGACGAGGACATGCTCGGCGACGATCTCGAAGCCTGGATGGCGGAGAGCTATCTGCTCAAGCGCCTCTTTCGCAATTGCGCCCTCATCTCCGGCCTCATCGACAAGCGCCACCCCGGCAAGGAGAAGACCGGCCGCCAGGTCACCATTTCCACAGACCTCGTCTATGACGTGCTCTTGAAGCACGAGCCCGACCACGTGCTCCTGCAGGCCGCCTGGGCCGACGCCGCCACCGGCCTGCTCGACATCGCCCGCCTCGGCGATATGCTGAAGCGAATCAAGGGCCGCATCGTCCACAAGCGCCTCGACCGGATTTCGCCGCTCGCCGTTCCGGTGATGCTGGAGATCGGCAGGGAGGCGGTGGCCGGCGGCGAGGCCGACGAGCACGTGCTGCGCGAGGCGGCCGAGGACCTGGTCAGGGACGCGATGGGCGAGGATGATGGCAATCGGCAGTAGGCAATCGGCAATCGGAGGCGGGGCAGCGACTGCCGACGGCCGAATGCCGAATGCCACCCTTGTCGGCGTCATGGGCGTCGTGCTCGAAGCCTTTCGCGAGGGCGCCCTGTGGTGGGCCGACGAGGGCCTGCTCGCCGTCGCCGATCTCCATTTCGAGAAGGGCTCGTCCTTCGCCCGCCGCGGCCAGATGCTGCCGCCCTACGACACCGGCGAGACTTTGGCGCGCCTGGCCACGCTGGTCGACCGCTTGCAGCCGAAGACGGTGGTCGCGCTGGGCGACTCGTTCCATGACGATGACGGCGCCCACCGCCTGTCGCATCACGATCGCGCCACGCTGGCCGGGCTTCAGGCCGGCCGCGACTGGATCTGGATCGCCGGCAATCACGATCCGCACCTCCCCGAGGGCCTCGCCGGCCAGCGCCTCGACGAACTTGTCGTCGGCCCGCTCACCTTCCGCCACGAGCCAGCGGCAGGCCCGGCCGACGGCGAGATTGCCGGCCATCTCCATCCCGCCGCCCGCGTCGTCGGCCGCGGCAGGTCGGTGCGCCGCCGCTGCTTCGCCGGCGATGGCCACCGGCTGATCCTGCCCGCCTTCGGCGCCTATGCCGGCGGCCTCGACGTGCGCGACCGGGCCTTTGCCGGCCTCTTCCGGCAGAAGAGCTTCCGCGCCTTCGTGCTCGGCGATGACGGGGTCTATGCGGTCGGCCGACGGGCGCTCGGGCCGAGCTAAGACGCCCCATACGCACGGCCGTCATTCCGGCGGAAGCCGGAATCCAGATGACAATTCAGGAGTTGCGGTAAGCGGGACCTGGGCCCCCGCCTGCGCCGGGACGACGAACGTGCCACATGCTTCGCAGCCGGACCGCCCTCAATCCCGCCGGAAGATGACGCCGCCGAGCCAGCCGATGGTGAGCGCCAGCGCCACGCAGATCAGCCCGTAGAGCAGCGACTGGTTGCGCGCGAACATGGACAGCGTGTCCTCGAGCCCGGTCTTGCTGACCCGCAGCTTGATCGTCGGCGCGGGCGATCAGCAGCCGGTCGGAGAACAGATAGGCTTCGGCGGTGTACGCACCGACCGGAAGGTTCGCCGGCAGATAGAAGGTCGTGCGGAAGATCAGGTTGCCGATGAAGCTGACGCCGACCTGCTGGTGATAGAGACCGGCGCGGTCCTTGAGCCGGATGAAGGCGTCGCGGAACGGAGCGACGGCCTGGGCGTCGGCCCGCGCCCGGCCGGCATAGCGGAAGGCGATGTTGTCGAAGCCGAGTTGCAGACGTTCGAGCACCGGCGGGGTCGCCAGCGCCTCGGTCTTCACCGACGTCGACAGTGAATAGAAAGAGGGCGCCGCTTCGAAGGTCTCGGCGGCGGCATTCGCCCATATGCCGAGAATGCGCTCCTTGCGCCGCGCCACCATGGTCTCCCGCGGCCCGAGAAGCAGCACCGCGATGTCGTAGCCGCCGACCCCGGAGACGGACTTGGCGTCGCGGTCGATGACGCCGAACACCGTCACCGCCGTGCCGGCGAAGTTGGAGTTGATCGTCACCTCGGGCGTCGATAGCGCCACGGTGAGCTTCTCCGCCTGCGCCCATCCGGTCGCGGCGAGGATCAGGGTGAAGGTGAGCGCCGCCAGCCGGGTCATGGCGCCATCCCCACCAGTCGCGCCAGCGTATAGGGCTCCACCGGGGTCGCCACCAGCCCGGCGAGGAAGCGCACCGCCACCGCGATGACCAGGAGGCCGAGCAGGGCGCGCAGCTGGTCGCCGCGGATGTTCTGGCCGACGCGGGCGCCGAACTGCGCCCCGATGACGCCGCCGACCATCAGGATGATGGCCAGGAACAGGTCGACCGACTGGTCCGACGCAGCGTGCAGCACCGTCGCCACCGCCATCGTCGCCAGAATCTGGACCAGCGACGTGCCGATCACCACGTTGGTCGGCACGCGCAGCAGATAGATCAGCGCCGGCACCATGATGAAGCCGCCGCCGATGCCGAGCAGCGCACCGAGAAAGCCGATGCCAATCCCCAATACGATGATCGGAATGACGCTGACATAGAGCCGCGACTTCTTGAACCGCATCTTGAAGGGCAGGCCGTGCACCCAGTTGTGCTGACCCGGGCGGCGCAGCGGCGTCGGGCGGCCACGCCGCGCGTTGATCATGGCGCGCACGCTCTCGTTGAGCATCAGCCCGCCGACCAGCCCGAGGAAGGTGACATAGGAGAGCGACACGATGAGATCGAGCTGGCCGCCGGCCCTGAGCGCGTTGAACACCAGCACGCCGAGGCTGCTGCCGAGGATGCCGGCGGTGAGCAGGACTGTGGCGAGCTTGAGGTCGATCAGCCGCCGCCGCCAGTAGCTGAGCGCCGCGGAAGCCGACGAGGCGACGATCTGCGGCGCCACGGTGGCCACCGAGACCACCGGCGGAATGCCCGAAAAGATCAAGAGCGGCGTCAACAGGAAGCCGCCGCCGACGCCGAACATGCCGGACAGGAAGCCGACCGCGCCGCCCATGCCGAGGACGATCAGCACGTTCACCGGCATCTCGGCGATGGGCAGATAAATCAGCACGGCAACAACGGGGCGGGCAGGATCGGATGCGCGGAGGAACCGGCCGCACGAAGGTGCGGCGGATAAAGCGCCCGTCGCCCGCGGCTGTCAACGTGGAGGCGACGAGAACCGGTCGCGGGCGGGCGGGCGGACAGGGGTCCGCGCCGCCGCATGGCCGTCAGATGCGCTGATCGGCCAGCGCCGTCATCAGGGCGCCGTCGATCGTGCCGGTTTCGGCGATCCCGTTCTCGCGCTGATAGGCCTTCACCGCGTCGCGCGTCCGTGCCCCGGCGACGCCGTCGGCCGGGCCGGGGTCGAAGCCCTGCTCGGCGAGCAGGGTCTGGATCTTCTTGACCAGCGCGGCGCGGTCGGCCTCGCCCAGCGTGCTGCCGGGGGAGTCCCAGCCGCCTTCCGGCGTGCTGACGCCGTTGGCGTCGGCCAGCGGCGGCTTGACGTGCCACGCCTGGGCGGCGGCCCGCGCCTTGGCGAGATCGTCGCCGGAGAGCAGCTTGGTCACCTCGTCGCGGCGCTGGGCGGCGTCGCTGTCGCCCTGGGCGGCGGCGATCGCGAACCACTTGTACGAGGTGACGAGGTCCTGCGGCGTGCCCAGGCCGCGGGCATAGATGACGCCGAGATTGTACTGGCTGTCGCGCACGCCGTAATCGGCGGCGGCCAGGAACCATTGCAGCGCCTTCTGCTGGTCGGGTTGGCCGCTGACGCCCTCGCTCATCAGGACGGCAAGGTTGTGCATGGCGTTGACGTTGCCCTGGTCGGCGGCGCGCTGATACCAGTCGGCCGCCTTCATCAGGTCCTTGCTCACGCCCTGGCCGCGCTCGTAGAGGCTGCCGAGACGATACTGGGCAACGGCGACGCCGCCTTCGGCCGCGTGCTGGTACCATTCTGCCGCCTTGGCGAGATCCTTGGCAACGTGGTCGCCGGCGGCGTAGCGGGCGGCCACCTCGAAGGCGGCTGCCGGATCGCCGGAGGCCGCTGCCTTGACCAGCTTGGGCGAGCCGATCGCGGCGTCGGGCGCCGTTGCGCCGCCGGCGGTCGGCGCCGCCGGCTGGGCGGATGCCGAGGCCAGAGCCACCGGTGCGGCGGCCGGCGGCTGCGCCGTGAAGCTGGTGGCCGGCGGTGCCGTGTCGCCGCGGCCGAACTGGCCGTCCACACGTGCCGGGGCGGAGAAGGCGATATCGGCGTCCGGCGTTGCCGATGGCGCCACCAGGGCGCCCGTATGGCTGCCACCTGACGGGGCGGCGGCACCGACCGTGGCCAGCACGTTCTCGGTCGCCGGTGTCGACGCATCGACGCTGGCAACCGGCTCGGGCGCGACCGGATGGTCGGGAATGCCGCCGACGGTGCCGTAGACCTTGAGGGCGCCGATGGCCAGAACGATCGCAGCGGCGGCAAGCAGCAGGGGCCGCTTG
This sequence comes from uncultured Alphaproteobacteria bacterium, assembly GCA_963730325.1. Classification (GTDB taxonomy): domain Bacteria; phylum Pseudomonadota; class Alphaproteobacteria; order Rhizobiales; family Kaistiaceae; genus CAVSRC01. The sequence goes on along the minus strand of CAVSRC010000008.1, from coordinate 194,285 downwards.
CGGTTGCGGATCGCCTGGCTGATGCGGGAGAAGGCGCCGGGCTTGTGCTCGCCCGCCTCGCCGGGCACCTCGCCCGCAGGCGTCTCGGCCCGATGCGCCTCGGCGGCCGCTGCCTGCGCCGCCCGGCGCGCCGCGGCGATGAAATCGGCCCGCCGGTCGCCGGTCGCCGTCTTTTGCGGCGGGGTGACTGCGGGCGCGACATGGGCAGGCCCGGCCGCGGCGGTGCCGTGCGTGCCGGTGGCGGCCGTTTCGCTCACGGTTGCGCGCTCGAGCTGGTCGAGACGGTCGACCACCTGCGTCAGCGTCTGATCGACCGCCCTGGGCTCCGTGCCCGGATCGGCGGAGGGATCGTCGGTCGCTGACCTGAGATTGTTGAGGTCCTGGCGCAGCGCCCGGATCAGGTCGGCATTGATGCCTCGCTCGTCGAGCGAGGCGGACAGCTCGTTGACCGCGGCGCGCGCCTCGGCGCGGGCTGCCTCGATCGATTCACGATGGCTTTCGGAGAGGCGCGATTGCAGCTTTTCGAGGCTTTCCTCGACCTGATGCAGCACGGCGGCGCGTGGGCCCTCGTCTTCGAACTGGCCGGCAAGCCGCGCCACCTGCGCCTCGAGTTCGGCCAGGCCGGCGCCGTCCCCGCCGGCGTCGGTCGCCGTCTCCAGTCGCGCCGCCAGTTCCCTGATCTGCTGTTCGAGATGGTCGGTGTCGGTCGCGCCGCGTCCGGCGATGTCGCCGCGTATGCCGGCGATTTCCGCCTTGATCTCGTCGAGCGTCGCCGACGGCTCGCGCTGCGCGGCCATCAACCCCTCGACCGTCTCGACCAGGCTCTGCAGGCGAGCGTGCATGCTCGCGATCGAGGAGACTGCCGGCGCACGGTCGAGCAGGTCGTCGATGCGCGCGGCGATCTCGTCGAGCCGTCCGACGATGGAGGGCGCGCTGCGCTCGGAGAGCGTCGCCACGATGTTGCGGCTGAGCGCGTCAAGCCGCTGTTCCAGGCGCTCGACCGCCTCCTGCGAAGCCACCGCCGCGTTGCGGTTGGCAAGCGCCACCTTCAATTCCTCGCCAAGCGTCGTCAGCTGGTCTTCCAGGCGATCGACGGCGGGACCGGCCGGGGGATCCCTGCGCCCGTTGAGCGCCGCCTCGACGCTGCGGCCGAGTTCGGCGATGCCCATTTCGAGGCGCTGAATGGCGCGCGGGCTGTCGTCGGCCTCAAGCGCGCGCCTGAGCGCGGAAACCTCTTCGCCGAGCGCGTCGAGGCGGCCGCGGTCGGTGCGCGCTTCGCTCTGTTCGAGAGCGGGCTGGGCGGCGTTCTGCTCGACGATGCCGCGCAGCCCCGCGAGGTCGGCGCGGATGGCGGCGAGCAGCGAGCGGTCGATGGGCCTCTCGGCGGAGAGCGCCTCGATACGGCGGGCGAGATCGAAGGTCGCGCCGGTATCCTGGGCGCCGGACCGCGACAGTGCGGACACCTGCTCGGTCAGGCCGGCGAGGTCCGTGCGCAGCGCCGCCATCGTGGCCGACAGCGCCTTCTGATCGCGGCGCATGGCCAGCGTCTCGGCGCGCTCATCGAGCATGCGCTGGTGCGCCGATATTTCGGCGATGGCCGCGGCGAGGTCGTTGCCTTTGCCGCCCGCATGCGGCGTGGCGTTGTCGCGGCCGGCGAGCCGGCCGCTGATGTCGCTGAGCCGCCGTTCGATACGGGCGATCTGGTCGGCTTCGGATGCGGTGTCGCGCGGTTGGACGAGACGTGCCTTGGCTTCGTCGATGCGTGATTCCAGCCCGCGCAGGGCGGCATCGATGGTTGCCGCGCGCTCGCCGCCATCGGCCGGCCGGGCCTTCGGCCGCTCGGCCAGCAATGCCGTCAGCCGCGAGCCGATATCGTCCAGGCCGGGCTCGTCGCGCTGCGCGGTCGGCCGCGCGCCCATCCTGGCGATGCGCTGGTCGAGGTCGCGGATGGCCTGCGCCACACGGGCAACGTCGGCGCCCGGCGCCGCCGATCCGGCGGCGTACTGTCCTTCGATCATCGTGCGGGCACGTTCGTCGGCATCTTCGATGTCGCGGGCAAGCTTCTCGACCATTGCGGAAACCCCCTTCAGGGAGCCGTCGGTCCGCCCACCTTCAGGCTGACGGGCGAGGCGCTGCTCGATCTCGTCGAGACGCCTGATCAGGTTCGGCACGGTTGCCCGCGACCTGTCGTCCATGGAGCGCAGGCGGGTCGTCAGACGGTCAAGCGCCGCGGCGATCGCCGACGGATGGTCGCTGTCCGGCCCGGGCGCGCCGCCGAACGCACTGTCGCCGACGGTGTTGTTCAGCCATTCGCTGACAGTGAGGCCGGCTCGTCGTGCTGCCGTGTAGATGGCTTCGCGCGTTTCGTCGTCAACTCCCTGCAGACTCCACGGCATGCCCGATTTCATTGCTCGACCCCTCGCCGGGCGCAGGCGGTCGGCAGAATCCGCCCGGAAACCGCCGAATGCGGACGCGCCGAAAGGAATCGGGCGTGCCTGCGCCTTCACCGAAGAGTTCGTCCAACATGGTAAACAAGCCGTTAACCAACGGCTCTTGCTGGAATCTTCTGGTAACAAGCCTTAACGAATTCTGTTCGGGCGCGTTGCCCCACCCGCCCCGCCGGCAGCGGAGAGCCGGCCCGCCGGGTCTGGACGGGGGGACCCGCAGGGGTTAAGACGGGCAGGTATTTATTCCTGTCCCGATTCACCATCGGGCACCCGGCGGCACGGAGGGGCTCGGAAAGTGTTGTCCCATGCCCGCATATGGTCGGCGATCGACCGGCTTGCCGAACGCAAACGCCTGAGCGCTTCCGGGCTCGCGCGTCTCGCCGGGCTCGATCCGACCACCTTCAACAAGTCCAAGCGGATCGCCACCGACGGACGCCCGCGTTGGCCGTCGACGGAAAGCATCGCCAAGGTTCTCGAGGCGACCAGCACCGATATTGCGAGCTTCCTGGGGTTGGCGGCGTCCGCCAGCCGCCGCTCCCCGGTCAAGCGGCCGGTGCCGCTGCTCGGCTTCGCCCAGGCCGGCGCCGGCGGTTTCTTCGACGATGCCGGATTTCCCGCCGGCAGCGGCTGGGACGAGGTCGATTTTCCGGCGAACGCCCGCGACAACGTCTTCGCCCTTCAGGTCGCCGGCGATTCCATGATGCCGCTTTATCGCGACGGCGATCGTCTGATCGTGGCGCGCGACGCCACCTATCGCAAGGGCGACCGCGTCGTGGTCAAGACGACCGACGGCGAGGTCATGGCCAAGATCCTCCTGAAGAAGACCACGCGGACGGTCGAACTCGCCTCGCTCAATCCCGCCCACCCCGGCCGTTCGTTCAGCCTTGGCGAGGTCGAGTGGATCGCACGCATCATCTGGGCCAGCCAGTGAGGCGGCTCTGCCTGCTTGCGCTCCTTGCCGTGCTGGCCCTGCCGGCACAGGCCCAGGAGGTCGTTCAGCCCGCCGACCGCAACGTCACACCGCCCGGCATGACACCCGGTCCCACGGTCGAGGGGCCGCTGGAGCGGATTGCGCCGCCGCCCGCGCCGCCGCCGAAACCGCGCTGGAACCGTTTTTTCCTGCCCGAGACGGCCGATTCCGCCACCTTCAGGACGGATGGCAAGACGATCCACATCGCCGGTGTCGAACCGCCGCCGGTCGACGCCACCTGTCCGCTGGCCGATGGCGCGCCCTGGCCGTGCGGCCGCACCGCACTCTATTCCCTGCGCCGCTTCCTGCACGGCCGCGCCGTCGAATGCTACTTTCCGCAGGAGGACGGCGTCACCGAGATCACCGCGCCCTGTCGCGTCGGCACCAGCGACATCGGCCTGTGGCTGCTCGCCCAGGGTTGGGCGCGGCCGGACGATCTCGCCACCGACGCGTATCGCGCGGCGGCGAGCGAGGCGCTGTGCACCGGGCGCGGCATCTGGCGCGGGCAGGCGCCGCCCGCCGACTGTCCGCCGCCCGCATCGGGCGGCAACAACTAGACGACCAGTTCGCCGGCCAGCGCCTTGCCGATCAGCGCCCGCGTCTCGGCGATGCCGTAGATCGACACGAAGGAGCCGAAGCGGGGCCCACGCTCCTGGCCGAGCAGAATCTCGTAGAGCGTCGAGAACCACGCCACCGACACGCCCGGTCCGCCGTCGGGGCCCTTGCGGTTCGGGTCCTGGTAGCGCGGCACGGCACGGGCGACATCGAGCACGGCGTTCTGGATCGCCTCGGCCTCGGCGTCCGCGGCCAGCGTCGCGAGCTTCGCATCGAGCGCCGCGAGCGCCGCGCGCTCCACATCGTCCGGCTCGCGGAACACCTTCTTCGGCGCGACGAAGTCGTGGTAGTAGCGCACCGCATAGCCGACCATCTCGTCGAGCTTGGCATGGCTCTCCGGTGTCACCCCCTTCACATGGCGCACGATGAATCCCCACAACACGTCCTTGTCGTGCGCGTTGGAGGCGCTGGCCAGGTTGAGCAGCATGGAGAAGGCGATCGGCATGTCGATCGCCGGCGGATTGCCGGAGTGGATGTGCCACACCGGGTTGCCGAGCCGCTGCTCGTCCGCCTGGCGCGGATAGGCGTCGAGGAACGAGAAGTACTCGTCGACCGCCTTGGGGATGACGTCGAAATAGAGACGCTTGGCCGCCCGCGGCTTCTGGAACATGAACAGCGACAGGCTCTCCGGCGAGGCATAGGCGAGCCACTCGTCGATGGTCAGCCCGTTGCCTCTCGACTTGGAGATCTTCTGTCCGTTCTCGTCGAGGAAGAGCTCGTAGTTGAACCCCTCCGGCGGCCTGGCGCCGAGCACCGAGCAGATGCGGCTCGATAGCGCGACCGATTCGATCAGGTCCTTGCCCGACATCTCGTAGTCGATGCCGAGTGCCGCCCAGCGCAGCGCCCAATCGGCCTTCCACTGGCACTTGACGGCGCCGCCGGTCACCGCGACCGCGGTCAGCTTGTCCTCGTTGTCGGGATCGCGGAAGAGGATGGTGCCGGCCTCGACGTCGCGCTCGATGATCGGCACCTGCAGCACCGCGCCGCTCTTGGGCGAGACCGGCAGGAAGGGCGAATAGGATTGCTGGCGCTCCTCCCTGAGCGACGGCAGCATGATCGCCATCACCTCGTCATAGGCCGCCAGCATCTTCAGAAGCATCGCGTCGAAGCGCCCGGCCTTGTAGGTCTCGGTGGCGCTGACGAATTCGTAGGCGAAGCCGAAGCGGTCGAGGAAGGCGCGCAGGCGCTGGTTATTGCCGCCGCCGAAGCTCTCATATTCGCCGAAGGGGTCCGGCACCTTGGTCAGCGGCTGGTTGATATAGGCCTGCATCTGCTTCTGGTTGGGCACGTTGCCGGGCACCTTCCTGAGCCCGTCCATGTCGTCGGAGAAGCAGATGAGCCGGGTCGGCACCGTGTCCTCGGTGATGAGGCGGAAGGCGGTCCTCACCATGGTCGTCCGCGCCACCTCGCCGAAGGTGCCGATATGGGGCAGGCCCGAGGGACCGTAGCCGGTCTCGAAGATCACTTCCTTTGCCGGCTCCTGGCGGCGCTTGAGCCGTTCGACCAGCTTGCGCGCCTCCTCGAACGGCCACGCTTTCGACCGCCCGGCGGCGGCGAGGAGGTCGTCAGAGATGGCGAGCGGCGGCGGGCTTGCGGTCGACACGGGAACGGTTCCTGGGATGGAGGCGCGCCGGACCCTAGGAAGGTGGCGCTCCGCCGTCAACAATCGCGCCTTGCAGACCGGCCCCCCAGGCCATACGTTCCGCCCCGCGAGGCGCCCCAAGCCAGGACGAAGACGCGATGAACACGACGGTCAAGCCGGTCTCCCACCAGGAGGCGCTGATCTACACCATGGTGACCCTGTCGGCCGCCGACCGCAGCATGACCGATGGCGAGCTGATGAAGATCGGCGATATCGTCAAGACCCTGCCCATCTTCCGCGATTTCGACCGCGACCGGCTGGTGGCGGTGGCCGAGGCGTGCGGAACGCTGCTGCAGGAAGATGACGGCCTCGAGACGGTGCTGAAGGTCATCTCCACCTCGCTGCCGCCGCGCCTCTACGAGACCGCCTATGCGGTTGCCGTCGAGGTCGCCGCCGTCGACCTCCATGTCGAGCAGGAGGAGCTGCGCTTCCTGCAGATCCTGCGCGATGCGCTCGATCTCGATCCGCTGACCACCGCGGCCATCGAGCGCGGCGCCCGCGCCCGCTACCGGACGCCGACCTAGAAGAAGCCCACCGGGAAATAGCGGAGATAGAGCTCCGCATAGACGCCCTTCTCATAGACCGCCTGGAGGGCGGCGTTGACGGCGTGCTTGAGGTCGGTCGATCCCTTGGCGAAGGCGACGGTGTAGCCCTGGCCGAAGAAGCGCGTCTCGAGATAGGGGCCTCCGGCGAACATGCAGCAATCGCTGGCTCCGGCGCTGGCCAGCCAGAACGAGAGCTGCAGCCCGTCGCCGAAATGCGCGTCCGCGGCCCCCGTCTTGACGGCTTCGCGGGCCGCCTCCGCGGTCGGATAGAGCTTGCGGCCGATCTCCGGAAACATCGAGGCGAGGTAGGCTTCGTGCGCGGTGCCGGTTACCACGGCCAGCGTGTGGCCGCGCAGCCCTTGCGGCGAGATGTCGAGTTCGGCCTCGCTGCGCCGCACGACGAAGCGCGCCGGCAGGCGCAGATAGACATCGGAGAAATCGAGCGTCGCCCGGTTCTCGGGCGTGATCGCAATGCCGGCGATGACCGCATCGGCGGTCTTGTCGGCGAGATGGCCGAGAAGATCGTCCCACTGCCGCGCCTGGATCGTGCACGGCACCGCCAGCTCGGCACAGACGGCGCGTGCCAGGTCGACGTTGAAGCCGGTCAGGTGGCCGCCGGCGTCGAGGAAGTTGAAGGGCGGAAAATCGTCGGTGGTGAGGAAGCGAATGGCCTGGACCGCGCCGGCGGGCGGGCGCTCGATGCGCTCTCTCGGATCCCAGAAGTCGGGGACCACCGAATCGTATCCCACGGCGGAAAACGGTCCTGAGGCGGCAGGCGGCACGGGCTTCGGCTGAGCGGCGGCGGGAGGGGTTACGGCTGCGGGCGCCGCACCGGGCGGCGCTTCGGGGGCCGGCATCAATGCCGAGGGGGGCACGATGGAGAGCGGCTGTTCCTGCGGCGCGGCCAGGGCCAGTCCCGCGCCGACCACCACCGTCACAATCGCCGCGCCGCTGAGGGCGCGACGCAAGAGCGCAGACGAAAACATCATTCTCGGGGCTTCAACGGCAGATTGAGGCTTCACGAATTGCACGATTCCTGCTGACAATAGCACGGGCAAGGTGCGCCGCAGCCTGACAATACGCGGCGCCAGAGGGCAGATGGCAGCATTCGAACCAGGCAGCGGCCCGGTCGCGTTGGCCCATGCCGACGACAACCCGGATGGCGCCTATGCCGAGCGGGCACGGCGCCTGGGGCTGCCCTTTGCCCACAAGGTCAGGCTCGATACCGGCGCCGCCGTCGACATGGCGGCGATCCGGCGGGGCACCTTCGCCAAGTCGCCGGGCGCCGACGGCGTGGCCTTCATGGCACCGGCGGAAGAGACGCTGCCCGACGTCGCCCATTGGCTGGCGCGCTATCCGGCCGCCCGGCAGCGCCTGTGCGTGGCGACGCCGGCGGCGATCCGCTCGGCGCTCATAAGCGCCGGGGCCCGGCGCTTCGCCGCCAATGCCGTCAACCGGCTCGCCATCCTCTATCCGGACCTGTCGGCGCAGCGCGTCATCACCGGCCGTCAACTCTTCGCCGGCTTTGGCCTGGCCGCGGCGATCGCCCTTGCCTTGTATGCCGCCCCGCTGCCGACCGTCACCGTGCTCAACCTGATCGGCGCCTTCTTCTTCTTCGGCGTGTCGATCATGCGCTTCATCGCCGCTGCCTTCGTTGCCGGACGCGAACCTGGCGAGGCAGAGGCAGCGCCCGGCCCGGCCGACGACGACCTGCCCGTCTACACCATCCTCGTGCCGCTGCTCGCCGAGGCGCACCTCGTGCCCGACCTGGTGGCCGCGCTCGGCCGCATCGACTGGCCGCACAACCGCCTCGACATCAAGCTGATCGTCGAGGCCGACGATCCGGCAACCGTCGCGGCGGCCGAGGTCTGGGGGCAGGGACCGCCCTTCGAGGTTCTCGTCGTGCCGGTAGGTGAGCCGCGCACCAAGCCGAAGGCTCTGTCCTTCGCCCTGCCGTTCGCCCGTGGCGAGTTCGTCACCGTCTACGACGCCGAGGACCAGCCGCATCCGCGGCAACTGCGCGAGGCTTATCGGACCTTCCTGCGCGCGCCGCCCGAGATCGCCTGCCTGCAGGCGACGCTCGCGATCGATAACGGTGACGCCAGTCTCGTCGCACGTCTGTTCGCCATCGAATATTCGGCCCTGTTCGACGGCCTTCTGCCGGCGCTCGCGTCCCTCGACATGCCGCTGCCGCTCGGTGGCACCTCCAATCATTTTCGCCGCGAGGCGCTGGTCGAGGTTGGCGGCTGGGACCCGTTCAATGTCACCGAGGACGCCGATCTCGGCCTGCGCCTGGCGCGCTTCGGCTACCGCTCGGCGACGATCGATCTGCCGACCCTGGAAGAAGCGCCGGCGACGCTCGGGCCGTGGATGCGCCAGCGCACGCGCTGGTTCAAGGGCTGGATGCAGACCTGGCTGGTCCACACCCGCCGGCCGCTGCGCCTGTTGCGCGAGCTCGGCTGGCGCCGCTTCCTCGGCTTCAATCTGATCGGCACGGGCTTCATCGTCTCGGCCCTCATCCACCCGCTCTATCTCGCCACCCTCGTCGTCATGGCGACCGACCCGCTGACGCTGTGGGGCGATGGCGGCGCCTTTGCCGCGATGGTGGTCGGCGTCAACCTGTTCAATCTCTTCGCCGGCTACACCGCCATGGCGACGCTGGCCACGCGCACGCTCGAACTGCGTGGACACGAGCGCTGGGCACGGGCGCTGGTCCTGCTGCCGGTCTACTGGCTCATGATGTCGGTGGCGAGCTATCGCGCACTCGTCCAGCTCGTCTTCCGCCCGCACAAATGGGAAAAGACGCCGCATCGCGGACGGCCGGGCAAGACCGGCAGTGTGCCGGCGTAATCTGGAGCGGGTGAAGGGAATCGAACCCTCGTATGCAGCTTGGGAAGCTGCCGTTCTGCCATTGAACTACACCCGCCTTAAGCCCGAGATATAAGGCCATTCGGCAGCCGAAGGCAATTACGGGCCGGCATTGCGCAGGGCCCCCGCGAGCGGCCCCGGCGCGCCGAGCTGCCGCTGGTCCGCCCGAGGCTTGCCCCGCTCCGGCGCATGACCCAGAGTGAGCCGCGCTCGGATCGCGGCTGCGCAACAAGGGGGGTGAGGGGGTGTCCGACGCCGATCTGCTGACAGAAATCGAAGAGGCCATCGATGCGGTCGCACCGCCGTCGGAACTGCGCACCCGCCTGGAGGCGCTGGCCCACCTCGCCGACGCATCGGGCGAAGATGGCGTCCGCTATCTGATCGCCCGTGGCATTGTCGAAAATCGCGGTGAATTGCCCCAGTCGGCGCTGGCCACGTTTCAGCATGCCCGCGATCTGGCCTTGCGCGATGGCGTCGTCGGGCAATTGGCGCGCATCTCCCGCGAGATCGCCCGCGTGCATGCATGGAGTGGCGACATTACCGGTGCCTCGATGGAGCTGCTGCGCTCGGTTGCCGAGATCGAGCAGTCCGATGCCGGGCTCGTCCGCGAGCGAACCGGGGGCGACGGCGTCGCGGGCCAGCGGCCGACGCGTGACGACGTGGCGCGTCGTGGCCGCCAGGAGGTGCGCATCCGCGCCGACCGCGCAGCGACCGTCGCCGAGATCGGGCGCCTCGATATCGAGGCCGGCCGCTACGAGGCAGCGCTGACCGCGCTCGACGAGGCCGCGCGCCAAGCAGCCAACCTGCCGCCGCGCGAGGCCGGGCGCATCGCCTATAACCGCTGCGAGTCCTGGTTCGGCCTCGGCCGCACCGACCGCTGCCTGCAGCTCATCAACGAGACGGCCGCGCTGTTCTCCGAGACATACCCCCGCGACCTCTTCCGCGTGCGCCTGCTCAAGGCACGCTGCCTGTTGCACGACGGCGACCACGATCAGGCCGCCGAAGTTGCCCGTCAGGCGGCTGCCGCGCTCGGCGGCGACGACGATTCCTATGAGAGCGGCGCCGAATGGCAGTTCTTCGATGGCCTGCTCAAGGAGCGTGACGACCCGGAGGCGGCGATCGCCGCCTTGCGCCAGGCACATCTGCGCTTTGCCGACGACAACCTGCCGCGCCATGAAATCGAGTCCGGCGTCCATCTTGCCAGCATCCTCGCCCGGCACGGCCGCATGCCCGAGGCCGAGACCGCCATCACCGAGGCGCTCGCCCGCGCCAGCGGACTGCCCGCCCTTGCCGACTACGTGCGCACGGCGGCCTACAGTTTCTGGGCGCCGGACAAGGTCGCCGATCTTGCCGGCGACAACGCGCTGCGGCCCGGTGCGGCGGGGCAGGGCATGCGCTTCCTGGTCCTTGTGACGCTCGGCAGCGGCGGCTTCGGCACGGTCGACCGCGCCATCGACATGGCCACCGGCGAGCAGGTCGCCATCAAGCGGCTGCGGGCCGATCGCGGCCGCACCGCCGCCGCCCGTGAAGTGATCGACGCGACGGTCCGCCAGGAGATCGAAACCGCCCGCAGGGTACCGCCACGCTTCGCCGCGCGTACGCGTTACCTCAACGTCAATGAAACCGGCGACCTGATCCTGGTCCAGGATTTCGTCAACGGCCCGACGCTGCGCAAGGTCCTCAGCGACGGCGCCGCCGACCTCGCCAAGCGACTCGATTTTGCCGCGCACCTCACCCGCGGCGTCGCCGCGCTGCACCAGCACGCGGTCGCCCATCGCGACCTCAAGCCGGAAAACGTGATCCTGCGCAACGGCAGCGAGCCGGTGCTCATCGATCTCGGCCTGGCGGCGCTGATGGGAACCTCCGACGTGTTTTCGGGCATGGGCACGCCGGGCTATGCGCCGCCGGAACAGTGGAAGGCCGGCACCGCGCCCAAGGTCTTCGGCAGCGAGGACATCTTTGCCCTCGGCCGTGTCATCGAGGAGCTGGGCGGCGCGCCGCCGCCCGACAATCGCCTGGCCTCGCGCCTGGCGACGCGCCTGCGCCTGGGGGCCGGCCGGGCTCCCGACATCGACGACACGTTGCGTAACCTGCTCAAGCGCATGACCGACCCGGACCCGACCAGGCGCACCGTCGATCTCGGCGACGTCGCCGGCGCCCTCGACGCGGCCGCCGACCGCGCCCGCAAGTCCTCCTAGTCGGCGGACGATGCGGCAGCCGCCGCCGTGTTCTCACCGGCCAGCGTGACGAGATCGTAGGTGATCTGGTGCTTCACCTGGCCGAGCACGCGCAGCGTCAGCGTCTCGTCGCGGTCGGCAACATAGGTCAGGTTGGCGAACCAGCTGCTGCCAAAGGCGGCGGCCACGCCCTTGCCGTCCCTGAGCAGCATGAGATTGAGCGTGCCGCTGCGTTCGCCATAGGCGACGAAGGTATAGCCGTGACCGGCGGCGACCTTGACCTCATGCTCGCGATAGCGCGTCGGACCGGCGGTCACCGCCTCGCTGGTCTCCAGCGACGCGGGTATCTTCGCCACCTGGTCGACCGGGCCGCCCGTCTTGCTTTCGAGCGCGGCGCGCGCATTGGCGATGACGGTGTTCTCGTGGCGGTCGAAAGCCGCCAGCGCCTTCTGCCACTCGGCCTCGGCGGCCGCCAGGTCGAAGCTTGCCGGGTCGAGGACGCCGCCGATGAGGTCGGCGCGCTGCGCGTAGTTCAGCATCACCGCGCTCGGGTGGCGCACGCCGTCGCGGAAATCGACCGTGCCGCCGCTGAGGATCGCCACCACCTTGCCGCTGGCGTCGACGATCGGGCTGCCGCTGGCGCCGCCGGTCGCCGGCAGGCTGTTTTCGACCAGAAGGGCCCCCGGCTTGTCGGCGTGGAAGAGGAAATAGTCGGTGAGCGCCGTGACCCGCCCGAACTGCAACACCGGATTGGGGCTGAGCTGCGCCAGCTTCTGCGCGCCGGTGCCCTCGATCGGGTAGCCGGCGAAGGCCAGTGGCGCGCCGGCGGTCAACGCGGTCAGATCCTTGGCGGGCTCGAGATAGTCGCCGAGGTCGGTCCCCGGATCGACCTCGAGAACGGCCACGTCATAGGCCGAGGGCATTGCCGCGCCGGCGGTCAGCGACTTGAAGCCGGTGCTGTCGACCGCTGCCTTGTCGACGAAGGCGTTGAAGGCATCGTAGCCGGGATGGATGCGGTTACCGGTCACCGGAATATCCTGCTCGGTGCCCGGCTTGCGCACGAAGATCTTCTCGTTCGGCTTGAGGCTGTTCATCGCCTCGGCGATATGGGCGTTGGTTACCAGCATCCCCGCCTGCAGCGGCCAGGCCGTGCCGATGACCCGCGAGACGCCGGATGCGTCCTCGAGGATGACGGCAAAGGCCGCCGCGCGCAGGAATTCGGTGTCGGGCAGGTTGTTGCGAGCCTGCTCGCTCACCCGCGCGCGCATGTCGTCCATCTGCTGGTCGAACGCGTCGATGCGCGCATTGGTCTGCTGGTTTATCCACCACAGATAGCCGCCCGCGGCCACGACCACGACCGCAAGCACCCCCACCGCGATCTTGATCTCGGAGGTGATCTTGCTCAGCGGCGTCGCCGACGCCTGCGCGAGCGTGCTGAGCAGTCCGTCGGTGCGCGCGCCGCGCGTCATGTGCACGCGGATCATCGGCCCCTTGGCGTTGCCGAATCGGATCGTCGAATCGCCGGTGATCGGCTGGCCCTGTTCAGGCCGGTAGCCGTTCACTTCGAAATAGTGATTGCCGAACGCCTCGATGGCGTAGTCGCCGGATTCCTGGCGATAGAGCCGGCCATGCCGGCCGCCCACCATGCGCGCTTCCGGCGGGAAGACGACGTCGCAATTCGATTCACGGCCGAAGACGATTTCCTCGGCTCCCGCCTCGAAGGCCCGCGCCTCGGGCAGATCGTGTGAGGCCTTGTCGGATTTGCCTTTGACCGGTTCGATCGTGATCTGCCAGTCCATGCTCGGGCTTGCCTCTCGTGTCGGTCGAAGGTGGCGGACAGACTAACAGGGAGAAAACGGCGAAAAAAGGCTGGATTCGGCACAGTAATGAGACACTATCTGGCCCTCATTGCGAGCTTAGTGACCGTATGAATCGCGACGATATTGCCGAGGTACTGGCGGCGGTGCGCCTGTTCCGTGGCGCCGACCCGGCGCTCATCAAGCGCATCGCGCAGCAGCCGCGCGCCCGGCGGCAGACCAGGCCGGACGAGCCGGTCTACGAGACCGGCGACGTCGCCGACGCGATCTTCGTGGCCTTTCCCTCCGACGCCGCCGCGGTCGGCCCGCGCGGCATCGTCGAGCTGGTGCTGCCGGCGGGCGAGGCCGGGCTTCCCGGCCATGTCGAGCACGTCGTCGCCGGCGACGCCTTCGGCGAGTTCGAGTTCGTTGCCGCCGGTCTGGTCGATGGCCGCCATGTCCGGCGCTCCTCGGCGCGCACGCTCATCGCCTGCGACCTCTACCGCATTCCCTTCGCGCTGCTCGTGCCGGTGCTCGCCGAGGTCGAGGCGATTCGCGGCCGCCTGATCCGCCTGTCGATGGGGCGGCTGATCTCGGCGCTCGCCATCAGGTCGACCCACTTCCTCGGCGACCGCGACATTGCGCTGGCCAACTGGCTGCTCGACGCCGCCGACAATGTCGGCATCGCCGAAGGCCGCCACGTGCGCTTCTCGCGGGCGTTCGGGCAGCGCGAGATCGCCGAGGCGCTGGGCGTCAGCCGCGAGACCATCAGCCTGCGGCTGAACGAATGGGAGCGGGCGGGCCTGCTCAACACCGGCGGCCAGTCGCAGCGCTTCGAGATCCTCGACTATCCTCGTGTCGCCTTGCGCGCCGCCGTGCGCAAGTCCGACGCGCCGGCTGCGATCGCCGCCGCGCTCGACGAGATCGACGCCGACCTCGATCACGGCGATCTGGTCAGGGCGCGCAACGTCGCCCTCGACATGCTCACCTTCTTCCCGGCAAGCCCGGACCTCCGCCATCGTGTGGCGCTGGCCGCCATGCGCGCCGGCGCCGTGCACGAGGCGGTCGATGTGCTGGCGCAGAGCGGCTACGCCACCGGCGGCGACATCGACCTGCTCGGCGAGCGGGTGCGGGTGGGCCTGGCTCATCCCGGCGTCGCTCCGGCGCGTCTGTTCTTCGCCGGCGCCGAGCCGGACGACGCGGCAGAGCCGGACGACGCGGCCGAGGCGCGCCTGCCCAGTCTGGTCGAGGACATCGCGGCGATCGAGGCGCGCGCCCGCAAGGAGATGGCGTTCGCCACCGGCGGGTCCGGCAGCCACCAGAACTATGCGGCGGTCTCGGCGCGCCTCTACGAGACCGTGTTTGCCGCCACCGGCGGCACCTATGCCGGCATCAATGCGGCGATGATGTCCTTCGTCGCCGGCAAGACCAAAGGTTCTGCCGCGCTCGCCCGCAAGATCCTCGCCGCGATCGGCAAGGCGCCGCGGGGCTACTGGCCGAACGCCACGCTGGGCGAGGCCCATCTGCTTCTCGGCGACGAGAAGGCCGCCAGCGCCGCTTTCGCCACGGCAGCGCGTCAGGACGACGCCTCCGACGGCAACCTCTCCTCGACGCGCCTTCAGGTGCGCCGCATCGGCGCCCATGCCGGCTTGCCGGTCGCGGCGCTGCTGGCCGACCTGCCGGTCGGCCATGTCGCCGTCTATTGCGGCCGCTCGTTTGGCGATCTCGACGCGGCCGCGCAGGCGGACCTTGAAGAGACCCTGCGGCCGCGCATCGCTGCGGCCCTCGAGAAGGAAGGCGTCCGCTACGTCTATGGCGGGCTGGCTGCCGGCGCCGACATCCTTTTCGCCGAAGCGGCGCTTGCCGCCGGCTGCGACCTGCACGTCGTCCTGCCGTTTCCCGTCGACAGCTTCGCCGAGACCGCGGTCGCCACCGGCAATCCGCCCGATGGCGGCGACCGCTGGGGCGAGCGCTTCCGCGCCTGTCTCAACCGGTCGACATCGCTCACCGCCGCCGTCGATTTCCCCGCGCCCAAGCGCGCGCTCGACGCTCATCTCGCTCACGGTTTTCGCCTCGCCGCCGGCCTTGCCCTCATGCATGCCGACGCGCTGACCGCCGACGGCGTCATGCTCGCGGCGCCGGACGGCGGCACGGCAGGGGACCGGACCGGCATGGCACAGGCGATGGGCGAATGGCATGCGGCCGGGCGCAAGCTCGCCGTCATTGCGACCGAACCGCAAGAGGCGGCGGCCGGCGACCGGGGGGCGGACGTGTTCGCGCCGGTCGTCTTCCTGTGGCCGCTCGAGCCAGGCGCGGATGTCGCCGGGCTCTGCCAGGAGGCCTCGGCGCGGACCGGCGTGCCGCTGCAACTCTCCGCGCGCAGTTCACGCGATCGCCGCACCGGCGCGGCCATCGGCCTGCCCGATGTCGCGACGGCACTCGATGTGCTGGCGGCGCTCGCCGACCTCTGCCGGTCACCCGCGGCACCGGTCAGGATCATCGCCGATTTCGGGCCGGTCCGCGATGGCCGCGGCTTGCTGAGCGACACCGCCACCGCGCGCCTGTCGGGCGCCTCCGACCTGATCGGCTTTCCGCCTGCAACGCCGATCGCCACCATGGCGTTCGCGGCGGAGGCGCGCCTGGCGGCCGAGGGGCGCGTGACGCTGATCCCCATCGGCCGCACCACGCCGGGACCCGCCGCCGAGGGCCGGCACCTCGCCACCCGCGCCGTCTATGCCCTGTCCTTTTCCGGCAGCGACGTGGTGGCGGCGATCGCGGACCTCTGAGCGCAACGAAAACGGCCGGCCTCGAACGAGACCGGCCGCAACGTTCCGCGGATTATGCGGGGTGGGGGCGTCAGTTCTGCGCCATGGTGTCCTTGATCCACTGGGCGAACGGCGCCAGGCGGCCATAGACGCCGGGCAAAGCGGGATTGCCGCACTGGATGCCCCAGCTCACGACGCCGACCTGCACATAGCCCTTGTCGTCGCCGAGCGGTGCCACCAGCGGCCCGCCGCTGTCGCCGTAGCAGGAGTCCTTGGCGCCCTCCGGGCTGCCCGCGCAGATCTCGTTGGCGCTGATGGTGAGGTCGTTGTTGGTGGCTTCGCCATAGGCGACGTAGGAGGCCTTGCACTCGTCGGTCGGGATGGCGTCGACGGTGACCTGGCGCAACTGGTCGGGGCTGAGCAGCTGGTTCTGGCTGAGCAGCTTCTGTGTCGATACCATCGCCCGGCCGTTGCGGATGTATTTGGCCGCGTCGAAGCCCTGGAAGTCCCACAGCGCGCCCCAGCCGGTCACCGTCAGCTTGGTTTGCGGTCCGACCACCTGCTTCTCCATTTCGGGATCGGCAACGGCGATCGTCGTCACGTTGGCGAGCGGCTCCTTGAGCTTGATCAGGGCCAGGTCGCCCTTCGCCTCGGTGCCATATCCGGGGTTGGCTATGACCAGGGCGCTGTCGACCATCGTCAGCTTGCTCTGATAGACGCTGCCATAGCCGACGACGACCTTCTGCACCGCCTTGCCGAACGAGACGACGCAATGGGCCGCGGTCAGCACCCACTGGTTCGAGATCAGCGACCCGCCGCAAAAGCCCGAATCCGCGTCGTGGGTATCGAACAGGCGCACCTGCCAGGGCCATGCCCCGTCGTCCGTCACCAGCTCGCCGCCCATGATGAAGTTGCTGTTGATGCGTGCCTCAGCAGCGGTCGCCGTCAGTGCGACGGCGACCACGGCGCCGACCGCAACCCTCGAAAAGATGCGCATTGCTGTCTCCTGATCCGATTGTGGGCTCTGTCTCGCTTGTTGGCCTGGGCGCCGTCTCATCGCGCCGGAACCACGCTCTCATAGTCCTTCAGGGCGGCGACCATCGCGTCGAAGGCGGCCGCCGCGGCCTTCGCCTTGGCGGGATCCTTCGAGCGGCCGGAGGCCTCCGCCTGCATCATCGTGTCGAGCCTGCCGAGACTGGCGCGGGCGGCGGCGACCGCCGAATCCGGCGCCGAGGCGGGGATGGTGTCGGCTGCGGCGCGCGCGGAGGCGGCACCGCCGCGCGCACCGTAGAGCGCCTGGATGCCGACGACGTCCTTCTCCGACAGGTTGTTGATCGGGTGCTCGCGGTAACAGGGGTTCTTCTTGCCGGGAATCTGGACGAACTCATCCTTGGAGAAGTTGTACTGCATGATGGATTGCTGGTCGTAGTCGCCCACGACCTCCAGATACTGCAGCTCCGAATCGGGGAACTTGCCGATCTGCGTCCTGGCGTATTCCACGGTCCAGCCGGACATCTTGGAGATTGCCTGGTAGTTGAACCACGGGTCGCACAGCGCCCGCTGATGTTCGTGCATCAGCGCCAGGGCGTGGCCGAACTCGTGGCGGATGGCATGGATCGTCCACAGCGGGTCCTTGTCGCGCAGGCGCACCGCATCCGGCAGGTTCATCGTCACCTTGAGCTTCGTGTTGAGGGCGTAGCGGCCGATATACGACCAGGCGCCCTCGACGCTGCTGTCCTGGTCGACGAACAGCTCGGTCGCCTTGGGGTCGAGGTTGATGCGGATGAAGGCGCTGGTCGAGTCCTGGCAGATTCTGTTCTTGCCGTCGGCCTTGTAGATGAAGTTGATGTTGGCGGCCTCGCTCCACACGCTGGCGGTCTGCATGATGAAGTCCTGCATCTCGCTGGTGCCGTTCCAGAAGCAGACCGTGATGTCGTGCGTCGGCCAGACGAGATCGCCGAGGGCGACGAAACGCGCCGTGTGCAGGGCCTCGGCGGGTACCCCGGCCTCTTTGGCCGCCATCACCTTTTCATTGAATCTGTGCGCCGCCCGTTCGACCTTGGCGCCGGGCTCGAAGAGTTTCAGGGGGTGGGCGGCGTCATGCGCGGATGCGGGGTTGGCAACGGTCAACAGACAGGCTGCCGAAAGGACAAGAAGCGAATAGGCGCGCTGCACGGGCGAGCTCCAGGTTTGAGGCCACGTTGAAAGGACCATGGGACCCTGAAAGACAGGCAATTGCAACCAAAAGACGGCGCTAGACTTGCGTCACGCAAATAACACCGTTTCGCCCCGAGGGTGCCGCCGGCTCTTGGACGGCGCCACCGGGTCGCCATATAACGGGCGAAACATTCGATTCTCGGCCGGGCCCGGAGAGGTTCATGAACAGTACATCGCTCACCCGTTTCTTCGGCGGCTCGCCCGGCCGGGTCCTGGTTCAGCTTGCGGTGATGTCCTTCGTGCTTGGCGTCATCCTGAGCGCGCTCGGCCTGTCGCCCTTCGATATCGTCGAAAGCGTGCAGCGGCTGGCGCTGCGCGTGTACAATATGGGCTTCGACGCGGTGGTCTGGGGGTTCCGCTATTTCGTCCTCGGCGCCGTGATCGTCGTTCCGGTGTGGCTGGTGATGCGCCTGTTCCGGCTCGGCCGGCGCAACGGCCCGAGCCTCTAGGCGCGCTCCCGCGCCCAGCGGTTGGCCCCGATGCCGACGATCTCGCTGATACTGCCGATCCCTTCGCGGTCGAGCCGCCGGCTGAGCCCCGCGGTGATCTCGGCCGGCAGGCCGAACCCCTCATAGACCATGCCCGTATAGACCTGGATGAGGTCGGCGCCGGCCGCCATCTTCTCCCAGGCGGTCTCTGCCGAATCGATCCCGCCCACACCGATGAGGACGAGCTTTCCGCCGGTGAGCTTGCGCAGCCGCGCCAGAATGGCGGTCGAGCGGCGGAACAGCGGCCGGCCGGAGAGCCCGCCGCTCTCGGCAGCGACGCGGCTGTCGGCGATGCCGTCCCGGGCGATCGTCGTGTTGGTGACGATCAGCCCCTCGATGCCGCTGTCGATAGCGGCGGCGGCGATCGCTTCCAGGGCGGCATCGTCGAGGTCGGGAGCGAGCTTGAGCAGGATCGGCACGGACCTTTCCGCGCTCTGCCGCGCCGCCACGATTGCCGCGATCAGCCCGCTCACCGCCTCACCCTCCTGCAGGTCGCGGAGGCCCGGCGTGTTGGGCGAGGAGATGTTGATGGCGATATAGTCGGCCAGCGGCGCAAACCGCGCGACGCCTGCAACATAGTCCGCCACCCGGTCGGCACTGTCGCGATTGGCGCCGATATTGACGCCGACGATGCCGCTTGCGGTCCGCGTCTTCAGCCGGCGCTCGGCGGCGTCGAAGCCTTCGTTGTTGAAGCCCATGCGGTTGATGACCGCGTAGTCGGCGGGCAGGCGAAAGATGCGCGGCCGCGGATTGCCGGCCTGCGGCTTCGGGGTCAGCGTGCCGACCTCGGTAAAGCCGAAGCCGCCCTTGAGCGTCGCGTCGATCACCTCGGCATTCTTGTCGAAGCCGGCGGCGAGGCCCACCGGGTTGGCAAAGCTCAACCCGAGCACGCGGCAGGCGAGGCGCGGGTCGGCCGGTGCCCCGTGCGGCACCAGCGCAGCCGCCGCCACCCCATGCACCGCCAGGCGGTGCGCCATCTCCGGATCGATGGCGAAGACCAGCGGCCGGATCAGCCTGAAGGCGAGGCTCATGGCGCGAGGTCCGGGAAGGTGTGCCGTCCGTCCTCGTCAAGCGCCAGGGGTCTGACCCAGAGCGCCGCGGCGGGATCGAGCCGGCCGTAGAGATGGGGGAACAGCGCCCCGCCGCGCGAGGGCTCGTAGCGCAGCTCGGGCCCCAGGCTGAGGTCGTCGAAGGCGACGAGGACGAGGTCGGCGACGCCGGCAAAGTGGCGCGCGGCGGTCTCCTTCACCGTTTCGGCCGTGGAGAAATGAATGAAGCCGTCGGCGAGGTCGACACCGGCGCCGCGGAAGACGCCTTCGGCCTCGGCCTTGCGCCACATTTCAGCCGGGCAGATCTTGTAGACGGTGGTCATCTTCAGTGGCGCCACAGTAGTGCGTTTCGCCTCGAGTCGAAACCGCCACGGCGCAGTTGATAACAGGATCGGCCTTTGGCGGCACGACGCCGGTGCGTCACGCCGGCCGTCTGTGCTAGGCTTGCCCAAGTGAGCGGCGACGGCCGCGGGAGGTTGTGTTGCGAGTCGGCTCCCTCATTGCTTTCATCCTGGCCTCGGCGGCCCTGGCGGTCCCCGCCGCCGCCCAGGATGGCGCGCCGCCGGCCGGGCGCTATCAGCTTTCCTCCAGTGCCGACAGCAGTTTCGTTCGCCTCGACACCAGAACCGGCGCCGTCTCCCATTGTCGCCAGGAGAGCGGCGTGTGGCGTTGCGAGCCGATCATGGATTCGGCCCTCGCCGACCGGCTCACCGCGCTCTCAACCAGGGTCGATCATGTCTCCGCGGACCTCGACCGCCTGTCCCGGCGTGTCGACGCGCTGGCTGACAAGGCGGCCACGCCCGTGCCGGATGCCGTGGCCGACGACCGCGCCGCAGGCAAGGCGACCGGATTTGCCCGGACAGCCGTCTATCGGCTTCTCGAGATGATCCGCACCCTGAAGCACGGCCGCGCCGACGCGACCTGATCGCCGCCCGCCCGGACATTTCACCGGAAAATGGCCTGCGGCAGCAGAAAAACCACACTGCCGCGGTTATAATCCGCCGACCGGTCGCCAATATTGACGGGAGGAATTGGGCGCCGCGGCGGGCCGTCATGGCGGCGCCGGATGATCGGAGGGAGGATGAACATCCTGATGGTCACCAACACCTTCGCGCCCAACGTCTCCGGCGTGGCGCGTTCGGTGACCATGTTTACCGAGGCCTATCGCGAGCGCGGCCACCGCGTGCTGGTGGTCGCGCCGGAGTTCGACGGCGCGCCGGAAGACGAGGTCGACGTGGTTCGCGTCGGTGCCCTGCGCAATTTCGCCGGCAGCGAATATTCCGTCGCCATCGCCCCGCCGCTCTACCTCGCCAAGGCGGTCGAATCCTTCGGCCCCGACATCGTCCACTCGCACGGACCCTTCCTGCTCGGCACCGCAGCCGCCCGTTTGGCGCGCACGCGCCATGTGCCGCTGGTCTTCACTCATCACACCCTCTACGAGCACTACACCCACTACGTGCCCGGCGCTTCCAGCCTGGTGAAGAAGATCGCGCTCAACCGCGGCACCCGCTACGCCAATGCCAGCGACGCGGTGTTCGTGCCCTCGCGCAGCATCCTCGACCTGCTGCGCGCGCGCGGCGTGACGGTGCCGATCCATGAGGTGCCGACCGGCGTGCCGCTTTCCGTCTTTGCCAGCGGCGACGGCGCGGGCTTCCGTGCCCGTCACGGCATCCCCGCCGACGCGGTGGTCGTCGGCACTGTCGGCCGGCTGGCCGAAGAGAAGAACCTCGAATTCCTCGCCCGCGCGCTCGCCCGCTTCCTCGCCGCAACGCCTGAGGCCCATGCCCTCATCGTCGGCGACGGCCCGTCGCGCGGGCCTGTGACCGAAATCTTCGTCGCGGCCGGTCTCGGTGATCGCGTCGTCTTCACCGGTGCGCTCAGCCCGCCGGCGCTGATCGACGCCTATCACGCCATGAACGCCTTCGCCTTCGCCTCGCTCACCGAGACGCAGGGGCTGGTTCTGGCGGAAGCGATGGCGGCCGGCGTCGCCGTGGTTGCGATCGATGCCCCCGGTGCCCGCGAGATCGTGCAGGACGGCGTCAACGGGCGTCTGCTGCGCCGGGCCGACGAAGCGGCCTTCCATGCGGCGCTCGACTGGGTGATCCGCCAGGGCAACGGCGCGGCGCGGTCGTTGGGCGCCGTCGCCAGAGAGGCGGCGCGGGCCTTTTCGCTCGATGCCGTCACCGGGCGGGCGCTGGCCGCCTATGACGCGGTCATTGGCGAGGCGGCAAAGCGGGCGGCACTCCGCGCGCAGCGTCCCAATATCGTCTGGCCGTTCCCGCTGAAGGAGCCGGGCGAGGGACGCCTGCCGGAGCGCTGGCGCCCCGGCTCATAACTTGAAGTCTTCGGTCGCGCTGACCAGCTCGTGGACGATGCCCGGCTCGGTCATCGCATGGCCGCTGTCGTCGACCACGCGATAAGCCGCCCGCGGCCAGGCCTTGTGCAGCAGCCACGCCGTTTCGACCGGCGTGCACAGATCGTAGCGGCCATGCACGATGACGCCGTCGATGTCCTTGAGCCGGCCGGCGTCGGCGAGGAGCTGGTCGTCGCGCTCCATGAAGCCGCGATTCTGGAAGTAGTGGCATTCGATGCGGGCGAAGGCCAAGGCATAGTGCGGTTGCCCGAAAGCGGCGACGCGCGCCGGATCGGGCAGCAGCGAAAGCGACGCGCCCTCCCACATCGCCCACGCCCGCGCCGCGGCGAGCTGGATATCCTTGTCGGTGCCGGTCAGGCGCTTGTAATAGGCGGCGACCATGTCGCCGCGCTCGGCCTCGGGAATGGGCTGGACGTAGTCCGCAAAGGCCTCCGGCAGCAGGTATGACGCGCCTTCCTGATAGAACCACTGGATCTCGCGCCAGCGCAGCGTGAAGATGCCGCGCACGATCAGCTCGCTCACCCGTTCGGGGTGGGTCTCGGCATAGGCGAGCGCCAGCGTCGACCCCCATGAGCCGCCGAACACCTGCCAGCGCTCGATGCCGAGATGCTGCCGGATGGTCTCGATGTCGGCGACCAGATGCCAGGTCGTGTTCTCTTCCAGCTCGGCATAGGGCGTCGATCGTCCGCAGCCGCGCTGGTCGAACAGGATCATGCGGTAGGCGCCCGGATCGTGATAGCGCGACATCGACGGGCTGATGCCGGCGCCGGGTCCGCCGTGGAGAACCACGACCGGCTTGCCGTCGGGGTTGCCGTATTCGGCGACATAGATCTCGTGCAGCGCCGAGACCTTCAGGCGGTGGGTGGCGTAGGGGGCAATCGACGGGAAGAGGGGACGACGGTTTTCAGCCATTTTCCGGAGATGAGGTTCATGGGGGCGGGGGGACCACCTTGCCAGCCGGGGCGGGCGGCCGCCAGTGGCTCTAGGAAACGTCGGCTGCGACAAGCATGGTGCTCGGCCGGCGCATGGAATCGACGACCGCCTCCTGCGTCGGCGACGGACCGCGCGTGGCGAGGCTGACGGCGATCGCCACCACGAAGCCGACCGGCAGGCCGACGATCGCGGCCGACAGCGGCGACAGGCCGCTGCCTTGCGCGTCGGCCGGCAGCAGCCCCGGATAGCGCGCCCCGACGATGATCGCCGCGGTGACGGCGAAGCCGGCGATCATGCCGGCGATCGCCCCCGGCCCGTTGGCGCGGCGCCACCACACGGCCAGGAACAGCGCCGGGAAGAGACCGCCGGCCGACAGCGACAGCGTCGCCGCCGCCAGCGGGAAGATATCGTCGCCGTGGCGCGCGCCGAGCCAGGCCGCGGTGACCACCGTTGCCGCCAGCAGCAGCCGCGTGACGATCAGGCGACGGCCGGCCGACGCCTTCGGAGCGATGATCTCGGCGTAGAGATCGTGGCCGAGCGCCTCGGCGATGGCCAGCGCGATGGCATTGGCGGCGGCCAGCGCCGCCGCCAGCGCGCCGACCGAAATCAGCGCCGTCACCACATAGGGCAGGTCGACGATATCGCCCCATGCCAGTACGACGATGTCGCCGCTGACCGCCAGATCGGGCGCTGCCACGGTGCCGGCGGTGCCATGCAGCGCAGCGCAGGCCTGCATCGCCGCTGCAGCCGATGTGGCGTCGGCGCCGCACAGCGTCACCAGGCCGCGCTGGCCGAGTGCAAACAGCCAGTCGGGCAGATCGACGATGGCCGCGCCGACCACGTCATTGAGCAGCCCCAGCCTGGCGAAGGTGGCATAGGCCGGCACGGTCAGCACGACGAGCAGAACGAAGATCAGCGCCCAGCCCATCGAGCGGCGGGTCGCCGGGGCGCTGTCCACGGTGGCACAGCGCATCAGAAGGTGCGGCAGCGCGGCGACGCCGGTGGCCAGCGCCACGGTGACCGCGATGAGCTGGAAATTGCCTTCCGGCACCAGCGGCAGGAAGCGGCTCGCCAGCGGCGCCGCGAGAGCGCCGGAAGAGGCGAGCGCCGCGGCATCGTGAAAGGCAAGACCGGCTGCGAGCTGCGGAACGGGGAGCGAATAGGCGATGGTCGAGACGATCGCCACCGGCACCACGAAGGCGATCGCCAGCACGATGTATTGGGCAAGCCCGGCCAGCGTCGCCGAGCGCATGCCGCCGAGCAGCGTGCCGGAAAGGATCAGCAGCACGACGAGCACGGTGGCCGCCTGCGGCGACAGCGCAAACAGCCGGGTGGCGACCAGCGTTGCGGTCGCCACCGCCGCGGCCAGTGCCGGAATGAGGGCCAGCACGACGATGATGGCGGCGATGAAGCGCACGCCGCGATTGGCGAAGCGGAAGGCGAGAAAATCGGCGGCGCCGAAGGCGCCGGACCGGCGCAGATAGGGCGCGATGAGGACGGCAAGCAGCAGGAAGCCGAGCGACCAGCCGAGCGTGATCGCGATGCCGGCGCGGTAGTCGGAGAAGACCGCGGCGGCGAGGCCCAGAACCGCGCCCGCCGAAAGAAAGGCGGCGGCCGTGGCAATGCCGTTGACCGTGGCCGACAGGCCGCCGCCGGCGGTATGGAACTCGGCCGGCTGCATGGTGCGTTCGCTGATCCCGGCAACGACGAAGGCGACCACGACGCCGACGCCGAGCGTCGTGCCGAGCACGGTATCCGGCAGGCCGTAATTGCCGAGCAGGGCGAGCACCACGAGCGCGCCGGCGAAGGCAAGCGTGAACAGGCCCGCCAGGCTGCGGAAGGTGGCGATCGATTTCCGCCCGGCCATCGTCGGCGCCGTCTAGCTTTCCGGTCCGTCGAAGCGGCGGTCGATCCGGTCCTGGTTCCCGGCGAACCAGAAGATCGTCACCGCGATCAGCGGCGGCACGACGACGCCGGCGAGGAAGTAGCTCGTCGGCAGACCGAGCATGGTCGACTGATCGGTCATCGAAGCAAGCATGACCGGCGCCAGCACGATCAGGGTGGCAGCGGCAATGACGCCGACCGTCAAGGCCCAGCTCGCCTCCCAGCGCGGCGTCTCACGGCTGTCGGTCACGGGCTCCCTCGTGGATGGGCCGCCGGCGAATCGGGGCCACTCGGCCGAATCTACACCGGCCTCGGCGCGAAACAGCGGCAAAACGCTCGCCTTATGACCCCGCCCAGCCGGGGCGCCGCCGCTATGCCGGCCGATCGGTCTTGGGCTATCCTTGGCCTCGCTATTTTTGCGAGGTGAGTCTCTCGAGACAGAGGAGACGGGGATGCTCAAGGAATTCCGTGAATTTGCCATAAAGGGCAACATGGTCGATCTCGCCATCGGCGTGATCATCGGCGCTGCCTTCGGCGGCCTGGTGAAATCGGTCGTTGACGATCTCCTGATGCCGATCATCGGGCTGATCACCGGGGGCTTCGATTTCTCGCAATTGTACTGGCAGTTGAGCGGCGCGCCGGCGGCCACTCTCGATGCGGCGCGCGAGGCCGGCGCCACCATCGCCTACGGCAATTTCATCACGCTCTTGATCAACTTCCTGATCGTCGCCTGGGTGCTGTTCCTGGTGATCAAGGCGATGAACCAGCTGAAGCGCAAGGAAGAGGCAAAGCCGCCGGCCGCGCCGCCGGCCGACGTGGCGCTCTTGACCGAGATCCGCGACCTGCTCGCCAGGAAGTAATTCGGTCGCGGCCCGTCAGGCTTGCCGATTGCCGCCTGACATGGGATCAAACGGCCTGCCCGGCGGTCGCGCCGGGCGGGCTATACTCGTTCCGAAAGACCATCCACCCGTGTCAGACCATCTTGTTGCCGCTCTGCGCCGCGAGGCCCGCGATGCGCCGGAAAGCGGTATTGTCGAAGTGTTCAACCACGGCCGCGGCCGCGACGGGCTGATCCCGCTCTATGTCGGCGAAGGCGACCTGCCGACACCCGGCTTCATCTCCGATGCGGCGGTAAGGTCGCTGGCCGCCGGGGAGACCTTCTACACCCATCAGCGCGGCATCCCGGAGCTGCGCGCGGCGCTCGCCCGCTATCACCAACGCACCTACGGCAAGCCATTTGCGGCCGAACGCTTCTTCGTCACCGGCGGCGGCATGCAGGCTATCCAGATCGCCAGCCGCATGGTGTCGGGCACCGGCGACGAGGTTCTCCTGACGGAGCCGGCCTGGCCCAATATTCCCGCCGCCATCGTCATTTCCGGTGCCACGCCGGTCCCCGTGCCGATGACGCTCGGCAATGCCGGCTGGACGCTCGACCTCGACCGGCTGTTCGCCAGCGCGACGCCGCGCACCACCGCGATCTTCCTCAACTCGCCGACCAACCCGACCGGCTGGACGGCCTCGCTCGACGATCTCCGCGCCATCCTCGCCTTTGCCCGCGAGCGCGGCCTGTGGATCGTCGCCGACGAGGTCTATCACCGCTTCTTCTATGCCGGCGTCCGCGCGCCCTCCTTCTATGACATCGCCGAGCCGGACGAACGCATCCTCTACGTCAACACCTTCTCCAAGAACTGGGCGATGACCGGCTGGCGCATCGGCTGGCTGTCGGCGCCGCCTGCGCTTGGCCAGGCGATCGAGAACCTCATCCAGTATTCGACCTCGGGCGTCGCCACCTTCATGCAGCGCGCCGCCTGCGTGGCGCTCGACGAGGGCGACGACTTCCTGCGTTTCCAGGTCGAGCGGGCTCATGCCGGCCGCGACATCGTCTGCGGCGGGCTGGCGGCGACCGGCCGCGTGCGTCTGGCCGAGCCGGCCGGCGCGTTCTACCTGTTCTTCGCGGTCGAGGGCGAAAGCGATACGCGCCGCCTGGCTTTGCGGCTGGTGGACGAGGCCAATGTCGGCGTCGCCCCCGGCGCCAGTTTCGGCGATGCCGGCGCCGGCTATCTGCGCCTCTGCTTTGCCCGCGACGCCGGTCAGCTGCGCCAGGCGACCGAGCGGCTGGCAACGTGGATCACGCGCCAATGAGGCGCGTTGCGGGCGGCGTCAGGCGCGGCGCCGGCAGGCCGTTCGGAGAAGGCGAATAGAGCCGGGCGTCAGCCGCCGGCCGGCGGGAACACGCCAAAGCGGGCATTGCCGGTAACCGTCGGCCGTGCCTGCGTTTGCCCGTCCTGACCGTCGTAACGCGGCAGGCCGAGCTTGGTCCACACACTCACCAGGGCAACCGCCAGCGCATTGATCAGGTGTTCGTCGTGCAGCGGCGTCGGCGTGATGCGCAGCCGCTCCTGGCCGCGCGGCACGGTCGGATAGTTGATCGGCTGGATGTAGATGCCGTGCTCGTGGAGCAGCAGGTCGCTCGCCTGCTTGCAACGCTCGGCATCGCCCACCATCACCGGCACGATGTGCGTTTCACTGGGCATCACCGGCAGACCGGCCGCCAGCAGCTTGGTCTTGGTCATCGCCGCGTTGCGCTGTTGCGCCTCGCGCTCGGCCGAAGACGCCTTGAGATGGCGGATCGAGGTCAGCGCCGCGGTGGCGATCGCCGGGGGCAGGGCGGTGGTGAAGATGAAGCCCGGCGCGTAGGAGCGCACCGCATCGATCACCGCCCGGCTGGCGGTGACGTAGCCGCCGAGCGCGCCGAAGGCCTTGGCCAGCGTCCCTTCGATCACGTCGATACGGTCCATGACGCCGTCGCGCTCGGCGATGCCGCCGCCGCGCGGGCCATACATGCCGACCGCGTGGACCTCGTCGAGATAGGTCATGGCGCCGTATTTCTCGGCGAGATCGGCTATGCGGCCGATCGGCGCGATGTCGCCGTCCATCGAATAGACCGACTCGAAGACGATCAGCTTGGGCCGGTCGGCGGCCGCATCCTTCAACAGGCTTTCCAGATGGTCGAGGTCGTTGTGGCGGAAGATCAGCTTCTGCGCCCCGGACCGCCTTATGCCCTCGATCATCGAGGCGTGGTTCAGTTCGTCCGAAAAGATGACGCAGCCGGGCAGCAGCCTGGCGATGGTCGAGATCGCCGCCTCGTTGGAGATGAAGCCGGAGGTGAAGACCAGCCCGGCCTCCTTGCCGTGCAGGTCGGCGAGTTCGGCCTCGAGCTCGACCAGCGGATGATTGGTACCGGAGATGTTGCGCGTGCCGCCGGCGCCGGCGCCCATCGTGCGCGCCGCATCGACCATGGCGTCGACGACCGCCTGGTTCTGGCCCATGCCGAGATAATCGTTGGAGCACCACACGACGATTTCGCGGGCGCCCGCCTCCGACCGCCAGATGGCGTGAGGGAAACGGCCGGCGATCCGCTCCAGATCGGCGAATACGCGGTAGCGGTTCTCGGCGTGAAGCGCGGAGATCGCCTCACCAAAGATCGATTGATAGTCCATCAGTCGGCCTTGTTGTTTGGAACGGTGCGAAGGTACCGGTGAAGGTCCGTTGAGTCCACTGGCACTTTGCCGCTCCCCCTGCCATTTGCCCTTGCGTCGCCTGACATGCCACGGCCGACGCCCCGCTGCCCCTACGTAAACTCCCGGAGAGGCATTGAGAAACGGTTGCGGGCAGCGGAAGGCACCGCGAAAGCGTGCATTTTGGCCCTCTGCAGCCGTCGCGGGAGCGGGATCACGCCAGCCGGCGGCCGTCGGCGTCGAAGGGGTGGAGCGCGGCAAGCTGCAGATGGGCCGTCACCCGGTCGCCTTCAGCCACCGGTGGATGCCCGCGCACCGCGGCGATCATCGGCTTGTCCTGCCAGTTGAGATGAATGTGGCTCTCCGTGCCGATCGGCTCGATCAGGGTCACCTCCATGGCAAGCGGCAGCGACGGACCCTCAGGCGCCAGCGACACATGGTCGGGCCGGATGCCGACGGTTTCCGTGCCGTCCGGCAGGCTGCCATTGAGGGTGGCGTGGCCGGCGGCAAGGTCGCGATGGGTGACGAAGTTCATGGGGGGCGAGCCGATGAAACCGGCGACGAAGAGCGTCTGCGGCCGCTCGAACAGCTCCGTCGGGGTGCCCACCTGTTCGATTCGCCCGGCATTCATCACCACCAGCCGATCGGCCAGCGTCATCGCCTCGAGCTGGTCGTGGGTGACATAGACGCTGGTCGTCTTCAGCCGCCGCTGCAACTGGCGGATCTCGACGCGCATCTGTCCGCGCAGCTTGGCGTCGAGATTGGACAGCGGCTCGTCGAACAGGAACGCCTTGGGCTCGCGCACGATCGCCCGGCCCATGGCAACGCGCTGGCGCTGGCCGCCGGAAAGCTGCCGCGGCTTGCGGTCGAGGAACTGGGCGATTTCGAGGATCTGGGCGGCCTCGGCGACGCGGCTCTCGATCTCGGCCTTGGGCATGCGGCGGTTCTTCAGGCCGTAGGCAAGATTCTGGCGCACCGACATGTGTGGATAGAGCGCGTAGTTCTGGAACACCATGGCGATGTCGCGCTCGGCCGGCTCGATGTCGTTGACCACCCGATCGCCGATCCGGATCGTCCCCTCGGTGACGGTCTCGAGCCCGGCGATCATCCTCAGCAGCGTGGACTTGCCGCAGCCCGACGGTCCGACCAGCACCAGGAACTGACCGTCGTCGATCGCCAGGCTGATGCCCTGCACCGCCTCCTGCCCGCCGGGATAGACCTTGCGAATGTCGCAGAGTTCGATCGAGGCCATGGCTATTTCTCCGTTTCCATCAGGCCCTTGACGAAGAGCTTCTGCATGCCGATCACCACCATGACCGGCGGCAGCAGCGCCATCACGGCGACCGCCATCACCGTATTCCAGTGAGGCACGGTGTCGGCGACGTCGGCCATGCGCTTGATGTCCATGACGATCGTATAATAGTGCGGGTCGGTCACCACCATCAGCGGCCACAGATACTGGTTCCAGCCGTAGATGAAGAGGATGACGAACAGCGCCGCCATGTTGGTGCGGCTGAGCGGCAGCAGCATGTCCCAGAAGAATTTCAGCGGTCCGGCACCGTCGACGCGCGCCGCCTCCATCAACTCGTCAGGCACGGTCAGGAAGACCTGGCGGAACAGGAAGGTGGCCGTGGCCGAGGCGATCAGCGGGATCGACAGGCCGGCATAGCTGTTGAGCATTCCGAGGTCGGCGACCACCTTGAAGGTCGGCACGATGCGCACCTCTACCGGCAGCATCAGCGTGATGAAGATCACCCAGAAGGCAGCCGCCCGGAAGGGAAAGCGGAAATAGACGATGGCGTAGGCCGAGATGATCGAGATGGCGATCTTGCCGATGGCGATCGACAGCGCCATGATCAGCGAGTTCAACATCATCATGCTGATCGGCGGCACGCCCGAAGAGGAGATGCCGGTCGAGAGCATCTCCCAGTAGTTGTCGATGGCATGTGCACCAGGCAGCAGCGGCACGATGCCGGACATGAAATCGTCAGGTCCGTGGGTCGAGGCGATGATCGCGATGTAGACCGGAATTGCGATCATCGCGACGCCGATCATCAGCGTCAGGTGACTGAGGAAGGCAAGTAGCGGGCGTTTTTCGACCATCCTGCCGCGCCCGCTAATAGGCCACTCGGCGCTCGATCCACTGGAACTGGATCACGGTGAGCGCGATGACGATGAACATCAGGATGACCGACTGGGCCGACGACGACCCGAGGTTCAGCCCGATGAAGCCGTCGTTGTAGACCTTGAAGACCAGGATGTTGGTGGCCCGCGCCGGATTGCCGCCGGTAGTCGCGTGGATCACCGGGAAGGTGTTGAACATCGCATAGACGAGGTTGAC
The DNA here is from genome assembly GCA_963730325.1 of uncultured Alphaproteobacteria bacterium. Lineage (GTDB taxonomy): Bacteria > Pseudomonadota > Alphaproteobacteria > Rhizobiales > Kaistiaceae > CAVSRC01. Next base: position 163,656 of record CAVSRC010000008.1, on the reverse strand, counting down.
CACCACCAGGAAAAAGGTGGTCGGCGACAAGAGCGGCAGCACGATGGTGAAGAAGCGCTTGACCGGCCCGGCGCCGTCGATGGCCGCCGCCTCGACCAGTGACTTCGGGATCGACTGCAGGCCGGCGAGGAAGAACAGGAAATTGTAGGAGATCTGGTTCCAGCTTGCGGCAATGACCACCAGGATCATCGCATCGGTTGGGTTGAGCGAGTGGTTCCAGTCGTAGCCGGCGAAGTGCAGCAGATAGGGCAGGATGCCGATGGTCGGGTTGAACAGGAACCACCACATCACGCCGGCGACCGCCGGCGCTACGGCATAGGGCCACACCAGCAGCGTCGTGTAGGCCCGCGCGCCCTTGATCACCCGGTCGACGGCGACTGCGAAGAGCAGTCCGAGCCCGATCGACAGCACCAGCACGCCGGTGGAGAAGACGACGGTGACCCGCAGGGAGTTGATGTAGTCGGGATCGACGAAAAGGTCGGTGTAGTTCTTCAGGCCGACGAAGGTCGTCTTCAGGCCGAAGGCATCTTCGCGCTGAAACGACTGGATGAAGGCCTGAGCCGCCGGCCAGATGAAGAAGATTGCCGTTACCGCAAGCTGCGGAAAGAGCAGCCCGTAGGGCAGCAGCTTGTTGCGGAAGATCGTGCGCTTGGTCTGCATGGAATGGACGCTGGCGCTTCACGAGTCGCGACTACGTACCCAGCCTACCCGGAAACGCCAGGACCCGCGCGGCGAAACTTCCCCGCGCGGGTCCCGATATCGTTCGGCCTCAGCCGCCGTTCGCCGCGGCGAAATCGGCGATGAGCTTGTTGCCGCGTTCGACCAGGGAATCGAGCGCCTGCTGGGCGGTCTTCTTGCCCGACAGCAGGTTCTGGAGCTCCTCGTCGATCACGTCGCGGATCTGCGTGTAGTTGCCGAAGCGCAGGCCCTTCGAGTTGGGCGTCGGCGGGTTGAGGTTGATCTCCTTGATACCGACGTCGGAGCCGGGGTTCTTGGCGTAGTAGCCCTGCTTCACGCCGAGGTCATAAGCGGCCTGGGTGATCGGCAGGTAGCCGGAGAACTGGTGCCAGTCCGCCTGCACTTCGGGCGAGGACAGGTAGTGGAAGAAGTCGGCAACGCCCTTGTATTCCTCGGGGCTGTGACCCTGCAGCACCCACAGCGTGGCGCCGCCGATGATGGTGTTCTGCGGAGCGCCTTCCACGTCGGCGTAGTAGGGCAGCATGCCAAAACCGACCGCGAAGTCCTTGGCGTTGGCCAACACACCCGCGCGGCCGGCCGAGGACTCCATATACATGGCGCATTCCTGACTATAGAACTTCGGCGGAGCGTCGTTGCCGGCAACCGGGCCGCCATATTCGAAGACGCCCGAGTCCTGCCACTTCTTCAGATTGTCCCAGTGGCGCACCTGGACCGGACCGTTGACGGTCAGCTTCGAATCGATGCTGCCGAAACCGTTCTGGTTGGTGCCGATCGGCTGGTTGTGCCAGGCCGAGAAGTTCTCGAGCTGAATCCATCCCGCCCAGCGCGTGGTGAAGCCGCACTTGGCCGCGCCCGAATCCATGATCTTCTTGGAATAGGCTTCGAGATCGCCCCAGGTCTTGGGCGGCGTCTCGGGATCGAGCCCGGCCTTCTTGAAGACGTCCTTGTTGTAATAGAGGATCGGCGTCGACGAGTTGAACGGCATCGACAGCATGTTGCCGTCGGTGTCGGTGTAGTAGCCGACCACCGCCTGCAAGAAGCCCTTGGGATCGAACGGCGTACCGGTGTCCTGCATCAGCTTGTAGACCGGATAGACGGCGCCCTTGGCGGCCATCATGGTGCCGGTGCCGACCTCGAAGACCTGCACGATATCGGGTTGCTGCTTGGCGCGGAACGCCGCGATCGCCGCCGTCATGGTCTCCGGATAGGAGCCCTTGTAGGAGGCGGTGACGTGATAGTCGGTCTGGCTGGCGTTGTAGTTCGCGACGATGTCGTCGAGCTTCTTGCCGAGTTCGCCACCCATCGCATGCCACCAGCTGATTTCGGTGGCGGCATTGGCAGCCGTGGCACAGGCGACGATCAGCGCCGCCGCAGCGATGGCCTTGAGCATGGTCTTCGTCATCGTGGTTTCGCTCCCCTGAAAAAGCATAACGGACCGACTTCGCCCCTATCAGGGGTACGCAACGGTCCTGTGACGGCCAACTAACGCAATGGCTTTTTTGTCGTTCGACGGCTAACGATAACGCCCGGCCGCCGCTCTCGGCAATAGCGCGTCACCGGCACGCGTTGCCGTGGCTGCAGCCGCCGGCGTATCATATCAACCGAATGACGAGGCTGGTAATGGGCACAATTCCGCTGAGGGTGGCGGCGCTTTCAGCCGCCCTGTTTCTGTCCGGTGCTTCGGGGACCGCCCTTGCCGCCAAATGCGGTGGCGACTTCGGCACTTGGCTCGCCGCCTTCAAGCAGGAGGCGTTGGCCGACGGTATTTCTCAGGGGACGTTGAACGCCGCCCTGTCGGGCGTCACGCCGAGCGCGGCCATCCTCAAGCTCGATCGCAAGCAGGGCTACTTCAAGCAGAGCTTCGAGAAATACCGGGCCAAGCGCGTCACCGCCGCCCATATCCGCATCGGCAAGGAGCATCTCAAACGCAGCGCCGCCTTCTTCGCCGGGCTGGAGAAGCGCTTCGGCGTGCCGGCGCCCATCCTGGTGGCGATCTGGGGGCTGGAGACCGGCTTCGGCGGCGGCACCGGCAACACGCCGGCGATCCGCTCCCTGGCGACGCTCGCCCATGACTGCCGGCGCTCGGCCTTCTTCGCCAACGAGCTGATGGCGGCGCTGCGGATCGTCCAGCGCGGCGACCTGAAACCGTCGGCGATGAAAGGCGGCTGGGCCGGCGAGCTCGGCCAGACCCAGTTCCTGCCCTCGTCCTATGTGAAATTCGGCATCGACTACGACGGCAACGGCCGCGTCGACCTGATCCACTCCAAGTCCGACGCGCTGGGCTCCACCGCCAACTACCTCAAGGGCCACGGCTGGCATGCCGGCGCGCCATGGGGAGAAGGCACCGCCAACTTCCAGGTGCTGCATACGTGGAACAAGGCCGACGTCTATTGCCGGACGATCGTCTGGTTCGCCCAGCAGATCCGCTAGGGGGCCGCCACCATCGCGGCGATGCGGTTGTGGTTGGCCGACGCAACGCGCACGGCCGCTGCATGGAAGTCGTCTTCGTCGGCGACACCATGAAGATGCTGCGTCGGGCCCAGCAACTCCGGCATCACACGGTGGTTCGTCAACCCGCCTGCTCGCCGGGGGTGAGGTCGACGATCTCCGGCTCGTGACCGGTGGCGCGGATGAAGGCCATGAGATCGGCGCTGGCGAGACTCGTCGTCGCCGTGTTCTCGAGTGGATGGAAGTTGACCGTCTCGGCAGCGGCCAGCGCCGCCTCCAGGATGACGCGCACGCTCGGCGGCTTGTCGTTCATCAGCCCGAACGGCGTCACCGCGCCCGGCACGACGCCGAGCTTGTCGAGGAGAAGCTCCGCCTGGCCGAAGGACAGCCGGCCCGACGCCCCGATGCGGCCATGCAGCCGCTTGAGGTCGATTGTCGCGTCCTCGCGGGCGACCACCAGGAAGAGCGCGCCCTTCTTGTCCTTGAGAAACAGGTTCTTGCTGTGCGCGCCGGCGATCATGCCGCGCAGCGTCTGTGCCTCCTCGACCGTGAACACCGGCGGATGGTCCACGGTCGTCACGGCGATGCCGAGGCTGTCGAGATAGTCCATCAGGTCTTCGCGGGTCGCCGGCATGCTGGTCTCGTCTGGTGCTGTCGAACATTCCTGTCCGGGGGCAAGGGTCACGGCCCGACCTTAGCCGCCGGGTTTCCATCTGCGAAGCCGTCCGACAAGCGGACGCGGCGATTGGCGCGCCGACTTCGCGACATATAGATGTACCTCGCATGTTTGTTGTGGTCTTCCAGGAACGATGACCGAGAAGGACCAGACCGACCCCGCCCGCCGCGTGCTCGATGGATTTGAGCGGGCAAGCCGCCGTCCCATCGCGCTGGCCGGATCGCTTGCCTCGGCGTCCGCGCTGCTGTGGATCGCGCAGGCCTGGTTTGCCGCCGGGCTGATCGGCGCGCTTGTCGAGGGCGGGGCGACGCCCGCCGGCGCGCTCCGCGCCGTGGCGCTTTTCGTGGCGCTCGGCCTGCTGCGCCATGCCGGCGCGCTCGCCGCCGGACGGCTGGCCTTCCGGGCGGCGCAGCGTGTGGTCGCCGGGCGGCGTGCAACGCTCATCGAAAGCGAAAGCCTCGCCTCTCCCTTTGCCGTCTCCGAAGGCTCGTCCGCCGGCGTCGCGACGCTGATCGGCACCAAGCTCGACCTCCTCATCCCGTGGCTCACGCGCTATCGCATCGCCGCCATCAAGGTCGCCGTCGTACCGCTGGCGATCCTGCTTGCGGTCTTTCTCCGCTCCTGGGCGGCGGGCGTCATCCTTCTCCTCTCCGGCCCGCTGATTCCGCTTTTCATGGCGCTCATCGGTTTTGCCGCGCGCGAGGCCAGCGAACGGCACATGGCCGAAACCGGCCTGCTCAATGTCATGCTGCTCGAATGGCTGAATGCCGGCGCCGATATCCGCCTGCTCAACGCGGAAGGCCCGACCGTCACCCGCTTCGACCGGGCGGCGGACAGTCTGAGGGCGCGCACCATGGCGGTGCTCAGGATCGCCTTCCTGTCGTCGACCGTGCTGGAGCTTTTCTCCGCATTGGGCATCGCGCTCGCCGCCGTCTATATCGGCTTCAGCCTGCTCGGCACCTTCGCCTTCGGCACCTGGGGCGCGCCGCTCAGCGTCGCCGGCGGCATCTTCATCCTGCTCATGGTGCCGGATTTCTTTCAGCCGCTGCGCGATCTGGCTGCCGCGTGGCACGACCGGGCGGCGGCGCTCGCCGTCGCCGGCGAGATCGCCGAACGCGAGGGGCAGCGGGCGCCGCGCATTGTGGGCCACGGCGGCAAGGCCGAAGCGCTTGCCGGTGCGCCGGTGATCGCCGTCAGCGACCTTGCCTTCGGTACCATGCGCTTTCCCGATTTCACGCTGCGCCCGGGAGAGAAACTGGCGGTCACCGGCGAAAGCGGCGTCGGCAAGACCACGCTTCTCGGCCTTCTCGCGGGTTTCGTCCGCCCGAGCGCGGGCCTGATCGAGGTGGCCGGCGTTCCCCTTGACGACGCCACGGCCGATGGCTGGCGGCGGCGGATCGGCACTGTCGGCCAGCATCCGCACATGCTGAATGCCAGCCTGCGCGTGAACATCGCCTTGACCGACGCCCGTGCCGACCCGCTGAAGCTAGAGCGCGCGCTCAAGGCCGCGGCGGCCGAAGACATCCTCGCCGGCCTGCCGCGCGGCGTCGAGACCCGTCTCGGCGAAAACGGCGCCGGGGTTTCCGGCGGCGAAGCGCGGCGATTGACCATCGCCCGGACGATCTATGCGGGGGCCTCGGTCATCCTCGCCGACGAACCGACCGCCGACCTCGACGCTTTGACCGCAGAGAAGGTGACCGAAGCACTGATCGCGGCCGCCGAGAACGGTGCGAGCCTGATCGTCGCCACCCACGATCCCCGCCTGGCGGCGCGCATGGACCGCGAGATCAGACTGGCGGACGCGCCATGAGAGCGCTGACGCGCATATTCCTGCGGGCCTGGCGCGGGCAGGCGAGGGCGCTGGCGCTCGGCGTCCTGTTGTCGGTCGTCACGCTTGCCGCCGGCATCGCCCTGCTCGGCCTCTCCGGCTGGTTCATCACGGCGTCGGGCATGGCCGGTCTGGCCGGCGCCGGGCTCGTCTTCGATGTCTTCCGGCCGAGCGCCGGCGTGCGCGCGCTTGCCTTCGGCCGGGCGGCGGCGCGCTATGGCGAACGGCTGACCACCCACGATGCCACCTTGCGCGGGCTGGCGGCGCTGCGCGTCACCCTGCTCGCTGCCATGCTGCGCCGGCCGGTCGCCGAGCTTTCCCGCCTGCGCGGCTCCGAGCGCCTCAATCACCTGACCATCGATGTCGACGTGCTCGACGGTCTGGCGCTGCGCCTGGTGATCCCGGCGCTCTCCGCTCTGCTGGTCTTCTCGGCGGCCTGGCTGGTGCTCGCCTGGCTGACCACGCCGGCCATCGCTGCCTTTGAGATCGGCAGCTTCGTGCTCGGCATCGCGATTGCGATGCTGCTGACCCTGAAACGCACGCGGCGGTCGTCCCGCCTCGGGCAGCGTGCCATGCAGGCGCTCAGAATGCGCTTCATCGACATGATGCGCGGCCAGAGCGAGCTGGTGGTGACAGGCCGTCTCGAAGACTGGCGGCAATCGGTCATGGAAGCCCATCTCCGCTTGCAGCGGGCGCAGAACGAGATCGATGTCGCCGATCATCAATCGGTCTTCGTCATTGCCGCTTTCACCACGCTGGCCGCGGCAGGCGCATTGCTTCTCGGTGCTCATGCCGTGCTCGACGGAGAGCTCGATGCGGCCGCCGCCGCCATCGGCTTCTTCGCGGCGTTGGCTCTGTTCGAAGTGGCGGCGCCGCTCGCCCGCGGCATCGGCGAACTCGGCAGGATGATGGACGCTGCCCGCAGGATTGGCGGGCAGTTGGAGGAATCGCCCGCGGCTGTCGTCGCGCCATCCGCGTCGGCCGCGGTGCCGGCTCCGCATGCCCCGCTTCTGGCCTTCGAAGGCGTCGGCTACGCCGTTGGCGAACGGGCGCTGTTCGACGGCGTCTCTTTTGCCGTCGGCCCAGGGGAAAGCCTGGCGCTCACCGGTGCCAGCGGTTCGGGAAAGACCACGCTGCTCAATCTGGCGCGCGGCCTTCTCAGCCCGCGACATGGAAAGATCCTCATCGAAGGACGACCCGTCCAGTCGTGGTCGGAGGAGGATCTCGCGCGAATCGTCGGCTACCTGCCGCAGCGCACGGCGCTCGTCAGTGGGACGATTGTGGAAAACCTCAAGCTCGCCAGCCCCGATGCACCCGACAACGTGCTATGGGAGGCGCTGCAATTGGCCGCACTCGATTCGGTCGTGGCCGACAAGGGTGGCCTGGGATTTCGTCTGGGCGAGAGCGGACGTGGTCTTTCCGGCGGCGAGAAGCGTCGCCTCGCGCTTGCCCGCATGGTGCTCAGGAAACCGCGCATTCTGTTGCTTGACGAGCCGACGGAGGGCTTGGCCCATGAGACCGCGGAAATCGTCCTTGCCCGACTGCGGGCGGCCTTCCCCGACGCGGCCATGCTGATCGCCGCGCACAGGCCGGAGGAGCGGGAATGGGCCGGGCGCACCGTGTCGCTCGCCGGAAGTTGGAACATGTCCAAGGAAAATGCGCCGATTTGACCTAGATCAAATACGATCTGGGCGTGCGACCATATTCGAATGTTCTAATGCATCCACTGCACTAATGCTGACCGAAAGAGGGGGGCAGTCGCCATGGACATAGTCGAGTTGTCGCGCCTGCAGTTCGCGATGACGGCGCTTTATCATTTTCTCTTCGTTCCGCTGACACTCGGGCTGTCCGTCATCGTCGCGATCATGGAGACGGTCTATGTGACGACCGATCGGCCCATCTGGCGGCAGATGACGAAGTTCTGGGGCACGCTCTTCGGCATCAACTTCGTCCTCGGCGTGGCGACCGGCATCACCATGGAGTTCCAGTTCGGCATGAACTGGAGCTACTACAGCCACTACGTCGGCGATATCTTCGGTGCGCCGCTGGCGATCGAGGGCCTGATGGCCTTCTTCCTCGAAGCGACCTTCGTCGGCCTCTTCTTCTTCGGCTGGAACCGGATGTCCAAGCGCGCCCACCTGGTCGTCGCCTGGCTGGTCGCCATCGGGTCGAACTTCTCGGCCCTGTGGATCCTGATCGCCAACGGCTGGATGCAGAATCCGGTCGGTGCGGCGTTCAACCCGATCACCATGCGCATGGAGATGACCTCGTTCTACGACGTGCTCTTCAACTCCGTTGGGCAGGCAAAGTTCGTTCACACCGTTTCCGCCGGCTATGTCACCGCTTCTGTCTTCGTGCTCGGCATTTCGGCCTGGTACATGCTCAAGGGCCGGCATATCGAGCTTGCCCGCCGCTCGCTCACCGTGGCGGCCAGCTTCGGCCTGGCGTCGGCCTTGTCCGTCGTCCTGCTCGGCGACGAATCCGGTTATGACGTCACGCTTAACCAGAAGATGAAGCTTGCCGCGATCGAAGGCATGTGGGAGACGCAGCCGGCGCCGGCCTCATTCACCCTCATCGGTATCCCCGATCAGCAGGCGCGCGAAACGCATTATGCCGTCAGAATTCCATGGGTGATGGGCCTGATCGGCACGCGTTCGCTCACCACGCCGATACCCGGCATCGATCAATTGGTGCAGACGGCCGAGGCGCGCATCCGCTCCGGCCTCATTGCCTATGATGCGTTGATCAAGATCCGCGAGGCCAGAGGCGCGACCACGCCGGACGTGAAGACGGCCTTCGAGGATCACTCCGCCGACCTTGGCTTCGCGCTTCTGCTCGATCGCTATGTTGCCGATCCGTTGCAGGCGACCGATGCCGACATCGCCAAGGCGGCGAACGACACGATCCCGACCGTTTGGCCGCTCTTCTGGGCCTTCCGCATCATGGTCGGGCTCGGCTTCGCCTTCATCGCCATCCTCGCCTGGTTCTTCTACCAGGCGTCGTTCAAGGGCATGCGCTTCTCGAGACCGGCGCTCTGGTTTGCGGTCATCATCGTTCCGACACCGTGGATCGCGGCCGAACTCGGCTGGTTCGTCGCCGAATACGGTCGCCAGCCATGGGTGGTCGACGGCATCCTGCCGACGGCACTGGCGGCATCGCATCTGTCGGTCTTCGACCTGCTCCTGACGCTCACCGGCTTCGTCGTCTTCTATTCCGTCCTGTTCGTCATCGAGATGGGGCTGATGTTCAAATACATCCGCAAGGGCCCCTACATGGACGTCGAGGAGACGGACGCCTGGATCAAGAGCCACCAGGCCCGCCTGAGCAACCTGCAGCCCGCGGAGTAACGACAATGATCCTCTTCGAACTGATTGGATTCGACGTCCTGCGGGTCATCTGGTGGCTGCTGCTGGGCGTGCTTCTCACCGGCTTCGCCCTGACCGACGGCTTCGACATGGGGGTCGGCGCGCTCATTCCCTTCGTCGGCAAGACCGACGCGGAACGGCGCGTGGCGATCAACACCGTCGGCCCGATCTGGGAAGGCAACCAGGTCTGGTTCATCCTCGGCGGCGGCGCCATCTTCGCCGCCTGGCCGCCGCTCTATGCGGTCAGCTTCTCGGGCTTCTACCTGGCCATGTTCGCGATCCTGGCCGCGCTCATCCTCCGGCCCGTCGGCTTCAAGTACCGCTCCAAGCGCGACAGTGCCGCCTGGCGCAACGGCTGGGACTGGGCCCTGTTCGTCGGCGGCGCGGTGCCGGCGCTGATCTTCGGCGTGGCGATGGGCAATGTCCTCCAGGGCGTGCCCTTCCGCTTCACCGACGATCTGCAGATCTTCTACGACGGCAACTTCTTCGGCCTGCTCAACCCCTTCGCCCTGCTCGCCGGCATCGTCTCCCTGTCGATGATCGTCATGCACGGCGCCGCCTGGCTGAACCTCAAGAGCGAGGGCGCGGTCCAGGAACGGGCACAGAAGATCGGATCGGTGGCCGCGTTGGTGATGATCGTCACCTACGCGCTGGCCGGTGTGTGGCTGGCCCTGGGCATCGGCGCCTATGAGTTCACCTCCGCCGTGCCCGCCGATGGCCCGTCCAATCCGCTTCTGACAGACGTCGCCCGGCAGGGCTCGTGGATGGCCGCCTATGGCCTGCGCCCGTGGATAGCGGTCGCGCCGATCCTCGGCTTTGCCGGCGCGGCGCTGGCCTATATCGGCTTGCGGGCCGGGCGTGAGGTTTCGACGTTGCTCTTCTCAAGCCTGGCGATCATCGGGGTCATCTCGTCGGTCGGCCTCACCATGTTCCCGTTCATTCTGCCGTCGTCGGTCCAGCCGACCGGCTCGCTGACGGTCTGGGACGCCTCGTCCTCGCACCTGACGCTGTTCGTCATGCTGGTCTGTGCGGTGATCTTCGTTCCGATCATCCTCGCCTACACCGCCTGGGTCTATAAGGTGCTGTGGGGCAAGGTGACCGAGAAGGAAATCGCCGATTCGAGCGACGTGGTCTATTGAGGAAGGGATAAGCTCATGTGGTATTTCGCCTGGATCCTCGGCCTGCCGCTCGCGGCCATCTTCGCCGTCGTCAACGCCATGTGGCTTGAGCTGCAGGACGACCGGAGATACGAGGGAATCGAGGAGCTCGGGAAGGGCTCCTGAGCGGTTCACCCGATGAAATGGGCCTGGCGGCCACGTCGCTGACACGGTGACGTGGCCGCTGCCTTTTTGGGATGCGGGCGCCGCCGGGGGCGTTTCAGAGCCGGGCGATCGTCAGCCCGCCGTCGACATTGACGACCGTCCCGGTGGAGAAGGCGATGTCGGCCCGGGCGAGCGCACGGACTGCGGCCGCGACATCGGCGCCTTCGCCCCAACGCCTGGCCGGGACCAGCCCCTCGGCGATCAGCGCATCGTATTTCGCGGTGACACCGGCGGTCATGTCGGTGCGGATGATCCCCGGACGCACCTCGAAGACGGCGATGCCATCGGCGGCGAGCCGGGCGGCAAAGCCCTCGACGGCCATGGCAAGGCCGGCCTTCGACACGCAATACTCGACCCGGTTGAGCGACACCATTTCGGCCGAGCACGAGGAGACGAAGATCAACGCCTGGCCCGCCTTCGCCCCCGCGGCGAGCATCCGCCGGGCCGTCGCCTGGGCGAGGAAGAACGCGCCGCGCAGGTTGACGCCCATGACGGCGTCGAAATTCTCCGGCGTGGTCTCCATGAGGTCGAGCCGCGCAGGCGGCGCGATGCCGGCATTGGAGACGAGAACGTCGACCGGGCCGAGCGCGGCCTCGACCGCATCGAGGACGCGGCCATGGTCCGCCACGTCGTCCACCCGGCCGGCGACATAGACGGCGCGGGCGCCGTGCGCGGTGAGGCCGGCCAGCGCCGCACGCGACACCTCGTCCTCGGGCGACGTGCCGGTGATCGCCACATCGAAGCCGTCGGCGGCGAGAGCTTCGGCGACGCTGAGCCCGATGCCCCGTCGCCCGCCGGTGACGAGCGCCACGCGGCGCTTCCGTGATTCGGTCATGGGGCGTGCGCCTCCCTAGATTGCGAAGAACGTCGGATAGGGTTCGGCCTTGGCCAGCCGCTGCACGATGAGCGCCAGTTCGCGCATGTGGTAGTCGCCCCACATGGTCGCCTCGCCCGACGGATTGTGCCGGCCGGGCTGAACGTGGTCCCAGCCATTGGGGCGGTGATACTGGCTGTGCAGCACCAGCCCCTGATGGTCGGGATCGCTCGAAAGATAGGCCGGGCCGAGCAGGGTCGAAAGCACCGTCAGGCCGGCCTGGACATACTCCGCCGCCTTGTCGCGGCCATTGGCCTCAAGCCAGCGTCCGTAGCGGATAAGGCCCTGGGCGCCGATCGCCGCCGCCGAACTGTCGACCGGCTCGATATCGTTCTCAGGCTCCGACGGGCGTTGATAGACGTCGCCCATCTCCTTCAGCCCCGGCGCGCCGGTGTCCCAATAGGGAATGCCGTCGGTGGCGCTGTGGGCGATGTAGAAATCGCATGTCGCGGCGGCGGCGCGGTCGAACAGGGCGACGATCTCCGCCTTGCCGCCAAAAGGCGCCAGCGCCGCATCGTCCACGGTGTCGAGGAATTCGAGCAGTTCCGCATAGCCGGTCATCGCCCAGGAGAGGCCGCGCATCCAGGTGGAATAACCGGTATAGCCCTGCTGGGCGTTGACGCAGCGGAAGGCGCCGTTGGCGACGTTGAAGATCGCCTCATGGGCGGCGCGGCCGCGCTCGTCCCAGATGTCGCGCCCCTCGCCCCAGAAGAGGTTGTAGCTCGCCGTCGCGCGGGCGTGTGCGACGAGCCGGCCGAGAAGCGGGATGACGGCATCGCCTTCGCCCTTCATCACATGGCCAAGCTGGTGCCCCAGCGCCAGCACGCGCAGCGTCCGCATGGTGTCGATGAACAGCGAATGGGGGCCGTTGAAGGATGCGATATAGCCGGCTCCGTCGCCGAGATCGGTCCAGCGCCGCGCCTGCACCGCCGCCGAGCATTTGATGGCGAGTTCGCAATATTCCTTCTGCCATTCGTCTCGCGGGATGCGCCCCTCCGCCATCAGGCGCAAGAGGTTGCCGTAGGTCGAGACCTGGTTGAAGCCGTGGTCGTGGACGCCGAAATGGGTGACGTGCACCGGCATGTCGGTGCGCGTGCGGGCAAGACCGAGATCGAGGAAGCGCTGCTCGCCGGTGGCGTCGAACTGCAGGATCGCCGAGCCGAATTCGAAGCCCTGTGTCCAGTCGGTCCAGCCGCGTGGGCTGTAGCGGCCGGCGACGGTATGCACCGGCGCCCCGGCGGCGCGGTCGAGGGTGGCGTCGATCGACAGGATCTTGCCGCCCGATACCTGCCACATGCGCTCGATCGCCGGCAGCAGCTCTTGCGGCGTCAACGTGTCGTCGATCTTCATCAGGCGTCTCTCCCAAAGCGTCCTGGCACGCCACCAAAAGTAACTTGCTGGTTACAAAATGCCACTGGTTTTCGGCCGCACCGGCCGCTGGCGCGGAATCGGAACCCGCTCAGCCGGGATCATAATGGGAGAGGAAAGCTGGTGCTGCCGGTAAGGATTGAACTTACGACCTCCCCCTTACCAAGGGGGTGCTCTACCACTGAGCTACGGCAGCCGGCGCGTCTCGCGCGGCGCTTAACTGCCATAGTGGCGGGGGCGGTTCAAGCGTTCCAAGCGCTTTCGGCAATCGTGACGCGGGGCTAGAAAAGGCGCCATGACCGGCCGCAAACCCTCCGACGGCAAGCCCAGGACGCGGGACGAGCGCCTCGCCGAGGCGCTGCGCGCCAATCTGCGCCGGCGCAAGGCCGCCGCCCGTGCCGTCCGGGGGGATGGCCCGAATGACGAAAGCTTGCCAGAACCGGCTGATTCGACTGGCAAATCAGCCGCGCCCCGCCACCGACCTTGAGTCAGCCGCATTCGTCCGATAGACCCCCTTGGCCGGAGCCGGAAGCGGCGGCGGCTGTCTGATTCTTCCATTTGGGGGGCGGCCTATGGATCGCATTCGCATCGTCGGCGGCAATCGCCTTAACGGCTCGATCGCCATTTCCGGCGCCAAGAATGCGGCTCTTCCCCTGATGATCGCCAGCCTGCTGACCGACCAGACGCTGACGCTGGAAAACGTTCCGCGCCTCGCCGACGTCAACATGCTCAAGCGCATCCTCGGCAACCACGGCGTCGATTGCATGGTGCAGGGCAAGCGCCCCGGCCAGAACGGCCAGGGCGAGACCCTGCAGCTCTCGGCGCACCAGATCGTCGATACCGTTGCGCCCTACGACCTCGTCTCGCGCATGCGGGCGAGCTTCTGGGTGATCGGCCCGCTGCTGGCGCGCATGGGCGAGGCACGCGTCTCGCTGCCCGGCGGCTGCGCCATCGGCACCCGGCCGGTCGACCTTTTCATCGATGCCCTGCAGGCGCTCGGCGCCGACATCGATATCGACGGCGGCTATGTCGTCGCCCGGGCACGCAAGGGCCTGACCGGCGCGCGCGTCGCCTTCCCCAAGATCACCGTCGGCGCCACCCATGTCACCCTGATGGCCGCCGCATTGGCCAAGGGCGAGACCGTCATCGAAAACGCCGCCCGCGAGCCCGAGATTGTCGATCTCGCCCAGTGCCTCACCGCCATGGGCGCCAAGATCGCCGGCGCCGGCACGCCGACCATCCGCGTCCAGGGCGTCGATCGGTTGACCGGCGCCCGCCATGCCGTCATGCCCGACCGCATCGAGACCGGCACCTACGCCTTTGCCGTGGCGATGACCGGTGGCGACGTTCTGCTCGAAGGCGCCAGCCGGGCGCTGCTCGAGAAGCCGCTCGATCTTCTTGCCGAGATCGGTGCGGAGGTGACGGCGACCAATCAGGGCATCCGCATCCGCCGCAACGGCCACGGCCTGGCGCCGGTCGCGGTGACCACCGCGCCCTTCCCGGGCTTCCCCACCGACCTGCAGGCCCAGCTGATGGCCCTGGTCAGCCGCGCCGACGGCACCTCGCAGATCCGCGAGACCATTTTCGAGAACCGCTTCATGCACGTTCAGGAGCTTGCCCGCCTCGGGGCGGACATTCACCTCGACGGGCAGGTCGCCACCGTCACCGGCGTTCCGCGCCTGACCGGCGCCCAGGTGATGGCGACCGACTTGCGCGCCTCGGTTTCGCTGGTCATTGCCGGCCTCGGCGCCGAGGGCGAGACCGTGGTCAACCGCGTCTACCATCTCGACCGCGGCTTCGAGCGCATCGAGGACAAGCTCGGCGCCTGCGGAGCGGAGATCGAGCGGCTGAGCGGCTGAAATCCGGGCGGTTGCGCCGCGGCGGGCCACGCATTACCTGTGACAGACAGCAACCCGGCCCCGATCCATGTCAGACATCGCCACCCCCCTGAAACTCTGCGCCTTCGACGAGGAGGACCTCGCCGTCATCTCGGCCCATGTCCAGGATGCCGTGTTCAAGGTCGGCGACATGGTCTACCTGCCGCAGGAAGGCCGTTTCGCCGTCGCCATGAACCGCTTCATCTGGGAAAAGGCGGCCGACGGCAAGCGCAAGGCCTTTGAACGCCGCCGCTCGGTCCTCTCCTTCGACCGCGTCCATGCCGTCCGCTCGTCGCATATCGACCGCGACCGCCCCGACGCCGTGGTGGAACTGCTTGCGGTCTCGTTCGAAACGGCCGATACCCCTGCCGGAAAAGTGACGCTCGTTTTCGCCGGCGGCGGTGCGGTGCAGCTCGACGTCGAGGTCATCGAAGGCCGTTTGGCCGATCTCGGTGCCGCCTGGGCGACGGCGGCCAAGCCCGAGCACGACCTCGAGAGCACGGCCGAATCCGGCAGCTGACGGTGGCGTCGCTGGAGACCCTGGGGACGCCAACGTGGCCATCAGACTTGTCCAATCCGATGCCGATTTCGAAGCGCGCTTCGCGGCGCTCATCAACGACAAGCGCGAAATGGCCGACGATGTCGACCGGGCGGCGCGCGAGATCATCGATCAAGTACGCCAGCGCGGCGACGCGGCGCTGATCGAATACACCGAGAAATACGACCGCCTGGCGCTCACCGCCGATCAGCTGCGCATCTCCGAGGAGGCGATGGATGCCGCCGAGGAGGCGGTGCCGCCGGCCGAGCGCGATGCGCTGCTGCTCGCCCGCGACCGCATCGCCGCCCACCACCGCCGCCAGATGCCGGCCGACGACCGCTACACCGACGAAATCGGCGTCGAGCTCGGCACGCGCTGGACGGCGCTCGAATCCGCCGGCCTCTACACGCCGGGCGGCACCGCCGCCTATCCCTCGTCGGTGCTGATGAATGCGATTCCCGCCAAGGTCGCAGGCGTCGAGCGCATCGTCATGGTGGTGCCGACGCCGCCGGGCGTCACCAGCCCGCTGGTCCTCTATGCCGCGCGCATCGCCGGCGTCGACGAGGTCTATCGCGTCGGCGGTGCCCAGGCGATCGCCGCGCTCGCCTACGGCACCGAGACCATCAGGCCGGTCGACAAGATCGTCGGACCGGGGCGCGACTACGTCGCCGCCGCCAAGCGCCTGGTCTTCGGCACCGTCGGCATCGACACCATCGCCGGCCCCTCCGAGGTGCTGATCGTCGCCGACGGCGACAACGACCCCGACTGGCTCGCCGCCGACCTTCTCGCCCAGGCCGAGCACGACGCCGCGGCGCAGTCGATCCTGATCACCGATTCCGCCGAACTGGCCGACCGTGTCACCGCCGCCGTCGATCGCCAGTTGCAGGCTCTGCCGCGCGGTAAGATCGCCGGGGCGAGCTGGAGCGACCACGGTGCCGTCATCGTGGTGAAATCGCTCAACGCCGCGATGGAACTCGCCAACCGCATCGCGCCGGAACATCTCGAGCTTGCCGTTGCCGACCCGGAGGCCCTGCTCCTGCGCGTGCGCAATGCCGGCGCGGTCTTCCTCGGCCGCTACACGCCGGAAGTCATCGGCGACTATCTCGGCGGAACCAACCACGTCCTGCCGACCGCGCGCTCGGCGCGCTACTCCTCCGGCCTCTCGGTGTACGACTTCGTCAAGCGTTCCTCGCTGCTCAAGCTCGGACCCGATCAGCTCCGCACCCTCGGCGATGCCGCCGTCACGCTTGCCGAAGCCGAGGGCCTCGGCGCCCACGCCCGCTCCGTCTCAATCCGGCTCAACCGGTCGTCGTGAGCGGGGAGAGGACACGCGAACCCAACGGCAGGCTGGTCGCCGTCCAGCTTGACGACGGCGTGACGCGGCGCAGCACGCCCCATATCGAACACGAGCGCGCCGCCGCCATGCGCGACCTGCTCGCCGACAACGTCTTCACACCCGCAGGGGCCCACGACGGGGAATTCCACCTGCGCCTGTCGGTCGCCAACCGCCGGCTGATCTTCGACATCCGCGACGAACGCGACCGGCCGCTGGTCAGGCATATCCTGTCGATGACGCCGCTGAAGGGCGTCATGCGGGACTATTACGTCGTCTGCGACGCCTATTACGGCGCCGTCGGCAGCACCCCGCCGGCCCAGTTCGAGGCCATCGACATGGGCCGCCGCGGCCTGCATAACGAGGGCGCCGAGCTGCTGCGCGAACGCCTGAAGGGCAAGATCGACCTCGACCGGTCGACCGCCCGCTGCCTGTTCACCCTGGTCGCAGCGCTTTACTGGAAGGGGTGAAGCGTGTTCACAATCCGCCCGCGATCCGCTAGCTACGAGGCGACCAGGGGCCGCCTCTCCATTCGCTTCCCGCCGGCTGCGGCGCGCCCCCATCCACTTGCCTGACGGAACCAGAATGGCCGGGCGCCTCAAACTCATCCTCGCTTCAGGCTCTCCGCGGCGCCTGGCCCTGCTCGCCCAGATCGGCGTCGAGCCCGACCGGGTGATGCCGGTCACCATCGACGAGACGCCGAAGAAGAGCGAACCGCCGCGCAACCTCGCCAAACGGCTTGCCGAGGAGAAGGCGAACGCCGCGTTGGCGCTGGCCAGGACCGAAGACGACCTTGCCGGTGCCCTGATCATCGCGGCCGACACCGTGGTCAGCGTCGGCCGCCGCATTCTCGGCAAGGCGGAATCCATCGAGGAGGCCGCCGTCTGCCTGCGCCAGCTCTCCGGCCGTGCCCATCGCGTGCATACCGGCGTGGTGCTGGTCAACGCCAGCGGCCATCTGCGCCGCCGTCTGGTCGAGACGCGGGTGCGCTTCAAGCGGCTCTCCCGCGAGGACGTCGATTCCTATCTCGCCTCCGGCGAATGGCGCGGCAAGGCCGGCGGCTATGCCGTGCAGGGCATCGCCGGCGCTTTCGTCGTCAAGCTCTCCGGCTCCTATACCAACGTCGTCGGCCTGCCGCTCTACGAGACCATGTCGCTCATCACCGGCGAGGGCTATCCCATCCATTTCAACTGGCTGAATGCTGGCTAGGCGGCGCGACAATGGCGGACGCTGACAAGCCGCAGAGCGCCGAGATCGTGCCGCTGAGGCCGCGCGGCAAATGCCCCATCTGCGGCAAGCCGTCGGACCGGGCGCTGCATCCCTTCTGCTCGAAGCGCTGCGCCACGATCGACCTGAACCGCTGGCTGTCGGGTTCCTATGCCATTCCCGCCGTGGAAGAAGACGATCCCGACGGCGAGGAGGAGGGGGAGGGCGGTGACGGACGGGCTTGATGCCGTGGAACTCAGCTTTGCCGTGGAGCCGGAGCGCCGCGTTTCTGGCCTGCTGACGCTGCCCTCGCGCGCCCGCGCCCTCTATGTGCTGGCCCACGGCGCCGGTGCCGGCATGCGCCACCCGTTCCTCGCCACCATGGCCGCGGCACTGGCCGAGCGCGGCATGGCGACGCTGCGCTATCAGTTCCCCTACATGGAAGCCGGAAGCCGCCGGCCGGATTCGCCGGCCCTGCGCCCATGCCACCGTCCGTGCGGCGGTCGCCGAGGCGGCCCACCGGGCGCCCGGGCTGCCGCTCGTCGCCGGCGGCAAGTCGTTCGGCGGCCGCATGACCTCGCAGGCCGCGGCGCTGGAACCGCTCGCCGGCGTTGTTGGCCTCGCCTTCCTCGGCTTTCCGCTCCATGCGCCGGGCAAACCCGGCGACGAGCGCGGCGATCACCTGAAAGACGTTGGCGTGCCCATGCTCTTCCTGCAGGGGACGCGCGACGAATTCGCCCAGTTGAGCTTGCTGGAGCCTCTCTGCCGCCGCCTCGGCAGGGCCGCCACCCTGCATCTGGTCGAGGGTGGCAACCACTCCTTCAAGGTGCCGGCCAAGAGCGGGCGCAAGGACGCCGATGTGCGCGCCGAACTGGCCGACACGCTGGCCGCCTGGACCGTGGAAATCCTCGGAAAATAGGGCCCGTTACCGCCCCGCTGCCGAACTGGACACCCCACCGCGGTTTCACTATAAACGCCACGCGCCGCGGCCGGATGATCCGCGGCGCCTGTGTTGCCCAGGTAGCTCAGTTGGTAGAGCAGCGGATTGAAAATCCGCGTGTCGGTGGTTCAATTCCGCCCCTGGGCACCAGCCCCTCTCTCCCCTGCACCGACGACTTTCTCGAGAAGGGCGCTTGTTGGGCGTCACGGTCCAGCGAACGGACGGCACGATTCGCGGATGATGAGCTGGCCGCGCAGAACTAACTGGCGGGGCGCCTCGTCGGACTTGCCGGAGAGCCGGTCGAGCAGCAAGGCGGCGGCGTGTTCGGCCAACTGCTGTACCGGCTGCGCGACCGTGGTCAGCTGCGGATGGAAGACGTCGGCCCAGGGGAAATCGTCGAAGCAGGCGACCGAGACGTCGCTGGGGCAGTTGAGGCCGATATCACGCACGGCCTTCATGGCACCGATGGTCATGAGGTTGTTGGCCGAGAAGAGGGCGCTGGGCCGTTCCCGCTGCGCCAAGAGCTTGGTGGTGGCGCGGTAGCCGTCGGCCTCGCGGAAATTGCCTTCCTCGACCAGTTCGGGCGCGAAGGCGACTCCGCCGGCCGCAAGGGCCTGGCGATATCCGTCGAGGCGGTCACGTCCGGTCGATGCATGTTGCGGCCCCGAGATGAAGCCGATACGGCGATGACCGAGGGTAAGCAGGTAGCTCGTCGCGTCGCGCGCCGCCTTGCGATTGTCGAGCGTGACGGTGTCGATCTCCAGGCCGTCGCAGGTGCGGTCGATCATGACCACGGGCTTGCGAACCGAACTCAGAAGCTGTTGCAGGTCGGAATCTTCGCCGGTCGGGGCAATGATCAGCCCGTCGACCGCGCGATCGAGCAGCAGCTTGATCTGCTCCTGTTGTAACTCGGGGGTCTCGTCGTTGGAGCACACCATGACCGCATAGCCGGCGCGGCTGAGGATGTGCTGGACGGTCGAGACGAGGTCGGTGAAAAACGGGTTGCGGATGTCGGTCACCGTCAGGCCGACGGTGCGGGTCGCGCCCATCCTCAGGCTGCGCGCGATGGCGTTGCGCTCATAGCCGATGGCGGCGATGGCCTCCTCGATACGGCGCGTGAGCGCGGGGCTGACCTTGGCGGTTCCGTTGATCAGCGCCGAGACCGTCGCCACCGACACACCGGCGGCGCTCGCCACGTCATTCATGGTCGGGGCGTCTGCCGTGCCCCGGGTGCGCTGTCTGGATTTTGCCATTTTTTCTAAACGTTTCGCGCCGTTAGCCAAATCGATCTTGGACAAAACCGTCAGAAAATCAAGCATATTCAGCAGAAGGAATGCCTGTCCACGACGCTGTGCTCAAATCGCCTGTTGACTATTTCGAAACGTTTAGATTAGCATGCCGGGACTATGACGAGGCGGAAGGGAGGCCGCCCCATCATGAGCACATCCCCTTCGGCGACCGAGATCGAGGGAAGCGGGCCGCAGGCTATCCTGTCGGTCTCCGGCATCACCAAGCGGTTCGGTGGCATCACCGCGCTCGAAGACGTCCACTTCGGCGTCCGGTCCGGCGAAGTGCACGGCCTGATGGGAGAGAACGGCGCCGGCAAGTCGACGCTGATGAAGATCCTCTCCGGCGTTTACGGCCAGTACGAAGGCACCATCACGATGGATGGGGCCGAGGTCAGCTTCCATGACGTTTCGGCGGCGGAAGCGGCCGGCATCGCCATCATCCATCAGGAACTCAACCTGGCGCCCGAACTGAGCGTGGCCGAAAACATATTTCTCGGGCGTGAGCCGCTCATTGCCGGACTATTCGTCAATCGCAAGGCCTGTGCCGATGCCGCGGGCGGCCTGCTCAAGCGGCTGGGCATCAACCTCGATCCCGATACTCGTGTCGGTGGCCTGCGCATCGGCGAGCAGCAACTGGTCGAGATCGCCAAGGCCCTGTCGCTGTCGGCGCGCGTGCTCATCATGGACGAGCCGACTTCCGCCCTGTCGCCGGCGGAATGCAACCGCCTGTTCAAGATCATCCGTCAGCTCGCCGAAAGCGGCGTGGCGGTCATCTACATCTCGCACCGCATCGACGAGGTGCTTCACCTCGCCGACCGCATCACCGTGTTTCGCGACGGCCGTCACGTGCTCACCGAAGACATGGCGAAGATGAGCGCCGACCGCATCATCGGCGCCATGGTCGGACGCGAACTGCTGGAGGCCGGGCAGGTCGATCGCGTCATCGGCGAGAGCGTCGTGCTTTCCGTCAGTGACCTGTCGCTTTCCGTACCCACGCGGCAGGGCTGGCAGCGCGTCCTCGACGGCGTCAGCTTCGACGTTCACGCTGGCGAGATTCTCGCCATCGGCGGGCTTCTCGGCTCGGGCCGCACGGAAATCCTGCAAACGATCTTCGGTGTCGACGCCGGTCATGCCAGCGGCCAGATCGCGCTCGACGGCAAGCCCGTCGTCATCGGCTCGCCGCAGGAAGCGCGCCGGTTCGGCATCGCCCTGGTGACCGAGGACAGAAAGAGCCAGGGGCTGCATCTCGGCGCGTCCATTACCGACAACATCGCCCTGCCCCTTGTCGGCAACCTGTCGCGTTTCGGCCTGCGCTCCTTTGCCGGCGAGGCGGACCTCGCGCGCCATGCCGTCGACACGCTGGCCATACGCTGCAGCGACATCGATCAGAGCGTCAATACGCTCTCGGGTGGCAACCAGCAGAAGGTGGTGATCGGCAAATGGCTGGCCACGCAGCCGCGCGTGCTGCTGCTCGACGAGCCGACTCGCGGCATCGATGTCGGCGCCAAGCGTGAAATCTACGACCTGATCTTTCATCTCTCACGCGCCGGCCTGGCGATCGTCATCGTCAGTTCCGATCTGCCTGAGCTTCTGCTTCTGGGCGACCGCATTCTGGTCATGGCCGAGGGAAGGCAGACCGGCATGCTCTCCCACGAGGAAGCAACCGAGGACCGCATCATGCTGCTTGCCGCGCCGCGCAGCGCCAATATTGGGAGAAGTCTGGCGTGAATATCCTGAAGCTCATCTCGCGCACCAAGCTCTGGTGGGGCCTGGGCGTCATCTTCATCGTCGGCTTCGCTGCCTCGCCGACCACCTCGTCGGGGCACAATATCTTCCTGTCCTACGGCAACCTGCTCGACGTGCTGCGCCAGGTATCGATTGTCGGCCTGGTCGCCACCGGCATGACCGCCGTCATCATAACCGGCGGCATCGACCTTTCGGTCGGTTCCCTGCTCGCGGTCGGCTCGGTTGTCTGCGCCATGCTGCTGACCGTTCCGGGATACACGCCGGCGGCGCTGGTCGGGGTGCCGACGGTCGTCCTTGGCGTCGGCTTTCTTGGTTTCGTTCTGGTGCGTTTCGTGTTCCACAACGCGGCGAAGTCCGGCGCCGTCGGTCATCGCCAGCGCGAGGTCGCCCTCGACGCCACCCGCGGGCTCGTCATGCCCGGTCTTGTCGCCGCCGCGCTCGGCGGGCTCGCCCTGTGGTTTCTCCTGCCGCAGATCGGCACCAAGTTCGGCGTGCTCGGCGTTCTCATCGTGGCGCCATTCGTCTGCCTGCTGCTCGGCTCGATCAACGGCTTCATTATCGTGGCCGGCCGCCTGCAGCCGTTCATCGCCACCCTGGCGATGATGGTGGCCGCGCTCGGCTTCGCGCGCCTGACCGCCGGCCAGAACAACGCTGTCCTGCCGGTCTATACCGGCACCAACGCGACCGAGAATTTCGACATGCTCAGGTCGCTGGTCTTCGGCATCGTGCCGGTACCGGGCGTCTTCTTTATCGGCGCGCTGGTCATCTATGGCGCCGTGCTGCGCTTCACGCCGTTCGGCCGATACGTCTATGCCGTCGGCGGCAACGAGGAGGCGGCGCGGCTCTCCGGCATCAACACCGGGCACGTCAAGCTGGCGACCTATGCGATCTCCGGCCTGCTCGCGGGCATCGCCGCCGTGCTCTATGTCGCGCAGTACCGCCAGGGCAAGCCGGACGCGGGCTCCGGGCTCGAGCTCGACGCCATCGCCGCGGTCGTCATCGGCGGCACCAGCCTGATGGGCGGGCGCGGCAGCCTGACCGGCACCTTCTGCGGCGTGCTGATCTTCGGCCTGCTGTCCAACATTCTGCAGCTGCACAACATCCCATCGAACGTTCAACTCGTTCTCAAGGGACTGATCATCGTCGGCACCGTGCTCGTACAGGAGCGCAACATGGCCGAGTTTTTCACATTTCTGCGCCGGCCGGCGCACACCGAAACGTCCGCGTCCCCGCGGTCGTCGAGCGACTTAACGTCTCGCAACAGTGGAGGAAACGTCAATGAAACGCCGTGACTTCTTGATTCTGACGGCCGTGGCCGCGAGCCTCGGCGCGTCGACCATGCTGACATCTGCAACCGGTGCTTTCGCCGCCGACAAGAAATGGACGATCGGGTTCTCTCAGGTGACCACGATCGAGCCGTGGCGTGCGCAATTCAACAAGGACATTATCGCCGAAGCGGCGAAGAACCCCGAGGTGAACCTCATCATCACCGACGGCCAGGACAAGACCGAGAAGCAGGTCGCCGACGTCGAGAACCTGATCCGTCAGGAAGTCGACGCGCTGCTTATCTCGCCGAAGGAATCTGCGGGCCTGACCGGCGTCGTGCTCGAGGCGATCGATGCCGGCATTCCGGTCTTCGTGCTCGACCGCAACGTCGACACCGACAAGTACGTGCAGTTCGTCGGCGGCGACAACAAGCTGATCGGCGAGGAAGCCGGCAAGTTCGCCGTCGAGGTGCTCGGCGGAGCGGGCAAGGCCGCCGGCAACGTCGTCGAGATCTGGGGCGGCCTCGGCACCCAGCCGGCGCACGACCGCCATGACGGCTTCCACGAATTCACCGACAAGGAGCCGGGCATCAAGTATCTGCTCAACCAGCAGTCGGCCGACTGGAAGCAGGATCAGGCCTACAACATCATGTCGACCGCTCTGCGCAATAACGAGAAGATCGACCTGGTCTACGGCCACAACGATCCGATGGCCTACGGCGCCTATCTCGCCGCCAAGGACGTCGGCCGCGAGAACGAGATGAAGTTCATCGGCATCGACGGATTGCCCGACGAGGGCGTGACCTTCGTCAAGAAGGGCATTCTCACGGCCACCTTCACCTACCCGACCCCGGGCGCCGAGGGACTTCGCCAGGCCATCAAGTATCTCAACGGCGAGAAGGTCGAGAAGACCATCACCCTGGCGACGACCCGGATCACCAAGGACAACGTCGACGAGATCCTGAAGCAGTACGGAATGTAACGGGCTCCCTCCCGACGACTGCCGGGCGGCGTGCGCGCCGCCCGGATTTTCCGAGCGCGATTACTTGGCCCGTTTCGGTCCAACCGCGGGACGGTCACACATGCCCGCCGCCTGACCGGGGCCTCGCGCGAGACCGCAAGAGAGCGTCATGAGCGATACAATCAACATCTTCTGGCCCGGCGATTACCGCGACATGCCGAACCGGACCGCCCTTCCCATGCTGGAAGAGGCCAATGCCCAGCTCGAGCGCAGCCTCGATCGCCTCGGTCGCAAGCACCGCCGCGTCGGCACCTTCCTGACGCGTCCCCACGAGGCCATCGAGACACTGGCCAATCTGGACGGTCCCCTGATCGGCCTCTACACCCATTGGGTCTACGGCCCGCACACCGTCGACGGGGTGATCGGACACGACAACCCGCTGCTGATGGTCAGCAATTTTTCCGGACAGTGGCCGGGCCTCGTCGGCCTGCTCAACACCGGGGCATGCCTGGCCGCAGAAGGCCGCAAGGCCAGCCGCATCTGGACGGACGCCGAGGACTGGGGCGGCGACAAGGCTTTCATGGAGCGCCTCGAATCCTGGTGCGAAAGCGGCAGCGTGACCTACGACGCCGGCAGCATCCACGCGGCACCACAGGCGTCACCGGCGGCGGCAGCGACCGCCCGCGCCGTCCACGACGAGATGCGCCGGCGCCGGCCGATCGCCCTGATGCTTGGCGACACGTCGATGGGCATGACCAACGGCTATTTCGGGCCGCGCCTGCTGCACAAGCTCGGCTTTGCCGAGCACAAGGTCGACCAGACCTGGATCATCGACTATGGCGAACGCATCGACGCGCGCCGTATCGAGGACGCCCTGAAGTTCGTCAACGACAGGGGAATCACCTTTCATTACGGCGAGAACGGAGCCGACGATTTCGACGCCGATGCCACGCGCGAACAATTGCGCGACTATCTGGCGGTCCTCGATCTCGTCGACGAGTTCAAGGCGGATTGCGTCGGCTGGCAATACCAGCTCGGCCTGATCAAGCGCCGGCCGCCGTCCGACTTCTCGGAGGGGCTGCTCAATTCGACCTGCCGGCCGGAATCGAATGGCGACACCATCGCCGACGCGACGGAAGCCGACCAGGGCAATCTCCTGCCGATGGAGATGATGAAGCGGCTCCTCAAGGCCAAGGGCCTGCACCAGAGCGTCGCCTTCCACGACGTGCGCTGGGGCGGCGAGCATGACGGCCGCTTCCTGTGGCTGTTGCTCAACTCCGGCTCGGCCGGCGCCTATGCCTTCTCGCACGATCCCGACACGCTGTCGGGGGTCCATTCCTGGCGCCAGCCGGCACAGTATTTCCCGGTTCCCGGCGGCACCTTCACCGGCGTCAGCCTGCCCGGCAAGGTGAGCTGGGCGCGCGCCTGGCTGGACAATGGCGAGCCGGTCATGGATGTCGGCCGCGGCGAAGTCGTCGAGCTGCCCCAGGACAAGCTGTCGGCGTGGTGGCAGGGGACGACGCCGGAATGGCCCATCATGATCGCCGATCTCGGCATTGGCCGCGACACGCTGATGGCCCATTACATGAGCAATCACGTTGCCGTCGCCTATGGCGACATTCTCGAAGAGATGGCGGCGCTATCGTCGCTTTGCGGGTACCGCGTGCGCTATCTCGCCGATTGAACCCGGCCGGATCGGAGCCGGCGGATGGACTGCCCAGGGCCCGGATTCTGCAGGGCAGCCTTGCAGAAACCCCACTGCCGCGGCGGCCGGAAAGGGCCTATCTACGCGCTGTAACAAGCGAGAAAGAGGGCACGACGATGAACACCGATCGGATTGCCAAGGCCTATAGCACCTGGCGCAAGTACCACAGGGCGTACAGGGAGCTGGACCAGCTTTCGGACCGCGACCTGTGGGACATCGGCGTCAACCGCGGCGAGATCCCTGCGCTCGCCAAGTCCTACGCGCTGAAATAGATCTTCCTCCCTGACGTCCTCCCCGCAAGCGGGCGCTCCCCAGGCGCCCGCTTTTGCTTTGCCAGGTGGCGGTGCCCTTCCTTGGCACCTTGTGCCCGGTGCCGGGTTTGATGTAGTCGGAGGCCGGCCTCCCGGCCTGTCATCTCC
This sequence comes from uncultured Alphaproteobacteria bacterium, assembly GCA_963730325.1. GTDB lineage: Bacteria > Pseudomonadota > Alphaproteobacteria > Rhizobiales > Kaistiaceae > CAVSRC01. The sequence continues at coordinate 137,797 of CAVSRC010000008.1, read as the reverse complement.
AGCCGCTTTGGATCGGCCGACATCCCGATCATGACCATCCCGCAAGAAACCGCGCGCCGGCGCACCTTTGCGATCATCTCGCATCCTGACGCCGGCAAGACCACGCTGACCGAGAAACTGCTGCTCTCCGGCGGCGCCATCCAGCTTGCCGGCGAGGTGCGCGCCAAGGCCAACCGCCGCCAGACCCGCTCCGACTGGATGGAGATGGAGCGCGAGCGCGGCATCTCGGTGGTCACCTCGGTGATGACCTTCCAGTACGGCGGCACGGTCTTCAACCTGCTCGACACGCCCGGCCACGAGGACTTTTCCGAGGACACCTACCGCACGCTGACCGCGGTCGATTCCGCCGTCATGGTGATCGACGCCGCCCGCGGCATCGAGGCGCGCACGCTGAAGCTGTTCGAGGTCTGCCGGCTGCGCGACATCCCCATCGTCACCTTCATCAACAAGCTCGACCGCGACGGCCGCCACCCCTTCGATCTCATCGAGGAGATCGAGAAGCGGCTGGCGCTCGACACCACGCCGATGACCTGGCCGCTCGGCATGGGCAAGAGCTTCGCCGGCGTCTACGACCTGGAGAAGGACGCCGTCCATCGGCTCGATTCCGGCGGCGACCTTGAGCCGGTGGGCGAGCTCACCGCCGCCGCACTCGCCGGCTATCTGCCCGAAGGCGAGCGCGAGACGGTCGCCGAGGAGATCGCGCTCGCCAAGGCGGCGTCGCGCCCCTTCGACCTGACCTCGTTCCGCGAGGGCCATCTGACGCCGGTTCTGTTCGGCAGCGCGCTGAAGAATTTCGGCGTGCGCGACCTGATCGAGCGGCTGGCGGCTTATGCGCCCGCGCCGCAGCCGCGCGTGGCGGAAGAGCGCGAAGTCGCTCCCGACGAGGCGGCGATGAGCGGCTTCGTCTTCAAGATCCAGGCGAACATGGATCCCAACCACCGCGACCGCATCGCCTTTCTGCGCGTCTGCTCGGGCAGGCTGACGCGCGGCATGAAGGCCCGCCTCGGGCGCACCGGCAAGACCATCGCCCTCAACGCGCCGCAGTTCTTCTTCGCCCAGGAGCGCGCCATCGCCGACGAGGCCTATGCCGGCGACATCGTCGGCCTGCCCAATCACGGTACGCTGAGGATCGGCGACACGCTGACCGAGCGCGAGGCGCTGACCTTCCGCGGCGTGCCGAGCTTCGCCCCGGAGATCCTGAGGCGCGTGCGCGTCGGCGACGCCATGCGCGCCAAGAAGCTGCGCGAGGCGCTGCGCCAGATGGCGGAGGAGGGCGTCGTCCAGGTGTTCACCCCGACCGACGGCTCGCCGCCCATCGTCGGCGTCGTCGGCGCCCTTCAGCTCGACGTTCTGCGCCAGCGCATGAACGACGAATACAATCTGGAGATCGACTTCGAGACCGCGCGCTTCGAGGTCTGCCGCTGGGTCAGCGCCGCCAATCGCGCCGACCTCGACGTCTTCGCTGCCGCCCACCGCGCCGACATGGCCGAGGACCTCGACGGCTCGCCGGTCTTCATGGCGCCCTCGGCCTTCATGCTCAATTACGAGATCGAGCGCGCCCCCAAGCTCACCTTCTCCGACGTCAAGGACTATCAGCGTCAGACGTCAGTAGGGGCGCGCAACCGCCAGCCTCTCTTCCCCAAACGCTGCGAGCAGTTTCAGCGCGGCCACGCAGCCTGTGCCATCGCCCCCCTCTCTGTCTCTCCCCCGCAAGGGGGGAGAGGACCCTCAAACTGAGGCCGTGCCATGGTCGGAAGACCCGCCGCTCGCGCCCCTCTCCCCTTGCGGGAGAGGGCTTTCGGCCTCGGCCTCGCAGGGAGCGCAGCGACCGAGAGGCATAGGCCGGAAGGGAGAGGGGTATTGGCATGGCGCTGGCGTATGGAAGCTTTGCATACGGCGTCGCGTTCCCGCGCGTCATCAACACCGGGTCATGAGCCTTTCAAAGAGCATCCTCATGCCGAGGCATGAGGGGGTGGCGGGCGCTCGATGAGCACCAGTCTGTAACTTTGTGGGGCGCTCAGCCGAGCGCCCGCCGCGGTGGTTTTTGCTCCGCTCCCGCCTGGGCCATGTGCGAAGGCGAGGCGCTTCCCTGCGGACGAGCAACCTCTAGACCACCACGGCGCCGATGCCGGTTTCCCGTATCGCACTGGCCGTGGCTGACCCTCGCCTGCCTTTAGCGCTGCCCTTTTGGGGGGCAATGGCGCGCGGCGGAGACTGACGCCTCCGCTGGCGGGCTTCCGGGCTCCGGCCCGCCCGTCTGCGAAACGGACGAACCGGACACCGCACCCCGCTCCATCTCAAGACGCCTCCGGAGACGCCCCTCATTGAGCGAGGATGAGCGCATCATCTCATGGGGTATGGGGGGCGGGGATAGATCTATTTCTCCAACGCACCGAGGCGGAGCGTCCAGGGTGAAATCCACTTGAAGCGCAGGAGGTCGTTGCGGTGCCACGGATCGAGCGCGAGGCGCGACCGGATCGCCTCGGCAGACTCCGCATGGATGATCAGCAGAACGTCCGGCTCGTCCAGCGGACCGCCAAGCACCACGAAGCCGTCAGCCACAAGAGCATCCATGAAGTCCGCATGGGCGCCCCAATCCTCCTGCTCTTCCATGACGCGGTCGGATCGGTAGGCGGCACCGCGCGTGCACATGACGGCGAACAGAGGCATCGAGCGTTCCGGCGGCAGGTGAAGATTTCGGCCAAGGGGATCATAGATCGCATGGCCGCGCAGGAAAGGCCGGGAGAAAGGCGAGCGCACGACTCACATCACGCGACGCCGAGCAGCGCCGGCAGCGCGGCGAGCGTCTTCACCTGTGCCGCCGGTTCGCCCGGCAGGCGCTCGCGCTGCTGGCCGGTGCGGTTGCACCACACCACCGTCATGCCGAAAGCGGCGGCGGCATGGACGTCCCATCCATTGGACGACTGGAAGGCGATGGCTTCCGCCGGCACACCCAGCCGATCGACGGCAAGCTGATAGACCTGTCGGTGCGGCTTGAAGACCCCGACGGCTTCCACCGAGAGAACCTGATCGAACAGCGCATCGAGACCCGCCGCCGAGGTAAGCGCCGCCAGCATGGCGGGCGTGCCGTTGGAGAGGATCGCGGTCTTGAGGCCGGCGGCCTTCAGCCTGGCGAGCACGGCGGCCACCTCCGGATAGGGCTTGAGGCCGAGATAGAGGTCCATCAGACGTCGGCGGAGATCGGGCCGCGCGATGCCGCAGGTCTCCAGCGCGAAGTCGAGCGCGTCGCCGGTCACCTGCCAGAAGTCGGCGTGCCGCCCCTGCGCGGCGCGCAGCCACGTATAGGCGAGCTGCTTGTCCCGCCACAGCGCGTTCAGCCGGTCGGCCTCGGGCCCGACCGCGTCGCGGCAGGCATCGACCGCCGAGGCGACGTCGAACAGCGTGCCATAGGCGTCGAAGACGCAGGCGCGGATGCCGGCGAGGCGAGGGGTGTCCGCCATCGCCTATTTCGCACCCGCAAGGTCGGGGTCCGCGGCTGGCGCCGGTGCCGCGATGGTCTCGCCGGTGCCGGGCAGGAAGACCGAGAAGGTGGCGCCCTCGCCTGGCGGCGAGTTGACCCAGATGCGCCCGCCGTGATGCTCAACGATGTGGCGCGAGATGGTGAGGCCAAGACCGCTGCCCGACGGCCGGCCGGTATTGCGGTCGCGCGCCTTGGCGAACTTCTCGAAGATGATCTGCTGGTCCGGCGGGCCGACGCCCTCGCCGTTGTCGGCTACCTCGACCAGATAGCCGCCGCTGTAATTGTGGCCGGAGACCCAGACATGGCCGTGCACCGGGTCGGCGAACTTGGCGGCGTTGGAGAGCAGATTGATGAACACCTGCATCAGCCGGTCGCGGTCGGCATGGACCATGCGCTCGGCCGGCTCGATGGCGACCTCGACCTCGCCATGGGCGCCGCTGAACAGGCCGCCGGTTGCCGCCACGGCGTGCTCCAGCGCGACCGCCGGGTCGGTCTCCGCCATGCTCCAGTCGGCCTGGCCCTGCTCCAGCCGCGTCAGGTCGAGGATGGTGTCGAGCAGGCGGGTGAGGCGCTGCGTCTCGCTCTGGATGATGGCGAGATAGCGCTCGGCCTGTTCCGGCGGCAGCCCCTCCGGCTCGCTGAGGATCTCGGAAAAGCTGCGGATCGAGGTCAGCGGCGTGCGCAGTTCGTGGCTGACGGTGGACAGGAAATCGTCCTTCAGCCGGTCGAGCTCCTTGAGCTGCGCATTGGCATGGGTCAGCTCGCGCGCCGTCACCTCCAGCTCGCGCGACTTCTGCTCCAGCTCGCGGCTATAGGCGATGACCTGCTGGGTCTCCTCGAGGATCGCCATCATCTCCTCGAAGGAGAGCGTCTCGCCCTTGGCGATGGCCCCGACCATGCCGCGAGCGGAGGCCGCACCGATACTGCCGGCGAGCAGCCGTTCGACGAAGGCGATGAGATCCGCGTCGGCCTCCAGCCGGTCGCCGATATCGACCCCGCGCTTGTCGGCGTAGTCGGAGAAGGCGCGCGCCGCGCGCTCCGGCCCGATGAAGCGCTGCAGCAGGGCATGAAGCTCGTCGAGCGCGGCGGAACGGCGCCAGATCTCCGCCTCGCCCGGCGGCCGCCGGAAGACGTCGACGAAGGCGATCGCCTGGATGCGCTCGATCAGCTCCTGATGCGAGAACAGCGACACCAGAATATAGCCGCCGATATTGGCCGCCATGCTCCAGAACAGCGCGTGGGTCAGCGGGTCCCAGCCGGTGAGGCCGAACAGCGCCTCGGGTTGCAGCGCCGCGATGTGCCACGGCCCGTCGAGGATCGTCTCGGGGACGACCCCGCTGCGCGCCAGGAGCGGCACCAGCATGGTGTAGCCCCAGGTCAGGAAGCCGAGCGCCAGTCCGGTCACTGCGCCCATCCGCGTGGCATTGCGCCAGAACAGCCCGCCGACCAGCGCCGGCATGAATTGCGCGGCAACGGCGAAGGAGACCAGGCCGATCTGGGCGAGCGGACCGGATTCGCCGGTCACCCGGTAATAGGCGTAGCCGAGGAGCAGGATGGCGAAGATGCCGGCACGGCGGATGAACAGCAGGAGCTGGGTGAGGTCGCCGCGCGCGTCGAGCTTGAGCCAGCGGATGCGCAACAGCGCCGGCATCACCAGATCGTTGCACACCATGGTCGACAGCGCGATCGCCGCCACCACCACCATTGCCGTGGCTGACGACAGGCCGCCGATGAAGGCGGCGAGTGCCAGCGCGTTCTGCCCCTGGGTGATCGGTACCGTCAGCACGTAGAAATCGGGATTGGCCTCGGCCGGCAGCAGCGTCAGGCCGGCGGCGGCGATCGGCAGCGCGAACAGGCTCATCATCAGGAGATAGAGCGGGAACAGCCAGGCGGCGGTGGCCAGATGCCGCTCATTGACGTTCTCGACGATGGTGATGTGGAACTGGCGCGGCAGGCAGATGATCGCCGCCATCGACAGGAAGGTCATGGTCAGGAAGCGCGCCGCGTCGCCCTGCGGCAGCAGCACCAGATTGTCGAGCGCCGGGGCGAGCTTCGCCTCGGCCTCGCCGATGCCCGGGCCGAAGGCGAGCACGACATAGATGCCGACCGCCAGGAAGGCGAGGAACTTGACGCAGGATTCGAAGGCGATGGCCGCAACCATGCCCTCATGGTGTTCGTTGGCGTCGATGTGGCGGGTGCCGAACAGGATGGCGAAGATCGCCATGCCGATGGCGGTCAGGAACGCCGCGTCGCCGAGGATCGAGGGTGGCGTTCCGGCCAGTGTGCCGTTGATGTCGGCGTAGATCGTGTAGTTGACCAGAACCGCGAAGGAGGTCGACACCGCCTTGAGCTGAAGCGCGATGTAGGGCATCGCGCCGACCATGGCGATGACCGTGACCAGCACGCCGAGCAGCGCGCTCTTGCCGTAGCGCGAGGCGATGAAATCGGCGATCGAGGTGATGCGCTGCGATTTGGAGATGCGCGCGATCTTGCGCAGCAGGAACCACCAGCCGAGGAAGACGATGGTCGGCCCGGTATAGATGGTGATGAACTCGACGCCGCGGCGGGCGGCGGTGCCGACGGCGCCGTAGAAGGTCCACGAGGTGCAATAGACGCCCAGCGACAGCGTGTAGACCAGCGGCGAATGGATGAGGCTGCGGCCGCTCTGCGCCCGCCGGTCGCCATACCAGGCGATGGCGAAGAGCAGCCCGAGATAGGCAAGCGCGACGACGATGACGACGGTCGAGCTGACCACGGCTCAACTCCGTTGCGTCGGCTCCGCCTCGCTGCCCGCCTCGCCGCCCTCGGCGACCATGCGGTTCGCCAGCCAGCCGCCGCAGGCAATGGCGACCAGCCACACCGCGAAGCAATAGACGTGCAGAAGGGGAATGCCGAAGACCAGCGTCGGCCGGTTGAAGATGACCAGGATCGGCGGCGTCAGCAGAAAGAAGGCCGCCACCGGCAGAACGAAGGCGCGGTCCGCCAGCCGCCCGCCGGTGCGCACCAGCGACCGGTCACGCTTCACGGGGTTCGGCCTCGCCGGCGAGCAGCGCGCGCACCCGCTCGATCACGTCGCGATTGGAGAACGGCTTGGTGACGTAGTCGTCGACGCCGAGCCCGACCGCCTTGCGGCGGTCCTTCTCGTGGCCCTTGGCGGTCAGCATGATGACGCGCGGCTGCCTGTCGCCCGCCTCGCGGCGGATGGCGGCGACGACCTCGAAGCCGTCGAAACCGGGCAGCATGATGTCGAGCAGGACGAGATCCGGCTTGATCCGCCGGGCCATTTCGACCGTCGACGGACCGTCGTGGGCAATGCTGACCTCGTAGCCTGCCCGTCGCATCAGGAAGGACAGCGCCTCGACCAGATTGCGTTCATCCTCCGCAACGAGAACCGACTGGGCCACAGCCCCCTCCCTGGAAGTCGATTCGTGCCAACCCCCTACTGCTGCCGGCGCGTTTGGAGGCGAAAGCATATAGACCGGCGCGACTTATGTCACCGGCGCCGACAACGGCCCGCCAGGCAGCGGCACCCGGTCGAAAGCGCGGTGGACGCAGTCGTCGCGGGGACATTGCCGGCAGGTGACGCCGATCGGCACGATCGTGCGCCGGGCGGCGAGATCGAGGCCGTCGGCATAAACGAAGCGATGGGCGTGCTCGGCGGCGCAGCCGATCATCACGGCGTGGTGGCCGGCGGTATCGCGGCCGCCGGGCTCGGCGACGTCGGCGCGCGCGACGCACAGGAAGGTCTCCCCGTCCGGCAGCCGGCCGACCTGGCTGACCACCCGCCCCGGCGAGGCGAAGGCATGATGGACGATCCAGCGCGGGCAGGCGCCGCCATAACGCGGCAGGCGCAACCCGGAGGCGGAGAAGCGCTTGGAGATGTTGCCGGCGATATCGGTGCGCAGGAAATGCAGCGGCACACCCTCGGCCCCCGGCCGATGCAGCGTGGTCAGCCGGTGGCACACCTGCTCGAACGAGGCGTCGAAGCGGTGGCCGATGCGCACAACATCGAAGCGCAGTTCATCGGCAACGGCGCGAAACGGCGCGTAGGGCATCAGCACCGCGCCGGCGAAATAGCCGGCGAGCGCCTTGGCCAGACGGCTGTCCGCTCCCGCCGCGGCAAGGCCGGCGCTGGCGACGATCTCGTCGAGCAGGGTGCCATGGGTCTCTGCGCCGATCAGCCGGGCGAGGCGAAAGCGCACGCTGGCGCGCGCCAGTTCGTCGGAAAGCAGGAACGTCGCCCCTTCGAGGCGTTCGCCGGCCGGCGTCACCTCGGCGGCCGGCACGAAGGCGACGGCGATGTGCAGTTTGCGCTCGAGATGATCGCGCAGCGATTCCAGCGTCGATTGTCCGCCGGGAAGCCTGGCCACGGTCTTCTCGGCCGCCTGCTCCAGGCGCGGAAAGTGGTTGGCGTGATCGGAAATGAAGTCCTCGATCTCCTCGCGCGGGGCGGGGCGCGGCCGCCTGGCGCCGCGACCGCTGAGAAAATCGAACATGTCGCCGGCGCGCGCGGCAAGCGTTTCGGCTTCGCCGACCAGCGTGTTGACGAAGCCGATGCGCTCCTTGTCGGACAGGTCGCCGTAGTCCTTCAGGATTTCCGAATAGGAACGGATGGTGGTGATCAGCGCCAGGATCTGGTTGCTCACCTCGAACAGGAAGCTGTCTTCGCCGAGCCGCTCGCCGAGCAGGTCGGAGCGCGCCCGCGCTTCGCGATAGGCGCGGTAGAGACCGAGGATGGCGCGCGCCGCGCGCGGATTGTGGGCGACCAGTTCGGCGGCGTCGGCGCCGGTCATGTCGACGCCGATGACGCCGGTATCGGCGGCGACCTCGCCGAGCTCGGCGATGAGTCGCGCCTCCTCGGTGCCGGCCAGCGACCGGCTGTCGAGACCGACGGCGTCGGCGATACGGTGGAGCAGCGCGCCGCCGATCGGGCGCTTGTTGTGTTCGATGAGGTTGAGATAGCTCGCCGATATGCCGACCTGGCTGGCGAGCCCTTGCTGCGACTGGCCAAGCTCCTGGCGTCGCTTGCGAATTCTGTGTCCGACCGGAGCCCGCGCCATCGCACCCCTCCCTCTTGTAATTTCTTTACAACCTTACGGCCGGCTATGCAATAAGTTGACAAATAATGACAATAAAATCAAACATTTATTGAACGTTTGACAGTCGCTGCTTAGGCTGCGCGCGGGGGAAGGACAGAAGACTCCCGAGGTTCGATCCTCGGCCCCGCCCGAATTGGAAACGACCGGAGGAGCTCTTATGACAGACCGCAAGCCGCGGCTGGTAACGCCGTATTCGCGGCGCGCCATCCTGAAAGGATCGCTCGCAACCACTGCCGGCCTGGGCGCACTTGCCCTGGGCGGTGTCGGACCGCTGCATTTCGTTCGCAATGCCTGGGCCGACGAGATGCCGATTGGCAATTTCCCGAGCGCGACTTCGGGGCCGACCATCAAATTCGGCTTCAACGTCCCGCAGACCGGGGCCTACGCCGACGAAGGCAAGGACGAGTTGAAGGCCCAGCAGCTCGCTGTGAAGCATCTCAACGGCGAAGGCGACGGCGGCCTGCTCAGCACCATGCAGCCGAACGCGCTCAAGGGCGATGGCATCCTCGGCAAGAAGGTGGAGTTCGTCACCGGCGATACCGCGACCGGCTCCGATGCCGCGCGTGCGAACGCCAAGCAGATGATCGAGAAAGACGGCGTCATCATGATCACGGGAGGCTCGTCATCGGGCGTCGCGATCGCGGTGCAGTCGTTGTGTCAGGAAGCCGGCATCGTCTTCATGTGCGGCCTGACGCACTCCAACGACACCACCGGCAAGGACCGGCGGCGTTACGGGTTCCGTCATTTCTTCAACGCCTATATGTCCGGTCAGGCACTGGGCCCGGTTCTCGGCGACGTGTACGGCAAGGACCGCGTCGCCTACCACCTGACCAGCGACTACACCTGGGGCTGGACCCAGCAGAAGTCGATGAAGGACGCCACCGAGGCGCTGGGCTGGAAGACGGCCGCGACCGTGCTGACCAAGGTCGGCGCGCCGGATTTCTCGCAGTACATCACGCCGGTGCTGAACTCCGGCGCCGACGTGCTGATCCTCAACCACTACGGCTTCGACATGGTCCACTCGCTGACGCAGGCGGTGCAGTTCGGCCTGCGCGACAAGATGGTCAACGGCAAGAAGTTCGAGATCGTCGTGCCGCTCATCTCCGAGTTGATGGCGGCCGGTGCCGGCGATGCCGTCAAGGGCATCTACGGGACCTCCAACTGGAACTACAAGCTGCCTGACGAAGCCACCAAGGTGCTGACCAAGTCGTTCGGCGCCGAGTACGGTGCTCCCCCGTCGCAGGCCGCGCAGACCTGCTACGTGCAGACCCTGCTTTATGCCAACGCCGTGCAGACCTGCGGCACCTTCTACCCGCCGGAGGTCATCAAGACCCTGGAAGGGCTGAAGTTCGACGGCATGGGCAACGGACCGACGGAATACCGTGCTGCCGACCACCAGTGCTTCAAGGACGTGCTGGTTGTGCAGGGCAACGAGAAGCCGGAAAATCAGTTCGACCTTCTCAACGTCGTGCAGGTCGTGCCGCGCGCCAAGGTCGAGTACGATCCGAACATCCCGGACTTCAACCCGGACGGCAAGGCCGAACTCGGCCCCTACATTCCGGGCTAGTCACTTCACACAGGGATGGCCGGCCGCTCTCTTCGAGCGGCCGGCCGCCTTTCGGCTATCCGCACGGCAGGGTCGATGGTGTAAGACCATCCGCGCGGTAATTGCTGGGCGGGGCGGAAAACATGCTGGACGCAATTGTCCTTCAACTGCTGAACGGGCTCGACAAGGGCGGCGCCTATGCGCTGATTGCGCTTGGCCTCACGCTCGTCTTCGGAACTCTGGGCGTGGTCAATTTCGCCCACGGCGCGCTCTTCATGCTCGGCGCGTTCTGCGCCGTTGCCTTCCAGAACATTCTGACCCTGTCGACCAAGGTCAAGGATCCGACGGTCACCTTTTTTGAAGCGTTCAAGGAGGAGCCGTATCTCAAGATCTGGTTCGGCGACCTCGGCCAGACGATCATCGACTACGCCGTGCCCCTGTCGATCCTGCTCGCCATTCCCGTCATGCTCGTGATCGGACTGGCGATGGAGCGCGGCCTCATTCGATACTTCTACAAGCGCCCCCATGCCGATCAGATTCTGGTGACCTTCGGCCTGGCCATTGTCCTCCAGGAGATCGTCAAGGCATTCTGGGGCGCCAACGCGATACCCGTTGCCGCCCCGCCAGCGGTTGCCGGCAGCGCCGATGTCGGCGCCTGGCTGGGTCTCGGCGCCGGCGTCGTCTATCCCTGGTGGCGTCTGATCTATCTCAGCTTTTCGATTGGGGCGATCGCCGCGGTGTTCGCCTTCCTGCGCTTCACCACCTACGGCATGGTCGTGCGCGCCGGCATGCGCGATCGCGAAATGGTGGGGTTGCTTGGTATCAACGTCGAGCGCCGCTTCATGGTGGTCTTCGGCGTGGCGGCGGTCGTCGCCGGGCTGGCCGGCCTCATGTATGCGCCCATCGTTTCGCCCGACTATCACTTGGGCATGACGTTCCTGGTGCTGTCGTTCGTGGTCGTCGTCGTCGGCGGCATGGGCTCGCTGTCCGGTGCCGTTCTTGCCGGTTTCCTGCTCGGCGTGCTCGAATTGCTGGCCTCGCTGAACCAGGTTCGACAATTCTTTCCCGCGATCGATCAGGTCATCATCTACCTCGTTGCGGTGATCGTGCTTCTCGTCCGGCCACGCGGTCTGCTTGGCCGCGCCGGCGTGATGGAGAGCTGACCGGTGAAGGCCGCCGCCGCCCTCCTGCGCAACGAAGCCGTCATGATGGCGATCTTCGCCGTCGTCGTGCTCACCATGCCGTGGTGGCTCGAGCCGGTTGGTGCCGGCTATCCCGACCTGGTGCAGCGTTTCGCCATCTACGGAATATTCGCTATCGGATTCAACATCCTGTTTGGCCTGACCGGTTACCTGTCGTTCGGCCACGCCGCCTTCCTCGGCGTCGGCTCCTACGCCAGCATGTGGTCGTTCAAGCTTCTCACCATGAACGCCCTGCCGGCGATTGTCTTCGCCGTGGCGCTCTCCGGCATCGCGGCGCTGGTCGTCGGCTATATCAGCCTGCGCCGCTCGGGCATCTATTTCTCGATCCTGACGCTGGCCTTCGCCCAGATGTCGTACAGCCTCGCCTATTCCGTCCTGACGCCGATCACCAACGGCGAGAACGGCCTGCGCGTCGTGCGCGGCGACCCACATTGGCTTGACGCGCTGTTCGGCTGGCGCGAAGCCAGCAGCCTGCCGACGCCGGAGCTCTTCGGCGCAAGGATCAGCGGCTACGGCGCTTTCTACTTCACCGCCGTCATTCTCATTCTCGTCTTCTTCATCGCGGTCAGGATATTCCGCTCGCCGTTCGGGCTGGCCCTGCGCGGCGTCAAGTCGAACCAGACCCGACTGGGTTTCGTCGGGTTCAATGCGCGCCCCTACACGCTCACTGCATTCGTCATTTCGGGCATGTATGCCGGCCTCGCCGGTTCGCTCCTGGTCATCACCGATCCGCTGGCCGGCGCCGACCGCATGCAGTGGACGGCTTCCGGCGAGGTGGTGCTGATGACCATTCTCGGCGGTGCCGGCACGCTGGTCGGCCCGATCCTCGGAGCGGGCATCATCAAGTACTTCGAGAACATCCTGTCGACGATCAACGAGCAGACGCTGGCCGGCGTGTTTTCGTTTCTGCCCGATGCCGCGCGCGACGCCACCGTATCGGTGGTCAGACTGTTCGTCGGCGGCGGCTGGCACCTGACCCTCGGGCTGGTCTTCATGGCGATCGTCATCTTCCTGCCCGGCGGGATCATGGAAGGCATGCGGCGAATCGGAAAGTTGCTTCGTCGCGACGGCAACGGCCCGTCGCCGCAGCCCGTTCAGCAGCCGGCGGAGTGAGCGGCACCATGGCGAACATCGTTCTCGACGTCGACGACGTTCAGAAGAGCTTCGGCGGCCTGCATGCCCTCACCGACATCAACCTGCAGATCGAGGAGGGCAAGACCCGCGCCATCATCGGGCCGAACGGCGCCGGCAAGTCGACGCTGCTCAACATCTGCGTCGGCCGGCTGACGCCGGACGCCGGCTCTGTGCGCCTGGACGGCACCACGCTGACCGGCAAGCATCCGCATGAGATCAACCAGCTCGGCGTCGCCCGCGTCTTCCAGACGCCGGAGATCTTCCCCGACCTCTCCGTCCTGCATAACGTGCTGATCCCGGCGCTGGCCAAGCGCGATGGCGCCTTCCGCATCCACGGCTGGAAGAGCCTCGGGGGCGAGCGCGATCTTCACGACCAGGCGCGCGCGATGATCGAGGACGTCGGCCTCGAAGGCCACATGGACCAGGAGGCGGCAAGCCTGTCGCGCGGCGACAAGCGGCGGCTCGAGCTTGCCATGTGCCTGGTACAGCAGCCGCGCCTGCTGCTCCTCGACGAGCCCACCGCCGGCATGTCGCGGCTCGATACCAACCGCACCATCGACCTGCTCAAGAAGATCAAGGCGCGCGGCATGACCAAGGTCATCATCGAGCACGACATGCATGTCGTCTTCTCGCTCGCCGATCGCGTGACCGTACTGGCGGGCGGTCGCATCATCGCCGACGGTCCGCCGGAAGAGGTGCGCGGCGATCCGCGGGTGCAGGAAGCCTATCTCGGAGGCGCCCACCAATGACCGCGACCCTCGACTCCATCGCCGGACCGAGCACGGGAGCGGCGCCGGCCGCCGCAGCGCCGGTCTATTTCTCCTGCCGCGACATCCATGCCTATTACGGCGAGAGCTACATCGTTCAGGGCGTCTCATTCGCGGTGAGGGAAGGCGAGGTTCTGGCGCTGCTCGGCCGCAACGGCGCGGGCAAGACCTCGACGCTGCGTTCGATCGCCCGCACCGACGCGCCAATGATGAAGAGCGGCGAGATCTGGCTCGCCGGCACGCCGCTGCATACGCTGAAGGCGCACGAGGCGGCCCAGGCCGGCCTCCAGCTCGTGCCCGAGGACCGGCGCATCATCGGCGGGCTGACCGTCGAGGAGAACCTGGTGCTCGCCCAGGTGGCCAAGCCCCTCGGCTGGTCGCTGGCGCGCATCTACGAGCACTTCCCGCGTCTGGCCGAGCGGCGGCGCCAGGAGGCGACGACGCTCTCGGGCGGCGAGCAGCAGATGCTGGCGGTGGCCCGCGCGCTCGCCCGCGACCTCAAGCTGCTCCTGCTCGACGAGCCCTATGAGGGCCTGGCGCCGGTCATCGTCCACCAGATCGAGAAGATCGTCGCCGAGATCAAGGCCGCCGGCATCACCACCGTCATCGTCGAGCAGAACGCCATCGCCGCGCTCGAGCTGGCCGATCGCGCGGTCATCCTCGACATGGGCCAGGTCGTCTTCGACGGCGAGGCCAGCCACGTTCTCGACAACGCCGAACTGCGCACCAACTATCTCGCCGTCTAGCGGCCGGCCGTCGCCGGCCGTTCCCGCCGCCACGGCGTCGCCGTATTGTCAGGGTGGAAAATGCCGAGGTTGCCGGTGCGGCGACATTCGGCTGACATCGACCACCGTTCCCTCTCGCGGAGCTGATAGCCTGATGATTTCGTCAACGGACCGCCTGGTTCGCTGCGCTGCGATCGGATTTGCCGGCATGCTGTGGCTGATGAGCGCCGCCCCTTCGCTGGCCGATGTCGATCCCCTGCTCGTCGACCGGGCCCGTGCCGAGATCGCCGCCGGCGAGGCGGCGGCAGGATTCGCCCGTGTGCGCGCGGCCATCGACGATCCGGCGACGCCGGACGCGAGCCGCGCCGACCTCTATGGCGCGCTGGCCGCGCTTCACCTGGCACGGGGGGAATTCGCCGATGCCGCCGCCGCGCTCACCGAGCAGGCGCGCCTGATCGCCAGGCTCCGCGGGGCGAGCGCGCCGGAGCTTGCCGGTCTCTACAGCCGGGCGGCCGAAGCCTACTCAGCGGCCGGCAACCACGAGGCGGCGCTCGCCGCGGCGCAGGACGCCGCCCGCATCGACGTCCGCTACTACGATTGCGCCTCCGACGTGTTGGCCGAAGACCACGCCCGCCTCGCCGACAGCCTTGCCGCGCTCGGCCGCGACGGCCTGGCGGCAGCGGAGCGCCGCGCGGCGGAAGGACCGCCTGAAGCGCGCTGTTCGGGAAAGCGCGCAGGCGCGGACCACATGCCCGTCGTCGTCGCCACGGACCTCGGCGATGCCGACCCGAACCGCTTCGCGCGGGTCAAGGTGTTCTTTGCCACCGACCGGGCGCGCAGCGGCAGCCACCGCCCGGACGACTTCTATGGCAGCGGGCGGGGCGACATGGACTACGGCACGCTGGAGGTCACGGTGCCGCGCATCCACAAGCCCGGCGCCATCGAATCGCCCTCCATCGTCAAGCTCGAATGGACCGCCAATCCCGAACGCCACTTCGTCATTTCGCGCGTCGCCGCAACGTCGGAAGACGGCATGCTCGCCGATCTCAAGGCAACGCTCGCCAAGCGCCAGTCGGACGAGATCTTCGTCTTCGTCCACGGCTACAACGTCTCCTTCGCCAAGGCCGCCAAGCGCACCGCGCAGATGGCCTACGACCTCAATTTCGCCGGCGCGCCGGTGTTTTTCTCCTGGCCGTCGGACGGCAGCGCCTTCTCCTATGTCCGCGACGAGACGGTGGTCCGCCTGAGCGGGCGCCATCTGCTTGGCTTCCTCAAGGATGTCGTCGCGCGCTCGGGCGCGAAGCGCATCAACCTGATCGCCCATTCCATGGGCAACCGGGCCATGCTCGATGCGCTCGAGCTTCTGGCCGCCGAGCGGCGCGGGGCGGGACAGCACGGGCCGCTCTTCGATCAGATCATCTTTGCCGCCCCGGACGAGGACGCCGCGCTCTTCGCCACGATGCTCACGGAGATCCGGCCGCTCGCCGAGCGGCTGACCCTCTACGGGTCAGACAATGACGTCGCGCTTAATGTCTCCGAGAGGGTCCACGGCGACCTGCGGCGGGCAGGGCAGGGGGGCAAGCGCATTGTCGTCTCGGCGGCCGTCGATTCGATCGACATGAGCGCGCTCGGCGACGACGTGCTGGCGCACGGCTATTTTGCCAAGACCAGCTCGGCGCTCACCGACATGCGCACGCTGTTCTGGAACGACGTGCCGCCGGTCGACCGCTGCGGCATGAGCCCCCGCAACCAACCCGATGGGCGCGCCTGGGCGTTCGACCCGCACAGCTGCGACGGCCCGACGGTGATCGCGGCCCTGACGATGCTGAACAAGGAAGGGACGGCGGCGCTCTCCACCCTCGACCGGCTCATCACCAGTGGCGGCGACAGTATCGTCACCTCCAGCCGGGTGCTGGAGTGGTACGCCATCCGCAAGGAGGTGGCGAAGCTCACGGCAAAGGCGATGCCCTGAGCAAGGCGCCTGCTGCCGGTTACCCGAAAGTGCCTGCCTGACAAATCCGGTGCACTGCGCCATATGATCAAGATGCCTGATCCCGCGCCCCTCGACCTGGAGACCCGTACCGGCTGGCCGGACGAGTTGCGTCTCTTCCTCGATCGCTTCCCGCGCGACACCTGGCCGCCGCGCGAGAAGATCGGCGCGGTGACCAAGTTCTGGCTCGACATCCATGACGGCTTCCGCGGTTTCGCCGGCAAGCTCGACGCGGCGACCGTCGAGTTCCGCGAAGGCCGGGTGACCCCGGCCCATTTCCAGAGCTGGTTCGCGCCGCGCATCGACATGTTCCTGTCGCATCTCAATGGCCATCACCAGATCGAGGACCACCAGTATTTCCCGATCTTCGTCACGGCCGAGGCGCGGCTGAAGCGTGGCTTCGAGGTCCTCGAGAACGACCACGCCGTCATCCACGCGGCGATGGACCGGCTGGTCGAGACCGCCAACGGCTTCCTCGCCGTCCCCCGCGACAACACCGACCGGCTGCGCTTTGCCGGCGACGCCTATGCCGCGGCCAGCGACCGGCTGCTGCGCCTGCTCGACCGCCACCTCGGCGACGAGGAAGACCTGATCGTGCCGCTGATCCTCGAACGTGGCGAAAGCGACCTCGGAATCTAGCCCAAAACGGCCGGCGCGGGCCAAAAAGCCGCCTACAAGCATGGACCGGCGGCCCTATCTCTCCTAGTCTGCCGGCCGCCGACGCTTACGCCTCCCGCATGCCGCCGGCCCAAAACACGTACATCATCAGCATGAGGACAACGCCATGGCGGATATCGGTCTCGTCGGTCTTGGAGTGATGGGCTCCAACCTCGCCCTCAACATGGCCGAAAAAGGCTACACGGTCGCCGTTCACAACCGCACGGTCTCGAAGATCGACACCTTCATGGCCAATGCCGGGCCGCTGGCCGAGCGGCTGGTGCCCTGCAAGACGGTCGAGGAGCTGGCCGCGGCCATTACGCCGCCGCGCCCGGTGGTCCTCATGGTGATGGCCGGCCCGCCGGTGGACGAGGAGGCCGAGAAGATCGGCAAGGTGCTCGCCAAGGGCGACATGCTGATCGACGCCGGCAACGCCAATTTCCGCGACACCCAGCGGCGGGTGAAGGAGCTGAACGCCAAGGGCTTCGACTTCCTCGGCATCGGCGTCTCCGGCGGCGAGGTCGGCGCCCGCCACGGTCCCTCGATCATGATCGGCGGCTCTGAAGCGTCATGGCAGCGGGTGGAGAAGATCCTTCTCGACATCTCCGCCAAGTTCGACGGCGAGCCCTGCGCCGCGCGCATGGGCCCCGACGGCGCCGGCCACTTCGTCAAGACCATCCACAACGGCATCGAATATGCCGACATGCAGATGATCGCCGAGGTCTACGGCATCATGCGCGACGGGCTCGGCATGAGCCCGGCCGAGATGGCCGACGTCTTCGCCAAATGGAACGAGGGGCGGCTGAAATCCTATCTCATCGAAATCACCGGCAAGGTGCTCGAGGCCAAGGACCCCGACACCGGCAAGCCGATGGTCGAGATCATCCTCGACACCGCCGGCCAGAAGGGCACCGGCCGCTGGTCGGCCATGGAGGCGCAGGATCTCGGCGTCCCGGCGACGGTGATCGAGGCGGCGGTGGCGGCGCGCGGCCTGTCCGCCCAGCGCGATTTCCGCCTGGCCGGCGAAAAGCTCTTCGGCAAGGCCGACACCAGACTCGGCGCCCCGCGCGAGAATCGCGACCAGGTCCTTGACGAACTCGAGCAGGCGCTGCTTGCCGGCAAGATCGCCGCCTATGCCCAGGGCTTCGTCGTGCTCCAGGCCGCCTCCGACCTGTGGAAGTGGGACCTGCCGATGGCAACCATCGCCAAGATCTGGCGGGCCGGCTGCATCATCCGCTCGGGCTTCCTCGACGACATCTCGCGCACCTATTCGGCCGGCGGCGACATCGCCAATCTGATGATGGTCGAGCCCTTCTCCGGCTGGCTGAAGGCGAGCCACGGATCGCTGCGCCACACCGTTTCGGCGGCGATGTCGAAGGGCATGCCGGTGCCGGCCCTGTCGAACGCGCTCGCCTATTTCGACTATGCCCGCACCGGGCGCACCACCGCCAACCTGCTGCAGGGCCAGCGCGACTTCTTCGGCGCCCACGGCTTCGAGCGCACCGACAAGGACGGCAAGGGCTTCCACGGCCCCTGGGCGCAAGGGCCGGGATAGGGGGTAGGATCAGGCTTAGGTGCCATAATTGGCATCTAGCGGCAACACATCACATTTAAGTGCCAGAAATGGCATTTAATCTCTTGTCATGTGATTGACTTTAAGTGTCAATAGTGGCATATTAATGGGCATAATCGCCATTAATATGACAAAATTGGCACCTTATGAAGATAGAGCGCGAAAGCTCGGAAAAGGCAGTTCTGAAAGAACTCGGCGGGCGCCTCTCGCGCTACCGGCTGAATCGCAACCAGACGCAGGAATCACTCGCCGAGGAAGCTGGCGTTTCCCCGCGCACGCTCAAGCGCATTGAAAAAGGCCAGTCGACCCAACTCGGCAGTCTGATTCGCATATTGCGGGCCCTTGATTTGCTCGAAAACCTCGAAGTGCTGGTGCCCGCGCCACTGCCGAGTCCTATCCAGCAAGTCAAACTCGGCGGCAAACGGCGCCGCCGTGCCTCGTCGCAACCGCAAGGTCCCGATTCCACTGGGTCCTGGACATGGGGCGATGACAAATGACCCTGGCAACGGTCAGGCTCTGGGGGCGCGACATTGCGGCCGTCAACTGGGATGACGGTGCCGCGCAGGCGACCTTTGAATACGACCCGGAATTTCGGACGAGCGGCATTGAAGTGGCGCCGCTGACAATGCCGCTCCTGGATCGCATCTACGCCTTCCCGGCCTTGCCAAGGGATACGTTTCACGGGCTGCCCGGCCTGTTGGCGGATTCCCTTCCCGACGATTTCGGCAACGCCCTCATCAATGCTTGGCTGGCGCGGCAGGGGCGGACCGCCGACAGTTTCGATCCCGTGGAGCGGCTTTGCTACACAGGCGACCGCGGTATGGGCGCACTCGAATATCATCCCGCTCTCGGGCCGCCTGGAAGCAACCGATCCGGAAAAATCGATGTCGATGCACTCGTCGCGCTGGCGAGCGACATTCTGACCCGGCGCAACAATCTCGAAGGCTCGTTTGTCGCGGACGATCGCGAGGAAACGCTGCGGCAGATCCTGCGCGTCGGCACCTCGGCGGGGGGAGCGCGCGCCAAGGCGATCATCGCGTGGAACCGCGAAACCAATGAAGTGCGCTCCGGACAGGTCGATGCCGGAAAAGGGTTCTCCTACTGGCTGCTCAAGTTCGACGGCGTATCGGGAAACCGGGACAAGGAGCTTGACGATCCGGCCGGTTACGGACTGATCGAGTTTGCCTACTACAAGATGGCTCTCGCCGCCGGTATTGAAATGCGCGAGTGCCGGTTGCTTCAGGAGGGTGACCGCAGTCATTTCATGACCAAGCGGTTCGATCGCACCGACGAGGGCGGCAAAATCCACATGCTGTCGCTGGGAGCGATGGCACATCTCGACTACCGGCAGGCCGGAGCTCACTCCTACGAAGAGGCACTGCAAGTCATGCGGCGGCTCAGGCTCCCCATGGCTGCGACCGAAGAACAATTTCGCCGGATGGCCTTCAATATCGTCGGGCGCAATCAGGACGATCACGTCAAGAACATCGCTTTCCTGATGGACCGCTCCGGGACATGGTCGTTGTCGCCGGCCTACGACCTGACCTACAGCTACAATCCGGCCGGCAACTGGACCAGCGCGCACCAGATGTCGCTGAACGGCAAGCGCGATGACTTCGCTCTGGAAGATTTCAAGGCTTGCGCCGAGACGGCTTCGATGAAGCGCGGACGCGCCGAGGAGATCCTCCGCGAGGTCGTCGATGCCGTGCTGCGCTGGGAAGACTTTGCCAGGGACGCCGGCGTTCCAGACGACGAGGCAGCAAGAATCAAGAACGCCCAACGTATCGGTATTTTGCCTTAGGCTTGTGCGGGCAGACCAATGCCCGCCGGCCGCCGCGGCCCCCAAACCGCCCGCGCCGGAGCACGCACCGGCCCGCATTCCGTCATCAAACCGAACCAATTTGCGATAATACCGGAAGCGCGATCGTCCGCCTTTACCCCGGCGACACGCCCCCATAAGATCGCCAACTCTTCGGAGCGGGGGCGTTGCGGAGGATATTTCATGCGCGACGTATTCCGTCGGCTGCTCGCAGCTTTATTCGTTTTCGGTCTTCTTCTTCCCGTCGGTCTCACTTTCGCCGGTTCGCCGGCTCTTGCCGCCGACAGGCGGGTCATCGTCACGCCGAACGCCGATTATTCCGGCTTCGACATGATGACGGTGAAGAATGTCGATCAGGCCGGCTGCCAGACCGCCTGTCTTGACGACACGGCCTGCCACGCCTTCACCTTCAATACGAAAGCGAAGTGGTGCTTCCTGAAGTCCGATTTCGGCGTGCTCTCGCTGACGCCGGATGCGATTGCCGGCCGCGTTGTCGAAGCCGTCGACCTGACCCCGTCGATCGAGCGCCAGCGGCTGGCCGAACTGGACTTCCTGCCGAGCGGGTTCATTGACGAGGCGCGCACGCTCGTCGGCGCCCTCAAGGACCGCTTCTCCGCTTCCGGCGCCAGCTATGGCGCCCTGCGCAGCGCCGGCGCCGCCGCCATGCGCGCCAGCAATTTCGCCGGGGCCGCGACTGCCTTCGGCCAGGCGCTCGCCATCGCCGACGACGAAGCCATCGCCTGGCTCGATTTCGCCCGCGCCAATCTGGCGCGCACGCCCGAAGGCTATGCCGAGCGCCGCCAGGCGGCGAGCGACGCCACCGCCGCGGCCATCGACGGCTATCTGCGCGCCGACAGCCGCGAGGCCCGCGCCGTCGCGCTGGCGCTGGCCGGCAGCGGGCTGACCAAACGCTTCGAATGGAAGCCGGCGATCCGCACCTATCGCGCCAGCCTGGCGCTGGCCGAGGTCGGCAGCGTCCGCGCCGCCTATGACAAGCTCATCGCCGAGCACGGCTTCCGCATCCTCTCCCACGAGGTCGGGGCGGACAGCGCCACTCCGCAAATCTGCATCCGCTTCTCCGACAAGCTCGCCGTCTCGCGACCGGACCTCGCCGATTTCGTCACGGTCGAGGGCGGCGACGGCCTCGCCATCGAGCCGCAGGAGAGCCAGATCTGCATCGACGGCGTCAAGCACGGCAGCCGCTATATCGTGCGCGTGCGCGCCGGCTTGCCCGCCGCCGACGGCGAGAAGCTGGCAAGCCCGGTCGAACTGTCGGTCTATGTGCGCGACCGCGCGCCCTGGGTCGGTTTCGCCGGCAATGCCTATGTGCTGCCCGCCGGCCCCGGCGCTTCGATACCCTTGAGCTCGGTCAACACCGACAAGGCGCGCGCCACGATCTACCGGATCGGCGACCGCGGCATCGCCAACGCCGTGCGCGACGGCCGCTTCCTGTCGGGTCTGGCGACCTATTCCGCCCAGAACATCGCCGACGAGACCGGCGAGAAGGTCTGGCAGGGCGAGATCGACATTACGTCGAAGCTGAACCAGTCCATGGTCACCGCGATCCCCATCGCCGATGCGCTGCCCAGGATGAAGCCCGGCGCCTATGTCATCACCGCTGAGCCCGCGACCGACGATCCCAACAAATGGGGACCGCTCGCCACCCAGTGGTTCATCGTCTCCGATCTCGGCCTCACCGCGCTCTCCGGCCATGACGGCGTCCACGCCATCGTGCGCTCGCTGTCGACGGCGAAGCCGGTCGCCGGCGTCAAGCTGCGCCTGGTCGCGGTCAACAACGACATCCTCGCCGAAGCGACGACCGATGAAGCCGGCTATGCCCGCTTCGATCCCGGTCTGGCGCGCGGCACCGGCGGCATGGCGCCGCAACTGGTCGTTGCCGAGACCGACGGGGACTATGCTTTCCTCGATCTGACCCGCGCCGCCTTCGACCTCACCGACCGCGGCGTTTCCGGCCGCGCCGCCCCGCAGGCGCTCGATGCGTTCCTGACGCCGGAACGCGGCATCTACCGGCCGGGCGAGACCGTCCACCTGACGGCGCTGGTGCGCGATCCGCGCGCGATCGCCGTCACCGACCTGCCGATGACGCTGGTCGTCGACCGGCCCGACGGTGTCGAGTTCCAGCGCAAGACGCTCCGCGACGGCGGCCTCGGCGGCTATTCCGAGGACGTGGCACTTGCCGCCGACGCCATGCGCGGTTCGTGGACGGTCAAGCTCTTTGCCGACCCCAAGGGCAGCGCCATTGCCGAAACCTCGATTCTGGTCGAGGACTTCGAGCCGGAGCGGCTGGCGGTCGATCTCGATACTGAAGCCAAGACGCTGAAGGCCGATGCGCCGGTCGCCATCGACCTCTCGGCCCGCTACCTCTATGGCGCCCCGGCGCCGGATCTCGCCATCGCCGGCGATCTCGACATCAAGGCGGTGGACAGCATCGACGCCTTCCCCGGCTACACCTTCGGCCTGACGGAAGAGTCCGTCGAGCCGTCGCGCCAGCCCCTGGAGATCGACGCGGCGACCGGCGCCGACGGCAAGGCGACCTTCGATGTCGACCTGCCGGAGCTGCCGGTCACCACCCATCCCTTGCAGGCGAACCTGGTGATCCGCGTCGCCGACACCAATGGCCGCGCGGTGGAGCGCACACTGGAAAGGCCGATCGAACCGGCCGCGCCGATGATCGGCATCAAGCCGCTCTTCGACGGCGATCTCGACGAGGGCGCCAATGCCCGTTTCCAGGCGATCCTGCTGGCGCCGGACGGCACCCGCATGGCCAAGGCCGGCGTCACCTGGAAGCTGGAGCGCATCGAAAGCGACTATCAGTGGTACCGCTCCAGCGACAACTGGACCTATGAACTGATCACCAACGCCACGCGCGTTGCCGGCGGCACGGTCGATTTCACGGCCGACCAGCCGGCGACCATCGAGGCGCCGGTCGACTGGGGCCAGTACCGGCTGACCATCGAGGACGACGGCGACAAGCCGGCGGCGACCAGCGTCGCCTTCTATGCCGGCTGGTATCGCGCGGTCTCCTCCTCCGATACGCCCGACACGCTGCAGGTGGCGCTCGACAAGCCGGCCTATCGCATCGGCGACACGGCCAAGCTCAGGCTCGATCCGCGCTTCCCCGGTGTCGCGCTCGTCACGGTCGTCGACGACCGGCTGATCGAGATGAAGGCGGTCGACGTGCCGGAAGGCGGCACCACGGTCGATCTCACCGTCTCCGACAATTGGGGCCCCGGCGCCTATGTCACCGCGACGCTCTATCGGCCGATGGACATCGCCGCCAAGCGCATGCCGGCGCGCGCCCTCGGCCTGACCTGGGCCAAGGTCGATCCCGGCGACCGCGATCTGAACGTCACGGCCGACCTGCCGGACGAGATGCGCCCGCGCGGCCCGATGACGATTCCGGTCGCGATCGGCAATCTCAAGCCCGGCCAGGAAGCCTATGTCACCGTCGCCGCGGTCGATGTCGGCATCTTGAACCTCACCAGTTTCAAGGCGCCGGCGCCGGACGACTGGTATTTCGGCCAGCGCAAGCTCGGCATGGAGATCCGCGACATCTACGGTCTCCTGATCGACCGCACGCAGGGCGTGCCCGGCGTCGTGCGCTCCGGCGGCGACGGCGGCATGACGCGGCTGAAGGCGCCGCCGCCGACCCAGAAGCTGCTCGCCTTCTATTCCGGCATCGTCAAGGTCGACGAGGCCGGCAAGGCGTCGGTCACCTTCGACCTGCCCGACTTCAACGGCACCGTGCGCGTCATGGTCATGGCGTGGTCAGAGGACGGCGTCGGACACGCCAGCAAGGATGTCTTCGTCCGCGATCCGGTCGTGGTGACGGCATCGATCCCGCGCTTCCTGGCGATGGGCGACACCTCGCGCCTGCTGGTCGAGATCAACAACGTCTCTGGTGCGGCCGGCGACTATCGCCTTTCCATCGCCACCGGGGAGGGGATCGACTTCCCGGCGGAAGACGCCGAGAGGACGGTGACGCTGGCCGAAAAGCAGCGCGTCGCCTACGTCATCCCCATCGACGCCAAGGCCGTCGGCGATTTCGACGTGGCGGTCGAGCTCAGCGCGCCGACCGGCGAGGCCTGGCCGACGAATCTCACGCTCGGAGTCCGCCCGGCCGGCTCTCCGGTCACCCACCGCACCGTCGTTTCGGTGGCGGCCGGCGGCACGCTCACCGTCGACAGCGCGCTCACCTCGGCCTTCGTGCCGGGCACGGCCTCGGTGGCAGTGTCGCTCGGCGGCGCCGGGCCGCTCGATGTCGCCGGCATCCTCGCCGCGCTCGACCGCTATCCCTATGGCTGCGTCGAGCAGTTGACCTCCCGCGCCATGCCGCTGGTCTATCTCGACGATGTCGCCGCCTCTGTCGGCATCGCCGCCGATACGGAAATCCGCGACCGCGTGCAGCAGGCGATTGGCAAGGTGCTCGCCGATCAGGCGGGCTCGGGCGCCTTCGGCCTGTGGGGACCATATGACGCCGGCGGCGACCTGTGGCTCGATTCCTACGTCACCGATTTCCTCACCCGCGCGGCGGAGAAGGGCTACGACGTGCCGGATGTGGCGCGCACCATTGCGCTCGACAATCTGGCCAACAGCGTCGCCTACGCCAACGACTTCGAGACCGGTGGCACGGACATCGCCTATGCGCTCTATGTGCTGGCGCGTGCCGGCCGGGCGGCCATCGGCGACCTGCGCTACTACACCGACTCCAAGCTCGACGCCTTCTCCACGCCGCTGGCCAAGGCACAGCTCGGCGCGGCGATGGCGCTCTATGGCGACCGGGTGCGGGCCGAACGCGCCTTCGCGGCGGCCATGGCCGACATCGACCGCGATGCGGCTTCGCGAGGCTGGCGCAACGACTACGGCACATCGCTGCGCGACGGCGCGGCGGTGCTGACGCTTGCCGCCGAGACCGAGATGGGCTCGGTCGACCTGCACAGCCTGGCGCTCAGGATCGCCGCGATGGAGCGCAACAAGCGCTACACCAGCACCCAGGAAGAATCCTGGATGCTGCTTGCCGCCGCGGCGCTTATCAAGGACTCGGCCAGGACCGACTTCTCGATCGACGGCGAGACCATCGCCGCGCCGCTCTTCCGCCGCTACACCGGCGAGGCGCTGACCGCCAAGCCGGTGGCGATCGCCAATCTCGGCGACCAGCCGCTGGAAGCGGTGCTGTCGGCGACCGGCGTGCCGCTGACGCCGGAGCCGGCCGGCGGCAATGGCTACAAGGTCGAACGCACCGTCTACACACCCGAAGGCGAGCCGGCCGACATCGCCACCGTCGCCCAGAACGATCGCCTGGTCGTCGTGCTCACCGTCACCGCCGACCACGGTGCCGGCGGGCGGCTGCTGCTCGTCGATCAGATTCCGGCGGGTTTCGAGATCGAGAACCCGGACATCTCGGCCTCGGGCAGCACCGCCGCCCTCGATTGGCTCGAGGCCGACAAAGTCGACCACACCGAGGCGCGTACCGACCGTTTCGTGGCGGCCATCAACCGTCAGGATGGCGGCCCGACCGAGTACACGGTCGCCTACAGCGTGCGCGCCGTGACGCCGGGCACGTTCGTCTATCCGGCGGCGACGGTGGAGGACATGTACCGTCCGGAGTTCAACGCGCGCACCGCCACCGGCACCGTCGAGGTGGTCGGCCCGACGCGGTAGGGCCTTGATATGAAGGGCGCATACGCCACCAGCGGCATTTCCGAGCCGTGGTCCCCGCGAAAGCGGGGACCCGGCAATCGCCGGCGCTCGTTTGCCTCGCGCTTTCAGTGGCTACTGGGTGCCCGCCTGCGCGGGCACCTGCGCGACGTATGGGGTCGGCGATGAGCGACCACCGCGCCACAGACTACCCTCCCCCTTCGGGGGACGGGCAGATTGCGCCGGCAACACGGCGCAAACGCAGGTGGCGGCGCTTCGCATTGATCGCGGCGATCGTTGTCTTTGCAGGCGGCATCGCGGCCGCCATCGGCGGGACGCTCGTCTGGAACAACATCCAGGCTTCGCTCCCGCCATTGCCGGACCCGAAAGCCATCGCAACATCGACCGTCGTCGTCGACCGCGACGGAAAGCTTCTGCGCCCCTTCACCATCGCCGACGGGCGCTGGCGCCTGCCGGTCAAGAAGGACGATGTCGATCCGAAATTCCTGAAGATGCTGATCGGCTATGAGGACCAGCATTTCCACGAGCATGGCGGCGTCGATCCGTGGGCGCTCATCCGCGCCGCCGGCCAGTTCGTGCTTGCCGGCGGACACATCGTTTCCGGCGGCTCGACGCTGACCATGCAGGTGGCGCGCCTGATCGACGGCGACAGCACGCGCTCGATTTCGGGCAAGCTCCGCCAGATCGCCCTGGCGCAGAAGCTCGAAGCGCGCTTCAGCAAGGACGAGATCCTCGACCTCTATCTGCTGCTGGCGCCCTATGGCGGCAATATCGAGGGCGTGCGTGCCGCAACGCTCGCCTATTTCGGCAAGGAGCCGAAACGGCTGACCACGGCCGAGGCGGCGCTGCTCGTCGCCCTGCCGCAATCGCCGGAGGCGCGCCGGCCGGACCGCGACGCCGAGGCGGCACGGGCAGCGCGCAACCGCGTGCTCGACCGCCTCGTCGCCGAAGGCGTCACCGATCCCGGCGCGGCTGAGGCTGCTCTGAGCGAGCGCGTGCCGCATCAGCGCGTGGCCTTTCCGCTGCTGGCGCCGCATCTCGCCTTGCAGGCGGTCGCCGCCAAACCGGGCGAGCCGGTGCATCGCCTGACCGTCGACCGCGACCTGCAGGCCGCGCTCGAATTGCTCGCCGCCGACCGCGTTGCCGGCCTCGGGCCGAAGCTTTCCATCGCCATCGTCGCCGCCGATGCGGCGAGCGGCGACATTCTCGCCTCGGTCGGCTCGGCCGGCCTGTTCGACGACCAGCGCGACGGCCATATCGACATGACCCGCGCCGTCCGCTCGCCGGGCTCGACCCTGAAGCCGCTCATCTACGGCCTCGCTTTCGAGCAGGGACTGGCGCTGCCCGAGACGCTGATCGAGGACCGGCCGACCGGCTTCCACGGCTACACGCCGAAGAATTTCGACGGCTTCCATCGCGGCACGGTGACCGTGCGCGAGGCGCTGCAACTTTCGCTCAACGTGCCGGCCATCGTGGCGCTCAACGCCGTCGGCCCGGCGCGGCTGGTGGCGCGGCTGAAGCGCGCCGCGGTCCATGCCGAACTGCCCGACAGTTCCGCGCCGGGACTGGCCATCGGCCTCGGTGGCGTCGGCGTGACGCTGCGCGATCTCGTCTCGCTCTATGCGGCGATCGCCCGCGGCGGTACGGC
The DNA here is from genome assembly GCA_963730325.1 of uncultured Alphaproteobacteria bacterium. Taxonomy (GTDB): domain Bacteria; phylum Pseudomonadota; class Alphaproteobacteria; order Rhizobiales; family Kaistiaceae; genus CAVSRC01. The sequence goes on along the minus strand of CAVSRC010000008.1, from coordinate 110,477 downwards.
GGTGGCGCTCTCCGACGGCGTCGGCGAAGCGGCGCAGGCGCTCTCCGGCGCGCCGGTGCTCTCGCCCACCGCCGCCTGGTACGTCTCCGACATTCTCGAGGGCGTGCCGCCGCCGCTCAACGGCTCGCCCGGCCGCATCGCCTACAAGACCGGCACCTCCTATGGCTATCGCGACGCCTGGGCGATCGGCTTCGACGGCGCCCATGTGGTTGGCGTGTGGGTGGGCCGGCCGGACGGCACGCCGGTGCCGGGCCTGTCGGGCATCGTCAGCGCCGCGCCCGTCCTGTTCGAAGCCTTCGGCCGCATCGGGGCGAAGCGCGTGGCGCTGAGGCGCGCGCCGCCCGGCGTGCTCACCGTCTCGTCCACCGCGGCACTGCCGGCGCCGCTGCGATATTTCCGCGATCCCGACCAGGCGACCTTCGAGCAGAACAAGGACGACCCCGAGATCGCCTATCCGCGCGACGGCGTCTCGGTCGATCTCGGCATTGCCGCCGGCGACCCGATGCCGCTCGCCATCAAGGTCAGGAACGGCGCGCCGCCCTTCACCTGGTTCGTCAACGGCCTGCCAGTAGCGCGCACGCCCTTTGCCCGCTCTGAGCAGTGGCAGCCGGACGGCCCCGGCTTCGTCACGCTGTCGGTGGTCGACCGCGACGGCAAGTCCGACCGCGTGACGGTCAGGGTGGAGTAGCGAGCCCCGTCCTCAACCGGCGCTTCGGTCCTCGGCGCGGGAGCGCGTGGCGAGGCCGGGACATCCAGAGAAGCGGGAAAAATAGAACTTTTCCAGACTGCGGGGCGGAAAGGTGCTATCGACGATGCGGGCGGAGGACGGGCGCGAGCGCCGCGCCGTGATCGTCGACGTCATTGCATTGCATAGTCGTGCTGGACGGACGGGGAGGCCACGCCGTGACAACGGATCGGCAGTCAGACATGCGCAGCCGTGCCCAGCAACGCTGGCTGTGCGTCGCGGGCCTGCGTTGCCTTGCGTCGCGCGGCGTCCAAGTTCTGGTCGTGCTGATGATGGCGTGTGTGTCCGTTGCGCAGGCCGCGGAGCGGATTGCTCCGCATCGGAATTTGCCTTTGCCGCACATCGTCTTCTTCACCGACTACTTTCTCTTTTCGGCCCAGCGCAACGTGAACGCGATGGCGAAGGCCGAGCAGTCGGCCTTCGCGGTGCTGCTCGACGCCTGCCCGGATACGCTGATTGCCAGCGAAACTTCGCGCCTGAAATGCGACCTCGCAGTGTCCCGGTATTTGGTCAGTTACCGCCGGGACAGGCATATCGACGGCCTGCTCGATGCCATGCAGTTCATGAAAAGCCAGTTTCGATACAACCAGATTATCGGACGCGGGAGCCAGATCGGCATGGAAGGCAGACTCGGCGTGGTCCAGGCCGGCCTGAGAAGCGCCCTTGGCTTCACGGCCGCTCGAGCCAAGGCTCACTGAGTAGCAGCCTCCGGCACGTTTCGGCGTCTCCCGTGGCCGGGCGGGCCGGGGTGCCGCGGCACATCGCCTCAATGCTCGTCGAGCGCCTTGACCGCGGCGATGGCGGCGGAAGCGCGGTTCTCGACGCCGAGCTTCTGGTAGATCGTCTCCAGGTGCTTGTTCACCGTGCGCGGGCTGAGCCCCAGGATCTCGCCGATATCGCGGTTGGACTTGCCCTGCGCCACCCACAGCAGCACCTCCGCCTCGCGGCCGGTGACCGTGTAGATCCTGCGCAGGATTGCCGCCTGCGCATCGGTGCCGTCGATGGCGATGCGGAAGAGGATCTCGCTTTCGCCGGTGGCGCTGAGCAGCGAAAAGAGCAGCCGCCGCGCCTCGTCGATGGCGATCGTCGGCGGCGCCGGCACCGATTCCTGCCCGTCGGCAACGCCGCGCAGCCATGCGCGCAGCGGCTCGGGCAACGCCGCGCCGTCCCAGCCAGGCAGGGCCTCCTCGATCAGCTTCACCGCCTGCGGCGTGCACCACAGGATTTCGCCATCGCGATTGGCGGCAAGCAGCGTGCGGCCGGCGGTATCGAGGGCATGGCGGGCGCTCTGCGCCGTGCGCGCATTGGCGAGATGGACGCGGATGCGGGCGAACAGGACGTCGAGCACGATCGGCTTGGTGACGTAGTCGACGCCGCCCGATTCCAGCCCCTCGACGATGTTCTCGGTTTCGCTGAGGCCGGTCATGAAGATGACCGGCACATGGGCGAGCGCCGCATTGCGCTTCATGCGCCGCGTCGTCTCGAAGCCGTCCATGCCGGGCATGACCGCGTCCATGAGCACGACGTCGGGCGTGATCCGCTCGGCCACGTCGAGCGCCTGCGCGCCGCCGGTCGCCACCAGCACCGTGGCGCCGAACTTCTCCAGCGCATCGGTGAGGAAGCCCAGCGTCTCCGGCGAATTGTCGACCACCAGAACGATGTCGCGCGCCTTGACCGGCTCATTCATCGCCGATCTCCTCCAGCGCGACCGCGTAGCGGCGGAAATCGAAGGCGCGCACATGGCGGCGCATCTCGGCGACGAAGGCGCGGTTCTTCTCCTCGGTGTCGAGCTGGTCGAGCTTGCTTTCGATGCCGCGCACGTAGCCGATGCGCCCGAGGCGCTTGAGTTCGGCGACGTGCTCGGGGCCGGGCGAGACCAGCGCCGCCGCCGGCGTGCCGTTGGTCTCGCGCGGCGGCGCCTCGTCCAGCCAGTCGACGCCGGTGAGATCGGCGATGCTGTCGAGCAGGCGCTGCACGTCGAAGGGCTTCGCCATCACCGCGTCGTGGGCGTCTTCTTCCGAAGGTGGCGGCGGGCTCTCGCCGACATTGGCCGACAACATCAGGATGGCGCCGCGCTGGTCACGATCGCGCAGCACCCGCGCCAGGTCCCAGCCATTGATACCGGGCATGGAGATGTCGAGGATGAAGAGGTCCGGCTTGAGGTCGGCGGCAAGCGCCAGGCACTCGGCGCCGTCGGCGGCGGCAAGCACGGTGAAGCCGAGCGGCTCCAGAATCTGGCGGACGAGGTCGCGCTGGTCGGGATCGTCGTCGACGACAAGCACCGTGCGGCGTGTCCCGGCATAGCCGGTGATGCGCTGTCTCGGCGCCGCCGACGGCCGCCGCTGCGTGACGGCGGAGAGCATCAGGCGGATGTCGAAGGTGCTGCCCCTGCCGGGCTCGCTGTTCACCGTGACGTCGCCGCCCATGAGATTGACCAGCATCTTGACGATGGTGAGCCCGAGCCCGGTGCCCGGCACCAGCCGCGTGCGCTCCGCATTGCCGCGCTCGAAGGGCTCGAAGATCTTGGGCAGGTCCTCCGCCGCGATGCCCACCCCGGTATCCTCGATGGTCAGCGTCGCCACCTGGCTGCGGAACGAGACGCGCAGTGCCACATGGCCGCTCTCGGTGAACTTGATGGCGTTGGAGAACAGGTTGACCAGGATCTGGCGCAGCCGCTTGCCGTCGGTCGAGACCAGATCGGGCATGGTGTCGGGCTTGACGTAGTGGAAGGCGAGGCCCTTGGCTTCCGCTTGCGGCCGGAACATCTCGACGATGTCGGCGAGGAACTCGTCGAGGTGGATCTCGTTGCGCTGGAGCTGCAGGCGGCCGGTCTCGATCTTGGAGATTTCAAGCAGGCCGTCGATGAGGCCGGAGAGATGCTCGGCGCTCCGCCGGATGACGTGGACGCGGCCCTTCTGCTCCGGCGCCATGGCGGCGTCGCGTTCCAGAATCTGGGTGTAGCCGAAGACCGAGTTGAGCGGCGTGCGCAATTCGTGACTGAGGCCGACCAGATAACGGCTCTTGGCGAGGTTGGCGGCCTCGGCCACCTCCTTGGCTTTCTGCAATGCCGCGTCGGTGCGGCTGTGGGCCTCGATCTCGCGCAAGAGCAGCGTCGTCTGGCGCGCCGATTCCTCCTGGGCGACGCGCCGGCTCTCATGGGCGAGCACCAGGAACCAGGCGAGGATGCCGGCGATGATGAGCAGAATGAAGAAGGCCGCCCACAGCGAGCGGGCGACCGTATCGGCATAGGCCGGTGCCGCCGTCGTCACCTGGTAATCGACCAGCAGGAGGACGGTGGCGATCAGCGCCGTGAACACGGCGAGCAGGCCGAAATACTGCACGATGCGCGGGCTGATGCGCGCGGTGAGCGATGCCGGCAGCAGGGCATTGACCACCGCCGAGGCCTGCGCCGTCAGTCGCGCCTTGGGCTTGCACAGGTCGTTGCAGCGGGCGTCGAGCGAGCAGCACAGCGAGCAGATCGGCCCCGAATAGGCCGGGCAGTAGGCGGTGTCCTCCGGCTCGAATTCGAGGTCGCAGACCGTGCAGCGGATCTCGCTCAGCTCCTGCCATTTCGCTCGCGGCTTGCGCGCCAGATAGTATTTGCCCTTGGTCGCCCAGGCGATGGCCGGCGCTGCGATGAAGGGCACCACCATGGCGATGAAGACGGCGAGCGCCTGCGGCGTGGCGCCGAAGGCGCCGGTGGCGGAGATGAGCGCCAGCGCCGCCGATATGCCCATGGCGCCCACCCCCACCGGATTGATGTCGTAGAGGTGGGCGCGCTTGAATTCGATTCCCGGCGGCGACAGGCCGAGGCGCTTGTTGATGGTGAGATCGGCGACGATCGAGCCCAGCCAGGCCACGGCGACGATGGAGAACAGGCCGAGGATCATCTCCAGCGCCGTGTAGATGCCGAGCTCCATCAGCACCAGCGCGATCGATACGTTGAACACCAGCCACACGACGCGGCCGGGATGGCTGTGGGTCAGCCGCGAGAAGAAGTTCGACCAGGCGAGCGACCCGGCATAGGCATTCATGACGTTGATCTTGAGCTGCGACACCACGACGAAGGCGGCGGTCAGCAACAGCACGAAATCCGGCCAGGGAATGACGTAGCCGAAGGCAACCCGGTACATCTGGGCGGGCTCGGCGGCGTGCTCGGCCGGCACCGCGTGGCTGAGCGCCAGCACCGCGAGGAACGAGCCGAACAGGAGCTTCGGCGCGCCAAGCACCACCCAGCCGGGGCCGGCGAGCAGCGCGCCGAGAAAGCCGCGCTTGCTCTTCGCCCCGACCGGCGTGAAGCGCAGCACGTCCACTTGCTCGCCGATCTGCGGCATCAGCGCCAGGATGACGGAGGCCGCGGCGCCGAACTTGAGGAGGTCGAAGCCGGCGTCGCCGCCGGCGAGGCCGGGGAAGTTGCGCCACACCTCGAAGCTCCCCCAGTCCTGCCAGGCAATGAAGCCGACCGGCAGGATATTGAGGCCGATCCACAGGGGTTGGGTGATGAGCTGGAAGCGGCTGATGCGCGTCATGCCGTGGGTGACCAGCGGAATCACCGCAACCGCGCTGATGACGTAGCCGATGGGCAGCGGAATGCCGAAGCACAGGTCGAGTGCCGTCGACATGATCGACGCCTCGATGGCGAAGAGGATGAAGGTGAAGGTGGCATAGATCAGCGAGGTGACGGTCGAGCCGATATAGCCGAAGCCGGCGCCGCGGGTGAGCAGGTCGATATCGACGCCGTAGCGCGAGGCGTAGCGGGCCACCGGCATGCCGGTAAGGAAAAGCAGGATGCCGGCGACGATGGTGGCGGCGATGGTGTTGGTGACGCCATAGGAGAGCGTGATCGACCCGCCGATCGCCTCCAGCGCCAGGAAGGAGATGGCACCGATGGCGGTCTGCGCGACCCGCGGCGTCGACCAGCGCCGCGCGCTCTTGGCGGTGAAGCGCAGCGCATAGTCTTCCAGCGTCTGGTTGGCGACCCAGCGATTGTACTCGCGGCGGACCGGCAGGATTCGCTGTCGTCCGGCCATCGCTTGCTTCGTCCCCGCCTGATTTCGTTCCACGCTTGCCGCGCAGCGTGCCGATTTACGATGCAAGATGCGGGCCGATGCCCGCGAAAAGCGCAGCCCCGGCGGGGTTTCTCGGGCTCTGCGCGACCCGGCCTACGTCAATCGACGTATATGCTGCGTCGCACGAACTGTCCGAAGGTTCAGGTGACGGCCAACGGCCGGCGCTGGCATGCCGGGTGCATGTCGGGGTTCGAGCCAAGGGGCGGTCGTCGCACAACACGCCGAACCAACAAGCGTCCTGCCCTCCCGCAGGCGACGTCAAGAGGAGAGTTCACGCATGTTCAAATCGACGGGCCGGTTCCTCGGCTCAGTGGCGCTGGCGGCCGCGATAGCGCTGCCGTTCGCCACGTCGGCTCGGGCTGCCGACGACACGATCAAGGTCGGCATCCTGCATTCGCTGTCGGGCACCATGGCGATTTCGGAGACCACCCTGAAAGACGTCATGCTGATGCTCATCGACGAGCAGAACAAGAAGGGCGGTCTGCTCGGCAAGAAGCTTGAGGCGGTGGTCGTCGATCCGGCCTCCGACTGGCCGCTGTTCGCCGAGAAGGCGCGCGAGCTGATCAGCCAGGACAAGGTCGCCGCGGTGTTCGGTTGCTGGACCTCGGTCAGCCGCAAGTCGGTTCTGCCGGTGTTCAAGGAGCTCGATTCGATCCTCTTCTATCCCGTCCAGTACGAGGGCGAGGAGAGCGAGCGCAACGTCTTCTACACCGGCGCCGCGCCCAACCAGCAGGCGATCCCGGCCGTCGACTACCTGATGAGCGACGACGGCGGCGCGGTGAAGCGCTGGGTGCTGGAAGGCACCGACTACGTCTATCCGCGCACCACCAACAAGATCCTCGAAGCCTACCTGAAGTCCAAGGGCGTCGCGGCCGAGGACATCATGATCAACTACACGCCGTTCGGCTTCTCCGACTGGCAGACCGAAGTCTCGAAGATCAAGGCCTTCGGCTCGGCCGGCAAGAAGACCGCGGTGGTCTCGACCATCAACGGCGACGCCAACGTTCCTTTCTACAAGGAGCTCGGCAACCAGGGCATCGCCGCGACCGACATTCCGGTCGTCGCCTTCTCGGTCGGTGAGGAAGAACTCGCCGGTCTCGACACCGCGCCGCTGGTCGGCCACCTCGCCGCGTGGAACTACTTCGAGTCGATCGACACGCCGGAGAACAAGGAATTCATCGACAAGTGGCACGCTTTCATCGGCAACGACAAGCGCACCACCAACGACCCGATGGAAGCCCACTACATCGGCTTCAACATGTGGGTGAAGGCGGTCGAGAAGGCCGGCACCACCGATGCGGACGCGGTCATCGCCGCGCTGCCCGGCACCGAAGCGCCGAACCTGACCGGCGGCATGTCGACGATGCTGCCCAACCATCACATCACCAAGCCGGTCTATATCGGCGAGATCCGTGATGACGGTCAGTTCGACGTGGTGTGGAACACGGACAAGCTGGTCCCCGGCGATGCCTGGTCCGACTATCTGCCCGGCTCCAAGGACCTCAAGTCCGACTGGGTCGATCTGAAGTGCGGCAACTACAACACGGTCACGCAATCCTGTGGCGGCGGCAGCTAGTCGGCTGTCGCGTCACTGACCTCGGGTGAGGCGGTCTCCCGGCCGCCTCACCCGGAACCCGGCGCTGGACGACATCCCGGTCCTGAAAGAATTCAATGCTCACGCTCCGCCGCCTTCTGCCGCTCCTCTTCACGGCACTCGCGCTTCTGGTGACGGTGGCCGGCGCCGAGGCCGGCGCCCTCGACGACGCGCTGGCCAAGTTCGCCGGCGACAGCTATTCGGCGACCGCCGAGGCGATCGACGCCGTCGCCGCCAGCGGCGACGAACGGGCGCTCGACGTCATCCTGGCGCTCAAGGACGGCAATCTCTATTTCGCGCCCGACGGCAAGGCCTATATCAAGTCCGGTTCGGACTATCTCGACGCCGCCACCGGCGAAGCCGTCGCCGGCAAACCCGACGGCATCAAGAAGGTGCGCGTCAACAACCGCATTCGCAACGCCATCGCCGCTGCGCTCGGGGCCCTCGACCTGATGTCGTCCGATCCCGCCCGCCGCATCGCCGCGGCCGAGGCGGTGTTCAGGTCGCGCGACGCCGGCGCCCTGCCGGCGCTGGAGAAGGCGATTGCCGCCGAGAAGGACGAGGGCGTCAAGCTGGTACAGCTTCAGGCGCGCGCCTCGGTCATCCTCGCCATGCCCGATGCCAGCGAAGCCGACATGATCGACGCCGTCGATGTGCTGCGCGACCGCGGCGATCAGGATGCGCTGGCGCTGCTCGCCAGCCTGCCGCCGACCGCCCCCGCGGCGGTGCGCGCCGAGGCCGACAAGGCGATCGGCGTCATCAAGGGTTCGCTGGCGCTGTGGGACGTCTTTCAGAACCTCTGGTACGGCCTGTCGCTGGGCTCGGTGCTGCTGCTCGCCGCGATCGGCCTCGCCATCACCTTCGGTGTGATGGGGGTCATCAACATGGCCCATGGCGAGATGGTCATGCTCGGCGCCTACACCACCTTCGTCGTGCAGGAGATCATCCGCACGCAGGCGCCCTGGCTGTTCGACTGGTCGCTGGCCATCGCCCTGCCGCTCGCTTTTCTCGTCGCCGGCATCGTCGGCGTCGCCATCGAGCGCGGCATCATCCGTTTTCTCTACGGCCGCCCGCTGGAGACGCTGCTCGCCACCTGGGGCCTGTCGCTCATCCTGCAACAGGCGGTGCGGACCATCTTCGGGCCCAACAACCGCGAAGTCGGCAACCCGTCGTGGATGTCGGGCGCCGTCGATATCGGCAACCTGACCATCACCTATAACCGCTTCTGGATCATCGTCTTTTCGCTCGGCGTGTTCGTCCTGCTGCTCATGGTGCTGCGCTTCACCACCTTCGGCCTGCAGATGCGCGCCGTCACCCAGAACCGCGCCATGGCCTCGGCCATGGGCATCCGCACGCCCTGGGTCGATGCGCTCACCTTCGGCCTCGGTTCCGGCATTGCCGGCATTGCCGGCGTGGCGCTGTCGCAGATCGACAATGTCAGCCCCAACCTGGGCCAGAGCTACATCATCGACAGTTTCATGGTCGTCGTCTTCGGCGGCGTCGGCAATCTGTGGGGCACGCTGGTTGGCGCCTTCTCGCTCGGTATCGCCAACAAGTTCCTCGAACCCTATGCCGGCGCGGTGCTCGCCAAGATCGCCATCCTCGTCTTCATCATCCTGTTCATCCAGCGGCGCCCGCGCGGCATGTTCGCCCTCAAGGGCCGGGCGGTGGAAGCATGAAGATCGGCCGCTTCCTCTCCGGCGGCATCGACCGCACAGCGCTCCTCGTGCTGGCCCTGATCGTCGGCTTCGGCGTGCTCGTGCCGGCGCTCAATCTGTGGACGCCGGCCGGCAGCCCCGTCCATGTGCCCAACTATCTGGTGCCGCTCATCGGCAAGTACCTGACCTATGGCCTGCTGGCGCTCGCCGTCGGCCTCATCTGGGGCTATGCCGGCATCCTGTCGCTCGGCCACGGCGCCTTCTTCGCGCTGGGCGGCTACGCCATGGGCATGTACCTGATGCGCCAGATCGGCACGCGCGGCGTCTATGCCGATCCGGTCCTTCCCGACTTCATGGTCTTCCTCAACTGGAAGCACCTGCCCTGGTACTGGTACGGCTTCGACATGTTCTGGTTCGCCGCGCTGATGGTGCTCGTCGTGCCGGGCGTGCTCGCCTATGTCTTCGGCTGGTTCGCCTTCAGGAGCCGCGTCACCGGCGTCTATCTGTCGATCATCACCCAGGCGATGACCTATGCGCTGCTGCTCGCCTTCTTCCGCAACGACATGGGCTTCGGCGGCAATAACGGCCTCACCGACTTCAAGGACATCCTCGGCTTCAACATCCAGGCGGACTCGACCCGCGGCGCGCTGTTCTTCGCCTCGGCGCTGGCGCTGGCCATCGGCTATCTGATCAGCCGCGCCGTTACCGCCTCGAAGTTCGGCAAGGTGCTGGTTGCCGTGCGCGACGCCGAGAGCCGCACGCGCTTCCTCGGCTACCGCGTCGAGAAGTACAAGCTCACCGTCTGGGTGCTCTCCGCCTGCATGGCCGGGGTCGCCGGCGCGCTCTACGTGCCGCAGGTCGGCATCATCAATCCGAGCGAATTCGCGCCCGCCAATTCCATCGAGGTGGTCATCTGGTGCGCCGTCGGCGGCCGCGGCACGCTGGTCGGGCCGATCATTGGCGCGCTCCTCGTCAACTTCGCCAAGACCTGGTTCACCTCCGGCGCGTTGGCGCCCTACTGGCTGTTCGCGCTCGGCGGCCTGTTCGTCGCGGCCACCCTGTTCCTGCCGAAAGGCGTTGTCGGCCTGATCGCAGGGCTCACGACCCGCGATCGCCACGCACCCCCGCCGGCGGCCGGGGCGCCGGCGCCCAATGTGCCGCCGACCACCGACATGGTCGAGGACACCGTGCCCAACCCGGCCGAGTGAGCGAGATGAACGAAAAGGCGCACAACTCTCTGCTCTATCTCGACGGCGTCACCGTCTCCTTCGACGGCTTCAGGGCGCTGAACGAGCTGTCGCTGATCATCGAGCCCGGCGAGATGCGCGCCATCATCGGCCCCAACGGTGCCGGCAAGACCACCATGATGGACGTCGTCACCGGCAAGACGCGCCCCGATTCCGGCGACATCTATTTCGACGGCACCGTCGATCTGACGCGGCTCGACGAGGCGGCCATCGCCACGCTCGGCATCGGCCGCAAGTTCCAGAAGCCGACCGTCTTCGAGAGCCATACGGTGAGCGACAATCTCGACCTGGCGCTGGCCGGTTCGCGGTCGCCGTCGGCCGCGCTCTTCCGCCCCGCTCCGCCCTCGGCGGCCGAGCGCATCGAGGAAATCCTCGGCATCATCCGCCTCGCCGACCGGCGCGACGTTCTTGCCGCCTATCTCAGCCACGGCCAGAAGCAATGGCTGGAGATCGGCATGCTGCTGGCGCAGGAGCCCAAGCTGCTTCTGGTCGACGAGCCGGCGGCCGGCATGACCGACGCCGAGACCGAGACCACGGCGGATCTCCTGCGCGAGATCGCCACCGAGAAGTCGGTGATCGTGGTCGAGCACGACATGACCTTCGTGCGCGCCCTCGGCGTCAAGGTGACGGTGCTGCACGAGGGCGCGGTCATCTCGCAGGGCTCGCTCGACGAGGTGTCGGCCGATCCGCGCGTCGTCGAGGTCTATCTGGGGAGATGAGGATGCACGACACGCAACGGGCAATCGGCAGTGGGCAATCGGCAGTCGGGACTTTTTCGATTGCCGATTGCCGATTGCCAACTGCCCGCTCCGAAGGAGCCGCCGCCATGCTGAAAGCCGACAGGGTCGACCTCTACTATGGTGCCGCGCAGGCCCTGCGCGGCGTGTCGTTCTCCGCCGAGATCGGCAAGGTTTCGGCGCTGATGGGCCGCAACGGCGTCGGCAAGACCTCGTTCCTGCGCGCCATCATGGGCGAGCAGCCGATCGCCGGCGGCGAGATCGCGCTTGACGGCAAGGTGCTCGGCCGCATGGCGCCGCACGATCGCGCCCGTCTCGGCATCGCCTATGTGCCGCAGGGCCGCGACATCTTTCCGCTGCTGACGGTCGAGGAGAACCTCAAGACCGGCTATGCGCAGCTGCCCAACAGCCAGCGCTCGATCCCCGCCGACGTGTTCGATCTCTTCCCCGTGCTCGCCGACATGCTGCGCCGGCGCGGCGGCGACCTTTCCGGCGGCCAGCAGCAACAGCTCGCCATCGGCCGGGCGCTGGTCACAAGGCCCAAGCTTCTGGTCCTCGACGAGCCGACGGAGGGCATCCAGCCCTCGATCATCAAGGACATCGGCCGCGCCATCGAATGGCTGCGGACCAAGGGCGAGATGGCGATCCTGCTGGTCGAGCAGTATTTCGACTTCGTCCACCAGCTCGCCGACACCTTCTCGGTGATGGACCGCGGCGAGATCATCCTCTCCGGCACGCGCGACGAGATGGACCCCGACAAGGTCCGCCGGCATCTGACGGTCTAGCGGGAACGCAACCCGTCGCGCAGGATCGCGAAGAAGTGGCCGCGCGAACGTCCCGTCTGGTCGACGGCCATCGTGGCGGCCGCCATCAGCGCAAGCACTTCGCCGGCGGAGACGTCACGGCGAATGGCGCCCGCCATCTGGGCGCGGCGCAACAGGCGCGCCAACGCGGCGCGCAATGCCTTCGATTCGTTCTGAACGGTCGCGCGGATGTCGTAACCGGCGTTGGTCAGCGCCGCGACCAGGCTCCGCTTCCACGCGGCATCGGCCCAAATACGCCCGAGCAGATCGAAGAAGGCTGCGCCGGCGTCCGCATGGGCGAGGCGGTCGGTGGCCATCGCCGTGAGTTCGGCAAGATGGTCGGCCACGATCGCCGCGTAGAGGACCTCCTTGGTGGCGAAGTGCCGATAGAGCGTGCCGACGCCGAGCTCGGCGCGCCGCGCGATGTCGTCCATCGTCACGTCGATGCCGCCGGTGGCGAAAAGCGTTTGCGCCGCCGCGACAATGCGCGCGCGGTTTCGCCTGGCATCCGCCCGTCCGGCTCTAGCTGGCACGGCCGTTCTGTTCGCCGGTGCGCAGCCGCTCGACCATGGCCAGCGAGTCGAAATAGTCGCGCTGCTCGAGAATCTTGTCGTCGCGGACGCGGATGACCTGAATGAACGGAAGCGCTTCCGTCGTGCCGCCGTCGGCGCTCGCCACCATCGCCTCGAACTCGACGACGATCACTTCCGGGTCCGCCGTCTCATGCACCCGCAGATGATCGTATGCGCGAATGCGACGGCCGGAGTCGCGTGCGGCGCGATAGCGCGGTTCGAGCAGGCGGCGAATGGCGGCGCGCCCCTTGATGCGGCGCGGCACTCCCGGCGGCGCGAACGGCAGCATCAGCTCGCCGTCCTCGGCGAAGGTGTCGACGTAGGCGATGTCATATGCGCGCACCAGTTCATGCGCGCTCTCGAAAACCTCGCGTGGGGTCAATTGCGTTCTCCGCGAAACGGAACTCAGGTTCCGTATACCATACGGAACGATAGTTCCGTTTGTCAACGGGCTGGCTGTGCGGCCGGAACCGGGCCTGCGCCGGGCAGCCGCAAGGACGCTACGGCTTCAGCACCTTCTGGAAGACGACCGTCGGGTTCTTCGCGTAGCCGAGGTGCTCGTAGAAGCCACGCACGGCGACATTGTCGTCGCGGATGAGGAGCTGGACCTTCCAGACGCCGCGCGCGGCAAGCCATGCTTCCGCGGCCTCCATCATCGCCCGGCCGAGGCCGCTGCCGTGCCGCTCCGGCAGCGCGGCGAGGTAATAGACCCAGCCGCGGTGACCGTCCTCGCCGATCATCGCCGCGGCAGCGATGCTGTCGCCGACCTCCGCCACCAGCACGGTTGAATGCGGGCCGCGACGCGCGAAGGCGATGTCGTGTTCGGGGTCGTTCCACGGCCGCGTTACGCCGGCTGTGTGCCACAGCGCGATGACCGCGCCGACGTCGCGATCTTCGATGGCGCGAATGACGGACTCAGCCGGCCGCGTCATAAGCCGCCACGATGTCCCGCGCCCGCCGGCCGATCTCTTCGGCACTCGTGCCCGGTCTGTAGAGGTTCGAGCCGAGGCCGAAACCGGCTACGCCCGCCTTGCGATAGGCGGCGATATTGGCCGCATCGACGCCGCCCACCGCAAGCAGCGGCACGGTCTTGGGGAGAACCACGCCGATCGCCTTGATGCCGTCGGGGCCGATGAGATCGGCCGGGAAGAACTTCAGCCCGTCGGCGCCCGCGGCGATGGCAGCGAAGGCCTCGCTCGCCGTGAAGACGCCGGGAAACGAGCCGAGGCCCGCCGCCTTGGTCGCGCGGATCACTTGGCCGTCGGTATTGGGCGAGACGACGAAGCCGCCACCGGCCGCCGCCACCGCCCCGACCTCTTCGGCCGTGAGCACCGTGCCGGCGCCGACCCAGGCGCGCCCGTCTGCGGCCGCGGCCATGATGCGGATGCTCTCCAGCGGCTCGGGCGAATTGAGCGGCACTTCGACCACGCCGATGCCGGCGGCGATCAGCGCCTCCAGCGCCGCGCCGGCGTCCTTGGGTGCAATGCCGCGCAGGATGGCGATCAGCGGCCGGTGGCCATGGAAGATGTCGCTCATGCGGATCTCCGGGTGGCGGGTGGAAGGAAATCGATGGCGCGGGCGAGATGGACGAGGCCGCCGAGCGCCAATGCGTCACCGTCGCGGATTTCGGCGTCGAAGCCGGCGACGGCGAGCGCGCGGAGATAGGCGCGGCCGAGCGATTGCGCCCCGACGATGCGGAGCGCGGTCCCCTGCGTCAGCCGCCCTGTCGCTTGTGCCGCGGCGATCTCGCCGCCGATGATGAGGCCGGAGAGATAGGCGAGGTTGTCGGCCGGCGCGACATCGGCGATGAGCGCCCGCGCCCTGACCGAGAAGAGCGCCGCCAGAAAGGGCAGGCCCTCGCTCACCGTGCGCTGGACGGCAAGCGTGAAGTCCGGCGAAGCGGTGATGTCGCCCGCCTCCTGCGCCACCGAGTGCCGCAGGAAGGATTTGTGGGCAATGAGATCGAACAGCTCGCCGGTCATCACCGTCTGAAAATCGCGAATGACGCCGCCGGCGATGCTCACCCATTTGGAATGGGTGCCGGGCATGACGGCGACGCCGTCGAAGCCCGGTTCGCCATCGAGGAGGCCGACGATCTGGGTTTCCTCGCCACGCATCACGTCGCCGTCGCGGGCGGGGCTCGTCAGCATGACGCCGGGAACGATGGCGATCGGCCGGCCGCCGCCCGAGCGAAAGCGGACGATCGCTTCGGCCAGCGCGCCGGTCGCCGCCGGGCAGGGGAGATAGGCGGCCTCGCGCCAGCCCTGACGGCTGCCGATCATGCCGGCCATGATCGCCGGAACCGCGGGCCAGCCGGCGGTCAGGCGCATGAAGGCGGGCTCATGCTCTCCCTGCGCCAGCCTGGCGATGCCGTCGTCGCTTGTCGCCTCGGCAAGCACGGTGCCGTTGCCATCGGCGAGCCGGGCGCGCACATGGCTTGTGCCCCAGTCGACGGCGATCAACGCGCCAACAGAAATATCCTCCGCCATGGGCCGCTGTGTCCCGCAGGCACCGGGCCGCGTCAAGGCGGCGCCGGGTCGCGTCAAGGCGGCGCCGGGCCGGTCGAGGCGCGGATCACCAGCTCGACCGGCCACAATTCCTGCAGCGTCTCCGGTGCCTGTCCGCCGAGCAGGTCCATGATCATCCCGGCGACCCGCGTCCCGGCCGCGCGGATCGGAGAGCGCAGCGTCGTCAGCGGCGGCACCATGCGGTCGGCATTGAGGAACGGGAACACGTCGTCATGGGCGATGAGCGACACGTCGCGGCCGAGCGTCAGCCCGGCGGCACGAATGACGCGCAGGCAGCCGAAGGCCAGCATCATCGACGAGACCAGGAAGGCGGTCGGGCACGGCTCCACGGCGAGAAAACGCTCTGTCAGACGGAATCCGACCTCGTCGGTCATCGGTCCGTCGCCGATCAACCGTTCGTCGGGCGTCAGCCCGCGCGCGGCCAGCGCGTTGCGGAAGCCCTGCTCGCGATGTTTCGCAAAGGTGAAGCCCGCATCGCCGTTGATGAGCCCGATGCGCGTATGGCCCAGGTCGAGCAGATGGTCGGTGGCGCGCCGGAAAGCGTCCTCGTTGTCGATGTCGACCCAGGCATAGGGTGTGCTGCTGACCGTGCGTCCGTGCAGCACGAAGGGGTGGCCGAGTTCGGTGAGCAGCGGCACCCGGTCGTCCTCGATCAGCGGTCCTGAGAGGACGAGCGCGTCGACCCGGTTGCCGGCAACGATGCGCCGATAGGTGGCGCTCTCGTCGCCGCCGCGCGCCGGGCTGAGCACGATGTCCATCTCGTCCTCGACCAGCCGCTCGCCGACCCCGGCGAGGAATTCGACGAAATGCGGATCAACCAGCAGGTTGCGGTCGGTGGGCAGCACCGCGCCGACGGCGCCGGCGCGTCCGGTGGCCAGCCGGCGGGCGCTGGGATTGGGCCGGTAATGCGCGCGCCGGGCGGCTTCGAGCACGCGTCGGCGCGTCGCCTCGCTCACTTCCGGATAGCCGTTGAGCGCCCTGCTGACGGTTGTTTGCGACAGGCCGAGGCTGTCGGCCAGGTCCTTGAGTCTCATTCCCGGCAAATCCTCCCCGCGCGATAAAAAGCGCTTTCGCACAGCGCGCGCAAGTCACAGGCGACGGAGGCGGCTCGCG
The DNA here is from genome assembly GCA_963730325.1 of uncultured Alphaproteobacteria bacterium. Classification (GTDB taxonomy): domain Bacteria; phylum Pseudomonadota; class Alphaproteobacteria; order Rhizobiales; family Kaistiaceae; genus CAVSRC01. Next base: position 94,411 of record CAVSRC010000008.1, on the reverse strand, counting down.
GCGATTTGCTCAGGTCGCGCCAACAATTGCGCCGTTCCGGCGCCTGCGGGGCCAGGGTTGCGGCGTTACGGCGGCGGCACCGCACGAGGTCTGGGCAGGGGATCGCTTGACGGTTGCAGTCCCCTCGAACATGATGGCCCAAAGCGCTTTGGGTAGTATCGGTGAAAGCCGGTGTGCTATAGCGCTTTTTGGGAGGGAAGAAGATTGTGCTCTGCTTGATTGCTGGGCGCAATGTGTGCCCTCCACTGAATAATTCGCTCAGGGAGGTTCTCAATATGAAATTCCGCAGCGCACTTTTCGCCTTGGCCGCGAGCGCGATGTTTGTCGCCGGACCGGCTTCGGCGGTTGAACTGCACATCGTGTTCGGCAATACCGGCCAGGATCTGGCCTATCTGAAGGATCAGTTCGTCGAATACGAGAAGCTGACCGGCGACAAGGTCACCGTGGTGCCCATGCCGTCGTCGACGACCGACCAGTTCGGTCAGTATCGCTTGTGGCTGGCCGCCGGCAACTCGGACATCGACGTCTACATGACGGACGTCATCTGGGCGCCGCAACTCGCCGACCATTTCGTGGACCTGACCGACGCGGCCACGAAGGCCGGACGCATCGCGGAGAACGTGCCGTCGATCATCGAGTCGCAGACCGTGAACGGCAAGCTCGTCGCGCTTCCCTATTTCACCGACGCGCCGGCTCTCTACTATCGCAAGGACCTGCTTGAGAAGTACAACAAGCCGGTTCCGAAGACCTGGCCGGAACTGGCCGAAACCGCCAAGTTCATCATGGACAAGGAGCGGGCGGCCGGAAACAAGGACATGTGGGGCTTCGTCTTCCAGGGCAACGCCTATGAAGGCCTGACCTGCGACGCCCTCGAATGGGTCAAGTCCTATGGCGGCGGCCAGATCGTCGAGCCCGACGGTTCGATCTCGATCAACAACCCCAAGGCCGCGGCGGCAATCGACGAGGCCAAGAGCTGGATCGGCACGATCGCGCCTGAAGGCGTGCTCGGCTACCAGGAAGAGGAAAGCCGCGGCGTCTGGCAGCTCGGCAATTCCGTCTTCATGCGCAACTGGCCCTACGCCTATGCGCTCGGCAACCAGGGCGACAGCCCGATCAACGGCAAGTTCGACGTCGCCACGCTTCCCGCCGGCCCCGCTGCCGGCGACAAGCCCGCCGCGACCCTCGGCGGCTGGAACGTTGCCGTGTCGAAGTACTCGAAGTACCAGGAAGCGGCGATCAAGCTTGTTATCTGGTTGTCGTCGCCCGAGTTCCAGAAAGGCCTTGCCATCAGCCTGTCGCACCTTCCGACGATCGCATCCGTTTACGACGATGCCGACGTCGCCAAGGCCCAGCCGATCGTCGCCAACTGGAAAGACGTCGTGCTGAACGCCGTGCCGCGCCCGTCCGCCCCGACCAAGGGCAAGTACAACGAGGTCTCGTCTGACTTCTGGACGGCCGTGCACAGCAGCATGGCGGGTGATGGCTCCACGGCCGACAATCTGGCTCTGCTGGAAGCCAAGCTGACCAAGCTGAAGGGGTCTGCCTGGTAGGCTCCTGCTTTTCACTCGGATCAGCCGGGCGGACGGCGCTGCCGCCCGCCCGGCCTTCGCAGCGAAAGCGTGGGTCCGCGAATTGGCCGTATGCTGGCCGGGGGGAAGGGCCGGGGGTGAAATGACGGGCTCGACACACGGGGACTTTGCATATCAAGATCGACGGATGGGGACTTGCCGCGGGTTAATCGCACCTCGGCAGAGAAGTGGGACAGGTCGATGACAACGCAAGCGACCGCGGCAGCTGTTTCGGCTGCGCCTTACGTCAAGCCTCACCGATCCAAGCTGCAGGCCTCTCGCCTGAGATCGGCCGCGCTGTTTCTGGTGCCGATGCTGGCGGCGCTGGCCATTGTCGCCGGCTGGCCGCTGGCCCGCTCCATCTATTTCGGCTTCACCGACGCCACGCTCGACAACCTGTACACCGGCGCCAAGCTGATCGGGCTGGAGAACTATCTGAGCTGGATCACGCTTCCCAGCGGCAAGGTTTACTATTCGGGCATCCTCGTCGATCCGCAATGGTGGAACGCCGTTTGGAACACGTTGCGTTTCGGCCTCACCTCGGTCGGCCTCGAGACCGTCCTGGGCATGCTTGTCGCACTGGTTCTGAATGCCGAATTCAAGGGCCGCGGCTTCGTTCGCGCCGCCATCCTGGTGCCTTGGGCCATCCCCACCATCGTTTCGGCCAAGATGTGGGCATGGATGCTCAACGACCAGTTCGGCATCGTCAATGACCTGTTCCTGCGTCTGGGCCTGATCGATTCGAAGATCGCCTGGACGGTCAATCCCTCCACGGTGATGAGTTCCATCGTCGTGGTCGATGTGTGGAAGACGACGCCTTTCATGGCGCTGCTGATCCTCGCCGGCCTGCAGATGATCCCGCGCGACATTTACGAGGCGGCCAAGATCGACGGCATTCACCCGTGGAAGGTCTTCTGGCGCGTGACCTTGCCGCTCGTGCGGCCGGCCCTGATGGTCGCCATCATCTTCCGCCTGCTCGACGCCATGCGCATATTCGACCTGGTCTACGTGCTTACGCCGAACATGCCGCAGACCCAGACCATGTCGGTGCTCGCCCAGCAGAACCTGTTCGCGTTCAACAACTTCGGCTACGGCTCGGCGGAATCGACACTTCTGTTCCTGATCATCGCGATGATGACCATCCTGTACATATGGTGGGGTCGCGTGAACCTTGGCGAGGGCGTTCGATGAACGCCTGGGCCCTCACCAAACGCAGCCTGTTCTACCTGGCGGTTGTCACGATCGTCGTGGTCTCGATCTTCCCGTTCTACTACGCGATCATCACCAGCTTCGCGACCGGAACCGACCTGTTCCGCGTCCAGTATTGGCCGCATTCGTTCACAATGACGAACTACGACAATGTGTTCGTGACCGGCCACTTCTTCCAGAACCTGCTGAACTCGGTGATCGTCGCCACGTCCGTCGTTTTGCTCGCCTTGCTTCTCGCGGTCACCGCGTCGTTCGCCCTGTCGCGTGTCAGGTTCCACGGACGCACTCTGCTGCTGCTCACCATCCTTGCGGTCTCGATGTTCCCGCAGGTCGCCGTGCTGGCCGGCCTGTTCGAGGTCATCCGCTTCTTCCACCTCTACAACACGCTGTGGGCCCTGGTTTTCTCCTACACCATCTTCACTCTGCCCTTCACCGTCTGGGTGCTGACCACGTTCATGCGCGACCTTCCGATCGAAATCGAGGAAGCGGCGATCGTCGACGGAGCCACGCCCTGGGTGATCATCACCAAGGTATTCATGCCGCTGATGTGGCCGGCGCTGGTGACCACCGGGCTTCTCGCTTTCATCGCGGCGTGGAACGAGTTCCTGTTCGCACTCACGTTCACTTCGTCGAACACGACACGCACCGTGACCGTCGCGATTGCATTGATCTCGGGTGCCAGCCAGCACGAGATCCCCTGGGGCAGCATCATGGCCGCCTCGGTTGTGGTGACGGTGCCGCTGGTCGTTCTCGTCCTTATTTTCCAGCGCAAGATCATCTCCGGTCTGACGGCCGGCGGGGTCAAGGGCTGACGGTTGGGAGGAACCATGGCTGAACTTAACCTGCAGGAGGTGCGCAAGTCGTTCGGCGCCATCGAGGTCATCAAGGGCGTCGATCTCGAGATCAAGTCGGGCGAGTTCATGGTTTTTGTCGGACCGTCGGGCTGCGGCAAGTCCACGCTGTTGCGTCTGATCGCCGGCCTTGAGGACATCACCTCCGGGCGCCTGGCCTTCGACGGCAAGGTCGTCAACGACCTGCCGCCGTCGCAGCGCGGCATCGCCATGGTCTTTCAGTCCTACGCCCTCTACCCGCACATGACGGTCTACGACAACATGGCCTTCGGCTTGAAGCTGGGCAAAGCGGGCAAGGAAGAGGTCGACAAGCGCGTCCGCCGGTCGGCCGAGATCTTGCAGATAGAGGAACTTCTGGATCGCCTGCCCAAGCAGCTCTCCGGCGGCCAGCGCCAGCGCGTCGCCATCGGCCGCGCCATCGTGCGCGACCCGACCGTGTTCCTGTTCGACGAGCCATTGTCCAACCTCGACGCGGCGCTGCGCGTTTCGATGCGCATCGAGATCGCCAAGCTGCACGAGCGCATGGAAGACGTCACCATGATCTACGTCACCCACGACCAGGTCGAGGCCATGACGCTGGCCGACCGCATCGTGGTGCTGCGCTCCGGCATTATCGAGCAGGTCGGCACGCCGATGGAGCTCTACGACCGCCCCGACAACCTGTTCGTCGCCGGCTTCATCGGCTCGCCCGCCATGAACATGGTGCCCTGCACCATCGAGGGGGCCAACGGCGAGGCGCGTGTGCGGCCCGACAAGCACGATGCGGTGGCGGTGACGGCGAATATCCCGGCGAGTGCCATCGGCCAGAAGGGGACGCTCGGCGTAAGGCCGGAGAACCTGTCGGTCGCCAAGGACGGCGACCAGCCGATCTTCCACGGCCGTCTCGATATTCTCGAGCATCTCGGCGAACTGACTCTGCTCTATGTCGATTGCGGCTATGGCGAGCCGATCATCGCCAAGGTCGAAGGCAACGTTCGGCTCCCGCGCCATAGCGACATCGCGCTGTCCGCGCCGGCTGAGGTGCTGCACGTCTTTGACGACAAGGGCCAGGCCTTCCATCGGGTCTGAGCACGCCCGAGCCCCGGCGCGCCGCAGCACGTTCGTGGTGCGGCGCTGAGGGCACTGCCGTGCGGCCACACATCGTTCCTGCCCGGGCGTTTCTTGCGCCGCCCTCGGGGCCGCCGGAAACTTTTTCCCCGCCCTTCGCCGAGATTGGAACCGGCGTCGTCGTCGCGTCGCGGCCCACTCCCTAAGTTTTGCCCGACCGTGCCCGCCCCTGGTCGCAAGCCGCCGGGCGGCACCGCATGGAGGCAAGCGCGATGTCCGAAACCGCCCGCAAGCTCGCCGTGTTCCCCGCCTTTCACAAGGTCGCCGGGCGCCGCGTCGTCATCGTCGGCGGCGGCCCCGAGGCCGCCGCCAAGATCCGCCTTCTGTCCGAGACCCGCGCCGAGATCGTCGTCTTCGCCGCAACCCTCGACCGCGAGACCGGCGCCGACCTGATCGCCGCCCATGGCGACTGGCGTGGCGCCCACCCCGCTTTGGCCGACCTCGCCGGTGCGGCGCTTATCTTCGCCGCCACCGGCGCCGAGGACAGCGACCGTGAAGTCGTGGCGCTGGCCCGCAAGGCCGGCGTGCCGGTGAACTGCGTCGACCGTCCCGAACTTTGCGATTTCTACACGCCGGCGCTGGTCAACCGGGCGCCGCTGGCGGTCGCCATCGGCAGCGAGGGCGTCGCCCCGGTGCTCACCCGGCACGTGCGCGCCCGCATCGAGGCGATGCTGGCGCCGGCACTGGGCGACCTCGCCACGCTCGCCGAGAAGCTGCGCGGCCGCGTCGGCGCTGCGCGCACCGCGTTCGGCGACCGGCGGCGCTACTGGGCCTGGCTCTTCTCCGGCCCGGTCGCCGAGAAGGTCTTTGCCGGCCGGGCACGCGAGGCCGAGGACGAGGCGCTGCGGGCGCTCGAGATCGACCCCATCCGTTCCGGCCATGTGTCGCTGGTCGGCGCCGGGCCCGGGGCGGCGGACCTGCTGACGTTGCGCGCCCAGCGCGCCTTGCAGGAGGCCGATGTCATCGTCACCGACCGGCTGGTGCCGGACGCGATCGTGGCGCAGGGCCGCCGCGATGCCCGCCGCATCCATGTCGGCAAGGCCAAGGGCGCGCACTCGGCCAGCCAGGACGAGATCAACCGGCTGATCGTCAACGAGGCGCTCGCCGGGCGCCGCGTCGTGCGGCTGAAATCGGGCGACCCGCTGATCTTCGGCCGTGCCGGCGAGGAGATCGCGGCGCTGCGCGCCGCCGGCGTCTCCTTCGACATCGTTCCCGGTATCACCGCCGCCTTCGCCGCGGCGGCGGAAGCGGAAATTCCGCTGACGCTGAGAGACACATCCTCATCGCTGGTCTTCGCCACCGGCCACACGGCCGATGGCGAGACGCTTCCCGATTGGGCGGGCCTGGCACTCCGCGGCGCGACCGTGGCGGTCTATATGGGCCGCACGGTCGCGGCCAAGGTCGCCAGCCGGTTGATCGCGGCGGGTCTCTCCGCCGCAACGCCGGTGGCGGTGATCGAGAACGCCTCGCGCGCCGACCGGCGCGCCTTTGCCGGCCGCCTCGACGAACTGGCCACGCTCGCCGCCCGGCCGGAGATCAGCGGACCGGTGCTCATCATCGTCGGCGATGTGGTCGCCGCCGGCGCGGTTGCCGGCGCCCCCGCGGCTCTCGCCGAACTGGCGGCCTGACAAGGAGACATGGTCCCCGGCGAGCCTTGCGACGCAAGGCGAGGGAAGGGGACCCGCTAAACGCGGGCGGTGCGAACAGGGCGAATTCGATGGTTACTGGGTCGCCGCCTTCGCGGGGACCTGAAAAGGCAAGAGGCTCTCGGAATGTTCAAGGCAGCCAAGGAAGGCCCGGCCAAGGTCATCACCGCCAACGATCTGCGCAGCGGGCTGGTCGTCTTTCTCGACGGCGAGAGCGGCTGGACGGTCGATATCGCCGCGGCGCGCGTTGTCGAGGACGGCCCTGATCTGGAGGCGGCGGTCGCCCAGGCCGGGGCGCAGGTCGATGCGCAGATCGTTCTCGAAGCCTATCCGATCGACGTGGTCGTGACCGGCGGCGTGCCGGTGCCGGTGCGCCTGCGCGAGCGCATCCGCGCCGAGCGCGGCCCGACGATCGCCTATGGCGACGCCGAGCGCGCCAAACTCGCCGGAGCCGGTCAAGAGGCGGGGAGCGCCGCAGGCGCGACAGGGAACTAGACCATGTACCGCTATGACGAATTCGACCGCGACTTCGTTCGCGAGCGCGTCGACCAGTTCCGCGGCCAGGTGGCGCGGCGCCTCTCGGGCGAGCTGACCGAGGATCAGTTCAAGCCGCTGCGCCTGATGAACGGCGTCTATCTCCAGCTGCACGCCTACATGCTGCGCGTCGCCATTCCCTACGGCACGCTGAATGCAGTGCAACTGAGGACGCTGGCTTTCATCGCGCGCAAATACGATCGCGGCTACGGCCATTTCACCACGCGCCAGAACCTGCAATTCCACTGGCCGGCGCTGAAGGACATCCCCGACATCCTCGACCATCTCGCCGCGGTCGAGATGCACGCCATCCAGACCTCCGGAAATTGCATCCGCAACGTCACCGCCGATCATTTCGCCGGCGCCGCCGCCGACGAGGTCGTCGATCCGCGTCCCTATGCCGAGATTCTACGGCAGTGGTCGTCGCTGCACCCGGAGTTCATCTTCCTGCCGCGCAAGTTCAAGATCGCGGTGACCGGCGCGCCGCATGACCGCGCTGCCACCCAGGTGCACGATATCGGCCTCACCGCCAAGCGCGATGCCGACGGCCGTCTCGGCTTCGCCGTCTCGGTCGGCGGCGGCCTCGGCCGCACGCCGATGATCGGCCATCTCATCCGCGACTTCCTGCCGGAAGAGGACCTGCTCTCCTATGTCGAGGCGATCCTGCGCGTCTACAACCTCTTCGGCCGGCGTGACAACAAGTACAAGGCGCGCATCAAGATTCTCGTCCACGAGGCCGGCCCCGACGAAATCCGCCGTCAGGTTGAAGAGGAATGGCAGCGCATCCGCGCCGGCGCGTTGCGCCTGCCGGATGCGGAGGTGCGCCGCATCGAGGCTTATTTTGCGCCGCCGGCGCTTACCCCGCGCCCGGCGGAGAGCGTTGTCCTGCAGCGCGCATCGGCCGGAAATCCGGCGCTTGCCGCCTTCGTGGCACAGAACGCCGCGCCCCATCGCGTCACCGGCCACGCCATCGTCACCGTGTCGCTGAAGCCCATCGGCGGCACGCCGGGCGACGCCACCGCCGATCAGCTTGAGCTGATCGCCGATCTTGCCGAGCGCCACAGCGCCGGTGAAGTGCGCGTCAGCCATGAGCAGAACCTGATCCTGCCCCATGTGGCGCTCGACGACCTGCCGGCCCTTCACGAGGCACTGGCCGCGGCCGGCCTCGCCACCGCCAATGCGGGGCTGGTCACCGACATCATCGCCTGCCCGGGGCTCGATTATTGCGCGCTCGCCAATGCCCGCTCGATTCCCGTCGCGCAACGCATCTCCGAGCGCTTCGCCGACCCGGCCCGGCAGCGCGAGATCGGCGACCTGAAGATCAAGATTTCCGGCTGCATCAACGCTTGCGGTCATCATCACGTCGGCCATATCGGCATTCTCGGCGTCGAGAAGAAGGGCGAGGAGTTCTATCAGCTCACCCTCGGCGGCTCCGGCGACGAGCACACATCGATCGGCGAGATCATCGGCAAGGGCTTCTCTTCCGACGCTGTGGTCGATGCCGTGGAGACCCTGGTCGATACCTATCTCAAGGTGCGCGACGGCGCGGCGGAAGATTTTCTCGCCACGTATCGTCGTGTCGGCCAGACACCGTTTCACGAGGCGCTCTATGGGACTGCTTGACGCCGTGGCGCTTGCCGTCGATCCGGAAGACGGCGTCCAGGCCGAAGCCATCGCGCTCAATGCGCGCTATGGCGCGCTCGATGCGCGTGACGTGATCGCCGTCGCCGTCAACGAGCTCTATCCCGATCGCATCGCGCTGGTGTCGAGCTTCGGCGCCGAGTTCGGCCGTCCTGCTCCACCTGCTGTCGCAGGTCGACCGCGCCGTGCCGGTGATCTTCCTCGATACCGGCCGCCTCTTCGCCGAAACGCTGGAATATCGCTCGACCCTGGTCGCCCATCTCGGCCTCACCGACGTGCGCAGCGTGACGCCCGATGCCGAGCGCCTGCACGCGAAAGACCCGCATCGTGCCTTGTGGATGACCGATCCCGATCTCTGCTGCGCCATCCGCAAGATCGAGCCGCTCACCCGCGCGCTCGCCGGCTTCGACGCCTGGTTCACTGGGCGCAAGCGCTTCCAGACCGCCGTGCGCGCCGGCTTGAGCCTGTTCGAGGCCGATAGCGGGCGCATCAAGATCAACCCGCTGGCGCATTGGGGCGGCGAGGACATCAGGGGCTACATGCACCGCCACGACCTGCCTGCCCATCCGCTGGTCACGCGCGGCTATCCCTCGATCGGCTGCGAGCCCTGCACCAGCCGCGTGGCGGCGGGCGAGGACCAGCGCGCCGGGCGCTGGCGCGGCGTGGACAAGACCGAATGCGGCATCCACACCGGCCTCGAGGCCGACGGCAGCGGGATCTGACGATGCCGCTCTGGAAGAACGGACGCTTCATCGAAGACGACTGGACGATGGTTGCCGACGACGCGCCGGTGCCCGATGGCGGCAAGGCGATCGTCAGCCTGAAACGTTGGCGCGACGGCCGTGCGACGCTTGCCGGGCGCGCCGCGCCGCTCGGCCTGCTGGTCGAGCCGGGCAGCGATTGGGCGGACATCGCCGCCGACCTCAAGCGCTTTGCGGTGGTCGCATTGACCATGCCGAAATTCGCCGATGGGCGGGCGCTTTCCATGGCGCGGCTGCTGCGCGATCGCGACGGCTACACTGGCGAGATCCGCGTGGTGGGCAGCTACATCATCGATCAGGTGCCGCTGATGCGGCGCGTCGGCGTCGACGCCTTTCTGACCGACGATCCCGTTCTCATCGCCGCGCTGGCGAAGGGCGAATGGCCGGAAGTGCCGCATTACCTTCAACCGGCGCGCGATGGCGGCAGCGAGGTTCCGGCGGGCACGCGCTCCTGGGCAAGACGGCGGGCCTGAGGGCCACTGGTCAGGAACGGCTCCAGCTCCTAGAACCGGCCTGCCGCGCATCGCGGCAAGGTGGCGGGGGCAATGACAACGGACATTCTGTGGATCGTCGCGGGCGGACTCCTCGGCGGATTCGTCAATGGCCTCAGTGGCTTCGGTCTGGCGATGGCGGCCATTCCGCTATGGCTGCTGGCGCTCTCGCCGGCCAACACCGCCTCGCTGGCGGCCATCTGCGCGGTGGTCGCCCACCTCCAGTCGGTGTCGCTGATCGTCCACGCCATCGATACGCGCCGCCTCGCCCCCTTCATCGTCGGCGGGCTGATCGGCATTCCCGTCGGCACCTGGCTGCTCACCGGCATCGACGCCGCCACCTTCCGCTTCTGGGTCGGTACGCTGATCGTCGCCTACAGCCTCGTGATGCTGTCGGGCCGCGTGCGCCTGAAGGTCCCGGAGAGCAGAGCGGCGGACGGCATCGTCGGTTTCATCGGCGGCATCCTCGGCGCGCTTGCCGGCCTCTCCGGTGCGCTGCCGGCGATCTGGAGCGGGTTGCGCGACTGGGGCAAGGACGCGCGCCGCGCCGTGCTCCAGCCCTTCAACATGGCGATCCTCGCCGTCTCGGTGGGCGCCCATGCGGTTGCCGGCCTGTTCACGATGGACCTGTTCCGCGCGCTCGCCTTCGCCGTGCCGGCCACGCTGATCGGCGCCTATGCCGGCAAGGGGCTCTATCGCCGGCTCGGCGACCGCCATTTCGACCGCGTGGTGCTGGCGATCCTGCTGACCGCCGGTGCGCTGGTCGTCGGCTCCAACCTGCTCACGCGCTAGGCGCGGGCTTGGCGCGGCGGTCTCGCTTCGTATAGTGGGCCGCGAGCCCCACGACTTCGGAGAGCGACATGCAGACCCCGGCGCCTGCCATCACCGTTTCACCGCAGCCCTACGCCCGCGCGGCCGGCGCGCTCTATCTCGTCATCATCGTCTTCGGCCTGTGGAGCGAGGTCTTCGTTCGCGGCAGCCTGATCGTTGCCGGCGACGCGGGGACGACGGCCGCCAACATCCTCGCCGCCGAGGGGCTGTTCCGCGCCAGTTTCGCCGCCGATTCGGTGATGGCCCTCTCGGACGTTGCGTTGGCCGTGCTGCTCTTCTTTCTGCTGCGGCCGGTGAACACGACGCTGGCGCTCACCGCCGCCGCCCTCAGGCTGATCCAGACAGCGGTCATCGCCGCGAGCCTGCTCCATCAATATGCCGCGCTGCTGCTCCTAGGCGACGCCGGCCACGCCGCGGCCTTCGAGCCGGCCCAGCTCCATGCACTGGTGGTGCTGGCGCTCGACATGCACGGCCATGGCTACGATCTCGGCCTGATCTTCTTCGGCGCGAGCTGCCTCGTCCTCGGCTTTCTGGTCGTCCGCTCGGGCTATCTGCCGAGGGCGCTGGGCTGGCTGGTGATGGCCGCCGGCGTCGTCTATCTCATCGGCAGCTACACGCTCTTCCTCTTCCCCGCCCGGGCCGACATGGTGGCGCCGCTCTATGTCGTGCCGATCGTCTCGGAGGTTTCGCTCTGCCTGTGGCTGCTCATCCGCGGCGTCAATGTCGAGGCGTGGCGGGCGCGGGTGGTGGCAAGTGCCGCGGCGTGAGCGACGCGCTCACGACCTCAGTGTGAGGGTCCTCTCCCCCCTTGTGGGGGAGAGACAGAGAGGGGGGTGCAGGCAAGGCGCTCGCCCATGGGGTGACACGCCAAACAGCCGTTGTGCCACGACCCCTCTCCCTTCCAGCCTAAGCCTCTCGTCGCTTCGCGACTGCGAGGCAAAGGCTGAAAGCCCTCCCCCACAAGGGGGAGGGAGGCAATCGCGGACGCCGTGAACTTCTCGAACGGGACCTACAGGATCCCCGCGCCCATCTCCGCCGGCTGGGCGTTCTTGCGGAACATGCGGAAGAGTTCGCGGCCATTGCCGTATTGATTGGCCGCCAGGTCCGGCGCCATCGGCGCGCGGGCGGCGAGGTCGGCGGCATTGGCGATGACGGCGAGCGTGCCGGTGCGCGGGTCGAGGCGGATGACGTCGCCATCGCGGATGCGCGCCAGCGCGCCGCCCTCGGCCGCCTCCGGCGTCACATGGATCGCCGCCGGCACCTTGCCCGAGGCGCCCGACATGCGCCCGTCGGTGACCAGCGCCACCTTGAGGCCGCGATCCTGCAACAGGCCCAGCGTCGGGGTGAGCTGGTGCAGTTCCGGCATGCCGTTGGCGCGCGGCCCCTGGAAGCGGACGACGGCGACGAAATCCTTGGTCAGCCGGCCGGCCTCGAAAGCCTCGCGCAGGCCCTCCTGCGAATCGAAGACCATGGCCGGCGCCTCGACCACCTGGTCCTCCGGCCTGACCGCCGACACCTTCATCACGGCGCGGCCGAGATTGCCGGTGAGAAGCTTCAGCCCGCCCTCCGGCGAGAAGGGCCTGGCGACGGTGGAGATGATCTTGTCGTTGGCGCTTGTCTGCGCGCTCTCGTGCCAGGCAATGCCGCCATCGGCGGCAAGCTCCGGCGTCTGCAGATAGCCGGCAAGGCCCGTGCCCCACACCGTGCGCACGTCCTCGTGCACCAGGCCGGCGCCGATCAGCTCGCGCATGAGCACCTGCATGCCGCCGGCCTTGTGGAAGTCGTTCACGTCGGCGCCGCCGTTCGGATAGACGCGGGCGATGAGCGGCACCACTTCCGACAGATCGGCGAAATCGTCCCAGGTGAGATGGATGCCGGCCGCCCTGGCGATGGCGATGAGATGCAGCGTGTGGTTGGTCGAGCCGCCGGTGGCATGCAGGCCAACGACGCCGTTGACGATGGTGCGCTCATCGACGATCTCGCCGACCGGCGTATAGGCGTTGCCGAGCGCGGTGATGGCGAGCGCCCTTCTGGTCGCCTCGCGGGTAAGCGCATCGCGCAGCGGCGTGTCCGGATTGACGAAAGTGGCGCCGGGCAGATGCAGGCCCATGATCTCCATGAGCATCTGGTTGGAATTGGCGGTGCCGTAAAAGGTGCAGGTGCCGGGCGCGTGGTAGGACCGCGCCTCGACGTCGAGCAGCGCGGCGCGGTCGATCTTGCCCTCGGCGTAGAGCTGGCGCGTCTTGGAGCGCTCCAGGTTGGGCATGCCGGTGGGCATCGGCCCGGCGGGAATGAACACCGCCGGGATGTGGCCGAAGGTGAGCGCCGCAATCATCAGCCCCGGCACGATCTTGTCGCAGATGCCGAGGAACACCGCGGCGTCGAACATGTCGTGCGACAGCCCGACCGCGGCGGCCATGGCGATGGTGTCGCGCGAGAACAGCGACAGCTCCATGCCGGTCTGGCCCTGGGTGACGCCGTCGCACATGGCCGGCACGCCGCCGGCCACCTGCGCCGTGCCGCCGGCCTCCTGCGCCGCCTGCCTGATGACGTCGGGAAAGCGGCCATAGGGCTGATGCGCCGACAGCATGTCGTTATAGGCGGTGATGATGCCGAGATTGAGCGTCTCGTCGCCGGCAAGCTTCGCCTTGTCGCCGACCGCGCAGGCGGCGAAGCCGTGGGCGAGGTTGGAGCAGGAGAGCTTGCCGCGCCTGACGCGCGTCTCGGCTGCCTTGTGGGTGTGCTCCAGATATTGCTCGCGCGCCGACTGGCTGCGCCGGGCGATGCGCTCGGTGACGTCGCCGATGCGGGATTGGACGCTCATGGGCGGATTCCTTGAAGGTCCGGCCGCGGCGGGCCGTTATCACATGGATGTCAGGGCCCTATCTAGCGGCCCAGGCCGAAAGTTCGATGGCACTGTCGGCCCGTGCAAGGAGCGGGCCGGGCCAGCGACCCGGCCGCCTCACGCCTCGTCGTCGTGCCAGGTGCGGCCGTCGCGCTCGATCAGCGAGATGGCGGTCGTCGGTCCCCAGGTGCCGGCCGGATAGGGCCGCGGCCCCTCGCTGGTTGACGACCACGCGTCGATGATCGGATCGATCCACGCCCATGCCGCCTCGACCTCGTCGCGATGCATGAACAGGGTCTGGTTGCCGCGGATGACATCGAGGATCAGCCGCTCATAGGCATTCGGGTTGCGCACGCCGAAGGCCTCGGCGAAGCTCATGTCGAGCGGCACGTAGCGCAGGCGCATGCCGCCGGGGCCGGGGTCCTTGATCATCAGCCACAGCTTGACGCCTTCGTCCGGCTGGATGCGCAGCACCAGGCGATTGCACTCGATGGCGCCGACGGTCGACTCGAAGATCGAGTGGGGAATGTTGCGGAAGGTGAGCACGATCTCGGAGGTGCGCACCGGCAGGCGCTTGCCGGTCCTCAGATAGAACGGCACGCCCGCCCAGCGCCAGTTCTCGATCTCGGCCTTGAGGGCGACGAAGGTTTCGGTGGCGCTCTGCGGGTTGTCGATGTCCTCCGGGTAGCTGGCCATCTGCCCTTGCACCCCGACGCCGGCGCGGTATTGCCCGCGCACCACGAGTTGCCCGGCATTGGCGCCGTCGATCGGCTTCAATGCCCTGAGTACCTTGATCTTTTCGGCGCGGACCGCGTCCGCATCCATGCGCGTCGGCGGCTCCATCGCCATCAGGGTCAAGAGCTGCATCATGTGGTTCTGCACCATGTCGCGCAGCGCGCCGGCCTGGTCGTAATAGCCCTCGCGCCCGCCGACCCCGATGCTCTCGGCGGCGGTGATCTGCACATGGTCGATATGGGCAGCGTTCCACAATGGCTCGAACAGCGCATTGCCGAAGCGCAGCGCCATCAGGTTCTGCACCGTCTCTTTTCCGAGATAGTGGTCGATGCGGTAGATCTGGTCTTCCCTGAAGACGCGGCCGACCAGATCGTTGACGTCGCGGGCCGACTGCAGGTCGTGACCGATCGGCTTCTCGATGACAACCCGCGTCTGCGGCGTGATCAGGCCCTTGTCGCCGATCTTGGCGCAGATGGTGCCGAACAGCTCCGGCCCCACGGCAAGGTAGAAGGCGCGGATGCGATCCTGTCCCGTGCCCAGCATGGCCGCGAGGTCGTCCCAGCCGGCGTCCGCGGTTGCGTCGACCGGCACGAAATGCAGCCGGTTGAGGAAGGTCTCGAGCACCGCGGCATCGTCGGTGCCGCCGGGCACGTGTTCGATGAGCGCCTGGCGCGTCGCCTCCCGGTAGTCGTCGTCGCTGATGTGCCGGCGCGAAACGCCGATGATGCGCGTCACCGTCGGGATCTGGCCGTCGAGGTGCCGCGCATAGAGCGCGGGCAGCAGCTTGCGGTAGGCGAGGTCGCCGGCGCCGCCAAAGACGACGAAATCGAACGGATCGACGGCGATGATACGGCTGGTCATGACGGCAGGAACTCCGGAGGCTCAAATAAGGAGGACGCCGGCCCCCGACGGCTTCGGGTTCCGGTTGGAGCGGTCTACACTGTTTGGCAGAGGATTCGTAGCGCGGCCAGCCCGCGATTCCAGGGGGTGATATGCATTCAGCGCAATGTGTGGTTCCGTCCGGCGACGGGACGGGCGAGGGGGCCGTCTGGCACGCCCTGCACAAGGCCGTCTACTGGGTCGACATCAACCGTTTCCTCATCCATCGCTTCGAGCCGGAGACCGGCAGCGTCAGGAACTGGTTCTTCTCCGAGCCGGTGACCGCCCTTGGCCTCACCGACCGGCCGGACACGCTGATCGTCGCCCTCGGCAGCCATGTGATCCTGTGGCAGCCGGCCAACGACGCCCGCGCCGATTTCGCCAATCCCGAGCGCGGCCGCTCCGGCGTGCGCCTCAACGACGGCCGTCCCGATCCGGCGGGCAATTTCTGGGTCGGCTCGATGGCCAACAATGTCGGCGCCGCGGGCGAGGATCTGCCGATCGAGCGCGACGACATGGGGGCGCTCTTCCGCGTCAAGCCGGATGGGGCGTGCGTCACCGAGAAGACGGGGATCGGCATCAGCAACACCATGTGCTGGAGCCCGGACAACGCCCGCTTCTATTCCGCCGATACGCTGGCCAACACGATCCACGTCTGGGACTACGACCTCAAGACCGGCCGCATCGCCAATGAGCGCCCGTTCTTCAACGATTTCGAGCGCGGTCAGCCGGACGGCTCGGCGATGGACAGCGAAGGCTGTCTGTGGAATGCGCGCTATGGCGGCGGCTGCATCGTGCGCATCGCGCCAAACGGCGAGATCGACCGCATCGTCGAGATGCCGGTGTCCAATGTCACCACCTGCACCTTCGGCGGGCCGCAACTGAAGACGCTCTACATCACCACCGCCAGGCGGCCGGACGAGCGCCTGTCGGGCGGGCTCTACGCCCTTCAGGTCGATGTGCGCGGATTGCCCGAGAACCGCTTCCGTCTGACGGGATGACCGGTGCCGCGATCTCGCCATCCTTGTGGGGCTTGTCAGGCCCGTAGGCTTTGGCACAAATGGTCGTGAAAGAGGGTGGGCAGGACCTTCGTGGGGAGAACGGGATGTCCCGTTTCATCGAGATTGTGGCGACCGGCACGGTCGCCGTCATACTGCTGTCAGGTGCCGCCCATGCCGACAGCCGCTTGTTCAGCGCGCTGAGCGACCAGAGCGACGTCACGGTCACCGGCGCGCGCCTGAACGGCAAGGAGCTTGCCGTCGCCGGACAGGGCGGCGGCGTCACCTTCTTCCGCGTCGACAATCCCGGCGGTGCGGTGCCCTGCGCCGAGCGCATCGCCTTCACCGGCTCCAACGGTCTGGTGGCGACCATCGACACCGACATCTGCGCCAACGGCGCCCGGGTCACCGTGCCGTTCTCCACCGCCGGCGCCCCCCCGGCACCGCCGACGCCCCCAACGCCCCCGGCGGCCGCGGCCGAGCCGGCACCGCCTGCCGGACAACCGGCCGACACCCAGCCGGTCACCATCAGCGTCGACGATCCCGACGTCACCATCGACGGCGTGTTCATGGCCGGCAAGCCGGTCGCCATCAACCGGCGCATCGGCAATGCGGTCGAGGTGCTGGTGGCACCGGGAGCGGACGGCATCGACTGTTCGCGCGACCTCGGCCTGGTGCTTTCCGACGGACGGCGTGTCGCCCGTGCCGTCGATATCTGCGCCAATGACTGGCAGGTGAGCGTGACGCTGCTCGCCGCCGGCGGCACGACCCCGACGGCGGCGCCGCCCCAGCCCCCGGCGACGGCCGCAGAGCCGGCGCCGGCCGCCAGCGATGCCGCGTGGATGTTCACCTCCACCAAGGACAATGGCAGCCTCGCCTTTGCCGTCCCCAATTCCGACGACAGCGAGTTCACCGCCGTCTGCACGCCGGCCTCGAGCAAGGCCACCGTCGCGCTCGGGCGAAGCGCCCCGGAAGTGCAGCCTGGCAGGACCGTGACCGTCGGCTTCTCCTCCGGCGCCTTTTCGCAGCGCTATCCGGCGACCGGCTCCGACGTGTCGCAACTGAGCGGCCTGTCCAACCCGCTGATCCAGCTCAACACCGACGATCCGCTATGGCAGGCGATCATCCACGGCAGCAGCCTGACCATCCAGATCGGCTCGGCGGCGCCCTACAGCCTGTCGCTGAAGGGCAGCGCCGCCAAGGCGCGTCCGTTCCTCGCCTATTGCAGCCCGGCGCCGCCGACACCGCCGGTGGTCGCCGCGCCGCAGGGACCTTCGGGCGCCGCCGGCGCGGTCCCCTTCGCCTGCAACGACGGCAGCTTCATCCGTGTCGTCTTCGACGATGCCAATGCCCGCGTGATCGTTACCGAGCGCGGCGGCGGTCCGCCGATGGTCCTGCGCCGCACCGCCGCGCGCCCGGGCGCCGCCCGCTATGCCGGCAATGGCGACGTTCTGGTCGGACACGCGGAGACCATCACCTGGTCGCGCGGCGGCAGCTATCGGGCGGTGTGCCGGCCGCAATAGCCCCGCCGATTCACGCGGTGCGGCGAATCGTGGCCGCGGCGCCACAGCCCGACTTTCCCGTGTGCGAAGGGGTGGCGCCGGTCGAAGGGCGGGTCTAGAAGCTCGCTCCATGACTGACATGGCAGCCACGGCGCCGCCCTCGCCCAGGGCGTGGGGCGCGGAAATCTCCGCTACGCTTGCGCTGGCCTGGCCGATCATCCTGACCAACGTCGCCCAGGTCGGCCTGGCGACGACCGACGTGGTCATGATGGGTTGGCTGGGACCGGACGCGCTTGCCGCCGGCGCGCTGGCCGTCAACCTCAACTTCGCCTTCCTCATCTTCGCCATCGGTGTGGTGACGGCGACGGCCCCGCTGATCGCCATCGAGCTTGGCCGCAACCGCCACTCGGTGCGCGATGTGCGCCGTACCATGCGCCAGGGCTTCTGGACGGCGATCGCCATCACCCTGCCGATCTGGGTGGTGCTGTGGCATTGCGAGGCGATCTTCCTGGTGCTCGGCCAGCAGCCGGCGATTGCCGCCAAGGCCGCCGGCTATCTGCACACCTTCCAGTGGTCCTTCCTGCCCTTCCTGTTCTACGTGATCCTGCGCAACTTCGTCGCGGCACTGGAGCGGCCGTTGACCGCGCTGTGGATCGGTGGCAGCGCGCTTGTCATCAACGCGGTTCTGGTCTGGTCGCTGATGTTCGGCCACTTCGGCCTGCCGGCCATGGGCCTGCCCGGCGCCGGCATCGGCACCACGATCACCAACATCTACATGGCCGGCGGCCTGGCGCTGCTCATCAGGCTCGACCGGCGCTTCCGCCGCTACCGCCTGTTCGGGCGCTTCTGGCGGCCCGACTGGTCGCGCTTCCGCGCCATCTGGCGCGTCGGCCTGCCGATCGGCGTGACGCTCGCCTTCGAGGTGACCATCTTCAACGCCGCGACCTTCCTCATGGGCCTGATCAGCGCCGCGGCGCTCGCCGCCCATGCCATCGCCATCCAGATTCCGTCGCTCACCTTCATGGTGCCGCTCGGCCTCGGCACGGCGGCGACCGTGCGCGTCGGCCGCGCCTACGGCGCCAGGGATATCGCCGGCATTTCCCGCGCCGGCTGGTCGGCCTACGGCCTGTCGCTGGTTTATGCCTGCGGCACCGCCACGCTCATCCTCACCTTCAGGCACGACCTCGTCGGCCTCTTCCTCGATTGGTCCAACCCGACCGACGCCGTGGTTGCCGGTCTCGCCGCCTCCTATCTGGTCTGGGCCGGCATCTTCCAGCTCGTCGATAGCGCCCAGGCGGCCGGCTCCGGCATGTTGCGCGGCCTCGGCGATACGCGCGTGCCGATGTGGATGGCCGGCCTCGGCTATTGGGGCATCGGCCTGCCCATCGGCGTCCTGCTCGCCTTCTGGCTGAAGCTCAACGGCGTCGGCATATGGATCGGGCTGTCGGCCGGCCTGGCCGTGGTCGCCGTGCTGATGACCGCGCGCTGGATCATGCGCGAGCGTCTCGGCCTGACCCGGCGGGCGCTGCCCGTCGAGAGCGGGCCCAGGCCGACGGTCGGCCAAATCGCGTAACACACCGTTACAATCGAGCGGCAATCGCGAAACACTGGGCTTACAGAGCCGTGGTGATCTCCACCGCATCGCTCGTGCCGAGGCCGAATGCCTGGGCCGGGCGCCGCCCCGCGACCGGCAGAAGCCGGCGGGGGTTCAACCCTGCAACTGGAGACTGCCCAATGCTTCGCAAGATTCTCGTCGCCTCCGCCCTGACCGTCACGCTCGTCGCGCCGGCCTTTGCCGCCACCACCTACTACGTCGAGCAGAGCGCCAAGACCCACAAGTGCTCGGTGACCAGCCACAAGCCGAACGGCAAGTCCTTCCTGATGATCGGCACGGACAGCTACAAGACCAAGTCGGCCGCGACTGCGGCCATGAAGGCCGACGCCGCCTGCAAGGCGTAGGCCGGATCGCGCTTCCTCCACGCGTCGGTTGCCCCGGCCGGCGCGTGGGGGACCGCCCGAATTTTGCCGCGATCCGGGCGGAGCAGACGTGTCTTCCGGGGCGCCGACAACGGTTCGAGACTCTTTCCCCCGGGCGGGCAATGCCGTGGGCGCCACACCACAGCTTCTGATCGTCGACGACGATCGCGAAATCAGGGACCTGGTGTCGCGCTTCCTCGTCAGGCACGGCTACCGGGTCGCTGCCGCCTCCGACGCGAAGTCGATGGAGACGGCACTGGCCGTCGGCGGCATCGACCTGGTGATCCTCGACCTCATGCTGCCGGGACGGAGCGGCCTGGAGCTGTGCCGCGACCTGCGCGCCCGCTCGCCGATCCCCATCCTCATGCTGACCGCGATGGGTGACGAGACCGACCGCATCGTCGGCCTCGAAATGGGCGCCGACGATTACATCGGCAAGCCGTTCAACCCGCGTGAGCTTCTCGCCCGCGTGCGCGCCATCCTGCGCCGCACCAGCACCGCCGCGACGGTCGGCAAGCCGGCAGGAACGCCGAAGCGCATGCGCTTTGCCGGCTGGTCGCTCGATCTCGGCCGGCGCCGGCTGGAGGCGCCCGACGGGCTCATCGTCGACCTCACCACCGGCGAATACGAGCTGCTCATCGCCTTCGCCGAGCGCCCGCAGCGCGTGCTCACCCGCAACCAGCTTCTTGACCTTGCCCGCGGCCGCGACGCCACCCCCTTCGACCGTTCCATCGACGTGCAGGTCAGCCGCATCCGCAGGAAGATCGAGACCGATCCCAAGGCACCGGAAATGATCGTTACCGTGCGTGGCGACGGCTACATGTTCACGCCGGAGGTCGAGGTGGCTTGAGGCGTTTCCTGCCCGACAGCCTTGCCGCCTGGGCGCTCATCATCGTCATCGGCGGACTCGTCGTCGCCGAGGTCGCGACCGTCGGCGTCATTCTGCAGAACCGCGCGCTCAACGCCCGCATGAACGTCTTCTTCCACCTCGCCGAGCGGGTATGGTCGCTGAGCCGCGCGATCGCCGCCGAACCGGCGTCGAGCCGCGCCGATCTCGCCGGTGCTCTGTCGACGCCGACCCTGCAAGTGAGCGTCGCCGACAAGCCGATCGCCGCCAGCAAGGGCGCCAGCGACGACGATATCGCCGAGCTGGAGGACGTGCTGCAAACGCGATTGGGCGATTCCGGCGTCACCGAGGTCGATGTCGGCCGCGGCCCGGCGATCGCCGATCCGGGCGCCATGCCCGATCCGCCCGGCGACGATGCCGGTCCGCTCGAACGCTTCCTGTCGGATATCGAGCAGCACCCCGTCCGCGATGACGCCTATCTCGTCTCGGTGCAGCTCGGCAACGGCAGCTGGGCCAATTTCACCGTGCCGATGGCGCCGTCGCCGCGCCTGTGGTCGGACAACACCATGCTGGCGACCATGGCGGTCATCGCCCTGGTGCTTGCCGGTTCGATCTGGGCGCTGCGTCGCCTGACTGCACCCTATGCGCTGCTCGCCAACGCGGCGGAGCGGCTCGGCCGTGACATCAACGCCGAATCGCTGCCTGAAAGGGGCCCCAGCGAGGTGCGCGCCGCCGCGCACGCCTTCAACCTCATGCAGGCACGGCTGCGCCGCTTCATCGGCGACCGCGACCAGCTGGTTGCCGCAATTTCGCACGACCTCAGGACCCCGGTCACCCGGCTCCGGCTGCGCGCCGAGTTTGTCGAGGACACCGACCAGCGCGCCCGCATGCTCGCCGATCTCGACGACATCGAGGCCATGACGTGCTCGGTGCTCGCCTTCGCCAGCGACAGCGCCCAGCCGGAAGCGCGCGAGCAGATCGACCTGATCTCGCTCACCGAATCGCTGTGCGCCGACCTGCCGGGCGTGACCCTCGACCTCGCCCCCGACCTGCCGCCGCGGCTGAAATGCCTGGCCGGGCCCGTGGGTCTGCGCCGCGCCATCGCCAACCTTGTCGACAACGCGGTGAAATACGGCGGCGCCGCCCGCGTCTCGCTGGTGCTCGATGGGGCCGCCGTCCACATCGCGGTCGACGATGACGGCCCGGGCATTCCGCCGGAAGAGGTGGAGCCGGTGTTCCGCCCGTTTCGCCGGCTGGAATCCTCGCGCAACCGCGAAACCGGCGGCACCGGGCTCGGTCTCACCATTGCGCGCTCGGTAGCGCGCGCCCACGGCGGCGACGTCACCCTCGCCAACCGGACGGAGGGCGGTCTGCACGCGGAGATCGTTCTGCCCGTGGCGGCCCCGGCCGAATCGTCCGGGTGACTTCGGTCACAGCGCACCGATATGGGCGAGACTAGCTTCGCCGCCCGCGCTGCCGAGATGGCCGCGCCAATATCAAGGAGGGGAAGAATGATGCGTCTGTCACTCTGGTTGGCAGTTGCGTGCATGACGGCGGTTCCACTGGCGGCCCAGGCGGCCTCCGGAGACATTTCCGTCGAGCGCGGCCGTCAGGTCTCGATCGTCGGCGGCTGCAACGACTGCCACACCGCCGGCTACAACGAATCGGGCGGCAAGATCGATCCCGCCAAGGCGCTCACCGGGACCGCGATCGGTTGGATGGGGCCGTGGGGCACCACCTACCCGGTCAACATCCGGCTCGAGCTGAAGGACATGAGCGAGGACGATTTCGTCGAATACGCCAGGACCTTTACGGCGCGCCCGCCGATGCCCTTCTACAACGTCCACGCCATGGACGAGAGCGACCTGCGCTCGCTCTACCGCTACGTCAAGTCGCTCGGCGACCCCGGCGATCCCATGCCCGATTACGTGCCGCCCGGCCAGGAGCCGAAGACGCCCTATTATGTGGCGGCGCCGCCCACCATGCCGAAATAGCAGGCGCGTCCATGAGAGCCCGGCCCTTGCGCCGGGCTCTGTGTTTCAGGTCAGGCGGTTGCGGAACATCCACGCCGCGATCGGCAGCGTGACCACGGAGATGACGATGAGCGGCCACAGATCGCCGACGAGCTGGGTGAGCCCGGTTCCCTCCAGATAGACCCGGCGCGTGATGTCGAGGGCATAGCGCAACGGATCGATATAGGTGATCCACTGGAACACGTCCGGCATGTTGGCGATCGGCGTCGCCAGGCCGGAGAGCAGGATGAAGGGCATCAGCAGGATGAAGGAGAACAGCATCGCCTGCTGCATGTTGGCCACCAGCGACGAGACGAAGAGCCCGATGCCGACGGCGGCGATGACGAACAGGATGAGGCCGCTGTAGAGCGTCAGCAGCGAGCCGGCGAAGGGAATGCGGAACCAGAGCTGCGCCACCAGGAAGATGATGGTCGCCTGGATGAGGCCGACCACGGTCGAGGGCAGCGCCTTGCCGAGCATGATCTCCGCCGGGCGGATGGGGGTCACCAGCAACTGGTCGAAGGTGCCGTCCTCGCGCTCGCGCGCCACCGAAAGCGCGGTCAGCATCAGCACCTGAAGCAGGGTGATGGTGCCGATCAGGCCGGGGATCATGTTCCAGCTCGTCTCGAGATTGCCGTTGTACCAGGCGCGCACGCTGGTCTTCAGCGGCGGGTCGGCGAGGCCGTGCGCGGAGCGCCAGTCCGCGTTGAAGCTGTCGACGATGCTGTTGACATAGCCGACCGCCGTGCCGGCGGTGTTGGAGTTGCGCCCGTCGACAATGACCTGGATGGCGGTCTGTCCGCCGGCGGCGAGCTTGCGCTCGAAATCCGGCCCGATGCGCACGACCAGCAGCGCATCGCGATCGTCGATCAGCCGGGCGATATCGGCGGAGCGCTCGATGGTGGCGACGCGCTGGAACACGCCGGAGCCGTCGAAGCGCGCCAGCAGGTCGCTGGAGGCGGCGCCGCGGTCCTCGTCATAGACCGCATAGGGCGCGTGGTTGAGGTCGAAGGTGGCGGCATAGCCGAACAGGAAGGATTGCAGGAGCGGCGGCAGGAAGAGGATGACGCGGCTGCGCGGGTCGCGTAAGAGCGCCAGCACTTCCTTTTGGACCAGGCTCAGAATGCGCAGGACGCTGCCGTTCATGGGGGACCTCAGGCCAGTTTCTTGCGCGTGGCGCGCAGCGTGGCGGCCATCAGGATGAACGCCATCAGCGTCAGCACGGCGGTGTTGGGCAGGATGACCGCCCAGATGTCGCCCGCCAGGAAGATCGTCTGCAACAGGGTGACGAAATAGCGGGCGGGCAGGATGTAGGTGAAGATCTGCAAGGCGGCCGGCATCGAGCGGATGTCGAACAGGAAACCGGAGAGCAGCATCGCCGGCAGGAAGGAGGCGATGAGGGCGATCTGCGAGGCGACGAACTGGCTCTTGGTGACCGACGAGATGAACAGCCCGAAACAGACCGAGACCAGCATGTAGATCATCGACACGCCGGTGAGCACGAAGAGCGAGCCGCGCAGCGGCACCTGGAACAGCACCTCGGCGGCGACGACGCACAGCGCGAAGCCGACCATGCCCAGACCGAAATAGGGCACGATCTTGCCGAGCAGGATCTCGGTGGCATGCACCGGCGTGACGAAGATCGCCTCCAGCGTGCCCCGTTCCCATTCGCGCGCCATGACCAGCGCGGTCAGGAAGGCGCCGGTCAGCGTCATGATCAGCACGATCAGGCCGGGGACGAGGAAATAGTGGCTGTCATTGGTCTCGTTGAACCAGATGCGGCTTTGCAGCGAGACCGGGCCGAGGCCGGTAACCTGGTTGCCTTCCGCCTTGAGCCGCTGCCCGGCCATGCCGACGGCGCCCAGCGCGTAAGCCTGGATGATGCGCGCCGTGTTGGCGTCGGTGCCGTGCAGCAGGATCTGCACCTCGCCGTTGCCGGAGGCGGCCTGCCGGGCGAAATCGTCGCGCAGATGCACGATGCCGTCGACCTCGTGGGCGCGCATGAGCGTCTCGGCCTCGGCCATCGAGGTCACCGTCTGCGCGTCGAAATAGGGCGACAGGCGGAAGCCGGCGGCGACTTCGCTGGCCATCGCCGACGGCCGCTCGATCACCAGCGCGATCGGTGCGTTCCTGACGTCGAGCGACAGGGCATAGCCGAACAGCAGGATGAGGATGACCGGCATGACGATACCGAGCGCGATCGAGCTCGGGTCGCGGAAGATCTGGCGGCTCTCCTTGACGATGAGGGCGCGCACGCGCCGCGCCGCGCCCGCACGGCGATGCGCCGCGTGGGATGAGGCGGGGGAGGAGAGGGTCGTCGTGCTCATGCCGCGCTCCTCTCGCCAGGGCGGCCGCGCGTGCGCCGCGCCTCCTCGACGACGGCGATGAAGGCGTCCTCCATGGTCGGCTCGCGGTTCTCGTCGGCCGGCGCGTGGGCGCGAATCTCGGCGGGCGTGCCGCGGGCCAGCACCTGTCCGGCATCGAGAATGACGACGCGGTCGCAGTATTCGGCCTCTTCCATGAAGTGGGTGGTGACGATCACGGTCACCCCCTGCTCGGCAAGCGCGGTGATGCGCCGCCAGAACTCGCGACGGGCGAGCGGGTCGGCGCCGCTGGTCGGCTCGTCGAGGAACAGGATCTCCGGCTCATGGATGAGCGCAGCGGCCATGGCCAGGCGCTGCTTGTAGCCGCCCGGCAGTTGCCCGCTGGCGAGCTTGGCCAGGGGCGCGAGATCGAACTGCTCCATCGCCCAGTCGATGCGCTCGGCCCGACGCTTGCCGGCAAGGCCGTAGGCGCCGGCGAAGAATGCCAGGTTCTCGGTGACCGAGAGCTGGCCGTAGAGCGAGAATTTCTGCGCCACGTAGCCGATGCGCTGGCGGGCGGAGGCGCGCGCCGACCTGAGATCGACGCCGGCGACGTGCAGCGAGCCGCTCGATGCCGGCAGAAGCCCGCACAACATGCGGAAGGTGGTGGTCTTGCCGGCGCCGTTCGGCCCGAGCAGGCCGAAGATCTCGCCGGTCTTCACGGCGAAGCTGATGTGGTCGACGGCGGTGAACGTGCCGAACTGGCGCACCAGATCGCTGACTTCCACCACGGTCTCGCCGTTGTGGCGCTTGGCCGGGCGGCCAAGCGACAGCGACGCGGTTGCGCCGGCTTCGGTGGCCTTGTGCAGGAGCACCATGAAACCGTCCTCGAAGCGCGGCTTGACCGGCGTCGCGTCGATGCCGGCGAGGTCGCCGTCATCCGCCTTGACCAGCCGCACGCTGCCGCCCTCGGGGACAGCATCGGTGACGTTGGGATCGTCGAGAAGCCGCGCCTGCAACAGCCGCGCCGGCTCGCCCTCCGGTGGCTTGGCCAGGAAGGCGCGGCCCGCCGCGACGTCGGTGATCGATTGCGGCAGACCCCGGGCCAGCACCGTGCCTTCATGCATGACGATGGCGTTCTTGCAGCGCTCCGCCTCGTCCAGATAGGAGGTGCTGATGAGCACCGTCAGGCCCTGCTCGTTGACGAGGTGCAGGATGATCTCCCACAGCTCGCGCCGCGACAGCGGGTCGACGCCGACCGTTGGCTCGTCGAGGAGGAGCAGGTCAGGGGCGCGCACCAGCGTGCAGGCGAGGCCGAGCTTCTGCTTCATGCCACCGGAGAGCCGGCCGGCGAGACGGCCGGTGAAGGGGCCGAGCGCGGTCATGTCCATCAGGCGCGGATAGACCTCGCGGCGCTCCGCGGCCGTGACCCCGTGGAGATCGGCGTAGAGGTCGAGGTTTTCCTGGACGGTGAGGTCTTCGTAGAGCCCGAACTTCTGCGGCATGTAGCCGACGCGGTCCTGCACGGCCTGCGGATCGCGGGCGATGTCGATGCCGAGCACGGACAGATCGCCGCCATCGGCCGTGAGCAATCCCGCCATCAGCCGGATGAGGGTGGTCTTGCCGGCGCCGTCGGGTCCGACCAGCGCCGTCAGCCCGCCATGGGCGACGGTCAGCGACACGTCGTCGAGCGCTTTCACCGTCTCGCCGCTGGCCCGCTTGAACTGCTTGCGGATGCCGCGGCCTTCGATGGCGGAGGCGGGGGCGGAGTCGGTCATTATTGTGCCGCTGCGCCCGCGGTGAGATGGACTGTCGCCGGCATGCCGAGGCGCAGCACGTCTTGCGGATCGTCGACCAGAATGCGCACCTCGTAGACGAGGCTGGTGCGCAGCTCGGCCGTCTGGATGGCGCGCGGCGTGAACTCCGCCACTGGCGAGATGAAGCCGATATGGCCGGCGAAGCTCTGCGTGTCGCCGTCGATGGTGACGGTGGCCTCCGCCCCCGGCGCGACCCTGGCGAGGTCGGGTTCGGAGACGTAGGCGCGCACCCATTTCGGCGAGACGATGGCGATGGAGAAGACCGACTTCTGCGGCGAGGCGATTTCGCCCGGCTCGAGCAGGCGCGAGCGGATGACGCCGTCCTCCGGCGCCGCCAGGTCGGCGTCCTTCAATTGCTGGCGGAGCAGCGCCAGTTGCGCTTGCGTTGCCTTGAGCTGGGCCTCCGCCTGGGCGACGTCTTCCTTGCGTGGGCCCGCCTTGGCGAGCGTCAGCGCCTGTTCGGCGACTTCCCGCTGGGCGTCGGCGGAATCCTTGGCAGCCTTGGCGGCGTCGATCTGGCTTTGCGTCACCGCCGGCCCGCCGCCGACGCTCTCCTTGAGCATGACCAGACGATGATAGGTCAGCTCGGCGTTGTGGGCGTTGGCTTTGGCCGCATCGACATTGGCCTGGGCCTGCGCGATCTCTTCCGGCCGCGAGCCGTTGTGCAGCTTGTCGACCACCGCCGCCTGCGCCGCCACATTGGCCTCCGCCTGCGCCACCTGCGGCGCGATGCGGCTGGTGTCGAGGCGGGCAAGCACCTCGCCTTGTTTGACCTTGGCGCCCTCGTCGACCAGCACGGCGGCGATCCGCCCGCTGTCGTTGAAGGCGAGGTCCACCTGGCGCAAATCGACATTTCCGTAGAGCACCAGCGCGCCGTTGCCGTTGCCGTCGTGGTTGAACCACCACCAGGCGAAGCCGCCCCCGGCGGCGACGATCAGGACCAGCAGGACGATAATCCGTCGCCTCATGACTTGGCTCCTTCGAGAATGGCATCGATATTCTGGCGGACGATCCGCTTGATCTCGTCGCGCTCGCGTTCACCGATGGCGGGCCACCCCATGCGTCTCAGCACCAGGGCTTGCGCGACCCGAAACACCATGACCTGGCCGAGCAGGGTGAAAACGCGGATGCGGATCGTTTCGTCCTCTGGCGTGCCCAGAACGGCGGCGACAAGCCGCGCCCCGGTCGCCACCGCGCCACCCATGAAGCGGTAGATCACGTCGAAGGCGGCTGTCGGCTGCAATTGCTCGCGCACGATGAAGCGCGCCCAACGCTCCGCCTCGGCCGAGCCGAGCATGACTTCGACCATGGTGCCGGACAGGCGGTTGAGCGCCGCGCGCGCCGCCACCGGGCTTTCGGTCGCAGACGGTTCGGCGGCGGCCGCCAATGTGGGCCCGACCTTGGCGAGGATGCTGCCGGCGACGTGCTCGGCAACCGCGATATGCAGCGCCTCCTTGCCGCCGAAGTGATAGACGATCGCCGCCAGGTTGGCGTTGGCCACCTTGGCGATCTCGCGGGTGGTGGCGCCCTCGTAGCCGAGCCGGCCGAAGACATCGAGCGCCGCCTCGATGAGCTGCGCGCGGGTCTCGGCGCCGCGGTCGCGCCGGGCCCGCCGGTAATGCGGCGAAGCCGGGCGCGGCGTGCCGGCGCCCTTGGGCGTTCCGACGGGGCTTGTCTGGTCCATTCCACTTTCCGGTTTTTGGCGGCGTTGAGCCATTCCGAGCGCCATGGGTCGTTGTTGTGCCGCTGTAATACAGTCGAATGACTTAATTTGTCAATCGATCGTTTGATTAATTTTCCGTTACGACGCGGGCGTTCCGGGTCGTACGGACGAAAGGGGGAAGAGAGGCGGGGAAGAGAGGCGGGGAAGAGAGGCGGGGAAGAGAGGCGGGGAAGAGAGGCGGGGAAGAGGAAGATGAGGTCGTCTCCCCGTACAGCCGCACGGGGCGCGCCTATGCCTCGATGCTGCCCTCGGCCGGTTCCTGGCGCCGCTGCGGCCTTGGCGGCAGCAGGAAGGTGAGCAGGGAGACGATGAGAAGCGCCGCCACCAGCCAGACCAGTGTCTGTTTCATGGCCGCGGAGAAATTGCGCTGGGACGCCGTGTGCGCCTGACGTGCGACGATGGCGCCGACCTTGGCCGCCAGTGCCGGGTTGGATGCGGCGAAGGCGGCCTGCGCCTTCTCGGCCGCCGCACAGCTCTCCGGCACGTCCGCGAAGTCCTTGGCATTGGCGCGGTCGTGGAAGCAGGCCTCGAAGGAGGCGACGATCGGCGGCACGGCGGCCTCAGGCAGGCCCGCCGCGACGAGTTCGGCCGAAAGCGTGCTGCGCACGCTGTCGACGCTCACCGTCGCCAGGCTGCCGATGAGGCCGAAGAAGACGACGCCGACCGCCGCCACGCCGACGGCGCCCCCCACCTGGCCGACGGCGTTGATGACGCCGGAGGCGGAGCCGGCATCCCCGACCGGCACCTGCGCCAGGATGAAGGGGTAGATCGGCGCCACCACGCAGCCCATGCCGGTGCCGGTGACGAACAGCACCGGCGCGATCGCCCACGGCGACAGATCGCCGCCGAAGGCCGCGATCTCCGCCATGAACAGGCCGAAGCCGACGACCATGATGAGCGGCCCCGCGGTCAGCACGTTGCGCCCGAAACGCGGCACCAGAACGCCCGGCGCGATCGCGACGGTGATGCCGATGCCGAGCGAGAAGGGGACCGCGGTCAGCCCCGCCGTCAGCACGTCGTAGCCGATGCCGATCTGCAGGAAGATGGTCAGCACCAGGAAGAAGGAGGCAACCACGGCGTAGAAGGCGAGCGTGATGGTGATGCCGCCGACGAAGGAGCGCGCCCGGAAGAGATGCGGCACGACCAGCGGCGAGCCGTCGCGCCGGTCCTTCCAGATCTGGCTGAGGGCGAACAGGCCGAAGACGGCGAGCGAGGCGGCCATCGAGACGAACGCCCATTGCGGCCAGTCGAGCTGGCGTCCCTCGATCAGCGGAAACATCAGCATGAGCATGGCGACCAGGATCAGCCCGACGCCGACCAGATCGACATGCAACGGGTGCGGCGACTTGCGGTCAGGCAGAAAGGCGAGGCCGAGGCCGATCGCGACGACGGCGAAGGGCAGGTTGATGAGGAAGATGGTGCGCCAGCCGAAGCCATAGGGGTTTCCGGTGATGAGCAGCGCCCCGATGACCGGGCCGGAGACCGTGGCGATGCCGGCGACCGCGCCATAGAGCGCCGACACGCGCTGCCGCTCCTCGACGGTCGGATACATCACCTGCATGAGGGCCAGCGTCTGCGGCACCATCAGCGCCGCCGACAGCCCCTGGGCGAGCCGCGCGGCGACCAGCATCTCGCTGGAGACGGCGAAGCCGCACAGCGCCGAGGTCAGCGCAAAGCCGCTCATGCCGATGATCAGGATCCTGCGATAGCCGAAGATGTCGCCGAGCCGCCCGCCGGTGATGAGGAAGAGCGCGAAGGTCAACTGATAGCCGGCGACGATCCACTGGATGGCGGCGTAGCTGGTGCCGAGGTCGCGCTGGATGGATGGGATGCCGATGTTGACGATGGTCGAATCGAGCAGGTCCATGCCGAAGGCGAGCAGGATCACCCACAGCGCCACGGCCCGCCGGCGCGGGTCCATGCCGGTTCCGGCAACGGCAGGCGCGGTCTCGGACATGGCGGCGGCCCCCGGCGAAGGCCGCAAGCGCGGCCGGGCGCTTTCTAGCACCTGCCCGCGGCGAACCGAAACCGTGCCGGTGATGTCAAAGGCTGTCGCGCAGGCGATACCAGGTCATCGCCGCGACCAGCGCCGGAAAGCGCAACAGCGCTCCCCCCGGGAAGGCTGAAATCGGCAGTGCCGCGAAGGTGTCGAGCCTCGCCGGATTGCCGGCGATGGCTTCCGCCAGCACCTTGCCGGCGAAGGGGGCGATGGCGACGCCCTGGCCGGAATAGCCGGCGGCGGCATAGACCCCCGGCCGCACGCGGCGGATATAGGGCAGGCGCTGCAGCGTGATCGCCAGCGTGCCGCCCCAGGCATAGGCGAGCGGCGCTTCGGCGAGCTGCGGATAGATGCCGCCAAGATGCTTGCGCACCAGCGCGGCGATGTCGCTGCGGTGGTGGTGGCCGTAGGTCTCGCCGCCGCCGAAGACGAGGCGGCCATCGGCGTTCGGCCGGAAGTAATAGACGACGAAGCGCGTGTCGGAGACGGCCTCGCCGTTTGGGATGAGGCCACCCGGCCGGCCGGCGCCGATGGGCTCGGTGGCGACGATATAGTTGTCGATGGGCATGACGTGCGCCTCGACTTGGCTGTCCACGCCGGAGAGATAGCCGTTGCCGGCAAGGATGACCGTATCGGCAGAGACGGTGGCCGACGATGTCGCGACGGTGAAACCGGTCGTCGCTTCTCCCGTGATCCGCGTCGCCCGCGTTGCCTCGAAGATGCGGGCACCGGCTTGTTTCGCGGCGCGCGCCAGCCCTTGCGCGAATTTCAGCGGGTCGAGGTGCCCGGCACGGGCGTCGCGCCGCCCGCCGAAATAGACGTCCGTGCCGATCGCTTGCGCCAGTGCTGCGCGGTCGAGCCAGGTGACCGCCTCATAGCCATAGGCGCGCTTGAGCTTGTCGACATAGGCGATCTCGTCGGCGACGAGCCGCTGCCTGTGCACCGCTTCGATGAGGCCCGGCCGCCAGTCGCAGGCAATGGCGTGTTTCTCGATGAGGTCGAGCGTGGTGGCCTTGGCCTCTTCGGCGAGCGTCCACAGGCGGCGGGCCGCGTCAGCGCCGAGATGCTCTTCGAGCCAGTCCTGGTCGCGCCGCTGGCCGGTGTGGAGCTGACCGCCATTGCGCCCCGAGGCACCCCAGCCGATGCGATTGGCCTCGACCAGCACCACGTCGATGCCGGCCTCCGCCAGATGCAGCGCCGCCGACAGGCCGGTGTAGCCGCCGCCGACGATGGCGACATCGGCCCGCACCGATTCGGTCAGTGGCGGAAAGGCGAGGCCGGCGTCGGCCCTCGCGGCATAGAGGGACGGAGCGTGGGCGGATGTCACCCGCTCTTGCGCTCCTGTTTCGGATAGGGCGTGCCGTCCTTGTGGACGTAAGCGCCTTCCGGCGTCGTCTTCATGTCGATGTCGGAATAGAAGGCAAGGTCGCCGGCAATGCGCGTGCCGATTTCCATGAGCACCACGTCCGTGTCGGAGCGGTTCTGGAAGCAGTGGCCGTTCTCCTCGCCCGCCTTGAAGCCGGCCGCGTCGCCGGCGCGGAGGATCTCTGCGCCTTCGTCGGTGACCAGCGTCACCTCGCCCGAGACGACATAGACCAGCTCGTCTCCCTCGGTGTGCCAGTGGCGCTGGCTCGACCAGGCGCCGGGCGGCAGCGTGCAGAGGTTGACGCCGAACTGGGTGAGACCCGCGGCATCGCCAAGCTTGATGCGCCGGCGGGCGCGGCAGGGTTCGTCGAAGGGCGGCGGATAGAGCGTGCCGGCGCTGACCGGCGCCGTCGCGAGGTCGATCTTTTTCGGCATCTTTCGGGCCCTCACACGTTGAGCAGCAGGTATTCGCGCTCCCACGGGCTGATCACCTGCATGAAGGTCTCGAACTCGGCCTGCTTGATGGCGCGGTAGGTGGTGACGAAGCGCTTGCCGAAGATCTCGACCAGTTCCTCGCATTCCTCGAACAGAGCCACCGCTTCGAGCAGGCCGCGCGGCAGCGCGATCGCCTCCTCATGCGCCGAGCCGGCGGTCGGCTCGGTGACCATCAACCCTTCGGTCATGCCGAGATAGCCGCAGGCGAGCGAGGCGGCGATGGCCAGATACGGGTTGGCGTCGGAGGAGGGGATGCGGTTCTCGATGCGCCGCGCCCCCGGCGTCGAATAGGGCACGCGCAGCCCGACCGTGCGGTTGTCGTAGCCCCACATGGTGTTGACCGGCGCCGAGCCGTAGCGCACCAGCCGCCGGTAGGAATTGACGTAGGGCGCCATGATGCAGGTCACCGCCGGCAGGTATTTCTGCGAGCCGCCGATGAAGGCGAAGAACTCCTCCGTCGGGTCGCCGGCCTCGTTGGAGAAGATGTTGGCGCCGGTCTTCATGTCGTTGACCGACTGGTGAATGTGCATGGCCGAGCCCGGCTCCTGGCTCATCGGCTTGGCCATGAAGGTGGCGTACATGTCGTGGCGCAGCGCCGCCTCGCGGATCGTGCGCTTGAACTGGAACACCTGGTCGGCGAGCATCAGCGGGTCGCCGTGGCGCAGGTTGATCTCCATCTGCGCCGCGCCTTCCTCGTGGATCAGCGTGTCGATCTCGAGCTCCTGCTGCTCGGAGAAATCGTAGATATCGTCGAACAGGTCGTCGAACTCGTTGACCGCGGCGATCGAATAGGACTGGCGCGCCGTCTCCGGCCGTCCCGAGCGGCCGGTCGGCGGCTCCAGCGGATAGTCGGGGTCCTTGTTCGGCTTGACCAGATAGAACTCGACCTCCGGCGCCACCACCGGCACCCAGCCGCGATTGCGGTAGAGCTCGATCACCCGGCGCAGCACCTGGCGCGGGGCGATCTCCACCGGCCGCCCGTCGGCATGGTAGGCGTCGTGGATGACCTGCGCCGTCGGGTCGCTTTCCCACGGCACCACCGACAGGGTGGAAAAGTCCGGCTCCAGGTGGATGTCCTGGTCGGCGCTGTCGTTCTGGAAGGTCTCGTCGTCGTGCGGCCAGTCGCCGGCGATTGTCTGGGTGAAGATCGAGCCCGGCATGGCCATGGTCGGCCCGGCGAGGAACTTCTCCACCGGCATCATCTTGCCGCGCGCCACCCCGGCCTGGTCGGGGACGATGCACTCGATGTCTTCCATCTTGCGCGCGGCGATCCACGCCTGCGCCTCTTCCAGCGATGCGACGCCCCGGGTCCGTTCGGAGACCGGCGGGGACTTCTTCTTGCGTGCCACGGTTCACCTGTGTTGCCGCCGCCCCCTCGTCGCGAAGGGGTGATGGCGGTCGAAAAGGCATGGGCCCGGCGATCTTGCGCACAATTGCGATTGTCGGCAACCGGACGACGAGCGGCCCGTTTCTAGCATAGCGGGAGCACGATTCGGTTGTCGCGGTCGGCGATCAACCTTAACGTGGCGTGGAAACCGGCCGGAACCGGCGCCAATCAGGCGTCTTGGGGGCTTCCGGCCGGCCGTTCGAAGGAGACCGTCATGCTCGCGCGTTGTGCTCTTCTGCTTGCCGCCGCCCTTGTCGTGACCACCTCCGCCTCGGCGGAGGACAAGGTGGTGAACGTCTATAACTGGTCGGATTACATCGCCGACGACACGCTCGCCAACTTCACCAAGGAAACGGGCATCAAGGTCGTCTACGACGTCTACGACGCCATGGAGACGCTTGAGGCCAAGGTCTTTGCCGGCGCGTCCGGCTACGACGTGATCGTGCCGACCAACCCGAACCTGCAACGCATGATCAAGGCGGGCGTGCTGCAGCCGCTCGACAAGTCGAAGCTGCCCAACGACAAGCATCAGTGGAAGTTCATTTCCGATCGCCTGGCCGCCTACGACCCCGGCAACCAGTACGCCGAGGACTATATGTGGGGGACCACCGGCATCGGCTACAACGTCGACAAGATCAAGCAGATCATGCCCGACGCGCCGGTCGATTCCTGGGCGATGGTCTTCGATCCCAAGGTCGTCTCGAAGTTCAAGGACTGCGGCGTCTATTTCCTCGATTCGCCGGACGACGTGATCCCCTCGATGCTGGTCTATCTCGGCCTCGATCCCAACTCCAAGAATCCGGACGACCTGGCCAAGGCGGCCGACGCCCTCAAGGCCGTCACGCCCTACGTTCAGAAGTTCCACTCCTCCGAATATATCGACGCGCTCGCCAACGGCGATGCCTGCGTGGCGATCGGCTATTCCGGCGATGTGTTCCAGGCGCGCGACCGCGCGGTCGAGGCCAAGAACGGCGTCAAGATCGAGTATTCGATCCCCGAGCAGGGGGCGCTGATGTGGTTCGACTCGATGGCCATCCTCAAGGACGCGCCGCATCCCGAAAGCGCGCTGGCCTTCATCAACTACATGATGGACCCGAAGGTGGCCGCGGCGAATTCCAATTACGTCTTCTACGCCAACGGCAATATCGATTCGCAGGATCTGCTCGACGAGGACGTCATCGGCGATCCGACCATCTATCCGCCCCAGGCCGTTCTCGACAAGACGTTCACCACCACGCCCCCCGACCAGAACTTCCAGCGTCTGTGGACGCGGACGTGGACGGCGATCAAGACGGGTCAGTAGCCGGCGGCGCGGACGGCGGCGCACGGGTAGGGCGCCGCCGCCGACCTTGAGGGGCACGATGGCAAAGACGGCTCTCGGACCGGTTCGGCGAAAGTTCGCTCCGTGGAATGACCCGGCCGCGAAGCCCTTCATCGAGTTTCGCGGCGTCACCAAGCGCTTCGGCGATTTCGCCGCCGTCGACGACATCTCGCTTTCCATCTACGAACGCGAGTTCTTCGCCCTGCTCGGACCGTCGGGCTGCGGCAAGACCACCATGATGCGCATGGTCGCCGGCTTCGAGGAGCCGACGATCGGCGACATCATGCTCGACGGCAGGAACCTCGCCGGCGTGCCGCCCTACCGGCGGCCGAGCAACATGATGTTCCAGTCCTATGCCCTGTTCCCGCACATGACGGTCGAGGGCAACATCGCCTTCGGCCTCAAGCAGGCGGGGATGCCGGCGCCTGATATCGCGGCGCGCGTCGAAGAGATGCTGACGCTGGTCAAGCTGACGCAGTTCGCCAAGCGCAAGCCGCACCAGCTTTCCGGCGGTCAGCGCCAGCGCGTCGCGCTCGCCCGCTCGCTCGCCAAGAAGCCCAAGGTGCTGCTCCTCGACGAGCCGCTCGGCGCCCTCGACAAGAAGCTGCGCGAGGAGACCCAGTTCGAGCTGTCCGACCTGCAGGTCGATCTCGGTATGACCTTCGTCATCGTCACCCACGACCAGGAAGAGGCGATGACGCTCGCCGACCGCATCGCGGTGATGGACCACGGCAAGATCGTCCAGATCGGCACGCCCTCGGAGATCTACGAGCAGCCCAATTCGCGCTACGTCGCCGACTTCATCGGCAGCGTCAATCTGCTGGAAGGCAAGGTGGTTGCCGCCGACGGCGGCACCATCCGCATGGAATGCAGCGGCACCGGCGCCGTCGTCGATGTCGACCGGCAGGAGGTTCCCGCAGCCGTCGGCGACACCGCCTGGTTTGCCGTGCGGCCGGAGAAGATCGGCGTCTCGCTGTCGGCGCCTGCCGACACCTCGGTCAACGCCGTTCCCGGCGAGGTCTGGGACATCGGCTATCTCGGCGACATTTCGATCTATCACGTGCGGCTGGCCGGCGGCGCGACGCTGAAGGCGACCGTTGCCAACCAGACGCGCCTGGTCGAGCGGCCGATCACCTGGGAGGACAAGATCTGGCTCACCTGGCCGCGCGACAGCGGCGTGGTGCTGACGAAATGAGCGGCGGGTGTTTCCTTAGGTCCGCGCGAAAGCGGGGACCCAGTAATCGGCAACGCCAGCGGTCTGGCGAAGCCGCTGTTTCGGGCGGCGTGTCCGACACGGTTGGCCGGCGGCTACCGGGTTCCCGCCTACGCGGGAACCTGCAAGGGGCGCCAAAGCAATGGCCGTGATCGCGCCCGACACCGCCGCGCCGGACGCTGGCGGCGCAACGCCGCACGGCCGGGCGCGCTGGCTGGTTCTGGCGATCCCCTATGCCTGGCTGCTGGTGCTCTTCTTCATCCCCTTCCTGATCGTGGTGAAGATCTCCTTCTCCACCTCGGTCCTCGCCCAGCCGCCCTATTTTCCGACCTTCCATATCGGCGAGGGGCTGGCCGCGCTGTGGCAGCAGGCCAAGACGTTCACCACCGACAACTACACCTTCCTCACCACCGACGCGCTCTATGTGAAGGCCTACCTGTCGAGCCTGTGGATCGCGCTCGTCTCGACCTTCGTGGTGCTCGCCGTCGGCTACCCCATCGCCTATGGCATGGCGCGGGCGCCGCGGCGCTGGCAGCCGACCCTGCTGATGCTCGTCATCCTGCCGTTCTGGACCTCGTTCCTGATCCGCGTCTACGCCTGGATCGGCATCCTCAAGAAGGAGGGGCTGCTCAATGAACTCCTGCTCTGGCTCGGCGTCATTCACCAGCCGCTGACCATCCTCAACACCAATTGGGCGGTCTATATCGGCATCGTCTATTCCTATCTTCCCTTCATGGTGCTGCCGCTCTATGCGGCGCTCGAGAAGATGGACAATTCGCTCCTCGAAGCGGCGGCCGACCTCGGCTGCACGCGCCTCAAGGCGTTCTGGAAGATCACCTTTCCCCTGTCGATGCCGGGCGTCATCGCCGGCTGCTTCCTGGTCTTCATCCCGGTCACCGGCGAATTCGTCATCCCCGATCTGCTCGGCGGCAACGGCACGCTGATGATCGGCAAGACGCTGTGGGACGAGTTCTTCCGCAACCGCGACTGGCCGCTGGCCTCGGCGGTGGCCGTCATCCTGCTGCTCATCCTGGTGGTGCCGATCGTGCTCTTCCAGAACCAGGAGCAGATCCGCGCGGAGAGGGACGGATGAGGACCTTCTCCCGCTTCAATCTCACCGCGATCACCTTCGGCCTCGCCTTCCTCTATGCGCCGATCGTCCTGCTGGTCATCTACTCGTTCAACGCCTCCAAGCTGGTGACGGTGTGGGGCGGCTGGTCGGCCAGATGGTACGGCGAGCTGCTCCACGACCAGGCCCTGATCGACGCCGCCTGGGTAACGCTGCGCGTCGCCCTGCTGTCGGCGACGGTGGCCACCGTGCTCGGCACCATGGCCGCAGTGGTGCTGGTGCGCTTTGGCCGCTTCAGGGGGCGCTCGCTGTTCTCCGGCATGATCTACGCGCCGCTGGTCATGCCCGACGTCATCACCGGCCTGTCGCTGCTGCTCCTCTTCGTCGCCCTCAACCTGGCGCGCGGTTTCTGGACCATCGTGCTCGCCCACATCACCTTCTCGATGTGCTACGTGGCGGTGGTCGTCCAGTCGCGGCTGGTCACCTTCGACCGCAGCCTGGAAGAGGCGGCGCTCGACCTCGGCTGCCCGCCCTTCAAGACGTTCTTCGTCATCACGCTGCCGATCATCTTTCCGGCGGTGATCGCCGGCTGGATGCTGGGCTTTACCCTGTCGCTCGACGATCTGGTCATCGCCAGCTTCACCACCGGCCCTGGCGCCACCACGCTGCCGATGAAGATCTACAGCCAGGTCCGTCTCGGCGTGACGCCGGAGATCAATGCCGTGTGCACGATCCTCATCGGCATCGTCACCGCCGGAGTGATCGTCGCCTCGCTCGTTTCGAAACGCGCTGAAGTGGAGCGCCGGCGCGCCGAGCGCCTGGCGGAGGCACAGGCAGGCTGACGACCGGAGCTATGGGAACGGGCCGCGCGGCGGCCTGATCCGCTTCCGCACATTCGCCGGGGCATTGGCGATGGCGTCGGCGACGATGTTCTGGCCGATCATCTGCACTTCGTTGGTCGTCGAACGCACATCGGCAAAGGCCGCGTCGAGCGCCGCCCGGTCGAAGGGATCGGCGCGCATGGCCGCGAACATTTGCTGGCGTGCGCCCTGCACCGCATCGAGACCGGAGCGGAACTCGCGGCGGTGGGCACGCACCTGATCCCTGATGTCGCCCTGGATTTCGCGCGGGAAGGCACGGATGCCGAGCGCGACGATGCGGTCGATGTCGCCGACACCGCCGCCCGGCCCGCCCGGGCCGGTGAAGCGCGCCACCGTGAAGCCGGCGATCATCAGGTTTGCCGCCAGCGACACGAACAAGAGGACGATCAGCGTGACCGCGAAGGGGCCGCGGATCGTCATAGCACGCTCCCCTGGTCGGAGGTCGAGGTCGCGCTCGAGCCGAACATCAGCCCGGCCAGCGTGTCCTCGCCCTGATTGGCGGGGATCGCCACGCCGGCGGCGAAGCCGGCGACCAGGAAGACGACCATCGCCGCACTCGCCCAGGCGAACAGCCGCCGCGTCGGTTGCAGCGTCAGGTCGCGGTGTCGGTGGCGATCGATACCGGCCATGATCCGGCCCATCGCCGCGGCGTCCATGGCGACCGGAGCCGCCGCCGCGCCGATGAGGGTGTCGAGCCTGGTGACTTCGGCATGGAGCTTGGCCGCCTGCGGCTCGGCCGCGATCAGCGCCTCTGCCTCGGCGCGTTCCGCCGCCGGCCACCGTGTCAGGTTTCCGCCAAGCCGGCCCAGGGTTTCTTCAAATCGTTCGAGGTTCATGGTTCCAGTCCCCCTTGCGCCTCGCGCTCGGCGAGTCGCATTCGCAGTGTCCGCCGCGCCCTGACCAGAAGCTGCTCGACTGCCCCGATGGACAGCCCCATGGCTTCGGCGATCTCGGCATTGGATCGTTCCCCGTCCGCCGTCAGCAGGATGGCCGCTCGCTGCCGCGCGGGCAATGCCTGGATGTCGCGGGCGACCGCCTTGAGCGCGCCGCTGGCCTCCAGCTTGTCGTCGGCCCGTGGTTCCGGGTCGGCGGCATCCTCGACCGCATCCAGCCCGAAGAAGCGCCGGGTCTTCTTCTTGCGCTCTCCGTCGATGGCGCGGTTGATCGTCATCCGCGTCAGATAGGCCGCGAAGGGCGGGCCGCCCGGCTGCCAGCGGCCGGCGTTTCGCCACAGGCTCCAGAAGGTCTCCTGGACGATGTCGTCGGCTTCCGCCAAGCCGCCGCTGAAGCGCAGCGCCAGCGCCTTCAGCCGGCCGCCGTGCCGCCGCACGATTTCGGCGAAGGCGCGCTGATCGCCGGCGGCGATCTCCGCCACCAGCGCCTCGTCGGTCGTGCCGGCATTCGTGTTCAACGAGCGTCGCCCCCCGGTGGCCTCGATCTTACCGGCAGAAGCCGGTTCGCGTCGCGCCTTTCGCGACGTGGCCACCGGGGCGAGCGTCAAGAGCCATTCCATCGGTCTCCCTCGGCTCGCCCCGATTGCATCGCTCTTCTACCGCCGCGGACCGTAGCCGCGCCCCTGACCGGGAGCCGGCTGGTGAGCCGCGAACTCGTCGGCCGAGATGACACCGTCATGGTTGGTATCGATGTCGTTGAAGCTCAGCCGCGGTCCGAGCGGGCCGGCGCCGCGCCCGCCGCGGTCGTTGAATCCCATGCGGCCCATCGGCCCGCGCCGATCGTCCATCCGGCCCGAGCCACCGCGATCGTCGCGATCCTGCCAGTTGCGGCCCTGCTGACCCATGCCGGGTCCGCGACGGCCGTCGCGCTGGCCGAGCATCGGGCCGAGGCGGCCGCGCAGTTCGTCCGGCGTCAGCTTGCCGTCGTGATTGACGTCGAGCGAATCGAAGGTTGCGGTCGTCAGAACCGCGAACTCGTCCTTGTCGACGGCACCGTCCTTGTTGGTGTCGAGCAGGCTGAACATGATCGTGGCGCGCGGCATCGGCTGGGTGGCGGCCGGCGGGTTTGCATTCTGGCCCGGTCCGGTGCCGTTGGGGCCGGTGCCGTCGCCCCCGGCTGCGAAGCTGGGCACGGTCATGGCGGTGGACGCCGCGAGCGCCGCTGTGGCGATGATCAAGGTCTTGACAGACATGTCGATTTCCTCTTTTGGGCATCGCCTATTCGACGCCCTTCATCGCCAACACGATCCCTCGGCGGGCGCCCTACGTCTGCCAACATTAAATATCGGTCATCCGCGCGGCTGGCCCGCTTCGCCGCCCCTGAGGGTGACCTGGCGCGGGCCGATCAGCGGCGTCCGCCAGGTCCCGGTGACGGCCAGCGGTATGGTCTTGCCCGGGTCGGCCTTCATGGTCAGCGTCGCGTTCGCCTCGACCGTGCCGGTGATGAGCGAGCCGCGCCCGCTCAGCGCGACCGCATAGCCCTCTCCCTCGACCGCCAGATCGCCGGTCGAGAGCACGCTGTTGGCGAGCGTCAGCGTCGCGGCGAGCCGGCTGAACGGGGTCGCGCCGTCCCCCGGCGGCATCGGCTCGGCGAGCGGGTCGATCATGCGCGCCGCGATTGCGTTCATGTCGATGCCGCTGAGCGTGCCGTCGGCGATCGCGATCGACGCGTCGCCGGCGAGCGAATGCACCAGCTCGCCCCAGGTGGTGCCGCTGCCGCTGATATCGATGCCGGCATTGGCCTTGCCGCTGAGCGCGTCGATGTCGAGCAGGTTCTTGAGCGGCGCCTGCGCCAGGGCACCGGCGATCTTCGCCTTGATGTGCGTGGTAAGCCTTTCGCCGGCCATCTCGGCAGCGATCGTGGCGCCGAACTTGCCGCCATAGACCTCCGCCTCGCCGATGTTCACCGAGACGGCGCCGTCCTTGATGATGCCGGTCGCTCCGAATGCGGCCAGCCGCACGCCCCCGATCAGCACCTCGTTCACCGAAAGCCTGAGGTCGCAATCGACAAGGTCGGCGACCGGCAGCCGCGTCGCTGCGAAGGGCCATGGTCCGTTGACGCCGAGGTCGGCGCTGGCGGCCTCGAAATAGGGGGAAAGGTCGAGTTTGGCGGCGGCGATGGTGCCCTGTATGGCGGGCCGCGCGCCGCCGAGGTCGACCGATACCGCGCCGCGCGCATCGTTGCCGTCAAGGTTGAACGACGCCTTGGAAAAGGAAAGCTCCGATCCGTGCCAGGCAAGCTGGCCTTCGATCGACGCCGGGCCGAGGATCGAGCCGTTGCCGAGCGGCGTCCCCAGCCACGCCACCACCTTGCGCAGCGACGGCGTGCTCACCGAGGCATCGCCTTCGAA
Source organism: uncultured Alphaproteobacteria bacterium (assembly GCA_963730325.1). Lineage (GTDB taxonomy): Bacteria > Pseudomonadota > Alphaproteobacteria > Rhizobiales > Kaistiaceae > CAVSRC01. The sequence goes on along the minus strand of CAVSRC010000008.1, from coordinate 53,100 downwards.
ATCGGCGCCGTCGAGGCCGAGCGCCTTGCCGTTGAACGACAGGCGCAGCGGCGTCGAGGCGATGGCGAAACGGACCGGCGATCCCTTGCCGGCGTAGAGGTCGAGGGGGTTCGCGACCGAGCCGTTGAACTCGATCGTCTCGTCCCGCCATTGCAGCTTGCCGCTGCCGCTGGCAGCCGCCGCGGGACGCGCCCAGGTGAGGTCGAGGGCGACCGCGGTCAATTCCTCGTGGCGCTTGTCGGCCAGATCGTCATAGATCACCGTTCCGTCGTCGATCTGTACCCGGCCGAGGGCGAGATCGGCGATCGCCGGCCCGCCGTCGGCATCGCCGGGCGCCATCGTCCAGTTGGCGCGGCCATCGGCGTCGGTGATGAGATGGACGCGCGGGCGCACCAGCTCGAATGCGTCGAGCTCCACCCGTCCGACCAGCAGCGGCAACAGGCGCAGCCGGGTCGTCACCTCGTCGGCCAACAGGAATGGATCGTCGCCCATGCCCTTGGGGCTGGCGATGGTCAGACCGCCGATGGTGACGGCAAGATGCGGGTAGACCGACAGGCTGGGTTCGCCGGCAAGCGTCACCTTGCGTCCGGTGGCAGTGGAAATCCGCTCGGCGATGCGCTGCTTGATGAGGTCGGGCGAGACGACCAGCGGCACCGCCAGCGCGGCAAGTCCCGCCAATCCGACGGCAATAACGGCCAGGATGGCTATGCGTTTCATGCGATCGGGGCTTCCCTGGTGGGTGTCTCTGGGTAGGAAGAAACACCGCGAACCGCAAGGAATTTCTGGCCGCAAAGGGTCGCGCCGCACCGTTCGCGCGGGCAATGGGCCGGCCGGCAATGACAGCGGGCGGTGCGCAGGCTATCGATTGACGGACGGGCGCGATCAGGGAGAGGCGCGTGGCGATGACGGGCGACAGGCCGCTATGGCAACCGGACCGCGAGGAAATCGCCGCCCATCCGCTGACGCGCTTCGCCGCCGCGGCCGCCCGGCGCGCCGGACGAGGCATCGCCGATTACCGCGCGCTGCACGCCTGGTCGATCGATGACCGCGCCGCCTTCTGGGACCTTGTGTGGGATTTCTGCGGCGTCGTCGGCGACAAGGGCACGCGGCGCCTCATCGACGGCGACAGGATGCCCGGTGCCCGCTTCTTTCCCGATGCGCGGCTGAACTTCGCCGAGAACCTGCTGAGGCGGAGCGACGACGGCGCGGCAATCGTCTTTCGCGGCGAGGACGGCGCCACCCGCCGCCTCTCCTGGCGCGCGCTCGCCGATCTGGTATCGCGCCTTCAGCAGGCGCTCTCTGCCGCCGGCGTCGGCGTCGGCGATCATGTCGCCGGTCTGCTCCCCAACACGCCGGAAGCGATCGCGGCCATGCTCGCCACCGCATCGCTGGGCGCCGTGTGGTCGTCGGCATCGCCCGATTTCGGCGCCAGCGCCGTCATCGACCGCTTCGGCCAGATCGCGCCCAAAGTCTTCTTCACCGCCGACGGCTACCGCTATGCCGGCAAGGAGATTCGTCTCGGTGAGAAGCTCGCCGAGGTCATCCCGCAGCTTGCCGGTCTGCAGCGCACCATCGTCATTCCTTTTCTTGGCGAAGCCGAGCGCGTCGCCGCCGCGCTGCCGGGAGCGATGACCCTCGATGCGGCGCTTGCCTCTTGCAGCGCCAAACCTGTCGTCTATGCGCGCGTGCCCTTTTCGCATCCGCTCACCATCCTGTTCTCGTCCGGTACGACCGGCGTGCCCAAATGCATTGTCCATTCGGTTGGCGGCACGCTGTTGCAGCACCTGAAGGAGCACCGCCTGCATTCCGGCATCGGGGAGGGCGATCGCGTCTTCTATTTCACCACGCTCGGCTGGATGATGTGGAACTGGCTGGTCTCCGGGCTCGCCTCGCAAGCGACGCTGCTCCTCTTCGACGGCTCGCCCTTCCATCCGGGGCCTGAGACCCTCTTCGCCTATGCCGAAGAAGAGGGCGCCACCTTCTTCGGCACGTCGGCGAAGTTCATCGACGCGGTGAAGAAGGCCGATTACCGCCCGGCCGATCATCACGATCTGTCGGCGCTGAGGACCATTGCCTCGACCGGCTCGCCGCTTGCCCCGGAAAGCTTCGACTTCGTCTATGACGCCATCAAGCGCGATGTGCATCTGGCGTCGATCTCCGGCGGTACCGACATCATCTCCTGCTTCGTTCTCGGCGTGCCGACCGAGCCGGTCTGGCGCGGCGAGATCCAGGGCCCCGGCCTCGGCATGGCGGTCGACGTCTATGACGAGGCGGGCCGACCGCTTGCCGCCGGCAAGGGCGAGCTGGTGTGCACGCGCCCCTTCCCCTCCATGCCTGTCGGATTCTGGAACGACCCGGACGGGGCGAAATACCATGCCGCCTATTTCGAGCGTTTCCCCGGCATCTGGTGCCATGGCGATTTCGCCGAGTGGACGGGCCATGGCGGCCTCGTCATCCACGGCCGCTCCGACGCCACGCTCAACCCCGGCGGCGTGCGCATCGGCACCGGCGAGATCTACCGTCAGGTCGAGCAGATTCCTGAAGTGGTCGAGGCGCTGTGCATCGGCCAGGACTGGCAGGGGGACGTGCGCATTGTGCTCTTCGTCCGCCTGAGGGACGGTGTTGCGCTGGACGAGGCGCTGGAGAAGCGCATCAGGACGACGATCCGCGCCGGCGCCAGCCCGCGCCATGTGCCGGCCCGCATCGTTGCCGTTGCCGACATTCCGCGCACCAAGTCCGGCAAGATCGTCGAGCTCGCGGTGCGCGAGGTGGTCCATGGCCGGCCGGTCAGGAATGCCGGCGCGCTCGCCAATCCGGACGCACTCGACAATTTCCGGGATATTGAGGCGCTGAAGAGCTGAGGCGCCGCGGCAATCTCCCATCTCCCCCTCAAGGGGGGAGATGAAGAGGTGCCAGTTCCGGTGGTTCTGCTGTGGGAGCGCCGTGCCCTACCCCGCCAGCACCCGCGTCGTCGGGAAGGTGATCTTGACCAGCGTGCCCTGATCGACGGCGCTGTCGATAGCGAAGCTCGCCCGGTTGGCCTCGACCAGCGCCTTGGTCAGCGGCAGGCCGAGGCCGGTGCCGCGCTGGTCGCTGCCCTTGCTGGTGGCGATCTGGCGGAACGGCTTCAGCGCCGTCTGCACGTCCTTCTCCGACATGCCGACGCCGGTATCGCGGATGCGCACGATCACCTCGCCGGTGGATTCCATGGCGCTCGACACGATCACCTGACCGCCGGGGCGGGTGAACTTCACTGCATTGGAGAGCAGGTTGAGCAGAATCTGGCGCAGCGAGCGCGGATCGGCGACGACGTTCGGCACGTCGCCCGACAGCGAGGTGCGGATGATGATGTGCGCGCGGTTGGCCTGCGGCTGCATCAGCGCCACGCATTCCTGGATCGTCGAATTGACCGCGACGGACTCGAAGGACAGGTCGAGCTTGCCGGCCTCGATCTTCGACAGATCGAGCAGGTCGTTGATCAGGCTCATCAGGTGCTGGCCTGAGACGTGGATGTCCTTGAGGTAGGCGCGATAGCGCTCATTGCCGATCGAGCCGAAGCGCTCCTCCATCATGACCTCCGAGAAGCCGATGATGGCGTTGAGCGGGGTGCGGATCTCGTGGCTGATCTTGGCGAGGAAATCGGACTTCTGGGCGTTGGCGGTTTCGGCGGCGCGGCGCGCGGCGATCAGCTCTTCCTCGACGTTCTTCCAGTGGGTGATGTCGCGCAGCACCGCACAGAACGTGTCGCCGTCGGCGATGCGCCCCATGGTCATGAACAGCGGGATCAGGCCGCCCTGCGGCACGCGGCCGATGACCTCGCGCCCGTCATTGAGCACGCTGGCCACCCCGTTGCTGGCCAGCCCGTCGAGATAGTCGAGCGCCGGACGGTGGCTTTCACTGGCGAGAAGGTCGGTGAACGGCCGGCCGATATATTCGCTGGCGTCGATGCCGAAGAGCGCTTCCCCGGCCCGGTTCATGTTGCCGATGCGGCCGACACGGTCGATCACGATGACGCCGTCGGTGGCCGTATCGAGGATCGCCGCCAGCTCCTCGCTGCGTGCTTCCGCCGCCGCCAGCGCCGCGACCAGGGTCTCCTCGTCCTCGCTCGCCGCACCGTCGTCGCGGCGCGACGAGATGGTCAGCATCAGCGCGGTCATCTCGCCCCAGGTGACGGCGTTGAGCCGCGCTTCGACCGCCGCCGACTTGCCATCGGCGCGCAGCACCGTCAGCGGACCGCCGCCGACCGTGGTGCCGTTGGCCCAGCCCTCGGCGCCGTTGGGGAAGATCGCGTTGACGCCGCCGGCCTCGACGAAAGCAGCGAGCGAGTCGTAGCCGGCGAGATCGAGCAGGGCGCGGTTGGCGAACAGCGTCTGTTGATCGCGGAATATCACCAGGCCGACCGGCAGACGGTCGAGCAGGCGCGTATCGGTGGCAACCATCGGCGCCTTCGGCGGCTGAGCCGGTTCCCCCGCCGCATCGGCCGGTGACGCGGTCTCGTCCGTGGTGGGCGGCCGGTCGTCAGCCTGGCGCCCCGCCAGCGTCTCGGCGATGCGGGCGAAGGCTTCGCGCTCGGTGCCGTTCAGCCGCGGCTGCGGCAGCCCGGCGACACCCGGCAGGCGCACGATGTTGGACGGCGGGCTCGCGGCTTCGGCGGGGCCGGGCGGTGCGTGCCGCCGCGGCGCCTTGCCGCCCTGCTCGACGATCTTGCGCGCCACATCGTCGAGGTCGTCGTCGAATGACGGTGCAGGCGGCCGGCGAGGCGGCTCCGGCGCTGCGTCCGCTTCAGATACCGTGGGCTCCGTCTCCGGCTCGCCAGCAGGAGGCTCCGGGGCAGGAGGCTCCGCGACAGGAGGTTCCGCGACAGGGGGCGCGACCGCGGTCGGCTCCGCCGGCCCGGCATCCGCCTTGGGGATTACAGCCACCTCCGCGATCTCGGCCAGTGACCGGCGTGTCGCGCGCCTATCTGGCTGCCGATTGTCGAGATGGCAAAGGCCGAAGCCGCGATAACCGTGGCCGTCCGGGGTCGGCACCGGGAAGGCCGAGAGATCGATGGCGATGGTCTCGTCGCCGTCGGCCGGCCAGCGCACGGAGGTCGACCAGGCCTGCGCTGCGGGAAGCGCGGCTCCCACCCGATCCTGCGGATCGAGGTCGAGGATCTCGGCGACCGCCTCCCACGATTTGCCGAGGACGGCGGCCTCAGCCTCGCCGACGGCGCGTGCCAGCTCCGGCGAGACGAAGGTGAAACGGCGATCGCGGTCGAGCGCGAAGGCGAAGCGCAGCAAGCGCTCCGGCGCCGGCCGCTGCGGCGCCGCCACCTGCGCCGGTGGAGGTGGCTCGGCGGCCGGCTCGGGTTCCGGCTGCATGGTTGCGACCGGCTCCTTCGGTTCGGGTTCTGCCGCCGGTTCGGGTGCGGCCGGCAGAGCCGTTTCGGCCGGACCGACGATGAGCAGGAAGCCTGCGCGCTCGCCGAGGCTGAAGCGCGCCGCGCCGGCCGGCCGTTCGTGGCGGCCGATGGCGATGGTCTGTTTGGCAAGCCCGTCGCGGGCCTGGTCGGCGCTGGCGAGCAGCGCGTCGATGGCGGCTTCCGCCGGCGCCAGCGCATCGTAGCCGCCCGAGGCGCCGAGCACCTTGCCGTCCTGGGTGAGGACCGCCGCCAGGCAATCGTCCTCGGCGATCGTATCGGCCAGCCGTTCGGCCCGGGTGACCAGCGATTCCGAGGTCGCGCCGGCCGCCGCGACGGCAAAGACCGCGCTGGTTCCGTCGGCGAGGTTGAGCCGGCGGCAGGCGGCGGTCAGCGTTGCGAAGGCCACGCCCTGTCCGATGCGCAGGATTTCGAGGCGGTCCGCCGCGCTCGGCAACACGCGCGCCAGACGCGCGATCTGCGCCTTCAGCGGATTGAGGCCGGAAAAGCGGCGATCGAGCAAGGCCGCCATATGCCGCTCGTCGAACTGCGCGACGCCGGCCGCATTGGCCCACAGGATGCGGGTGCCGTCGCCGCTGAAAACCCATGCGGGACGCGGGTCGAGCAATATCGCGCCGACCGGCGCGAGCGCGACCAGGTCGAGATAGGGATAGGTCTTGCCGTTCATTCGGTCGGCCCGTCCTCGCCGGCTCCGCGCGCCGCCTCGAAGCTTAACGATATGTTAATACAGCCGGATTTGGCCACGGTCCACGCGCCCCACGCCTTCCGCATGCACGAATTGTGACCACGGTTAACCGGCTCACGGATTCGTCGGTGGCTGACCGCCGCGCCGCCCGGTTCTTGTGCGATGCAATATTCGTGTTGCAACGCACAAAACGATCCCTATATTGCCCCCCAGAATGTCACGCAATTCACGGTTCCGGAAGCACGGCTTCCGCCGACCCGGACGAAAAAACGAGGACCACGCCCCATGACCACCGCCACCGGCAAGACCAGCAAAACGGCCAAATCGACAGCCACTCCGTTCGAGGCATTCAGCTTTCCGACGGCGAGCTTCGAGGTTCCGGCCGCGTTCCGCGAGTTTGCCGAAAAGTCCGCATCCCAGACCCGCGACGCCTATGCCAAGCTGAAGAGCGCCAGTGAGGAGGCGACGGGCCTTGTCGAGGAGACCCTCGAGAACGCCCGCGACGGTGCGCTGGCGATCGGCGTCAAGGCCATCGACGCCGCCAAGTCCAACAGTGATGCTTCGTTTGCGCTCTTCCGCGACATGTTCGGAGCCAAGACGATGTCCGAGATGATCGAACTTCAGTCGGCCTTCGCCCGCAAGCAGTTCGAGGCGATGACCGAGCAGATGAAAGAGCTTCAGGCGCTTGGTGAGAAGTACGTCACCAAGACCACCGGGCCGGTGACCGAGAAGGTCGAGAAGACCTTCAAGGACATGAACGCCGCCTGACACCTGACGCGAGACCTGCAGAAACGGCCCGGAGCGGAAACGGCTCCGGGCCGTTTCTTTACCACCCCACGGCCGGGCGGCCTTTTTTCTTGAACCACCCCGGCAATGATCCTAGGTTCCCCGCCGCCGGCAGACGTGCAGCTGTAGCTCAGTTGGTAGAGCGGCGGATTGTGGATCCGTAGGTCGCTGGTTCGAGCCCAGCCAGCTGTACCAGTTGGACAGCTGAAATGTTTGCGAAAATCACGTTGGCACGGCGATCCAGGGATGTCCCGGCGGCGGGTAATCTTCTATTCGGAGGCAAGCGATGCGGCCGAGTCCGCGATGCGCCATGAGCAGACATCGAACTACCCCTTCACGGCACCGAACGACAGCCCTCGGGCAAGGTAGCGCTGCACGAAGAAGTAGAAGATCACCGGCGGTATGATGCCGATGATGGTGTTGACGCCGGCGGTGTTGAAGTCGACGCCGCGGGTCGAGCGCGCGGCAAGCACCAGAGCCGAGAACGGACTGGCGTCCTGCGAGGTCAGCGCCGAGGCGAAGAGCGCTTCGTTCCAGGTGAAGGCGAAGACCAGTACCGAGGAGACCACCAGACCGTCGAGCGACAGCGGCAGGGCGATCATCCAGAAGATCTGCCAGGGTGTCGCCCCCTCGACCTTGGCCGCGTCCTCGATGTCGATGCTGACGTCGCGGAAGATGTCACGCATGATGACGACGACAAAGGCGAGGTTGAAGGTCGAGTTGCACAGGATCAGACCTGTCCAAGTGTCGATCAGGCGCAGATAGACGAGCAGCAGATAGAAGGGGACCAGCACCACCGCCGGCGGCAGCACGCGCTGCGACAGGAACCACAGGGCGATGTCGTTCGATTTCACCCGGCGAAATTCGTAGCGCGCCAAGCTGTAGGCAGCGGGAACGCCGAGGATCAGCGCGAATGCAGTGGTTCCGGCACTGATCACGCAGCTGTTGATGAACGCGTTTGTTGTTTGCGGGTCGGACAGCACGTCGCGCCAGGAATCCAGCGTCGGCTGGAATTCGAGGAAGGGTATGAAGGCGCCGAGTTGGAAGGTCTGGCTGAGCGTCTTGACTGAATTGACTGCGGCCCAAAGGAAGGGCACCACGGTGAACGTCGCCGCTGCGAACAGCAGCAGGTAGACGAGAAGACGCGACCACAGGCTGGCGCGGGTCCACAGAATGTTGCCCATTGCGCTTCTCCCGCTCCCCTAGCTCATCACCTTGCGCATGCGATTGAAGAACAGCGTGATGACGAATGCGACCAGGACCAGGAACACCACCGCCATCGCCGATCCCTTGCCGAAGTCGAAAAACTGGATGGTGGTCAGATAGTCCATGGCGCTGAATGGTTGGGTGCTGGTGCCGGGGCCGCCGGAGGTCAGTGCGAAGGGGATGGCGAACACCTTCAGGCACTCGACGATGCGCAGGAGGATTGCGACTGTCGTCACCGGCCAGGCCAGCGGCACAGCCAGGCGCCACATCACCTGCCAATGGCTTTTCGCATCAAGGATCGCCGCATCATAGAGTTCGTTGGGGATGCTTGCGAGGCCGGCCAGCACGATGATGAAGATGAACGACGTCCACCGCCAGATGTCGAGTATGATCGCCCCGGCGATGCCGCCATAGGCGGTCGACATCCACGGGATGTGAATGCCCAGCGCCGCCAGCGGCACGGTGATGAGTCCCCCTGGGCGGTGAAGAATGTCACGCCGAGATAGCCGATCGCTACCTCGAGCGTGAACAACGGCGAGCCGATGATTGTTCGGAACGTCTTGGTGCCGGGTGCGTTGAGGTTGACCAACCAGGCGGCAAGAAAGCCGAGCACGAGCTCGATCGGCACGGCCACCACCACATAGATGACCGTGACCCATATGCTGTGCCAGAACTGGGCCGACGTCAGGACGTTGACGTAGTTGTCGAAGCCGACATAGCCGGTGATGCCCCGGCCGAGCACATAGTTGGCGAAGCTGTAGCGCAGCACCGCCAGCAGCGGCAGGAAGGTGAACGCGATGACCCAGATGACCGCCGGCAACAGCAGGACATATTTGAACGCCCCGCCGCTCTCCAGCCTCCGAACGCCTGCCGCCACGATGCCTCCCCCTACGGGTCTTCCTGTTGTTGAAGGTCCGCGGCGGGCGTGCCGCCGCGGACCAGATCGTCAGTCTAGGCGAACGACGCCTGGTAGAGCTTCTTCTGCGCCTCGCGCCCGTAGCGGTCGGTAATCTTTTCCCAAGCATCGGCGGTGGCGTCGAGCGCGGCCTTCGGCTCCATCTGGCCGCCGAGCACGGCCGACAGATTGATGTCGAGCTCGTGCCAGTATTCCGCGGCACCCGGAATGCGCAGGTATTCCTGCTGCACCGGCGCGGCCAGCGCCTTGTAGTAGCCGCTGAGGTAGTTGACCGCGTCGTCCTCGTTCCAACCGAGAGCGACCCACTGCTTGGGATCGCCCGAGCCGTCCGGCGGGAAGTACTCGAACTTGAAGCCGGGCTGCACGCCGGTCCAGCCGGTCGCCACCTCCCACAGGGCGTTCTTCTTGTTCGCCATGAAGGAGAGGAAGTCGTAGACCATCTCCTGCTTCTTCGAGAAGCTCGAGATGACCAGGTGCCAGCTGCCACCGTTGGTGTTGCCGACCTGGTTGAGGTCGTACTTCTTCCACTCGCCGGTGATCGGGTTGAACGCTTCCGTTGTGCCGGGCAGAGGGGCTGCGCCCATCTTGCCCTGGACCTTCGAGGTTTTCGGATCCTGGGCCAGCGTCGGCAGGTCGCCCCATGTCGGCTCGGTCGCCGAATTGCCGGCGAGGAAGAGGTTCCAGCCCTGGCCGAGCGTCCACGCGATCTGCTCCTTGGGCCCGTTGGCGAGGAACCTGACGTAGTCTTCCAGCGCCTTGAGGTGGCCTTCCGAGTTTATCAGCGGCTTCATCGTGTCCGGATTGAAGAAGTAGTACTTGTTATCCGGCGAGATGACGAAGGGCGCCGACAGCGTCAGGAAGTGGAAGAAGCCCTGCTCGTTGACCTTGGCATGCAGCGACAGGCCCCAGTCGTCCTTGCCGTCGCCGTTCCAGTCCCATCCGGTGAAGAAGTCGCAGACGTCATGGTATTGCGCCATTGTCGTCGGCGGCGTGGGCAGGTCGTAGTTATACTTGGCCTTGAACTTCGCCTGGATGTCCTTGTCGGCGAAGAGGTCGCGGCGATAGTAGAGCGCTTGCCCGTCGGCGTCGGCCGGGCCGCCGTAGATCTTGCCGTCCCATGAATAGAGCTTCTTGATCGAGGGCAGCCACTCGCCCGGATCCCAGTAGGCATGCTTGGGATCGGAGATCCACTGGTCGATCGGGACGATGTAGGGCTTGTCCGCCTGGAAGAAGTCGCCATAGAACCAGGCGCCGGGCATGTAGGCGTCGTATTTGCCCAGTCCGCTGGCCAGATCCGAGAAGATCTGCTGGTGCAAGGTCTCGATCGGCACTTCGGCGATGTTCACCTTGCCGCCGGTCGCCTCTTCCCAGTGCGGCGCATGGTATTTCACGCAATCGCCGACCGTGATCTTGCAGACCAGGACGTTGATGGTCTGGCCCTTATAGGGCTTCGACTTCAGGAATTCGACGCGCTCCGGCGTGATCGGCGATTCGTAGGGCGACACCGGATCGCTTTCGAGCATGTCGGCCGCCCATGCGGGCGTCGGACGTATCAACCGACCAAGCGCGGTCGCCGACAAGCCGGCCGCCACGCCCATTGTAAGGAATTGGCGGCGATCGATCTTGCCGCGCAGATAGGAGCGCAGCAGACCGTCGAGCTTGGTGTCGACGTCATGCTGTTTTGTCATGATGAATTTCCTCCACTTTTTTGCGCTCCAGGTACCGCCGTGCGTATGCCCGGGTCGTGCCTGGCAACGTTCGGTTTGTTGAAGACGGTGTCGGAAACCGCTCGCGGCGCCGTTCGGCCATGCCTGTCTCGACGATGGCGACGCGGGACCGCGAAGAATTTTCGAGGCGTTCATCCCCCTTTCGGTTGAACGATCGAAACGCAAAAAAACTAAACTCGATCTCGTTCCGGGTCAATCAGACTCGGCCGCGCAAGGGCCGTAGCGGCAACGCTCAAAGGGGCGCAATCGCTGGGATCGCGTGTAGACAGCACCGGCGTGCCGGTGCAAAGATTATCGCAGGCAAACCAAAAACGGAGCGGCGATGCCCCTGCGCATGAACGCCGCCGATAAGGGGTGCGCGCATGGCCAAGGTAGAGCTTCGTCACCTTTGGAAGCGCTACGGCGAGGTTGTCGCCGTCGAGGATTTCTCGCTCACCACCGAGGACGGCGAATTCATCGTCTTCGTCGGGCCGTCGGGCTGCGGCAAGACGACGACCATGCGGGTGATCGCCGGTCTCGAGGTCGCCTCCGAAGGGCAGGTGCTGTTTGACGACCAGGACGTGACCGAGGAACTGCCGCACAAGCGCGACGTAGCGATGGTGTTCCAGAACTACGCGTTGTTTCCGCACCTGAACGTCTTCTCCAACATGGCCTTCGGCATGCGGCTGCGAAAGACGCCCAAGGACCAGATCGAGCGGCGCGTGCGCGAGGCAGCACAGATCCTCGGCATCGAGCCGATCCTTCACCGGCGCCCGCGTGAACTGTCAGGCGGCCAGCGCCAGCGGGTGGCGCTGGGCCGGGCGATCGTGCGCGAGCCGCGCGTGTTCCTGATGGACGAGCCGCTTTCCAATCTCGACGCGGCGTTGCGCATGGAGATGCGCGCGGAGATCATCAAGCTGCAAGAGCGGCTCGCGGTGACGACCTTCTATGTCACCCACGACCAGGTCGAGGCGCTGAGCATGGGCGACCGCATCGTGGTGATGCGCAATGGTCGCATCCAGCAGGTGGGCAGCCCGACGGAACTGTACGAACAGCCGACAAATGCCTATGTCGCGAGCTTCATCGGCAGCCCGCCGATGAACTTTCTCGACGGCCGTGCAGCGGATGGCGGCATCTTGCTGACCGATGAGCAGACGACCTTGACCATCGAAGGCGAGGTTCGCGCGGCACTGGCGCGCGCCGGCGATGGCGGGATTACCGTTGGCGTGCGACCGGAACACATCGTCTTTTCTGACCGGCCCGCCGCGGGTGAGCTTCTCAGTATCGCCGGCACGGTGGACACGGTCGAGCCGCTTGGCCATACGACGCTGGTACGCGCCAAGCTAGCCTCCAACAAGCGGTTGAGCGCGCTGGTGGCCGGTAAGGTGCGTCTGCAGGAGGGCGAATCCGTCCACGCAACCTTTCCGCTGGACCGACTTTATCTGTTCGACCGAAAGAGTGAGAAAGCGCTGCTCGGAATCAGCGAGTAGGATTCCACAGCGACGGATCGCCGACCTGCTCCGATCCACCAACCGCAGGCGTGTGCAACGAAATCCGTCTAGAGCGAGATCGTTCCGGACAGGTTCACCATATCCGGCTGGTGGCTTACCCAGCGCAACGGGCCGAGTCCGGAGGGGCGGCCGCGGCGCCGCGAACCAGACGGTTTCATTGCGAGCCTGCTCGTACCAGCCGCATCTTTGCTTCAGTCTTTTGTTGTCGTTTCCTCTGCCGCCGCCGACCGTCTGGCGCAAGCCTTGAGCAACGCGATCACCTCCCCGTCGGCGATCTGCCGGAAGTCGTCATAGAAGGCGCCGATGGCGCCGAAGATCTCCGGGGTTTCGAGACAGACGATATCGTCGGCCTCGCTTGCCATGTCGGCCAGCGTGTCGGCGGGCGCCACAGGCACCGCCATCACCAGACGCCGGGGCGCGCGCGTCCTCAACGCGCGCAGTGCCGCCTTCATGGTGGCGCCCGTCGCCAGCCCGTCATCGACGACGATCACGGTGTGACCGGCGACCGCGACCGGCGGGCGCTCGCCGGCGTAGAGGCGCCGCCGCCGTTCGATCTCGGCAAGTTCCGCGTCGCAGACCGCCTGGAACGCTGCTTCGGAAATGTCGGCGAACGCGATCACGTCCTCGTTGCGCACGACGATTGGCTGGCCGCCGTCGACGACGGCGCCCATCGCCAGCTCCTTCTGGAAAGGCACACCGATCTTGCGCACGAGGACGAGGTCGAGCGGCGCGGCCAGGGCGGTGGCGATCTCGGCCGCGACCGGAACGCCGCCGCGCGGCAGGGCGAGCACCACCGGGCTCTCGCTCCCGTAGCGACCGAGCGCGGCCGCCAGACGCGCCCCGGCGTCCCTGCGGTTACGGAACGGCATGGCTTGAACCTCCTGCGGTCGAGGCGATTCAATGACAGCCGTCGACCGCGGTCAATCGGCGCGCATCTGTTGCGTGGCGCTGTCGTAGCGCGCCAGCATGCGGCGGAAGGTTGCCGTCGCAGCCGCCTCGATCTCCTGCCGGTCTTCCAGGCGGGCGAGCACCAGCCCCGCCGCCTCGAGGGTCGACAGGCCCTCGCGCCGCGCCTCGCGCCGGCGTTTGCCATAGAGCGACGGGTGCCGCGGCTTGAGCGCGATGCGCCTGCCCTTGAGCAGCCAGGCATTGCGCCACCACAGCGTCTTGGCCTGGCTCCACGTCCCGTCGAGCAGGATGACGCCCTCGATCCCGGCAAGGGCTGCTTCCTGATCGGCGAGCGCCGCGCCCTTGCGGTCGAAGGCGGCGACCTCGCTTGTCTGCGGGAAGTCGGCGGCGCGCGTCGAGCCGAGGAAGAGCGTCGCCCAGCGTTTCGGATCGGCCGGAGCGGCCGAGGGCCTTGGCGAGGCTCGGCCAGGACAGGCCGACGCGCAGCGTCGCTTGCGTGAACTGTTGTGCGGCGAGGCGGGCGGTGCCGAGCAGCCGGTCCTGCTCCTGCGGGTGCTGGAGGATGACCAGCGCGGTCCGGTTGGCGACCGGCCGGATCTCGTCGCAGATGCACAGCGGCAGCGGCTTCAGACAGCGCGGGCATACCGGCTCGTCCGCGGCGAAGACCGGCTCGTGTGCGCGTGCCATCTGTCGTCCTTGTCCCGCCATCTATGAGCCGTAGCCGCTACGGTCGAGGAACAGCTTCAGCCGGTCGGGAAACTTCAGCACCCTGACCTGGCCCTGCGGGCAGGCGTCGATGTCGGCGCCGCTCAGGCAGGTCTCCTCGCCCGGGTCGCGGGTGTAGTCCCAATGCGCCCTCAATTGCTTCCACGCATCCGCGCCGTCGCCGACACGCACCTTCGCCGCCACCCATCCGGCGAGGAAGCCGGGCGAGGTCCAGCGTTCGGCGGGGTCGATGGAGTCTCTCGAGCTGGGCCAGCCAGTCGCGATGCGCGGGGAGGTAGCGCGGGTCGGTGGAGACATCGACGACGGCGCCGTTGCGCACCGAATAGACGACCAGGGGCGCCGCGCTGCAGGCGTAGCAATCGAACGTGTAGAGGAAGCGGTTGTCGACGGTGACGATCTCCGCCAGGCCGTCATGGTCGATGTCCTGAAGATAGTCGCCGCCGCCGTCGAATTCGCCGACCTTGACCGTCACCCAGCCATGCGGCTGCTCCTCCGCCACGACGACGTCGGTGCAGCAATGGGCGCCGCCCGTATAGGCGGCGAAATAGACTTCCCGGTGGCGATTGCCCGGGTCGATCTCGGCGATGCTCGCCTCCGCCTCGGGCACGTCGAAGCCGGCGTCGGGGGCGTAGGTCTCGGCGACCGGCAGGATGCCGACCTTGACCTGCAGCCACACCTTGTCCTTGTCCGGATCGGGCGTCGCGCCGCGCAGCAGGCGCACCGTCGCGGTCACATCGCCGACGCTGACCGAGGCGCTGGTGGCGCCGTCGGCGAACACCGTGGTCGGAAATGCCGGGGTGTCTGAGTCGTCTTCGGCATGGGCGACCGCCGTCACCATCGCCAGCGCCGCGGCCACGACAACCGCTGGCAATCTCCATTTCCCGCCTGGCACGGGCGTCCTCCCTGGTCGGCAAGCCGCAGTCTAGCAGGCCGGCGCGGGTGAGGGGAATTGTCGGCTGGTCCCCGCTCGGGCTGCCGGCTAGGCTGCCGGTGCATCGTGTTACCATCGGGAGGCAGAAATGCCAGAGAGCGGCCTCAAGACGATCCGGCTCAACCTTGCCCGCACCCCCGAATTCCCCGACGGCAGCGACCGCCACTACTACCGCTTCACCGCGCCACTCGACGCCGACGGCCATCTCGACCCGGAGGGCTGGCGCAAATTTCGGGAGCGCTGCCGCGTGGTACGCAACTGGGGGGCGGAGGAAGAGGATATCGGCCACCTGGTGCACAGGCCGGGCGGCAGCTGGGGCTTCCACTACGACATCGACGGCGACGAGGGCGATGAATCCGGCTTCAAGCTGGCCACCCACCGCTTCGCGCCGGGCGAATACGTCTCGATCCGCGACGAGGACGGCGTCATGCACACCTTCCGCGTCGTCACCATTACCGACGTGTAGCGGGTGATGGCAGACGGCAATGAGAACCCGCCGACGGCGGCGCGGCTGATCGCCGAGGCGCTCGAGCAAAACGGCGTCGAGCGCATCTTCTGCGTTCCCGGCGAAAGCTATCTGGCGCTGCTCGATGCGCTCCGCGATTCGTCCATCGCCGTGACGCTGTGCCGCCAGGAAGGCGGCGCGGCGATGGCGGCGGAAGCCTGGGGCAAGCTCACCGGACGCCCCGGCATCCTCATGGTGACGCGCGGGCCGGGCGCCACCAATGCCTCGGCCGGCATCCATGTCGGCCGCCAGGATTCGACCCCGATGATCGTCTTCGTCGGCCAGGTCGGGCGCGCAGCGCGCGGGCGCGAGGCGTTTCAGGAGATCGACTTCCGCCGCATGTTCGGCGAGATGGCGAAATGGATCGAGGAGATCGACGGCGCCGACCGCGTTGGCGAGGCCGTCAGCCGCGCCTTCTACGAGGCGACCGCCGGCCGCCCCGGCCCGGTGGTGCTGGCGCTGCCCGAGGATGTGCTGCGCCAGACGACAGCGATCGCCAATCCGCGTCCCTGGGTGCAGGTGGAGACCTATCCCGGCCTCACCCAGATGGCGGAATTGCAGAAGATGCTGTGGCGGGCGACACGGCCTCTGGTCATCGCCGGCGGGTCGCGCTGGAGCGCGGCGGCGGTCGCCGGCCTCAGGCGCTTTGCCGAGCGTTTCGCACTTCCCGTCGGCTGCTCGTGGCGCCGCCAGGGCCTCTTCGATCACGCCCACCCGAACTATGCCGGCGATATCGGCGTCGGCATCAACCCGGCGCTGGCGCGCCGCGTCAAGGAGGCGGACCTGCTCCTCCTCATCGGCGGGCGCATGAGCGAGATGCAGTCCTCCGGCTATGGGCTGATCGACATTCCGGAGCCGCGTCAGACGCTGGTCCATGTTCATCCGGGCGCCGAGGAGCTCGGCCGCCTCTATCGCCCGACGCTCGCCATCAACGCCAGCCCGACCGCTTTCGCCGCGGCGCTGGAAGGGTTGCAGCCGCCGAACGCGATTTCCTGGGAAGGCAGCGCCGAGGCGGCGCACGCCGACTATCTTGCATGGTCGGCGCCGGTGGAAAATCCCGGCCCGGTCCAGCTCAGCCGCATCGTCGCCTGGCTCGGTGAGCGCCTGCCGCAAGACGCCATCGTCGCCAGCGCCGCCGGCAACTATTCCGTCTGGGTGCACCGTTTCTTTCGCCATCGCCGCTATGGCAGCCAGCTTGCGCCGACCTCCGGCTCGATGGGCTACGGCCTGCCGGCGGGGCTTGCCGCCAAGCTGAAATATCCCGAGCGCATGGTGGTCGTCTTCGCCGGCGACGGCGACTTCCAGATGACCATGCAGGAATTTATGACCGCGGTGCAGGAGGGTGCCGCCATCGTCGTCGTGGTCGTCAACAACGGCATCCACGGCACCATCCGCATGCATCAGGAGCGGCACTATCCGGACCGCCCGATCGCCACCGACCTCAAGAACCCGGATTTCGCCGCCTTCGCCCGCGCCTGCGGCGGCCACGGCGAGACGGTCGGAAGAACCGAAGATTTCGCCGCTGCCTTCGAGCGCTGCGTGGCTTCGGCCCAGCCGGCGATCATCGACCTTGCCTTTGATGCGGAAGCGATCACCCCGTCGCGCACGCTCTCCGAGATCCGCGGCAGCGGCCGGCGCTGACAAGGCCATGACGTGGATCAAGGCTGCGGCCGGCCATCGGCGCACCATGGTGCCATGGCGAAAAGTGGCAAGGCGTGGATTCTGGCGGCCGCCGCCGTTCTGACGGCCGGCCCGGTGCTGGCCGAGAATCAGGAGCGCGGCGAGGCCGAGCGCGGCCTTGCCTATGCCGAGGCCAACTGCGCCCAGTGCCATGAGGTGCACCGCGGCCATTTCATGAGCCCCGAGCCCGGCGTGCCGGCGTTCCAGGACATCGCCAATGCCGAGGGCATGACGCGGATCGCGCTCTTCGCCTTCTTCCGCACCGCGCATCGCGACATGCCGAACCTGATCGTTCCGCCCGACGACATCGCCGATCTGACCGCCTATCTGATGAGCATCCGCCGGCCGCCATAGGCTGCCGGAAACGGGTGGCGCCAGCGCGCCGGGCGCGCCATCCTTGCCTGATGCCCGATCCATCCGACGACCTCGATTTCCGTTCTGTGACCGATGCCAATTGGGACGCCTTCGAGCGCTTCTTCTCAGGCCCCGGCGCGCCCAAGCATTGCTGGTGCATGGTGTGGCGGCGCACCGCCGCCGAGGCCAAGCTGCAGGCGCCGGCCGAGCGCAAGCGCATGATCAGGGAGCGCATCGCCGCCGGCACGCCGGTCGGGCTCCTCGCCTACCGCGGCGAGGAGGCGGTTGGATGGGTGTCGATCGCCCCGCGCGAGACACACCGCAAGCTCGGTGGCCCGGAGGCTGAGCCTGGCGAGATCATCTGGTCGCTCACCTGCTTCTACGTGCCGCGCAAGCTGAGAGGCGACGGGCTGGTGCGCCGGCTGCTCGCCGGTGCCGTCAATCACGCAAGGGCAAACGGTGCGACCGTGGTCGAGGCCTATCCGGTCGATCCGGACTCGCCGAGCTTCCGCTTCATGGGCTTCGTCCCTGTGTTTGCCGAAGCCGGCTTTGCGGACCTCGGCATGACCGGCACGCGGCGCCATGTCATGCGCCTCAAGCTCAAGTGATGCGCGAGCGAGCGCATTCGCCCAAGCGATTCAAACGACTCACGAATCTGGCCAGGCCGCCGCTTCAACCTGATTCAGAGGATGAAGGGGAAGGGCAGTCGGCATTCGGCATTCGGCAGTCGTAACGAAATCGACTGCCGACTGCCTACTGCCGATTGCCTACAACAGGCTCCCCTGCGAGCCGTCGTCGGCCGGCTTGCGCCGGCGCGGACGAGGCGCGATCGCGCCGCCGGAGACGGCGCGCACATGGCCGTCATGGAACTCGATGTCGAGCACCTTGCCGTTCGGCACGGCGGCGGCCGAGCGGATCGGTTCGCGGTCCTCGAAGTCGCTCACCAGGGCGAAGCCGCGTTCGAGGATCGAGCGGTAGCTGACCACGTCGAGGAGCCGCGCCGCTTCGCCAAAGCGGGCACGCAGCCGCTCGATGCGCCGCGCCAGGACCATTGCCTTGCGATCGCCGAGCTGGGTCAGCCGTTCGCGCGCCCGTTCGACCAGACGGTCGAGCCCGGCCGGCGACAGGCGCACGGCGACGCGATCGTAGCGGCCGCGATGGGCCTGCGTATTGGCGGAGAGCGCCCGGCCGATGCGGCTTGCCAACTCGTCGAACATCCGCCGCGGCATGGCGAAGAGGTCTTCGGCGCGCGGCAAGGCGCGTGCGGCGGCGCGCAGTTCCCGCCGGCTCGTCTCGATGTGCCTCAGCGTTGCTCCGCCGAGCCGGCCGCCGAGATCGCCGAGCGTGCCGATCAGCTCGGAGCGGACCGGCACCGCGATCTCCGCCGCCGCTGTCGGCGTCGGCGCCCGCCGGTCGGCGGCGTAGTCGATCAGCGTGTAGTCGGTCTCGTGGCCGACCGCCGAGATCAGCGGGATGGCCGACATCGCCGCGGCGCGCACGACGATCTCCTCGTTGAAGCTCCACAGGTCCTCCAGGCTGCCGCCGCCGCGCGCCACGATGACGAGGTCGGGGCGGGGGAGGGCGCCGCTTGTCGGTAGCGCGTTGAAGCCTTCGATCGCCGCCGCCACTTCCGCCGCGCTGGTCTCGCCCTGCACGCGCACCGGCCAGACCAGGACACGCGTCGGGAAACGGTCGGCAAGCCGATGGAGGATGTCGCGGATGACCGCGCCGGTCGGTGAGGTGACCACGCCGATCACCCGCGGCAGATAGGGCAGGGGCTTCTTGCGCTCTTCGGCGAACAGCCCTTCGGCGGCGAGCGCCTTGCGGCGGGCTTCGAGCAGCGCCATCAGCGCGCCGACGCCGGCCGGCTCCAGCGCCTCGATGACGATCTGGTATTTCGACTGGCCGGCAAAGGTGGTGAGCTTGCCGGTGGCGACCACCTCGATGCCTTCCTCCGGCTTGAATTTCAGCCGCGGCAAGGTCCCGCGCCAGACGACGGCTTCGAGCCGCGCCTTGTCGTCCTTCAGCGAGAAATAGCAGTGGCCGGAGGAATGCGGTCCGCGATAGCCGGAGATCTCGCCGCGCACGCGCACATAGCCATAGGTGTCCTCGACCGTGCGCTTCAGCGCCGCCGAAATCTCGGAGACGGAATATTCGGCAACATTGGCGGCGGTGTCGCTCATGGCCCCATGGGTGACGGCAGACGGGGGCGCGGTCAAGAGCGATGGCTATTTCCGTGACCAGTCCGTGGTAGAACGCGATCCATGAAGTCACGATTTCACGTCCATCCGCCTCTTCCTGCGCTCGACCAGCCTGGTCGCCGGTTCGACGGTCGTGCTCGATCGCAACCAGGCCAACTACCTCGTCAACGTCCTGCGCCTGTCGGACGGCGCTTCGATCCGCGTCTTCAACGGCCGCGACGGCGAATGGCGCGCCAGTTTGCGCGGCGGCGGGCGCAAGTCGTGGAGCCTCGAGATCAACGAGCCGCTGCGCCCCCAGCCGCCCCATCCCGACCTGCACTACGTTTTCGCGCCGCTGAAGCAGGCGCGCCTCGACTATATGGTGCAGAAGGCGGTGGAGATGGGGGCGGGGCGCCTGCGCCCGGTGCTCACCCAGCACGGCCAGGTCAGCAAGGTGAACCTGGAACGCGTGGAGGGGAACGCCATCGAGGCGGCCGAGCAATGCGGCATCCTGACGATCCCGGCCATCGACGAGCCGATCGCGCTGCGCCAGCTGCTCGAGACCTGGCCGGAGCGTGAGGACGGGCGCCGGCTGATCTTCTGCGACGAGAGCGAGGAGGGCACCGATCCCCTGTCGATCCTGGCGGGGTTGGCGCCGGCGACGCTGGCCGTGCTGGTCGGCCCTGAGGGCGGGTTCTCGGTCGAGGAGCGCCAGCTGCTGCGCGCCCAGTCCTTCGTCGTCGCTTTGCCGCTGGGACCGCGGATTCTGAGGGCCGATACCGCTGCTGTGGCCGCCCTGGCGCTGGTCCAATCGGCCCTGGGGGACTGGCGAACCGCGCCGCCCGCCCCACATTGAGCGGACTTGCGCCCGGCCCGAACTCAACTAATCTGCCGCCCCGTTCCCTCTAGCCCCTCGGAAAGCCTCTTTGCATGGCACGCGACGTCTCTGACGCGACGCCGATCGAATCCCGCGACCAACTCGTGGCCACCCTCGAATCGGGCGCCAAGCCGAAGTCCGAATGGCGCGTCGGCACCGAGCACGAGAAGTTCGGCTTCTATCTCGCCGACCACGCGCCGGTTCCCTATGAGGGGGAGCGCGGCATCCGCCGCCTTTTGGAGGCGATGGAAGGGCTGCTCGGCTGGCACCGGATAGAGGACGGCGGCCGCATCATCGGGCTGACCGACCCGCTCGGGCTCGGCGCCATCTCGCTCGAGCCCGGCGGCCAGCTGGAACTTTCCGGAGCGCCGCTGAAGACCATCCACCAGACCTGCCGCGAGGTGAACGCGCACCTCGCCCAGGTGCGCGAATGCGCCACGCCGCTCGGCATCGGCTTCCTCGGCTCCGGCTTCTCGCCCAAATGGTCGCTTGGGGCGACGCCGATCATGCCCAAGCAGCGCTACGACATCATGCGTGCCTACATGCCCAAGGTCGGCAGCCACGGCCTCGACATGATGCTGAGGACTTGCACCATCCAGGCCAACCTCGATTTTTCCGACGAGGCCGACATGGTGCGGAAGATGCGCGTCGGCCTCGCCCTTCAGCCGGTCATCACCGCGCTCTTCGCCAATTCGCCCTTCGCCGACGGCAAGCCCAACGGCTACCAGTCCTATCGCGCCGAGATGTGGCGCGACACCGACCCGGCGCGCACCGGCATGTTGCCCTTTGCCTTCGAGGATGGCTTCGGCTTCGAGCGCTATGTCGATTGGGCGCTCGACGTGCCGATGTATTTCGTCAAGCGCGGCGACCGCTACTACGACGTCACCGGCACCACCTTCCGCAGCTATCTTTCCGGCTGCCTCGACAACACCCTGCCCGACGCCCGGCCGACCATGGCCGACTGGAAGAATCACCTCTCCACGCTCTTCCCCGAGGTGCGGCTCAAGAACTACCTCGAGATGCGCGGCGCCGATGGCGGCCCCGGCCGGCGCATCTGCTCGGTGCCGGCGCTGTGGGTCGGACTGCTCTACGATTCGGCCGCCATCGACGGCGCCTGGGAGATCGTCAAGGACTGGACCGGCGGCGAGCGCGAAGCCTTGCGCGACGCGGTGCCGAAGAACGGCCTCACGGCGACGATCCGCGGGCGCACCGTTCGCGACGTCGGCCGCGACATCGTGGCGCTCGCACGTGAAGGGCTCGCCCGGCGTACCTATCTCAATGGAGAGGGCATCGACGAGACGATCTTCCTGTCGTCCATCGAGGAGGTCCTGGCGAGCGGTATGACGCCGGCGGACCAGGTCATGCGCGAATATGAGCGCGACTGGCACGGCGACATCGACCGGATGTTCGAGGCTTATGCCTATTGAGGTCAGCGCGGCCATGGCAGAAGAAACGGTTGATCCCGGTCAAGGTGGCGCCGGCCGTTTGACCTGATGCTGACCAATAATGGAGGAGGGGCAAGTCAATGAATAACGCGGTCAGTACTATCAATGACATGCATGTCATCGTCGATCTCAGCGGCGCGCGCCGCCCGACGGTGATTGCAGCCGATCTGGCGCGCCTGCTCGATGCGCACCTGACCGGCGTTGCGCTGGCCTTCGAGCCGGTGGTGCCCGTCTACACCATGACCACGCCGCTGCCCACCGACCTCATCGTCGCCGCCCATGAGCAGGCCGTGAACGACGCCAAGTCGGCCGCCGCCGCCTTCGAGCAGATCGCCGCCGATGCCGGCCTGCGCTATGCCTCGCGCACCACCGAATTGGTCGGCAGCGACGGCCTGGAAGGGGTGACGCGCAGCCTGGCGATGAGCGACCTCCTGGTCGTCGGCCAGCAGAACCCCGACGCGCCCGAGCCGATGCGCGAGGCGCTGATCGAGGCCATGCTCTTCCAGTCGGGCGCCCCCATCCTCATCGTCCCCTATGCCGGGGTGCAGGCGTTCACGCCGGGGCGCGCCATCGTCGCCTGGGACGGCGGTGCCGCGGCGGCCCACGCCGTGCGCGCGTCGCTGCCCCTCCTCCATCTCGCCCGTGAGGTGGTGGTCGTCATCGTCAAGGAGAACATCAAGCGGTCGACCGAACTTGCCGGCGCCGACATCGCCACCCATCTCGCCCGCCACAACCTGCATGTCGAGGTGCGCGAGATCACCAACGCCACCGGCGATATCGGCCAGACCATCCTCTCCTTCGCCGCCGACGAGGCGGCCGACTGGATGGTGATGGGCGGCTACGGCCACAGCCGCATGCGCGAATTCTTCCTCGGTGGGGCGACGCGCGGCATCCTCGGATCGATGACCCTGCCGGTGCTGATGACGCACTAGGCGAGGCCAACGAAAAAAAGGCCCGCCGAACGAACGGCGGGCCAGGGTGCCGGAGCTTCCAGGGGACCAGCAGCTCCGAGGAAATCTCGATCACGCGCTCAGTCGTGTGCTGGGTTCGTCGGGCAGCGGCGGCTGCGCCGCCCGGTCGGCCATCGTGCGCAGGAAGTAGCCCTGCCGTTCGAGCCGCTCCGCGCCGGCGGCGCGCGCGGCCATGCGTCGCTCGAGCGCCATCGCGTGCAGATGGGAAGACGGGTCGTGGCCGACCGGCGCGGAGAGCGCCGAGCGCACGTCGCCCGGCGTCAGGCCGACGTCACGCAGCCTGTGATCGTCCCATTCCAGCAAGCGGGCGACGGAGCGGCGATTGCGGGCAGCGCCCCAAAGGCGGACGAGGCGGGCAAGACCGGCCTCGACAAGGCGCCGCAGCTTTTCGCCGGCGCCGGCGGGCGTGCTCTGGGTGAGTTCGGTGGTGGCCATTTTCGTGCTCCTTCGGGAGTCGCGGGCCCGTCTGCGGCCCATGTCGGGGCAGGGGTAGGGGGTGCGACTGTTCGGCGACACCCGATATATGCGCGGGACCGATTGATCATTCCAACGAATGTTTCTAATATCTGCCATCGTTTTAGTTGATGGACCCCGAAGGGGCAGACATGGCCGCCACACTCGATCTCGATCAGTTGCGCACCTTCATCGCCATCGTCGAAACCGGCAGTTTCACCAAGGCGGCGGAAGCGGTCTTCAAGACCCAGTCGGCGGTGTCGATGCAGATGCGCCGGCTGGAGGAGCGCATCGGCAAGCCGATCTTCGAGCGCGACGGCCGCGCCTCCCGGCTGACCGAGGAGGGCGAGCGCCTGCTCGGCTTCGCCCGGCGCATGATGCGGCTGAACGACGAAACCGTGGCCGCCTTCGACGATGCCGAGCTTTCCGGCGCCGTGCGCCTCGGCACGCCGGACGATTATGCCGACCGCTTCCTGCCCGAGGTGCTGGCGCGCTTCGCCCGCTCCAATCCGCGCGTCGAGGTTTCGGTGGTCTGCGACCAGTCTTCCGAGCTGATCCGCCAGGCCCGCGCCGGCGAACTCGACCTTGGCATCGTCACCCGCTGCGGCGAGGACAATGTCGAGGTGATCCGCCAGGAGCCGCTGCTCTGGGTCACCTCCGCCCACCACGCCATCATCGATGAGGAGGTGCTGCCGCTGGCCCTGTCGAAGGCGCCGTGCATGTGGCGCGCCGCCGCCATCGAGGCGCTCACCGACGCCGGCCGCAAATATCGCGTGCTCTACCAGAGCGCCAATGCCACCGCGACGGCCGCTGCCGTGCTCGCCGGTCTGGCGGTGAGCGTGCTGGCCGAATTGGCGCTGAGACCGGGCATGCGGGTGCTCGGCGAAGCGGATAATTTCCCGCGCCTGCCGCTCTGCCAGATCGGTCTGGTGCGCTCATGGAACCGGCCGGCCTCGCCGATCGTCGATGCGTTGGCCGAGCACATCGTTTCCTCCCTCGACAACCTGTCTGTGCCGGCCGTCGCTGCCGCATAAGGCGGCCCTCAGGAACAGAAATGCGCACTTTCGGGTCAGGCCGAACGCCTTTTCCATCGACGGGCAAACCTCGCGAAAAGCCTCGCTTGAAGCCATCGGGTGCGGTCGCTTACATGCCGGCCACGTTCAAGATTTTGAAACAGGAGTAGTTCTCATGGCGCTGCGCATTGGCGACACCGCACCGGATTTCGAAGCCGAAACCACCCAAGGCAAGATCCGCTTCCACGATTGGCTCGGCGATAGCTGGGGCATCATCTTCTCCCACCCCAAGGACTTCACCCCCATCTGCACGACCGAGCTCGGCACCGCCGCCAGGCTCAAGCCCGATTTCGACAAGCGCAACGTCAAGCTGATTGGCCTCAGCGCCGATCCGGTCGACGAACACGACAAGTGGGCCAAGGACATCGAAGAGGTTCAGGGCACCGCGGTGAACTTCCCGATGATCGGCGACGCCGACCTCAAGGTCTCGAAGCTCTACGACATGCTGCCGGCCGCCGCCGACCCGTCCGGCCCGCGCACCGCCGCCGACAACCAGACAGTACGTACCGTCTACGTCATCGGCCCGGACAAGAAGATCAAGCTGATGCTCGCTTATCCCATGTCGACCGGGCGCAACTTCGACGAGATCCTGCGCGTCGTCGATTCCATCCAGCTCACCGCCAGGCACAAGGTGGCGACGCCGGCGAACTGGAAGCCGGGCGAGGACGTGGTCATCGGCGGTTCGCTCAGCAACGACGAGGCCAGGAAGATCTGGCCCGCCGGCTGGAAGGAGCCGAAGCCCTATATCCGCATCGTGCCGCAGCCACAGTAACCGCGGCTCCGGCGACGGAAGCGATTTCGACGGCGCGGCCTCGGCCGCGCCGTCTTGCGTTTGAATCAGCCTTCGGCAGTGGCCGCCGCAAGGCCGCATTCGAGCATGCGCACGATCATCCGCCGGCGCTTCGCCGCGGGCAGGTCGAGGCGCCGGAATGCCGCCCAGACCGGAAAGCTCGCAAGCGCCAGTGCCGCCGTCACGGCACGTTCCGGCCGGTCCGTTACGGCAAGCGCCTCCCTGACGAGTGCCGCGACGCCGGCCTCCACCGCATTGAGAAAGGCATCCAGTTCCGGCACCAGCTCCCGGTCGCGTGCCGCCAGACCGAGACGAAGGGCACCGCGGCCATAGAAGGCGTCGAGTTCCTCGACCAGCCGTTCCAGCCGTCCGCCGGCAGTCTCGATGCCGGCAAACACCGCCGCGGCGTCATCCGGGACCGGTGGCCGCATCTCTTCCCAGACATGGGCGCCACACGCCATCACCAGGTCGCCGAGCTTCGGGAAGTGGCGGTAGACCGTTGCCGCGCCGACGCCGGCGCGCCCGGCGATCTGTGTGAACGATGTCGCAGCCACACCCTGCTCGTCATGCAATTGCATGGTCGCCTTGAGGATGCGCTCGCGGGTCTGATCGCGTTCTTCCGCGCGCTTCTTGAGCCGGTAGGTCCTGGGCATCAGCGGTTCATTTGACAAGAAGGTAATTTCATGAAATGTAACATCCGCTAAATACATACTGCCGAAAGCCCGCCCAGTCCAGCCAGTGCGGCAGACTTCGGGCCGATCGCCAAGGCAGGTTTAGCGGCTGCAGGGCGCGCCCAGAAGCCAAATCCGGCATCAGCGAGGAGGACCGCCGTTGCGCGACGAGCACGCAGACGCGCTGACCATCACCGGCGAAATCTACGACGCCGCCCTCGACCCCGACCTGTGGCGCGGCGTCCTCAAGCGCATCAGCGCGTTCGTCGGCGGGCCGGCAACCGCGCTGGTCTCCCACGACGTAGCCGCCCAAACCAACCGCTTCCATTTCGTCTGGGGCGACGATCCCGATTATTCACGCCTCTATTGCGAGAAATACGTCCGGCTCAATCCGCTCCTGCCGGCGATGATGATGATGAAGGTCGGCGAGGTCTGGTCGGTGAGCCGGATAATGCCGATGAGCGCATTCCATGGCACGCGCTTCTACCAGGAATGGGTGAAGCCGCAGGGCCAGGGCGACAATGTCTGGTCCCTGGTCGAGCGTTCCGGCACCGTCGTCACCACGCTCAACACGGTGATCGACGAGGAGCACAGCCCGGCGAGCGATCGGTCGAAGCGGCGCATGGCCCTGCTCGTGCCGCATGTGCGCCGTGCCGTCGCCATCGGCAATGTGATCAAGATGAGCCGCATCGAGGCCGACGCGCTCGGCGATGCCGTCGATGCGATCGGCGCCGCGGTCTATCTGGTCGGCAGCGACGGCAAGCTGGTGCGCGAGAACGACTGCGCCCGCGCGTTGATGCGGGCGGGATTGCTGCTGCGCACCGACGGCGGCGTCCTCGGCGCGGCGGACGAAGATGCCCACCGCGAGCTCAAGCGGGCGATCGAAAGGGCCGGGGCGGGCGACCGGGTTCTCGGTCCGCGCGGAACGGCCATTGCGCTGGCGGACCGGCACGGTGAACGCTTCGTCGCCCACGTCCTGCCGTTGACCTCCGGTGCGCGCCGCCGCGCCGGACTGTCGACCGGTGCCGCCGCGGCCGTCTTCGTCCACAAGGCCGAGATGAATGCCGAATTCCCGATCGAGGCCGTCGCCCGCCAGTTCGCGCTTTCACCCGCCGAGTTGCGTGTCCTCGTCGGCGTGCTGGAAGTCGGCCCGCCGGCCGAGATCGCCCCGATGCTGGGTCTCTCCGAGGCGACGGTGCGCACCCATCTCCGCCGCCTCTACGCCAAGACCGGCGCCAGCCGTCAGGCCGATCTGGTCAAGCTCGTCGCCGGCTACGCCAGTCCCATCGTTGCCCCGGCCCCCGACCGCCAAACAGCTTCCCACCGCCAGGCCGCCGCCGCCTGACGTCCGGCCGGCCGTGTGACGGCCATCACAACCAGTCATCCGTTCGGATGACGATCCATCCCTCGCAATTTGCGATCCCATTCGCGCCGGCAAGAGAGCCCGCGCGGATGATCCGCAGGTCTCCGATCTCGCCGGTCCTTGTCCCGCCCCCGGGACCCCCTGTCGGAAGGAACACGTCCATGTCCATCGTCCGCAATCTCGCGTCGGTCGCCGGCGCTTCGCTGATCCTCGTCAGCCTCGCCAGCGGCGCCAGCGCCTATCAATGCAAGAAGCTCAACGTCACCGGCGCGAAGGTGAGCACGATGCAGACCGTCGCCATCGCCGGCGCCAAGGCTGACTGGACCGGAAAGGCCAAGGCCGCCTACGGCCTGCCCTGGTCGGTCTGGGCCATCGCCAAGAATCCCAAGCAGACCTGCACGGCGGGCGCCGGCGGCACCTTCGTCTGTGTGGCCAAGGCCCGGCCCTGCAAATATGTGGTTCAGTGAGCCACGCCCCGCGGTGGCGCCGACCGGAACCCGGTGTCACCGCCTGAAGGAGCCCTTGCGGCTTTCATCGGCGCGGCCTCGGCCGCGCCGTTTCCCTTGGGTCAAAGAAACCTGTAGTCCGTCCCCTCCAGCGCCAGGCAGGTGAGCGGGCCGCCATAGACCGCGCCGGTATCGACATTGATGCGGTTCGGCATGACCTCCGGCGGATTGGCCGGCGTATGGCCGTGGACGACGACGAAACCGTGGTCGCTGCCGTCCCACAGGAAGTCCTCGCGAATCCAGATCAGGTCGTCCGGGTCCTGATCCTCCAGCGGCACGCCCGGCCGGATGCCGGCGTGGACGAAGAGATAATCGCCGAAGCGGGCGGTGAGCGGCAGGGTCTCGATGAAGCTGCGATGCGCCGCCGGCAGCGCTTCGGCAAACCGGCGCGAGGTGCCGCGATAATCGACGCCGCCAAAGAGCGTGTGGCCCGGCGTCACCCCGTAGGAGGCGAGCGTCGCGTCGCCGCCATTCCCGAGCCAGGTCGGCCCGGCCCCCGCCGGGTCGGAGAGGAAATCGGCGAACAGCGCGTCATGGTTGCCCTTGAGGCAGATCACCCGGGCATCGGCGGCGGTCATCTGCGCCAGGCGCGCGATGACGCCGGCCGAATCGGCACCACGGTCGGTGTAGTCGCCGATATGGACGATGCGGTGGTCGGCAACCGGGCGCTCGGCGAGGTCGGCGGCGATCGTCTCGTGCATCCCGGCCAGCATGGCGTCGCAGCCATGCACATCGCCGATGGCATAGAGGCGCATGCCCTCCGGTGTGCGTGCTTCGCCCAGTCGCATCCGCCCGCTCCGTCTTCCCCTCGTTCGCCCGTCGCGGCCATGCTACCAAGTCCTGGAGGCGGTCGGCGACAATGCGTGTGCTGGTCATTGAGAACTATTTCGGGACGACGCTCGGCCAGGTCGGCGGCGCGCTCGACGAGGCCGGCATCGCGGTCGATCTTCGCCGCGTCTGGGACGGTGCCCGGCTGCCGCGCGGCCCCGGGGGCTATGATGGGCTGATCGTGCTCGGCGGCGAACAGAGCGCCGTCGACGACGAAGAGCACCCCTATCTGCCGCGCGTGGCGGCGCTCACCCGCGCCTTCGGCGAGGCCGACAGGGCGGTGCTCGGCATCTGTCTCGGCGCCCAGCTCGTGGCGCGCGGCCACGGCGCGGAGAACATCCTCGGCCGGCCGCTCGAATTCGGATGGCGGCAGGTGACGCCGACGGCCGCCGGACGTGACGATCCGGTTCTCTCGGCATTGGGGGAGGGGGCGCCGCTGTTCCATTGGCACGGCGACACGTTCAGCCTGCCGCCGGGCGCGACCCATCTTGCCGCGAGCGCCATGACCGAGAACCAGGCCTTCCGCATCGGCCGCGCCGTCTACGGCATCCAGTTCCATTTCGAGGCCGACCGCACGCTGGTCGAGAGCTGGAACGAGGACTTCGCCGAATTGATCGCCGACGAGACGCCCGACTGGACCGAACGTCACCGGCGCGAGGCCGCCCGCCATGGCGCCGAGGCGGACGCCACCGGCCTCAAGCTGGCGCGCGCCTGGGTGAAGCTCATCGGGTAAGAGAGCAGTGCGGCGCGGCGGAAAGAGGCCTCCTCGGCCTTTCCTCCGGGGGCGGCTGGATTTACGGTCGGGCCAGGATTTCGGAAGGAGCAGGTCCCATGAAGCTGTTTGCCATTTTCGCCGCGGCGCTGGCCGCGACCGTCGCCGCCAACGCCAACGCCGCCTCGCTGCCCGACCTCAAGGGGCGGACGGTGATCGCGGTGACCGAGAACGCCTATGCGCCGCTCAACTTCGCCGACCCCAAGACCGGGCAGGGCATCGGCTGGGAATACGACGCGATCAACGAGATCGCCAAGCGGCTCAACATGAAGGTCGACTGGAAGCTGTCGAGCTGGGACACGATGATCCAGGGCGTGCAGCAGGGCCTCTATGACGTGGGCATGGACGGCATCAGCATCACCGACGACCGCAAGAAGCAGGTCGACTTCTCCGCCCCCTACATGGTCTCGGAACAGTTCATGCTGGTGCGCGCCGACGAGACGCGCTTCACCGACGCCAAGTCGCTCGGCGCCGGCGATTTCCTCATCGGCGCCCAGGCGGGCACCACCAACTTCTACACCGCCCTCGAAGTGACCGGCAGCGACGACAAGAATCCGAGCCCGCGCATCAAGCTGTTCGACACCTTCGGGGCCACGGTGCAGGCGCTCAAGGCCGGCGACGTCGACGCCGTGTTCATGGATAACGCCTCGGCCGCCGGCTACATGGGCGCCTCGCCCAATTCGTTCAAGGTCGCCGGCGACCCCATCGGCCACGACGAGTTCGGCTTCATCTTCCAGAAGGGCTCGGACCTCGTCGCGCCCGTCAACGCCGCCATCGCGTCGATGAAGGACGACGGCACGCTCGACGCGCTGAACAAGAAGTGGTTCTTCGACTACAACAACCAGCAATGACGCTGGTGGGCACGATCGGCCATTGAGCACCCGGGCCACGAACAGCCAGCGCCGCGAGTTTCCCTTCTGGTTGCTCGCGGCGGTTCTTCTGGGGCTGCTGCTTTGCTGGCTGTTCGTCGTCAACGGCGATTACCGCACGATCTTCGGCGCGCTCAGCCACGGCGTCCTGACCACCGCCTGGGTATCGGTGGTCGCCTATGCCGCCGCCGCGATCGTCGGCCTCGTGGTCGCCCTCGGGCGTGGTTCGCGCTTGCGTGTCGTCCGCGAAGTCACGACTTTCTACGTCGAGATCGTGCGCGGCATACCGGTGCTGGTGCTGCTCTTCTACGTCGCCTTCGTCGGCGCGCCGGCGTTGGTTGCGGCGTGGAACTGGCTTGTTGCCTGGCCGATCGCCTGGGGCCTCATGCCGGCGCTCACCACGCGCGGCTTCGACATGACCGCGCGGGCGATCTTCGCGCTCACCGTCAGCTATTCGGCCTTCCTTTCGGAGATCTTCCGCGCCGGCATCGAGTCGGTGCCGCGCGAACAGGTCGAGGGCGCCTATGCGCTCGGGCTGTCGCGGCTGGCGACCTTCCGTTTTGTCGTCTTCCCGCAGGCGTTCCGCACGGTGCTGCCGCCGCTCGGCAACGACTTCGTCGCCATGATCAAGGATTCGGCGCTGGTCTCCTCGCTCGGCGTCCAGGACATCACCCAGATCGGCAAGGTCTATTCGGCCTCGACCTTCCTGTTCTTCCAGACCTACAATGTCGTCGCCTTCCTCTATCTGGTGATGACCGTCAGCCTGTCGCTCATGGTCCGCGCCCTCGAGCGCTATCTCAAGCAGCACGGCTGGTCGGGAGCGGCAGAAGGCAGGTAGGGTGGGTTAGGCGCGTGAGCGCCGTAACCCACCGATCGGAGGCAGGCTCGGCCGGTGGGTTAGCGCCGGCGGCGCCAACCCACCCTACGACCCCACCACGATGATGTGCAGGTTGCGCGGGCCGTGGGCGCCGAGCAGCAGGATCTGCTCGATGTCGCCGGAACGCGACGGGCCGGTGATCCAGTTGACGGTGCGCGGCAGTCCGCCGGTACCGTCCGCCGCGCGCAGGCGGTCCCACACCGTCTCGTAGTCGCCGGCGATGTCGCCGGCGTCGAGCACGACGATGGCCGTCTCCGGCAGGAAGTTGAGCGTCGTCGGATTGTCCGCGCCGGAGGTCATCACCAGCGACCCGGATTCGGCAACGGCGGCGAAGGCATGGCCGACCGAGACCGCATCGTCGCCGTGGGAGGGGCCGCGCTCCACCGCGATCTGCGTCCTATCCCAGGGCATGGCCGCGAGGCGCCTGTCCTCGCCCATGCGCACCGTCGCCGGCAGGTTGCGCTGGCGCAGCAGATCGGCGACCGCCGCCGGGACGTCGGCGGCATTGGCGACACGCGCCACGCTGGCGGATGCCGTCTCGGCCAGCTTGACGAACAGCGCCAACCTTTCGGCAGGCGCCAGGTCCCCGCGCGCCGGAACGATGCCGCGCGGATGCGTGCGCAGGCGGTTGTCCACCGCCGCATTGCGGCTGGTCTCCTCGCCGCTGACGCCGAGCGCGCGGTGGATCTTGCCGAAGACGGCCTCGCGCCCGCTCACGCCTGCTTCCTCCGCTCGGCCCACATCTCCTGGAAGGTCTGCCCCTCGGGCGCCGGCAGGTCGCGATATTTGGTCCAGCCGCCGGCAAGCGGCAGCCGGCGGAAGCGGCCGCGCGGGCTCCCGAGATTGCCGAGCGCCCGCATCGCCAGCTTCGTGCCCAACTGATAGAGGCGCGGGTGGCGCGCGAACCATGCCCAGACGCCCAGGCCCCAGCGCCAGGTCGCCGGCGACAGATGGCGCTCGAACTCGCGCTCGCGCCAGTGGCGCATCATGCCCGGCAGCGGGATCTTCATCGGGCAGACGCTTTCGCAGCGCCCGCAGAAGGTCGAGGCGTTGGGCAGGTGACCGGCCTTGTCGATGCCGATCAGCGTCGGCGTCAACACCGAACCCATCGGCCCCGGATAGACCCAGCCATAAGCGTGGCCGCCGACCTGCTGATAGACCGGGCAGTGGTTGATGCAGGCGCCGCAGCGGATGCAGCGCAGCATGTCCTGGAACTGGGTGCCGAGCATCTGCGAGCGGCCATTGTCGAGGATGACGACGTGATATTCCTCGGGGCCGTCGGGGTCGCCCCGCCGCCGCGGGCCGGTGGAGAATGTGGTGTAGACGGCCATGTCCTGGCCGGTGGCCGAGCGGGCGAGCAGCCGCAGGATCTGGCTGGCGTCGTTCAGCGTCGGGATGATCTTGTCGATCGAGGCCAGCACGATGTGGACCCGCGGCAGGGTCTGGGTGAGGTCGCCATTGCCTTCATTGGTGACGATGACCGAGGTGCCGGTCTCGGCGATGAGGAAATTCGCCCCGGTGATGCCGACGTCGGCGGCCAGAAAACGCTTGCGCAAGACGCTGCGCGCCTCGGCGAGCAGCGTGTTCGGGTCGGAAAGGTCGCGGTCGGGCGCAAGCCCGGTATGCACGCGACGGAAATCCGCCGCGACCTGTTCCTTGGTCAGGTGCACGGCCGGCGCGATGATGTGGCTCGGCGGCTCGTGGCGGATCTGGATGATGTATTCGCCGAGGTCGGTCTCCACCGGCACGATGCCGTTGGCTTCGAGATGATCGTTGAGTTCGATCTCCTCGCCGATCATCGTCTTGCCCTTGGTGACGGTCCTGGCCCCGACCTTGCGGCAGATGTCCAGGATGATCCCGCGCGCGTCTTCGGCCGTCTCGGCGTAATGCACCACCCCGCCGGACTCGACGACCTTCTCCTCATAGGCTTCGAGGTAGAGGTCGAGATGTTCGAGCGTGTGGTTCTTGATGTCGCGTGCGTTCTCGCGCAGCGCCTCGAACTCGGGCAGCGCCGCGACCGCGTCCACGCGCTTGTCGACGAAATTCCCGCGCACGAAGCCCAGCGTCTTCTGCAATTGCGGGTCGGCGAGCGCCCGCCGGGCGTTTTCCTTGAAGGCGGAGGAGGTGGCGTCCATCAGCTTTTCGCTTCGCCGATCGGCGGCGTGTCGGTCATGCCGGCCAGCACTTCGGCGACGTGACGGACGGCGACCGGCTGTCCCTGGCGCTGGAGCTTGCCGGCCATGTTCATCAGGCAGCCGAGATCGCCGGCGAGCAGCGTGCCGGCGCCGGTCTCGACGATATTCGCCGCCTTCTTCGCGACGATGCCGTTGGAGATGTCGGGATATTTCACGCAGAAGGTGCCGCCGAAACCGCAACAACTGTCGGCCTCCTTCAGATCCTTCACGGACAGCCCGGCGACCGAGGCGAGCAGCATGCGCGGCTGATCGCGCACGCCGAGCTCGCGCAGGCCCGCGCAGGAATCGTGATAGGTCACCGCGCCGTCGAAGGCGGCATCGACTTTGGTCATGCCGCGCACGTCGACGAGGAAGCTGGTCAGCTCGAACACCTTCGCCGAAAACGCCTTGGCCCGCGTCTCCCAGGCGGCGTCGCCGGTGAACAGTGTCGGATAGTGGACCTTGAGCATGCCGGCGCAGGAGCCGGACGGCGCCACGATGTAGTCGTAGCCCTCGAAGGCGGCGATGACCTGCTCGGCGATGGCGCGCGTGTCCTTGCGGTCGCCGGAATTGAAGGCGGGCTGGCCGCAGCAGGTCTGCGCCGCCGGCACCTCGATCGTGCAGCCGGCCGCTTCCAGCAGTTTGACGGTGGCGAAGCCGACGGTCGGGCGAAAGAGATCGACGAGGCAGGTGACGAACAGGCCGACCCGCGGGCTGCCTTGTGTTTCCGGCATTGTTCTTCCTTGACGCGACGAGCCGCGTGCCCGTCGATAGCAGGCCGGACCGGGTCCTATCAACGTTTTGGCTGAACCCAAGCTCTGGGCTAAGGTCGGGGGCCGGAGGAGAGGCTTCGATGACCGCCATCGCCATGCCCGAGATCGACCAGGGGATCGTCGCCCGCCGCGCGGCCATCGTCGCCGGGCTTGCGGCCATCGTCGGCGCCGATGCGGTGATTTCAGAAGAGGACGAGCGCCGCGCCTATGAGACCGACGCGCTCACCGCCTACCGGGCGGTGCCGCTGGCGGTGGTGTTGCCGGCCTCGACCGGAGAAGTCGCCGCCGTGTTGAAGTTCCTTGGGCGGGAAGGCGTCAAGGTCGTCGCCCGCGGCGCCGGCACGTCGCTGTCGGGCGGCGCGCTGCCTTCGCCGGATGCGGTCGTCCTCGGTCTGGCGCGCATGAACCGGATCCTCGCCATCGACTATGACAACCGCGTGGCCACGGTCGAGGCCGGCGTTACCAACATCAATATCTCCAATGCGGTGGCCCATAAGGGCTTCTTCTACGCGCCCGATCCGTCGAGCCAGCTCGCCTGCACCATCGCCGGCAACGTCGCCATGAATTCCGGCGGCGCCCACTGCCTGAAATACGGCGTCACCACCAACAATGTGCTGGGCCTGAAGATGGTGCTGATCGACGGCACGGTGATCGAGATCGGCGGCTCCCATCTCGATGCGCCGGGCTACGACCTGCTCGGTCTGGTCGTCGGTTCCGAAGGCCAGCTCGGCGTCGTTACCGAGGTGACGGTGCGCATTCTGCGCGCCGCCGAGGGTGCCCGGCCGATGCTCATGGGCTTTGCCAGTGCCGAGGCCGCCGGCGGCTGCGTCGCCGCCATCATCGGCTCGGGCATCGTTCCGGTGGCGATCGAATATATGGACGGGCCGGCGATCAAGGCCTGCGAGGCCTTCGCCCATGCCGGCTATCCGCTCGATGTCGAGGCGATGCTGATCGTCGAGGTCGAAGGTTCTGAAGCCGAGATCGCCGACCTGATCGCCCGCATCACCGAGGTCGCCGCGGCCTTCCAGCCGCAGGTCGTGCGCGTGTCGCAGTCGGAGGCCGAGAGCGCCGCCATCTGGAAGGGGCGCAAGGCCGCCTTCGGCGCCATGGGCCAGATATCCGACTATCTGTGCATGGACGGCGTCATCCCGACCGGCAAATTGCCGGAAGTGCTCACCCGCGTCGGCGAGATCTGCGCCGGCTACGGACTTGCCGTCTCCAACATCTTCCATGCCGGCGACGGCAACCTGCACCCGCTCATCCTCTACGACGCCAACAAGCCGGGCGACATCGAGAAGGCGGAAGCTGCCGGCGCCGACGTGCTCAAGCTCTGCGTCGAGGTCGGCGGCTGTCTGACCGGCGAGCATGGCGTCGGCATCGAGAAGCGCGACCTGATGACGGTGCAGTTCTCGGCCGATCGACCTTGCCCAGCAGATGCGGGTGAAGAGCGTCTTCGATCCCGGCTGGCTGCTGAACCCGGCCAAGGTGTTTCCGCTGGACGGGCGGCCGGAGCGGGCGAAGCCCGCGGTTTGACCCTCACCAAAGATTCTTCCCGTCGATCTCCTTGTGCTCGACCGCGGCGAGGTCGAAATCGTCGAACAGGCGGGCGTTGACGCCGATCCTCGGATTGTCGAAGTCCGCCTTGCCGGTCGACCAGTCCGGCGATTCCGAATAGGTGGTGCAGCCGCACACCGGGCAGAAATGGTGATGCACCGTGTAGCTGTTCCACTGATAGGTGGCGACGCGGTCGCGCGCCGTCGTCAAGCGGAATTCCTTCGGCGTGTAATAGGCCCACAGCGCCCCGCGCTTGGAGCAATAGGAGCAGGTGCAGGCGGTGACGCTCTCCGGCGCCGCGCTCACCTCGAATTGCGTCGCCTTGCAGTGGCAGCTTCCCTTGATGATCATG
This sequence comes from uncultured Alphaproteobacteria bacterium, assembly GCA_963730325.1. GTDB lineage: Bacteria > Pseudomonadota > Alphaproteobacteria > Rhizobiales > Kaistiaceae > CAVSRC01. The sequence continues at coordinate 17,235 of CAVSRC010000008.1, read as the reverse complement.
GATCCGTGTTCCCGCGTTCCTGTCTGGTGCGACGCATCGTAATCGGTCCCTCCTGACAGCCTTGTGGCAGGAGGTGGAAGCATCCCAGAATTGAGCGGCGTCAAGGCGTCGCTCCGCACGCCGCGGATGCTGGCGGCAAACAGGGGGACATTGCGAGCATGGACAAGAAGGTCCGCATCGAACAGCACTCCTGCTTCGGCCTCATCTGGATAGCCGGCTGGCTCTTCTCCATCGGCTTCCTGAAGCTTGGCTTCTGGCAGGGTGTCTTCGCCATCCTCATCTGGCCGTACTACATCGGCACCTGGGCGGCGACGCTCGCCGGCTGAGGGCGACGGCAGCCTTTCCTCGCACCGCCCCGGCCGGTATTGCTTGGGGCCGGAGAGGAATCCTGGAGAGCGTGAGCGAACCCCTGCTGCCGATCGACGAGACCGAGGTCGCCGACATCGTCGCCGTGGCCGCCGACCGGCAGACGCCTTTGGCCGTCATGGGCGGCGGCACGCGGGCCGGTCTCGGCCGTCCGGTGCAGGCCGCCGCGGCGCTCTCCACCGCCGAAATGCGCGGCGTCACCCTCTACGAGCCGTCCGAACTGGTGATCTCGGCCAGGGCCGGCACGCCGCTTTCCGAGATCGAGGCGCTGCTTGCTGAAAACGGCCAGCACCTCACCTTCGAGCCGCCCGACCATCGCGGGCTCTACGGCTCAACCGGCGAGCCGACCATCGGCGCCGTGGCCGCCGCCAATCTCTCCGGCCCGCGCCGCATCCTGGCCGGCGCCGCCCGCGACGGCCTCATCGGCGTGCGTGCGGTCACCGGCCGCGGCGAGGCGGTGAAATCCGGCGGGCGCGTCATGAAGAACGTCACCGGCTACGATCTGGTCAAGTTTCTCGCCGGCTCCTACGGCACGCTTGCCGTGCTCACCGAGGTGACCTTCAAGGTCCTGCCGGCGCCGGAGACCGAAGCGACGCTGGTGATCGAGGGCCTCGATGACGCCGGCGCCATCGCCGCGCTCTCGGCGGCTCTCGGAACCCCCTTCTCGGTGAGCGGCGCGGCGCACATCCCGCTATCGCCCACGGGGCCGGGGCGCACCTGCATGCGCCTGGAAGGCTTCGCCGCCTCGGTCGCCGATCGCGCGGCGCGCATGCGCGCCATGGAAGCATTCGGCAGCGCCGCCGTGCTCGACGCAGCGCAGTCGGCCGCGCTGTGGCGCGCCATCCGCGATCTCGATGCGCTCGCCGCGCCGGAAACGGCGCCGGTCTGGCGCCTGTCGGTGAAGCCCGGCGATGCGCCGGCGCTGGTCGAGACCCTGCATCGCGCTTTCGCCTGCCGGGCGCTCTACGATTGGGGCGGCGGTCTGGTGTGGATCGCCGGCGGCGACGGGCCGGACGCCGGCGCCGAGGTGGTCCGTGCGGCGGTTGCTGCGGTCGGTGGCCACGCCACGCTGGTGCGCGCGCCCGACGACGTGCGCAACGCCGTCGATGTGTTCCAGCCCTTGCCCGAGCCGCTGATGGCGCTCACCCGCAAGCTGAAAGCGAGCTTCGACCCCGCCGGCATCCTCAATCCCGGCCGCATCTATCCGGGGGTGTGAGCCATGCAGACCTCGTTCACCCTCGCCCAGCTTGCCGATCCCGAGATCGCCAGTTCGGAGAAGATCCTCCGCTCCTGCGTCCATTGCGGCTTCTGCACGGCGACCTGCCCGACCTATCTCGTCCTCGGCGACGAACTCGACAGCCCGCGCGGGCGCATCTACCTGATCAAGGACATGCTGGAGGGCGGCAAGGCGGCGACCGTCGAGGTCGTCCGCCACATCGACCGCTGCCTGTCATGCCTTGCCTGCATGACCACCTGTCCCTCGGGCGTCGACTACATGCATCTGGTCGACCATGCCCGCGCCCACATTCAGCGGACCTATCGCCGCCCCTTGGCCGACCGCGCCATGCGGTCGCTGCTGGCATTCGTTCTGCCCTATCCAGCGCGCTTCCGCGCCGCGCTCCAGGCGGCGCGGCTGGCGCGGCCCTTTGCCGGGCTCATGGCGAAGCTTCCCGGCGGCAATCGTCTGGCCGCGATGCTGAAGCTTGCGCCGGAGAAGCTGCCGCCGGCCTCGCCGGCAAGTCGGCCCGGCATCTTTCCGGCGGTGCGCGAGCGCCGGCAGCGCGTGGCGCTGCTCCGCGGCTGCGCCCAGTCGGTGCTCGATCCGGGCATCAACGACGCTGCCATCCGCCTGCTCACCCGGCAGGGTGTCGAAGTGGTGCAGGCGGCCGGGGAGGGCTGCTGCGGTGCGCTCACCCATCACATGGGGCGCACCCACGATTCCCACGAACAGGCGAAGCGCAATATCGATGCCTGGACGAAGGAGATCGAAGCCGGCGGCCTCGACGCCATCATCGTCACCACGTCGGGCTGCGGCACGACGGTCAAGGACTATGGCTTCATGCTGCGCAACGACCCCGCTTATGCCGACAAGGCCAGGCGGGTGTCGGCGCTCGCCAAGGACGTCACCGAATACCTGGAAACCCTCGATCTCGGGACGCCGGAGAACGGCAAGGGGCTCGCCGTCGCCTATCATGCCGCCTGTTCGCTGCAGCACGGCCAGCAGGTGACCGCCGCACCGAAGGGGCTGCTTGCCCGCGCCGGCTTCGACGTGCGTGAGGTGCCGGACGGGCACCTCTGCTGCGGCTCGGCCGGCACCTACAACATGCTCCAGCCGGAGATTTCGGAACGCCTGCGCGACCGCAAGGTGGACAACATCAGGCAGACCGGCGCGGGGTTGGTCGCGGCCGGCAATATCGGCTGCATCACCCAGATCGCCAGCGCCGGCGACCTTACCGTCGTCCACACCGTCGCGCTTCTCGACTGGGCCTATGGCGGACCAGCTCCGGCGGGGCTGAGGCTCTAGTCTAGGTCTTCAGCCGGTAGCCGGTGCGAAACATCCAGGCGATGACGGCGAGGCAGATGGCGAGGAAGACGAGCGTCATCGCGAGGCTGAGGGTCACGCTGACGTCGGCGGTCGAGAAGAAGCTCCAGCGGAAGCCCGAGACCAGATAGACGACCGGGTTGAACAACGACACCGATTGCCAGAAATCGGGGAGCATCTTGATCGAATAGAACGTGCCGCCGAGGAAGGTGAGCGGTGTCACGAACAGGAGCGGCACCAGCGACAGCTTCTCGAAGCCGTCCGCCCACAGCCCGATGATGAAGCCGAACAGGCAGAAGGTGACCGCCGTCAGCACCATGAACAGCGCCATGACCGCCACGTGGTCGATGTGGATCGACACGAAGAACGAGGCGGTGGCGAGGATGACCAGACCAAGGACCACCGATTTGGTCGCCGCCGCGCCGACGTAGGCGATGACGATTTCCAGGTACGAGACCGGCGCCGAAAGGATCTCGTAGACCGTGCCGGTGAATTTCGGGAAGTAGATGCCGATCGAGGCGTTGGAAATCGACAGTGTCAGCAGCGTCAGCATGATCAGCCCCGGCACGATGAACGAGCCGTAGTCGATGCCGTCGACCGTGCTGATGCGCGAGCCGATCGCCGAGCCGAACACGATGAAATAGAGCGATGTGGTGATGACCGGCGCCACGACAGACTGAAGCAGCGTACGGAAGGTCCGCATCATTTCGAAGCGGTAGATCGTCCAGATCGCAATGGCGTTCACAGGTTGTCGCTCCTGACCAGGTCGACGAAGATATCCTCGAGCGAGCTTTGCCGCGTCTGGATATCCCGGAAGTGGATATCGGCCGCGGAAAGGTCGGCGAGCAGGCGCGTGATGCCTGTGTGCTCGGCTTGCGTGTCGTAGGTGTAGGTGAGGTCGCAGCCACCACGACCGAGCTCGAGCTTGTAGCCGGCCAGCGCCTCGGGCACCGAGGCGATCGGATGCGAGAGCAGCACGGTCAGCTGTTTCTTGCCGAGCTTTCGGGTCAGCTCGGCGGTCTCCTCCACGACGATGATCTCGCCCTTGTTGATGACGCCGATGCGGTCGGCCATCTCCTCGGCTTCCTCGATGTAGTGGGTGGTGAGGATGATGGTGGTGCCGGCGTCGCGCAGCGCCCGCACGGTCGCCCACATGCTCTGGCGCAGCTCGACGTCGACGCCGGCGGACGGCTCGTCGAGGAAGAGAATTTCCGGTTCGTGGGCGAGCGCCTTGGCGATCATGACGCGCCGCTTCATGCCGCCGGACAGCGTGATGACCTTGGCGTCCTTCTTGTCCCACAGCGACAGATCCTTCAGGACCTTCTCGAGGTACGCCGGGTCGGCACGCTTGCCGAAGACGCCGCGGCTGAAGGTGACCGTGTTCCAGACCGTCGAGAAAATGTCGATGGTGACCTCCTGCGGCACCAGGCCGATCATCGCCCGCGTCGCGCGGAAGTCGCCGATGATGTCGTGGCCGGCGACGGCGACCGTGCCGGCCGTCGGCGTCGACAGGCCGCAGATGACGCTGATGAGGGTGGTCTTGCCGGCGCCGTTCGGGCCGAGCAGGCCGAAGATTTCGCCGCGGCGGATTTCGAGGTCGATGCCCTTCAGGGCCTCGAAGCCGGAGGCATAGGTCTTGGAAAGCCCGGAAATCTCGATGACCGGCTGTCTGGAAGCGTTGCCTGTCGCCATGTGGGTCTCCCGCCGCGGGCGACACATATGGGCAGAATGTCGCAGCGTTGCAAGGCGCGCGGTCGCCCTTGCTGAAAACCACTGCCAATCGGTTTCTTTCGGGCCCGAGGCTGTGCCATAGAAGGGGCCGCAGCTGATGGGGAGAAAATCCAGCAAATGCCGGTCGTCGAACAGAAATCCAATGTGCACGGCGTTGAAATCAGGGGCGCGTGGGGCCCGCGCTATGAGGAGATCCTGAGCGACGAGGCGGTCGCCTTCCTCGCCGGCCTGCACCGCAAATTCAACCCCTCGCGCCAACGCCTGCTCGCGCTGCGTGACGAGCGCCAGGCCCGCCTCGACGCCGGCGCGCTGCCGGATTTCCTGCCCGAGACCCAGCACGTGCGCGACGGCGACTGGACGGTCGCCCCGATTCCCGCCGACCTGCAGGACCGGCGGGTCGAGATCACCGGGCCGACCGACCGCAAGATGGTCATCAATGCGCTCAACTCCGGCGCCAAGGTCTTCATGGCCGATTTCGAGGACGCCAATGCGCCGACCTGGGCCAACCAGATCGAGGGGCAGATCAACCTCAAGGACCGCTGGGCCGACCGGATCAATTTCACCGACCCGACGAGCGGCAAGGAATACCGGCTCTCCACCAACCCGGCGGTGCTGCTCGTGCGCCCGCGCGGCTGGCACCTGCCGGAGGACCATCTGGTCGTCGACGGCCAGTCGATCTCCGGCGGCCTGTTCGATTTCGGCCTCTATTTCTTCACCAATGTGAAGACGCTCATCGCGCGCGGCACCGGCCCCTATTTCTATCTGCCCAAGCTGGAGAGCTATCTTGAGGCGCGCCTGTGGAACGAGGTCTTCACCCATGCCGAGCAGACGCTTGGCGTCCCTGTCGGCACCGTCAAGGCGACGGTCCTGATCGAGACGCTGCCGGCCGCCTTCGAGATGGACGAGATCATCTACGAGTTGCGCGGCCACATGGCCGGCCTCAATTGCGGCCGCTGGGACTACATCTTCTCCTTCATCAAGACGCTCAGGAACAAGCCGGAATACCTGCTGCCCGACCGCGGCCAGGTGGATATGGGCCGGGCCTTCCTCAAGGCCTATTCGGAATTGCTCATCAAGACCTGCCACCGCCGCGGCGCCTTCGCCATGGGCGGCATGGCGGCGCAGATTCCCGACCGGCGCAACCAGGAGATCAACCGCATCGCCTTCGACAAGGTGCGCGCCGACAAGGAACGCGAGGCCAAGGCCGGCCATGACGGCACCTGGGTCGCCCATCCGGATCTGGTGCCGGTGGCGATGGAGGTGTTCGACCGGGTGATGCCTGAGCCCAACCAGCTCGGCAAACTGCGGAAGGACGTGAAGATCGGCCAGAAGGAGCTGCTTGAGGTCCACGAAGGCACGCGCACCGAGGACGGCGTGCGGCTGAACATCCGCGTCGGCGTGCAATATATCGAGGCGTGGCTGAGGGGCCGCGGCGCGGTGCCGCTCTACAATCTCATGGAGGATGCCGCCACCGCCGAGATCAGCCGCTCGCAGATCTGGCAGCAGATGCATTTCAATGCGGCGCTGGAAGACGGCCAGAAGGTGACGGCCGAACTCTTCGAGAGGCTTCTCGGCGAGGAGATGGAGCGGGTGAAAGGCGAAATCGGCGCCGAGAACTATGCCGCCGGCCGTTTCCCGGAGGCGATTGAGCTCTTCCGCCACCTGTCGACCGCCGAGACGCTCACCGCCTTCCTGACGCTGCCCGCCTATCGCCTGATCGTGTGAGCATAAGGGTGCGCGGGGCTAAATCCCCGCGCGGCCCTTGAGCGGCTTCTCTTCCATCGCCAGGAAGCAGATGAGGCCGACCGTCAGCGTGATCGCGGCGGCGCCGAAGATCATGGTGAAGACCGGCCCGATCGGCGTGCCGTTCTTGGCGGCGATGGCAACCAGCTTCTCGAGCGAGCCGATCGACTGGCCGCTGACGCCGAGCCCGCTCAGGAAGATGGCGCCGAAGACGGCGACCAGGATGGCGCTGCCCAGCGAGCGGAAGAAGTTGAAGGTCGCCGTTGCGGTGCCAAGCTGGTGCGGTTCGACCGCGTTCTGGATCGACACCGTGGTCACCGGGAAGATGGTGCCCATGCCCATGCCGGTGACGGCGAGCAGCACCTCGATCTGCCACAGCGGCAGCGCGCCGGCGCGCCAGGCAAGCAGCGCCGCGCCGATCACCGCCACCACCAGCCCGCCGGCCGGCCCGCGCTTGTAGTGCTCCGACCACGCCATGATGCGCCCGGCGATCTGGGCTCCGGTGACCGTGCCGCCCATCAGTGCGATCAGCGCCAGGCCCGACTGGCTCGCCGTCAGCCCGACCACTGCCTCGAAATAGATCGGCACGAAGATGGTCAGGCCGACCATTGTGCCGACCACGAAGAAGTTGGCCGCCGTGCCGGTGCCGACGACGGGATTGAACATGACGGCAAGCGGTACGAAGGGCTCGGCCGCGGTCAACAGCCGCGTCGCGAACAGCACCCACGCCACGACCGTCGCGACGATCAGGCCGATCACCTGCGGCGAGGTCCACGGATAGGTGCTGCCGCCCCACGACAGCGCCAGCAGCAGGGTGGTCGCGGCGAAGGCCATCAGCAGCGCGCCGACAACGTCGAGCTTGTGCGGTCGCTCGTGGCGCGGCAGGCGCTTGAGCACGCCGTAGGTCATCGCCAGCGCCGCGGCACCGAGCGGCAGGTTGATCCAGAAGATCAGCGACCAGTGCAGGTTCTGGGCGAAGAAGCCGCCGATGACCGGGCCGACGACGGACGAGGTGACGAACACGGACGCGAAATAGGCCTGGTAGCGCATGCGCTCGCGCGGCGAGACCACGTCGGCGACGATGGTCTGGGCGAGCGCGATCAGCCCGCCGCCGCCGAGCCCCTGGATGAAGCGGGCGGCGATGAGCACGATCATGGACGGCGCCAGCGCGCACAAGAGCGAACCGAAAACGAACGTCACGATGGCGATGAGCAGCATCCGGCGGCGGCCGTGGATGTCGGCGAGCTTGCCGTAAAGCGGTGTTACCGCCGTCGCCGAAAGCAGATAGGCCGTCACCACCCATTGCAGGTGTTCCAGGTCGTTCAGTTCCGAGCCGATGGTCGGCAGCGCCGTCGCCACGATCGTCTGGTCGAGCGCCGCCAGCAGCATGGCCAGCAGGATGCCGAGGATGATCTGGCGGACGGCAGCCTTGTCGAGCGCCGGCGGGTGAGCAGGGGACGGGGCGTCGTTCATCGCAGCGTCGACACGGGCGGACCGGAGAAAGCACTGGGGAGAGTGCCGGCCATCATGGATGTCGCCGGCCCAAAAAGAAAGGGCGCCCCGCAAGGGGCGCCCGCATTTGCCGCTAGGCGGTCAGGAAATAGCGGCGCTAGAGCACGATGACCTTGGCGCCCACCTTGGCGCGATTGAAGAGGTCGACGACGTCGTCGTTGACGAGGCGAATGCAGCCGGACGAGACGTTGAGGCCGATCGTCCACGGCTCGCTGGTGCCGTGTATGCGATAGCCGGTGTCGCCGCCCTTGCTGTAGAGATAGAGCGCGCGCGCGCCAAGCGGATTGGCGGGGCCGCCCTTCATGTATTTGGGCAGCGTGTGGCCCCGCTGAGCCTCGCGGATGATCATTTCCTTGGGCGGCGTCCAGCCGGGCCACTTGGCCTTGCGGCCGACGCGCACGGTGCCGTGCCAGCCGAAGCCGGTGCGCCCGACGCCGATGCCGTAGCGAATCGCCTGCCCGTTGCCGAGCACGTAGTAGAGGAAATGCCAGCGCGGATCGATGACGATCGTGCCCGGCCTCTCGTCGGTGTTGTAGCCGACGATCGTGCGCCTGTACTGGCCCGGCACCTGGCGATAGCGCGACACCTGTTCTGGATAGAGCGCCGGCCCGCCATCGCCCGAGAAGATCTCGCCGAGGCCGTTGAACAGGGCGTCGATCGGATTTTCGTCGGCATAGGCCGCGCCGGCGCTGCCCAGCACAATGCCGAGAACCGCTGCCAAAATCACCTTCTTGCCGAACATCTGGACCCCCCTGGATATGGCTGTGGCACCACCGTTCCAGCCGCCGCACACGTCTTGGAACGATAACGATAGCGAATTCGCGTGAGTTTGGGCAACCGTCCTGATGGTCACGACCTGGTGAGGCGAGGGCCGTCCGCCGGACGAAAAGCGGACGGCCTCTCCCCAACGGCCAGGATTCCGGCCGCTCCCCGTCCTATTGGACGATGACCCTGGTGCCGACCTTCACGCGGTCGTAGAGGTCGACGACGTCCTGGTTACGCATGCGGATGCAGCCGGAAGACACCGCGTGGCCGATGGTCCACGGCTGGTTGGACCCGTGGATGCGATAAAGCGTGGAGCCGAGATAGAGCGCCCGCGCACCCAGCGGATTGTCGACGCCACCGGCCATGCGCACCGGCAGGTTCGGCACGCGCTGGCGCATCTCCTCCGGCGGCGTCCAGTCCGGCCACTTGGCCTTGTGCGTGATCTTGTGGACGCCCGCCCATTCGAAGCCCGGCCGGCCGACGCCGACGCCGTAGCGCATGGCCCTGCCGTCGCCGAGGATCAGATAAAGGTAGCGCGCTTCGGTATCGATGATGATGGTGCCTTTGGCCCGGCTGGTCTGGTAGGCGACCTCGCGCGGCAGGAAGGCCGGGTCGATGGACCGGCCGTAGCGCCTGTCGGTGGTCGGCTGCTGACGGCGCGGCGCGGCGATCGCCGAGGAGAAGGCGGCCGGCTGCGGCGCCGGTCTGGCAACGCCGAGGCGGTTCGGCGCCATCATCTGCAACAGCAGCGGACCGTCGGTGAAGGTAACGGGTTGCGCGGCGGCCTGTCCGCTGTGGACAATGCCGAAAGCGAACGCGGCAAGCGCGATCGAGGGAAAGAAACGGCTGAACATCGGCGTACTCGATACTATTTGCGCGACAAGCGGTTGCCCCTGGGGCGCGAAACGGACCTGCTGACGCCGATGATTTTTCGTTGGGCCGCTTCCGTGACGGACGGTAGTGGGCGCCGACGAGCAAATGGTAAACCAAGTGTCGCCAGGTTCGACTATGGTGAACGAACGGTTACGCCGGAGACGCCAAGTGGCTGACGAAACTGGGTTGGTGAGGGGCGCGGACGGCAAGCGGCGCTGCGCCTGGGGCGCCGGCGCGCCGGATTACATGGCCTATCACGACCGCGAATGGGGACGGCCGGTTACCGACGACGTCCGCCTGTTCGAGAAGATCTGCCTGGAGGGCTTCCAGTCCGGCCTGTCCTGGCTGACCATCCTCAGGAAGCGCGAGAACTTCCGCAGGGCCTTTGCCGGCTTCGACTTTCACAAGGTCGCCCGCTTCAAGGACAAGGACGTCGAGCGCCTGCTCGCCGATGCCGGCATCATCCGCCATCGCGGCAAGATCGAAGCGACCATCAACAATGCCGGTCGCGCCGTCGAGCTGGCGCGCGAGAAGGGGTCGCTGGCCGCCTATTTCTGGGGCTACGAGCCGGAGCCGGCGTGGGTGAAACCGGAAGACCGGGAGTCCTTCGTGCCGCTGTCGCAGACGATCGAATCGATCGCGCTGTCGAAGGATCTCAAGAAACGCGGCTGGCGCTTCGTCGGGCCGACGACCGTCTATGCCTTCATGCAGGCCATGGGGCTGATCAACGACCATCACCCCGGCTGCTGGTGCCACAAGGAGGTGGAGCGGGAACGCAAGGCCCTTCTCCGCCCCGGCCCATGAACGGACAGGTCGTCATCCTCACCGGCGCCTCGGGCAGCGGCAAGACGATTGTCGCGCAGGAGATTCTGGAGAAGGAACCGGCCATCTGGGTCATGCATTTCGACGACATCGGCGTGCCGCCGGTAGCCGAGATGATCGCCGACTATGATTCGCCGGAGAGCTGGCAACACGCCAAGACGGTGGAGTGGCTGGAGACGCTGGCGGCGCGCCGCCAGGATGCCGATGTTCTGCTCGAGGGACAGATGCGCATCGCCTTCATCAAGGACGCCGCGGAACGGGCCGGGATCGCCGATTACCGACTGATGCTGATCGATTGCGATGAGGCGACACGCGCAGAACGTATCGCCCCGCGCGTGGACGCGGACCGCGCCTATGATGGCTTGAGCCCCTGGGCGGCATTTCTGAGGGCCGAGGCCCGGGACGCCGGCCTGCCCGTCATCGACACCTCCGGCAAGGAGGCCAGCGCATCGGCCGACGCCGTCCTCCGGCTGATCGGCGGGCCCTATGCGAAAAGGGCGGCTCTGCGCCGCCCTTTCTGAATTCCGTGCCTTGCGCCGGCTAGCGCGCCCGCGTCGCCTCGCATGGGCGGCGGTAGACGATCTCGCGGGCACGGCCGACATCGGCCAGATGGCGGTTGCCCAGCCGCGTCGCTGCCTGGCGGTATGTGGCTGCGAAACTCATGATCGTTCGTCTCCTTGCGGTCGCGCTGTCGCGAGCCTTAGCGCTGACGCGCCAGCTCCCGAGCGCGCGTCGGAATGGTCTCACGGGTGAGGCCGATGTCGGCCAGCTGGCGGTCGCTCAGGTGGCTCAGCGCATGGCTGTAGCGGGCCATCAAGAAGCGCTCGGTGAAGCGGCTGAACTTGGTCATCGGTGTTCTCCTTCCAATCTCTGCCTGCAAGATAGGCGCTGTAGAAATTGGAGGCAGGGGGTTTGTTGCAACGCACCACTGCATAGGGCGCATGGCTCATGCGATAGCATGGCTAAATTAGGGCAGCTTCTTGACCAGGCTGTCCGCGGCGCGGCCCTTCACGCCGAATTGCCGGATGAGGCCGGCAAAGACCTTGCGCCGTGCGGTGTCCCACGGCGCGGCGAGGCTGGCGACGAGATTCGCCTCCGATTTCAGAATCACCCCGTCGGAGAGGATCTTCAGGCCGTTGGCCTTGAGCGTCGTGCCGGTGGTGGTGATGTCGACGATGAGGTCGGCCGCGCCGGAGGCCGGTGCGCCCTCGGTGGCGCCCAGGCTTTCGACGATGCGGTAGTCGGCAATGCCGTGACTGGCGAAGAAGCGGCGGGTGAGGTTGATGTATTTGGTGGCGACCGTCAGCCGGCGACCGTGGCGCGGGCGGAAATCGGCCGCCACGTCGTCGAGGTCGGCCATGGATTCGACGTCGATCCAGGCTTCCGGCACCGCGACCACGACGTCGCACGCGCCGAAGCCGAGCGGCGCCACGAAGGCCGCGCGGCTCTGCCAGTCGGGAACCGTCTCCTCCACCTGGTCGCGGCCGGTGACGCCGAGATGGACGGCGCCGGCACCGATCTCGCGGGCGATCTCGGGCGCCGACAGATAGGCGACCTCGGCCCCGGCCATGCCGGCAATGCGGCCGCGATAGCGCCGTGCCGCGCCGGAGCGCGTCAGCGCCAGGCCCGCCCCGGCGAAGGCGTCGAGCGTCGCATCCTGAAGCCGGCCCTTGGAGGGGACCGCGACCACCAGCGGCGCGCTCATGGGGTCCCTCCGATGCGGTCGAGCCAGATGGAGAAGCCGACCGCCGGCACCGTGGCCCCGGAGATCAGCGTCATCATGCGGTCGTAGCGGCCGCCGCCGACGATCTGTCCGTTGCCCGGCCGTGCCGCGTCGTGAACCTCGAAGACGAAGCCGGTGTAGTAGTCGAGCCGCCGGCCGAAATTGGCGGCGAAGGTGAGGCGCTTGAGATCGACGCCGCGGCTGGCGAGCGCCTCTGCCTGGGCCGCGAAACGATCGAGCGGCTTGTCGATGGCAAGGCCTTCCTTGCGCGCCAGCGTCCGCATGGCGGCAAGCGCCCGCGTCGGCGGGCCGGCGATTGCCAGATAGCGCGCCAGCACCTTGGCCGGGCGGCTGCCGATGCCGGCGGCGATCACCGCCTTCTCGATCATGCGGTCGGCGATCTCGTCCGCCGTGCGCCCGTCTATTGTGGCAAGGCCGGCTTCCTCCAGCGCCTCTGCCGCGCGGCGGCGGGCGCTGGCGCGTTGCCGCCGGTCGGGCGCAGAAGCGCCGGCAGCGCCGCCATTGGCGCGGGCGATGAGGGCCGCGATGCGCTCGCGATTGCCGAAATTGCGCGCCAGGCGCCGCTTCCATGGCGCACTGAGATCGAGCGCATCGAGCACCGCGCCGAAGATCGCCGAATCGCCGATGCGCACGGCGGTCTTCTTGACGCCGAGCACAGCGAGGGCATCGAGGGCAAGCTTGAGCGCATCGGCATCCGCCGCGACCCGGTCCCAGCGGCCGAGCGATTCGATGCCGGCCTGGAGGAATTCGCCAGGCTCGTCCTGGCGGTGGCGAAACACGGGCCCGAGATAGGCGTAGTCCGCCTTGCGCTTGGCGGCGCCGGTGGCGAGGTGATGCAGGCAGACGGGGATGGTGTAGTCGGGCCTCAGCGCCAGTTCGGTGCCGTCGGCGGCATTGGTCAGATAGAGGCGCCGGCGCAGATCCTCGCCGAGAAGCTCGACAAAGACGCTTGCCGGGTGGACCACCGGCGGCTCAACGAAGGCGTATCCCGCCTCCGAGAAGAGCCGGCGCAGCTTGTCATAGGGTGCCGTCATCGGCTCAGGGGCGCCGCTCGCCGCGGCCGAGCAGGCGGTTGACTGCCTCCACCAGGCCGCCGATCGCCACTTCCTCCTGGCCGGGCCGCTCCTCGCGCCACTGGGCGTTGTCCTCGATTCCCTCCGAGAGCTTCTTGCCGAGCGCCAGATCCTTGATCTGCACCACGCCGCGCGCCTTTTCGTCGCCCCCCTGGATGATGGCAAGCGGCGCATTGCGCCGGTCGGCATATTTCATCTGCGCCCTCATGCCGGCGGCGCCGAGATAAAGTTCGGCGGCGATATCGGCGCGGCGCAGTTCGGCGACCATCTGCTGGTATTCGGCCATGCGCTCGCGCTCGAGCACCAGCACCACGACCGGTCCGTCGGTCTCCTCCGTCTCGCCCTTGGCCAGCGCCGACAGCGCCGATTGCAGGCGCGACACGCCGATGGAAAAGCCGGTTGCCGGGATCGGCTCGGCAGTGAAGCGGCCAACCAGCCCGTCATAGCGTCCGCCGCCGCCGACCGAACCGAAGCGGGCGGGCTCGCCCCGTTCGTTGACCGTCTCGAACAGGAGCTCCGCCTCGTAGACCGGCCCGGTGTAGTATTCGAGGCCGCGCACCACCGATGCGTCGATGCGGATGCGGTCGGTGCCGTAGCCGGCGGCGGCGACCTGTTCGGCGATCTTGTCGAGCTCGGCGGCGCCTTCCTCGCCGATCCTGGTCTGCCCCGGTGCGGGACGGCCGGATTCGTGTGCCTCCAGCGTCTTCAGAGCGGTCGCCACCTGGCGCGGGTCGAGCCCGGCGCCCTTGGTGAAATCGCCGCTTTCGTCGCGCCGGCCCGGCCCCAGCAATTCGCGCACGCCCTCGATGCCGAGACGGTCGAGCTTGTCGATGGCGCGCAGCACCGCCAGCCTCTGCTGCTCGTCGGCGACGCCGATCTCCTCCATGACGCCGTCGAGCACCTTGCGGTTGTTGACGCGGATGACGTACTGGCCGCGCGGAATCCCCAGCTCTTCCAGCGTGTCGGCGGCCATCATGCACATCTCCGCATCGGCGGCGACGGAGGCGGCGCCGACCGTGTCGGCGTCGAACTGCATGAACTGGCGGAAGCGGCCCGGTCCCGGCTTCTCGTTGCGGAACACCCAGCCCGCCCGGTAGCTGCGATAGGGTTTGGGCAGGCGCTCGTAATTCTCGGCAACGAAGCGGGCGAGCGGCGCCGTCAGGTCGTAGCGCAGCGACAGCCACTGCTCGTCGTCGTCGAGGAAGGAGAACACCCCCTCGTTCGGCCGGTCCTGATCGGGCAGAAACTTGCCGAGCGCATCGGAGTATTCGATCAGCGGGGTCTCGACCGGCTCGAAGCCGTAGCGTTCATAGACGCGCCGGATGCGCGCCATCATGCGTTCGGTGGCGCGGATATCCGCCGCCGAACGATCAACCAGCCCGCGCGGCAGGCGGGCTTTCGGTTTCGCGTCTTTGCTTGCCATAGCGCGCGGTTCCTATCCCATCGCCGGGGGAGCGGCAAGGTTGCCAAGGCCTTTAACAGCCTTGGTCGCTGCCGGTTAACCGTGCGGCAAGATCGGCCCGCCGGCGGCAGCTTTCGTTAGGCATCGCCGTGGCAGTGATCCGCTGCCCGCCCCAGCGCTGGAGGAGACAATGAACACGCCGCAATTCGATGTCGATCTGACCATCGGTACCCAGCCGCGGACCGTCGCCTTCACCGATGGCGGGGTCATCTTCGTCAAGGGCGATCGCGGCGAGTATGCTTATCTGGTCAGGTCGGGCGAGGTCGAGATCCGCGGCGCCGGCCATGCCCTGGAGGTCGTCGGGCCCGGCGGGTTGTTCGGCGAGATGGCGCTCATCGACGGCGCCCCGCGCAGCGCCTCGGCGGTTGCCAGCAAGGCCACCGAACTGGTGGCCATCGACCGGCCGACCTTCGTGCGCCTCGTCCGCGAGGTGCCGGATTTCGCCATCAAGGTGATGCAGATTCTTGCCCTGCGGCTGCGTGCCGCCGACACCCGTACCCCCGCCGAAACCGGCCTGCCCATCCGCGGCGCAGGCCGCAAGACCGCCTGAGCCGCCTCGGCGACCGGCGCGGCCAGCCCTTGGCAAGCGCCGTTTGCGGGCCATCTTCCTCGCTCACATCGCGATTGCGCCCACGTTCCGCGTTCTCCATCCTGCGCGGGCGATCGTGATTCCCGCTTGAACCAGGGGCCGTCGTCCGGCCGCCCGCGAAGGAACCGCCCGTATGTTCGCCTCGTTCTTCCCCAAGCCCCGACTGCTGTTCATCTCGGCGGTCCTGTGGACCGCCTTCTGCATGGCCGTCTGGTACCTGTTCGCGCGGGATCTCGGGCAGCATCTCAGTCTTGGCTGGATCCTCGGCGTTCACTATCCGCCACCGCTGGCGCCCGGCGGTGACGATACCGCGCGCACTGCCTTCGCCGCCGCCCAGAACATCGCGGTCGATGGCTGGCTCTACCAGTACATGTTCGTCTGCGGTGCCATCTTCGCCCTGGCCTGGCGCCAGATATCGCCCCACCGCTGGTTCCGCTGGTCGATCGTCGCCTCGTCGGTGATCCTGTTCATCGTCTGGTTCCAGGTCCAGCTCGACGTCCTCATCAATAACTGGTTCGGCTCGTTCTACGACCTCATCCAGAAATCGCTGGGCGCGGCGAACGCCGTCACCAGCGAAGAATATTTCAGCCAGCTGGTGACGTTCCTGACGATCGCGATGATCTATATCTTCGTCGCCGTCTTCAACGCCTTCCTGGTCAGCCACTACATCTTCCGCTGGCGCACGGCGATGAACGACTATTACGTCGACAACTGGCAGAAGCTGAGGACAATCGAAGGCGCCTCCCAGCGCGTTCAGGAAGACACCATGCGCTTTGCCTCCACCGTGGAGGCGCTCGGCGTCAGCCTCGTCGATTCGGTGATGACGCTGATCGCCTTCCTGCCGATCCTGTGGGGTCTGTCGACCTTCGTGAAGGAACTGCCGATCATCGGCGCCGTGCCCCAGGCTCTGGTCATCGTCGCCATCCTGTGGGCGATTTTCGGCACCGGGCTACTCGCCCTTGCCGGCATTCGACTGCCCGGGCTCCAGTTCCGCAATCAGCGTGTCGAGGCGGCCTATCGCAAGGAGCTTGTGCTTGGCGAGGACAGTGTCGAGCGGGCTCAGCCGCCGACGCTGCTGGATCTGTTCGCGAATGTGCGCCGAAACTATTTCCGCATTTATCTCAACTATTTGTATTTCAACATTGCGCGCTACGGCTATCTTCAGGCCGGTGTCATGGTTCCCTATATCGCGCTGGCGCCCACCATCGTCGCCGCCGGCTTCACGCTCGGCGTCATGCAGCAGATCCTGCGCGCCTTCGGCCGGGTGGAATCGTCCTTCCAGTATCTGGTTAATTCCTGGTCGACGATTGTCGAACTGATGTCGATCTACAAGCGCCTGCGCGCTTTCGAGGCCACGCTTCGCGACAAGCCGTTGTCGCCAATCGAACGCGAAGCGCCCGCCGAAGCTGGCTGACGAGGTCCCGCGCCCGATCGGAGCAATTTGAATGGTGGCCTACGCCGTTTCTTAAATCCCCGGGGTCGACTATCCCGCCGCCGGACGGATCGGGAGAGCCCCCAAATGAACGGAACTATCTTCGACGTTGACGTCATCGCCTCCAGCGGCAGCGCGGCCCTCATCTTCGTCGACGGCGTCACCATCCACGAGCGCGGCGACGAAGGAAGCTGCGCCTATATCGTCAAGCGCGGCGGCGTCGAGCTCAGCCAGAAAGGCCGGCCGGTCGAGACCATCGGCCCCGGCGAGATCTTCGGCGAGGCAAGCCTGATCACCGACACGCCGCACCTCGATACCGCGGTTGCCGTCGGCGACGTCGAGGTGCTGCCGATCGACCGCGATCTGTTCGACGTGCTGGTGCGCGACGACGAGGATTTCGCGCGGACCTTGATGCGGCTGCTGGCGCGCCGGCTGCACGCCGCCGGCGAGATGTTCGAGCGCTGCATCGACGACCTGCCCGCCGCGGTCGAATCGACCCGTGCCAGGGCCTGACGGCCGCGCGGCTTGAGAAAAGAAAAGGCCGCCCGAGGGCGGCCTTTCCGTATTCTGTTTGAGGGAAG
>CAVSRC010000007.1:335000-579029 GCA_963730325.1 uncultured Alphaproteobacteria bacterium | reverse complement strand
GTGGACGTGTTCAACGCGGATGTTTTGGTCGCCCCCATGCCGCAATCTGCGAAGAGCTTCGACCTGGGCAGTGTAGGCCCTCATCAGCCGGGCCGCCGCGGTCGCCAGGCTGGCAACGCGCCGTTCTGGCCCGACCGCGCCAGCGAGCCGAGCGAGTACCGCCATGGCGGACGCGTGGCAGCATGCCATCTGAATGGCGAGTGCGCCTTCAATTTCGTTTCGCGGTGCGGCGGCCTCAGATCATGGCGAGGGCGGCGTTGACCGCAGTTTCAGAAATGCTTGATGTCGGCAATCGGGCCGCCTGCTGAAGCTGGATCAGTGCTGCGTTGACGAACGCTGACGAGCAGCTTCCGAGGGCGGCCTTGAGGCGCTGCCACCATACCTCGTTCTGGCCATCAGGCGGGTATACGCGCGAGATCGATGCATTAACCCGCTGTAGTCTCACCTGAACTGGAGGGACACGGCCTTCAGCCGATCGCGCGGATGCGTTGGTCATGGCCTTGGTCACAGCGTCGGCTCCGATTTGGCCAGTTGTTGTAGCGCGTGGAGCCATCGGCGTTCCTCGATTGCCTCGGTGGTCCAATCGCCGTCTGTGTGGTTGCCGTTGCGCGAGCCGCGGGGTGCGCCGGTGCTCCAGCCTCCATGGAGTCGGCAGCGCTTGCGTCCCCGCAAGGCGGGAGCTTGGCACGGCGTTCCGGCGCGCGACCGGGCCCCACAGCGCGGTTGCGAACTCTGTGTCCGGGGTGGGAACTCCGTCGGCGAAGTCATGCGCCTCGTGCTCGGGTCCAGTGGCAACTGTGGCTACCGTGGATACCGGCCTTCCAAGTGCGCGGCCTTCCGCCATTCTGCGAGCGGCGGCTCCGGTAGCCACTACTTTTCGATCAGTGGCTATCGTGGCAACCGGCGGAGCGGCTCGACGCCGAGCAGGCGTGCCAGTTGCCACCGTTGCCATCGGCCGATTTGCGGTGGCGACCAAACCTTCGTGGTCAGGAATGACGGGTTCGCTGAGTTCTGCGGTCTGGTTGCCACGGTAACCACTGTTGCCACGTATTTCGAGATGCTTGTCGAAAGCCCGTGCGAGCGCTGCTGAGAGATCAATCATTCTGGTCGCCCTCCAAGAGGCGAGCCGACAGGTGATACAGCCGCATCTTGCCGTAGCCGGGTACTGACATGAATGTCGCCCGGTGCGGCCCGTTCTCGGGCGGTACAAAAACCCCCGTTCGACGAGGGCCGCCGCAGTTGCCTTGGCATCGAAGCCCTGGCACGCCTCACCGCGCCATGCGCTCGGCGTGACGTAGCAGTCCCAGCCGTCGCCTGAGCGCTTCCGGAAACCTGCAAGATCGCGAATCGGCGGCGGCTGCCTGCTGTCCGCGTTGACGCTCCCGTTCTTGTGCCCATCGTCCTCCCACGCTGCAAGGAAACGGGACAAGCCATTGGCGCTGACAAAGGCACGCACCCGCTCTATCGCGTCGCGGATTTCGCTTGCCTTGATGCCGCCGCGTGCCGCAAGCCAGTCCCCGAAACAACGCGCGGCCGCGGTGGTAGCCTCGCCCTCCCGCCACGGCAGGATACTGTACGCCGTCGAAATCTCGCCTGCCGCTGCAACGAGGGCGAAGCGCTGGGCCACGCGCTCGACTTGTCCGTCCGCTCCCTTCGGAACGTGTTCTGCGATGAGTTCTGCGTGTGCTGGCCGACTGCCCGCTTGACGTTGTCGATCTCCGCCACGATGCGTTCCAAGAATGCGGGAGCGGCCGTCCCAAAGAGTGTCTCAGACGCCGTCTTCAGGTGCCGAGCAAGCGCCTCCGCAGAAGGGAAGCCGTGAACTCCTCGAAGATGCCAAGACCCGCGCCCGCATCAGCCGGGACATCGACAATCCGCACCTGCTGGCCCGCCGTCGGCCGACGACCGCGACCATCCTCAGCCACCTTGTCAGCCAAGCCCAGTTCTCCGGATGACAGGAACAGAACCCGCCACCTTGCCGCCGGTCTGGCCGCGCCATCGCGGGCGCTCGCCACTTACCCGATCCATTAGCCAGCATGTAGGCGACCTCACCGGCGTCGCGGGCATTGAACTGGGACAGTTCATCGAGACAAAGTAACGTGTCGCAATGGCCGAGGGCGACACCCTCAAGTCCGTTGGCCGTGGCCCGCCACGACTGGACGTGGCCTCCGGGCTTACCACCTCCCCACACCGAGCCCGCGACCCGCAGCAATGTAGTCTTGCCTGTTGATGAAGGACCCCGGAAGTGGAAGCCGCCACTCTCGCCAGAGACTAGTTCGACCAGCGGTGCACCGAAGGCCGCCGAGATGGCAAAGACCAGACGGCTGTTGCCGCTCGCGTAGAGAGCAACCTGATCGTTCCACTCGTCGAGAGTCCCGCGCCCCTTGAAGTCATGCTCAACCGCACCCGTCCCCTGAAGGATAATCCTGTCGCCGGACGTACACCCGAAACTCGCGCTCGGCAGGATAAACTCCTCCCCATGCCATCCAATGCGGTCGGTCGCCCGCGCACGGTTCGGCGAGCGTACCGACGCCAGATATGCCGTGAGCAGATCGCGTGGCTTCCGGCCGGGCGCGACGTAGAGACCGCCGTCGAGCAGAACCTTGCGAGCATCGACCCCATCGCCTGCAAGGGCCGCCCTTGGAAGGGCATACTCGTGCTGACGCCTATCGTGATCCTTCCACTGAAGAAGAACTCCCCACGATGTGCCGTCGCCGTCACGCGTTTCGGCCACCACCTCGAATTTTCCGGCGAGAAGAAGCTCCGGCTTGTCACCGTCGGCTGGATCGCTCCAGACCAGCCCACGACCTGCCATGGCGTAGCCGGAAGGCTCATGTACCGACTTTTCCTTGGTGTCCAACGGCGGCGCCTTGTAAGAAACGGCCTCGTCGAGCAGCCGGCGCAGGTCATGCTCGGTAGCCCCTTCAGGCGGAGGATCAGCCAAGTCCCATTTGACGGGAAATGATTCCGGGACCTGAACGATTGCCGCCGAAGCCGCTCCAGTGGCGAGCACAAGCATGGCTACCTCGGCGGCGTATTCCCGCCCGGGATCGTCGTTGTCCGGCCAGATGATCACCTGCCGTCCGGCGAGGGGCGCGAAGTCGGTCTTCCGTGGGGCCTTTGCACCACCTATCGTGGTCGTCGCCACACAGTCCGGAAACATCTTGACCGCGCGGTCGGCTTTCTTCTCGCCTTCGCTGATGATCACAGGCTTGCTAGGTTCCGCGAGAAGTTCGCGCAGGCGGTAGAGCGGCCGGGGTTCCGGTCCGCCCCGGAACCGCCAAGCGCAGTACTCACGCTTGCCATCGCTCACCGCGCAGTAGGTGATGGGCTGGACCACCTTGTGGGGCTTGCCGTCCGTCGTGAAATCGAAGCGCGCGGCATAACCAACGAGGGCTCCGTCAGCCTGATGGTAGGCCCACGCGCCGGTTGGTGCACCGTACCTCGGGTGACAAAATTCGCATGGCGGTGCATCGTCGGGAACTGGGATGATCGGCCTCTTGGTAGAGGACGCGGCGGGCTTCGCTTCCGCGGCGACTTCTAGCTCTTCGACCGAAAGCGGGGCGAACATCGTCTGGGCGGCCATCAGCTCAGCCCCCGCATCTTGGCAAGTCGCCGCGCCGCTTCAGTCTGGCTACAACCGCCGAGGTATGCCGCTAAGCTAATAACGTCCCCGCCACGGTCGCCGGTCGCAAAATCGGCCCACTTGCCCGAGCCAAGGTTGATCCGGAAACTGCCAAGATGGAGGTCGATTCGGCGCGGATTGCGCGCGACCCACTCGCCACCGAGCCGACGGCCATCCGGCAGCCAGCGACGTAGGATATCCGGCAGGACTGCAAGGGCGCGTGAGTTGATCTGGCGGAAGTCGATCCTCATGTCGCGCCCTCTGAATCTTGGGCCGGCGGAACCTTGGGCAGGCTCTCCAGCCATGCCCTCAGATCATCCGCCATGATGATGGTGCGTCGTCCGCACTTGCGGGCGATGAGGCGGCCAGCGGCGATCTCCTCGTAGATTTTTGACCGGCCAAAAGCAGATTCTTCGGTCACTTGTTGTATGGAATACGCCAATGCCAATTTCTTGCTCCCGTCCATGAGCGTCCACACGGTGCTCAGGAGAATCGGGAGCAGATTACAGATGTGGCGGTCCAGAAACGGGACGTTTGCGGTTTAGAAAATTCCGCGTTTACGTCCCGTTTTTTGGGATCACCTTGATGCTGGTGGAATACAGACGACCTATGATCGTTGTTGTCGTTGTGCTGTCGAAATCGCCTTGGCCAAAGCTACGCGAGACGTACAGTGCTCCTGACACGTCCGCGGCATCCGCCCTTGCAGACAAGCGATGAGGCGCACAAACCGCGAGCCTTTGTCAGACTCGACTTCTGCCTTGGAGACCTTGGTCGGAAGGTGATGCTCAACGAGGATTTCGGTTAGCCGCCGGATCCAGCGCGCCCATGCCTCACCTTTGTGAACACAGTAGTCTGGGTCTTGCAACTCGTTTCTCGCGCTATCGCAAGCATCAACACAGGAGGTCAGAACTTGAGTGAACTCCGTGAGCGGATTCTTGTCAGGCATGTGACCGAGTTGGTCGTCGTCAAGGTAATTGAGCAGCAGGTTCTTGGCATAGTGGGCGCCGTCTAGCGCTTGCGAGGGCGTCAAATGCCGAAGCAGACGTTCCGCGGCTCGCTGAATTTTGTTGATCTCCTCGGTCGCTGCCCTAGCCGGCGCTGCCTCCCTTTCAAAGAGGGCACCGGCCACATACTCCAGAGTTTCATCTTGGAGTTGCTTGCGAACTTCGATGGGCAGCTTGTGGCCGTACTCTCTCTCGAACACGCGCCATTCGACCGGCGACAACGCGATTGGCTCGATCTTGCCAAATGAAGCCATGCGAACCTTTGGCTGGCGCTTCGGCAATTACTGAGTCCTCCTAGGAGCAAGCGACCGAGCCACAGGGCATCTAGCCGGTCTCTCGCCGCTGCTTTGATCGAAGCTCCTCCCCGAATTGCGCTCGTATTTCCACGGCCATCCACCACTGTACGCGGATGGATATTTGACGGTTATTTGATAGACCGTGGCGACAAATTACCAAGTGATTGATTTTGTTGGCGCTCCCTAGGGGACTCGAACCCCTGTTTTCGCCGTGAGAGGGCGACGTCCTGGACCGCTAGACGAAGGGAGCCGCGGCGCGCCCGTCTTTTGGGCGCGGACGCCACGATATAGCCGGGCCACCCTGCCCTTGCAAGGCGATCTCACTGCGCCGCGAGGTCGAGCCGGCCGGTGACTTTCAGGCTCGCCAGGTCGATAAAGACCAGCGCATGGCCGCCGCCCGGCGCTTCATAGGTGAGGATCAGCCGCCGCCCGTCGGAGGCGGTCGAAACCAGCCTGGCGCCGGCCGGCAGCCCCATATCGGCGGCGCTCAGCGCCGGGATGGCGTCGCCCGGCTGCCAGGCGGCCGGCAGCGGCGCCTTGTCTCCGGCAAGGGCGATCTTGTAGAGGATCGCCCCGAAGACCACGAGGAGACCGAGCCCCAGCGTCAGGCCGGCGATCAGCATCAGCCGGCGCATTTTCGCCTGGACGCGCAGCATGGCCGGGTCGAGCGGTTTCTCGTCGTTGTCGAAAGGTGAACTGGTCATGGTGTCGAAAGGGCCTGTCGGCCAAGTTGAACGGACCGTCGCCGAGGACGCCGGCGGCACGCGGCTCGACGCCTGGCTGGCTGGCGCGATCGACGATCTCGGCCGCAACCGCGCCAAGAAGCTTATCGTCGAGGGCCATGTGGCGATCGGCGGGCGGACGATAGTGGAGCCGAAAAGGCCGGTCAAACCGGGCGAGCGGATCGCGATCGACCTGCCCCCGCCGGAGCCCGCCGAACCGGTCGGCGAGGATATCCCGCTTGCCATCGTCCATGAGGACGACGACCTCATCGTCATCGACAAGCCGGCGGGGCTGGTCGTCCATCCCGCCGCCGGCCATCACGGCGGCACGCTGGTCAACGCCCTCATCGCCCATTGCGGCACCAGCCTGTCTGGCATCGGCGGCGTCGCCCGGCCGGGCATCGTCCACCGTCTCGACAAGGACACCTCCGGCCTGATGGTGGTCGCCAAGACCGACCGGGCGCACAAGGGACTTGCCGCCCAGTTCGCCGACCACGGCCGCTCCGGCCCGCTCGAGCGCGCCTATCTGGCGCTTCTCTGGGGCGCGCCCGACCGGCCGCAAGGCACCGTCGATCTGGCGCTTGCCCGCTCCACCCGCAATCGCGAGAAGATCGAAGTGAAGCGCGCCGGCGGCCGCCATGCCGTCACCCACTATGCGGTGCGGGACCGCTTCGGCCCCGGCGAGCGGCCGGTCGCCACCCTCGTCGAGTGTACGCTCGAGACCGGCCGCACCCACCAGATCCGCGTCCACATGGCGGCGATCGGCCATCCGGTCATCGGCGACCGCACCTATGCATCCGGCTTCGCCACCAAGGTGGCGCTGCTCGACGAGCCGGCAAAGGGGCTGGTTTCCGCCTTCCCCCGTCAGGCGCTGCATGCCTTTCTCCTGGGCTTCGCGCACCCGGTCACGGGCGAGGAAATGCGCTTCGAAAGCGCGCCTCCGGACGACATGGCGGCCTTGGTTGCGGCCCTTAAGTCCTTGTGAATGATATTTGATCGCGATTGCTGCCAGATCGGCGTGATTCCGCCAAAATCCCTCCTATATATTAGCAACCGGACGTGCCGCTTCACGGACGACCGGATGGATTCGCCGGAATTGGCCGGGGATCCAGGAAAAACGAAAGGGGCGCATTGCACATGGCCCGTACCGCACTGCCCGCGATTGCCGCCGGCGAATCCGGCCTCTCGCACTACCTTTCCGAAATCCGCAAGTTCCCCATGCTCGCGCCTGACGAGGAGTACATGCTCGCCAAGCGCTACAAGGAGCATGGCGACCGCGAAGCGGCCCATCAGCTGGTGACCAGCCACCTTCGGCTCGTCGCCAAGATCGCCATGGGCTATCGCGGTTATGGCCTGCCCATCGGCGAAGTGATCTCCGAGGGCAATGTCGGCCTCATGCAGGCCGTGCGCCGCTTCGAGCCGGAGAAGGGATTCCGCCTGGCGACCTACGCCATGTGGTGGATCCGCGCCGCCATCCAGGAATACATCCTGCGCTCGTGGAGCCTGGTGAAGATGGGCACCACGGCCAACCAGAAGCGGCTGTTCTTCAACCTGCGCAAGGTCAAGGGCCAGATCCAGGCCCTCGACGACGGCGACCTCAACCCCGAACAGGTCGAGCAGATCGCCACCAAGCTCGGCGTCACCGAGGACGACGTGGTGTCGATGAACCGCCGGCTCGGCGGCGACGCCTCGCTCAATGCGCCGCTGCGCGCCGACGGCGAGACCGGCGGCGAATGGCAGGACTGGCTGGTCGACGAGGCGCCGAGCCAGGAGGAGCGGCTGGCCGAGAGCGAGGAACTCGACAACCGCCGGCAGTTGCTGCGCAACGCCATGGAGGTGCTCAACGACCGCGAGCGGCGCATCTTCGAGGCGCGCCGCCTGGCCGAAGACCCGATCACGCTGGAGGAGCTGTCGAGCGAGTTCGGCGTCAGCCGCGAGCGCGTCCGCCAGATCGAGGTGCGCGCCTTCGAGAAGGTGCAGAAGGCGGTGAAGAAGGGCGCCAAGGAACTCGACGCGCCGCGCGCCGAGATCGCTGCCGCCGGGGCTTAGGTCGAACGGCATCAAGCGCCTGTCGCCGACGGGGCACCCGGCCATCCCTGGCGTCGGAGGTGGGATCGCACGTCCCCTCGCGTCAATCACCGGGCTTGTCCCGGTGATCCACGCCTTGCGGCATTGCCACGGAGAAAGACGTGGATGGCCGGGACGAGCCCGGCCATGACGAGGAACGGGCACACCCTCTCATTCCCGCGCGCGATTTCGCACCGGGTTTTGACCTTTCAAAGAACGTTCCCCTCGTCACGAGGGGTGGCGGGCGCCCGGCGAATGCCGTGCGGTTACTCCGCGAAAACTGGGGGCGCTCGCTCGAGCGCCCGCCGCGGCGATTTTCTTCCGTCTCCCGGCGAGCGCTTCGCCCGGCATTTGCGCCGGGTTCAAGCCCTGAGGGCGGCCGGTCGTAGTGCCGACGGTCCCGCCGGGAACGCCCCGATGGGGAAAGGTCGGAAACCTCTCCCGAGCGGGGGCACCGCTCCGCTCCCCCCATGAAGTTCCGGTCGACACGGGACCCCTTTTCGGGAGCGGACAACGCATCCTCTCATGGGGTCAGGGGTGGGGGGATAGATTTATTTTCGGGGCGGTGCGGCTTGCTCGGTGAACCTCCCCCTTGAGGGGAGAGCAATCGCATTTGGCAGGGCGCCAAACCCTCTCCCCCTGCGGGAGAGGGTGGACCGCGCAGCGGTCCGGGTGAGGGGCGTGGGCACGGCCTTGCCAGTACCCCTCACCCTGTCCCTCTCATGGCGATTCCATCCTGGATTCCGGCCTTCGCCGGAATGACGATGGTGGGTTTGGCACGGGCCCGGCACAAATGCCTGTAGTGCCCGGCGCCGAGCCGGGCACCCATGTCCCGGTCGCAGCGCATCCTCCTATTTCGGCACGATGGCGTAGTCCGACACCGGCGGCACCGTGTCGATGAGGCCGTTCTCCTTCATGAAGGCGGCGAAGCGCTGATAGCGCGTCGGGTCGAGCGCCGCCGGCCGCTTGGCGAAGCGCGGCAGCGTGGCGAAGAAGGACTTGCGGTTGAGCTCGTCGTCGAGGTCGGTATGCGCCTTGAGGAACATGGCGAGCGCCTCGTCCGGATGATTGGTGATGAAGATGGTCGCCTCCTCCACCGCCGCCAGGAAGCGGCCGAGGCGCGGATCGTTCTTCAGTTTGGTGCTGGTGGCGTATACCAGCTCGTCATAGGGCGGCACGCCGTGCTCTTCCGGATAGAAGCCGATCCCCGGCATGCCCTGCAGGCCGAGCTGGATCAGCTCGACATTGCGGTAGCCGTCGATGGCCGCATCGACCTGGCCCGACATCAGCGCGGTAACCAGGTTGAAGTTGACGTTGACCAGGGTCACGTCGTCGGCGGTCAGCCCGGCGGATTTGAAATAGGCGCCGAGATAGGCGGCCTGCAGGCCGGCAACCGAATAGCCGATCTTCTTGCCCTTGAGGTCGGCGAGCGTCTTCACCGGGCCGTCCTTGAGCACGATCAGGCAGTTGAGCGGGGTTTCGATCAGCGTGCCGAGGCGCAGCAGCGGCAGCCCTTCCTTGAGCTGCAGCATCAGGTCCGGCTGGTAGGTCACCGCGATATCGGCCTTGCCGGCCGCCACCAGACGCGGCGGCGCGCTCGGATCGGCCGGCGCGACCAGATCGACGTCGAGGCCGTGGCGGGCGAAGTAGCCGCCCTCCTTGGCGATGACCAGCGGCGCGTGGTCGGCGTTGACGAACCAGTCGAGCAGCACCGTCAGCTTGTCCGCCGCCTGCACTTGAAGTGGATTCATAAGAACAAGAAGCGCAGCCAAGCCCAACAGGCGATTCAACATTTTCATGGGTTCCAGGGTCCTTCAGTGGGATTCGGCCGCCCACGGCGTGAGGTTGGCGGTCAGGAGGTCGACGATCCCGCGCAGGATCACCGACATGGCGATGAGCAGGATCAGCGCGGCGAACATCACGTCGGTCTGCGCGCGCGCATTGGCGAACAGCATGGCGTAGCCGAGGCCGGAGGAGGCCCCCACCCATTCGCCGATCAAGGCGCCGATCGGCGCATAGACGGCGGCCAGCCGGAGCCCGGTGACCAGAGCCGGGATCGCCCCCGGCAGGCGAATGAGCGTCACCACCTGCCAGCGGCGGGCGCGATAAAGCCGCGCCAGGTCGATGAGGTTGGGATCGGCGCGCGTCAGCCCGTCGGCGAAGGCGGAGGCGACGGGGAAGAAGATGGCGATGGTCGCCATGACGATCTTGGAGGCGACGCCGAAGCCGAACCACAGCGCCAGCAACGGCGCGATGGCGAAGACCGGGATCGCCTGGCTGACCACCATCACCGGCAGCAGCAACGGGCGGGTGAGCGGCAGGAAGCTCATGGCGAGCGCCAATGCCGCGCCGAGCACGGCACCCGAGACGAGGCCGATCACCGTCTCGGTCAGCGTCGTCACCGCGTGCACCCGCCACAGATTGGGATGATCGGCGAGCGCCGCGAAGACCCGCGCCGGGCCGGGCAGCAGAAAGGACGGCGGCTGAAAGATGGTGACGACCGCCTGCCAGATGACCAGCAGGGCGACGGCGACGCCAAGCGCCCTCAGCGCCGTCATCGCCGAATTCCCCCGCCGGACCTGTTGCGCGACGCCATCAACCGCTCGCTCCCGAACGATCCGGGGGCAGTGGCGAAGATCTCAGGCGGAGAAAAGTTCCCGTCCCTTCGCCGGCATGACCCGGATCAGGTTCGAAGGGTTCGGCGCAAAGGCCATCTCAGCTCGAAAACGAGCACCCCTCGGAACGGCTGCGAGAATTGCAGGCTTGCCGCCCGGCAGCAAGCCTTTTTCGGTATGGCTGCTACCCGCCGGCCCAGGCGGTCATCGCCTGCGCCAGCGCGCGGTCGCCGGGCGTGCCCTTCTCGAAGGTGAGGATGGCACGCTGGCCGGTGTCGTAGATCAGCGGCAGGTCGATCCAGCCGCGCTCCCTGAGCAGCGCCAGGTTGCTCTGCACGTCGGCTTCGAGCGCCGACAGGGCGATCCAGAAGAGACCGTCCTGGACCTTTGCCGTGGCACCGATCAGCGGCTGGCCGCGGGCGTCTTCCGAGGGTTTCAGCACCAGGCGCGGGATAGCGGAGATGCCCTTGCCCGGGAAGGCGGCGCTCGTCGTGACCACCACCTCGACCAGATGGCTCGCCGGCAGCGTCTTGTCGCTGTTCTTGTGGATGGTGAGCTTCACCCTGAGACCGCGTTGCGGCACGTCGAGATTGGCGACCACCTCCGGGCCGTTGGCACCGTCGCCGACGTAGCTCCAGGTCACCGCGGCATTGATCTGGGTGACGCCACTGGCGGCCTTGCTGCTGTCGACCGGCTCTTCGTAGAGAACCGCCTTCTGCGCCACCAGCGCCACATCGCCGCCTTGCGCCGCGGGCTGCTGCGGTTGCTCCGCCGTCGCAAGATCGGCGGGCGCGGCACTGTCGGCCGCCATGCCGGCGTCGCCGGTCTCGCCGACCACGCGCACGTCGGGCGTCGTCGCGATGGCGTTGCTGCCGTCGAGCAGCCGGTCGGCGTTCTTGCCCGCCGCCGCATCGTCTGCCGGCACCGCGGGTGGCGGCGGCGGCGCCGCGGCCTGCTCGGTGCCGTCCGTCGAACCGCTTTCGAACGCGGCCAGAAGCTTGGAAAGCTCGCTGCGCTGCGACCAGGCAAGCGCCGCCAGACCGCCGATCAGGGCGACGATCAGCACCAGCAGGAGAATGGTCGGCAGCCGCGACGGACGGCCAACGCCCCTCTCCTCAAAATCGCTGTCGAGATCGCGATCGCGATCGCGGCCGCCCCTGCGCCGGCCATCCCTGATGCGCACCGACCTGTCGTCGTCGTCCAGCTCGGGAGACGGCGCCCGGCGCGGCATCGCCGATTCGGATTGCGGCGCCTCCCTGTCCCACGAGTAGTCGGGCGCCAGTCCCGGCTCGGGCTCCGGCCCCGGTCGCCGCGGCACATGGTAGTCGGGCGGCGAATAGGGCGGCGGCTCCTCCGGCGGGCGGGCGCGGCGCGAGCGGCCGGCGAGCTGATAGTCCGCCTCCATGCCGCCAAAGGCCTCCTCGCGCACCGGCGCCCTTTCCCGCGGCGGCGGAATGATGTCGGCGCGTCCCTCGGCTTCGCGGATCGCCCGCCGGAAGACTTCCTGTGGCGACCCGCCCGGCTGCGGCTCGGGCATGCCCTCCGCCATGGGCGGCGGCGGCGGCGGTGGCGGTGGCTGCTCGAATGACGCGGCCTCCGGCGGTGGCGGTTGCGGCGCGGGGCCTGCCGCCGGACTTGGCCGTCTCGGCGCCCGCTGTGGCGCCGCCGCGGCGCCGTTGGCGGCCTCGCGCTCGGCCCGTCGGATGGCCTCTTCCAGCTCGAGGCGCTGGCGCGAAATCTCCGAAGTCGGCAGCGGCGGAACGATCGCCTTCAGCTGAGCGATGAGCGCATTGCGCGCCTTGTCATAGACGGCGCGGCGCGTATCGGGCGTATTGACCTCGAGAGTAGCAACCGCCCGGCTCAGTACAGCATAATATTCGGCCATTTCTTCGCTCTGCCGACCTCTTGTCGATTCGCCTTAGCCTTGAAAAGGATCATGCACGAGGATCGTATCGTCACGCTCGGGACTTGTCGAAAGTAAGGCCACAGGAACGCCAATTAACTCCTCGACATGCCGAACGTATTTGACCGCCTGGGCCGGTAAATCATTCCATGTCCGGGCGCCCGCCGTCGAGTCCTGCCAACCTTCCATGGTCTCGTAGACCGGTTCAACCGCCGCCTGTTCCTGCTGGGCCACCGGGAAATAGTCAAGCGACCGTCCGCCGAGACGATAACCGACTGATATCTTTATCGATTCCAAACCGTCCAGAACGTCGAGCTTGGTCAGCGCGATGCCGTCGATGCCCGATATGCGCACCACCTGGCGGACGAGCGCCGCATCGAACCAGCCGCAGCGCCGCTTGCGCCCGGTCACGGTGCCGAATTCCTTGCCGACGCTGCCCAGCCGCTCGCCCATCTCGCCCTTGTCCTCGGTCGGGAACGGCCCCTCGCCGACGCGCGTCGTGTAGGCCTTGGTGATGCCGAGCACATAGTCGCGGGCATGCGTGCCGAGGCCGGAGCCGGTCGCCGCCTGGGCCGCCACGATGTTGGACGAGGTGACGTAGGGATAGGTGCCGTGGTCGATATCGAGCAGCACGCCCTGGGCGCCCTCGAACAGGATGCGCTTGCCGGCGCGGCGCGCCGCGTCGAGCCGCCGCCATGAGGAGCCGACGAAAGGCAGGATCTTCGGCGCTATCTCCTTGAGCGCCGCCAGCAGGGCGGCCCCGTCGATCTCCTCGGCGCCGTTGCCGCGCCTGAGCGCGTTGTGATGCGCCAGCAGCCGCTCGACCTTGCCCGGCAGGCTCGCCGGATCGGCGAGATCGACCACGCGGATGGCGCGGCGCCCGACCTTGTCCTCATAGGCCGGGCCGATGCCGCGCTTGGTGGTGCCGATCGCCTGGGTGGCGTTGGCGGTCTCGCGGGTGACGTCGAGCTCGCGGTGGAGCGGCAGGATCAGCGAAGCGTTCTCGGCAATCAGCAGGTTGTCGGGCGTCACCGCGACGCCCTGCGCCTTGAGCTTGTCGACTTCCGCGACGAAGGCCCACGGATCGACCACCACGCCGTTGCCGATGACCGACAGCTTGCCCGGGCGGACCACCCCGGAGGGCAGCAGGCTCAGCTTGTAGCTGACGCCATCGATAACCAGTGTGTGCCCTGCATTGTGGCCCCCCTGGAAGCGCACGACGATATCGGCGCGCTCGGAAAGCCAGTCCACGATCTTGCCTTTGCCCTCGTCGCCCCATTGAGCGCCGACGACCACCACATTCGCCATTTTCTACCCGATTTCCTCAAAATTCCCGCCGATACCGGCAAAGAATCGCCCCGGTGACATGCCGGGGCGGCCATGGCGGCGGACTATAGCCCCTGCGCCGAGGCCATGCGAGGCGAAATCGCCGGGTCGCGGCGCCGCATCTGGCCGGTCTCGGCGTTGTCGGCGCCAGGCGCCTCGGCTAAGACGTTGAGCGGCCGCGCCCGCTCTCCTGGCTCCAGCGGCCGCAATTCCCGCGATCCTCGTCCCAGGCTCACCCGTGACCACACCGCCGCGCGCCAGCCGCACCCTGCTCGACCGGCCCTATCTGCTCTTGTCGCTGACCTCGCTGTTCTGGGCGATCAACATCGTGCTCGGGCGTTTCATCGCCGGCACGGTTCCGCCGGCGGCGCTGGCCGAGATCCGCTGGGTCGGCGCCGGGCTGATCGCCCTGCCCTTCGCCTGGCAGCACCTCAAGCACGACTGGCCGACGATCCGCCGCCACTTCGGCATCATGCTGGTGCTCTCCTTCACCGGCATCACCGTCTACAACACGCTCGCCTATCACGGTCTGGAGTTCACCACCGCCCTCAACGGCTCGCTGATGCAATCCTCGGCGCCGCTGATGATCGGCCTGTGGTCGCTGATCCTGTTCCGCGACCGGCTGACGCTTGCCCAGTTGGTCGGCATCCTGATTTCGTCCTGCGGCGTGCTGACCATCGTCGTCCACGGCGACCCGGCGACGCTGGCGCATCTCAAGATCAATCCCGGCGACGTCTGGTTCCTGGTCGCCATGGCGAGCTACGCGCTCTACGCCGCGCTGCTGCGCCGGCGGCCCGCGATCCACTTCCTGTCGTTCCTCGCCTTCACCTTCATCGCCGGCGCGCTCATGCTGGCGCCGGTGACGGTGGCCGAATTCGTCGCCGGCCGTCGCGTCGATCCGACGTTCGCGGCCTTCGCCGTGCTTGTCTATGTGGTGATCTTCCCCTCGCTCGTCGCCTATATCTTCTTCAACCGCGGCGTCGAGCTGATCGGCGCCAACCGCACCGGTCCGTTCTTTCACCTGATCCCGGTCTTCGGCTCGGCCATCGCCATCGTCTTCCTCGGCGAACACCCGCAGCTCTACCACGGCATCGGCTATGCCCTGATCATCGCGGGCATCGCGATAGCGCAGCGCGGGGCGCGGAAGAGGGCGTAGCTGCGAGCCGGCGCTTCGCCGCCCAACCCACCCTACAGGGCCACGGGGAGCCAGCCTCGTCCTTCGAGGTCATGAAGTACACATAGGCGCGAAGGATGACGCACTATCGTCTCCGTGGATGGCCGGGACAAGCCCGGCCATGACGCCTTTGGAATGATTGGAGATCATTGCCACCTGGACCAGGCAGCGCAATCCGATGGTGGGTTACGGCGCTCTCGCGCCTAACCCACCCTACCCGGTCGGGCGCCGATCCGTTCTAGAACACCAGCCGCTTGGCCTGGACGACGCCGTCGAGCGCGCGCACCTTGTCGAGCACGGCGTCGTTGAGGTCGCCGTCGACCTCGACCAGCGAGATCGCCTCGCCGCCCTCCGCCGCGCGGCCGAGATTGAAGTTGGCGATGTTGACCTTCTCGTTGCCGAGCAGCGTGCCGAGCCGACCGATGAAGCCGGGCTTGTCCTTGTTGGTGACGTAGAGCATGTGCGGGCCGAAGCTCGCCTCCATGTTGATGTTCTTGATCTGGATGAAGCGCGGCTTGCCGTCGTTGAAGACCGTGCCGGCGACGGCGCGCTCCTGCCGCTCGGTCCGCACGCTCAGGCGGATATAGGTCTCGTAGGCGCCGCGCTGGGTCTGGCGCACCTCGTTGATCTCCATGCCGCGATCGCGCGCAACGATCGGCGCGTTGACCATGTTGACCTCGTTCAGCATCGGCCTGAGCAGGCCGGCGAGCAGCGCCGCGCTCAGCGCCTTGGTGTTCATGTCGGCGACATCGCCGGCATATTCGATCGTGGCGCCGAGGATGGTGGTCTCGGTGAGCTGCCCGGCGAATGAGCCGATGTTCTCCGCCAGCTTGACGAAGGGAATCAGCCGCGGCGCCTCCTCCGCCGTGATCGACGGCATGTTGAGCGCGTTGGAGACGGCGCCGTTGACCAGATAGTCGGACATCTGCTCGGCCACCTGGACGGCGACGTTCTCCTGCGCTTCCGACGTGGCCGCGCCGAGATGGGGCGTGCACACCACGTTGGCGAGGCCGAAGAGCGGACTGGCATCCGCCGGCTCCTTGACGAAGACGTCGATGCCGGCGCCGGCGACCTTGCCGGTCTTGATCGCCTCGGCGAGGTCCTCCTCGACGATCAGGCCGCCGCGGGCGCAATTGATGATGCGCACGCCGTCCCTCATCTTGGCGATCGCCGCCGCGTCGATGATGTTCCTGGTCATGTCGGTGAGCGGCGTGTGCAGGGTGATGAAGTCGGCGCGCTCGAAAAGCTCGTCGAGATCGACCTTCTCGACGCCGAGCTGCACGGCGCGCTCCTCGGACAGATACGGGTCGAAGGCGATGACGCGCATCTTCAGCCCGATGGCGCGATCCGCCACGATCGAGCCGATATTGCCGCAACCGATGACGCCGAGCGTCTTGGCGGTGATCTCGGTGCCCATGAAGCGGTTCTTCTCCCACTTGCCGGCCTGGGTGGAGACATCGGCGGCGGGAATCTGCCGGGCGACCGCGAACATCATGGCGATGGCGTGCTCGGCCGTGGTGATGGAATTGCCGAAGGGCGTGTTCATCACGATGATGCCGCGCTGGGTGGCGACCGGCACGTCGACATT
Organism: uncultured Alphaproteobacteria bacterium; assembly: GCA_963730325.1. Taxonomy (GTDB): domain Bacteria; phylum Pseudomonadota; class Alphaproteobacteria; order Rhizobiales; family Kaistiaceae; genus CAVSRC01. Next base: position 562,709 of record CAVSRC010000007.1, on the reverse strand, counting down.
GTCGACGCCGATGCCGGCGCGGCCGATGACGCGCAGCTTCCTGGCAGCGCCGAGAATCTTTTCGGTGACCTTGGTGGCCGAGCGGATGGCCAGCCCATCGTAGTCGCCGATGGCTGCGAGCAGCTTCTCCTTGTCCTTGCCGAGATCGGGCAGGTAATCGACATCGACGCCGCGCACCTTGAAGATCTGCACGGCGGCCTTGGAAAGCTTGTCGGAAACGAGAACGCGAGCGGTCATTTTTGGTGCCTTTCTGTCGCGGCGCGCCCGGACGTCGGCGGCGCTGACGCGGATCAATCGAATGGGTGAGTGCGTAGGGTGGGTTAGCGCTGGAAGCGCGTAACCCACCGGTTGATTGGTGGGTTACGGGCGCTCACGCGCCTAACCCACCCTGCACGGGTTGGTTACGCCGCTTCCTTGAGCGACGCCTTTTCGACCGCAAAGGCCCAGTCGAGCCATTGGGTCAGGACCTCCAGATCCGACGCCTCGATCGTGGCGCCCGCCCAGATGCGGAAATGCGGCGGGGCATCGCGATGATGCTTGATGTCGTAGGCGACACCTTCCTTTTCGAGACGGTCGATGACCGCCTTGAGGAAGGCAATCTGGGCCTCCGGCTCGCGCTTGATGACGTCGGGATCGACGATCTTGAGCGTCACCGAGGTGTTCGAGCGGGTCGCCGGATCCTCGGCGAAGAAATCGATCCACGGCGTCTTCGCCGCCCAGTCGGCCAGCACCTTGAAGTTCGCATCGGCGCGGCCCATGAGGCCCTTGAGGCCGCCTTCGCGCCCTGCCCAGGCGAGCGTGTCGAGATAGTCCTCGACGCACAGCATCGACGGCGTGTTGATGGTCTCGCCGACGAAGATGCCCTCGATCAGCTTGCCGCCCTTGGTCATGCGGAAGATCTTGGGCAGCGGCCAGGCCGGCGTGTAGGTCTCCAGCCGCTCGACGGCGCGCGGGGAAAGGATGATGACGCCATGCGCCGCCTCGCCGCCGAGCGCCTTCTGCCAGGAGAAGGTGACGACATCGAGCTTGTCGAAGGCGAGATCCTGGGCGAAGGCGGCCGAGGTCGCGTCGCAGATGGTCAGGCCCTTGCGGTCGGCGGCGATCCAGTCGCCGTTCGGCACGCGCACGCCCGAGGTGGTGCCGTTCCAGGCGAAGACGACGTCGTGATCGAAATCGACCTGGGTCAAATCGGGCAGCTTGCCGTAATCGGCCTTGATGGTGCGCGCGTCCTTCAGCTTGAGCTGCTTGACCACGTCGGTCACCCAGCCGAGGCCGAAGGATTCCCACGCCAGCACATCGACCGGGCGGGCGCCGAGCAGCGACCACAGCGCCATTTCGACGGCGCCGGTATCCGAAGCCGGAACGATGCCGATGCGGTAATCCGCCGGCACGCCGAGCACCTCGCGGGTGAGGTCTATGGCCTGCTTGAGTTTGGTCTTGCCGATCTTGGCCCGGTGCGAGCGACCGAGCGCGGCATCGCGCAGACCTTCCAGCGACCAGCCGGGTCGCTTGGCGCAAGGACCAGAGGAAAAGTTGGGATTGGCCGGCCGGACGCCGGGCGTGGCAGGTACAGTCATCAGTCTACCCTCTCAGATAGAAGCCCCTCGTTGGGGAGGGGTGTCCCGCCGCGCGAGATACGCTCGGTCGCCGAGAGAGTCAATCGTGAAGACGTGCGGCAAACGGAACAGGACGCCGCGACGGCGAGCGAACGAAACAACATGGTTCCCGCGCAGGCGGGGACCAAAAAGCAAGACACCGCCCGCCAGACTGGCGGACGGTGCCTTACAAGCGCCCCGGAGGAGACGTGTCAGTACTTGACGACGGCCGGGCCGTAGTTCGGCATGCCGAAGGCGTAGCGCAGGCCGACCTTCAGGTCGTGCGAGTAGATATTCTTGAAGGTCATTGGCGCGCTGACGGAGGCACCGTTGAAGTTGGTCAGCGGACCCGTCTGTGCGTCGCCGAGGCTGACGAAGGTGTACCCGACATCGAGAGCCAGGTTCTCGTTGACCTGCATCGACGCGCCGGCATGCAGCGCCCAGGCGAAGTTCCACTTGCCGGCCGTCGCGGCGTAGCCGCCACCGCCCTGGATGGTGTTGTTGTCGACGAAATCGTAGATCGTGTTGTACGACGTGCCGATGCCCGCGCCGACATACGGCGTGATGCCGTGAATCGCATTGAAGTCGTAATAGCCGTTCACCAGGAACAGCCACTCGTCCTTCTTGGCGGTGTAGTGGTTGATGCCCCAGTCGGTGGCAACACCGGCGTCGAAATCGGGCGGGTTGTCGGTCGTATCGTAGCGGTCGAGCGCGCTGAACGCCGACTTGCCGCGATATTCGCCCGTCAGGTCGAAGCGGATGTGATCGCTGTGCCTGTAGCCGATGCCGACCTGGAAGGTCGGAACCGCGTCGAAGTTGCCCTTGTCGAGAAACTCGAAGAAGGCCGGATTGGAGAAGCTCGGATGTTCGAGCCCGTCGAAGTGCTGGCCGGCGAGGCCAATATCACCGCGCAGATACCAGTTGTGACCGACCTCGATCGGAGGCGGCTGATAGGGCGGCGGGATCTCGGGAAGATCGGCCGCCCACGCGCCTGCCGACAGCGGCAGCAGGAACGCAGCGCCGACAAGCGCAGAAAGACGGTAGCGACCCATGACGGTTTCCTTTCCTCTACAGGCCCCTGACGGCCCGCACGGCCGCCCATGGAAAGGAATTGTCCACGATAATTCTTAAGGTGCCGTAAACCACGTTGCTTAACCACGTTTCTTTACCTTAATGAAAAGTAAACGGCGCCGGCTGTTGCTTGAAAAGCACTTGAACCGTGCCCTTCTGCTGCAATGAAACGGAAGATGTTAAGGCGCCGCCGCGCCAAAAAGAAAACGGCCGCAGAGCGCGGCCGTTTCCCTGAAAATACGGTGTCTGTTCGGGTCAGCCCTGCGGCTGAGGCGCCATGCCGCCTTCCGGCTCGCCGGGCGAGCCCTTGGGCTTGCTCTTGGTGACCGGCACCGCCGACCCCTTGGTCGAGGCCGCCTCATCCTGCGTCTCGCGCACCGGCGGCTTGCCGGCGAGCAGATTGCGGATCTCGTCGCCGGAGAGCGTCTCGTATTCGAGCAGGCCCTGCGCCAGCGTCTCCAGTTCGTCGGAGTGGTCCGACAGGATGCGGCGCGCGTCGGACAGACCTTCCTCCACATAGCGCCGGATCTCGCTGTCGATCTTCTGCGCGGTCTGCTCGGAGACGTTCTGCTGGCGCGACACCGAATGGCCGAGGAACACCTCTTCCTGGTTCTCGCCATAGGAGACGGTGCCGAGTTCGTCCGACAGGCCCCAGCGCGTCACCATCATGCGCGCCAGGCGGGTTGCCTGCTCGATGTCCGACGACGCACCCGAGGTCACCTTCTCCTTGCCGAAGATCATTTCCTCGGCGACGCGGCCGCCCATCATGATGGCCAGACGCGAGGTCATCTGCTCGAGGCTCATCGACAGCTTGTCGCGCTCGGGCAACTGCATGACCATGCCCATGGCGCGGCCGCGCGGAATGATCGTCGCCTTGTGCACCGGATCGGTCGCCGGCACATGCAGCGCGACGACGGCGTGCCCCGCCTCGTGATAGGCGGTCAGCCGCTTCTCGTCCTCGGTCATGACCAGAGTGCGGCGCTCCGCACCCATCATCACCTTGTCCTTGGCGTCCTCGAACTCGGCCATGGTGACCAGCCGCTTGCCGCGGCGGGCAGCCAGCAGCGCCGCCTCGTTGACCAGGTTCATCAGGTCGGCGCCGGAGAAGCCGGGCGTGCCGCGCGCGATCACCTTGAGATCGACGTCGGGCGCCAGCGGCACCTTGCGCACATGCACCTTGAGGATCTTCTCGCGGCCGACCACGTCCGGATTGGGCACCACGATCTGGCGATCGAAACGGCCGGGGCGCAGCAGCGCCGGGTCGAGAACGTCGGGCCGGTTGGTGGCGGCGATGAGGATGATGCCCTCGTTCGCCTCGAAGCCGTCCATCTCGACCAGCAACTGGTTCAGCGTCTGCTCGCGCTCGTCATTGCCGCCGCCGAGGCCGGCGCCGCGATGACGGCCGACCGCGTCGATCTCGTCGATGAAGATGATGCACGGCGCGTTCTTCTTGGCCTGCTCGAACATGTCGCGCACGCGGCTGGCACCGACGCCGACGAACATCTCGACGAAATCGGAGCCCGAGATGGTGAAGAACGGCACATTGGCCTCGCCAGCGATGGCGCGCGCCAGCAGCGTCTTGCCGGTGCCGGGCGGGCCGACCAGCAGCACGCCGCGCGGGATGCGCCCGCCGAGCCGCTGGAACTTCTGCGGGTCGCGCAGGAACTCGACGATCTCCTCGAGGTCTTCCTTGGCCTCGTCGACGCCGGCGACGTCCTCGAAGGTGACGCGGCCGTGCGCCTCGGTGAGCAACTTGGCCTTGGACTTGCCGAAGCCCAGCGCCTTGCCGCCGGTTCCCTGCATCTGGCGCATGAAGAAGATCCACACCGCCAGGATGAGGAACATCGGGAACCACGACACCAGCATGCCGATCAGCGACTGGCCGCCCTCGCTCGGCGCCTTGGCCGTGATGGTCACGCCCTTGTCTTCCAGCTTGTTGACCAGCGACGGGTCCTGCGGCGCGTAGGTCTGGAAGGTGGTGCCGTCGGTATAGGTGCCGGCGATCTGCTGGCCGGCGATGACGACGCTGCGCACGTGGCCCTGATCGACTTCGGTGATGAATTGCGAATAGGCGATATCGACGCCCGCCGACCGCTGGCCGGTGTTCTGGAACAGGTTGAACAGGGCGATCAGGACAAGCCCGATAATGACCCACAGGGCAAAATTGCGGAAGTTGGCGTTCATGCGCGTCCCTTTGGGTCAACGGGGGAGGAGGCCCATTACCCGCTAAAGCGTCCGGATTGCCTCATAAGATAGGTACTGGGCGTTACGAAGCCAATAAGACTTTCATTAGTATCGTGCTGGAATTGCGGCAACGTGAACGGACGGCGGATCACATTCCGGCGAAAAGATCCGGGAAAAGCGGCGGTTCGGCCAGCCGCTGCATCAGGACCGGACCGACCGAAACGTCCAACCCCTTGGCGGAACGGGCAAAAAACCCCAGCGTCGGCACCGCGACGGTGCGTCCGCGGCGCGTGATCGCCGGCAGCGCAGCAAGGGCCGCGCGCGGCGCCAGGCCACGGCCGGCGCCGATGGCGCGGCGCCCCGCCTCGCCGAGAGCGGCCACGGCGAGCCCCGCCGGGACCGACCGGCCGGCGCTGAGCCGGAAGCGGCGGTCCCAGACGACCGTCGTGCCGGGCTTGAGGACGACCGCCTCGGGCCCCTCGCGGCCGAACTCCCGGTAGAAGAGGAAACCGCCGTCGCGCATCTCCACGATGCAGCCGGAAAGCGTCCGCTTGAAGCGGCCGGCGGCCCCCGCCACCATCGCCGCACCCAGAGCCGCAAGGCGCTCGGCGCGCGGTGGATAGTCGCCGCCGCCGATGGCCATCAGCAGGCGCACCACGACGCGGGCCTGCACCGCCGCCGGTGCCGCCCGGAAGCGGGCCGCATCGAGGCGCGCGACGGCGAGGTCATCGACGGTGACCGCGGCGGCGATGACATCGCTCGCCGTCGCGTCGAGCGCATCGGCGGCATCGGCCAGCCGCCGGGCGGTCGCCGCCAGCCGCGCCGGGGCGAGCCCCTCGGCGGCGAGCAGCGGCAGCACGGCACGCATCCGCGCCCGGGCAAAGCGCGGGTCGCTGTTCATGGCGTCGACCGCCGGCGTGAGACCGGCAGCCGCCGCGGTCGCGGCAAGACGGGCGCGCGGCACGGCGAGAAACGGACGGGCAAGAACGATGTCGCCCGCCGCGACCGCCGGCCGCATGGCGGCGAGGCCGAACACGCCGGAGCCGCGCGTGAGACGGATGAGCAGGGCCTCGGCAAGATCGTCGCGATGATGGGCGGTGAGGAGGTGGCTGGCGCCCAGCGACCGCGCGGCATCGACGAGCAGCCGATAGCGCGCCGAACGCGCTTCCGCCTCGATGTTGGCGGCCGGCGCCCTGCCCTTGCGCACGAGGATGCGGCACGTGAGACCGTGCGCCTTGGCCGCCGCCGCGACCGCTTCGGCCTCGCGCCGCGAGCCGGAGCGCAGGCGGTGATCGACCGTGAGCACCACGAGGTCGGGTCGCCCGCCGCGCCGCGCGCGCCAGCGCGCCGCGGCAACCATCAGGGCGAGCGAATCGCCGCCGCCCGAGACGGCGAGCGCGAGCCGGGGCTGATCGGCAAAGGCCGCGAAAAGATCGTCGAGTTCGGCGTCGCCTAGCGGATCGTCCGCCTCAGCATCCCGCATTGGCTTGTTCGGTGATGACGCGCTGGCGCAGCGCGTTCGACATGTTGGGATACTGCTTCAGCGCCGCCGCGAAGGTCTGGCATGCCGCCTCGCGCTCGGGAATGCCGGCCAGCGACTTGCCGAGCAGCAGCATCGTATCGGCAGCCCGCGCGCTCTTCGGATAGAGCTTGTGGCCGTTGACGAATTCGAGCGCCGCCTCGCGGTACATGGCGCGCGAGAACAGGCTCTGGCCGAGCCAGTAGATCGCATCCGCCGCGTGGCTGTCGCCCGGATAGGCATCGAGGAACTGGCGGAACGCCTTCTCGGCCGAAGGGTAGCGGCCGGAGACGAAGAGCTCGTAGGCGGCCTTGTAGTCGGCCGCCGGATCGCCGCTCGGCGGCGCCAACTCCTGCGGCTGCGTGACGGGCGCCATGGCGCCGGCGTCCGCCTGGCCGGAATCGCCGCGGGCAAGGGCGGAAAGATCGAGCGGCTGTTGCCCGTCCCCCGCCTGTGGCGCGGGCAGCGTCAGCGTGCCGAGATCGCGCGGTGGCGCGCCGAGCTGCTGCTCGCCGTCCGCGGCGGGCAAAGGTTGCACCTCGGCGGGCGCCGGTGCGGTCGGCGGCGGCGGTGCCGCCGCGGCGACGTCCTTCTTGCCGCCGCCCTTGCCGTTTTCCAGCTGGCCGAAGCGGTATTCGTTGTCCGCCTGCATCTTCTGCATCTCTTGGGTCAGCACATCGAGCTGATGCTGAAGCGTCTCGACCTGACCGGTCAGATTGCGGATCGTCCGTTCGAGCTGGTCCAGCCGCTCATTGCCGCCGGACTGGGCAAGCGTGACGCCCGGCCCGGGCACAGCAGTGCGCTCGCCAAGACCGAACCATCCTGCGTTCGCGCCGGTCGCGATCATCAGTCCGACGGCGACCACCGCCGCCCCGGTCAACCGGCCTTGCGTCCACACCATTGCCATACCTTCCCGCGTCCCGTCCGCCGGGCGCCTGAGGCGCCCCGGATCATCGCCCGTTTTCTAGCATGGAACAGGGCAGTTCGGCCAAAGTTGGGCGCTGGAAGCGCAGGCGGGGCGCCCCACCTTGGGGCGCGCCCCGCGCGGAGGATAGACCGCGGCGTAGCGCGGGACGCTACATGCCGGCCCCATTGAGCACGGTGACGGCGCGGCGGTTCTGCGACCAGCAGGAGATGTCGTTGCAGGTCGCCACCGGCCGCTCCTTGCCGTAGGAGATCGTCCGCATGCGGTTGCCGGCGACGCCGCGCGCGATCAGATAGTCGCGCGTGGTGGCGGCACGGCGGGCGCCCAGCGCGATATTGTATTCGCGCGTGCCGCGCTCGTCGGCATGGCCTTCGATGATGAAGGTGTAGCGCCGGTTCTGGTTCAGCCACGCCGCCTGCTTGTCGAGCGTGGCGCGGGCCGAGGCGCTGAGTTCGCTCGAATCGGTATCGAAGAACACCCGGTCGCCGACATTGACGACGAAATCCTGCGGGCTGCCGGGGCTGGCCGACGTCGTCCCGCCGACGCCGCCAAGGCCACCGAGATCGCCGCCCGGATTTCTGGCGCACGCCGACACCAGCAACGCCAGGCCGAGAACCGCGATCGGCACGGCCATGCGGGCAAAGCTCGGTATTCTCAGCATTTGGGTAACTCCTCGTCCACCATGCCGCCTTGTAGCAATGCGTGGTTAAGCTGCCGTGCAGGAAGGTGGTTAAGTTTGGGTTATTCGGGTCGTCCGGAGCGTGGAAAGCATCCTGATTCGCCCGGCCTTACGGCCGGTGACGCCACCCCTACCCGGCCGGCAGGCTATCCCATGCCGGGATGCGGGGGAACCGCCTTTCGACAGTGTCTTGCTGCAAGGCTGTCCGGGGCCGGATCTCGGCTCACGATCCGACGCGCACGGACGATTCGCCCGCAGAGAGCGAACCTTTTTCCTGCGGTTGGCGCGCGACGCCCGGCCCGCGCAGGCCCAAAAGCCGGATCCAGCCGACGAACGGCAGGGCAAACGCCTCGCCAAGCGTCTTGACCTCGACGCTGTCCACGCCGGTTTGAGGACATTCATCCTTCTCCGGGAGATAGAGCGTGCCGAAAAGCCAGTCCCAGACCGGAAACCAGTTGGTGAAATTCTTGTCCCTGTGCCGCTCCTCGATCGAATGATGAATCCGGTGATAGTCCGGACTGATGAGCACCCACCAGAAGCGCCCGTAGCCGAGCCTGATATTGGCGTGCGCGACGAACTGGTAGGCGTAGGGAATGACCGAGAGAACGCCGATCGAGATGGCCGGCAAATCGAACAGGACGGCCATCGGCAGGGTAATCAGGAACGGGGCGATCAGGCCTTCCGTGAAATGCCCGCGCTGGGCCGTCAGGGCATTCATGTGCTCGTCGGAGTGATGCAGCAGATGGGTCTGCCAGAGCCAGCGGTTGGCATGAAGCACGCGGTGGAACCAGTAGTAGAAGAAATCGAGGATGAAGGTGGAGACCAGGAGAGCCACCAGCGACCCGCCGAAACCACCGAGACCGACCATGCGCAGGTCGATCAGGCCGAGGCCGACCCGCTGGATGCCGAGAGCCACCGCCGTGTTGAGCGCGGGCGCGATGATCGCCAGCACCACCAGATTGGCGAGCCAGAATCTCAGGCCGAACAGGTAGTGGCGCAGCGGCGCGACGCTCGCCGGGCGTCGGAACTCAAAGAAGATCACGACCGGCGCGACGAGCAACGTCATGACGACGGCGTCGCTGAGCAACGTCCCGACGATCCAGCGCCAGACCTGCTCCATTACGCGGACTCCCGATCTGAATGCGTGTCCGGCGGCGTTATCACCTGCGCAGGAGGTCGCAGATGAAATTCACGATTTCACCCCCGTTGACCCGGCGACCGCGCGGCCCGCAGAGATCGTTGTTGCGCGCCGTTCCGGCCCGGCGACCGTGAACCGGCTGCCTGTAGTCCGACGCCGAGAGGGCAAAGTGGTCTTCGTCCGAAGAGCCCAAGACAAAGATGCCGCCCCGGTTCCCGGCATTGCCGACATTGCCGACATTACCCGCGTTTCCGGCGTTTCCGGCATTGCCGGCATTGCCGGCATTGCCGGCCCAGATGACGCCCGCCGGGCGACCGTGCCGTCCCCCCATGACGTAATCAGAGTCCCCGGTCGGAACGTTCGCCCGCGAGGAAGACATTGCCGAATACGCGAAAAGACCGATGCAGCAAGCACCCAAGGCCGCCAGAAACAGCGTACGGCCGGGGTTCGTTCGTGCGGCGGTCAAGACCTGGTGAAACCGATGTCCTCTTTCCATTGTCGCCTCACTCCTGCTCCAGCATGCCCGGAATATCGGCGGGTGCCGCCTCCAAGCGTCAGCCACTCGTTCGAGAATGATTAAAAACTATCCGGATGCATTACCCAGATGGGTTATGTAGAGCGAATTGTTGCCGCGAGACCCGAAGCAATGGACCGCAAGACTTCGCGCGAACTCGATGCTGCTTTCTCGCTGCTGCCCGCGAACAAGGCGCGCGAGGCCAAGCAGAACCTGCTCGCGGCCGTCGCCGGCGGGGGATTCGGTCGCCGACTGCTGCTGAAGTGGAGCGAGCACAACGCGCGGGGCAATTTCCAGCGCGGCGGCATCACCGACATGATCGATCGTTCAACGCGGCTCGTCGCCAATTCCCAGGAAGACGACGACGTGCAGGCGCTCGCCGCCGGCGCCCGCAACGAGGAACTCAAAGCCGGCACCCTCCGACTGCTGCCTCCGAACGACCGGTTTGCCTGGTACCTGCCGTTTTCGCCGACGAAGCATGACGAGGAGCCGTCACCACGACTGCGCGGCCTGATGGTGACCGAAGCCGTGTTCCGGGAGGTGCTGGAGCAGATGAACCCGGGGCTTGACCTCACCACGGCGGAGCGGCGCGTGCTCTTTCAGATCACCGCCGGCCTGACGCCGCGCGAGGCGGCCGCACAGGACAACGTGTCCTTCGAGACGAAGCGCGCGCAAATCAAGACGGTCAGTGCGAAGATGCAGTGCACAGGACAGACCGACCTTGTGCGCGAGGTGCTCGGCCAACTCGTGCATCTGCTGTCGGTCAGCGAAGGGGAAGTCGCCCATTCGGAGCCGGCCGAGCGCTTCGTATCGCGCTATCTCGCCGAGGACGCGCGTCTGGTGGTGCGCCGTCTGCCCGGTGGCCGGCTGCTCAGGCTACTGGAGTGCGGACCGCAGGACGGGCGCACGGTGGTGATGATCCACGGCATGATGTTCCCGATTTCGCTCGTCGGCCTGACGCAGCACCTGGAGGCCGAGCAGATCCGCCTCGTCGTGCCGATCCGGCCCGGCTTCCTGGAATCGCGTCCTGCGACCGAGCTCGCCGATCGCACGGACCTGATAGCCGCCACCGTGGCGGACCTCGCGGCGCTGCTCAATCACGAGGGCGGCGAACCGGCCGTGATCCTCGGCCAGTCGCTCGGCGCCGTCGTGGCGATCCGCTTCGCCAACCAGCATCCGCAGCTCGTCTCCCAGCTCATCCTTCAGTCCATCAACCTCACACGTGACGAGCGCTCCGGCGAAAGCGCCGCCGGCCAGTTCTACGGCGGCCTCAAGCGCCTTTCGACACGGCCCGATCTGTTCAAGCTGGTCAACTGGCAGTTCCAGAAATACTACGCCGACCGCCAGACCGGACGGCGGATCCTGTCGCGGCTGTTCGCCAATTCGGCGGTCGACATGGCGGCGTTGGACGGCGAGATGACCGGCACGGAGGCCTATGCCATGTTCGCCGAGCTCTACGCCAGTTCGGTGTTCGGGATGAGCGCGGATTTCGAGTTCGTCATGAACAGCTGGCAGCGCGAGGCGCGCGCAATCGGAAAACCGATCACCTTCGTCCACGGCGACCGCGACCCGCTGACCAAGACGGAAGAAATCAGGCCCTTCGCCGATCATGGGCCGTCAACGCGCTTCGTGACGATTGAAGGGGGCGGGCATTTCATCGCTGCTTCGCATGCGCGCGAAACCTGGCGCGCTGTCGGCGAATGCCTGGAGACGCACGGCGGCTAGCCTGCGCCCCGTCCGGTTGATCAGTGGCTCAGTTGATCAGCGGCGACCACGCCGGGTCGGAGGCGAAGCCTTCCAGCGGGATGCGGTATTCGTTGTAGCCGGTGAGATCGACGGTCCACAGCTGCGGCCCGCCATTGGCGCCGGGCGTATCGCGGAAGAACATGATCACCCGGCCGTTGGGGGCCCAGGTCGGCCCCTCATTGTGGAAGCCTTCGGTGAGGATGCGCATGCCCGAGCCGTCCGGCTTGATGACGCCGATGGCGAACTGGCCCTTGGCGCGCCGGGTGAAGGCGATGAGATCGCCGCGCGGCGACCACACCGGCGTCTCGAAGGAGCCGTCGCCGAAGGTGATGCGCTTCGGGTTGGTGCCGTCGGCGCCCATCACATAGAGCTGCGGCGAGCCGCCGCGATCGGACGTGAACACGATCTTCGAGCCGTCGGGCGAATAGGACGGACTGGTGTCGATGGCGGCATCGTCGGTCAGCCGCGTCGTGCGCTTCGAGCGCAGGTCCATCGAATAGATGTTGGCGTTGTTGCCCGGCTGCAGGCTCATCACCACCTTCTGCCCGTCGGGCGAGAAGCGCGGCGCGAACGTCATGCCCGGAAAATCGCCGACCAGTTCGCGCTGGCCGGTCTCGATATTGAGCAGATAGACGTGCGGCTGTTCGGTGCCGTGATAGGACATGTAGGTGATTTCCTGCGCGCTCGGATTGAAGCGCGGGGTCAGCACCAGGTCCTTGCCGTCGGTCAGGTAGCTGACGTTGGCGCCGTCCTGATCCATGATCGCCAGTCTCTTCACACGATTGTCCTTGGGGCCGCTCTCGGCGACGAAGACGACGCGCGTGTCGAAATAGCCCTTCTCGCCGGTGAGCCGCTGATAGATGGCGTCGGCGATGATGTGCGCCACGCGCCGCCAGTTGTCGGGCGTGGTGAAGAACTGCTGGCCGGCGATCTGCTCGGTGGCGAACACGTCCCACAGACGGAACTCGGCGCGCAGGCGGCCGTCCGCCTGGCGCGCGATGGCGCCGGTGACCAGCGCCTGGGCATTGATCACCCGCCAGTCGGCGAAGCGCGGCGTCTCGTCGGGGCCGATGGACCGCTGCACGAAGGTCGCCGGATCGAGCGGCAGGAACAGGCCGGAACGCTTGAGATCCGAGGCGATGACGCCGGTGATGTCGGCACCGAGCTTGGCGTCATCGCCGGTGCCGAGGAAATCCGGCAAGGCGATCGGCAGCGGCTGGACGTTGCCGCGCGTCACGTCGATCGCGATCATGGCGCTGGCCGGCCGCACGATCGCGGCGGCCATGAGGACGAGGGCAGCCACGACCGCCGCCTGACGGATGGCCCGGTAAATGGCGGCGCTGGCGGACATCGCTGGCATTCTGGCACTCCTCATGGCTTCCTCTCTCAGCCGCCGCCCATTTCCGTCGGGTCGAACGTGATCTGGACCTGCTTCCACGATTCATACTTTTCCGGCGGCAATGTGTAAGGGGCACACCTGCGCACCGCGCGCAAGGCGCTCTCCGGCGCCGCCTGCTCGTAGCGCCCGCCCGGCCGCTGCAGCACATCCGGGTTTCCGTTCACCGAACCGTCCGGATTGAGCGACAGCATCAGCACGACACGCACCTCCGACGGATCGGTCCAGCCGATCGGCGGGCTCCAGCACTGGGCGAGCCGCGCGCGCAGGGCGTCGAGCTCGTTGGCGGTCATCCGGGCGTCGATCGAGGCCGTCGTCCCGCCCAGCGACGGCTCCTGCTTCTCCGGTTCCGCCGCCGCCTTGTCCTTGTCGAGCAGCGCCGCGATCTTGTCGGGATTGAACGTGTCGGCCTGCTTCTTCGGCGCCTGTGCGACCATCTTCGGACGCGGCTTTGGTTCCGGCACATTCTCCGGCTTCGGCTGGATCTTGACCTCCTCCGGCGGCGGCTGGGGCGCCGGCGGCGGCTCCTGCGGCGGTGGCGGTTCCGGCTCCGGCAGCGGTTCGGGCTCAGGCTCGGGCGGGGTCGGCTCGGGCGGCGTCGGCTCAGGCGGGGCGGGCGGTGGTGGAGCGACCGGGGCCGGTTCGGGCGGCGTCGGCTCGGGCGGCGTCGGCTCGGGCAGCGGCGGCGGCTCTTCCACCTTGGGCTTCTCGGCCTCCGGCTCGGGCTTTGGCTTCTCGACCACCGGCTTGGGCGTCTCGACGCCCTTGGGAACGCTGGTGGTATCCGCGATCTCGACGAAGTTTACCGGGATCGCCTCGATCTGGCTGGCATCGAGCGGCCTGGCCGAATGCAAGGACACGAGGCCCCACACCAGCAGCGCCGCATGGCCGAAGACGGAAACTGCCAGCCCATCGCGCATCAGCAGATCAGCTGTTGGGGTCTTTGAGCGAAACCAACCCTATGTTGCGGAAGCCGGCGCCGTTGATGTCGCCCATCACCTTCATGATCGTGCCATAGCTGACCGAGCGGTCGCCGCGCACATAGATGCGCTGGTCGAGATTGCCGCCGACCGCGTCGCTGAGCTTGCCGACCAGTTCGTCGAGCGGCACTTCGGCCTCCTTGACGAACACCCGCCCGTCGGCGTCGACGGTGACGGCTATCGGCTCCTTTTCGGCCGCCAGCGGCTTGGCATTGGCCTCCGGCAGGTTGACCGGCACGCCGGCGGAGAGCAGCGGCGCGGTGACCATGAACACGATGAGCAGAACCAGCATCACGTCGACGAAGGGCGTGACGTTGATCTCGCTCATCGGCCGCGCCCGCTGGCGCCGCCGGCCCGAACGCGATCTCAGCGATCCGATCGATCCCGCCATGGCTCAGCCCCTCTCGTCGACCTGGCGCGACAGGATGGCGGAGAACTCGTCGCCGAAACCCTCCAGACGCTGCTCGATCTTGGCGGATTCGTTGGACAGCTTGTTGTAGGCGATCACCGCGGGGATGGCGGCCAGCAGGCCGAGCGCGGTGGCCAGCAGCGCCTCGGCGATGCCCGGCGCCACGACCGCAAGCGCGGTGTTCTTGGAGGCGGCGATCGACTGGAACGAGGTCATGATGCCCCATACCGTGCCAAAGAGGCCAACAAATGGCGCCGCCGATCCGACCGTGGCCAGGAACAGCAGCCGGCGCTCGAGCCGCTCGGTCTCGCGGCCGATGGTGACGTCGAGCACCTTGTCGATGCGCGTCTGCAGGCCGATGGGCGAGCGCGCGCCCGATTCGAAGCTGCGCTTCCATTCGCGCATCGCCGCCACGAACACCGAGGCCATCGCCGTCGGCGTGCGGCCGTTGAGCGAGCGGTAGAGCTCCTCCAGCGACTGCCCCGACCAGAACAGCTTCTCGAAGCGATCCATCTGGCGGCGCACCCGGCCGTAGAGGATCGTCTTGTCGACGATGATCGCCCAGCTCCAGATCGAGGCGAGCAGCAGCCCGATGACCACGGCCTTGACGACGATGTGCGCCTGCAAGAACAGGGCGACCAGCGAGATTTCGCCACTGGTGGGAAGAGCAAGCGTTGCCTGCGTGACCGCGTCCGGCATAAGACCCTGACCTTTCGGATGTCGTCCCCGCCTGACGGCTGCGGCGAGACCATCCGCGGCCACAGCCCTCGACCAGCCCACGACTATCTACGTGAAAGTCATTGACGAGGCTGCATTTTCCGGGACGGCTGTCTCACCTGCAATCTTGTCAAAACGAGGGCGTGCGTCAATCCTTGGGAGCCCGAAACACAAGGGAGTCCTAAGGCTCGCACGGTTAACCGACCGTTAAGGAGTATCCGGACCGCTGAGCACCGCGCGCACCGCCTCGGGCATCCGCCGGGCCTGGCCCTGGGCATTGATCATCACCACCGTCACTTCGGCGGTGACCAGCACCGTGTCGCCGCGCCTGACCGTCTGCGACAGGATGATTTGGGCGCCGCGCAGCTCCCCCGCCCGCGTCTCGACCTCCAGCACGTCGTCGATTCGCGCCGGCTTGAGGAATTCGGCGGCGATCCGCCGCACCGCGAAGGCCAGCGGCTCGCCCTGCTCGCCGAGTTCGCCGCGGTCGAGCGCGTCATGGCCGACGCCGAGCAGGCGCAGGAAATCCGAGCGCCCGCGCTCCATGAAGCGGATATAGGCTCCGTGGTAGACAACGCCGGAGAAATCGGTGTCCTCGAAATAGACCCGCACCGGCAGGATGTGGCCGCCCTCTATCAGCCGGCCGGCAAGGTCGGGCCATCCGTCGGCTTCGCTCATCGGATCACACACGGCGGGAACGTCATGGCAGATATCTCTATCAGACCTTACGCCGAAGGCGACCTCCTGGCGGTCGCGGCCCTTGTCACCGCGCTCGGCTACCCGACCACGACCGACCAGATGCGCGGCCGCATGGACAGAATTTCAGGGCGCCCGGACCATGCTACCTTCCTCGCCGTGGCGGATGGTCGCGTCGTCGGCATGGTCGGCGCCCTGGTCACGGCGTCCTATGAACATGACGAGCCGACCGGCCGCCTGACCGCCATGGTGGTCAGCCCGCAGGCGCAGAAGCGCGGCATCGGTGCGCAACTGGTCGCCGCGGCGGAAGCCTGGGTGCGCGACCGCGGCGCCAGGCGCATGGTGCTGACCAGCCATCTGAGACGCACGGGCGCCCATGCCTTCTATGAAAGGCTCGGCTACAGCGAAACGGGCAGGCGTTTCGAACGGGAAATCTAGGCCGACTGGACCGGGCCCCGATCCTTCGAGGCCCGGCTTCGCCGGGCACCTCAGGATGAGGCCCCACACAGGCCCTCATGGCGAGGTGCGAGCCAAGCGAGCCTCGAACCGCGAGGGCCGCCTCAGGATGAGGTTGAGCCTGTCGAGCGTCCCGCGCGCTGCTCGGCCGGCCCGCCATGGGTGATGAGATTGTTGGCGCTGTTGACGATGCCGACATGGGAGAAGGCCTGCGGGAAGTTGCCGAGCTGGCGCTTGGCGACCGGGTCGTACTCCTCGGCGAGCAGGCCGAGATCGTTGCGCATGGACAGGAGCCGCTCGAACAGCGCCCCGGCGTCGTCGTGGCGGCCGATCATCGCCAGCGCGTCGGCCATCCAGAAGCTGCACACGAGGAACGTCCCCTCCTCGCCGGCGAGCCCGTCGTCGGCGTGCTCGGTGCGATAGCGCAGGACGAGCCCGTCCTGGGTCAGCTCGCGGCCGATCGCATCGACGGTGGCGACGACGCGCGGGTCGTCGGGCGGCAGAAAGCCGACCAGCGGCACCAGCAGCAGCGAGGCGTCGAGCACGTCGCTGCCGTAGCTCTGCACGAAGCTCTTGCGCTTGTCGTTCCAGCCATTGGCCAGGATGTCGTCGCGGATGGTGTCGCGCATCTTGCGCCATTCGGCGACCGGGCCGGAAAGGCCGAACTGCTCCACCGCCTGGACGGCGCGATCGTAGGCGACCCACGTCATCAGCCGCGAATGGGTGAAGTGGCGGGCGCCGCCGCGCACCTCCCAGATGCCTTCGTCGGGCGTCATCCATTTCGTCGCGAGATCGGCGAGCAGCACCTTCTGGAACTCCCAGCCGTCACGCGACGCATCGAGCTCGAACGTGCGGGCGACATGCAGCGCGTCGAGGATCTCGCCATAGACGTCGAGCTGAAGCTGGGCAAAAGCGGCGTTGCCGATCCTCACCGGCCGCGAGCCCTGATAGCCCGACAGCCAGTCAAGCGTCTGCTCGCTCAGCCGGCGCTCGCCGGCAAGCCCGTACATGATCTGCAATTGCTGCGGATGGCCGGCGCTGGCGCGCAGCATCCACCGGCGCCACGAGCGCGCCTCCTCGCGATAGCCCGAGTTGAGCAGCGCCAGGAGCGTCACCGTGGCGTCGCGAATCCAGCAGTAGCGGTAGTCCCAGTTGCGCTGCCCCCCGATCTGCTCGGGCAGCGACGTGGTCGCCGCCGCCACGATGCCGCCGGTCGGCTGGTAGGTCAGCCCCTTCAGCGTCACCAGCGAGCGCACCACCGCTTCGTGCCAGGGGTGGTCGGCGCCGCCTTTGAAGTGGCAGCGGCCGGACCATTCGCGCCACCACGCGCCGGTCTCGGCGAGCCGCGCCGAAACGTCGATCGAGCGCTCGCGCGAGCGATAGGACGGGTGATAGCAGAGCGTGAAGGATTTGGTCGCGCCGGCCTTGACCACGAATTCGGCCGTGGTGCGCATGTTCTCGTTCTCGAGCGGAACGTCGGTATGCAACTCGACGCCGTCGGGGCCGGCGACGGCGGACAGGCCGAAATCGCGCCGCCGCACCCACGGGATGACGGTGCCGTAGCCGAAGCGCAGGACGAACTCCATGCGCATGGCCACGCTGCCGCGGTCGCCGCGCACCAGGCGCATCAGGTTGACGTGTTCCTCGTCGCCGTTGAGCGGCATGAAGTCGATCAGCGTCACCGCGCCTTCGGCGGTCTCGAAGGTGGTCTCGAGGATGGTGGTGCCGTCCTGATAGCGGCGGCTGACGCGATACTCGCCGGTCGGCGCGATGCGCCAGAAACCGTTGTTCTCGTCGCCGAGCAGCGCCGCGAAGCAGGCATCCGAATCGAAGCGCGGCAGGCACAGCCAGTCGATCGAGCCGTCGCGCGCGACCAGCGCCGAGGACAGCATGTTGCTGATGAACCCGTAATCCTCGATCGGCTTGCTCATGACGACGACGCTTCACTTTCTGCTCGAGCCGGGCACCGCGCCCGGGGACTATCCGCCAGCGCCGAGAATATGGTCCCGTGTCAGCGGCGCAACCGCCACCGCCGGCGGATCGTCCGGATCGAACCACAGCAGTTCGGCGATTTCGGCGCGGGCCACGGCCGTACCCGCGACCGCCACGTCGAAGACAGCGGCGACCACCTCGCGGTCCGCCTCGTTGGCGGCGCGCGCCCGAAAGGTGCCGCGGGCGACCGGCGAGCCGGCGACGACGGCAAGCCCCAGCTCCTCGTCGAGCTCGCGCGCCAGCGCCGCCAGGTCGTCCTCGCCGGGCTCGCGCTTTCCCCCCGGCTGCATGAAGACATCGGTGCCGCGCTTGCGGACGAGCAGATAACGCCCGCGATCGTCACGGATGACCGCGGCGACGATCTCGATCGGCCGGCTCATTCGTCGCCGGCATCGAAGAGCGGCATCTGCGGGCCCTCACGCTCGGGCACGGCAAGGCCGAGATGGCGGAAGGCGGCGGCCGCCAGCATGCGGCCGCGCGGCGTGCGCTGGATCAGCCCCTGCTGGATGAGGAAAGGCTCGACGATCTCCTCGATGGCATCGCGCGGCTCCGACAACGCCGCGGCGATGGTCTCGATGCCGACCGGCCCGCCGCCGAAGCTCTCGGCGATCAGGCTGAGATAGCGCCGGTCGAGCGCGTCGAGCCCGAGCCCGTCGACTTCCAGGCGGGTGAGCGCATGGTCGGCGACCTTGGCATCGATGGCGCCGACCTTCTCCACGGAAGCGAAATCGCGCACGCGACGCAAGAGCCGCGTGGCGATGCGCGGCGTGCCGCGCGAGCGCCGGGCGATCTCGGTGCTGCCTTCCTCGGTGAGCTCGGCGCCGAGGATGCGGGCGCCGCGCGTAACGATGTGCTCCAGTTCATGCACCTCGTAGAAATTGAGCCGAACGGGAATGCCGAAGCGGTCGCGAAGCGGCGTGGTGAGCAGCCCCAGGCGCGTCGTCGCGCCGATCAGCGTGAACGGCGCCAGGCCGATCTTGACCGAGCGCGCCGCCGGCCCCTCGCCGATGATGAGGTCGAGCTGAAAATCCTCCAGTGCCGGATAGAGGATTTCCTCCACCGCCGGCGACAGCCGGTGGATCTCGTCGATGAACAGCACGTCGCGCTCTTCGAGATTGGTCAGGAGCGCCGCCAGATCGCCGGCCTTGGCGATGACCGGGCCGGAGGTGGCGCGGAAATTGACGCCAAGCTCACGCGCCATGATCTGCGCCAGGGTCGTCTTGCCGAGCCCCGGCGGACCGACGAAGAGCACGTGGTCGAGCGCCTCCTGGCGCCCGCGCGCCGCCTCGATGAACACCTTCAGGTTGGCGCAGGCCTGCGCCTGTCCGACGAACTCGGACAGGTATTGCGGACGCAGCGCCGCATCGGGCGCATCGTCCTCGCGCGCGGCGCCGGCAACCATCCGCTCGGCGCTCATCGCGACCCCGCGAAGCGGCGCGTCAGCCACCAGCAGACCGGCGTCGCCACCGTCGCGCCGACGAAGGCAAGCACGCTGAGCGTGGCGGCGGTTCCCTCGCTCGCCAGGAACAGGCCCCAGACGACGCCGAAGATGGCGCCGAGGCCGGCGGCGAGTGTGGCGGCAACCGGGCGCGCCATCGCCTGACGGGTGGCGATCAGCGCCCCGGCGATCGCCATCGGCACCGCCACGGTCAGGCAGGAGAAGAAGAAGGTCACGCCGAGATCGCCGGCAAACTCGGGCGGAACGGCGTCGAACCCGAGCAGGCCAAGGACCATCGTGCCGCCGCCGATGAGCGGCCCGACGACGAGAAAGACCAGGAAGGTCGCCGCCGCGCCCGACAGCCGTCTGCCCGCCCCGGTGATATGTGCGCCCTCCTCCACCGTCGTCATCCCTGCCTCCGCCGCCCGGCAGTCCCAGTCTCTACCCCAATTCGCGCCCCACCGCTCACCGCGCCAGTTCCTTCAGCCCGAGGCGGATGAGCTGCTCGGCGGTGGCCCCCTCGCCGGCGGCGCGTGCTGCGGCGGCCACGGCGGCCGACGCCTGCACCTGGGCGTAGCCGAGATTGGTGAGCGCCGAAACGGCATCGGCCACCGGCCGCGGCGCGCGATGCTCGGCGAGGTCGGCCTGAAGACGCACCACCGCCGGATCGGCGTCGGCATAGCCCGGCGCCTTGTCGCGCAACTCCGCCACGATGCGCTCGGCGACCCGCTTGCCGACCCCCGGCGCGCGGGCGAGCGCCGCCTTGTCCTGCAGCGCGATGGCCGTGGCCAGATCGCCGGGCTTGAGGGTGCCGAGCACCGCCAGCGCCACCCGCGCGCCGACCCCCTGCACCGTCATCAGCAGGCGGAACCACTCGCGCTCGAGGTCGCCGGCGAAGCCGTAGAGGCGGATCACGTCCTCACGCACATAGGTCTCGATCGACAGCGTCGCCACCTCGCCGACCGAAGGCAGCGCCTGCAGCGTGCGCGCCGAGCAATGGACCTGGTAGCCGACGCCGCCGACATCGACGATGACCCAGTCCTCGCCGTAGGAATTGATGACGCCGGTGAGCTTGCCGATCATGGGCCGTTGTTAGCATGGATTCGGGGCACTGAGGCAGCGCCGGAACCGCATCCGCACCTGCCGCCCGCGGGGCGCACCGTCAACTCGCGACGAACAGCACCGAGCGCGCGCTGCCGGCCAGCACGCCGTCGGCGACACGGCCGAAGGACAGCGATTCGCCCGGCAGCCGGCTGACCCCCATGACGATGAGGTCGTGGCGACCGCTACGGGCGAAGCGCAGGATCGCCTGGTCGGCCACGACACCGGCGCGCACGGCGGTGCGGATATTGGCGCCGCTGCGCTCGCCAAGCATGGCGATGTCGCGCAGGATCGCTTCCTCGCTGCGCAGCAGGCCGGTGATGGAGCCGGCGAAGCGGCCGCCGCGCTGACGCGACGGCGACACGTAGAGCGCGGTGACCCGGCCGCCGCTGGCGCGCGCCAGCGCAAAGGCGACCTCCGCCGCGCGGCGCGCGACGCCGCTGCCGGTTATCGGCACAAGGATGGTGAGGGGACCGCCGATTTCCTCGTCGCCACGGGCATGCGCCAGGGCCAGCGGCCCCTCGAAGGCTTCCGCGGCCCGGGCGACATCCTCGGCAACGGGGCTGTCGGTCTCGCCGGTGCCTTCGACGCCGACGAAGAGCATGTCGTAGCCCTTCTCCGCCTCCGCGGCGACGGCCTCCTCGATGACGGCGCCGGCCACGCGGGTGGTGATGTCGACCTTGGACGGTCCCTCTCCGGCATGGGTCTCGGTGATCCGGGCGGCTTCCGCCGCCGCGCCGACGGCGGCTGCGACATCCTGCTCCGCCGCATCGTCGGACGGCAGCGCCGGGTCCGGACCGACCTTGTGCCAGTGCAGCAGCGTCGTCGGCAGACCCCGCTGCCCCGCGATCAGGCCGGCGAGCCGCGATGCCAGCCTGCCGTTGGCGCTGACATCGGCGGCGAGCAGCAGCCGCTCGAGATTGGTGACGAAACCCTTCTCCTCGAAGGCCTCGCGATCGAGCCGCTGCTTCTCGTCGTCGGTCAGCGGCAGGCGTGCGAGCGCCCAGCGCAGCATCGGCGGCATGGCAAGCGTGGTGACCACCGCCATGGTGACGATCATGGTGTAGAGGTTGCGGTCGAGCGCGCCGATCGACAGGCCGATGCTGGCCACGATCACCTCGGTCGAGCCGCGCGCGTTCATGCCGCAGGCCAGCGCCACGCGCTCGCGCAACGACAGCCCACCCAGCCAGCCGCCGAGGAAGGCGCCGGCGAACTTGCCGATGCTGGCAATGAGGATGAGGCCGACGGTGAGGGCGAGCAGCGTCGGATTGGCGAGCACGGTGAGGTCGGCGCTGAGGCCGGCGAGGCAGAAGAAGACCGGCATGAACAGCGCGGTGATCAGGCCGCGCAACTGCTCATCGATGTGCTTCGTCAGGATCGGCGATTCGCCGACGAGCACGCCGGCGGCGAAGGCGCCGAGCACCGTGTGCACGCCGATCGCCTGGGTGATCAGCGCCATGACGATGGTGACCACGAGGATGACGCTGATCACGGGCATTTCGCCGACGAGATTGTCGTTCGACCAGCGGATGAGGAAGGAGACGGCGCGCCGCCCGAGGGTGAGGCTGGCGACGATGAAGACGACGACGCCGAGCAGCGTGAGGAACACGCCGGACAGCCGCAGCTCGCCGTAAGCGGCAAGTCCGGAGATGACACCGACGATGATCCAGCCGAGCGTGTCGTCGAGCACCGCGGAAGCGAGGATGATCTGGCCGATATTGCGCCTCAGGAAGCCGAGTTCGCGCACCACCGTGGCGACGATCTTCACCGAGGCGATGGACAGCGCCGTACCGAGGAAGAGCGAGGTGACGACGCGCTGGGCGGGATCGGGAAGGATCCACTCCGGCGCCATTTCGCCGGCGGCGAAGCCGAGCCCGAAGGGCACGACGATGCCGGCGATCGACACGAAGAGCGCCGGCCTGCCGACCCGCCGGACGAGGCGGAGGTCGGTCTCCATGCCGGTGAGCAGCAGCAGCATGAGGATGCCGAGCTGTGCGACGGCGTCGATCATGCCGTGCTGGGTCGCCTCCGGCGGAAAGACCGTCGCCTGCAGGTCGGGCAGGAGCGCGCCGAAGACGGTGGGTCCGAGGACGACGCCGGCGACGAGCTGGCCCATCACGGCCGGCTGGCCGATGCGCTGCATCAATTCGCCGCCGATCCAGCCGGCGGCGACCAGCAGCGCGATCTCGACCAGGAAGAGAACTTCGGCGGACGGCGCCGTCGGCGGCACCTCGGCGGCGGCCCATGCCGGCCCGCCCGCCGCAAGCACCACCGCCATTGCCACAAGCCGGACGGGACTGCGCATCAGGCGAGCGAGGCCAGCACCCGCGCCGACTGGCGGTGGTGGGCGTGGCAGATGGCGATGGCCAGCGCGTCCGCCGCATGATCGCTGTCGAAGCTGGCGCGCGGCAGCAGCACGCGCACCATGGCGCGAATCTGGCCCTTCTCGGCGTGGCCGGCGCCGACCACCGCCTTCTTGACGGCGTTCGGCGCGTATTCGGCAACCGCGAGCCCGAGTTGCGCCGGCGCCAGCAGGGCGATGCCACGCGCCTGACCGAGCTTCAGCGTCGCCTGGGCGTCGCGGTTGACGAAGCTCTGCTCCACCGCCGCCTCGTCCGGCCGCCACTGGCCGAGCATCTCGGCGAGCCCGGCATGAAGGACGAGAAGCCGGCTTGCCATGTCGCCTTCCGCCGGCGCCTTGATGGTGCCGGCGGCGACGAAGGACAGTTCCGTGCCCTTGATCGCGACCACGCCCCAGCCGGTGGCGCGCAGCCCCGGATCGATGCCGACAATCCGAATCGGTTCTCTCATCCTGCCGTCAGAGGTAGCGCGCTCAGCCGCCGCTTGCCACCACGCGCCGGCTCTTCAGCTTGACCGCGCCGGTTGCCAGCGCCACGCCGGCCGCCACCAGAACCACGCCGCCGAGCGCCAGCGATGTCGGCACCTCGCCCAGCATGGGAATGGCGATGAGGGCGGCAACCGCCGGCGGCAAGGCGGCCAGCAGCGCCGCGCGCGAGGAGCCGAGAACACGCACCGCCGTGCCGTAGCACGCCAGCGCGACGATGCCGGAGAGCACGCCCTGCGACAGCAGCTCGCCGGCGAGCACCGCAGGCGCCACCGCGAACAGGGAGGCGGTGCCTTCCGCCACGGCGAACGGCACAAGCAGGATCGACGACCACGCCGCGATGATGCCGGCGGCGGGAAGCGGCGCCAGGCCGCTCCGGTGATAGGCATGGGTGTAGACGGCCCACAGCGCCGCACCGACGACGACCAGCAGGCGGCCGGCGCCCTGGCCATGCACCACCGCCACGCCGCCGATGGCGGCCATGGCAATCACCACGAGGGCGAAGCCGACGAGCCGACTGGAGCCGAAACGCTCGCGGTCGATCGCGGCGGAGATGAGCGCAGCGAAGAGCGGCATGGTGCCGCCGAGGAGGACACCGCTTTCCGCGGCGCTGGCGAAGTGCATGCCTGCCGCCACCAGAACGAAGAAGGGCGCCCCCGCCCCGGCGACCATCATGGCGACGAGATGCGCCGGCACGCCGCGCGGCAACAGACCGATCCGCCACCAGAAGGGCGCGAGCGCCACCGCCGGCACGACGAAACGCAGAATGCCGAGCCAGGCAACAGGCAGATGCACGGTCGCCGCCTGCCGCGTGGTGACGATCCACAGCGACCAGATCAGCACGGTGACGATCGCTGCCGCCATGCCGATCGCCATGCGCCGCCGCGGCGCGTCCTCGATGGGGATTGCTGTCGTCATGGTCCTGCCTCCTATGTCGAAACAGGTCCACATTTATGCTGCCCGGTGCGGCATTTCCTTGCTATCATTGCGCAGACTTGAGATAGTCAGCAATCTTCTGCCAAAAGAGAGCGGCGTTCCCATGAAACATGCCAAAGCAGTGCCGGACCGCACCGACCAGCGGATTCTCGACACGCTTCAGACCGACGGGCGCCTCTCCAATGTCGACCTCGCCGAACGCGTCGGGCTGTCGCCCTCGCCCTGCCTGAGACGGGTGAAGCAGCTCGAGGACGCCGGCATGATCGACGGCTACCGCGCCATCCTCAACCGCAAGGCGGTTGGCCTCGGCCTCACCGTCTTCGTCGAACTGAAGGTGGGCAAGCACAGCCGCGACAACGCCGCCGCGCTTCAGGACGCCTTGATCGCGCTGCCCGAGGTGGTGTCGTGCCACATGGTTTCGGGCGCGTCCGACTTCCTCGCCGAGGTGGTGGTGCCCGACCTCGAAGCCTATGAACGGCTGATCACCGACAGGATCCTGACCCTGCCGACCGTCGAGGACGTGCGTTCCAACTTCGCCATCCGCACGGTAAAGAGCAACGGCCCGCTGCCCCTTGGCCACCTTTCCTGATCGCGCCCGTGCCCTTCGACCTCGCCTTCTTCACCACGCCCGCCTTCCTGATGACGGTGGGCGCCGCGGTGGTGGCCGCGCTGGTGCGCGGCTTTGCCGGCTTCGGCGCGGCACTGATTTTCGTCCCCATCGCCAGCGCCGCCTACGGGCCGACCGTGGCGGCGCCCACCCTGCTGCTGGTCGATTTCGTGATGACCTTTCCGTTCTTCCTCGGCGGCGTTCGCCGCTGCCGCTGGCCGACGGTGCTGCCCACGGCGCTTGCCGCCATGCTGCTGTCGCCGCTCGGTGCCTGGGCGCTTGCCGTTGGCGACCGCACGGCGCTGCGCTGGGCGATCTCGCTCGCCATCCTGCTTCTGGTCGCGCTGATGGCGTCGGGCTGGCGCTACCGCTCGGAGCCGACGGTACCGGTCTCCGCCGCTGTCGGCGCCATTGCCGGCTTCCTCGGCGGCTTTGCCCAGATCAGCGGCCCCCCGGTGATCGCATTGTGGGTCAGCGGTCCGCTGCCGGCGGCGATCATCCGCGCCAACATGTTCGTGTTCTTCACGGTGATCACACTGGCCTCGTTCACCGCTTATCTGGTGAACGGCTTCTTCACCGCCGACGTGCTGCGGCTGACGGTGGCCGTGGCGCCGGTCTACGGGCTGGCACTCTATGCCGGCGCGCGCATCTTCGGGCGCACGGCGGGCGCCGGCTATCGCCCGATCGCCTATGCCGCAGTGGCGCTCTCCGCTGTCACCAGCCTGCCGGTCTTCGACGGGCTGTTGCGGTAGAGCACGTCTAGCTGCCGAGCGATTTTTCGCGCGCGAGCAGCCGGTCGATCACCACAAAGACGACCGCCAGCACATAGAAGAAGATAACGAAGCCGACCACGTTGCCCGCCGCGACGGCGGCCCCGATCTTGGAAACATCCACGAACGGATAGGGGTAGAAGCCGGTCAGCGGCCCGCGCACGAAGGTGTAGGCGGCATAGACCAGCGGCGCGACGAGCACCCATGCGGCCGCGCCGAAGCCGACGCCGCCCCGCGGCACGAACAACAGCCAGAACAGGACGAATGCCGGCGGCATCACGTAGTGCAGCATGCGGTCGTAGAACAGCACCCAGCCGATGAGGTCATAGAGCTGGGCGAGCAGGAGATAGTAGGTAACGCCGGTGACCGTGATGTAGACCGTGGCGGCCAGCAGGACCGTCGGCCTGAGCAGGAATCGTCCCGGCGGCGAGCGCGGCGCGAACGCCGCGCACGTCAATATGGCGGCAACCAGCACATTGCTGAGAATGGTGAAGTAGCTGAAATAGTCGACGGTCTTGGAGATGCTCCCGGCATAGCTCGTGAAATACTGGCCGACCACCGCCGTCCAGCCGAGCACCGCAAACACGGCCGCATAGATCCGATCCACGTTCCCCCCCAAAGAAATACCGGGCCTCAGGCCGCCGTCAGTTTCTCCAGCATCTCGTCGGAGACCTCGAAGTTGGAATAGACGTTCTGCACGTCGTCGTCCTCTTCGAGCTGATCGAGCAGCTTCAGCATGGTCGCCGCCTTGTCCTCGTCGAGCGCGGTCTGGGTCTGCGGCAGCCACACCGCCTTGACGGTTTCGGCTTCGCCGAGCGCCGCCTCGAGCTGGCGCGCCACCTCGCCGAGATCCTCGAAGGCGCAGGTGATGACGTGGCCGTCGGCGTCGCTCTTGACGTCGTCGGCGCCGGCCTCGATGGCGGCTTCCAGCACCTCGTCGGCGGTGCCCGCCTCCACCTTGTAGTTGATCTGCCCGACGCGGCTGAACATGAAGGCGACCGAGCCGGTCTCGCCGAGCGAGCCGCCGTTCTTGGTGAGCATGGCGCGCACCGCGCTTGCCGTGCGGTTGCGGTTGTCGGTCAGCGCCTCGACGATCATCGCCACGCCGCCGGGGCCATAGCCCTCGTAGCGGACTTCCTCGTAGTTATCGGCGT
The DNA here is from genome assembly GCA_963730325.1 of uncultured Alphaproteobacteria bacterium. GTDB lineage: Bacteria > Pseudomonadota > Alphaproteobacteria > Rhizobiales > Kaistiaceae > CAVSRC01. The sequence continues at coordinate 535,841 of CAVSRC010000007.1, read as the reverse complement.
CGCCGCCCATCGCCTTCTTGATGGCGCGCTCGATATTGTCCTTCGGCATGTTCTCGGCGCGCGCATTCTGGATGGCCAGGCGCAGGCGCGAATTCATGCTCGCGTCGGGCGTGCCGAGTTTGGCGGCGACCGTGATTTCGCGCGCCAGCTTGGAGAACGCCTTCGAGCGCCGCGCATCGGCAGCGCCCTTGCGGTGCATGATGTTCTTGAACTGCGAATGGCCGGCCATGTGTATCCCCAAAATGCAGGTGTAGCGGCCGCGCTCCCTGCGCGATCAAGCCGCCACGACCAGTTCGGAATTTGGCCGCGTTATAAGGCCGCAGCGGCCGGAAGGGAAGCGCTGCGGCGGCCCGGAGTCTCTCTAGTTCCAGAAGTCCGGAACCGTCTCCTTGAGCGCCCCGCCGAGGCTGAGCGGCGCCACCTTCAGCGCCAGCCCGCTGGCGTCGTCGATCTCGACCGCAAGCCCCGAGATCGTCGCCGGGCCGTTGGCCGGCGAGAAACGTTCCCCCGGCACCTTGTGCAGGAAGCGGCGGATCGGCTCCTCACGGTTCATGCCGATGACCGACTGGTAATCGCCGCACATGCCGACGTCGGTCTGGAAGGCGGTGCCGCCGGGCAGCACCCGGCAGTCCATCGTCGGCACATGGGTATGGGTGCCGATCACCAGCGACACGCGGCCGTCGAGATGATGGCCGAGCGCCTGCTTCTCGCTCGACGCCTCGGCATGGAAATCGACGACGATGGCGTCCGCCTGTTCGCCGAGCGGGCAGGCGGCGATCTCGCGGTCGATGACCGCGAAGGGGTCGTCCATGGCGTCCATGAACACCCGGCCCATGGCGTTGATCACCAGAACGCGGGCGCCGCTGCGCGCCATGTAGAGGCTGCTGCCGCGGCCGGGCGTCCCTTCCGGGTAGTTGACCGGCCTCAGGAAGCGCTCCTGCCGCTCGGCGAAGACCAGCGCCTCGCGCTGGTCGAAGACGTGGTTGCCGGTGGTCACCACATCGGCGCCGGCACCCAGCACCTGACGCAATATGTCCTCGGTGATGCCGAAGCCGCCGGCGGCGTTTTCCCCGTTCACCACGACGAAATCGAGCGCATGCTGGACGATCAGCGCCGGCAGGCGTTCGATCACCGCGTTGCGGCCGGCTCGCCCCATCAGGTCTCCCAGAAACAAAAGCCGCACCCTCACCGCCTCTTATGCTCGGACGCCATTCTCAGCGTCTCGTTCTCGGTCACGATCCAGTCGAGCCGCACATCGTGCGCTTCTGCCGGGATCGTATCGACTTCCTGCGTGGCAAAAGCGATGCCAAGCAGCTTTGGCCTGACGTCGCGCGCCGCGAGCTTTGCCAGAGCCCGGTCGTAGAAGCCGCGTCCGTGGCCGAGTCGCGCGCCGCTGCGATCGAACGCGACCAAGGGCAGGATGACAAGCTCCGGATCGAGGATCGGCTGATCCGGCATCGGCGACTGCGTGCCGAAGCCGCCGGCGGCAAGCGGATCGCCCGGCCGGTAGCGGCGGAAGACCAGGGTGACGGGATCGGCGATGGCCGGCAGCACGATGACGATTCCCAGCGCCAGCGCCTGCTCGATGATCGGCCGGCAATCGCACTCGCTGCGGATCGGCAGGTAGGCGGCAAGCGTCGCCGGCTTCTCCGCGGCGACGATCGCCATGGCGCGTTCGGCGATCCGCGCCGAGGCCTGCGCGCGGTGAAGCGCGCCCAGACGGTCGCGGCGGGCAAGCGCCGTGGCCCTGAGGGCTGCCTTTTCAGGATTGGCGGCGGCGAGAGTCATTGCGGTGGGCGGGACGAGATAAGGAGCGAGGCCGCAGCAGTCGGTGGAGTTTCGATCCCGGAGACCTACTCGCGTAGGTGGGCGCCGTGTGAACAAGCCCACGAGCTCGCTCAGGGACAGCTCCCGTTAGGATCGTAAGGCCCCGGGGATACATGTCTCCTGCCGCACCCCGCAGCCTCGCCGGCACCACATATAGGCCGGCACCCGGCCGCGCGCCATAACTGTCACGATTCGGCCGGCCTCAGGCGGCATCGTCGCTGCCATTGGCACCGGCGACCCGCGCCGCCAGCGCCTCGACCCGCGACGCCACCTCGTTGATCGCGTTCGCGATCTCGGTCTCGACCCCGGCCTGGCGCTCGACCACCGCCGCGCGCGCCTCTTCCAGGCCGGCGACCTCGGCCTGCAATTGCTGCAGCCGGCGCCCGGCCTCGGCGTTCTGGTCGGCCATCGTGATCGCCGCCATCACCGTCAGCCGCTGGTCGCCGATCTCGCCGAAGCGGCCACGCAGTTGCTCGATCGACTCGTTGAGCCGCTCGGCCATGCCGGTCAGGTGGTCTTCCTGTCCGTCCTCGCACGCCATGCGGTAGGTCTTGCCGCTGATGGTGACATTGACCTGCGCCATCGCCCTCTCCCGCTCCTCAGCCGTGCCGCGCCAGGACTTCGCGGATCGATTCCATCGCCGCCACCAGGCGGCGCGACACTTCGCGATTGGCCTCTTCCAGCCGCGCCGAGCGCGCCTCGGCCGCGTCGAGCGATTGCGCCAGCCGCGACCGATCGGTGCCCAGCTGGTGCAGCTCGCCCTCCAGCGACGTTACCTGGCCGGCGGTCTCCAGCCGTTGATCGATCGATCCTTCAAGCCGTTCCAGGGCGCTGGACAATCGCTGTAGGGCTTCGTCGATGGGGGAAAAGCCCGTCATTCGCACGCCTCGCCAAAGGGCCCGAACCGTCTGCCTGCACCGCCCCCCGGCGGGCGCCCGCAAAACCGCCGACTCCTGGCCCCTGGGACCGGCGTTTCAACCAAAGCGGCAGTGGCCGAAGATTAGGCAGTGGCGCTCCGCCCCGTCAATGGCGCGTCGTGCGCGGCCATGCGCCGCCGCAGGCGGCCGAGGTGCCGCCGCCCCAATTGACTAACCGGGTACACCTGATATTTGTCACGCGCCTCGTCCGGACCGGTCCTCGGTGCTCGAGGGCGCGACGATCCGAACGGTCCGATTTCCGGCTGTTGTCTGCTACAGGCCGCACTCCGAAATCATTGCTGCCACGCCACGATACCGGATCAACGATACATGTCCGATCTAGCCAAGCATGACCGCATGGCCAACGCCATTCGCGCCCTGACCATGGACGCCGTCCAAAAAGCCAAGTCCGGCCACCCCGGCATGCCCATGGGCATGGCGGACGTCGCCACGGTGCTGTTCACGCGCTATCTGAAATTCGACCCCACCGACGCGCAGTGGCCCGACCGCGACCGCTTCATCCTGTCGGCCGGTCACGGCTCGATGCTGCTCTACTCGATCCTCTATCTCCTCGGCGTCGAGGATATGACGATCGACGAGATCAAGAATTTCCGCCAGCTCGGTTCGAAGACGCCCGGCCATCCGGAGAGCGGTCACACCGTCGGCGTCGAGACCACCACCGGGCCGCTCGGCCAGGGCATCGCCAACGCCGTCGGCTTCGCGCTTGCCGAGCGCATCCTGGCCGCGCAGTTCGGCGACCCGCTGGTCAACCACCACACCTATGTCATCGCCTCCGACGGCGACCTGATGGAAGGCATCAGCCACGAGGCGATCTCGATCGCCGGCCATCTCAAGCTCAACAAGCTGATCGTCTTCTTCGACAACAACGGCATCTCCATCGACGGGCCCCTGAGCCTGGCCGAGACCGGAGATCAGGTGGCGCGCTTCGCTGCCGCCGGCTGGAACACGATCAGCATCGACGGGCACAAACCGGACGAGATCGCCGCTGCCATCGAGGCGGCACAGAAGAGCGACCGGCCGACGATGATCGCCTGCAAGACGATCATCGGCTTCGGCTTCCCGACCCGGGCCGGCACGCAGAAGGCGCACAGCGATGCGCCGGGCGAGGAGGAGATCGCCGGCGCCCGCAAGCAGCTCCACTGGGACTCGCCGCCCTTCGAGATTCCGGCCGATGTCCGCGATGCCTGGCGCATTGCCGGCCTGCGCTCGAGCCCGGCGCGCAAGGAGTGGGAGAAGCGTCTGGCGGCTGCCGACGCCAATCTCCGCGGCGAATTCGAGCGCCGCATGCGCGGCAATCTGCCGCCCGGATTCGACGCGGCGATCAACGCCTACAAGAAGACGCTCGCCGCCGAGGCGCCCAAGGTCGCCACCCGCAAGGCCTCCGAGATGGCGCTCGAGGTGATCAACGCCACCGTGCCGGAGACCGTTGGCGGCTCGGCCGACCTGACCCCCTCCAACAACACCCGCACCAAGGGGCTGAAGGAGATCAAGACCGGCGATTTCGACGGTCGCTACATGCACTGGGGCGTGCGCGAGCACGGCATGGGCGCCGCCATGAACGGCATGGCGCTGCATGGCGGCCTCATCCCCTATGGCGGCACATTCCTGACGTTCTCGGACTATTGCCGTCCGTCGATCCGCCTCGCCGCCCTGATGGGCATCCGCGTGATCTTCGTCATGACCCACGATTCCATCGGTCTCGGCGAGGACGGGCCGACCCACCAGCCGATCGGCCAGGTGGCGGCCCTGCGCGCCATCCCCAACCTGATGGTCTTCCGCCCGGCCGACGCCACCGAGACGCTCGAATGCTGGCAGCTGGCGCTGGAAAGCCGCAGCGCGCCGAGCGTCCTGGCGCTCACCCGCCAGGGCCTGCCGGCGCTGCGCACCGAGTTCGCCGATGCCAATGCCTGCGCCCGCGGTGCCTATGAGATCGCCGGCGCCGAGGGCGATGCCGAGGTGACCCTGTTCGCCAGCGGCTCCGAGGTGGAGATCGCGCTCGCCGCCAAGGCGCTGATCGACGAGGCCGGCCACCCGGCGCGCGTCGTCTCGGTGCCCTGTTTCGAGCTCTTCGAGGCGGAAAGCGAGGAGTACAAGGCCGAGGTGATCGGCGACGCGCCGGTCAAGGTCGCCATCGAGGCGGCCGTGCGCCTCGGCTGGGACCGCTTCATCGGCCCGGAAGGCATCTTCATCGGCATGCATGGATTCGGCGCCAGCGCGCCCTACCAGGAGCTGTACAAGAAGTTCGGGATCACCGCCGAGGCCGCCGCCGAAGCGGCTTTGACGAGGGTCAAGGCGCTTACCTGACCATCTGTGTTTTGTCACCGCGGCCCGCCCCCTCCCAGGTGCAGGCCCCGCACGCTTTGAAGGAGAGAAGAACATGGCCGTAAAGGTCGCGATCAATGGGTTCGGCCGCATTGGCAGGCTGGTGCTGCGCGCCATCTACGAATCCGGCCGCAAGGACATCGACATCGTGGCGATCAACGATCTCGGTCCGGTCGAAACCAATGCCCATCTGCTGCGCTACGATTCGGTGCATGGCCGCTTCCCGCATGAGGTCAAGGTCGACGGCGACGTGATCTCGGTGGGCGAGGAGAGCTTCAAGTGCCTGGCCGAGAGGGATCCCACCAAGCTTCCCTGGAAGGATCTCGACATCGACATCGTCATGGAGTGCACCGGCATCTTCACCTCCAAGGAGAAGGCTTCGGTCCATCTCGGTGCGGGCGCCAAGCGCGTGCTGGTGTCGACCGCCTCGGACGGCGCCGACGCCACCATCGTCTACGGCGTCAACCATCAGATCCTGAACAAGGACCACATCGTGGTCTCCAACGCCTCGTGCACCACCAACTGCCTGGCCCCGGTCGTCGACGTGGTCAACAAGACCTTCGGCATCGACCATGGCATGATGACCACGATCCACTCCTATACCGGCGACCAGCCGACGCTCGACACCCTGCACAAGGACCTCTACCGCGCCCGCGCCGCGGCCTTGAGCCAGATCCCGACCTCGACCGGCGCCGCCAAGGCGATCGGCCTGGTCATTCCGGAACTCAAGGGCAAGCTCGACGGCATCTCGATCCGCGTGCCGACCCCGAACGTGTCGCTGGTCGACGTCAAGTTCATCCTCAAGAAGAGCGTCACCAAGGAAGAGGTCAACGAGGCCTTCATCGCCGCGTCCAACGGCCGCCTCAAGGGCATCCTCAACGTCACCACGGCGCCGAACGTATCGTCGGACTTCAACCACGACCCGGCGTCTTCGACCGTCGCCCTGCCGCAGACCAAGGTCATGCAGGGCACGATGCTGACGGTGCTTTCCTGGTACGACAACGAGTGGGGCTTCTCCAACCGCATGTCCGACACCGCCGTCGCCATGAGCAAGTTCCTCTAGGGGAGCGGAGCCCATGAGCGCGTTTCGTACCCTCGACGGGGTCGATCTGAAGGGCAAGCGCGTCCTCATTCGCGTCGACCTCAACGTCCCCATGGCGGACGGCAAGGTCGCCGACGACACGCGCATCCGGGCGGCCGAGCCGACCATCCGCGACGTGACCGAGAAGGGCGGCAGGGCCATCCTGCTCGCCCATTTCGGCCGCCCCAAGGAAGGGCCGGACCCGAAATTCTCGCTTGCGCAGGTCGTGCCCGCGGTCGCCGATGTGCTCGGCAAGCCGGTCGCCTTCGCCCCCGACTGCGTCGGGCCGGAGGCCGAGAAGGCCGTCGCGTCCTTGCGGGACGGCGACGTGCTGGTTCTGGAGAACACGCGCTTCCACAAGGAAGAGACCAAGAACGACCCGGCCTTCACGGCCGAGATGGCCAAGCTCGGCGACGTCTTCGTCGCCGACGCCTTTTCCTCCGCCCACCGCGCCCACGCCTCGACCGAGGGCCTGTCGAAGTACCTGCCGACCTATGCCGGCCGCGCCATGCAGGCCGAGATCGAAGCGCTGGAAGCGGCGCTTGGGAGCCCCAAGCGGCCGGTGGTTGCCATCGTCGGCGGCGCCAAGGTGTCGTCGAAGATCGACGTGCTCACCCACCTGGTCGAGAAGGTCGATGCGCTGGTCATCGGCGGCGGCATGGCCAACACCTTCCTGCTCGCCAAGGGCGTCGCCATCGGCAAGTCGCTGGCCGAGCCCGACCTCGCCGACACTGCCAGGACGATCATCGATGCCGCGGCCAAGGCCGGCTGCGCCATCGTGCTGCCTGACGATGTGGTGGTCGCGGCGGAGCTGAAGGAAGGCGTCGCCACCGAGACCGTGCCGGTCGATTCGGTGCCCGCCGACGCGATGATCCTCGACGTCGGACCGCAGTCGGTCGCCGCCGTCAACGCATGGATCGACAAGGCGGCGACGGTGGTCTGGAACGGCCCGCTCGGCGCCTTCGAGGTGCCGCCCTTCGATCACGCGACGGTGGCAGCCGCCCGCCATGCCGCCGAGCGCACCAAATCAGGCGCCCTGCTTTCGGTTGCCGGTGGCGGCGACACCGTCTCGGCGCTCAACAAGGCCGGCGTCGGCGGCGACTTCTCCTTCGTCTCGACGGCCGGCGGCGCGTTCCTCGAATGGATGGAGGGCAAGGCCCTCCCCGGTGTCGAGGTGTTGCGCAAGCGGTGAGGCGACTTCTCCCGAACCGGGCCGGCGGGGTCTCCCGCCACCCGGCCCACGCCTCAAGGCTGGCGCGCGAAATCGTGAACAATCCCGGGGTTATCGGCTAGAAGGCGAACCCCCAAGCACAGTGGATAGACCAATGGCCGCACCCAAATCCCTCGCCAACTCAGTGCGTACCGACCGCGTTCAGAACATTCTCAAGCTGTATGAGTCCGACAGCCCGGCAATCAAGGCCCAGCTCGCCAGGATCCTGCTCGCCGGCCGCCTCGGCGGCACCGGGCGCATCGTCATCCTGCCCATCGACCAGGGCGTCGAGCATGGCCCGGCAAAGAGCTTTGCCATGAACCAGCCGGCCTTCGACCCGCTCTACTTCTTCGATCTGGCGATCGATGCCGGCCTGAACGCGCTCGCCGCGCCGCTGGGACTGCTCGAAACGGGTGCTGCGACCTATGCCGGGCGCATCCCGCTGATCCTCAAGGTCAACAGCGCCAACGGACTGTTCCCGGCCAGCCAGTACAAGGACCAGGCGATCACGGCGAGCGTCGCCGACGCCGTTCGGCTGGGCTGCGCCGCCATCGGCCTGACGTTCTATCCCGGCTCCGAGAAGTCGTATGAGCAGATCGAAGAGGCCCGCGAGCTGATCCGCGAAGCCAAGGATGCCGGCCTCGCCAGCGTGGTGTGGTCCTACCCGCGCGGCGGCGACCTCGACAAGGTTGGCGAGACCGCGCTCGACGTCGCCGCCTATGCGGCCCAGATGACGGCGCAGATCGGCGCCCACATCCTGAAGCTCAAGTTGCCGGCACCTGACTTCTTCGATCCCGAGATGAAGAAGCTCTACGACAAGAACAAGATTCCCTACGCCACGATCGCCGACCGCGTGCAGCACATCATGCAGTCGGCGCTCGGCGGGCGCCGCATTGTCATCTTCTCCGGCGGCCCGCAGAAGTCCGACGCGGACGTCATGGATGACGCCCGTGGCATCCGCAAGGGCGGCGGCTACGGCTCGATCATCGGCCGCAACTGCTTCCAGCGGCCGCGCAAGAAGGCGCTGGAACTGCTCGACAAGATGATCGCGGTCTACGCCGACTGACCGGCAACCGGCGGCAGCCGAGAAAGAGGCTGCACAGCCGGCTGAAATAGCCTAAATCGGACCCCGGACCCGGCCACACCGGGCCGGACGTCCGAGTGGATGGTACGGAGGGCGGCCCCGGGGCGACGTGGTGCCTGGATCATGGCGAACGACATCGCAAGCCGTTGCCGCCTGTGCTTGGTGACCCCCGCCGGGGCTGACGCCGAGACGTTCGCGTCCCGCGTTGCCGACGCGCTGTCTGGCGGCGACGTCGCGTCGCTCATCATCGCCGCCGATCCCGCCGATCCTTCCCGCTTGCAGAACGCGGCACAGGCCTTCGTGCCGCTTGCCCAGAATGCCGGCGCCGCGGCGATCATCCATGGCGACACGCGCATCGTCGGACGCACACAGGCTGACGGCGTGTTCATCGATTCGGGCCCCGCCGATCTCGCCGTCGCCGTCGCCAGCCTTCATCCCAAGCGCATGGTCGGCGCCGGGCACATTGCCTCCCGCCACGAGGCGCTCGCCGCCGGCGAAGCCGAACCCGACTTCCTCTTCTTCGGCCGCCTCGACGGCGATACCGACGACGGCATCTTTCCCAAGGCGCTCGACCTCGCCGCCTGGTGGTCGGCGGTCACCGTCATCCCGGCGATCGTCATGGGCGGCCGCACGCTTGCCTCGGTGCGCGAGGCCGCCGCGGCGGGAATTGAGTTCGTCGCCCTCTCCCGGGCCGTCTGGGACGACCCGCGCGGGCCGGGCGCGGCCGTTGCCGAGGCATGCACGCATCTGGCGGAAAGCGGCGAGACGGCGGCATGAGACGCACGCTCCTCGCGGCTGCGGCGGTTTCTCTCGCCGCCCTTCCGGCGCTCGCCCAGGATGCCGCCGAAGACGGCCCGATGGTGCTCACCCCGCCATCGGCGACAACCGCGGCGCCACCGGCGACCGACCAGCCGGTTCTGCTCGTTCCGGAGCAACCGCAGCCGCCGCCCAAGAAGCCCAGGGAGCCCGCGCCCGCCAACCGCGCACCGGCGCCGACCGGCGGCAAGGCTCCGCCGGTCCCGGCCGCGCGCCCGGGCGCGACCGAAACGCAGCCAATAGCGGAACCCCCGACGGCCGACGCCGCCGCACCCGTGACCGGCCTCGTTCCTGCGCCGCCCGCCATGCCCACCACGGCAGCGCCGGATACCCCCGCGCCGGCGACCGGCGACGGCGCGCCCGACCTTGCCTACGGCGCCTTCCAGCGCGGCCTCTACATCTCCGCCCGCAACCTCGCCCTGCCGCGCGCCGAAGCCGGCGACACCGCCGCCAAGACCCTGCTCGGCGTGATCTACGAGGGCGGCTACGGCGTCGCCCAGGACTTCGCCACGGCAGCGCAATGGTACCAAGGAGCCGCCGCCGATGGCGATCGCGAAGCCGCGTTCGCGCTCGGCAACATGTATCTGGAAGGGCGCGGCGTGCCGGTCGACCGCAGCAAGGCGGCGGACTATTTCGAGAGCGCCGCCGCGCATGGTCAGGTCGGCGCCATGTACAATCTCGCCCTCCTCTACATCGAGGGCACCGCGCGGCCGCGCGATCCGGCGCGTGCCGCCGGCCTGCTGCAGACCGCCGCCGCCGCCGGCAGCGCCGAGGCCGAATACGTGCTTGCCCAGCTCTACAGCCAGGGCAGCGGCGTCAGCGAGGACCAGGAACAGGCCACCCGGCTGTTCGCCGATGCGGCGCACCAGAGCCACGTCGCGTCCGAGGTCGAATACGCCATCCGCCTGTTCAACGGCATTGGCGTCGCCAAGGACGAGACGGCCGCCGTCGTCTGGTTCCGTCGCGCCGCCGACCTCGGCAACGCAATCGCCCAGAACCGGCTGGCGCGGATTCTGGCTACCGGCACCGGCGCGCCGGCCGATCCGGTCGCGGCCGCCAAGTACCACCTTCTCGCCAGCCGCGCCGGAAAGACCGACGATTTCCTCGACAATTTCGTCGCCGGCCTGACGCCCGAACAGCGCCAGCTTGCCATTGCCGCCGCCCAGCGCTGGCCGGCCAACTGATCTGCATCATCGCCTCTTGCGGCGCGCCGCTAAGTGTGGTGCGAGAAGCACGCCCTCCGAACCGGAATCTCCCACTCATGGCCCGCACTGCCCTTCTCAACGTCATGGTCCAGGCCGTGCTCAAGGCCGGCCGCGGCCTCGCCCGCGACTTCGGCGAGGTCGAGAACCTTCAGGTCTCGCTCAAGGGACCCGGCGACTTCGTCTCCGCCGCCGACCGCCGCGCCGACGAGGTGCTGATCGCCGAACTGCGCAAGGCGCGTCCTGGCTACGCCTTTCTGACCGAGGAGAGCGGCTCCCTCCCCGGCAGTAACGAGAACCATCGCTGGATCATCGACCCGCTCGACGGCACCACCAACTTCCTGCACGGCATTCCGCTGTTCGCCATCTCGCTGGCGCTGGAGCGCGACGGCCAACTCGTCGCAGGCGTGATCTTCAACCCGATCCTCAACGAGCTCTATGTCGCCGAGAAGGGCGCCGGCGCCTTCCTCAACGACCGCCGCCTGCGCGTGGCGGCGCGCCGCAACCTCGCCGATTGCGTCATCGCCACCGGCCTGCCGGGAATCGGCCGCAACATTCGCGATACCGCCATTCCCCAGATCAACCGGATGATGCCGCAGATCGCCGGCCTGCGGCGCTCGGGATCGGCGGCGACCGATCTCGCCTGGGTCGCCTCCGGCCGCTACGACGGCTATTGGGAAAACGGCATCAACCCGTGGGACATCGCGGCCGGGATCGTGCTGTTGCGCGAGGCCGGCGGCATCGTCACCGATGCGGCGGGCGCGGGCGACATGTTCGCCACCAAAACGGTGGTCGCCGGCAACGAGACCATCCACCGCGCCCTCATCGACAATATCGCCGCCGCCGGGACGCCCGCCTGAGCTTTCCCCGTTTTTCGCGGCCTGCCGCGATTTTGCCGTTTCTCTAGGGTCACAAATCACGCTAAGACTTGTGCCAAGCGAGAGAGGCACTTGAACCTTGCGTTTTTTCCGAAGAGCCCGGACGCGCGAATACGATCCCTACAAGCTTGCCAGCCCGCAGGTCTACCTGTGGCGCATGACCATCTTTCTGATCATCGCCGCCTTCATTGCGCTGGCTCTCTATCGCCAGGTTTTCGCGGCCTTCACCGCCAATCCCGGCCTCAACGGCGTCATCGTCGCGGTCCTGGTCATCGGCATCGGCCTCGCCTTCCGCCAGATCTTCCGCCTGTTCCCGGAAATCCGCTGGGTCAACACCTTCCGCGTCGCCGAGCCCGGCATCGAGGTTGACCGCCCGCCGGTGCTGCTGGCGCCGATGGCGACGCTGCTCGGCGACCGTATCGGCCGCATGGCGATCTCCACCCAGACGATGCGCTCGATCCTCGACTCGATCCAGATGCGCCTCGACGAGGATCGCGACCTCGGCCGCTACCTGACGAGCCTGCTGATCTTCCTCGGCCTGCTCGGCACCTTCTGGGGCCTGCTGCAGACGGTGAGCGCCGTCGCCGACACCATCCGCGGCCTCGACGTCTCCTCGTCCAATACCGGCGTCATCTTCGAGGACCTCAAGGCCGGTCTCGCCGCGCCGCTGAACGGCATGGGCACCGCCTTCTCGTCCTCGCTGTTCGGCCTCGCCGGCTCGCTGGTGCTCGGCTTCCTCGACCTCCAGGCCGGCCAGGCGCAGAGCATGTTCTACAACGACCTCGAGGACTGGCTGTCGACGGTCACCGATCTCGATCCCGACATGCTCGATCGCGGCGGCGCCACCACCGCCGAGGACCTGCGCGTCGCCATCGAGCGCCTGACCCGCACCATCCACGAGGATCACACCACCGACAATCGGGCGGAGGCCGGCACGACGCGCGCCACGACCGCCATGGCCAATCTTGCGGAGGGCATTCAGGGGCTCGTGCAACACATGCGCAGCGAGCAGCAGGTGGTCAGGAGCTGGGTCGAGACCCAGTCCAAGCAGCAGCAGGAAGTCCAGTCGCTGCTTGAGACCATCGCCCGCGCGCTGCAGACGCCAGCTCCCGGAGAATAACCTTGGCCCGTGCCCGCCGCATGGTCGCTCGCGCCGAATACTGGCCGAGCTTCGTCGACGTCCTGACCAACCTGCTGTTGGTCTTCATCTTCCTGCTGTCGATCTTCGCCCTCGTCCAGTTCCTGCTTTCCCGCGAGATCACCGGCCGCGACACGGTGCTCCAGCGGCTCAACGCGCAGATCGCCCAGCTCACCGAAATGCTCGCTTTGGAGAAGGCGAAGAGCAGCGACACGTCCGACAGCCTGGCGACGCTGCAGGCGAGCCTGGCGTCCGTCGAGAGCGAACGCGACCGCCTGCGCGGCCTGCTCGATTCTCAGGCCAGCGCCTCGACCAGCGCCGACGCACGCATCGAGGCGCTCAACACCGAGATCGACAACGAGAAGCAGGTCAGCCAGCGCGCCCTGTCGCAGGTCGAACTGCTCAACCAGCAGATCGCGGCGCTGCGCAACCAGATCGCCGCGCTGGAGAGCGCCCTCGACGCCTCCGAGCAGAAGGACAGGGAGAGCCAGACGCAGATCGCCGATCTCGGCCGCCGGCTCAACGTGGCGCTCGCCCAGCGCGTGCAGGAACTGTCGCGCTACCGCTCCGACTTCTTCGGCCGCCTGCGCCAGATCCTCGGCGAGCGCCCGGACATCCGCGTCGTCGGCGACCGTTTCGTGTTCCAGTCCGAGGTGCTCTTCGCCACCGGCTCGGCCGACATCAACGAGCAGGGCAAGGTCCAGCTCAACAAGGTGGCCAGCGCCATCGTCGACCTCATCAAGGAGATCCCCGAGGACATCCCCTGGGTCCTGCAGATCAACGGCCACACCGACAAGCAGCCGATCAGCGGCGGCGGGCGCTTCAAGTCGAACTGGGAGCTGTCGGCCGCCCGCGCCATTTCGGTGGTCGAATTCTTCATCTCGCAGGGCATCCCGGCGGACCGGCTGGTGGCAGCCGGCTATGGCGAATACCAGCCGCTGGTCGAGGGCGACACGCCCGAGGACTTCGCCCAGAACCGCCGTATCGAGCTGAAGCTGACCTCGCGCTGAGCGGCCAGGCGGCGGCCGGGCGGACTTGTGCGGAGCGGGCTGGCGCCCGCCTCCGATTCCCCATAGGAAGGCCTGCATGGCGGAGGAGCGCACCATACGGCGGCTGGCCGCGATCCTTGCGGCGGATGTCGTCGGCTATTCGCGGATGATGGGCGCCGACGAAGCCGGCACGCTCAATGCGCTCAAGCGCCACCGCGAGACCGTCTTCGATCCGGCGGTGGCCGCCCATGGCGGACGCATCGTCAAGCTGATCGGCGACGGCACGCTGGTCGAGTTCGCCTCGGTCGTCGATGCGGTCGAGTGCGCCATGGCCATCCAGCGCGCCGTGCACGACCTGGCGGCCGCCGGGGCGCGCATCACCCTCAGGATCGGCGTCAATCTCGGCGACGTCATCATCGACGGCGACGACATTTATGGCGACGGCGTCAACATCGCCGCGCGGCTGGAGCCGCTGGCCGAGCCGGGCGGCATCTGCATCGCCGCGATCGTCAATGAGAGCCTCGGCAACCGGGTCGCGGTCTCCTTCGCCGACGGTGGCGAGGTGCGCGTCAAGAACATCGAGCGGCCGATCCGGGTGTGGAAATGGCATCCGGGCGCGCCAGCCGCGGGAGCGACTTCCGCCACGGGCGCCACGGCCGCCCCACCGGCCGATGCCGGCGCCGGCGTCGGCCAAGCCTTCCATTGCCGTGCTCCCCTTCGACAACATGTCGGGCGATCCCGAGCAGGAATACTTCTCCGACGGCATCACCGAGGACATCATCACCGACCTCTCCAAGGTCGGCGCCCTCACCGTCATCGCCCGCAATTCGAGCTTCGCCTACAAGGGCAGGACCATCGACATCCGCAATGTCGGGCGCGAGCTCGGCGTGCGCTCGGTGCTCGAAGGCTCGATCCGCCGCGCAGGCAACCGGGTGCGCATCACGGCACAGCTGATCGACGCGGCCGACGGCGCCCACCTGTGGGCGGAGCGCTATGACCGCGACCTCACCGACATCTTCGCGGTGCAGGACGAAGTCACGCGCAAGATCGTCGACGCGCTGCGCGTGACGCTGTCCCCCAGCGAGCAGATGCGCCTGGGTGAGGGCGGCACCGCCAATCCCCTAGCGCACGACTGGTTCCTGCGCGGCCGGGAGGTGCTGAACAATCCGGGGGCCGGCTCCGCGTTCTTCTCCGAGAGCTGCACGTTCTTCGAGAAAGCCATCGCTCTCGATCCGACCTTTGCCGCGGCTTATTCCGCCCTCGGCTTCGCCCATGCGCTGGCCTACAACAACAATCTGACCGACGATCCGGCCGCCGCGCTGCGCCGGGCAATCGAACTCACGGCAAAGGCGATCGAGCTCGATCCCGACTCCGCCTACGGGCACTACGCCAGGGGCGTCGTGTTTGGCATCGGCGGCGATATCGAAAGCGCCGAAGCGTCGATCGACAGGGCGCTGGCGCTGAACCCCAATCTGGCGGCCGCGCACAACTCGCGTGGCGCGGGCCAGATTTACGCCGGCCATCCCGCCGAGGCCATCCCCCATATCGAAAGGGCCATGCGCCTCGACCCCGCCTCCGCCCGTGTCTACCTCCACTTCCTCGGCCTGGCCCATCTGCTGCTCGGCCACTATGAGACCGCCGTGGCCCATTTCCGCGAGCGCGTCCGCCAGACGCCGAACACCGACCTGACGCGCTCAATGCTCGCCTCGGCGCTCGGCTATCTCGGCGAGACCGAGGCGGCACGTCAGGTCTGGGGCGAGTTGCTGGCGATCAACCCGGACTACGATCTGGAGCGCCACCTCGGCAAGCTGCCTTTCCACAATCCAGCCGATCGCCAGCACGTCCGCGACGGCCTGGCCAAGGCCGGCCTGCCCGGGCCGGCCTGACCGCGACCGCCGGTCTTGCCCCGTCCCGGCGGCTCCGCTATACCCCCGCCAACGCTTTTCCCGGCCGGCGGCCGGCGCACCGAAATCCGAGGCTTTCAGCCATGAAGAAAGACATTCATCCCGACTATCACGACATCAAGGTCGTCATGACCGACGGGACCGAATACGTGACCCGGTCGACCTATGGCGAGGCCGGCGCGACGCTGCATCTCGACATCGACTCCAAGACCCACCCGGCCTGGACCGGCGGCGGCCAGCACATCGTCGACCGCGGCGGTCGCGTGTCGCGCTTCAAGTCGCGCTACAAGGGCCTGATGGGCGAATAGCCCCGACCGGACGGTTTCGGGAGGACTCTGGCCCCGGCTTCGGCCGGGGCTTTGCTGTTTGCGGGCCTATTTGCGGCCGGCAAAGGCTTCGGCGATGCGGCCGAGGTCGCGGGCGACCGGATTATCGCCAGCCGGCGCCTCCGGCTCCTGGCGCAGCGCCGCATCCAGACGGATCAGCCTCCCCTGGAGGCGGAGCGAGCGGTCGATCAGCTCCCTCAGGCGTTCCGGCAGGTCGTCCCAGCCCGGCCCGTCGGTCGCCGACGAGACGCCGCCGAGCTTGACCTTGGCGCGCTCGTGGCGGGCCTGCTCGGCGCTGATATCGCCCTCGTTGACGGCCCGCTGCAGCAGCAGCCACGAGGCGAGCTGCATGAGCCGCGTGGTCAGCCGCATGGATTCGGCCGCATAGGACAAGCGAGCCCGTCCGCGACAGGCGCTTCGATTCGTTGCGCCCCTCGCGATCGAGATAACTCGCCGTCTCCTCGACCAGGCCCATGCCCTCGCGGAACATCGCCTTGAAAGCCTCCGAGCCGGCCAGCCGCCGCCCGAAGGCCACCGGCTGGTCCCCGCCCCGCCCGAGGAAATTGTTGTCTTTCATCATTTGCGCCCCGCCAGAAGCGGCCGCCTCCCACCTGTCCGTCCCGATCCGAAACCCTGCGGAGGGTCTCAGCAAATCCCGTTCCGAACGAAGTCATCTCACTCCCCGCGGCGCGGAGCAAGGCATGAAAAAAGAGCCGCACGAGGCGGCTCTTGAGAGTTTTTTTGACAGGGAGGCGTCAAGAGTGGACAGGAGCCACTCAGTCCAGATGACTGGACGACGATCAGTTAAGCTCCGTAAAGCCTAAGAAATGGTTAACAACGGCACAGCGATTGTCGGGAAATCGGCGCAGAACGACGCGCCGTCGTGCCAAAACGGGAGGGATTCGGCGCAATCTCAGCGTTTGAAGAAGGAGGCCGCAACCTCGGCGCTTGCCTGTTTGGCGGCGATCGCCGCCTCGATGCGGGCGATCTCGTCTTTGAGCAGCGCGATGCGACCGGCCAGCTCGTCGAGCGAAAGCGCCGACAGGTCCTCGCCGAGCTCGTGCTTCAGGCGGGCATAGTCCTCGCCGAGCGCGTGCTTGAGCGTCTTCATGGGCGCCTCATCATCGTCGCGGGAAGCCATGGCATCTCCTCCTCGTCCCTCTGCCGGCAGACCCTAGATAAGCCGGCAGCGATTGTCAGCACGCTGCCGGCCGGCTACCACGGCCGCGCCCGAACCCCCCGCGGACCCCGCCCATGCCGACCCTTCCCGACACCATGACCGCCGTCGCCATCACCGCGCCCGGCGGCCTCGACAAGCTCGCGGTCGTCGAACGCCCGCTGCCGGTGCCGCGCGAGAACGAGATCCTGGTGCGGGTGCAGGCCGCCGGGGTCAATCGCCCGGACGTTCTCCAGCGCCTCGGCCGCCACCCGCCGCCCCCCGGCGCCCCGGCCGATATTCCCGGACTGGAGATCGCCGGCGCGGTCGCCGCCCTCGGTCCCGGTGCGGCGCGCTTTGCAGTCGGCGACGCCGTGACGGCGCTTCTCCCCGGCGGCGGCTATGCCGAATATGCGGTGGTCCACGAGACCAACGCCCTAGCCGTCCCCGACGGCTTCACCATGGTCGAGGCGGCGGCGATCCCCGAGACGTTCTTCACCGTGTGGCCGAACCTGTTCGAGCGCGGCCGGCTCGCCGCCGGCGAGACCCTGCTTGTCCACGGCGGCACGTCGGGCATCGGCACGGTCGCGATCCAGCTCGCCAAGGCTTTCGGTGCACGGGTCATCGCCACCGCCGGCAGCGCCGACAAGTGCGCCGCCTGCCTCAAGCTCGGCGCCGATGCCGCCATCGATTATCGCCAGGAGGATTTCGTCGCCCGCACCGGCGAGATCACGCAAGGCCACGGCGCCGACGTCATCATCGACCTCGTCGGCGGCGATTACGTCGCCCGCAACTACGCCGCCGCGGCGGAAGACGGCCGCATCGTGCAGATCGGCATACAGCAGGCCAGCAAGGCCGAGGTGCCGCTCGCTCTGCTGCTCTACAAGCGGCTGACCCATACCGGCTCGACGCTGCGCAACCGGCCGGTCGCCTTCAAGGCGGCGGTCGCCGAAGCCCTCTACCGGAACGTCTGGCCGCTCTTCGCCACCCGCGCCGTGGCACCGCTGATCGATTTCGACCTTTCCGCTTGCCGAGGCGGCCAGGGCCCAGGCGCGCATGGAGGCCTCGACCCACATCGGCAAGATCGTGCTCACCGTCGCTTGAGCTTCGGGCCGACGCTCTTCATCACCGTCGACTGGACCTTGTCGTTGGGCGCCAGCACCAGGGGCGAGATGCAGGCATAGGCATCGAGCGCCGGATAGGTGACGCTCATCAGCCCGTCGATCGAATAGGCCGGCAAGCGCATCTTGGTGGCGGCATATTCGAGCATGCGGTTGTCCATCGGAAAGACCGCCTGGCGCAGCCGCTCGGCGCCTTCCGGCGAGACCGCGTAACCGCAGATGCCGTAAGCGTGCTTGAGCCGGAACAGGGAGACGGCGGTGCGCGTCTGCTGGAACTTGTCGAGCTGCGCCGGCTTCGGATAGCGCACCGTGAACAGGCCGCTGACGTCGATATCGCCGGCCACGTTGAACTCGAGCAGCGAGTTGGTGTTGTAGCCGAGGAGCACGATGTCCCAGCGCCCGATGCCGGCAATGGCGCCCGCGAAAGCCGACCTGATGTCGTGACGGACATAGGCATCGTCCTCCAGCACGATCAGCGCGCGCCGCTCGGCCGCCGCCTTGTCCCACAGATTGCGGTGGGACAGCGCCACGCCGACGGTGCCCCTGGTCGGCCACTTGCTGTTCGGCTTGATGAGACCGAGGCGGATCGCCTCTTCGTGGTCGATGGCGTTGCCGTCGGCGGCCTCGAAGCGGCGGAACGCGAGGCCGGCGGCGCCGTTGCGTTGCAGGAACGCGGCCATGCGCTCCGGCGTCCGCGCCAGGTTGATGACATGGCAATCGAAGGTCTCGTCGAAGGTCTGCTCGAGGTCGGCGGCGGGCATGGGCTGGGGCATCGCTGGTGTCGTGTGGATCGCGTTGATATTGAATTTACAACAGATTTGCGTCGGCTAGGGCAAAGCCCTATATAGGCGGCACTTCCCTCAATCGCGTTCGAGGAAACGGTTCGCCGGACGGAATTTCCGGCGGAACGACCGGGAGAACCACATGACCACAGCCGTCCCCCTGATGCCCAAAGCGACCGCCGTCTGGCTGGTCGAGAACACTGCGCTATCCTTCGAGCAGATCGCCGATTTCTGCAAGTTGCACCCGCTCGAGGTGCAGGCGATCGCCGATGGCGAGGCGGCCCAGTCGATCAAGGGGCTCGACCCGATCCTCACCGGCCAGCTCACCCGCGAGGCCATCCAGCGCGCCGAGGCCGATCCCTCGATCAAGCTCGGCCTCATCCCGCAGAAGGTCCGCGCTCCGGTCGCCAAGCGCAAGGGCCCGCGCTACACGCCGGTGTCACGCCGACAGGACCGGCCGAACGCCGTGCTCTGGCTGCTGCGCAACCATCCCGAACTGAAGGATGCGGCGATCATGCGCCTGGTCGGCACCACCAAGCCGACCATCGAATCGATCCGCAACCGCACCCACTGGAACGCCAACAATCTGCAGCCGATGGACCCGGTGACGCTCGGCCTGTGCTCGCAGATCGACCTCGATTTCGAGGTCGAGAAGGCGGCCAAGAACCTGCCCCCGCAGGAGGCCCAGCCGGAGGGCGCGACCCTGCTGCCGGCAAGCCAGACCACCGCTCCCGCCGAGCCGGCCGACACTGCGGCCCCCGAGACGGCGCCGGCCGACAGCGAGCGCGAGGCCGAGCGCGAGGCCGATGCGGTCTTTGCCAAGCTCAAGTCGATGACCGGGCCGGAAGAGTCCGAGGACGACGAATAACGATCACGGCGCGCGGGTGATGCGCGCCAGATAGTCCTCCAGCATGCGGCCCGGCTCGCGCTGGTAACGCGTGTCGGTCACCTCCAGTCCTTCGACGCGGTCGACGCGGAAGGTGCGGAAGTCTTCCCTGAGTTCGCACCAGGCGGCGAGCGTCCACACCTGCCCCCAGAACTGCAAGGCGAGCGGCCTGACCGTGCGCCGGCTGGCGGCGCCCTCCGCATCGCGATAGCCGAAGCGCGCCTTCAGCCGCCCGTCGATGGCCTTGCCGAAGGCATCGAGACGATCGCGCTCGCTCTCCTGCAGGCGGGATCCGGGGGCAAAGACCGGCACGCGCTCGGCAGCGCGCATGCGCTCCTCCGGCACCACCGCGCCGATCTTGATGAGCGCCTCCGCCGCGGCGGCGGCAACGCTCCTGCCCGCCCACGCCTTGACCATGCGGGCGCCGACGATCAGCGCCTCGATCTCCGCCGGCAGGAACATCAGCGGCGGCAGCTGATAGCCGGGTCTGAGCAGGTAGCCGACGCCCGCCGCCCCGTCGATCGGAACACCCGAGGCCTGCAGGTCGCGGATGTCCCGATAGACCGTGCGCACCGACACTTCCAGCCTCTCGGCGAGCGTCTGCGCGGTGACCAGGCGGTCACCGCGAAGCTGCTGGATGATCTCGAACAGGCGATCGGCGCGGCGCATGGAGCCGTTCCTCATGAGGCGTCGTGGAGCCCCACGCGATTACCCTCGCTGTCGCGAATATGGAAGTAGGCACCCATGCCCGGCGGCAGATCGACGCGCGGCGTGAGCAGCTTGCCCCCCGCCGCCTCCACCCGCGAAACGACCGCGTCGAGATGGCCGGTGCAATTGATATAGACGACGGTTCCGCCGCCCTTGCCGGCAAGCTCCGGCGCCTCCGTGACGCAGCCGGAGACCTTCGGCCGGTCGTAGCGGAAGACGCCCATTTTCGGCCCGCCGAGGGTCTCCCGGTCGAGCCTGGTATCGAAGATCGTCTCGTAGAAGGTCGCCGCGCGCTCGAAATCGGACGCTGGGATTTCGAACCATACGGCGACGTTGTCGTGTTCCGCGATCATGCTCATCACGCTGTCTCCTGTTCCCGCCGCTTGAAGATCGCGGCATGAGGGGAGATTAGCGCGGGGCCACTGACAGCCCTGTGTCAGGAGGCTGGCGGCGCGAAGACGTGGTCCAGATAGGCGGTGACATAGCCGGTCATCCGCGGAAGGTAGTCAGCCGGCCCGCGCACGATGTGGATGTCGGCGAGTTCCGGATCGGCGACGGTCGCGAAGTTGGCAAGGATGCGCCGGCGTAACGCATCCGCCGATTCCGGCGAGTGCATCACCCGGAAGAGCGCCACGCGCGGCCCGTCGAGGACCGCCGTCCAGCCGGGCGCCACGGTGAACGCGCCGGCGTCGAGCCCGGTCTCTTCCAGCAACTCGCGCTTGAGGCCGGCATAGAGATCGACCCGGTCGCCGTCTATGTCGCTCGGGTCCGGCGTGCCGGACGGGAAATAGACGCGACCGGCATTGGCCGTGTGATCGCCCATCACGCCGAGCAGGAAGGCGCCGTCGGCCGACATCAGGGCCGCCTGCGCGAAGACGTTCAGCACCGAGCGATCGACGAAGCCCCAGTCGCGCCAGGCGAGGAAACTCGCGAAATCGACCTCGAAACCGCTGGCGGTCATCGCGCGATCGGCGATCGCATGCTCATGGAAAAGCAGGACGCGCCCGTTCCACAGCGCCGGCCGCGCCGCCTGGGCCGCGCGGAAATGTGCGTCGATTTCCGCCCTGCGCACCTCGGCGAACGGCCATGGCCGCGGCCGAAAGGAAACTTCGACGCGATCGAGCGGAACGATGTCCATCTGGCCGCGACAGGCCCTAGGTCGCCACCGGAACGGTGTAGTTCAGCGGCAGGCGTCCGCCATCGGCGTAGATCGTCTGGCCGGTGATGTAACTGGCCTCGTCGGAGACGAGGAAGGCGGCGATGGCGGCGATCTCCTTCGGCTCGCCGACGCGGCCGAGCGGCGTGCGCGACAGGATGCGCTTGCGCGCTTCCGCATCGTCCATCGTCGCCGCCAGCATCTCGGTCATGATCGAGCCCGGCCCGATCGCATTGACGCGGATGCCGTGCGGGGCGAGCGCCAGCGCCATCACCTTGGTGAGCTGATTGATGCCGCCCTTGGAGACCGTATAGGGCACCTGGTTGGCGATGGCGAAAACCGCGTTGACCGAGGACATGTTGACGATGGCGCCCGGCGCGCCGCCTTCGCCGACGTGCTCGACCATGACCCGCGCCACCGCCTGGCCGCACAGGAACGCGCCCTTGAGGTTGGTGCGGATCACGCGGTCGAAATCGGCCTCGGCGAGATCGAGGAAGTCGCCGCCGACCAGCATGCCGGCGTTGTTGATGAGCGCGTCGATGCTGCCATAGGCATCGACCGTCGCGGCGACCAGATTGTGCACGTCGAGCCGCTCGCCGACATCGCACTCGACGAAGCGCACGGCGCCGTAGGCACCGAGCTCCTTGACCGCCTCGGAGCCGCCGTCCTCGTCGATATCGGCGATGACCACCCGCGCGCCTTCTTCCAGAAAGCGCCTGGCGATCGCGTAGCCGATGCCGCGCGCGCCGCCGGTGACGATGGCGACCTTGTTCTCGAGGAGCATCGGGTTCTGCCTCCCGTGGCTGGCACGAACGAAGCCCAAGCGTTAGCCAAAGCCACCCACGGTGTCCACGGTTGTACGGCGGCACATTGAAGCATAGAGTCCCGCAGCCTCGCCGTCCGGCGGCATCCCCCTATTCCAAGCTTCTTCTGATGATTTCCGACCCCTGGTTCTATGCCGCCGCGATCCCGGCGATGATCATCCTCGGCATCTCCAAGGGCGGCTTCCCCGCGCCCGGAATCCTTACCGTGCCGGTGCTGGCGCTGATCATCTCGCCGGTGCAGGCGGCCGCCATCGTGCTGCCCATCCTGGTGCTCAGCGATATCGTCGCGGTCATCTCCTACCGCGGCCTGTTCGACGCCAGGACGCTGAAGATCATGCTGCCCGGCGCCATGGTCGGCATCGCCATCGGCTGGTGGACCGCCGCCTGGGTGACCGAGCACGAGATCCGCCTGATCGTCGGTCTCATCTCGGTCGTGTTCGCCCTCAATTACTGGTTCCGCCGCAGCCTCAACCAGCGGCCGCACGGACACAACCCGGTCACCGGCGGCTTCTGGGGCATCGTCACCGGCTTCACCAGCTTCGTCAGCCATGCCGGCGGCCCGCCTTTCCAGATGTACGCGGTGCCGCTACGCCTGGCGCCACGCCTCTTCGCCGGCACGTCGGTCATCATGTTTGCCGTGGTCAACACGGTGAAGCTGATTCCCTACTTCATGCTCGGCCAGTTCGATGCCACCAACCTGGAAACCTCGGCGGTGCTGCTGCCGGTATCGATCCCGGCAACCTTCTTCGGCGTCTGGCTGGTCAAGGTGATGGACGCGACCCTGTTCTACCGTATCGTCTACGTCTTCATCTTCGTCATCGGGCTTTATCTGGTCTGGGAAGGTCTGGCGGCGGGCCTGACGACCTGAAGCCTCAGCGATTTGAGCGCGGCCGAATGCCGCCGGGCAGATCGACGCAGCAAGGCCCTCTGCCCGTGCGCATCACCCGCACGTTTGAAAAAGTCTTTGAAAATTTCCGGGGAAAACCTCTGCGCCACGGCCCCACCGACCGCGAGGCGCCGCTCGCGCATATCAGGTCAGCAGTTGGCAGCGCCTCGCTGCCGGCTGTCGCGGTACGCCAGGAACCGCTGTTTCCGGGAATTGGCCCCGGCTAGTGCAGATGCTCGCCGGTGAGGCGGGCAATCTCGTCCTTCACGTGCAGTTTCTTCCGCTTGAGTTCGCGCAGCTCGAGCGAATCGACGCCCGGATGGGCCAGCGCTTCCTCAAGCGCCTTCTCCAGCATCTGGTGACGGCGCTCAAGCTCGGCCAGATGCGAATCTACAGTCATCAGCAGAGCCTCCTTTGACGATCAATCCAACGACACGAGTTTGACACAGCTCCGTCAAACTGTGAACTGCGACCGCGGGCTTATGCGTCGCACAAACCGTCATTCAAACCATCGCAACGGTCGTATTGTGATCTGGGGCGGCGAGCGGCGCACATCAAGCCCTCGGCTGACCGCCGAGCCGATAAAGCGGCGACGGGCAATCTATGGTAGCCTTGCCGCCGTTACGCGCGCGGGCTTTTAACGCGGCATCAACCAACGACAGCAAGATGAGCACTCGGGGCGGCGGCCTGACGGACGAAGAAGACGGCGAGATCCGACGCGAGCTTGCCGAGCTGCGCCAGGAACACCGGGACCTCGACCTGGCCATCGCCGTCATGATCGAATTGGGCACGGCCGACACCATTCGGATTCAGCGCATGAAGAAGCGCAAGCTGGCGCTCAAGGACCGCATCGCCGCGCTTGAGGATCGCCGGCTGCCCGATATCATCGCCTGAACCGGCAACCGCCCGCTTCTTGCGGTGCGGGGCCCCGCGCCTATAATTCGCCGCCGGCGCCCGAGCGCCCAGCCGACCACGACAGGATCAATGGCGGACCCATCCCCCCCGGTTGCCATCATCATGGGCAGCCAATCCGACTGGGCGGTGCTCTCCGAGGCCGCCAAGACGCTCGACGCGCTCGGCATCGCCCACGACGACCGCATCGTCTCGGCCCACCGCACGCCGGAGCGCATGGTGGCCTTCGCCAAAGGCGCCCGGGCGGCCGGCTACAAGGTGATCATCGCCGCCGCCGGCGGCGCCGCCCACCTGCCCGGCATGGTTGCCTCGCTGACCTCCCTGCCCGTCCTCGGCGTGCCCATCGAGACCAAGGCGCTCGGCGGCCAGGACAGCCTCTATTCCATCGTCCAGATGCCGGCCGGCGTTCCGGTCGGCACGCTCGCCATCGGCCGTGCCGGCGCCATCAACGCCGCGCTGCTGGCCGCTGCCGTTCTGGCAACCACCGACGTGAGCCTGGCCGAGCGCCTCGACCGCTGGCGCGCGGAACAGGCCGCCGCTGTCGCCGAACGCCCCACCGCCGATGAATGAATCGCCTGTGCCGCCGGGTGCGATTATCGGCATTCTCGGCGGTGGCCAGCTCGGACGGATGCTGGCGGTGGCCGCGGCCGAGCTTGGCCTCTCCTGCCACGTCTATTGCCCCGACCCGCAGAGCCCGGCCTTTGCCGTTGCCGCCAGCCGCACCATCGCCCCCTATGACGACGAAGCGGCGCTCGCCGATTTTGCCGCCTCCGTCGACGTCGTCACCTACGAATTCGAGAACGTCCCGGCCGCGACCGTGGAATTTCTCGCCGCCCGCGCCCCCGTCCTGCCCGGCGCGCGCAGCCTGGCGGTGTCCCAGGACCGCCTCTCCGAGAAGCAGCTGATGGGGGAACTCGGCATCGTCGTGCCGGCCTTTGCCCCGGTGGCGGCGCTCTCCGACATCTATTCGGCGCTCGCCCGCACCGGCCGCCCGGCGGTGCTCAAGACGCGCCGCCTCGGCTATGACGGCAAGGGCCAGGCCGTGATCCGCGCCGGCGACGACCCGGTGCCCGCCTGGCGGGCGATCGGCCAGGCGCCGGCGATCCTCGAGGCCTTCGTTCCCTTCGACCGCGAGATCTCGGTCATCCTCGCCCGCGCCCGCGATGGCGGCATGCGCGCCTGGGACGTCACCGAGAACCGCCACAAGGCCGGCATCCTCGACACCTCGACCGTGCCCGCCGCCGTCACCCCGCTCATCGCCGCCCGCGCCGTCGCCTTTGCCGAGCAGGTCGCCATGGCCCTCGACCATGTCGGCGTGCTGGCGGTCGAGATGTTCGTCGTCGGCGACGGCGACGACGCAGAGCTGATGGTCAACGAGTTCGCCCCGCGCGTCCACAATTCCGGGCACTGGACGGCCGACGCCGCCCAATGCTCGCAATTCGAGCAGCATATCCGGGCGATCTGCGGCTGGCCGCTGGGCGACCCCGACCGCCACAGCGACGTGGTGATGCAGAACCTGATCGGCGACGACGTCGCCCGCTGGCGGGAACTGGCCGCCGAACCCGGCGCCCGGCTGCACCTCTACGGCAAGGCCGAGGCCCGCCCGGGCCGCAAGATGGGCCATGTCACCCGGCTGACCCCGGCGGCAAAAAGCTGAACCGAGCCGCCGCCCGACGCTCCGGTTGGTTTTGACTGCCGGCGCCCTCTCTGGTAAAGGAGCGCCCAATCTGGAGCATGCGGCGCCGGCCGAAGGCCGCCGTATTCGCTGCCCCGGCATCTGACCAGCGACATCATCTGAAGGACGTTTCGCTTGCAGGTACTCGTTCGCGACAACAATGTCGACCAGGCGCTGAAGGCTCTCAAGAAGAAGATGCAGCGCGAGGGGCTCTTCCGCGAGATGAAGCTCCGTAACTATTACGAGAAGCCGTCGGAGCGGCGGGCGCGCGAGAGGGCCGAGGCCGTTCGCCGCGCGCGCAAGCTCGCCCGCAAGCGCGCCCAGCGCGAAGGGCTGATCGCGGCTCCCAAGCCGCGCATCGGCGCGCGCCCTTGATTCGCCGCCTTTCGGCGGTTTGCTGATTGCGAAGAGCTCGCCTGCGCCTGTCGCGGGCCGGGCAGGTGCGGAATGCAGGGGCCAAAGGCCGGGAGCTGAGGTGCAGGCGTTGATCCCGACCGGACAACTCCACCGGGGACCGATCCTATCCCGCCGCGCATTGGGCGTGGCTGGCGTCGTCGTGCTCGGCGCCCTGGCGCTGGCCGGCTGTCAGTCGAGCCGCGGCACCTTCGGCACCGCCGGCATCAACACCTCGGCCGGCTCGGAGGTGAACATCGCTTCGCTGACGCAGGTGGTGAAGCAGAACCCCAACGATCCCGGCGCCTACAATGTGCGCGGCACCGCCTATGGCAAGGCCGGCGATCTGCGCTCGGCGATCGCCGACTTCAACACCGCCATCAAGCTGAACCCGTCCTTCTATCAGGCCTACGCCAACCGCGCCCTGGTCGAGCGCCGGCAGAAGCGCGACGACCTCGCCTTCCAGGACTACAACAAGTCCATCGCCATCGCTCAGGACTATGCCCCGGCCTATGTCGGCCGCGGCAACATGTACCGGCAGCGCAACCAGATCGACCTGGCGCTCGCCGACTTCAACGCCGCCATCAGGCTCGACCCCACCGACCCGCGCGCCTTCCACAATCGCGGCCTGGTCGAGCAGGCCCAGGGCCAGCACACCGCGGCCATCGCCGATTTCTCCAAGGCCATCTCGATCGCGCCGAGCGCCATCGAGCCGTATAACGCGCGCGGCCTCTCCTATCTGGCGACCAAGGACTACAAGGCGGCCCTCGACGACTTCAACGAGGTCGTCAAGCGCGACCGCAATTCCTACGAGGGCTGGACCAACGAGGGCCTGGCGCTGGAAGCGCTCGGCGAGCGCAAGAAGGCCTTCGACGCCTTCGCCCGCGCCAGCTCGCTCAATGCCAATTACGCGCCGGCACGCGAAGGCATGCGCCGCACGACGGGCGGCGGCAACACCGCCGCCAGCCTCGTCTACGGCAACGGCTGAACCGCCGGTCAGGCCGGCGTATCCTTGCGCCGCACGAGCATCCCCAGGCCATAGCCGACAAGCGCGGTCGCGACGCCGCCGCCAACGAGGATCGCGAACACCTGCCCACCCTCGCTCTTCATGTTGACGCCGGCGAGCGGGATGACGCTAAGCATCGCGGCCACGCCCACCACCGCGCCTGCGACCGCGGCATCGATCACCGTCAGCCCTCCCCGCCTCCGCATCGCCGCGCCGAGCACGATCATGCCCGCCGCCGCGAACAAGAACATGAGGAGGTCGCTTTCGCCACGGAACGGCTCCCAGGCGAACACGACATACCAATAGGCGCACATGGCGATGGCCGGCAGGACGACGTAGGTGAGCAGCGTGCGCGGCGCGGTGAGCCCGCTGGTGCGTGGCGCCGGGGAAGGCCCGGACTTCGCCGCGCCGCCGGCAGCCGCGGCCTTGCGGACCGCGGCCCGGGCCGGCCTCGCCGGCCTCGCTGACGTCTTCGCCGGGGTCTCGGGAGCCGCAGGAGCCGACGCGGGCGCGGCCGGCTCCGCCTGGGGCGGTGGCGGCGGCGGCGGCATGGCTGCCGCCATATGCGGCGGCTCTTCCGGCGCTGGCGGCTCTTCCGGCGCGGCGGCCTCGTCGCCGTCGGCGGCCGGACCGCCGGTCACCTTGTCGATCGCCCCGAACAACCGCTTGAGATCCTCGTAGAAGCGCGTGCTGTCCGACGACACCGCTAGGGCGTTGATCTCGGTGATCTCGCGCAGGCTCGACGGCAGGGCCTCCGGCTCCGGCATCTCCGCCCCTTCGACCAGCACCGGCAGAAGCGGGATATCGAGCTGGAGCGCCGTCTCGACCTCGACGCGCACCCAGTCATTGGCCGACTGGACGCGCGTGCCGCCGTCGGCGGCCTTGCCCAGCCAGCCCGGTCCAATGATCGCCACCACGAAATCGCAGTCGCGCAGCGCCCGGCCGATGCGCTTGCGGAAATTCTCCGTCGGCTGGATCGAATCGATGTCGCGGAAGACCGCCGCCTTGCCGTAGCGGTCGACGAGCTTCTCGTAGAGCCAGCTCGTGATCGTCAGCGAATCGTCGCGCCGATAGGAGAGGACGATCTTGGCCATGCCCCCAATCCAAGATTCCGCTGCCCGCGGCGGTCGCCCGCCGCGCCGTGGAGCGGAGGTTAGGGGAAATTCGCCGCCCTGTCATGGCGGCCGACGGCGCGGCGCCGAGATCCTGACCGGCCGAAAGCATTCCCGAGGCAAGGCAATCAATGTCGCCGGCCCCGTGCGGGGCCGGCGAGTTGCTTATCTACTTCGCCTTCAGGGCCGCGACGACTTCGTCGAGGACCTTCTTGGCGTCGCCGAACAGCATCTGGTTGTTCTCTTTATAGAACAGCGGGTTGTCGATGCCGGCGTAGCCCGATGCCATCGACCGCTTCATGACGATGGACGTCTTGGCCTTCCAGACCTGGAGCACCGGCATGCCGGCGATCGGGCTGGTCGGGTCTTCCTCCGCCGCCGGATTGACGATGTCGTTGGCGCCGATCACCATTGCCACGTCGGTATCGGGGAAGTCGTCGTTGAGCTCGTCCATCTCGAGGACGATGTCGTAGGGCACCTTGGCTTCGGCCAGCAGCACGTTCATGTGCCCCGGCATGCGCCCGGCGACGGGATGGATGCCGAAGCGCACGTTGATGCCCCTTGCGCGCAGCAGCTGGGTCAGCTCGAACACCGAGTGCTGGGCCTGCGCAACCGCCATTCCGTAGCCGGGAACGATGATGACGCTCTTGGAGTTGGCGAGCAGGTCCGCCGTCTCGGTCGCCGTGATTGGGTTGACCTCACCGCCCGGCACCGCGGCAGACGCCGCCGCCGCGCCCTCGGCCGCGCCGAAACCGCCGGCGATCACCGAGATGAAGTTGCGGTTCATGGCGCGGCACATGATGTAGCTCAGGATCGCACCCGAGGAGCCCACCAAGGCGCCAACCACGATCAGCAGATCGTTCGACAGCATGAAGCCGGTCGCCGCCGCCGCCCAGCCGGAGTAGCTGTTCAGCATCGAGATCACCACCGGCATGTCAGCGCCGCCGATGGCCATGACCATGTGCACGCCGAAGGCGAGCGCGATCACCGTCATCACGACGAGCGGGAACATGCCGCCGCCGGTCGATTCAGCACCCACAAAGAAGTAACCGAACACGATGACGAGGATGAGGCCGGCAAGATTGATCCAGTGGCGCGCCGGCAACAGGACGGGCTTGCCGCTGATCCGAGCCGAGAGCTTGCCGAAGGCGATCACCGAGCCGGTGAACGTCACAGCGCCGATGAGCACGCCAACATAGATCTCGATCAGATGGATCGTGTGCTCGGCATGGGTCGGAAACACCGTCGAGGTGTCGATGTAGCTGGCGAAGCCGATGGCGCAGGCGGCCAGGCCGACCAGCGAGTGCATGATCGCCACCAGCTCCGGCATCTGCGTCATCTTTACGATGCGCGCCGCATAGAGCCCGAGGCCACCGCCGATGCCCATTGCCAGGACGATGATGAGGATGCCCACGACGCCGCTGACGATCGGCTCTTCGCCGTTTGCCAGCAGACGCGAGCCGAACACGGTGGCCAGCACCGCAATTGCCATGCCGGCGATACCGAACCAGTTGCCGCGCTTGGCGGTTTCCGGGTTCGACAGGCCGCCGAGGCTCAGGATGAAAAGAATCGTGGCCCCGATATAGGAGACCGTGACAAGACTTACAGACATAGTTCCGGGCCCCTTATTTCTGGAACATCGACAGCATGCGGCGGGTCACTGCGAAACCGCCGAACATGTTGATCGAGGTAAGGGTCAATCCAACGAAGGCGATCACCAGGATCCACAGATCCGGACGCCCCTCTGCGGCCGGTGGCCAGATTTGCAGAAGTGCGCCGATGGCGATGATCGAGGAAATCGCGTTGGTGACGCTCATCAGCGGCGTATGCAGCGCGGGCGTAACGTTCCACACCACCATGTAGCCGACGAAGATCGCCAGCACGAAGACGGTGAAATGGCCGAGGAACGCCGGCGGGGCTCCAGCGCCGACCAGAAGCAGGATGATGGCGCCGATCCCGAAGGTGATGAGCGTGGATCTGAGCGACGCCGGCGCCCCGGCACCATGGCCGTGGCCGCCCTTCTTGTCCGCCGCCGCGACCGCCACGGCAGGCTTTGCCGGCGGCGGGGCCGGAAGCTTCAGCGGCGGGGCCGGCCACGTGATGTCGCCGTCCTTGATCACGGTGAAGCCGCGGATCGCGTCGTCTTCCATGTTGACGACGATCTGGCCGTCCTTGGCCTTGCACAGTTCCTCGGTCAGACGCAGCAGGTTGTTGGCGTAGAGCGTCGAGGACTGCTTGGCCAGGCGGCTGTGCAGGTCCGTGTAGCCGACGATGGTGACGCCGTGCTTGACGACGGCCTTGCCCGGCTCGGTCAGCTCGCAGTTGCCGCCCTGCTCGGCAGCAAGGTCGACGATGACGCTGCCCGGCTTCATCGACTTGACCATGTCGGCGGTGATGAGCTTGGGCGCCGGCTTGCCCGGGATCAGGGCAGTGGTGATGATGACATCGACGTCCGCCGCCTGCTTGGCGTACATCTCGCGCTGGGCCTTCTGGAAGCCTTCGCTCATGACCTTGGCGTAGCCGCCGCCGCCCGAGCCTTCTTCCTCGTAGTCGACCTTGACGAACTCGCCGCCCAGAGACTTGACCTGATCGGCCACTTCCGCGCGCGTGTCGTTGGCGCGGACAATGGCGCCGAGACCTGCCGCCGTACCGATGGCGGCAAGACCGGCCACGCCTGCTCCGGCGACGAACACCTTTGCCGGCGGGACCTTGCCCGCGGCGGTGATCTGGCCATTGAAGAACCGGCCGAAGGCGTTGGCCGCCTCGATGACGGCGCGATAGCCGGTGATGCCGGCCATGGAGGTAAGCGCGTCCATCTTCTGCGCGCGGGAGAGCAGGCGCGGAACCGCGTCCATCGCCAGCACAGTCACCTTGCGCGCCTTCAAATCGTCCATCAGTTGCGGGTTCTGGGCCGGCCAGATGAAGGAAATCAGGGTCTGGCCCGCCTTCATCAGCGCCACTTCATCCGCGGTCGGGGCGCGTACCTTGAAGATTATGTCCGACTTCGACCAGACATCGGCGGCCTTCGGCGCGATTGTGGCCCCTGCCGTGACGAACACATCGTCGTAGAAATCCGCCCCGTCGCCAGCCCCCTTCTCGACGACGACGGCGAATCCGAGCTTGATCAGCTTCGTCACCACCTCCGGCGAGATCGCGACCCGCTTCTCGCCGGGATATATTTCCTTTGGAATACCAATAAGCTGAGGCATTCTGTTGATTCTCCGATTCTCTCCGCCGCACATCGATACGCCGGCATTGGCGCATTGAGAACGGCAGTCATTCCCTGCGCGAAGGCCGGGATTAGCACAGAACCGAACAGCCGTGGCCCCAGCAGCGGCACTACGCGCTGGAATACCTTCGCCGCCCGGAAGGCGCGCGGTCTTCATGAATGATCGCGGCCCGGAAATCGTTGACTCTGGTCAAAGTCGGCCCGGTAAAGACCGCATCGCCGGGGGCGCCGAAGAAGCCGTGGCCGTCGATGTCGACGAGCGCATCCCTTGCTGTACCGGCGGAAGCCATGAGGTTGAGGCCCGGGTAGCGGCGACACCCGAAACCGTCAGGAAATCCGTCAAACCGGGTGCGACGGTCATGGTGCAGGCGGGCGCAGGCCCGATCGCGCCTGGGCGGCCGGAATCCGGCCGATCTTCATGCGGAAGATTTCCTTGTCAGGCGGGGCGGGAACCCCGCGATGTGCCTGGGGCCGGCCCCTGCCGGAGGAGCCGGCGACCGGCCAGCTAGGGTGTCACAGCAGGAACATCGCCATCAGGATGAGGACGATGACGATTCCCACGGTGACGTACTTAACGAGCTTGAGGAAGCCCTGATAGGTGTGAAGGTGGACAGCATAGTCTGTGCCGGTCGCGACGCCGAGTTCGACGGTACCCTGCTCAGCCATTGGCTCATGGTCTCCTGTGGCTCGGGTGAAAAATCCCGGCGCTTTATAGCAAACCGTATCGTGGGAGCAATCGGCGCCTCGGCGCGCCCCGTGCCCCCGGCGGCAGCCTTGTCTGTGCACGAGGCGAACCGATGTTCGCTGGGCGGCCGCATCGCCCCTACAGCCCCACCTGCTTCAGCGCCTTGGCCTGGCGTTTGGCGAGCGTGTCGACGCTGAAATCGCCGATGGCCGCTTCGAAAAGCTGGTGGAAGTTCAACTCGGCCTTGAGGTGGAGCATGACCGCGCCCAGCCCGATGGCCGCGCGTTCGAGAAAGACGAATTCGCGCGGCACGGTGATCGCCGGCTTGTTCTTGAGCCGCTGCTTCACCTCCCACGCCTCGCGCCGCCCATAGGCCGATGGCGCCACGTCGCCGGCAATGGTGCGCACCCGATCGTCCATCAGCGGCCCGTAGATGAAGCGCGCCCACAGCGTCAGCGTGTCGATGGTCTCCGCGTCGAGATCGCGGAACCCCCAGCGGCGATAGGCGGCGGCGATGCCCGCGCGATCGTCGGCGCGCAGCGCGTGATAGAGGTTGATGACGCCCTCGACGAAGGCCGGCGGGAAGATGCGCACGCAGCCGAAGTCGAGCAGGTTGATGCCGGCGGCGTGGCTTTCTTGCTTCCCTGTCGCGCCTCCGGCCCTCCTCGCCTCTTGCTCCTCGAACACCGTGTAGTTGCCGAGATGCGGGTCGCCGTGGATGACGCCATGGGTGGCGAACGGCTTCCACCAGGCGGTGAACAGCGCCCTGGCAATGACGTTGCGCTCGGCCAGGTCGCGGTCGACATAGGTGAGCAGCTTCTTGCCGTCGAGCCAGCGCATGGTGAGCAGCCGGTCGGTGGAAAGCTCCGGATACGTCTCCGGCACGCGCACGCTTGCCTCGCCCTTCAGCATCAGCCGGAAGAGCGCGGCGTGCTTCGCCTCGCGCGCATAGTCGAGTTCCTCGCGCAGCCGCTCGCCGAGTTCCTTGGCGATCTCGGTGGTGTCGATCTCAGGCGAGAGGCGCCGCTGCAGGCCGAGGAGGACGCCGAGCTGGCCGAGATCGGCTTCGACCGCCGACTTCATGTCGGGATATTGCAGCTTGCAGGCAATCAGCGTGCCGTCATGGGTGACCGCCTTGTGCACCTGGCCGAGCGAGGCGGCGGCCGCCGGCGTGCGCTCGAAGCTTGCGAAACGCGCCTGCCAGTCCGGTCCGAGCTCGACCATCATGCGCCGCTTGACGAAGGCCGGGCCCATGGGCGGCGCTTCCGCCTGCAGCTTCTGCAGCTCGGCCGAATAGTCCGGCGGCAGCAGGTCGGGGATGGTGGCCATCATCTGCGCCACCTTCATCAGCGGCCCCTTGAGGCCCCCAAGCGTGGCGGCGATATCGGCGGCGTTGCGCGGATCGGTGAGATCGCGGCCGAAGAGCCTGGCGCCGGCCATGCGCGCCGCCGCCCCGCCGACGCCGGCGCCGACCCGCGCATAGCGGGTCAGGCGGCTGGAGAGGCGGTTCTGTTCCGGGTCGTCGGGAGGGATTGCCATGGCCGCCTATGTAGGCTGCCCAAGGCGCGGCGGGAAGCGACAACCAGGCGGCATGGCATTCAACGCACCGGCAATCGGTCCCGTATCCAACGGGCAAGACCCTCTTCATTCACCAGCCCGGCGGCGAGATCGCGGATGATGACGGCTGCTTCGGCTTCATCGGCAACGAAGTCGATGCCGTTGAGACCAAGGAAAGTCACCAGCGCCAGAAAGCCCACACGCTTGTTGCCGTCAACGAAGGGATGGTCGCGGGCAATGCCGAAGGCATAGGCCGCCGCCAGCGAAGCGAGGTCACCCTGTTCATAGGCCCAGCGGTTGCGCGGGCGTCCGACCGCCGATTCGAGCATACCGAAATCGCGAACGCCGGACGGTCCGCCGAAGCGGTGCGACTGGCGTTCATGGATGGCAAGAACCAGATCGACCGGGAGCCAGATCGGCTCCGTCACTTGGCCAGCTCTTCCAGCGCGTTGCGATAAGTGTCCATCGCTCGTTCGGCGATCTCCAGCCCCTTTTCGAACGCTGGATCCGACCGGCGGAACTGAAGTCCACCATCCGCCGTCTCGGTGACGGTGACCCAATCGCCCTGCTTGAAATTGAGTTCAGTCAGCAATTTCTTGGGCAGGATCAGGCCGGTCGAATTGCCGATCTTCTTGAGTTCGAGCTTCATGCCTGCCTCCATGTCGGGGCGTCCTGTATAACGATCTGTTATACAGGACGCAAAACACAGGGGGAAGGCTCAGTAGCGCGTCGGGCGATGCCGCCGGCGCCGGCGCAGGCGGCCTGCGAACTGAAAATAGAGATAGAGGCCGATCAGGGGCCCGACGACGAGCCACAGCGCATAGCCCGCAAGATAGTCGCCGAGGCCCAGGCGATAGGGCGGCAGCGGGTCGGGCAGCAGGCCTTTCTTCTGGAGGTCGGCGAGCACGTCGGGCGGCGGCATGTCGCCAATATGCCCGGGGTTCGACCTGACGCCGAGCACATAGCCGTCGTCGCTGATATAGACGCCGAGGATGAAATAGAGCGTCGAGGTCTTGTGGCCGAGATAGAGCGCTTCGCCGTCCTGCGTCGTCAGCGTCACGTCCTGCAGGCGGGTGGTGTGCTCGACCGTGCCGAACGGAGTCCATGCCCGCGCCTCGCCGGCAAAGGCGACGAGCAAGAGAGCCACGGCGAATCCGACTGCGTGTTTGGTCATCCCCCACCCCGTTGGGGCTCAAGCCCGGCGGAGATTACAGTCGTGAGCGGCCCGGGCAACACGAATTCCTAATTGTCCATCGCCTCCAGCTCGCCGATGAGGCGATCGATGACGCTCAATCCCCGCGCCCAGAAGGCGGGATCGCTGGCATCGAGCCCGAAGGGCGCCAGCAGCTCCTTGTGGTGCTTGGTGCCGCCAGCTTTCAGCATGGCGAAATACTTCTCCTGGAAGCCCTGTTCCGCCTCCTCATAGACCGCATAGAGCGAGTTCACCAGGCAGTCGCCGAAGGCATAGGCGTAGACGTAGAAGGGCGAGTGGATGAAGTGCGGAATGTAGCTCCAGAAGGTCTCGTAGCCGGGCCCGAGGCGCACCGCCGGTCCGAGGCTTTCGCCCTGCACCGCCATCCACAACTCGCCGATGCGTTGCGCCGTCAGTTCGCCCTCGCGCCGCTCCACATGCAGGCTGCGCTCGAACTGATAGAAGGCGATCTGGCGCACAACCGTGTTGATCATGTCCTCGACCTTGGCGGCGATCATCGCCTTGCGCTCGCGCTGGTCTGTGGTGTCGGCGAGCAGCGCGCGGAAGGTCAGCATCTCGCCGAAGACGCTGGCCGTCTCGGCGAGCGTCAGCGGGGTCGGCGCCATCAGCGCGCCCTGCGGCCCGGCCAGCACCTGATGCACGCCGTGGCCGAGCTCGTGGGCAAGCGTCATCACGTCACGCGCCCGGCCCTGATAGTTGACCAGCACATAGGGGTGCACCGAGGGCACGGTCGGATGGGCGAAGGCGCCCGGCGCCTTGCCCGGCCTGACCGGCGCATCGATCCAGGAATATTCGAAAAAGCGGTCGGCGATTTCCGCCATCTCCGGGTGGAAGGCGCCATAGGCCCTGAGCACCTTGGCGCGCGCCTCGGCGAAGGGGATCACCTGGGTCGGCCGGTCGGGCAGCGGCGCGTTGCGGTCCCAGTGGTCGAGCGCATCACGGCCGAACCAGCGCGCCTTCAGCGCGTAGTAGCGGTGCGACAGGCGCGGATAGGCGGCGCGCACCGCTTCCACCAGCGCCGCCACCACCTCCGGCTCGACGCGGTTGGACAGGTGGCGCGCGTCGGCGACGTCCTTGAAGCCGCGCCAGCGGTCGGAGATCTCCTTGTCCTTGGCGAGCGTATTGGTGATGTGGGCGAACAGGCGGATGTTCGTCTTGAAGGTAGCGGCCAGCGCGTCCGCCGCGGCCTTGCGCTTCCTGCCGTCCTCATGCTGCATCAGGTTCAGCGTCGGCTCGATCGAAAGCGCCTCACCGTCGACGGTGAAGCTGAGCGCCGTCATCGTCTCGTCGAACAGACGGTTCCAGGCGCCGCGCCCGGTCACCGACTTCTCGTGGAAGAGCAGCTCGACCCGGTCCTCGAGCTGGTAGGGCTTCTCCTTGCGCACGTCCTCCAGCCACGGCCGGTAGTGGCCGAGCGCGGGATCGGCCATCGCGGCATCCAGCACCTCGTCGGCGATGCGGTTGAGCTCGAGCGGAAAGAAGAGCAGATGCGCGCTCGCCGCCGTGATCTTCTCCTGCACGTCGCCGTAGAACTTGGCGCGCGCCGGATCGCTGGTGTCGCCGGCGTGGAGCAGGCCGGCATAGGAAATGATGCGGCCGATCAGCTCATCGAGCTTCTCGAAGGCGACGACCGCCTTGGCCAGCTCGGCGCCGCCCTTCCTCGCCAGGGCATCGAGCTTGCCCTTGAAGCGTTCCTCGAAGGCCGCCGCATCGGTTTCCGAAAGCGCCAGGTCGCGCTTGAGCGCCGGATCGTCCATGCCGGCATAGAGATCCTCGAGGTTCCATTCCGGCAGAGATCCGAGATCCTCCCCCGCTTCGGCGGCAAGGGTCTGGGAACGGGCGATTTCGGTCGGGGTCATGAGAGGGTTCCGCACCATGAGAAACGGGATCGGGCATGGGCGCCAGATAGGGCGTGGAGAGGGCATCGCGCAACCGCTGAGTCGCCAATCCCGCCAATCCGCCATGCGCGCGGTGCGCAACCGCCAATCCGCCGAATGCCCGCTATCCACTGCGTCAACAGCGCCGGCCGCACCGGGGCGCCGGTTAAGAAGCGATTAACTGCCCGGCCCGATCATCGCTTCCAAGGCGTTCACCACGACCATTGATTTCATTGGGAAATCGCGGCGGCAGCGACCAATATTGTGCCGCAAAGAGACAGTTTCACGCCATCAGGGAGCCTGCCGCCCCATCATGTCGACCACCGTCCTCATCGTCGACGACGACCCCGTCCAGCGCCGCCTGCTCACCGCGGCGGTGGAACGCATGGGCCACACCGCCATCGCGGTGGATGGCGGCCAGGCCGCGGTCGCCCTGCTCTCCGGCGGCGACGGCGATGCCGTGACGCTGGTCATCCTCGATCTCGTCATGCCCGATCTCGACGGCCTGGGCGTGCTCGCCAAGCTGCGCGAAATGGACCGCCAGCTACCCGTCATCGTGCAGACCGCCCATGGCGGCATCGACACGGTGGTCAGCGCCATGCGCGCCGGCGCGGTCGATTTCGTGGTCAAGCCGGCATCGGCCGAGCGCCTGCAGGTCTCCATCGAGAACGCGCTCAAGCTCGGCGCCCTCGAAGGCGAGATCGCGCGCATGAAGCGCAGCGCCACCGGCACCCTCACCTTCCGCGACATCATCACCCGCAGCCCGGCCATGGAGCGCGTCATCCGGCTCGGCCAGCGCGCCGCCGCCTCGCAGATCCCGATTCTCGTCGAAGGCGAATCGGGCGTCGGCAAGGAGCTCATCGCCCGCGCCATCCAGGGCGCCGGCGACCGTCGTTCGAAGCCCTTCGTCACGGTCAATTGCGGCGCCATCCCCGACAATCTGGTCGAGAGCATCCTGTTCGGCCACGAGAAGGGCGCCTTCACCGGCGCCGCCGACAAGCATGTCGGCAAGTTCCGCGAGGCCCATGGCGGCACGCTGTTCCTCGACGAAGTGGGCGAACTGCCGGCCGAGGTGCAGGTCAAGCTGCTCAGGGCGTTGCAGGACGGCGAGATCGACCCGGTCGGCGCCCGCCGGCCGCTGCGCGTCGATTTCCGCCTGATCTCGGCGACCAATCGCAGCCTGATCGACCTGGTCAAGGCCGGCATCTTCCGCGAGGACCTCTATTACCGGCTGAACGTGTTCCCGATCCGGGTGCCGCCGCTCAGGGAACGCCGCGAGGACATTCCCGAACTCGTCCGCCATTTCACCGCGCGCTTCGCCGCCGAGGAAGGCAAGACGGCGCTCCGCGGGGTCACCGCACCGGCGATCCAGCTCCTCACCCGCCACAACTGGCCGGGCAATGTCCGCCAGCTGGAGAATGCCGTCTTCCGCGCCGTCGTGCTCGCCGACGGACCGATGCTGACGCCCGACGAGTTTCCGCAGATCACCGCCCATCTCGACGGCACCCCGGCGCCCGACGAATCGCCACCGGAGCCGGCCGAACCGATCGAGATCGCCGTCGCCGGCCCGCCGGCAGCCGCCCCGGCCCCCGGGGTCGCCACGCTCGACGCCAATGGCGACGTCCGGCCGCTGGCCGAGGTCGAGGAAGCCATGATTCGCCTGGCCCTGGAGCACTATGCCGGGCGCATGACCCTGGTTGCCCGCAAGCTGGGAATCGGCCGCTCGACCCTCTACCGCAAGCTGAAAGACCTTGGCATTTCGGACACAGTCTCCGGAATTGCAGCCGAATAGCTGGTAAAATTCGCTTGAGGTGTGACCGACGTCATTGAAATCGGTCGTTAATCTGTATCATTTCAAATGCTCGCACCCAGCCGCATGATGAAGAGGCCGTCCCCATGCTCTTTCGCAAAGCATTTCCGACGCTGATCGGCGTTGCCGCCCTGCTTGCCGCGGGTGGCGCCATGGCCGCATCGGCAAAGAGCGAAAGCAAGATCGTCCTCGCCAGCTACTACACGACCGGCGACAGCGCCGTCGATCCGATGAGCGAGACGATCCGCGCCATCCTCATCAATGCCGGCGGCCAGGGCGATTTCCTCAGCAAGAAGGACGTGGGCGCCCTCAACGCCTTCTACCGCACGCAGGCCTACGCGCCGTCATGGATCCTCGACGGCAAGCTGACCGAGCGCGCCCTCTCGGTGATCGCCCGCATCAAGGCGGCCGACACCGACGGCCTCGATCCGTCCGTCTATCATGTGCCGCACGTCCAGATCGGCGTCGCCATGCCGGCCACGCTGGAAGCTCTGGCGCGCGCCGAGGTGATGCTGAGCCAGGCGGTCGTCGACTACGTCCACGACGCCCATTCCGGCCGCCTCGACCCGGCCGACGTCAGCCCGAACTTCGACTACGCGCCGCACGTCGCCGATCCGGTCAAGGCGCTCAACGCGATTTCCATGGCCGACGATGCGGCCAAGGTTCTCGCCTCCTACAATCCGCAGCATCCCGAATTCTGGGCCTTGCGCGAGAAGCTCGCCGAAGCCAGGGCCGCGGAGAACAACCTGCCGCCGGTCGTGCCCGCCGGCAGTAACCTCAAGCTCGGCAGCAAGGACCCGCGCGTGGTCATTCTGCGCGAGCGCCTGAAGGTCGCGCCGCCGGCGCCGCCTGCCCCCGCCGACACGCCGATGGCCGCGGCCGACCAGCCCGCCGCCGCTGACGGTGCCGTGGTGACGCCGGTTTCGGCGACCACCGAGGCGCCGGATGCCATGCAGCCGGAGGCCGCGCCGGCCGTCGACACGACCGTTGTCGCCGCCACCGAGCAACCGGCCCCGTTCGATCCGGAGGTGTTCGACGAATCGGTCGATACCGCCGTCAAGGCCTTCCAGGAATCAGCCGGCCTGAGGCCCGACGGCATTGTCGGGCCGGCCACGCTCGGCCGCCTCAACGCCGCCGCCGACGACCATGTCGATACCATTCTGGTCAACATGGAACGCTGGCGCTGGATGCCCGAGGACCTCGGCAAGTTCTACGTCCGGGTCAACATCCCCAACTTCAATCTCAACATCTACAAGGACGGCCAGATCTTCTACACGACGCGCATCGTCGTCGGTCAGCCGACCAAGCAGACGCCGATCTTCTCCGACGAGATCGAGCACGTGATCGTCAATCCGGTGTGGAACATTCCGGCTTCGATCGCGGTCAAGGAGATGCTGCCGCAGATCCAGGCGAACCCTGGCAAGGCGCTCAACGGTTACCGGGTCTACGCCAACATCGGCGGACGCTTCCGCGCCGTCGATCCGTGGACGGTCGACTGGCACAACGTCGACATGCGCCGCATCCAGATCAAGCAGCCGCCGGGCGAGCGCAATGCGCTGGGTTCGATCAAGTTCATGTTCCCCAACCCCTTCGCCGTGTACCTGCACGACACGCCCTCGAAGAGCCTGTTCCAGAAGGACTACCGGGCCTACAGCCACGGCTGCATGCGGGTGATGAACCCGTGGGAATTTGCCGCAGCCCTGCTCACCCACGACCCGAAGGTGTCGGCGGCAGGCCTCAAGAAGCTGGTCGGCGGCCAGCAGACGCAGGTGAATCTGACCCGGCATATCCCGGTTCACATCACCTATTTCACTGCCTGGGTTGATGATTCGGGCAAGCTTCAGCTGCGCTCGGACGTCTATCACCACGACGCGCGGATGGAGAAGGCCTTCGGCCTGGTCTCCTGAAGACCGCCACAATCGGCACCCGAAAGCCCGGAAATTGGGGGAATTTCCGAGCGTAACCGCTTGCTCAATTGCCCTGCAAATGCCACGATCCACCATTAGCCGGGGGGCAGAGGGATTCCCCGGCCATTGGGGTATGGCGCATTCCCAATGGGTAAACCGAGCGTTAACCACACGCTCGGACAATGCGCCACTTGGCAGGCCTGTTTTCTCGGGCGGGAATGGCGGGAAGAGTTTTGTTCTGGCGGGGCAACCAGCAGTGCGCGGATAGGTCGAGACCGACAAGCGGCCGAACGCGGACGTTGCTCAAGATCGGCGCGGCGGCGCTGCTGCTTATGGTGGCGGCGAGCGGGAACAGTTTCGCCGAGGACCGCGCCCTCAAGCTCTACAATCTCCACACCCACGAGCGCGCGACCATCGTCTTCAAGCGCAACGGCGTCTACGACCGCGCCGGCCTCAAGGCGCTCAACACCTTCCTGCGCGACTGGCGCCAGGACAGGGCGACCACCATGGACCCGCACCTGTTCGACCTGCTGTGGGAGGTCTACGGCAAGTCCGGGTCGCACGACTACATCCAGGTGGTCTGCGGCTATCGCTCGCCGCCGACCAACGCCATGCTGCGCCGCCGCTCAAATGGCGTCGCCAAGAACAGCCTGCACATGCGCGGCAAGGCGATGGACTTCTACATTCCGGGCGTGCCGCTGGCCACGCTGCGCGCCATCGGGCTGAGGATGCAGCTCGGCGGCGTCGGCTTCTATCCGACCTCCGGCTCACCCTTCGTCCACATGGACACCGGCAGCGTGCGCCACTGGCCGCGGATGACGCGCCAGCAGCTGGTGCGCGTCTTCCCCAACGGCCACACCCTGCACGTCCCCTCCGACGGCAAGCCGCTGCCCGGCTATCAGCAGGCGCTGGCCGCCTACAAGTCCCGCATGGCGGGCGAGACGCCCCAGACCCGCGTCGCCAGTTTCGGCGGCTCGCCGGTCGTCCAGGACGTCAAGAACAGCAAGGCTGTGGCGGTCGCCGATACCTCGGTCGAGGACGAAGCGGCCAGCGACGCCGAGATCGCGGCCGACCTGCCGAAGACGCCCGCCGCGCCGGCCAGGCGCGCCGTCGGCACCGCGGTTGCCTCCTATGCGACCGCGCCGGTACCGTTGCCGCGGCTGGCGCCCAAGCCGTCGCAGCCGCTTGCCGTCGCCTCCCTGGCCGCTCCTGACGACATCACGGCGCCCGCCCGGCCGCCGCTCGACATCGCCACCCTGGCCGCCCTGCCCCCGCCCGACGACACCTTCGGCAATCCGCAGGACTGGACGCCGCCGCCGGTTCCCGCGGTGCTCGCCGCCGCCATGGCCGAACGCGACCAGACCCGGCGCGGCGCTTCGCTGCCGATCGCGCCGACCGCGGTCGTGGCGACGATCGACGTGACGCGGCCGCTGCGCGCCGAAGCGATCACCACCGCGGTCCTCCGCCGCAGCAACGACGTCACCGCCAATAGCGACGTTCCCGGCCTGCTGGCCTATGCGCCGGCCACCCTGCCCGACGGTCCGATCGCCTACGGCGTGCCGCTGCCCCGCGTCAGCCCCGTCCGCGCGTCCGCCGCAGCGGCGCCGCTGCCGCCGCAGAGGACGCAGAGGACCGCGCCGGCGCGCCCGATGATGACGCCGCAACTGATCATGACCGCGCTCGACACGCGCAGCTTGCGCATGTGGACCGGCACGGTTTCGACGCGGCAGAAATCATACGCCGTGCTCACCATGCCGGACTTCACCTCGAACGACGACCTGATGAGCAAGCCGGACGTGGCCTTCGCCGCC
The DNA here is from genome assembly GCA_963730325.1 of uncultured Alphaproteobacteria bacterium. Taxonomy (GTDB): domain Bacteria; phylum Pseudomonadota; class Alphaproteobacteria; order Rhizobiales; family Kaistiaceae; genus CAVSRC01. The sequence goes on along the minus strand of CAVSRC010000007.1, from coordinate 493,420 downwards.
GGCTTCGGGCGCTACGCCTATTCGGACCTGCGCACCGACCACTTCTCCGGCGTGCTGGTCGAGCAGCCGGCGGTCGTCGATCTCAGGCGCGAAGCCTTCGTCGCCTCGAACCGCTAGCGCTTTGCCAACCCCGTCTCACTCCGACGGCAGCCGCATCCCCAAAGCCTGCATGTAGAGTTCGAGCAGAGCTTCCTGCTCCTGACGCTCGTTCGAGTCCTGCTTGCGCAGCCTGACGACGGTGCGCAGCGTTCTGGCGTCGAAGCCGTTGGCCTTGGCCTCGGCATAGACTTCCTTGATGTCGTCGCTGAGCGCCTGCTTCTCCTCCTCGAGACGCTCGATGCGCTCGACGATCGATTTGAGCTGGTCCCTGGCGAAGCCTGCCGAGTCGGCCATGTGGTCTTGCTCCTGTTACTGATGGTGCGGCGCGCGTGGTTCGCCCGAGTCGCCGTGCCCGGTCAAGTGCGTTCGGTGTCCCGGTTCAGTGCTGTGGCCGGTTCTTCTCGAACGCCGCCAGCTCCGCGGGCGTCGCCTGCTTCTGGTGGCGCGCCTGCCATTCCTCATAAGGCATGCCGTAGACAAGCGCGCGCGCCGCATCCTTGCTCATCTCGACGCCCGCCTCCGCCGCCGCATCGCGATACCAGTTGGCCAGGCAATTGCGGCAGAAGCCGGCCAGGTTCATCAGGTCGATGTTCTGCACGTCGCTGCGCTCCCTCAGGTGCGCGACGAGGCGCCGGAACACCGCCGCCTCCAGCCGCGTGGCAAGCTCCGTGTCCGCTGCGCTGGTCATTTCGCTCAGTCCCTCCGCATCGTGCTGTCGTCGGCCGCCAGGCCGCCGGCGCGCGACCCATAATGACGGATGGCATGAACGCCCGGCAATCGGTTAAGGCCGCTGACGACCCGCGCCAGCCGCTCGGCCCACGCCTCCGCCCCGGCCGCCTCGCCGATCAGATCCTGGCGGATTTCGAGGAGGCCGTGGGCGATGCCGCGGCGCGAGCAGTGGCGATACATCGAATCGTTGGCGAGCACGCCGCTATAGGGCTCGTTGTCGCCGACCACCAGATCGTCCTCGGCACGCAAGGCAGCGATCAGCGGCACGGCGATGCGCGGGTCGCTATCCCACAAGACGCCCGCATGCCAGGGCCGCACGCGCCCGCGCCAGACCGGCGTGAAGCTGTGGATCGAGATGACGACCGGCGGGCGACCGGTGGCGAGCGCCCGGTCGATCGCCGCATCGACCGCGGCGTGATAGGGCGCATGGAAGCGCGCGATGCGCCGCGCCCGTTCGCCGGTATCGACCGCCGCATTGCCGGGAACCAGCGCACCGTCCGACAGGCGCATGATGAGGGTGGGATCGTCCTCGCCGCGATTGGCGTCGATCAGCAGGCGCGAGAAGGTCGACAACACCGCCGGCACGCCGAGCCGGCGCGCCAGGCCGCGGCTGACCGCGGCCGCGCCCGGATCGTACGCGATATGACGCCGGAACTCCGCCGCCGGCAGGCCGAGATCGCCATATTCGGGCGGCAGTCGGTTGTCGGCATGATCGCAGATGACGAGCACGCCGGCCGCCGGGTCCCCGTCGACGAGCGTGAATGGCGGAAAATCGTCGGCCAACGGGGCGACCGGCGCGGCTGAGGCAATGTCCATGGGGCGCCGATCATAGTGGGCCGGCCAGGGCCGTTCCAGTGCGCCGCCAGCCACGATCCTGCCGTCTTCTCACACGACAAAGCCTGCATCCGCGCCGTCGAGCGGCGCGGCGGCGCAGGGCGGCGCGGCGGCCGGCCGTTGGCGCGTTGACAGGCCGAAAGGCCGCGCGTCATAAGTGCCGGAGAACGCACCGAAAATGCACAGCCCCCCGATACCCTGACCGTGGCCAAACGACCTCGCAACACCTCATGGCATCGACTGGCGGTCGTCACCGCCAGTCTCGTGGCGTTGCTCGCCATCGCGCTCATTCTTCTGGTTCTTCTGCACCAGAACGGCAGCGACGATGCGCGGGCGCGGCTGCTGACCGAGACCACCGTCACCGCCGGCGTTTCCGGCGCCGGGGCCGACAACGGCGCCGGCGGCCTGCGCCTGTGCAACCGCACGGTGAGCCGCGTCGGCATTGCCATCGGCTACAAGGAGAACAAGCGCTGGTCCACCGAGGGATGGTGGAACGTGGCGCCGGATACCTGTGAAACGCTGGTCGCCGGCGCTCTGGTGTCACGCTTCTATTACGTGTATGCGGTCGACTATGACCGCGGGGGAATTTGGGGCGGCAAGGCGCAGATGTGTACACGCGACAAGATGTTCACCATCCACGGAATTGAGGATTGCGTGGCCCGTGGCTACGAAAAGACCGGATTCTTCGAGGTCGACACCGGCGAGCAGAAGAGCTGGACGGTCCAGCTGACCGAGCCCGACCAGCAGGGGACCGGCGGTTAGTATGCGCCGGACGCGCCGGACCAAAATCCTCGCCACGCTCGGGCCCGCCTCTTCCGAAAAGGCGGTGATCACGAGCCTGTTCCGGGCGGGTGCGGATCTCTTCCGCATCAATATGAGCCACTGCAATCACGACCTCATGCGCCAGCTGGCGGCGACCATCCGCGCCGTGGAGGCCGAGGAAGGCCACCCGATCGGCATTCTGGTCGACCTGCAGGGGCCGAAGCTGCGCATCGGCCTGTTCGCCGACCGCTCGGTGAACCTGTCAGTCGGCCAGAGCTTCGTGCTCGATTCCAATCCCGACCCCGGCGATGCGACGCGGGTCGAGCTGCCCCACCCGGAAGTGCTGTCGGCGCTCGAAATCGGCCACCGGCTGCTGCTCGACGACGGCCGCGTGCGTCTGCGCGTCACCAAGGCGAGCGCGACGCGCGTGGTCACCACGGTCGAGGTCGGTGACCACCTCTCCGACCGCAAGGGCGTCAGCGTTCCCGACACCACCATCTCCTTCGGCGCACTGACGCCGAAGGACCGCTCCGACCTGGAAGCGGCGCTCAACACCGGCGTCGACTGGATCGCCCTGTCGTTCATCCAGCGCCCGGAGGATCTCTCCGAGGTGCGCAAGCTTGCCCGCGGCCGCGCCGGCATCCTCGCCAAGATCGAGAAGCCGCAGGCGGTCGAGCGCCTGGCGGCGATCGTCGAGCACGCCGACGCCCTCATGGTCGCCCGTGGCGACCTGGGCGTCGAGATGCCGCTGGAGCGCGTGCCCGGCATCCAGAAGCAGATCACCCGCGCCTGCCGCCGCGCCGGCAAGCCGGTGGTCGTCGCCACCCAGATGCTCGAATCGATGATCGCCGCGCCGGTGCCGACCCGTGCCGAGGTGTCGGACGTCGCCACCGCCGTCTTCGAAGGCTGCGACGCGGTGATGCTGTCGGCCGAATCGGCCTCCGGCGCCTTCCCGGTCGAGGCGGTCGCCACCATGGACAAGGTCGCCACCGAGGTCGAGCGCGACCCCAACTATGTCAACATCCTGCGCGCCCAGCGCACCGAGCCGGAAGCGACCTCATCCGACGCCATCTCGGCGGCAACCCGCCAGATCGCCGAGACGCTGAATCTCGCCGCCATCTGCTGCTACACCGCCTCCGGCAACACCGCCGTGCGCGCCTCGCGCGAGCGGCCCAACACGCCGATCCTCGCTCTCTCCCCGGTGGTCTCCACCGCCCGCCGCCTGTCGCTGGTCTGGGGGCTGCATTGCGTCTTCGGCGAGGAGCCGGACAATCTCGACGACATGGTCACCCACGCCAGCCTCGTGGCGCACAAGGAAGGGCTGGCCGGCCCCGGTGACCGCATCATCATCACCGCCGGCGTGCCGCTCGGCACCCCCGGCGCCACCAACATGCTGCGCATCGCCTACGTCGCTGCCGGCGGCTTTGGCAACGAATAGCCGCGCGTCGGCCGACCGGACCTAGATCCCCTTGCCGAGCTTGTCCTCGAGCAGCCGCAGGCTGACGAGCACGTCCTCGCGCCAGCGATCGATTGCCAGCGACTGGCGCAAGGCCGTCACCGCCTCTCTGTCCTTGCCGAGATCCTGCATGATCCAGCCACGGCCGGCGAGCGCGCCCCAGTGGCGCGGCTCGAGCCTGAGCGTCTGGTCGATGTCGGCGAGCGACTTCTCATAGAACGAATGATCGTCGGCGCCCATCAGCCAGTAGACGGTGGCCCGCTTGTTCCAGCCCTCGGCATAGTCCGGCTTCCTGAGGATGACGGAATTGAGGTAGTTGATCGCAAGCATGTAGGAACCGGTATTGACCGCGGCGATGGCGTAGCTCATCAGCCGGTCGACCTCCGGGTCGCCGGAATCGAGCCACAGGTCCTGGATCCGCGACTCGATCGTGCGCGCATCGGCTTCCTCGGTGACGTCCTTGAGCGCGGCGAACAGGCTGTCGAGTTCCACCGACTTGGCCGATGCGGACGGTGCCGCCGCGGCTGGACGATCCGGCGGAGCCGCGCCGGCCCCCGATACCGGGACGAGCAGCAATGCGACGGCAAGGGCGAGCACGATGCGCATGGCCGAAGCCTAGGCAGCAGCGGCCGACACGGTCAAAACACACGGCCGTGACTTGGGGCCTGGCCGGTGGACGCGTGCCTCAGATGTCCTGCCCGGTCTTCTTTTCCAGATCGTCGAGCGCCTTGCGGGCGTTGGCCAGATGCGGATCGAGCGCCAGCGCCTGGCGGAAGGCGACGATTGCGCGCTCATCCTCGCCGAGCACGCGGAAGATCGAGCCGAGGCCGATCAGCGCCCCGAAGTGACGCGGCTCGAGCACCAGAACGCGCTCGATGTCGGAGATCGACGGACCGTATTTGTCGATGAGGAAATAGGTCGTCGCCCGCTTGTTCCAGCCCTCGGCATAATCGGGCTCGAGGGTGACGACGCGATCGAGGATGTCGAGCGCCTTGGCGTAGTCCTTGTTGGCGATCGCCTGCACGCTCCATGACATCAGGAGGTCGACCGTATCGCTGCCCGATTGCAGCCAGATCGCGGTGATGGCGCCTTCCGCCTGCCTGGCGGCGGCCTCGTCCTTGGCCGATTTCAGCTCGGCGAAGAGGGCATCGAGCCGTTCGGCGCGACTGGGCGCGGCGGCCGGCTTCGCCGGCGCGTCGAGGGTAGCCGGCGCCTCCCCGGCCGCCCAGGCGGACGGCAGGACGGTCAGCGCCAGGGGAACGGCGAGCGCCGCGGCGACGATCTTCATAAGAAAAATGATAGGGCGGGCCGGGCGGCCCGTCAAAGCCGGTCTGGCCCGGCCTCTGTCAGGACGAGGCGTTCAGCCCTGGCGCGCCTTGAAGCGGCGGTTGGTCTTGTTGATGATGTAGACGCGCCCCTTGCGCCGCACGAGGCGGTTGCCCCGGTGGCGGCCACGAAGCGATCTCAAGGAGTTACGAATTTTCATCGGGGCGGCCCGCGCATTTCATGAACGAAACGAGCGCGGAAATCCGCGCCCTGTCGATTGGCCGGGAAAATATGGAGGCGTGAGGAGCAAGTCAAGTCAAGCCGGGCCGTGCGGCCGGGCGGTTTCCCCGAGGGCCGCCGCCATGGCGGCGAAAGCCCCGCTCCAGTCGCCGCTCCTGCCCTGCCGGAACAGGCGCATGGTCGGATACCACGGGCTGTCGTCGCCCGTGCGCAGCCAGCGCCAGTCGGGGTCCGCCATCAGCGCCAGCCACACCGGACGGCCAAGCGCCCCGGCAAGATGGGCAATGGCGCTGTCCGGCGTCACCACCAGGTCGAGATTGGCCATCACCGCCGCGATCTCGGCCATGCCGCCGGGATTGTCGCCGATCGCCGGGCCGAGGTCCTCCACGGCCATGCCCGCCGGCAGGCTGCCGAGCTGGTGCAACCCGTGCCGCCCCTGCAGGCTGATCAGGCGGACGCCCGGAACGGCCGCCAGCGGCGCAAGGGCAGCCAGCGCGACCGAGCGCAGATGATCGCTGGCATGCTCCGGATTTCCCTGCCAGGCGACACCGACCTTGAAGCCCTCACGGCCGAGCCGCTCCCCCCACGCGGCGACCTTGCCCGCATCGGCGGAGAGATAGGGCACCTCGGCGGGAATCGTCTCGCGCCGTGTGGCGAAGCGGTGCGGCAGGCTGAGCAACTGGATGTGGTAGTCGAAGCGCAGCCCCGCCCCGGCCACCGCGCCCGCATCGATCCATGTCACCGGCACCGCATAGGAGGACAGGACATCGCGCAGCGCCGGCTGCACCGCACCGGTCAGCACCGCACCGCGCTCATGCAGCAGGCGCAGATAGCGGACGAACTGCAGCGTGTCCCCGTGCCCCTGCTCGGTCAGCACCAGAACGTTTCTGCCGGCAAGGTCCTCGCCCCGCCACAGCGGCGCGTCGAGCCCCAGTGTCCGCACCCGGTGCTGCGGCCGCTCCAACCGATATTCGTACTCCTCCCAGCCGCGCTCGAAATCGCCGAGCTTGAGGCAGTAATAGGAGAACTCCTCGTGAATCTCGGCGTTGCCCGGATCGAGGCGGAGCGCCGCCTTGCCGGCGCCGAGCGCCTCGCTGACCCGCCCGAGCTTCCACAGCGCCGAAGCCTTCGCCATCAGCGCCTGCGCACCGACCGCACCCTGCCGCGGCACGCGACCGGCGAGCGCCAGGGCCTCGTCGTAACGCTCAAGCTCGATGAGGACGCGGCTCCGCGCGACAGCCGCCTGCGCCCCGGCAGGTGGCGGCGGCGGAGACCGTGAGGCCGGCGGTTGCGCGACCGGCTGTCCCAGCGCCTGCAACGCCGCGGCACGCGCCTGGAGGATGTCGGCGCTGCCGGGGGCGAGCGCCAGCGCCCGGTCGAAGCTCGCCAACGCCTCGCGGTGACGGCCGAGCATCAGGCAGATGAGACCGCGATTGACGTGCGCCTCGACCATCTTCGGTTCGAGCGCCGCCGCATGGCCGAGGGCAGCCTCCGCCTCTTCCAGCCGATTGGTCAGGCGCAGCACGACGCCGCGATTGAAGTGGGCGGTGACATTGGCGGGCTGCAGACGGATGGCCGCGTCATAGGCCGTGAGCGCCTCCGCCATCCGGCCGAGCTGTTGCAGCGCCACACCGACATTGCAGCGCGCCTCGCCGCTGTCGGGCGCCAGCCGGGCTGCCGCCGCGAAGGCGTCGAGCGCCTCCTGCTTGCGGCCGCTTTCAAGGGCGAGCCTGCCCAGCGTGGTGCAGCCGAAGACGCTTCCCCTCACCGCCGCATCGGCCGAGAGCATGGCGACCGCCTCGCCGACCCGGCCGGTCCACGCGCGATCCAGAGCCCGCATCACCGTTGCGTGGACAGCCCGTTCCTCGACCGGAGTGTGTCGCTGGCCGCCTGCCGTCATCCTCTCCCCGTCCATGCCGGGCCCGGGCCGGCCCGGCACACTCATAACATCCCGCGCCAGAAGGCCGAGCCCTGTCGTAACCATCGGTGCCGTTGGTGGGGATGGTGGGCGGTACTGGGATTGAACCAGTGACCCCTACGATGTCAACGTAGTGCTCTCCCGCTGAGCTAACCGCCCATTCCGGCCACCGGGAACGGGACCCCGGAGGCGACAAGAGGCCACGCTATATCAGGCAGGGCCGGCCCGCTTCAAGCCTTGTCCGCCGCCGCGACCTCACGCCGCCAGCAGCTTCTCCACCTCGTTGACCAGATCCTTGAGGTGGAACGGCTTGGACAGGACCTTGGCGTCCTTGGGGGCGTTCGAATCCGGATTGAGGGCGACGGCGGCGAAGCCGGTGATGAACATCACCTTGAGGTCGGGGTCGAGCTCGGTCGCCCGCCGCGCCAGCTCGATGCCGTCCATTTCCGGCATGACGATATCGGTCAACAGAAGCGTGAACGGCTCCTCGCGGATGCGCTCATAGGCGGAGCGGCCGTTGTCGAACGAAACCACATCATGCCCGGCGTTTTGCAACGCCTTGGCCAGGAAACGACGCATGTCGTTGTCGTCTTCGGCAAGCAGGATTCGGGACATCGTCTGAATTCTTGAACCCTCGCGATTCGCCAGGCCGAAACGGCCCGACCGATTATCCTTACCCGAGTAAAGATCGCGTGAATAGCGGCAGAAACGTGGGGCGCGAGGCTGTGGACAGGCCCCCCCGATCTTGGCAACATCACCGGCGGAGCGGCCCCGTAGCTGACGTGCGTGCGTGCAACGCCAGATGGAAACATTTCCCGATTTCTCCGGCGGTCCGGCCTTCGAGGTTGTCGCGCCGCCGCGCCATGACCTGCCCGTCGTGCTCTCCTCGCCGCACAGCGGCAGCCGCTACCCCGACGATTTCCTCGCCGCCTCGCGTCTCGACGCCCAGACGATCCGCCGCTCGGAGGACACCCACGTCGATGCGCTGATGCTGGAAGCCGGCGCCCTCGGCGCGCCGCTGCTCAGGGCCAACTTCCCGCGCGCCTGGCTGGACGTGAACCGCGAGCCCTACGAGCTCGATCCCAAGATGTTCGCCGGCGCGCTGCCGACCTACGCCAATGTCCGCTCGGTGCGCGTCGCCGGCGGGCTCGGCACCATCGCGCGCATCGTCGCCGAGCGCGAGGAAATCTACGCCAGCCCGCTCCAGGTCGACACGGCGCTCGCCCGCATCGACCTCATCTACAAGCCCTTTCACCGCGTGCTCAGGCAACTGGTCGTCGATACCCGCGCGGCCTTCGGCGTGGCGGTGCTGATCGACTGCCATTCGATGCCCTCGACCGTGCGCGGCGGCTACGGCCGGCCACGCCCCGACATCGTGCTCGGCGACCGCTACGGCACCAGCTGCGCCCCGGAGCTGACCGACCTCTCCGCCCAGATCCTCACCCGGCGCGGCTATGCGGTGAGCCGCAACAAGCCCTATGCCGGCGGCTTCATCACCGAGCATTACGGCCAGCCGGGGCGCGCCATGCACGCCATGCAGATCGAGGTCAACCGCAGCCTCTATATGGACGAGCGCACGCTCGAGACCCATGGCGGCTTCGTGCAGCTCTCCGCCGACCTCGCCCACCTCCTGCACGAACTTGGGCTGGCCTTCGAGGCGGGCTTCCTGTCGCGGCCCGAGGCGGCCGAATAGCCGCGCCGCCCCGAAGTCGCGGGGCAAAGAAAAAGGGCCGCTCGCTTGCGCGAGGCGGCCCAAGTCTAGGGAGGAAACGCCCAAGGAGGGCAGTGCGATATCGCTATCGCACCGCAATATTTTGGCCCCGCAGTGCGAAATATCAAGTCACCAGGGGGGAGAAAATGTAATCGGTTACCCTGTGGTGAAATCTTGTCACACCCCGCGAAATCGACCTTGTATTTCAAGAGGTTATAATTAAAGACTGAACGCTGTCGCTCGCCTGCTGCCCAACAAATTGGCGTGATATGCCATGATTTCAGACCTTTCCGGCCTCCCGCAATTCCTCGACGCATTGGCCGACACTGCCGCTGATTCGATCATGCCGCATTTTCGGGCAGCCCTCTCGGTGGAGAGCAAGGGCTCGTCCGGTTTCGATCCGGTGACCGTCGCCGACCGCGAGGCCGAGACCGCCATGCGCCGGCTGATCAACCAGACTTACCCCGAGCACGGCATCATCGGCGAGGAGCACGGCAACGAGCGCGCCGATGCCGATTATGTCTGGGTGCTCGACCCGATCGACGGCACGCGCGCCTTCATCACCGGCCTGCCGAGCTGGGGGACGCTGATCGGCCTTCTCCATCACGGCAAGCCGGTCCTCGGCATGATGGCGCAGGCCTTCACCGGCGAGCGCTATGCCGGCGACGGACGGCGCGCCTGGTATCGCGGGCCGGGCGGACCGCGCGATCTTGCCAGCCGCCCCTGCCCCGGCCTCCGGGACGCCGCCCTCTTCACCACCTCGCCGCGCATCTTCTCGCCCGCCGACCAGACCGCCTACGACCGCGTCGAACGGAGCGTCCGCCTGCCGCGCTACGGCTTCGACTGCTACGCCTATTGCATGGTCGCCGCCGGCCATGTCGATCTCGTCATCGAAGCCGGGCTGAAGCCCTACGACATCGTGGCGCTGATCCCGATCATCGAGGGTGCCGGCGGCCAGGTGACCGACTGGCAGGGTGGCTCGGCGGCACAGGGCGGACGCATCCTCGCCAGCGGCGACAAGCGCGTGCACGAAGCGGCGCTGGCGATGCTGGCCGGCGATTGAGGCCTATCCCGACCCCGGCACGAAGGCATCGAAGGCCGCCCAGAACTGCGCCCTGATCGCGTCGCGCTCCATCATGATCTCGTGACGCGCGCCGGGGATGACCACCTGGCCGCCGGCCCTGAGCGCCGCCGCCAGTCGCTCCGCCGCCGCCAGCGACACCAGCTTGTCGAGCGCGCCGCTGACCACCAGCGCCGGCACGCGGATCGCCGGGCCGAAATCCGGCTCGTTCGCCTCGTTCATCGCCCGGCAGGCGGCGTAGAGCCAGCCGAAGGTCGGCGCGCCGACCGAGACCTGCGGCAGCCTGGTGAAGAGATCGACCGAGCGCTGGTAGCGCTTCGCATCGTCGCTCAGCCAGTTGCCATCGAACGGCACCTTGTCGATGGTCAGCGCCTGGCTGCCGGGAAGGGTCAGCTCGCCAAGGCCGATGGCGGTCATGAAGGCGGCGATGCGGAAGGCATTGGGCTGGCTCGGGCGCGTCTTGCCGAGCCCGACCAGGGGCGAGACCAGCACCAGACGCGAGAAGCGCACCCGCCCGCCATAGGTCGCCCGCAGGCAGACCAGCGCGCCGGTCGAATGGGCGAGCGCGAAATAGGGCGGCGGGCAGTCGGGCAGCGCCACATGCTGCATGAAGGCCTCGAGGTCGCGGTCATATTCCTCGAAGCTGTCGATATGGCCCTTCATCCGGTTGCGCAGCCGCCGTTCCGACCCGCCCTGCCCGCGCCAGTCGAAGGCGGCGACGGCAAAGCCGCGGCTGCGCAGCTCGCCGATCGTCTCGAAGTATTTCTCGATCTGCTCGCCGCGGCCCTGCAACAGGCAGACCGTGCCCAGCGTCTTCTTCGGCGTCGACCGCCAGCGCGCGTAGCGCAGCCGCACCCCGTCGCTGGCGAGCGTCTCGCCCACCGTAGCGCCGGGCGGAACCGGGTTGCCGTCGATTTCGTGGAGTTCCATCGCGCCCGACCGTGCTTGCGCCCCTGAGCCCCGTCGGCCCGGCGTTTCCTGATTAGTGCAGCCACAAAGGGGGCTCAAGCAAGGGGCGCGGAAAATGCGTCGGCGGCGCCCCCTTTCGGGGAACGCCGCCGACATTCACAGGACCCGGCATCGGAGGGGGGCGGGATCGACGCCGGCCTGTTGCCGCGATCGGGGCGGTTTGCGTGTTGCGGGGGAAGACCGCCGTCCGATCGAACTTGTCGCCAGTATGCGAATCGGGCCTGAACGCGGCCCGAATCCGCCGTTCATGTGAGGTTCAGGTTGCCGCCACGCTGAACGCCGCTGCACAGCCTGTCGCAGGTCTTGATTCGGGTTTTTCCAGTTCCCACCTATTGGCTTGCGGACGCCAAACGGGTCCGCGGGGAACGGCATCAGGCCCGGCCAAGACGGCGGGTCGCCACAGGTTCCTCAACTCTTGTCGCTCAACTGGAGGACCAGAAAATGCGCACTTTTGATCTCAGCCCGCTCTATCGCTCCACCGTCGGCTTCGACCGGATGTTCAATCTGTTCGATTCGCTGTCCGGCAGTGACGGCACCGTCCCGACCTACCCCCCCTACAACATCGAGCGCACCGGCGAGAACGCCTACCGCGTGACCATGGCGGTCGCCGGCTTCGGCGAGGCCGACCTCTCCATCGAATCGAAGGAGAACGTGCTCACCGTGAAGGGTGAGAAGAAGGCCAGCGAGGAGCAGAAAGAGAACGATTTCCTCTATCGCGGTATCGCTTCGCGCGCTTTCGAGCGCCGCTTCCAGCTCGCCGACCACGTTGAAGTGAAGGGCGCGACGCTGGAGAACGGCCTGCTCCATGTCGACCTCGTGCGTAACATTCCCGAGGCCATGAAGCCGCGCACCATCGCGATCAACACCGCCTCCAAGGCGGCGCAGATCGACCAGGTCGCTGCCTAGCCTCTCGCGACCTCGGTCTTGATGAGGAGAGCGCCCCGTTCGCGGGGCGCTCTTTTCGTATGGCGCGTCACGGTACGTCCGCGTCTAGCGGCCTGCCAGCACCGTGGCGAAGCGGTCGACCTCGTCCGGCGTCGTCTGCCAGCTGCAGATGAGCCGCACGGACACGTCATCCGCCCCCGGCCGCGCCTCCGCGGGCAGGGTCTCGGACGGCCAGGGATAGTAGACGGCGCCCGCCGCCCGTAGCCGCGCGTCGGCCGCCTTCGACAGGACGGCGAAGATCTCGTTGCCGTCGGGTTGCAGCGCCAGCCGCCCGTTGCCCGACGCCGCAATCGCCGTCGCCAGCCGCGCCGCCATGCGGTTGGCATGGCCGGCAAGCGCCAGCCAGTGCCCGTCCTTGAGATAGGCGTCGAGCTGGGCGGCGATGAACCAGTTCTTGGAAAAGCCCTGCCCGGCCCGCTGCCGCTGGAAAGCGGCATCGCGCGCCGGCGTCTGATCGAAGAAGACGACCGCTTCCGCCGCCACGCAGCCGTTCTTGGTGCCGCCGAAGGAGAGCACGTCGACGCCTGCCCGCCAGGTGAGGTCGGCCGGCGAACAGCCGAGGGCGGCCACCGCATTGGCGAAGCGCGCCCCGTCCATGTGGACGGCGCAGCCATTGGCATGGGCGACCTCGGCAATGGCGCGCACCTCGTCCGGCCGATAGGCCGCGCCCAGCTCGGTGATCTCGGTCAGGCTGACCGCGACCGCCTGGCCGCTATGGGGGACGTGAATCTGCATGTGGTCGAGCGCCGCCTTGAGCGCCGCCGGGGAAAACTTGCCGCCCGGCCCGTCGAGCGTGGTCAGCGTGATGCCGCCGCCGAAGAACGACACAGCGCCGGCCTCGTCGACCGCGATATGCGCGTGGGGATGGCAGAAGACGACGCCGCCCGGCCGCGCATAGGCCGACAGCGCCAGCGCATTGGCGACCGTGCCGCTGGCGACCAGGAAGACGGTCACCTCGCGCTCGAACAATTCGGAGAAACGGCGCTCGACGGCCTTGGTGAGGTCGTCGGCGCCATAGGCGGGATGGCCGCTGCGGGCGGCCCCGGCGAGCGCGTCGATCACCTGTGGCGAAGCGCCCGCCCAATTGTCGCTGGCAAAGATCATGCGCTTCCTTTTAGGGAGCGCGCGACGCGAAGCAAGCGGTCAGTTGCGGATGAGGCGTGCGACCAGGTGGTCGAGCGCGATGCGGCCCGGGCCGAAGGCCATGATGGTGAGCGACATCGCCGCCCATGGCAGGCCTTCGCTCGGCCAGTGTTCCGGATAGGTCAGGAAGATGATCGCGGTCATGCCGAGCGTGCCCAGCGCGGCGAAGCGCGTGGCCAGGCCGATGACCAGCAGGATCGGGAAGAGGATCTCGCCGATTCCCGACAGCGTCGCCATCACCTCCGGATAGGGGAAGGGGAATTCGCCGCCGAAGAGGTGCAGCTTGAACTGGTTCTCGAACAGGAAGGCGGTCTTGGGCGAAAGCGACAGGAAGCCGTCCCATTTGGTCAGCCCCGAGCGGTAGAACGGCACGGCAAGCGCGAAGCGCAGCGCCAGCAGCGCCACCGACTGGAACCACAGCCAGATGGCCTGCCAGGGGAGCCGCTCGATCGGAGCCGTCATCGTCGGCGGCGCGTCGCTCATGGTCTTGGTCATGTCGTTGCCCCTCATTCGGATCGCGTGATTGCCGTGATGGCGCCGGCGGCGATCAGCCCGGAAAGGTTGCCGGCGAGATCGAAGCGCGCATCCTCGGCCGCGGCCTGAGCCGCCGCCTCGCCCAGCGTCGCGCCCCCGGCAAGCGCGGCGACGAAGGCGGCACCGCCCGGCGGCACGCGGCGCACCTCGACTTCCGCGTCGGGCCGCACGATCAGCGTGTCCTCGGCCTGGGCGAGATCGACCGGCCGCACCGCGCCGTCGGCCGCGTTCATGGTCCAGATGGTCTGCGCCGGAAAGCGCGACCTGAGCAGCCTGAGCGACGGGTGGAGCGCAAGCCTCAATCCGGCGGCCTCGTCCGCGCCGACGGCGGCGAAATCCTCGGCGGTCAGCGGCTCCGCGTCGGCGGCATGATACGCCTCGCGCCACGCCCGCTCGATTTGGGCGATATCGGGCAGGTATGGCAGCGAGGCCGCCGGCGCGAAGCCGGCGATGAAATCGGCAAAGGTGGCGCCATAATCCATCAGCACCGGCGAGCGCGGCGGCTCGGCCAGCGCATAGGCGCGCGCCATCGCCGCGAAAAAGTCTTCGCCGACGATGCGCTCGACGACCGGAAAGGACGAGCGCAGCGCATTGACCATGCCGACGATGACGTTGTTGCGATAGACCGCGAAGCGGCGCGGCGCCGGCTCGCGGTCGGGACCGACCAGCCCGTGCGGCAGGGCGATGGCGGGATCGCGCAGTGCCGCGGCAAATTCCGCCTGGACGTCAGCCAGCGTGCGCAAGGCTTTTCTCCCTGTCCGCCGCCACCGCCGCCGCCAGCACCGCGTCGGCACGCTTCGCCTCGGCAAACAGCACCGGCCATTCCGGCACGTCGTTGTCCCATTCGATCAGCGTCGGCACCGGGCCGGTGCGCGCGATGGTGTGTTCGTAGAGCCGCCAGACGGTGGGGTCGATCGGCCGGTCGTGAGCGTCGATCAGGAGCGGCTGGCCCTTGCCGTCGTCCTCCGGCGCGTAGCCGGCCAGGTGGATCTCGCCGACATGTTTCACCGGGAAGGCGTCGATATAGGCGATCGCGTCGATCCCGATATTGACCGCCGAAACCTGGACATTGTTGACGTCGAGCAGCAGGCCGCAGCCGGTGCGCCGGGCGACCTCGTCGAGAAAGTCGATCTCGCTCATCGTGCTCTCGACGAAGACGAGATAGGCGGACGGGTTCTCCAGCAGCATCCGCCGGCCGACGGTCTCCTGCACCGCGTCGATATGGTCGGCGACGCGCTCGACCGAGGCCGGATTGTAGGGCAGCGGCAAGAGGTCGTTGAAGAACACGGTCTCGTGGGTGGACCAGGCGAGATGCTCGGAGAACATGCCCGGCCGGTAGCGCTGGTTGAGCGCCTTCAGGCGCTTGAGGTGTTCGCGGTCGAGCGGCCGGTCGGCGCCGATCGACAGGCCGACGCCGTGCAACGACAGCGGATAGCGGTCGCGGATGGCGGAGAGGTAGCGGTGCGGCGGGCCACCGGCGCCCATATAGTTTTCGGCGTGAATCTCGAACCAGCCGACATCGGGCTCCTGCTCGAGGATCACCGCATAATGTTCCGGCTTGAGGCCGACGCCGGCCCTCGGCGGCAGCGGTCGTTCGCTCCAGCGGCCTTCGTCCTGTGAAGCCATGCTTTGCCTCCCCCGGTCTTTCTGGGCGTCACGGACGGGCGACCCGGGGCCGCCCGTCCGTTGGGTGCGGCTGGCGCCGATTACATCGCCTCGAGCGTGCCGTGGCCGTTCGGGGTCGTCATCGTGGTGCAGGTGCCCTTGGGCACGAGCTGGAACGACGCCGGGTCGTAGTCGACGGTCGAGGTGCCCGCGCAGGAATGGGCGCCGGCGGCGCAGTCGTTCTGGCCGGCGAGCGCCACGCCGTAGCACTCCTCGAACTTGCCGGTCGCCATCTGGGTCTTGGTGTTGTCGGGGGTGTGCATGCCGTCACCCGCCATCATGTCGTCGGCAAAGGCCGGCGCGGCGGTAAACGAACCGAGGGCGGCGGCGAAGGCGCTCGCGATAACGGCGCTGGAAACGGTCTTGGCAATCGCTGTCATGTAATTTTCTCCTCCAGGCAGGCCGGGACGGCCGTTGCTGACGGAGGGCAGTCTTTCGATCCCGTCCTTCAATGGAAAATCAAGACGGTGTGGTCGGTTCGCACAGCCGCGTCACGCTGCCGTGATCGCCCGCGGTTTGCGCCTGTTCAAAGCAATTCCAAAACAGCGCACGGACCCAAACAGGGTTTGCGCTGAGCGGCCTCAATCAACATAATCGCCGCTACTCAGCGGCATCTTGCCGATAGGGGCGAAATCTGTCATTTTGTGCCGAATAGGACAGGCCTACTGTCCAATTGGCAGCCGCAGCGGGACGGCCTGCCGGCGAGGTCACCGAAGAGGCGACGTCAGCCGGTGCCGCGGTCTGCCGGGGGTAGGGTGAAAAGGCTCACGCCGCGTGAGCGGCTGTCTATGATCCAATGCGACGGGCGCAAGCTCCGGATGGCGATCTGCAAGCGATCGACCCGGGAGAGGCGCGCACGGCGCCAGACGAGAGAAGTGTGAGGGCGGGCATGTCCAGACAGGTGCAAGGCAACGGGGTAGTTGTGACCGGCGGTGCGAGCGTGCGCCCGACGGCCAAAACCGCCGCCCTGCCCGCCGCTGCGACGCCCGCTGGCCTCTATGACCCGCTCAATGAGCGCGATTCCTGCGGTGTCGGCTTCATCGTCAACCTGCATAACAGGAAGTCCCATCGCATCGTCGAGGACGGCCTGAAGATCGTCGAGAACCTCACCCATCGCGGCGCCGTCGGCGCCGACCCCAAGATGGGCGACGGTGCCGGCATGCTGGTGCAGATCCCGCACAAGTTCTTCGCCGCCGAGGCCAAGCGGCTGGGCTTCAGCCTGCCCGCTCTCGGCCAGTATGCGGTTGGCCACATCTTCATGCCGCAGGACGCCGACCAGCGCGCCGACATGGAGAAGATCGTCGCCGAAGGCATCGCCGACGAGGGCCAGGTGCTGCTCGGCTGGCGCGACGTGCCGGTCGACAATACAGAGCTGTCGCACGCCCCCGAGATCGCCATCACCGAGCCCTTCCACCGCCAGGTGTTCATCGGCCGCGGTGCCGACATTACCGACGACGACGATTTCGAGCGCAAGCTCTACATCGTGCGCAAGGTCATCTCGGCGCGCATCTACGAGCGCTACACCGGCCTGAAGAACGATTTCTACGTCGTCTCGATGTCGTGCCGGACGCTGGTCTACAAGGGCATGTTCCTCGCCTACCAGCTCGGCGCCTATTACCGCGACCTCAAGCATCCCGATTTCGAATCGGCGCTGGCGCTCGTCCACCAGCGTTTTTCGACCAACACCTTCCCGTCCTGGCGGCTGGCGCATCCCTATCGCTTCCTCTGCCACAACGGCGAGATCAACACGGTGCGCGGCAACGTCAACTGGATGGCGGCGCGTCAGGCGACCGCCTCCTCGCCGCTCTTCGGCAGCGACATCTCCAAGCTGTGGCCCATCTCGTACGAAGGCCAGTCGGACACCGCCTGCTTCGACAATGCGCTCGAATTCCTGGTGCGCGGCGGCTTTTCGCTGTCCCACGCGGCGATGACGCTGATCCCCGAAGCCTGGGCGGGCAACCCGCTCATGGACGAGGACCGCCGCGCCTTCTACGAGTACCACGCCGCGCTGATGGAGCCGTGGGACGGCCCCGCCGCCGTCGCCTTCACCGACGGCAAGCAGATCGGCGCCACGCTCGACCGCAACGGCCTCAGGCCCGCCCGCTACATGGTGACCGCCGACGACGAGGTGATCATGGCCTCGGAAGCCGGCGTGCTGCCGGTCGAGGAAAGCCGCGTCGTCCAGAAGTGGCGCCTGCAGCCGGGCAAGATGCTGCTCATCGACCTCGAGCAGGAGCGCATCATCGACGACGCCGAGATCAAGGCGGAGCTGGCCACGGACAAGCCCTACAAGCAGTGGCTGGCGCGCACCCAGATCGTGCTCGAAGAGCTGCCGCCGGTGCCGGTCACCGAGGCGCGCTCCGACGTATCGCTGCTCGATCGCCAGCAGGCCTTCGGCTACACCCAGGAAGACCTCAAGCTCCTGATGACCCCGATGGCGGTCACCGGCCAGGAGGGCATCGGCTCGATGGGCAACGACGTGCCGATCTCGGCCATGTCGGACAAGTCGAAGTCGCTCTACACCTATTTCAAGCAGAACTTCGCCCAGGTCACCAACCCGCCGATCGATTCGATCCGCGAGGAGCTGGTGATGAGCCTGGTCTCCTTCATCGGCCCGCGCCCCAACCTGTTCGACATGGAGGGCGGCCGGCGCAAGCGGCTCGAAGTGCGCCAGCCCATCCTCACCAATGAGGATTTGGAGAAGATCCGCGCCATCGGCGACATGGACGGCAATCCGTTCAAGTCCGAGACGCTCGACATCACCTATCCGGTGGCCGACGGCGCCGAAGGCATGGCCGCCGCGCTCGATGCGCTCTACGCCGAGGCCGACGAGGCCGTCGGCGCCGGCATCAACATCATCATCCTGTCCGACCGCATGGTCGGGCCCGACCGCGTGGCGATTCCGGCGCTGCTGGCGACCGCCGGCGTGCACCATCACCTGATCCGCCACGGCATGCGGACCTCGGTCGGCCTGGTCGTCGAGACCGGCGATGCGCGCGAGGTGCATCACTTCTGCGTTCTGGCCGGCTACGGCGCCGAGGCGATCAACCCCTATCTCGCCTTCGACACGCTGGCCGCCATGGCGCGCGACCTGCCCAAGGACGTCGACGCCGAGGAGGCCATCCACCGCTATATCAAGGCCATCGACAAGGGGCTGCTCAAGGTCATGGCCAAGATGGGCATCTCGACCTACCAGTCCTATTGCGGCGCCCAGATCTTCGACGCGATCGGCCTGAAGAGCGACTTCGTCGCCCGTTATTTTACCGGCACCGCGACCACCATCGAGGGCGCCGGCCTGGCCGAGATCGCCGCCGAGACGGTCCGGCGCCACCGCGACGCCTTCGGCGATTCTCCGGTGCTCGCCGAATCGCTCGACGTCGGCGGCGACTACGCCTTCCGCCTGCGCGGCGAATCCCATGTCTGGCGCTCCGAGACCGTTTCGGCGCTGCAGCATGCCGTGCGCGGCGACGCCCGCGAGAAGTATCGCGAGTTCTCCCGCCTGGTGAACGAGGACGAGGATAAGCACCTCACCATCCGCTCCCTCTTCCGCATCAGGACGGCCGAGGAGGACGGGCGCCAGCCGGTGCCGCTCGACGAGGTCGAGCCGGCCAAGGAGATCGTCAAGCGCTTCGCCACCGGCGCCATGAGCTTCGGCTCGATCAGCCGCGAGGCGCACACCACGCTCGCCATCGCCATGAACCGCATCGGCGGCCGCTCGAACACCGGCGAAGGCGGCGAGGAAGTCGACCGCTTCAAGCCGATGGCCAACGGCGATTCCATGCGCTCGGCGATCAAGCAGGTCGCCTCCGGCCGCTTCGGCGTGACCACGGAGTACCTCGTCAACTCCGACATGATGCAGATCAAGATGGCGCAGGGCGCCAAGCCCGGCGAAGGCGGTCAGCTGCCCGGCCACAAGGTCGACGCGACCATCGCCCGCGTGCGCCATTCGACGCCCGGCGTCGGCCTGATCTCGCCGCCGCCGCACCACGACATCTATTCGATCGAGGATCTGGCGCAGCTCATCTTCGACCTGAAGAACGTCAACCCGACCGGCCTCGTCTCGGTCAAGCTCGTCTCCGAGGTCGGCGTCGGCACGGTCGCCGCCGGCGTCTCCAAGGCGCGCGCCGACCATGTCACCATCGCCGGCTATGACGGCGGCACCGGCGCCTCGCCGCTGACCTCGATCAAGCACGCCGGCTCGCCTTGGGAGATCGGCCTTTCCGAGACCCACCAGACGCTGGTCGCCAATCGGCTGCGCGGCCGCATCGCCGTGCAGGTCGACGGCGGCATCCGCACCGGGCGCGATGTGGTTGTCGGCGCCCTGCTCGGCGCCGACGAGTTCGGCCTGGCGACGGCGCCGCTGATCGCCGCCGGCTGCGTGATGATGCGCAAGTGCCACCTCAACACCTGCCCGGTCGGCATCGCCACCCAGGACCCGGTTCTGCGCAAGCGCTTCACCGGCAAGCCCGAGCACGTCATCAACTATCTCTTCTTCCTCGCCGAGGAAGTGCGCGAGGCGATGGCCGCGCTCGGCTACCGCACCTTCAACGAGATGATCGGGCAGATGCAGATGCTCGACAAGTCGGCGGTCGTCGACCACTGGAAGGCCGCGGGCCTCGACTTCTCGCGCCTGTTCCACAAGCCCGAGGCGCCGCCCGAGGTCGCCATCTGGAATTCGGAGACGCAGGATCATCCGATCCACGACATCCTCGACCGCAAGCTGATCGCACAGGCCAAGCCGGCGCTCGACAACCGCACGCCGGTCAAGATCGAGACCACGATCCGCAATACCGACCGCTCTGCCGGCGCCATGCTCTCCGGCGAAGTCGCCAAGCGTTACGGCCTTGCCGGCCTGCCCGAGGACACCATCGCCATCACGCTTCGCGGCACCGGCGGCCAGAGCTTCGGCGCCTGGGTGGCGGCCGGCGTCTCCATGGACCTGATCGGCGAGGCCAACGACTATGTCGGCAAGGGCCTTTCCGGCGGCCGGCTGGTGGTGCGCCCGCCGCAGGAGTCCGGCATCGTGCCCGAGGAATCGATCATCGTCGGCAACACGGTGCTCTACGGCGCCGTCTCCGGCGAATGCTATTTCCGCGGCATCGCCGGCGAGCGCTTCGCCGTCAGGAATTCCGGCGCCGTCGCCGTGATCGAGGGCACCGGCGACCATTGCTGCGAATACATGACCGGTGGCGTCGTCGTCGTTCTCGGCCACACCGGGCGCAACTTCGCCGCCGGCATGTCGGGCGGCATCGCCTATGTGCTCGACGAGGACAACAGCTTCGAGACGCGCTGCAACATGGCGATGGTCGACCTTGAGCCGATCCCCGAGGAGGAAGACCTCTCCGAGCGCGAGCTGCATCAGATCGGCGACATGGAGACCGGCGGGCTGGTCCACATCCTCTCCGACATGACGCGCAACGACGCCACGCGCCTGCGCACCCTCATCACCCGTCACCGCCAGTTCACCGGCTCCAAGCGGGCCGCCGAGATTCTCGACAACTGGGACAGCTACCTGCCGAAATTCCGCAAGGTCATGCCGGTCGAGTATCGCCGGGCTCTTACCGAGCTCGAGGCGCGCGAACGGGCCGAACCGCTGCGTCTGGCAGGCGAGTAGCAGACATGGGCAAGATCACCGGATTCCTCGAAATCGACCGTCGCGACCGGCGCTATGCGCCGGCCGCCGACCGCGTGCGCCACTATCGCGAGTTCACCATCCCGCTGTCCGAGGAGGCGACCCGCGACCAGGCGGCGCGCTGCATGGACTGCGGCATCCCCTACTGTCACACCGGCTGCCCGGTGAACAACCAGATCCCCGACTGGAACGATCTCATCTATCGCGGCGAGTGGCTGCGGGCGCTGAAGAACCTGCACTCGACCAACAACTTTCCGGAATTCACCGGCCGCGTCTGTCCGGCGCCGTGCGAGGCGTCCTGCACCCTCAACATCATCGAGGAGCCGGTCACCATCAAGACGATCGAATGCGCCATCGTCGACCGCGGCTGGCAGGAAGGCTGGATCAGACCGCTGCCGCCGCTCCACAAGACCGGCAAGTCGGTCGCCGTCGTCGGCTCCGGCCCGGCGGGGCTGGCCTGCGCCCAGCAGCTCGCCCGCGCCGGCCACGACGTCCACGTCTACGAGAAGAACGCCCAGCCCGGCGGCCTGCTGCGCTACGGCATCCCCGACTTCAAGATGGAGAAGGGCCAGGTCGAGCGGCGCGTCGCCCAGATGGAGGCGGAAGGCGTCACCTTCCACTGCAACGTCCATGTCGGCATCGAGCTGACCGTGGCCGAGCTGATCTCCGACCACGACGCGCTGGTGCTCGCCGGCGGCGCCGAGAAGCCGCGCGACCTGCCGATTCCCGGCCGCGATCTCGACGGCATTCATTTCGCCATGGAGTTCCTGCCCCAGCAGAACCGCCGCGTCAGCGACGAGCCGCTCGGCAACGTCATGCCCATTCTCGCCGACGGCAAGCATGTCGTGGTCATTGGCGGCGGCGACACCGGCTCGGACTGCATCGGCACCTCCAACCGCCAGGGCGCCGCCTCGGTCACCCAGATCGAGATTCTTCAGCGTCCGCCGGACAAGGAGAACAAGGAACTGACCTGGCCGGACTGGCCGATGAAGATGCGTACATCCTCCTCGCAGGAAGAAGGCGTCGAGCGCGATTTCGCGGTGATGACCCAGCATTTCGAGGGCAAGGACGGCAAGGTCACGGCCCTCCACTGCGTGCGCGTCGACGAGCGGATGAAGCCGATCGAGGGCACCGAGTTCGAGATCAAGGCCGATCTCGTCCTGCTCGCCATGGGCTTCCTCGGCCCCGTTCAGGACGGCATGATCAAGGATTTGCGGCTGGACCTCGATCCGCGCGGCAACGTTCTGGCCAATGTCACGGAATACAAGGCGAGCGCCGACAGGGTGTTCGCCTGCGGCGACATGCGCCGCGGCCAGTCGCTGGTGGTCTGGGCCATCCGCGAGGGCCGCCAGTGCGCCCATTCCGTCGACAAGTACCTGATGGGCGAGACGACCCTGCCGCGCTAGGCACGCGGCCTTGACCGATACCGCCACCACGCCCCGGACGCTCGTCGAACGCTTCTACGACGAGATCTGGAACCGCGGCGACGAGGCGGCGGCACGGGCGATCCTCGATCCAGGCTTTCGCTTTCGCGGCTCACTCGGCGTCACCGCCGACGATATCGACGGCTTTCTCGCCTATGTGCGCACTGTGCGCGCCGCACTTGCCGACTATCGCTGCATCATCGACGACATGATCGTCGAGGGCACGGACCGCGCCGCCGCCCGCATGACCTTCACCGGCGTCCATCGCGGCGAACTCATGGGCGTCGCCGCAACCGGCCGCACGGTGTCATGGGCCGGGGCCGCCTTCTTCACGTTTCGCGCGGGCCGCATCGCCGCGCTCTGGGTGCTCGGCGACCTCGACGCCCTCAGGCGCCAGCTCGGCGGCCCCTAGCCCGCATGGAAGCCGGCCCCTAGGCGCCCGGCTTCGGATACCACTCCAGCAGGCGCACTTGCGCCGCGTCGCCGACCATGGCCTTGAAGGCCGCCACGTCGCTGCCGGAATAGTGGTACGGGTAGACGACCTTCGGCCGGAAATCCTTCACCGCCTGCACCGCCTGCTCGATGGTCATCGTGTAGGGCTGGTTCATCGGCAGGAAGGCGACGTCGATATTGGCAAGCGCCTTCATCTCCGGCGTTTCCTCGGTATCGCCGGCGATATAGATGCGCTTGCCCCCGAGCGTCAGCACATAGCCGTTGTCGTGACGCGCCTCCGGGTGGAACTTCATGTGGTCCGGCGTCGTGTTGTAGGCCGGCACGGCTTCGATGGTGATGCCGTCCGCCTCCATCGTGCCGCCATTCGCCAGAACCTTCGTCTTCGCCTTGAGGTCGTCCGGCAACTTGTCGGCGACGTCCTGCGGCGCGATCAGCATCGTGCCGTCGGCAGCGACGGCCTTGAGGATATCGACGTTGAAATGATCGCCATGCTGATGCGTGACGAGGATGATGTCCGGCGTCGCGGCCGCCGTGTATTCGGCGGTGATGTCGGCCGGCTTCTCGCCGCCGCCCATCATCGGCGCCGGATCGACCAGGACGTGCGTCCCGTTCCAGGTCAGCATCATCGAGGCATGGTGGAACGGATGGATGGTGAGGTCGCCCTTGTCGGTCATCACCGTGTCGTCGGCGAGCGCCGGCATGGCCGTGGCGGCAAGGGCGATGGCTGCGAGAGTTCCGATGGCGGTGCGTTTCATGGGGGCAACCTCCTTGTCTGGACCCAGCTCGGCGGCTGTTGTCGCACGGCACGGATTGAACCCGCGA
Source organism: uncultured Alphaproteobacteria bacterium (assembly GCA_963730325.1). Taxonomy (GTDB): domain Bacteria; phylum Pseudomonadota; class Alphaproteobacteria; order Rhizobiales; family Kaistiaceae; genus CAVSRC01. The sequence goes on along the minus strand of CAVSRC010000007.1, from coordinate 469,737 downwards.
TCAACGTGTCGTGAGGCAGGAAGCGTGCGCCTCTATTTCGCCGATGCCGATGCCGGTTGCACCTTCGCCGCATCGCCCGCCGCGGGCGGCGTGGCAAGCGCGCCGCGCTGGTGCGGCGGCCAGGTGAAATCGTCGGCGCGGCCGGGCACCAGCGGCAGCACGGCGCCCTCGACGATCAGCTTGTATTGCGGCGTGTCGTCGGTCATCGCCGCATCCGGGTTGTCGCTGCCGCCGGCCAGCGCGCGATTGGCGCCGGGCAGCGGGTCGGACAGCGAGATGACCGGCCCGACCAGGCGCTTGACCCCGTCGGGGCCGATCTCGAGCTGGCTGGTCTGGCTGGCCGAAGCGAAAAGATCGACCGATCCGGTGCCGATGCCGGTCTGCTTGCGAATCTCGCGCTCGACATAGAAGGCGAGCTTCAACCGGCCGGCACGGGTGAAGTTGATGCCGTCGCTGCTTCTCAGCGCCCTGAGCTGGCCGTCCACATCCGGGCCGGACGACGTGTAATTGCCCTTGTCGTCGGTGAAGCCGTTCCAGATGTCGACATAGTAACCGCCCTCCGCCGTCACCGCCGGTTTGTACAGGCCGTTGAGGTAGGTCATGTCGCGCGATGCCGAAGACGAGCGCATGGGCGGCGCGCTCACCCAGAAGTACGGCCGGCCGAACACCTTGAGCGTATCGGCCATGCCGGTGACGCGGCCGACATAGGCCTTCTCCCAGTCGCCGGCGCGGATCGTCAGGCGTTCCTTGCCCGCGCGCATCTGCTGCCGGTCGTTGGCGCCGACGATCACGACCACGACGTCCGGCTTGGCCTCGTTGAGAATGCCGGGGAGCGCCTTGTTCCAGTCGTAGAAGTCGTCGCGCACCAGACCGGAGGAATTCTTCGACTTGTCGATGACGGCGATCTTCGGCTCGTCGGCGAAGGTCTGGTCGAGCCCCCAGGCAAGCCCGCCGGCGACGAAATCGCCGATCACCAGGATCTTGCGCGCATTCGGGTCCTTGGGTGTCACCTCGACGACCGGGACCGGTGGCTGGCTCGGTTGGCTGCGCCGCGGCCTCGATGGCTTGCGGACCTGGTCGGGCGGCTGGCGCACCTGGCGGCCGCCCCCGAAAAGGAAATCGAAGAGGCCGCCCGGACGCGGCGGTGGCTGCTGCGCCGACGCCGCTTCGAACGGCACGGCGATGATGAGCGCCAGGATGGCCACACCCAGAATATGTCAGCAGACGGCGCACGTGTCGGCGCTCCGATCCCCAAGGCGAGACGCCCAGCCTCGTCCTTTATTGCGTCAAATGCGCGGCGATGCCGCGCCGCTGGCCTATCCTACTTGGCCGCCTCCAGCCGCTGCAACAGGGCACGGCTCTCCACGCCGTCCGGCGTGAGGCCGATCGAGCGCTGGTAGTTGCGGATCGCCTCGTGGCTGCCGCTGCCGATATCGCCGTCGATATCGCCGTCATAGTAGCCATGCATGGTGAGCAGCAATTGCAGTTTCTTGCTCTCCTCCAGCGTGAACGGCTTCTCGTGCGCCGGCCAGGCGGCCACGAACGGCCCGTCGCCGCGCAGCCGATCGGCCAGATGGCCGACCGCCAAGGCGTAGAAGTTCGATGCGTTGTAGCGCTTGAGCACCCGGAAGTTCGTGAGCAGCAGGAACACCGGCCCGTCCCTGCCGTTGGGCAGCCACAGGCTGGCCTTGTCGGCGGGCCGCGGAAAAGCAGCGCCGTTGACGCGGCGCACGCCGAGCTTCGCCCACGAGGCCAGCGACCGCGTCGACGTTTTGCCGGTGTTGAAGCCCCCCGGCAGCTTCACCTCGTAGCCCCAGGTCTTGCCCGGCTGCCAGCCCGCCCGCTTGAGATAGTTGGCGGCGGAGGCGAGCGCATCGGGAACCGACGTCCAGATATTGCGGTGGCCGTCGCCGTCGTAGTCGACGGCATAGGCTTCGAAGGTGGTGGGGATGAACTGGGTCTGGCCCATGGCGCCCGCCCACGATCCGTTCATCGCGCCCGCGCTGATATCCCCGCGCTGGACGATCTTGAGGGCGGAAACGAGCTGCTTGCGGCCGAATTTGGCCAGCCGCCCGCCCGACCAGGCGAGCGTCGCCAGCGACCGGATGGTGTTCTTGACCAGCCTGGGATTGGTGAGCACCGCGCCATAATGGCTCTCGATGCCCCAGATGGCGGCAACGATGTAGCGGTCGACGCCATAGCGCTGCTCGATGCGCGAAAGCAGCGCCGCATTGTTGGCGATCGCCGCCTTGCCTTCGGAGAGCCGCTCGTCCGAAACCATCTGGTCGAGATAGTTCCAGATCTTCATGTTGAATTCGGCCTGGGCGCCGGCACGCTTGAGCACATCGGGATCGGGCGCGAAGTCGCCCAGCGCCCGGTCGTAGGTGTTCCACGAGATGCCGGCCGATTTCGCCGTCGGCCAGAAGCTCTTCACCCAGCCCTCGGGCGCCTGGCGGGCCGCTGCCGGCGCCGCCGAGAGAAGAACCGCCGTCGCCACCGCGGCGACGACAAAAGCCGCGGAAACCGCGGCTTTCCTTGCCTTGCCGGTGAGGAAGCGCATGCCGCTTTCGTCCCTGCTCCGCCCCCGTCCGGTGTCAAATCCCCCAATTCGCTCACGAACTTAACATCGCCGCCGGGGGCGACTGCAAGATGGGCTGCCGCATCCGCGGCGTCAGTCGCGCCGGTTGCGCCGCTCCAGCGCCATCTCCCAGGCGAGCGCATGCTGGACGATTTCGGCAATGTTGTCGTGCTGCGGCTGCCAGTCGAACGCCGCCATGATGCGCTCCGGCGAGGCGACGATCGACGCCGGATCGCCGGCACGACGGGGGCCGAGGACGACGGGAAAATCGCGCTCCGACACGGCCTTGACCGTGTCGATCACCTCCAGCACCGAATAGCCGCGGCCATAGCCGCAATTGGCGACGAGGCTGTCGCCGCCGCCGCGCAGATGCTTGAGCGCTTCGGCATGCGCGGCGACCAGATCGCTGACGTGAATGTAGTCGCGGATGCAGGTGCCGTCGGGCGTCGGATAGTCGGTGCCGTAGACGGTGATCTCGCCGCGCTTGCCCAGCGCCGTCTCGCAGGCGACCTTGATGAGATGGGTGGCGGCCTTGGTCGACTGGCCGGTGCGCCCGGCCGGATCGGCGCCGGCGACGTTGAAATAGCGCAGCGCCACGAAGCGCAGGTCGTGGGCGGCGGCCGCGTCGGCGAGCATCATCTCGCTCATCATCTTGGAGCGGCCATAGGGCGATTCGGGATGCAGGACCGCATCCTCGCTGACCGGCGTGACGGCCGGCGTGCCATAGACCGCCGCGGTCGAGGAGAAGATGAAGCGTTTCACGCCGCCGGCGACCGCCGCGGCGATCAGCGCCCGCGTCTTCACCGTGTTGTTGAGATAGTAGCCGAGCGGATTTGCCACCGATTCCGGCACGACGATGGAGGCGGCGAAATGGATGATCGCCTCGACCGCGTGCTCCTCGATGAGACGGCCGACGAGCGCCTCGTCGCCGCTGTCGCCGCGCACGAGATGCGCTTCCGGCGCGATCGCCCAGTCGAAGCCGGTCGACAGATTGTCGAGGACGACCACCTTTTCGCCGGCATCGGTGAGATGCCAGACCATGTGGCTGCCGATATAGCCGGCCCCGCCGGTAACCAGAATGCTCATTGGGTGTCGCTTTGCCTTCTCTGCCTGTTCCCCGCTACCATGGGGCCCGGTACCATAAGGAAAGTGTATTGACGTCTTGTTTCGCCCGGTTCCCCCGGATTTTCCGGCGTTTCCAACATAAGTAAGGACGAATGACCGCCCCCCTCCGCAAAGCCGTCTTCCCGGTCGCCGGCCTCGGCACCCGGTTCCTGCCCGCCACCAAGGCAATGCCGAAGGAGATGCTGACCCTGGTCGACCGGCCGCTCATCCAGTACGTGGTGGACGAGGCGCGCGCCGCCGGAATCGAGCAGTTCATCTTCGTCACCGCCAGCAACAAGAGCGCGCTCGAGGATCATTTCGACACCCAGTTCGAGCTGGAGGCGACGCTCAAGGCGCGCGGCAAGACCGCGGCGCTGGAAGAACTCGCGAGCTTCATGCCCAAGGCCGGCCAGGTCAGCTCCGTCCGCCAGCAGACGCCGCTCGGCCTCGGCCATGCGGTGTGGTGCGCCCGCCATCTGGTCGGCAACGAACCCTTCGCGGTGATGCTTCCCGACATGATCATGCAGGGCGAACCCGGCTGCCTGGCGCAAATGATGGCCGTCTACAACGAGACCGGCGGCAATGTGATCGCGGTCAGCGAGTGCGACCCCGCCGCCACCGCAAGCTACGGCATCGTCGGGGTCGGCGAGCCGGTCGGTTCGGGTGACGACGCCTTTCGCCTGACCGGCATGATCGAGAAGCCGCAGCCGCAGGACGCACCCTCCAATCTCTATATCAGCGGCCGTTACATCCTGCAGCCGCAGATTTTCGACCTGCTCGCCCGCCACGAGCGTGGCGCCGGCAACGAGATCCAGCTCACCGACGCCATGCTGACCCTGGCCGAGACCGAGCCCTTCTACGGCTGCCGCTTCCGCGGCCGCACCCACGATTGTGGCGCCAAGCTGGGCTTCCTCGTCGCCAATATTGCCTTGGCGCTGGAACGCCCCGATCTCGCCGACGATCTCAGGAAGGAGATCCGCGCCCTCATCGGCGCGTGACGGGGCCGGCTGCTATTTCTGCAGGCGGAGTTCGACGCTGAGCACGTCCGACTGGTAGGTGTTGCCGGCAGCCGTGCTCATCGCCCATTCGTGGCTGTAGCCGCCGGTGAGCCAGGTGCGGCGGTTGAGCTTCCAGGTCGCCCCGACGCCCGCCTTGACCGTGGTGTCGACGCGGCCGGTGCCCTGGAAGGTTTCGTGCTTGACGTCGCCGGTCCAGTCCACCGTCAGATTGGGCTTCCATGCATAGGCGACATCCACCGAGCCGTCATGGGCGACCGAGCCCGACGATGCGGCATCGGTGCCCGGATTGAACGCGGTCGAGCCGGTGAAGGTGACGGTGTAGAGACGGCTCGGCGACCACACCAGCGAGCCGTCGACGGTGAGCGCGCTAAGCGATGCCAGCGCCGGGTCGTCGAAGGACTGGACACCGTAGCCCACCGCCACCTCGCCGGTGAGCACCGGGCCGCGGTCGAAGGCGAGGCCGGCACGGCCGATTGTCGCCAGGCTCGACCGTCTGAGGCCGTTATTGTCGGCCGCCTGGTCATAGTGGCGGCGCGACACCTCCCCCTCGACGAAGGGGGTGACGCCGAGCGGCGATTCGTAGCCGAGACGCAGCCGGCCGCCGAAGACGGTGTTGTCGCGATAGCCCTGATCGACCACCGCGCCGCCGGACGTACCGTTCTCGTAGACCGAACGGGCAAGCTTGCCTTCCAGCGTGAAGATCTTGCGGCCGAAGCCGCCATTGAGCGCCGCCGAGCCGGAGAAATCGTGCACGCCGGGTGGATGGTCGACCCCGGCGGGGAAGTTCGGATCGGAGATGCTCTGCTGTGAATAGGTGTAGGTGCCGGCAAGGCCGATGTCCCAGCCGGGCTTGAGGTCGATGCGTGCGGTGCCGTCGACCGAACCCGACGGGCTATCGGGCGAGGTGCCGGCGAAATCGTGGGCATAGGAGCCGCGCAGCGTCAGCGTCGCCGCGTGTTGGGCCCAGTCCGATTGCAGGCGTAGCTCGGGCGTCACGGTCAGCGTGTCCGACCGCCCGTTGCCCGAGGCGTTGGTGGCATGCTCGAAGCTCGTGGTCAGCGACGGATAGAGGATGAAGCTGCCGGCACGCATGCCGACCGCCGCGAAGGGGTCCTCCTCCGTTTCGGGGACCGTGTGCGCAATGGTGCCGGTCGCCGTCGGATCGAGCGGGTCCGGCTCGGGACCCTTGGCCTGCGGCAACTGGCGCTGCACGCGCCCGGTCGTGTCGGTGGTGGTATCCGACGGGGCCGCAGCCGGATCGGCCGAAGCCGCCGCCAGGACCAGCGGCGACTGGCCGTCATCGAGGCCGCCACGCAGCGCGGTGTCCGCCGCATCCTGCGCCCACGCGCCATGGGTCGCAGCCGCGGCGGCGATCGCGACCGCCATGAGCGAAGGGAGGCGGAAACCCATTGTCTGGCCGGTGCCGTGTGAACTCGCAGATATCGTTTCCAGAAGGTAAACATTGATGGTTAACGCAAGGTTGCGCAGGGCACCGGACGGTGCTGTTCCGGCCCCGGCGGAAACCTGCTAGACCGCGCGCACAGACAGGATCAGGGCCGCGACATGACGGTGACGCTCAAAAACCCACCGAAAACGACATCCGACACCACCGCCGCGGCGCTGCGCGCCATCGCCACCGAGCGCGCCGGGCTCGACGCTCTGCTCGCCGCCCTCGATAACGGCCTTGCCGCCCCCTTCGCCCGTGCCGTCGAAACGATTCGCGCCGCCACCGGCCGGGTCATCGTCTCCGGCATGGGCAAGAGCGGCCATGTCGGCCACAAGATCGCCGCCACCCTTGCCTCGACCGGCACGCCGGCTTTCTTCGTCCACCCGGCCGAGGCCAGCCACGGCGACCTCGGCATGATCGCCCGCGACGACGTGGTGCTGGCGCTGTCATGGTCAGGCGAGACCAGCGAGCTGAAAAGCCTGGTCGAATACACACGGCGCTGGGGCATCACGCTCATCGCCATGACCGCCTTCCCCGACTCGACGCTCGGCCGCGAGTCCGATCCGCTGCTGGCGCTGCCGCCGGCCCGCGAGGCCTGCCCGAACGGCCTGGCGCCGACCACCTCGACGATGATGCTGCTCGCGCTCGGCGATGCGCTGGCCATCGCGCTGCTCGAAAGCCGCGGCTTCACGGCCGAGGACTTCCACGTCTTTCATCCGGGCGGCAAGCTCGGCGCCAGCCTGCATTTCGTGCGCGACATCATGCACAGCGGCGACGCCGTGCCACTGGCGGCGCCGGAGACGGCGATGGCCGCGGCCCTCAAGACCATGACCGACAAGGGCTTCGGCTGCGTCGGCGTGGTCGATGGCGCCGGCATGCTGGTCGGCGTGGTCACTGACGGCGATCTCCGCCGCCACATCGCCGCCGATCTGATGGACAAGAGCGTCGGGGCCATCATGACAAGAGCGCCGAAGACGGTACCGCCCGACTGCCTCGTCGCCGAGGCACTGGCCATGATGAACCAGGCCTCGCGCCCCTTCACCGTTCTCTTCGTCGTCGAAGACGGCCGACCGCTCGGCATCGTGCACATGCACGATTTCCTGAGGCTGGGGGTGGCTTAGGGCGGCCGCGCGCCGTCCGGCAACCCCGGCTTCACTGCGCCTTGGCGTCAGACGTCGCCGGCTTGCCGGCCGCGGCGAGATGGTCGTCGACCCAGTTGAACCAGTCCTTCTGGTCCGCGCTCAGAAGCCCTTTCGCATCGAGCGCTCGCAATATGTCGCGCGCCTCCAGAAGATTCGCTGTGGGGGCGTCCTCCAGCTCCGCGACATGGGTCAGTCCAACCACCATATCGATCTGTGTCGCTCTGTCGTCGCGTCCGGCGGCCAGCGTGCGCGTGATCGACAGGCTTTCCCGGTAAGATTCCAGAGCACCGGCCTTGTCGCCGGACTCGGCCTTTGCCCGGCCGATTTCCAGGAGGATCACCATGAGATCGTGCTGCGCACCCGCATCCGCCTTGTCCCCGGCGCGCGCACGGTAGATGTCGATCGCCTGCTGATAGGCCGTCAGCGCCTGTTTCTTCTCGCCCGACCGAAGTTGCATGGTCGCGACCTTTTCCAAGCCGACGGCCACATCGCGCATCGCATCGCCATTGCCCGCGTCACCTGCGAGATCACGGGCGATCGCCAAGCCTTCCTCGGCGAGCGCCAGCGCGCCCTCGCTGTCGTCTGCCGCAAGCTTCGCATCCGCCGCGCGGTACAGGCTCACCATCAGGTCGCGTTGCGCGCCGCCGCCGGTCTTGTCCGCTGCGAGCTGACGGGCAATGGCGAGGCCTTCCTCATAGGCGGCCAATGCGCCGACCTGATCGCCGGACTGGAGCTTGAGCTCGCCGAGCGTACTCAGATCGATCGAGAGGTCGCGCTGCGCCCCCTTGTCGTCGCCTGCGAGCTTGCGCGCGATGCCGAGCCTCTCGTCATAGGCCGCGATGGCCCCCGCCCGATCGCCTGACTTGAGCTTCAGGTCGGCGAGTGCTTCGAGGCTGTCAGAAAGACTGCGTTGCGCGGCAGCCTTTCCGTTTTCGGCGATCGTGCGCCAGACCGCGACCTCCTCGTCATAGGCCGCCAGGGCGCCGGCACGGTCCCCTTGCCTGACCTGCAACTTGCCGGTGCGGTCAAGCGCCAAGGCAAGATTGAGCGGGGCACTGGCCTCGCCTCCGCCCTTGGCGAGGTCGCGAAAGACGGGCAGGCTTTCGCGATAGGCGGCCAATGCACCCGCCTCGTCGCCGGCCGCGCGTCTGGCCAGGCCGAGGCTCGTCAGCGCGATCGCCAGATCCTGCTGCGCCCGCGCGTCATTCCTGTCCTGGGCAAGCGTGCGGCTGATGGCGACGCTCTCCTCAAGCGGGGCCAGCGCGCCCGCCTGATCGCCCGAGCGCCGCTTGATGTCACCGATATTGTTGAGGGTAACCGCCAGATCGCGCTGGGCCAACGCATTGCCTCTGTCTTCGGCAAGGCTCCGGCGAATGGCCAGGCTCTCCTCATAGGCCGCCATGCCACCGGCGGCGTCGCCCGCCCGCAGTTTCGCGTCGCCCACCTTGTTCAGGCTGACCGACACGTCGCGCCGCAGCAGGGCATTGCCATTGTCGCCGGCCAGTTTGCGGCTAATGGCCAGGCTCTCCTCGTAGATCTTGAGTGCCGCGGCATCGTCGTTCTCCCGGTATTTCAGGTCGCCGATGCGGTCCAGCGCGATCGCCAGGTCCCTTTGTGCCGAAGCGTTGCTCTTGTTCGCAGCAAGCTTGCGCCGGATGGCGAGGTTCTCCTCGAAGGCGTCCTGCGCCTTGGCCGAATTGCCGAGATCGAGCGCCACATCGCCGACTCTCTCCAGGCTGATCGACAGGTTGAGCTGTGCCCACGCATTGCTCTCGTCCGTGGCAAGCTCGCGGGCGAGCGCCAGAACTCTCCTCAAAATCCGCCTGCGCACCGGCAAGGTCGCCCGACTGCCGCTTGGTGTCTCCCGCACTGACCAGGCTCATTGCCAGGTCGGCCTGCGCGCGTCCGTCGTTCTTGTCGCGGGCAAGGTCGCGGTGGATGGAGAGGCCTTCCTCATAGGCCGCCAGTGCCCCGGCGCGATCGCCGGTGCGAAGCTTCACGTCGCCGAGCCTGCCGAGACTGGTCGCCACGTCGCGACGCGAATCGGCTCCCGGCTCGTCGTCGGCAAGCTTGCGCCGGATGGTGAGGCTCTCCTCATAGGCCGCCTGTGTGCGCGGCAGATCACCATCCTGGAACCTCATGTCGCCGAGCTTGTCGAGAACGATCGACAGGTCGCGCTCGGCAGCGTTGACGCCGGTATCCCTGGCAACCTCGCGGGCAAGGCTGACGCCTTCCTCATAGGCCGCGATGGCGCCCTTATGATCGCCGACTTTCGACTTCACATCGCCAATCTTGGCGAGGCTGATCACCAGGCTGCGTTTCCATATTTGGTTGGTGGGATTGCCTTCCACCAGCGCCCGCGCGATGTCGCGGAGCTTCTCGGCGGTCGCCAGCGCACTGTCCGTGTCGCCGATGGTGAGCAGCGTATCCACCGTCTGGCTCAGCGCATCGATCTGGCTATTGCGCAACTTTGGGTCGGTCTCGCCGGCATCGATCAGAGTGCTCTGCAAGGCGAGGGCCGGTTCCAGGATGGATCGCACCAGCGCGGCCGGCATGCCGCGCGCATCCTTGAACTTCCAGGCGAGATCGAGCACCAGCGTGTTGGCGGTGTTGGTGGCCGCCTTGACCGCGCGTTGGGCTCGCGCCTGTTGGGCCTGGGCCTCCTTCGTCTTCTCCTCGGCCACCTGTTTCTGTGCCTCGGCGACGGCCGCCTGCTGGCGCGCTTCGTTGGCCTTCTGGAAGCCGAATACGGCTGCTCCGGCCGCCGCGACCAGCAGCACGCTTGCCGCGATCAGGCCGATGCGCGTTCGTTGCGCCACCTTCTTCTGTGCCGCCGCGAGCTGCCGCGCCTCCTCCAGGTCGCGGTTGCGGCGTGCCGTGTCGGCCGCGCGGGCGGCGGCCAGGTAGGCGCGGTCGGTGGATTCCAGCGTGCCGGCGAAGTCGTCCCGGTGGGCAACGGCTTCGGCATCCTCCAGCCGGCCCGCGGTATGGGCGAGCCAGGCCTCGTCCTTGTCGTTGGCCGCCCAGTCGCGCGCAGCGCGCCGGATGCCCTCCAGTGCCGAAAGGGCTGCGAAGTCCTCCTCCAGCCAGCCCTGCAACAGGCCCCATTGCCTGAGCAGCGCCTCGTGCGCCGGCTCGACCGTGCGCTCGCCGGTCTCGGGCGAGACGTCGGTCAGCAGCAGCCGGGCTGCGATCAGGTGATCGACCAGCGGCCGCGCTTCTTCCGGAATCTCGGACAGGCGCGCGACGCGCCGGCGCGGCGATCCGCTCTCCGGGTCGATACCGGCGAGCCACGGGATCAACGCCCGGCGGAGCAGCGCCAGACGGGCCGCACGGTCGCGCGGCACCGCCGGGTCGCCGGCAGAGGCATCGAGCGCTCGCTCCACCGCCGCCTCGATCGAGCCGCTGATGCCGCCGAGATCGCGATACTGGGCCAGTGTCAGCGCGCCGCCGCCGCCATATTCGACGTAAAGCCGCTCGAGCGTGAAGGCGAGCAGCGGCAGCGCATCCTTGCCGCCGCCTTCCTCGATATCGGCGAGCAGTGCCGCGGTCAGCGCCGGCTCGATGGTCAGCACCCGGTCGCTTTCGGCCAGCCGCCTGGCGGGCCCCTCGATCACCGTCTGATAGGCGCCGCGCGGCATCGGCGGCAGGCTGAAGGTCTGCGGGTTCAGCCCCTCCAGCGCCGGCGCCGTCTGCAGCCGCTCGAAGGAATCGGAGCGGATGGTGAAGAGGATGATGAGATCCGACTCGGGCGCCGTGGCGAGATCGCGGACGAGATCGAGAAAGGCGGCGGCTTCCTCGGCCCCTTCGGCCAGGAACAGCTCCTCGCCCTGATCGATCGCCAGCACGAGGCGCGGCGTTCGGCCGCCACCAGCGTCGTCGGCATCGGGCGGGCCCGCCGCGCCAGCCAGAGCGGCAAGCAGCGCCGATACCTCGGCCGCCCCCGCCTGCACCGCCGAGCGGATGTCGGCGCGGCTCTTCGCCAGCCCAAAACTCTTCGCCGCCGCCTCCAGAACACGGACGAGCCCATCCTCGCCGGAGAGCGCCGCACGCTCCGGCCTGAGGATCGGCAGCATCAGGAAGTTGCGGTCGTCGCGCCTGAGGCGCGGCGCCAGCCCCGCGCGCAGGAACGAAGATTTACCGGCGCCCGAGGCGCCGATGATCGCCAGTATCCGCGGCGCCGCCGCCTGGGCGAGACCGCGCAGCCGGTCGAGCACTTCGATGGTCGGCGCCTCGCGGCCGTAGAAGATGCCGGCGTCCTCCGCCTCCATCGGCGCCAGACCGCGATAGGGCGGCCGCTCGGGATCGTCCTCCGGCGGCCAGGCGAAATAGCGCGCATCCAGCCCGGCGCGCATCAGCCCCTCGCGCAGCCGGGAGAGCCCGCCCTGCGAGAAGAGCACATAGCCCTCGCTGCCGTCGGGCAGCTCGGGCGTGAAGATGCGGTGGTCCTTGCCGGCGGCGAGGTTGACCACCTGGCGGGTCGCCGTCAGGTCGGCCGGCAGGTCGGCGACCGGGATGTCCTCGATCAGGACGCCGAAGATCTGCTTGTTGAGCTTGTCGGCGAGGGTGAGCTCGCGCACGCACCATTGCGAGGCGAGCCAGGCACGGCTGATGAGAAACACCACCGCCTCGCAGCGGTTGGCCTCCTCGTGCAGGCGCCGCTCCCACAATTCACCGGCGGCGATGCCGCGCGCGGCGCTGAGGTCGAGGAAGAAGTCGTCCCAACCTTCCGCCGCCAGCCAGTCGCCGAGCGCAATTGCCGCGGCGTTGTCGCTGCTCGAATGGCTAAGGAAAATGCGCGCCAAACCCAGGTCTCCGGCAATGGCCTAGTCAAAAATGCCGCACCTGGAACGACACTAGGCGGCCGGCAAAAATGAGGCAACCTGCGCTTGTGAGGAGGCCCACAAGGCGGCGAAATTCGGAAACCGGCATCGAAGGCCGGCCTAGCCGGCCTTCTCCACCTTGAGCACGGCGCCGTCGGCGCCGACCACCTGGACCCGCGTTCCGGACGGCAAGTCCGGCCCGGTGATCCGCCAGTTGGTGTCGTCGATCCTGACCTGCCCGTGGCCGTCGACGATTGGCGCGGCGAGCACATAGGCGCTGCCGACCAGACGGTGGGCACGGTCGTTGAGGAAAGGCTGCTCGCCCGGCTGCGCCGTGCGCGCGAAGAAGCGCCGTCCGGCGATGACCAGCACCACCGCCAGCACCACGAAGACGATCAGCTCCACCTGCCAGCCGAAATGCGCGAACAGCGCCATGACGCCTGTGACCAGCGCCGCGACACCGAACCAGACGAAGACATTGCCCGGCACGAGAATTTCGAGCGCCAGCAGGATCAGGCCGAAGACCAGCCAGCTCCACGGGCCGAGCTGGCCAATGGCTTGCAGGATCATGTCGCGTTGCCCCCCGCCGGCGGCACGCTACCGCTGCGGCGCGCGCGCGTCTCGGCGGAGAAGGTGTCCTTGGCGATCTCGGCGATGCCGCCGAGCGAGCCGATCAGGGCGGTGGCCTCGAGCGGCAGCATCAGCACCTTCTGGTTGGGCGCCGAGGCGAGCTTTTCGATCGCCTGGGTGTAGCGCTGGGCGACGAAATAGTTGATTGCCTGCACGTTGCCGGCCTCGATCGCCTTCGACACCATGTCGGTCGCCTTGGCTTCGGCCTCGGCCGAGCGCTCGCGCGCCTCGGCATCGCGGAAGGCGGCCTCGCGCCTGCCCTCGGCCTGCAGGATCAGCCCCTGCTTCTCGCCCTCGGCTTTGAGGATCTGCGACTGGCGCAGGCCCTCGGCGTCGAGGATGACGGCGCGCTTCTCGCGCTCTGCCTTCATCTGCCGGCCCATCGATTCGACGATATCGCGTGGCGGGTCGATGGCCTTGATCTCGATGCGCGTCACCTTGATGCCCCAGGCCGAGGAGGCAGAATCGACCACGCGCAACAGCCGGTCGTTGATGTCGTCGCGCTTGGAGAGCAGCTCGTCGAGGTCCATGCCGCCCATCACCGTTCTGAGATTGGTCATGGTGAGCTGCAGGATGGCGTTCTCCAGCCCGCGCACCTCATAGGCGGCGCGCGCCGCATCGAGCACCTGATAGAAGACGACGCCGTCGGCCGAGACCGTGGCGTTGTCCTTGGTAATGACCTCCTGCGTCGGCACCTCGAGCACCTGCTCCATCATGTTCATCTTGGAGCCGATGCTGTCGATGAAGGGGACGATGAGGCTGAGGCCCGGGGTCAGCGTGCGGGTGAAGCGGCCGAAGCGCTCGACCGTGTAGTTGTAGCCCTGCGGCACCGTCTTGACGCCGGCGAGCAGGACGAGAATGACCAGTATGACGAGTGCGATGACGACCCAATCGAATCCCACCGTTCAATCCTCCGTGTTCGCCGCCGGCTTGCGCCGCGGCTCGTCTTTCCCCTCCGCTGGCCCGCGAATCGCCGTGTTCCCGCGCCGATTGCAGCCGGGTCACATGTAGGGTCTGAAAAGCGGCTCTACCAGCCAAATCGGCGGGGTCGGAGGCTAGAGCCACCCGCCAAGCTCGCGCCGCACCACGGTTTCCAGCACCCGCATGCCGGGGTCGCTGTCGTTGAGGCAGGGGAGCGCGGCATATTCCTGGCCGCCGTTCTCGCGGAAGGTCTCGCCGCCGCGAATGGCGATCTCCTCCAGCGTCTCCAGGCAATCGGCGGCAAAGCCGGGCATGACCACCGCCAGCCGCTTGGTGCCGCCCTTCGCCAGCTCGGCGATGGTGACGTCGGTATAGGGCTTGAGCCATTCGGCACCGCCGAAGCGCGACTGGAAGACGATGCGGAGCTTCTCCTCCGGCCAGCCGAGCTTCTCGCGCAGAAGCCGCGTCGTCTTCTGGCACTGGCAATGATAGGGGTCGCCCTTGTCGAGATAGTCGCGTGGCAGGCCGTGGAAGGAGGCAAGCACCACCTCCGGCTCGAAGGGCAGGCCGGCGAGCGACGCACGCATCGATTCGGCGAGCGCGTCGATATAGACCGGGTCGTCGTGCCAGGGCGGCAGCGTGCGCACCGCCGGCTGCCAGCGCATGCCGGCAAGTGCTTCGAAGGCCTTGTCGTTCACCGTCGCCGTGGTCGCCGCGGCATATTGCGGATAGAGCGGCACGACCAGGATGCGGTCGCAGCCCTGCTCTTTCAGCGCGGCCAGACGTGACGCGATGGCGGGCTCGCCATAGCGCATGGCCCAGTCGACCACGACGCCGTCTCCCGCCAGCGCGGCGCCGAGCTTTTCCGCCTGCGCCCGCGTGATGGTGACGAGCGGCGCCTCGTTCTTCTCCTTGTTCCAGACGATCGAATAGGCGTGCGCCGTCTTCGGCGGCCGCGTGGTCAGGACGAAGAGATTGAGGATCACCCACCAGATCGGCCGCGGCACCTCGATCACGCGCGGATCGGAGAGAAATTCCCTGAGATAGCGCCTGACCGACGCGGTATCGGTGCCAGACGGCGAGCCGAGATTGACCAGGAGCACCCCGACCCGGCCGAAGCGCACGGGCGGATGGCCGGGTGGCATGGGCCCGGCGCCGGCGGGCGGTTTCGTGGGGGTCTCGTCGCTCATTGCCGCCCATTCATAGGGTTCCTGCGGCCCATGTCCACAGTCGGCCGCCCCGCAACGAAAAGAGGGCGGCCAGCGGCCGCCCTCCGAAACCCGCCGCCACTCCGGTCACTGCTTCACGATGCGGCCTTCGACCTTGGCGTCGACCTTGCCGGCAGCGGCGATGTAGTCGATCACGTCGCTCGCCATCAGCTTGCCTTCCATCGGCCCGATCAGCACCTTGCCACCGGCGAGCGCGGTATAGCCGTCGCCGCCATGCAGCATGAAGTCGTTGGTTGCGACCTTGTATGTGGCCGCGGGATCGAGCGGTTTGTCACCAACCGTCACCGACAGGACGCGGCTGCCCACCGGCTGCTTGAGGTCAACGACCATCTTCAGCCCCGAAACCTGCGGGAAGCGGCCGGCGCCGTCCTCGACCTGGCTGACGCCGTTCTCCAGCGCTTCCTTCACCTGCGCTCCAGTGATCGCCGTAACCACGGTCACATTGCCGAAGGGCAGTTCGGTGAGGACGTCGCGGCGGGTGAGCACCGTGCCGGCCGGATACTGCTTGTCGCCGCGGATACCGCCGCCATTGGTAATGGCGATGTCAGATCCATTGGCGCCGCGCATGGCATCGGCAATCAGATCGCCGATTGCCGCCTCCTCGGTGCGCACCACATTGCGGCGCGAATTCGAGTGCCGTCTCGGTCGTGCCGATCTCGACGTTGAGGCTCTTGTCGAGTTTGTCCTTCAGCCCGTCGACCATCTGCTGGGTCTCCGGGTCGGGCGTCACCGTCTTGGTGTCGATGAAGCGGAAGGTCGGCTCCCACGTCACCTTGCGCTTGCCGTCCTTCTCGGTGATCGTCACCTCCAGGTCGAGCGGGGCGAGATACTTGGCCTCGGTCGAGGTCTCGACATAGGCCGTGATGCCGTCATAGCCGGTCATGTAGTCGTGGTCGTCACCCGACATGATGACGTCGCAGGCCTTGCTCGCCATGATCTCGCGGTCGTCGCTGTGCTCCGCCTGAACGACGCAGACAACGATGTCCGCCCCGTCGGCGCGCGCCGCCTTGGCGCCGTCAACGGCCGCCTTGACCGTATTGCCGAACTTCCAGTCGCCGGGACTGGAAACTTCCGGGGTGGTGTCCTGGGCGACGGGCACCAGGGCGACCTTGAGGCCGGCGATGTCCTTCATCACCGTACCGCCGAGCCCCTCGATCGGCGAGCCGTCGGCATGGGTGACGTTGAGCGCGGCCCAGGGATAATTCGCCAGCTTCATATTGGCGAGAAACTGGTCCGTGCCGAAATCGAACTCGTGATTGCCGGGCACCGCGATGTCGAAGGGCACGATGTTGGTCAGTTCGACCGTGTGTGCGCCCTTGTCGAAGCCGGAGAGCAGCGAGGGCGAGAACATGTCGCCGTCGAAGACATAGACGGTGTTGGGATTGGCCGCCTTCTCGGCTTTGGCGACCGCGTTCAGGCGGGCGAAGCCGCCACGGTCCTTGGCCCCACCGAAGCTGTAGATGTCGCCTACGCCGAGGATCGTCAGCTTCACCGTCTCGGCCTGCGCCGGAACGAGCGCCGCGGCGCCGATCATCGCTGCGCCGAGGGCAATGGCCAATGCTGTCTTGCGCTTCATTACTAAGCCTCCTCATCAAGCGGGGCTCCGTTGGCCCCGGCGGCACATCGCTAGAGCAACTGTAGATCAGTTTTCTGACAGCCGTCGACCTGTCCCGGCGCCTATTCGGCGGCTTCTGCCTGCACGCCACCGCCAAGAAACGCCGCGCGCCGCGCCGCCGCCTCCGGCAGCACGCGCGCGACGGCTTGCGCCTTGACGTGACCGAAGCCGCGAATCTTCTCCGGATAGCGGGCAAGCGCCACGGCAAGATGGTGGTTCTCGGGCGTGAGACGCGCGCGGATCGTCTCCAGCGTCGCGCGGTATTCGGCGAGCAGCTTTCGCTCCATGCGCCGCTCGCGCGTGTGGCCGAAGGGGTCGAGCAGCGAGCCCCGCAACCGGCGGAAACGGGCGAGCAATCTCAGCACGCGCATGATGCCGGGCCCATAGACCTGCTTGCCGAGATGGCCCGTCGCCTTGTCGCGTTTGGCGATGAGCGGCGGTGCCAGATGGTATTCGAGCTTGCCCCAGCCGTCGAAGGCGCTCGCCAACTGACGTTCGAATGTCCCGTCCGTGAAGAGGCGCGCCACCTCGTATTCGTCCTTGATCGCCATCAGGCGGAAGAGGTTCCGCGCCACCGCTTCCGCCAGATCGGCGCGGCCGGGCGCGGCGCGGGCCTCCGCCTCGCGCGTGGCGGCGACCGCATCGGCATAAAGCTGGGCGTAGCGCTCGTTCTGATAGTCGGTCAGGAAGCGGGCGCGCCGTGCCGCCAGTTCGTCGAGGCTTTCGGCCGCCGGCACCTTGCGCCTGTCGGAGCGCCCGGCGGCGATTTCCGCCACCACATCGGGCTCGACCGCCGCGCGCCGGCCCCAGCCGAAGGCCGCCCTGTTCATGGCGACGTCGACACCGTTGAGCTCGATCGCCTTAAGGATGGCGAAATGCGTCAGGGGCACGGCCCCCGCCTGCCAGGCAAAACCCAGCATGAACATGTTGGTGGCGATGGCATCGCCCATCAGCGCCGTGGCGATCTCGGTCGCCTCGATGAAGCGGCTCTTCGGCGCCCCGGCCCGCGCCGTGATCGCCTGAACCAGCCGCCGCATGGGCAGCGTGTAGTCCGGGTCATGGGTGAAGGCGCCGGGATAGGTCTCGTGGGTGTTGACGAAGACGGCGGTGTGGCCGGGATCGATGGCGGCGAGCGAGCGGGCCGAACCCGCGACCACCGCGTCGCAGCCGAGCACGAGGTCCGCTCCCGCGGCGGCGACCCGCACCGCCTTGATGTCCTCCGCCGTCGGCGCGATGCGCACATGGCTGGTCACCGGTCCGCCCTTCTGGGCAAGGCCGGTCATGTCGATCACCGCCGCCGCCTTGCCCTCCAGATGCGCCGCCATGGTCATCAGCGCACCGATGGTGATGACGCCGGTACCGCCGACGCCGGTAATGAGGACGGCGTAGTTGCCGGAGAGCGCCGGCAGCCGCGGCGGATCGGGCAGGTCCGTTTCGTCGTCGGCGAGCGGCACGGCCTTCTTCATGACCGCGCCATGAACGGTGACGAAGCTCGGGCAGAAGCCCCTGAGGCAGGAGAAATCCTTGTTGCAGACCGACTGGTCGATGGTCCGCTTGCGCCCGTATTCGGTCTCGACCGGCTGAATCGCCACGCAGTTCGACTGCACGCCGCAATCGCCGCAGCCTTCGCAGACCAGCTCGTTGATCACAACGCGCCGGTCCGGGTCGGGATATTGCCCGCGCTTGCGCCGCCGCCGTTTCTCGGCGGCGCAGGTCTGGTCGTAGATCAGCACCGACACGCCACCGGTCTCGGCCAGCTTGCGCTGCACCGCATCGAGTTCGTCGCGATGGCGGGCATAGACGCCCGGCGGCAGGCGGGCGCGCCCGGTGTAGCGTTTGGGTTCCTCGCTCACCACGACGACCTTGCCGACGCCTTCCGCCAGCATCTGCGCCGCGATCTTCTCCACCGTCGGGTCGCCATCCGGCTTCTGTCCGCCGGTCAGCGCCACGGCATCGTTGAACAGCACCTTGAAGGTGATGTTGGTGCCGGCGGCGACGGCGGCGCGCACGACCAGGGAGCCGGAATGGACATAGGTGCCGTCGCCGACGTTCTGGAACATGTGGCCGCGGGTCGAGAACGGCGCCTCGCCGATCCAGTTCGCCCCTTCGGCGCCCATCTGGGTGTAGCCCTCGGTATGCCGGTCGGCGACGCGCTGGACCATGTAGTGGCAGCCGATGCCGGCATAGGCGCGCGCCCCTTCGGGGATGGCGGTACCGGTGTTGTAAGGACAGCCGGCGCAGAAATAGGGCGTGCGCTCGGCGACGTCGTGGATGCTGGCCAGCACCTCCTGCGCATTGCGCAGCGCCGCCAGGCGCCGGACCAGCGGCTCGTCCGGGCGGCCGGCGATCAGCCGCTCGCCGATGGCAATGGCGATGGCGTTGGTGTCGAGCGCCCCCTTGGAGGGGAACAGCCAGCGCTCTTCCGCGTCCTTCTTGCCGAGCACGGTGGGCTGGTTGGCGGTGCCGTAGAGGATTTCCTTGATCTGGCTCTCGATCAGGCCGCGCTTCTCCTCGACCACGACGATCGTCTCGAGACCCTCGGCGAAGTCGCGGATCGATTGCGGCTCGAGCGGCCAGGTGCAGGCGATCTTGAGGAGGCGCAGGCCGAGATTGGCGGCGCGTACCTCGTCGATGCCGAGATCGTCCAGCGCCTGCAGGACATCGAGATAGCTCTTGCCCGCGGTGACGACGCCGATGCGCGGCTGCCGCCCGCCGCCGAGCACCAGGCGATCGGGGGTGTTGGCGCGCAGGAAGGCGAGCACCGCCGGGACCTTGAATTCGTGCAGCCGCTCTTCCTGGGCGAGCGGATTGTCGTGGGCCCGGATCGAAAGCCCGCCGGGCGGCATGCGGAAGCTGCCGGGGACCACCGTCGCCACGCGATTGAGCGACCCGTCCACCGTGGCGGTCGATTCGATCGTGTCCTTGACGCATTTCAGACCGACCCAGGTGCCGGCGTAGCGCGACAGCGCATAGCCGAACAGGCCGTAATCGAGGATCTCCTGCACGCCCGCCGGGCTCAGCACCGGAATCATGGCGTCGACGAAGGCGTATTCGGACTGATGCGCGGTGGTCGAGGATTCGCAGGTGTGATCGTCGCCCATCAGCGCCACCACGCCGCCGAGCGGCGAGGTGCCGGCGAGATTGGCATGCTTCAGCGCGTCGCCGGAGCGGTCGACGCCCGGCCCCTTGCCGTACCAGAGGCCGAAGACGCCGTCGAAGCGCCCCTCGCCGCGCATTTCCGCCTGCTGGCTTCCCCACAGCGCGGTGGCGGCGATGTCCTCGTTGATGCCCGGATTGAAGACGATGCCCGCCGGCTGCAGCACATGGGCGGCGCGCCACAGCTGCTGGTCGAGGCTGCCCAGCGGCGAGCCGCGATAGCCGCTGACATAGCCGGCCGTGTTGATGCCCTGGCGCCGGTCGCGCGCCTGCTGCATGAGGAGCAGGCGCACCACCGCCTGGGTGCCGCTGACCAGCACGCGCTGCCTGGCGAGGTCGTACTTGTCGTCGGGACTGACGGCCGCAAGCGCCATGCGCTCTCCTTCCGCCCGCCGGTGGCGGACAAGCGGCCATTGAGGCTGACGGGGCGGGCAAGGTCAACCGACATGCCGTCACCGGCCGGTCCCGATTTCAGCCCAATTCACGGGCCATCACCGTCCCTTCCCGCGCCCCCGGGCCTGGCAATGGGGCGGCGGTTCGGCGCTTGCCATCGCCGCCCATCCGTCGCAGGGTCCCGGCAGGCAAGAAAGCCGGGCAAACCGGCAGGGGACGCTCATGGGAGTTTTGCTGCGCATCAGCGGAGCCATCGATCGCGCGACAGCATTCATTGGACAATCCGTCACCTGGCTGATCCTGCTGTCGGTGCTGGTCAGCGCCGGCAATGCCACCTCGCGCAAGCTCTTCTCGCTGTCCTCGAACGCCTGGCTGGAGCTGCAGTGGTACCTGTTCGCCGCCGCCTATCTGCTCGCCGCCGCCTATACGCTCCAGCGCAACGGCCACGTCCGCATCGACATCATCTCGACCCTCCTGCCCAAGAGCGTGCGCAACTGGATCGACCTCTTCGGCCACGCCGTGATGCTGCTGCCCTTCGCCCTTCTCATGGTGTGGGAAATCGCGCCGTGGTTTGCGCAGTCCTTCCGCATCGGCGAGGTGTCGGCCAACTACGGCGGCCTCATCCTGTGGCCGGCCAAGGGGATGCTGCTGGCCGGCTTCTTGCTGCTCGCCGTTCAGGCGGCTTCTGAAATCATCAAGCGCATCGCGGTGATGCAGGGACGCATCGCCGATCCCTACGAGACGCCCGATCCGACGCCCGCGATCGAGTAGTCGTCATGGTCGCCTTCATCACTGCCAACATGGCGCCCCTGATGTTCGCGTCGCTGGTGATCGTGCTGCTGCTCGGCTACCCGGTCGCCTTCGCCCTCGCCTTCAACGGCCTCGCCTGGGGCCTGGTTGGCATAGAGCTCGGTCTCTTCGCGCCGACGTTCTTCCAGGCGCTGCCCGATCGCCTCTTCGCCGTGATGAGCAACGAGACGCTGCTCGCCGTGCCGTTCTTCACCTTCATGGGGCTGGTGCTGGAACGATCGGGCATGGCGGAGGACCTGCTCGACACCGTCGGCCAGCTCTTCGGGCCGGTGCGCGGCGGACTTGCCCTGGCGGTGGTGGTCGTCGGCGCCTTGCTCGCCGCCACCACCGGCGTGGTCGCCGCCTCGGTCATCGCCATGGGGCTGATCTCGCTGCCCATCATGCTGCGCTACGGCTACGACCGGCGTCTGGCCGCCGGCGCCATCGCCGCTTCCGGCACGCTGGCGCAGATCATCCCGCCGAGCCTGGTGCTCATCGTCATGGCCGATCAGCTCGGCCGCTCGGTCGGCGACATGTATTCCGGCGCCGTGGTTCCGGGTCTCGTGCTTTCCGGCCTCTACCTCGCCTACGTCATCGGCGTGACCGCGATCTTCCCCAACGCGGCCCCGGCGCTGCCCAAGGAATTCCGCACCATCCACGGCGTCCAGCTTGCCGTGCGCGTCGTCGTCGCCCTGATCCCGCCGCTGGTGCTCATCTTCCTGGTGCTCGGCACCATCTTCATCGGCCTGGCGACGCCGACGGAAGGCGGCGCCATGGGCGCCGTCGGCGCGCTGATGCTGGCCGCGGTCAAGGGCCGGCTCAACTGGACGATGGTGCGTCAGGCGCTCGAATTCGACGACCAAGCTGTCGTCCTTCGTGCTCTTCATCCTCATCGGCTCGCGCGTCTTCAGCCTGACCTTCTTCGGCGTCGACGGCCATCTGTGGGTGGAGAACCTGCTCACCGGCCTGCCCGGCGGTCAGATCGGCTTCCTGATCGTCGTCAACATCCTCGTCTTCGTCCTCGCCTTCTTCCTCGATTTCTTCGAGCTCGCCTTCATCATCGTTCCCCTTGTCGGCCCGGCGGCCGAGCATCTCGGCATCGACCTGATCTGGTTCGGCATCCTGCTCGGCATCAACATGCAGACGGCGTTCATGCATCCGCCGTTCGGCTTCTCGCTCTTCTTCCTGCGCTCCGTCGCACCGAAGGATCCCTATATCGACCGCATCACCAATGCCGAGATCGCGCCCATCACGACCGCGCAGATCTATTGGGGGGCGCTGCCCTTCGTCGTCATCCAGGTGATCATGATCGCGCTCACCATTTCGTTCCCCGGCATGGTGACGCGCTACAAGGTCGAGCACGTCCACGCCCCGCCCGGCACGATCCAGATCGAGGCACCCGGCGGCAAGGCCAGCGGCCTGCCCAACTTCGGGGGCGGCGGGGACAGTGGCAGCGGACCGAACTTCGGCGCGGGCGGAAGCGCCCCCGCGCCATCCCCGGGCGGCACGAGCGGCCCCAATTTCGGCGCCGGCGACAACCCGGCAGGCGGCCCCAACTTCGGCTCGGGCGGCGGCACGCCCGCCGCTCCGAATTTCGGCGGCAGCGGATCGAACGGCGACGGGCCGAATTTCGGTCAATGAAAAAGGGCTCCGGGTTTCCCCGGAGCCCTCGCTTCGGATGTCTGTGCGCGGGTCTCAGCCCGTCGACAGTTTGCCGGCGCGCTGCTGGCCGAACATGAAGTTGTCGAAAGCGCCGTCAGTAAGCTGGAACCAGAGGTTCTCTTCGTTGCGGTAGGCCCGCATCAGATCGTACATCTCCTTGAACGACGCATTGTCGGCGCTCATCTCGTCATAGGTCTTCTCGGCCGCATCGAAGCAGGCCAGCATGATCTCCTGCGAGAAGGCGCGCAGCTCGGCGCCGTTGGCCACGAGCTGGCGCAGCGCGCCCGGATTGACGTGGTCGTAATGCGCCTGCATCTCGACATTGGCCGTGGCACAGGCCGTCTTCAACGCTTCCTGATAGCCCTTGGGCAGCTCGTTCCACTTGTCGAGGTTGATCAGGCTGAACAGCGAGGCGCCGCCTTCCCACCAGCCCGGATAGTAGTAGTACTTGGCGACCTTGTAGAAGCCGAGCTTGAGGTCGTCATACGGGCCGACGAACTCGGTGGCGTCCAGGGTCCCCTTCTCCAGCGCCGGGTAGATGTCGCTCGGCGCGATGTTCGACGGAATGACGCCGAGCTTGGCCAGGACCGCGCCGCCGAACCCACCGACGCGGAACTTGACGCCCTTGAGGTCGTCGACGCTGTTGACCTCCTTGCGCCACCAGCCACCCATCTGGGCGCCGGTGTTGCCCGCCGGAAAACCGATCATGTTGAACTTGCCGAAGAACCTGTTCATCGGCTCCAGCGCGCCGCCGTAATACCACCAGGCATTGAGCGCGCGGCTGTTGAGGCCGAACGGCACCGTGCAGCCGAACGCGAAGGTCGGGTCCTTGCCGAAGTAGTAATAGGTCGCGGTGTGCCCCATCTCGACGGTGGCGTTCTGCACCGCGTCGACAAGACCGGCCAGCGGCACGATCTCGCCGCCGGCAAACACCTGGATCTGGAACTTGCCGTCGGTGACGTCGCTGACGATCTGGGCGATGCGGGTGGAGGCGTCGAAGAGCGTGTCGAGGACCTTGGGGAAGGCCGAACTCAAACGCCATTTGACTTCCGGCATGGACTGGGCAATCGCGGGTGCCGCGATGGTCGTGGCAGCGGCACCGCCCGCCACCAGGCCGGCCTTCTTGATAAATGAACGACGATCCATAAGTGAACTTCCTCCCTTGGCCGCCCCGATGGTGATATCCGATGTTCCTGCCCGAGCCGGCAACGACGATAAAGCGGACGCCATCGGCCGGACCCTGTCAAGCGCGAAGGACCATCCGCCCCTCCCGCGACACCGCTTTTGAGCCCGATACGCGACGATGACAAGCAATGACCCTGGACCGCCGCTGATCCTCGTCCCTGCCGATGTCAGGCCGGCGGACGGTTACGTCTGGCACGCGGCGCCGGAAACCTATCTGGCCGCCATCGCCCACGGCTCCGGCGCAATTCCGCTGATTCTCCCGTCTCTTGGCGAAGAACCGGATTTCGACGCCCTGCTTGAGCGGGTCGACGGCGTGCTGCTCACCGGCAGCCGCTCCAACGTCCACCCCGAGCGCTACGGCGTTGCGGCGACATCGAGGACCGAGCCGCACGATCCGCGCCGCGATACGGTGACCCTGCCGCTGATCGCAGCGACGCTCAGCCGCGGGGTTCCGCTCTTCGCCATCTGCCGTGGCATGCAGGAGCTGAACGTCGCCCTCGGCGGCACCCTGATCGCGGAGGTGCAGGAGGAGCCGGGACGCAACGATCACCGCGCGCCGGCTTCGGACGACCAGGATGTCCGCTTCGCCCTCAGCCATGACGTGGCGATCGTGCCCGGCGGCGCGCTCGCCGGTATCGTGGGCACCGAAACGATCCGGGTGAACTCGCTCCACCGCCAGGGCATCGGGCGTCTGGCGGACGGGTTGGCCGTCGAAGCGACCGCGCCGGACGGCACCATCGAGGCGGTCAGCGTGCGCGACGCCATGGGCTTCGCGCTGGCCGTGCAATGGCACCCGGAATACTGGATCAGGACCGACCCCGTCTCGCAGAAGCTCTTCGCCGCCTTCGGTGCCGCGGTGCGGGACCACCGGGCGCACGCTCCGGTCCCCAAAACCCCGGCCCGATAAAGCCAGGGCGCTGCCGCAAGGTGGTACGGCAGCGCCCCAACGCGCCCCCCAAGCCGGGAGACTCCCCGGTCCAGGCGAGCAGCGGCTCGAAGCTCGGATGCCTCTTCAGCCAGGCGCTCTTTTCGACCGGGCCTTCGAGACCCCAGAACTTGCCCGTAGGGCGATCTGACACGAGGCAAACTAGCGGCGGTCAAATCCCCCCGCTTTGATCACACTCAAATTTGAAAAATGCTAAGTGTTGACCAGCGAGCCGCCCAAAAGGACGAGCCCGAGAACCAGCACTGCCGCCGCCGCCAGAATCTCGGCCGCGCGTACGATTCGCCCGGTTACCGGTGAATCGACGCCTGCCAGGCGCACCGCCACGCTGCGCGCGGAGACCGCCAGCACCGCCATTGTCGCGACCGTCAGGCCGGTGCCCAGCGCCATGACGAAGGTCGCGGCGACCCCGGCCAGGAACAGGCCCTGCGACAAGGCGAACACCAGCACGATGATCGCGCCGGAGCACGGGCGCACGCCCACCGCCAGGATCGCCGACCACGCCCCGGCGAGCATTTCCAGCAGGGAGCCCGCCGGTGCACTGACTGCCGGTGCAGCCGCTGCATGTGGATGCGCGTGCGCATGGTCATGGTCATGGTCATGGTGATGCGTGATCGTGGTCATGGTCGTGATGCGCCGCGCCGGGCACATGATGATGGTGATGGTGATGATGATGGTGACCACCGCCGAAGGTCTTCGACCACAGAAGCCAGCCGCCGACCACCGCGACCAGCGCATAGCTCAGCGTCTCGAACCAGTCGGTCGCCCTGGTCATGGTCACCGCGGTAACGCGGAAGACGATCGCCGCGACGCCGACGATGATGATGGCGCTCAGCGCCTGCACGAAGGCGGCCAGGAAGGACAGCGCGATGCCGCGCTTCGCCGTCTCGCCGGAGGAGACCATATAGGCGCTGATCACCGCCTTGCCGTGGCCCGGGCCGGCGGCATGGAAGACGCCATAGGCGAAGCTCAGCGCCAGCAGCAGCCACACCGCCCAGCCATTCGCCTTGATGTCGGAAAGCGCCTGGGTGAGACCCCTGTAGAAGACGCTCTGATAGTAGGCGACGCGCACGAAGAGCGGACCGAGCGGACCGCCGAAGCCGGCACCGCCGGACGAATCGGGCGTGGCAATGCCGAAGGGGCTGGCCGCATGGGCGGCGCCGGCAACCACCGCCAGCACGATCAGCGCCGCGGCGACAAGCGTCAGGCAGGATCGCGCCCGGCTCATCGGCGCCTCAGATTGCGCTGCAGGAAGAACCCGGCCACGGCAATGCCGGCGGCAAGCAGGACGGCGAGAACGATGGCGCCGATCTCGGCCAGGCCCGATTCGCCCGTCGCCGCCTGATCCGTGGCACCCCCTGCCGGCGCCGCAGCAATATCGGCAGGCGTCAGGGTGCCGACGGCGGCCAGATCGCTCGACGGCGCGGCCGGTGGCGTTGGCGGCGTCGGTGGCGTCGCCGGTGCCGCCGGTGCCCCGGCGTCGGCCGTGCCGCTCCCGCCCGCCATCACGGCCTCGAACGGGTCGACGGCCGCGCCGCCGGGCTCGCCCGGACATTGCAGCACGATCAGATTGGCGAGGCCCGCGGCGGCATCCTGCAATTCCGGCGGCAGGTCGTGCTGATCGACGGGAATCGCCGACAGCTTGGCCATGGTCGCGTTATCCAGCATGTGCGGCGGATGATATTCGGCCTTGCACCCGGCCGGCGCGTCGCTGAGCGTCACCGCCTGGTGCTGGGGAAAGGTGAAGGCGACGAAATATTCCGGGTCGAAGACCTCCAGCGTCGCCTTGCCGTGGATCGCCACCGGCTTCTTCAGCGGCAGCGTGAAGAACAGGGTCAACCGTCCGCCGTGGAATTCCAGCCAGTATTCGGTCGGCGGCACGAAGGGGAAGGATTTCCTCCCCTGCCTCAGCCAGGTGAAGAAGTCGTACTCCTTCAGCGAATCGACATTGACCTTGGCCAGCGGCTTGAGCTCGGCGTCGCTGAGCTTGCCGTCATTGTCGGCATCGAGTCCCTGGATGGCGAAGGCGGTGAAGGCCTCGTCGAACTGCCAGATGTGGCGGACGGCGGTGATCGCGCCGGCCTTGTCGAAGACGATCTCGGAGCGGGCATCGACGAAGACATGCGGGTGGGCGGCCGCCGGCCCCGCCACCGCGACGGCCAGCAATGCTGCGATGGCGACCCCGACCCGGCAGATAGCGCTCACGGCAGAACCCTTCCCCGCACGGGGTGTTCATGGCGAATGCGGCCGATTGGCGGCGTGACCCGCGCAGCGCGGCGAAACGACGCGCAGACGCCGCCGCACGGCCTCACGATGGCGGGCCGGCCGATGCCATCAGGCGTTCGCCGGCCTCGCTCAGTGCCCGTTCGACCTCGCCGATCCACGCTACGTCCTCGCCGCGCGATTCACGCCGCTCGCGGATGAGCCGCAGATTGCGTGCCGTCGTCGCCGGCTCCCACGGTTCGCGCACGATCGCCAGCGCATTGGCGGCGTGATCCGCCGCGGCGTCCTGATCGCGCGCCAGCACCGCCAGCTCGAGCAGCGTGGCATGGTCCCAGTAGTCGCTGCCGGCATCGTCCTTGTGCACCCGCTGCTGGGCGGCGTAGCGCACCACCGGCAGCATCGCGGCGAGCGCCTCGCCGGGCTTGTCCTCCATTTCCATCAGCGTCACTGCATTGACCCCCGGATAGGGATCGCGCCAATCCGCCTCGAAGCCGGCGCGATAGGTGGCGATGGCGCGCTTGAGGAAGCCGCGCGCGGCGAAATCCTGACCGGCTTTCTTCGCCGCCTCCCACTGGTCCTTGTAGACGCGGCCGAGCAGGCCGTTGGTCTCGCTGCTCGCGCCATGATCCTTGATCACTTCGCTGAGCACCATCTCGGCGTCCTTGTGCCGGCCGACCCGGTTCAACGCGAAACCGAGCTGTTCGCGGATCATGCGCGCCTTCTTGAGCTCCGGCGGCATGCGCTCATAGAGATTGACCATCTCCTCGCAGCCCTCGCTGGTGCCGACGGCGCGGAAGGACAGCATGAGGTCGACCGTAATGCCGGCCTCGACGTTGGCCAGCTCGGTCAGGTTGGGGTCGGCGGCGACGGCGCGCACCGCATCCACGCCCTTGCTGCGCGCCTCCATCAGCCGCTTCTTGTAGTCCTGGGCGATGGCAACGCGGTCGCGGAAGACATCGGTCTTGATGTGATCGATCTCGTGCCGCGGCATGCCGTCGATGAGCTGGAACAACGGGCTGTCGTCATGCGCGTCATCCAGCGAGGCGCGCAGGCGCTCGGTGATCCGCCGGACGTCTCCGGCAACGTCGGTGAGATTGCCGGTATCGTCCATGTGGTAGGGGGTGCCCCGCTGCGAGGCGACGTCGAAGGGCAGATTGGTTCCCTCGGCGAAGATCATCACCGTGCTGCGTGGCCTCAGCGCATGACGGATGCCGAGCTCGTAATAGACGTTGGGATTGGCGCCGGTGACGTCGGCGAGCGCGAAATCGGAAAGCATCAGCCGTTCATACATCGGCTTGTGGATGGTGCCGCCGACCTGTTCCTGGTCGGCGCGGATCACCTCCATGCCCGCCGCCGTGACCGCCGGGGCAAGGATCTGTTCGTAGACCGCATCGAAATCGACCGTGCGCCCGCTGCCGTGAGACTTGCGCCCGAACGGCATCAGCACGAAGCAGAGCGGCTTCAACTGGTCCACACCTTCCCCCATGTGCTCGATTGCCCCGAGCCAAGTGTACCCATTTTGCTCCGGCGATCACCTCATCCGGCGAGAATGCCGGCCGCAAGCGCGATCAGCGCCCGGTCACGGCCGGGCGGACCGATCAGCGACAGGCCGACCGGACAGCCGTCAACCGTCATCATCGGCAGGGAGATCTGCGGAAATCCGGCAAGCCCGGCCATGCACAGCATGGAGACGGCGCGCCCGCGATAGCGCTCGAAATCCTCCTCGCTGGCGTCGCTGAGCGGCGCGATGCCGGGCATGGTCGGCAAAACGATGACGCGATCCTCGCCGACGAGATCGGCCATTCGCCGCGCCACGGTCTCACCCACGGCCGCCGCCGCGTCATAGGCGTCTTGCGTCACCGCACGCGCCGCCGCGAAGCGCGTCGCAACCGCCGGGTTGAGGTCCGGCTTGCGACTTTCGATCCACGGACCGTGAGCCCGCCAGGCGTGCCAGCCCTGCATGGTGCGATAGGTGAGATGCCAGCGTTGCAGCCCGTCGTCGCCTGCGATCGTCACGCTACCGTCCGATGTGAGATGCGCCGCAGCGCGCGCGATGGCTTCATCGAGCACGGCGACGTCGTTCTCTTCGGCAAAGATCGCGCGCGCATCCTCCGCAACAACCATGCGGGCAAGCGGCGGACCGGCGACATCGTCGCCAAGCAGCACCGCGCCGACGCGGGCATAGGTATCGATGTCGCGGGTGAACCAGCCGACGGTATCGAAGATCGATGCCAGCGGCATGGTGCCCGAAATGTCGATGCGGCCGAAGGTCGGCCTGAGGCCGATGAGCCCGCAGAAGGAGGCCGGTCCGCGCACCGAGCCGCCGGTGTCGGAGCCGAGCGCGAAATCGACCAGTCCGGCGGCCACCGCCGCTGCCGAGCCCGACGAGGAGCCGCCCGGCACCCGGCCTGGCGCCGCCGGATTGATCGGCGTGCCGGTGTGCTCGTTGCGCCCGTCGAGCGAAAAGGCGAGTTCGGCCGTGTGGGTCTTGCCGACAAAGGCGGCGCCGGCATCGAGCAGCTTCGCTACCGCGGCTGCATGTTTCGTCGGCACCGGGTCCTCGGCGGCCTTCTCCGGGCTGCCGCAGCCGGTCGGATAGCCTGCGACGTCATAGATGTCCTTGACCGCGAAGGTCAGACCGCCAAGCGGACCGGACGCCGCATGGGGAACGTCCACGTCCGGATAGGCGACGAAGGCTTGGACGGGATCGGCGGGTATGAGCATGGCGACAGCCTACACCGCTACCGCCGCGCCGTCCGAGCGCGGGTCGCTCGCGCCGAACAGGCGCCCATCGGAGCGGCGAACGATGGCGCCGGCATGGCCGAGTGCATCGGCATAGGCCTCCGGCAAAAGCGCCACCCTGTGGCCGGCGCGCTCCAGCGCGGAGACCAGGTCCGGGTCGAAGCGGTTCTCCATCACCACGCCGGCATCGTCCCCGCCCCAGCTTCGCCCGAGCCGCCAGCGCGGCGCGTCGATGGCCTCACCCAGCTCCATGCCGAAGCGGGCGTGGCGGGTGAAGACGGCGGCCTGGAACTGCGGCTGGCCGTCGCCACCCATCGAGCCATAGGACATGATCCGTCCATCGGCGAAGCGGGCGAAGGCCGGGTTGAGGGTGTGGAAGGGCTTGCGCCCGGGCGCCAGCGGATTCACCGCAGCCGGGTCGAGCGAGAAGCTGACGCCGCGGTTCTGCCAGACGATGCCGGTGCGCGGCAGCACGACGCCGGAGCCCCATTCCCAGTAGATCGACTGGATGAAGGAGACGGCGAGCCCGTTGCCGTCCACTGTCGTCATATAGACCGTGTCGCCGTCGCCACCGCCGTCCCACGACGCCGCCCGGCGCCGGTCGATCTTCGCGGCTTCCTCGTCGAGCCAGCCGGCATCGAGGAATTGTTTCACGTCGCCGCCAAAGGCGGGATCGGTGATCTCGCCGTCGCGCACCGCGAAGGCGCGCTTGGAGGCCTCGATCAGGCCGTGGACGTGGTCGAAGCTCTCGCCGCGCGTGACCTTGAGCCGGTCGAACAGGCCGAGAAGAATGAGCGAGGCCAGCCCTTGCGTCGGTGGCGGCGTGTTGAACAGCGTGCAATCGTCGAGCTTGAGCGACAACGGCGCGCGCAATCGCGCCTCGTGGCGGCGCAAATCCTCGCGCGTTACCGGGCTTCCCACCTCCTCCAGGTCGGCGGCGATCTCGGCTGGCGACGTCGCCACGGTAGAAATCGCCGAAGCCGGCATGGGCGAGCTGATCGAGCGTATCGGCCAGAGCCGGCTGTTTCCAGACGGTGCCGATCTCCGGCGCCTTGCCGTCGGCGAGAAAGTGGGCGGCAAAGCCCGGCACGTCCTTCAGCGTCTCGACATTGCCAATCGTCTTGCGCCACCACGACGGGCTCACCGGCACGCCCTCGCGGGCATGGCCGATGGCGTCGCCGAGAAGATCGCGCCGCGACAGGCGCCCGCCGAGGCTGGCGGCGGCCTCCATCGCCATGTCCCAGCCCGACACGGCGCCTGCGACGGTGAGCGCCGCCAGGGCCCCGCGTGACGGCAGCTCGTCGTAACCCTCCTTGCGGTAGCGCGCGACGGTCGCGAGCGACCCCGCCCCGCCGCAGGCCTCGATGACGCGCACCGGCCGGCCGGGCTCGGCGATCAGCATGAAGGCATCGCCGCCGATCGAATTCATGTGCGGATAGACGACGGCGATGGTCGCCGCGGCGGCGATCATCGCCTCCACGGCATTGCCGCCGGCGCGCATGACCTCGGCCGCGGACTCCGCCGCCTTGGCATGCGGCGCCACCGCCATGCCCTTCTCGCCGACCACCGTCTCGTTCATACGCATTCGTCCTCAAACATCCGCGCGCACTCTTGCCGCTTCACGACCGCCTTGCCAATGGGGCTTGTAGCCGGCCTGATCCGCCCCCAGCCCTTCGAGGCCGGCCTTCGGCCGGCGCCTCTGGACTGAGGGCGGAAATCGTAGGGGAATGCCGGTCCATGGTGCACCGAAGGCGTCAGAAGTTTTTTCAGCCAAGCCTCGGATTGTTCTTGATTGTGTAACCTTTTGGCCCTACCTACCGCTCGCCCAAATTCGCACGTGCCTGTGGTCGCTTGATGTCCGAGGGCGAACCGCCGGGAAAGATCCCGGACGCTTCGAAGGACGCGACTTAAAGCAACGACGTAGCGGGCTTTTTTGGTCTCTGCCGGCTTTCCATCAGCCGGGGTCACTGAAGAGGCATCTACTTCTTGCCGGGCGTGCGGATCGGGTTCTCCCGCTCCAAGCGAGGCAGCGAAAGACCGGACAGCCCTGTCCGCGCTTCGCGACTGCCACCCGCAAACCAGCCGGAACTCGTCCGGCAAACCGTGACGCGTATGTCCGGAACGATCGTCTCCAAATCGATCGTCCGGGGATAGGCCGACCGGCGGTTTCGCAACGTGAACCTTCGCTTGGGGGAGAGCCCGAGAATGACCGACCGTATCCGCGACTTCCTGCGCGACCGACGACCCGAAGGCCCCTGCCTCGTCGTCGACCTCGACGTCGTCCGCGACAACTACCGGACCTTCGCCACCGCCATGCCGGACAGCCGCGTCTATTACGCGGTCAAGGCCAACCCGGCGCCCGAGATCCTGGAACTGCTCGCCGGGCTCGGCTCCAGCTTCGATTGTGCCAGCGTGGCCGAGATCGACATGGCGCTCACCGCCGGCGCGGCGCCTGAGCGCATCTCCTACGGCAACACCATCAAGAAGGAGCGCGACATCGCCGCCGCCTATGAGCGCGGCATCCGCCTCTTTGCCGTCGATTCCCGCGAGGAGGTGGAGAAGATCGGCCGCGCCGCGCCGACGGCGAAGGTCTTCTGCCGCATCCTGATCGCCAATGACGGCGCCGAATGGCCGCTGTCGCGCAAGTTCGGCTGCGCCCCCGAGATGGCCGTCGACGTGCTCGAGCACGCCCATCGCCTGGGTCTCGACGCCTATGGCGTCTCCTTCCATGTCGGCTCGCAGCAGCCCAACCCGGAAGCCTGGGACATTGCGCTCTCCGCCTCGGCCGAGATCTTCCGTACCCTGTCGGAGCGCGGCATCCGCCTGCGCATGGTCAATCTCGGCGGCGGCTTCCCGGCCAGATACCTGAAGAAGATCCCGGTGGTGAAGACCTATGGCCGGGCGATCTCCTCGGCGCTCAGGAAGCACTTCGGCAACCGCATCCCCGAGACCATCATCGAGCCCGGCCGCGGCATGGTCGGCGACGCCGGCATCATCAAGGCCGAGGTCGTGCTGATCTCGCGCAAGGAGGAGAACGATCCCCTGCGCTGGGTCTATCTCGACATCGGCAAGTTCGGCGGCCTGGCCGAGACCATGGACGAGGCGATCCGCTATCCGATCAGGACGCCGCGCGACCGCGACGCCAAGAGCCCTTGCGTCATCGCCGGGCCGACCTGCGATTCGGTCGACGTGCTCTACGAGAAGGCGCCCTACGCGCTGCCCGTTTCGCTGTCGATCGGCGACGAGGTGCTGATCGAAGGCACCGGCGCCTACACCACGACCTATTCGGCCGTCGCCTTCAACGGCTTCGAGCCGCTGAAGTCGTATGTGATCTAGCAGGAACACAAGAACCACGGCCCCCGCGAAGGCGGGGGCCCAGTAGCCACCGCCCTTGCACAAGACCGCATGCGCCAGCGGCTACTGGGTCCCCTTCCCGCGCCTGACGGCGCGCCGGGGACCTGATGGACTGGACCAGACCAAAATGATCCACTTCGATAGCGAACGCCCCGCCGACACGCACGCCCGCGAAGCCCTGCTCGACCGCGTCATGGGCCGTGAGCGCGTCTTCAAGCCGTCCGAGCGCCTGCGCCGCGGCCGCAAGCCGGCCGACGGGTTGGCGCTGGTCGCCCGCGACGCAGCCGGCGGCCTCGTCGGCACCGTCCGCCTGTGGCACGTCAAGGCAGGCGACGCGCCTGCCCTGCTGCTCGGACCGCTTGCGGTGGACGGGCAAGTCCAGGGCGAGGGCGTCGGCGCCGGCCTGATGCGGCTTGCCATCGCCCGCGCTCAGCAGATCGGCCACACAGGCATCATCCTGGTTGGCGACCCGGACTATTACGTCCGCTTCGGCTTCTCCGCCGAACCGACCAACGGCCTCGTCATGCCGGCGCCTGTGGACCGCCACCGCTTCCTTGGACTGGAGCTGAAAGCGCACGGTCTGTCCGACAGCGGGCTCGTCACCGCCGCCGGGGCGCCGATTCGCGAGCGCCTGCCGCTGGCCGCCTAGGTCGGGCGACGGCCGAGGTAACACCACAAATCCCCGGATCGCGGGCGTTCCGCGTCCGCGTCCGATTGGAATAATTCCGCACCGTTGACAAGGATCAACGTCCGTCACCCTCCCGAAGCGTCATGCTGCCATTTGGGGAGACGTGCGGAGGAAATGGTGATGAGACGTTGGATTCTCTTGTCGGCCGGCGTCATCGTCGGCGGTTTTGCGCTTGCCGGCTCGACCACGCTGCTCCCGGTTCCGCAGGCCTGCGCGCAACAGTCGCAGATCAGCTATGCCGAGGAGATCGCGCCGATCTTCAGGGGATGGTGCGTTTCCTGCCATCAGCCGGGCGGTGAGGGCTACGAGCAGAGCGGCTTCGATGTCAGGACCTATGAGAGCGTGATGAAGGGCACCAAGTTCGGACCCATGATCCTCCCGGGCAAGCCCGACGAGAGCAGCCTCACCGTGCTGATCAACGGCCAGGCCGAGATTCGCATGCCCTTCAACCACAAGCCGCTCGCCAGTTGCCTGCGCGAGAATATCTGGAGCTGGATCTTCCAGGGCGCCAAGAACAACTGACCAAGCGGGCCTGACGGCACCGCCGGCCCGAGGCGCGGGCGGGTTTTCCGTGCCCGCTCAGCCTGTGGCGCGCCGGGCAACCGCCGCGCGACTGAACACCAGCCCGATGGCGACACAGCTCAACGGGAAGACCAGTCCGTAGCCCGCCACGCCGATCATCCGCCAGTTGAGATTGCCCAGCGCCGGACCGATCAGCCCGACGAGGCACAGCGCACCTGCCGCGACCAGGCCGGCGCGCGCCGCGGCCGCGGCGCCGCCTCCCCTGAACGCCGGCGCCGCGAACAGCAGTGCCAGACCGAAGAACAGGTGCCAGGCAACGAGCTCGACGGCGTACAGGAACGACGGCCACACCCAGCCGAAGACGAAGCGGTAATCGGGCATGACAGCAGGATCGATCTGCCGCCCGACAGTGAGCTGGACGAAATGCACCGTGATGGTCAGCGCCGCCATGACTGACATCCACACCAGAGCCAGCAGCGCCGGCAGGCGCGCCTCGTCGTCGGCGCACCGGCAGATGACCGCGAACAGCGCCACCTGGAGAATGCCGGAGAGCAATGTGAGGATCTCGGCGGCTGCCAGATAAGGTTCGACCGGAACGCCCACGGCTACGCCGCCGGCAAACAGCGTGGCGATATAGACGACGTAGAGGGCGGCCAGCCCCCACGCCAGCCAGACGCCAAGCAGCATCGTGGCACGCGGACCGGACATCATGGCGGCAACAACCGAAGCAGCAGGCCGACGGCGGGGGCGATTCGCATGGCGCCCATTCTAGCGCCGCCATCCGCCTTGCCACGAGGGTCCGTCGGCATGGCGCGATGTGCCGCCGGCCCGCTTTGACAAATCCGCCCCGCCCGGCTTGAACGGGCGTCGAGGCGCCACCGCCGCGCGGCCCAGCGCGCGGCCTTCGGCAGGGGCGACGGGCGAATGAACGGAATTCGCGAATTCCTTCAGCGGCGGGTCTTCCCCTATCTGCCCTATCCGCACTTCCTGGGGCTGGCGCCGCTCGACAGTGTCCTCGCCCTCATCTTCCGCACGCGCTTGCGCGTACCGGCGGCGCTGTGGCCGCGGCTCGCCGTGCTGCTCTTCTTCTCGGCGCTCTCCACCATTCTCTCGCTGCCCGAGCGGCTGGCGATCGCCCTCTGGCTGAAGTTTCGCCCGCGCCACGTCGCCCCGCACGAAGCACCGGTCTTCGTGCTCGGCTATTTCCGCTCCGGCACCACCTGGCTGCAGACCCTGCTGTCGCTCGACCCCAATCTGCGCTCGCCGATCTGGCTGGAGGCGCTGTCGCCGCACAGTTTCGTGACGACCTGGGCGATCCTCCGTTTGCTGCTCGCGCCCTTTCTGTGGCTGGTGCGCATCCGCAAGGTCTCGCCGCTCGGCGCCACGCTGCCGGCCGAGGACGATTTCGCCTTGTGCAACTGGGCGCGGTGCTCGGTGATTGCCGGGCGCGCCGTGCTGCCCGGCGAGCAGGATTTCTACAACCGCTTCCACGATCTCGAGCGCCTGAGCCGGCAAGAGCGCGAGCGCTGGGAGCGCTGCGAGCTGGCCTTCGTCGGCAAGCTGATGCTGATCGCCAAAGGGCGCCGGCTGATCCTGAAGTCGCCCAGCCATACCGCCCGCGTCCGCCACCTGCTGCGCCTCTTCCCCGGCGCCAAGTTCGTTCACATCTCGCGCCCGCCGCGCGTCGTCTTCCAGTCGAATCTGGCGC
This sequence comes from uncultured Alphaproteobacteria bacterium, assembly GCA_963730325.1. GTDB lineage: Bacteria > Pseudomonadota > Alphaproteobacteria > Rhizobiales > Kaistiaceae > CAVSRC01. The sequence continues at coordinate 433,864 of CAVSRC010000007.1, read as the reverse complement.
TGGTCAAAGGCTTGCAGGACGCCTTCCGCCTGAGCCCGGCCATCGGCGCCGAGCGGCAGGAAGAGATCATCGTCGAGGAGTATCTGGCGACCATGGACCACTACGTCGCCGATCGTGCGCTGATTCCGCCGGGCGACCTTGCCGAGCTGCGCCTGCAGGACCTCGCCGCCGACCCGATCGGCGAGATCGAACGCATCTACAGCGCACTCGGTCTCGATTTCACCGAGACCTTCCGCCAACGTCTGGTGAAGCACCTCACCGCACGCAGGCAGCGCACGCCGCTCGACCACCCGCCGCTCTCGCCAGCACAGGAAGCACGCGCCGCACGGCTCGACCGCCTCGGACCCCTCTTCGGCCACGACCGGCCGCCCGCGTCGTGAAGTGGCCTATCGGCTCTCGCGGTGCCCGGCGCCGACCGGGCACCCAGTAATCGCAAGCGCCCGAGATAGAACCGCGAGCGTCAATGGCTACTGGGTCCCCGCTTTCGCGAGGACCTTGGAGAAGCGTATTGCGGCACCTGCCTAGTGCGAGGCGCCGTTCTTGGCGACGCAATCGGTCGGCGCCAGCCGGTCGGCGAAAGCGGTCGGCGATCCATGCGACGGCATCTTTCGCGCTGACCGTGGCGATGACGTCATGGGTGCCGCCCGGCACCGAGAAATAGCGCACGTCCACACCCTGATTGCACAGCTTGATGGCGAAGTCGGTGGTCACCGGCGGATCGACGACCTTGTCGTCGCCGCCCTGGGCGATGAACACCGGCGGCCATTTGCCGGCATGATCGCCGGGCGTGCTGTTCGACAGGAAGGTGCTCCACGGCCGGGTCTTTGCCGGGTCGCCCTTGAGGAAGCCCTTCTCGATCCTGCCATAGGCGGACGCATCGACAACGAGATCCGTGAAGCCGGAGAGGCATTGCCCGCCGATCGCGCCCACCGGCTCGATGGCATCGGGCAGCACAACCGAGGCAAGCGGCTCGCCGAAGACATGCGACCAGGACCACAGGCTGAGCGCGGTCAGCACCTGCCCGGCCGTCGTGCCGAGATCGTCGTCGAAGAGCTTCGCCAGTTCGCTGGCCGGCGCCGCGGCGGCAATGCCGACCAGATCGAGTTCGGGCGCATAGCTTCTGGCAAGCTCGGCGGTCCACAGCGCGGCGTGGCCGCCCTGCGAATGGCCCCACACGGCGAAGCGGTTGCCGGCATGGGTGAGCGCGCGCGCGGCACGCACCGAATCGAGAACCGCGCGTCCCTCGCTCAAACCGACCAGATAGGGATGCTCGCCGGCAGTGCCGAGGCCGGGATAGTCGGTGGCGACCACCGCATAGCCGTCCGCCACCATCGCGTCGAGGCCGACGATGGTCGGCATGACCGCGTCGAGCAGCAGCGAGGGGGCGCATTTGCGCGCCACGCCCGTGGTCGGATGGGCCCAGGCGACGATCGCGCGCCCGTCCGCCGGCGGCGGCTTGGTCGGCACCACGACCACGGCCGAGACCGCGATCGATTCTCCCGTCAGTCCGGTCGAGCGATAGAGCATGCGCACCGCCCGCGCCCCCCATGGCGCGCCGGCAACGGCTTCGGTGCGGATGATGCTGCCCGGCGCTCCGGCGAGATCCGCGGCCGCCACCTCATAGAACGCGTAGGATTCCGCGGCCACGGCGGAAGGCGGCGGCCACGCGCAGACGGTGGCGGCGACAACGGCGCCGAGCGCGATCAGGCGACTGGCGGTTGGCAACATGATCGACGACCCTTCCGGCGCCTACCCTAGCGGCGCCGGCCGGCCGACCCAAGCCCCCGGACTCTGTCGCCGTTAACGCTTCGCCACCGCCTCAGGCGGCGCCCAGCGCCGCCTGTTCCGCCGCAATGCGGTCCATCAGCGGGTCGAGGGCATCCGGCCCCTGGTCGGCAACCGCGTTGCGCGCCTTGAAATGGGCAATCGACTCTTCGAGGATCGTCTTGAGGTCGTCGGCGCAGGTGAAGTCGCCGGCAACGCGCTTCACCTTGCTGTTGTCGAAGAGCGCCGACCAGCACTTGTCGCCGGTGAGCGGTCCTTCCCATTCCTTGTGGTAACGCACCAGCGTGTCGGTCGGCACGTGGACGATCTTCGCCGCGACACCGAGACCGGCGGCGATGGCGTCGGTGATCTCGTCCCAGGTGAAGCCGCGGTCGCCGGTGATGTGGAAGTCCTCGCCGATCGCTGCCGGGTTGCCGAGGAGCTTGACAAAGGGCACGGCGAGATCGGCCGAGCGCGTCAGGGTCCACAGCGAATGGCCGTCGCCATGGACGATCACCGGCGCCCCGCGCAGCACGCGGCGCGCCACCGCATCGCCGTCGCCGATGGCGAACGGCAGGCCGGTGCGCACCGTGTGGCTCGGCCTGACGATGGTCCACTTGAGTGCCGACTGTTCGCGCAGCATCGTCTCGCAGGCGATCTTGTTGCCTGGCTGTATTCCCAGTAGGGATTTTCCAGCGGCGTCTTCTCCGTGATGACGTAATGCTGCGCCGGCTTCTGATAGGCGGAGGCCGAGGAGATGAAGACGTATTGGCCAGTCTTGCCGGTGAAGGCGGCGATGTCCTTCTCCATCTGCGCCGCCGTAAAGGTGCGGAACTGGCAGACGACGTCGAACGTCCGGTCGCCGAGTTCGCCATGGGGCGTCGCGGCGTCCATGTCGCCGGCAATGACCGCGACGCCGGCGGGCAGTGGCACGCTCGTCTTGCCGCGATTGAGGATGCTGACCTTGTGGCCGGCCTCGACCGCAAGATGCACGCAGGGCAGCGAGATCTGGCCGGTGCCGCCGATGAAAAGAATGCTTGCCATGAGAATGCGTCCTCCCGGATGCGATGGGTATCAGTCCGCCAGCCCGCGCTTGCGAAGCAGCGGCTCGGTCGACGGCATACGCCCGCGAAAGGCGGTATAGGCTTCCGCCGGGTCGCGCCGGTAGCCGGCCGAATAGACGTGGTCGTGCAGGCGGCGGGCAGTCTCCGGATCGAAGATGTCGCCGGTCTCGGTGAAGGCCTCGAAGGCGTCGGCGTCGAGCACCTCCGACCACAGATAGCTGTAATAGCCCGAGGCGTAGCCGTCGCCTGAGAAGATGTGCTGGAAGTGCGGCGTGCGGTGGCGCATGACCACCGTCTCCGGCATGCGGATGCGCTTGAGCGCCGCGCGCTCGAAGGCGATGACGTCGATGTCGTCGGGGTTGGCGGCGAGATGCAGGTCGAGATCGACCAGCGCCGAGGAGGCGTATTCGACCGTGGCAAAGCCCTGGTTGAACTTGCGCGCCTTGAGCACCTTGTCGAGCAGCGCCTCCGGCATCGGTTCGCCGGTTTCGGCATGGAGCGCGAAGCGGCGCAGCACCTCCGGCTGCTCCAGCCAGTGCTCGTAGAGCTGCGAGGGCAGCTCGACGAAATCGCGCGCCACGGACGTGCCGGAGATGAGCGGATAGGTCACGTCCGAGAGCAGGCCGTGGAGCGCATGGCCGAATTCGTGGAAGAGCGTGCGCGCATCCTCAAACGAGATCAGCGTCGGCTTGCCCTCGCCCGCCTTGGCGAAGTTCATGGTGTTGAGGACGATCGGGCGCACCTCGCCGGCAAGCTTGTGCTGGTCGCGCAGGCCCGACATCCAGGCGCCGCTGCGCTTGGAGGGCCTAGCGAAATAATCGGCGAGGAAGAGGCCGACATACCTGCCGCCCTTGCCGGTGACGCGCCAGACGCGCACCTCCGGCCGGTAGAGCTTGAGCCCCTTCAGCTCCTCGAAGGCGAGGCCGAACAGGCGATGGGCGACATCGAAGGCGGCGGCGATGACATTGTCGAGCTTGAGATAGGGTTCCAGCTCGGCCTCGTCGAAATCGAACTCGGCCTTGCGCCGGCGCTCGGCATAGTGGCGCCAGTCCCAAGGCGCGAGACGGAAATTGTTGCCGTCGGCCGCGATCAGCGCCTGCAACGCCTCTTCCTCGGCCGCCACCCGGCGGAGCGCCGGCTCCCACACGGCATTGAGCAGCGCCGACACTGCCTCCGGCGTCTTGGCCATCGAATTGGCAAGCTTGAAGTGGGCGAAGCTCTGATAGCCCATCAGCCGCGCCCGCTCGTTGCGCAGCCGGATTGTTTCTGCGATCAGCGCCGCATTCTCTTCCTCGCCGCGTTTCACCCAGGCATTGAACGCCTTTTCGCGAAGATCGCGGCGCGTGGAGAATTGCAGGAACGGCTCGATCGAGGAACGCGACAGGGTGATGACATATCTTCCGGGAAGGTCGCGCTCGCGCGCCGCTTCCGCTGCCGCCGCGCGCAGCGACGCCGGCAGGCCGTCGAGGTCGTCCTCGCCGAGCACCAGATGAAAGCCGTTTTCGGCGGCGAGCACGTTCTGGCTGAACGCGGTGCCGAGCGCCGCCAGCCGCTCGCCGATTTCGGCGAGGCGCTTCTTGCCGGCCTCGTCGAGCGCCGCGCCGGCGCGCACGAAGATCGTATGATAGCGGTCGAGCACCTGGCGCTGCTCGTCGTCGAGGCCAAGCGCGTCGCGGCTCTCCCACAGCGCGTCGATGCGGGCGAACAGCGCCGTGTTCAGATAGATGGCGTTGCCGTGGCGGGAAAGCAGCGGCGCGATCTCGCGCTCCACCGCCTGCAGCGCTGCGTTGGTGTCGGCCGAAGCGAGATGGAAGAAGACGCCGGCCACCCGTTCCAGCTCGAGGCCACTCGTCTCCAGCGCGACGATTGTATTGGCGAAGCTCGGCGGCTCCGCTGCCCCGGCGATCTCTTCGACCGCTTTCATCTGCGCCGCCATGGTGGTGTCGAAGGCCGGGCGGAAGTGTTCCGGGGCGATGCGATCGAAGGGCGGCAGGCCAAGGCCGTCCCCGGAATCGCCCCAAGGTTCGAGAAGCGGGTTGTCGCTGGCGAGATCGTCATCGGCTGGTCCGCGGGCAGGAGGGAATGAACGGCAGGACGCCTGATATAGCGTCCTCGCGCCGCGCTTTGTAGGGTGGGCTGCGGCACTCAGCGCCTGACCCACTCCTGGAACGACGACCGATGAGGTCGGTCGCGCACAGGTTGACTGGTTAGCGCCGGAACCACAAAATACGACTCATTGAGTTATCCACCATGATTTGATGGCCTGAAGTGGGGGGCCCGTTGAAACACGCGATTGCTTTGGGGGCATTGGCCATCGCTGCGGGAGCGGCTTCGACGGCTGAGGGCGCGCCCTTCGACTGGACCGGCTTCTATACCGGCATCCACGCGGGCTATGGCGTGGGACAGGAACACGACAATCAAAGTCAGTTGTTCCCTGTTAGCAGTGGCCCCGGCGGGACCACGGCGGTGACCAGCACAGCGACTCCCTCGATCGTTCCCGATCAATACGATCTGAACGGCTTCGTCGGCGGCGTCCATGCCGGCTACAATTACCAACTTGAGCGGTACGTCCTGGGTATCGAAGGCGATCTGGACTACAGCGGCCTCGCCGGCAGTGCGGATGGCGTATATTTGACCGGAGTAACGCATCTGCGCCATCTCAGCTTTGAGAGCCGATGGCAGGGATCCGCGCGCCTGCGTGTCGGCTTTACCCCGTTCGATCGCATGCTCCTCTATGTGACGGGCGGCCTTGCCGTTGCAGAGGGCAGGCTGAGCAATTCCGGCACGGACAACGGGTTCTCCGATCTTGTCCACCAGTTCGACCAATACCCATATCGGCTGGACGGCCGGACTTGGCGCCGACTATGCCTTCACAACCCATTGGATCGGCCAGGTCGAGGTGCGATATTCCGATTTTGGCAGTCAGACCTACCCAACCGATGATGGGCCGGTGAAGGTTGATTGGAACCAGTGGGTGGGCTTGATTGGCATCAGCTACAAGTTCTGAGCGCGCGAAGTCCGCGCATGAAGGCCCGGCCTCAAAGCCGGGCCTTTTCTGTCTTGTCGGCACCGCGCCGTCGGCTCGATGCAGAATCGACGCGGTCATGAAGCGAGCAGAATGAAATACGCGCCGCTCCGAACAGGATAGCGCGCGAGCTGGAGAAAGTCTTCGTCGCTTGCCCGCGCCAATGCATTGCACCGTGACGGAAAGCTCGATGAGGCCGAGCCGCTCTACCGTGCGCTCGCCGCAGCCCATCCCGACGATCCGGCGGTCTGCGCGGGGCTGGGCGAGCTTCTGCTCGAATTGAAGCGATATCCGGAAGCCATCGGCTTTCTGGAAGTCCCCAGCCCGCGCGAAAAGGCCGAGTGCGGAAGCGCTCAACAACCTCGGCTACGCCCACTTCCTCAACGGCACCTACGAATTCGGGCTCGACTATTTGCTGAAAGCCGCAGGAAGGAGCCCGGCAACTGGCGCATGCTGATGAATGTCGGTCAGACCTACCTGAAAATGGACAATCATCAGCAGGCGGTCGGATTTCTGGATCGCGCTTACCGCATCAATCCCGGTGCCCCTGGTCTGCGTCTGATGCTCGCACGTGCGATCGGCGATCTCGGCGATTTCGATCACGCGCGCCAGCTCTACGAGCGGTGCCTGGAGGATCCTGACGAGCGTGCCGGAGCGCTGGGCGGCCTGGCCCGCCTCGGCAAGCAGACCGCGACCGACAACCTGCTCCCGCAAATCGAAGCGGGATTGCGCGAAGCCACCCAACCCGGTCCTTTGGGGACCCTGCACTACGCCGCGGCCAAGACCTATCTCGATCTGCAGGACGGCGATGCGGCGTTCGATCACCTGCAAGCGGCCAAGGCGCAATCGGAGTTCTCGATTCAGCCGCGATCACTTCGCCAATGTGATCGCACAGTCGAAATCCATCGCCGGTCTCGGCCATGAGGATTTCGCCGTGCGTGAGGCGCCGTCCCCCATTTTCATTGTCGGCATGCCGCGCAGCGGCTCGACGCTCACCGAACAGATTCTGTCGGGTCATCCCGCGCTGTTTGGCGCCGGCGAGCGTCAGTACATTCCGACCATCGCCAAGCGGCTTGGATTCGGCGGCGCCGACCCGAAAGCCTATGCAACGGCGTTCACCAGGCTGCCGCCCGATGCCCTGCCCGCCATCGCCACCGGCTACCGGTCACTGATCGCGACGGTCGGCTCCGACCGGCTGAGGACGGTCGACAAGTTCCTGCACAATTTCCTGCATATCGGCCTGATCAAGCTGCTCTTTCCGGACGCGCAGATCATCCACTGCAAGCGCCAGGCACTGGACTGCTGCATGTCCATCTACATAAGCCCGTTCGGCGAGGGGCATGCTTATGCCAACGATCTTGCCGATCTCGGCTGGTACTACCGGCGCTACGAGGAGCTGATGGGGTTCTGGTCGGGCCGCTTCGCGAAATCCATCCTCACCGTGAACTACGAAGACACGGTGACGGACCTCGAAGCCTCGGCTCGCCGCATGACCGATTTCCTCGGCCTTGAATGGGACCCGGCCGTCCTCAGGTTCACCGAGAACGAGCGCGGCGTCTCGACCGCATCGAAGTGGCAGGTCCGCCAGCCGCTCTATCGGACCTCGGTCGACCGCTGGAAACCCTACGAGCGGCACCTGCAACCGCTCATCCGCGCCCTCGCGGGTGAAGATGCGCGCCGTCCGAGCGCCGGCTCCGGTGCATAACCCACCGACCGAGCCTGCCGGTCGTCCCAACGTGGGTTACGGCGCTCGCGCACCTAACCCACCCTACCTACGCCTCTCGTTCAGTTCACCCCGCCGCCCGTGTCCGACAGGTGCTCGGCCATCAGCGCCGTGGCCGCGTCGCGCTGCGGGTCGCGCCCGGCGGCATAGCGCACATCGAAGGGCACCGCGACGTCCGGCTGGACCGGATTGGCCTCCAGCCGCTTGCCGTCCACGAACACGTCCGCAACCGCCAGTTCGAGCAGGCTGTCGTCGGGGAGCAGATAGGCCGTGCCGGCCAGCACATTGCCGGCCGTCGGTGCGCCGACCAGCGGCACGCCGTTCTTCTTCAGCGAATAGGCGAGCACCTCCATGCCGCTGCGCGTGCCGCCGTCGATGATGGCGACCACCGGCTTGTGCCAGCGGAAGGTGACCAGGTTGCGGGTACCGTCGCGGTTCACGCCGACCATGTCGGCGGCGCCGCCGACGAAGGTCTCGGCCGCATCCCCCGGCGCCCCGCCCCATTTGCTCCTGAGATCGAGCACCAGCCCGTCCACGTCCTTCAGGCGCCCCTGGCCGAGCTCGTCATAAAGGATCGAGGTCACCTGCTCGCGCGTATAGGCCCACAGGCGGATATAGCCGATCTTGTGGCCGCCCTGGTCGAAGGTTTTCACGCTGTCCGAAATCGCCTGGACGAAGAGATCGCCCGGCTGAATCTTGCCGACCGGCACGTCGACGGCGATCGGCTGGGCGTCCGCCGCGCGCCGCACCAGGAGATGCGCCGTCTCTCCGGCCTTGCCGCGGAACGACCCGATCTCGGCGAAGGGCGCGCCATCGACCGAGACGATCTCGTCGCCGGCAAGAAGGCCGGCCCTGGCCGCCGGGCCGCCGTCATAGACGTGGGTGACGAAGCGCTTGCCGTCGATCGTCGCACTGGCAATGCCGATGCCGGCATAGGTCGCCTCGCCCTTCGGCGGGAACAGCCGGCGCATGTCGCGGCGGATGGCAAAGCGGAACACGTCGGCGAGCTCGTAATAATCGACCCGGTCGGGCGTGTAGCGCCCGGTATGCGAGGCATGCAAGCTGCCGAGCACAAAGGAGACGGCATCGCCGACTACGCCCGGTCCGGCATCCTTGAGATCCGGCATCTGGCCGGCCACCAGCGCCGCCGCTTCGTTGAACGCCGGCAATGCGGCCGTTGAGAAGAAGTGTTCGTTGACGACATCGACCGCGCGGTCGAACACGGCATTGCCGGAAGCCGGCGGTGCCTCGGCAGCGGCGGGCAGAGCTGCCAGCACCGGCACGAGGGCTATGAGCGCGGCAAGCGCCGGCAAGCGTCTGGTCATGGATGGGTTTCCTCCGCATTGCCCGAACTGGGAGAAATAGGGGCCGAGTGTGGCGGGCCAAGGGCGCGGCAAGGGCCGGCGGACAAGCGCAAGATTCCCGGCTATGTCGGACTAGTGATTGAACTTCTTGTCGAGTTTGATCGCGTCGCGCAGCAGGGTTTTGCTGATGCCGATCGAAATCGAATAGTTGTCGTTCTTCGGGTGGCGCCGATCGTAGTGGAACGGCAAATAGTCCTTGCCATGTTTCGCATCACCCACCGTCATCGCCTTGAGGACAAGTTGACCGTTGTCGCGGACAAAGTTGGCACCGCCGGAGGCGCCACCGCTGATATCGCAGTCGCCCAGATAAGTTTCCGATCCTCCGCGCCGTGGCGGCAAACGGACTCTGTATGCGCACGTTCGCGCGATCGCATGCTTCCAGTCTATGCCGCTGGTCGCGCGATCACCGATGGTAATGCCCTCCTCTGCCGCTGAAATCACCAAGACCCAGCAGCCATTGGCCTCGCCACTGCCGTCGGGACACATGGTCACCGGCTGCTCGGAGAGGTCGACAGGAAACGGTTCGATACCCTCCAGAGGGTGGCTCAATCGTGCAATGGCAAAGTCAGCTGCTGGGCCTCCGCTTCTGACCGGATCATTGCTCCCGAAGATGTAGGAGCCCTTCTTGCCGAGGAGCGGAATCTTCACCATCGGGTCGGCCTGGTTTTCGAAATAGCACGTGGACAACGGCTCGCGGCGCCGGCCCTTCTCGTCGATGAACGTATGGGCGGTGGTCAGAACCTGACCATTGGAGATGATCAGGCTCGCCGAGGTAGTCGTAAGGTTCCCGTACTTCGTGCCCGGACAGGAGACGTAACCCGTCGCCGCACGGATGTGCCGTGACTCTTCGACGCTCAGCTCGAGGAACCGCCGGTTGAAGAGGAGGTCCGCGCGGTCGTCGTTCTGCCCGACGATTCTGACCTGATGCACGATGCCTTGCCCGCCCTGGCCGTCGATCCAGGCCGGCGCAACGCCGATCGCCACAGCAAGCGCAAGGCCGGCGAACGTCCACGTGGTCATATCCACTCCTGCCACAACGGATCGCCGCTGCATCAGCATAAGCAACCACACCGTGCAATCAATCCCACGCAGCAGTTGACTTGGGGGACCGATTTCCGCCAATCACAGCCCCGACGCACCCAGAACGACTTCCCATCCAAGGAGAGCAGCGATGGCCGAATGGCCGGTCTACGGCAAGATCGACGGTCCCATCGTCATGATCGGCTTCGGTTCGATCGGCAAGGGCACCCTTCCCCTGATCGAGCGCCATTTCGAATTCGATCATACGCGCATGGTGGTCATCGCCCCGGACGACGCCGACCGCGCGCTGCTCGACCAGAAGGGCATCCGCTTCGTCCATGTCGGGCTGACACCGGAGAACCATCGCGAGGTGCTGACCCCGCTCCTCACCGAAGGCGGCGGCACCGGCTTTTGCGTCAACCTGTCGGTCGATACCGCGTCGCTGGAGATCATGCGTCTCTGCCGCGCGCTCGGCGTTCCCTATATCGACACGGTGGTCGAGCCGTGGCCGGGCTTCTATTTCGACACCTCCGTCACGCCGGAAGCGCGCACCAACAATGCGCTGCGCACCACGGTGCGCGACGAGAAGGCGGGCAATCCCGGCGGCACCACCGCCGTCTCCTGCTGCGGCGCCAATCCCGGCATGGTTTCCTGGTTCGTCAAGCAGGCGCTGGTCAACCTGGCGCACGACCTCGGCCACCCCTTCGACGAGCCGGGACCGGCCGACCGCCAAGGCTGGGCACGGCTGATGCGCGACCTCGGCGTCAAGGGGGTGCACATCGCCGAGCGCGATACCCAGCGCTCGGTGAAGCCGAAGCCGATGGACGTCTTCGTCAACACCTGGTCGGTGGAAGGCTTCATGTCGGAGGGCATGCAGCCCGCCGAGATGGGCTGGGGAACCCACGAGAAATGGCTGCCGGAGAACGGGCGGCTGCACGAGCTTGGCGCACGCGCCGGCGCCTATCTGCTCCAGCCTGGCGCCAATACGCGGGTCAGGACCTGGTGCCCGACGCCCGGCGCGCAATACGGCTTCCTCGTCACCCACAACGAGTCGATCTCGATCGCCGACTATTTCACGGTGAAGGACGGCGACACGGTCGTCTATCGCCCCACCTGCCATTACGCCTATCACCCGGCGAACGACGCGGTGCTCTCGCTGCACGAGGTCTTCGGCAGTGGCGAACTGCACGAGAAGACCGAGCACATCCTCGAAGAGAACGAGATCGTCGACGGCATCGACGAGCTCGGCGTGCTGCTCTACGGCCATGCGAAAAACGCCTACTGGTTCGGCTCGCAGCTTTCCATCGAGGAGACCCGGGCGCTGGCACCCTATCAAAACGCCACCGGCCTGCAGGTGTCCTCGGCGGTGCTCGCCGGCATGGTGTGGGCGCTGGAGAACCCCAATGCCGGCATCGTCGAGACCGACGAGATGGACTACCGCCGCTGCCTAGAGGTGCAGCTGCCCTATCTCGGCCCGGTCAAGGGCTATTATACCGACTGGACGCCGCTCACCGGCCGCCCGGCGCTGTTCCCCGAGGACATCGATACCAGCGACCCCTGGCAGTTCCGCAACGTGCTGGTGCACTGAGGCGGGGATCAGTGTGGCGGGGCCTGCCGGTCGTCGCGGCCGGTGATCAGCCGCGCCCCGGTCTGGCAGATGCGCGTCAGCCGGCCAGATCGACGATGCCGGCGGCACCTTCCTCGGTGCCGAAGGCAAGCCGGCCGCCGCGCTTGTCCCAGGCCAGCGCCGATACCGGGCCGCCGCCGGGGCGGCGCAGCAGCGCCTCCTCCTGGTCGGCGAAGCGCACCGCCAGCACCATGCCGTCGCGATAGCCGACCGCCACGATCTCCTCGCTCGGATGGCAGGCGACACGGGTGACCAGCTCCTCGCGCGCGCCGAGTTGCAGCGGCTGGCGGCCCATCGGCCCGTCCTTGTAGTGGAAGGGCCAGAGGATCGCGGCATTGGCGCCGGACGAGGCGAGGAAGCGCCCCTTGAGAGACCATGACAGCGAGCGCGGCTTGGCCGGATAGCCGGTCATGCGCATGTCGCGGCCATCGTCCAGCCGCCAGCCATGCAGCGCGTTCTCCTGCATGACGGTGACGAGATTCCGCCCGTCGGGCGAGAAGGTGACGCCGATATGGGCGCCCTTCCAGGCGAACGATGTCGGCTCGGCCTCGGTACCCGCCCACCACAGGGTGACGCCCTCGTAGCGGGCGACCGCCAGGCGCAGGCCCTTGGGCGCGAAGGCGATGCCGCCGACGGCGCGGGCATGGTCGAAGCTGCGCTCGCGCCCGTCGGTGAGCCGCACGAAGGCCTGGCGCCCGGTGGCGAAGCCGACCGTGCCGGCCGGGCCGGCGGCAACGTGGTCGATCCATTTGCGCGGCCGCTCGGCGAGCCTCGTCACCGTGCCGGCGGCATCGACCGAGGCGACCAGCCCGTCGTCGCCGCCGGTGATCAGCGTCTTGCCGTCGAGCGCCGGCGTCGCGGCGAGGATGGCGCCTTCGTGCACACGGGTCTCTTCCGCCGCCGGGCCCGAGGCGCGGCGCACGGTACCGTCGCCCAGCGCATAGACCGCCGTGTCGCCGAGAAAGGCGGCCTCGACGACGAAGGCTCCGAAGGGGAAGTCCTGGATGGAAGGCATGAGGAGACGTCCGGCAAAAGGGTACCGCCGGCGAGGCGGCCGTTCGCCGCCTTCCTCGCCGCAGCGGCCGGCAAAGGCAACCCCTTATTTAGGCCGGATTTTCCCGGCACCAGCGCCAGGCATCGATGATTTCGGCAGCCAGCAGGTCGACATCGGCCTCGTGCATCGCATAGCCGATCACCGAAATCCGGATGATCTTGCGGCCCGCCCATTCGCCATGGGTCGGATAGACCTTGCCGCGTTCCTGAACCCTGTGCAGCACGCGCAATGTCTGCGCGTCGCCATCCGGCCCGTCGCCGCAGGCAACCGCCACCTGATTGGAATGGATTTCGTTCAGAACGTGCAGACCCGGTTCCGCGGCCAGCGAATGCGCCGTGCGCTCCGCCAGCCGGCAATGGCGCGCCACCATCTCGCGCATTCCGGCGCGCCCGAGATGACGCAAAATGGCGTAGCTCGGCACGCCACGCCCACGCCGCGACAGTTCGGGCGTCGAATCGGTCGGCTCCCAATGGTCGGTCGTCGCGGGAAGATAGGCGCCCCAGGCGGACATGGCCGCGACCAGAGACGGCCGGTCGCGAACGATCACCATGCCGGCGTCGAAGGGGGCGTTGACCCATTTGTGCAGGTCGACGGCCCAGCTATCGGCCGCCTGCACGCCGGCCAGGCGATCGGCGAGCTCCGGCACGGCCGCGACCCACAGGCCGAAGGCGCCATCGACATGCACCCAGCCCTGCCTTTCGCGGACCAGCGGGATCAGCTCGGCGAAGGGATCGAAGGCGCCGGTATTGATCTGCCCGGCCTGGAGCACGACCAGCGGCGGCGCCGTACTGGCATCAAGCGCGGCGCGGAAGGCATCCACGTCGATCCGCCCCTCGCCGTCGGTGTCGATCCGGGTCGCATACTGCGCGCCGAGGCCGGCATAGCGCAGTGCCGCGAAGGGCGCGGAATGGGCGTCCTTTCCGATCAGCACCGGGAAGGCCGGCGCGCCGAACAGCCCCTTCTCCTCGACGTTCCAGCCCTGCGCCGCGAGCAGCGCGTGGCGCGCCGCCATGATGCCGACCATGTTCGCCACGCTGCCGCCGGTGACGAGCCCGGCGCCGCTTTCCGGCGGCAGGGACAGCAGATCGACGACCCAGTCGCAGACGGCGCGCTCCATGCCGGTGATCGACGGGGTCTCGAAGGCCGATCCGGCGTTCTGCCCCCAGGCGGAGACGAGGAAATCGGCGGCGACGCCGACCGGATGAGAGCCGCCGAGGACATAGCCGAAGAAGGTCGGCCCCGCCATCTTGTGCAGGCCGTCCCCGGCGTCGCGCACGATCTGCTCGATGACCTTCTGCCGCCGGCATGCCGTCCTCGGCGAGCGGCGTGCGGAACCGCGCCACCGCTTCATCGAGACCGATTGCCGGCCGGGCCGGGACGTTGCGGCAGCGTCTGCCGGTAGTCCAGTGCTGCGTCGATAGGCCGCCTCCAGCGCGTCCGCCTCGTCGCGCGAGAGCCCCTGCCCCTGTGAGGATGTCTGGTCCATCGCGCGCCTCCCGGTCCTTCCCTGCCGCAAGACTAGAGCCGGTCGCGCCGGCCCGGTCCAGTGACGGAATTGAAGCACGTCCGGTACTGTTTCTGTACTGGCCTGCCGCCCGCATTGGCGGGATAGTGATGCCCAAAGGAAAAGATTGATGCCAATCAGCAAGCTCGCTTTGTTCTGCCCGGTGGTGAAAGCCTGCGAGGTGCTCGAGCCGCGCTGGACCCTGCTGATCCTGACCGAGATGTGGTGGGGCTCCACCCGCTTCAACGAAATCCGGCGCGGCGTGCCGGGAATTTCGCCCTCTCTTCTCAGCCAGCGGTTGAAGCAGCTCGAAGCCCGTGGCCTCGTCGAGCGCATCGAAGACCCGGCGACCGGCACCGTGGACTATGTCCGCACTCAGGCGGCGCGCGAGCTGGAGCCCATCATCCAGGCGCTCGGCGAATGGGCCTATCGCAACATGGATGCCGACGATCAGCTCTGCTGGATCGACCCGAAGTTCTTCATGTGGAACATGCGCCGCAACATCAACCGCGCCGCCCTGCCCCGGCGGCGCGTCGTGTTCCAGTTCTCTTTTCCCGCATATGAGCGCGAACCCCGAGACTACTGGATCGTCTCGCGGCCCGGCGCCCAGGTGGACGTCTGCTTCCAGGATCCCGGTTTCGACGTCGACCTGTTCGTCTCGGCCGAGCTGAAGGCGCTGGTCTCCGTGTTCTTCGGGCGCTCGCGCCTCACCAGCGAGATCAGCGCCGAACGCATCACGCTCACCGGATCGCAGACCCTTGCGCGCAGCATGGACGCCTGGCTGACGCCCTCCTCCTTTGCCCGCGCCGAGGTCGCGCCCGGCTGAGAGGATCGCTTCAGGCCATGCACTTCTCGAAGTCGGCGCGGATCGCCTTCTCGTCGAGATGGCGGCCGATGAAGACGAGCCGGCTCTGGCGAATCTCGTCGTCCTTCCACGGGCGCTGGTGGTTGCCTTCGATGATCATGTGGACGCCCTGCACGACGTAGCGTTCCGGATCGTCCTTGAAGGCGAGGATGCCCTTCAGACGCAGGATGTCCGGCCCCTGCTCCTGGGCCGTCTGCTGGATCCACGGAAAGAACTTCTGCGGGTCGAGGTCGCCGCCCCGGAGCGAGATCGAGAAGACGCCGGAGCCTTCGATATCGTGGTGATGATGGTGGTGGTGCTCGTGATCATGATCGTGGTCGTGATCGTGATGATCGTGGTCGTGATCATGGTCATGGCCGTCGTCGTCGAGAAATTCCGGCTCGAGCGTCAGGATGCGGTCGAGGTCGAAGGCGCCGCGGCCGAGCACCCGGTCGAGCGGGATGGCGCAACGCTCGGTGCGGTGGATGAGGGCATGCGGGTTCATGGCGCGGATGCGGCCCTCGACGGCGGCCAGCTCGTCGGCGCCCACCAGATCGGTCTTGTTGAGCAGGATGACGTCGGCGAAGCCGATCTGCTCCTGCGCCTCGGGGCTGTCGGCCAGGCTCTCCACCAGGTGCTTGGCATCGGCGACCGCGACCACTGCGTCGAGCTTGGCGCGGGCACGCACGTCGTCGTCCATGAAGAAGGTCTGCGCCACCGGCACCGGATCGGC
The DNA here is from genome assembly GCA_963730325.1 of uncultured Alphaproteobacteria bacterium. Classification (GTDB taxonomy): domain Bacteria; phylum Pseudomonadota; class Alphaproteobacteria; order Rhizobiales; family Kaistiaceae; genus CAVSRC01. The sequence goes on along the minus strand of CAVSRC010000007.1, from coordinate 418,142 downwards.
CAGCCCGGTGGTCTCCACCAGGATGCCGTCGAAGCCGCCGGGCCGCTTCACCAGGCCCTCGACCACGCGGATCAGGTCGCCGCGCACCGTGCAGCAGACGCAGCCATTGTTCATCTCGAACACCTCTTCGTCGCTCTCGACGATGAGGTCGTTGTCGATGTTGATCTCGCCGAACTCGTTGACGATGACGGCGTATTTCTTGCCGTGGTTTTCGGAGAGAATGCGGTTCAGGAGCGTGGTCTTGCCGGCGCCGAGATAGCCGGTGAGCACCGTGACGGGGATCTGGGTTTCGGGCATGTGGAAGTCTCCGCGGCGGGTCAAGGCCGCCGGTTCGCGATTGGTTGCCGGCTGATATAGGCGATGCCCTCAAAGAATGCACCTGCCGGAAGGTGTTCGTTAGGGCTGCCGCTTGCCTACGCGGCGGTTAAGGCGGCAGGCGGAATTTTCGCAGCGCCGTTAAGCGAGCGGGATCGGAGTGCGAACGGAGCGCGACCAAAACGGCGCCGCGGCCCGTCCCGGCGGAACAGGCCCCGATCTGCCGGGGCGATTTGCCTCAGGCGAGCGGCGGTTCGCTGAGCAGATCCTCGAGATTCAGCCACTCGGTCTTCATCGCCAGTGAACCATCCGGGTTGAGCGGCCACGCCTCGCGCGGCCGGTCCCAATAGAGCTCGACGCCGTTCTCGTCCGGGTCGCGCAGGTAAAGCGCCTCGCTGACGCCATGGTCGCTGGCCCCGTCGAGCGGCACGCCTGCCGCGATCAGCCGGCGCAGCGCATCGGCGAGCGCGGCCCGCGTCGGGTAGAGGATGGCCGTGTGATAGAGGCCGGTGGTGCCGCGCGGCGGCGGCGACCCGCCTTTGCTCTCCCAGGTGTTGATGCCGAAATGGTGGTGGTAGCCGCCGGCCGAAAAGAAGGCGGCCTGGCTGCCGTAGCGCGCCGTCAGTTGGAAGCCGAGCACGCCGCAATAGAAGGCCAGCGACCGCTCGATATCGGCGACCTTGAGGTGGACGTGACCGATGCGCGTGGCCGGATCGATCGGCCGTGCCGACAGCTCGGCCGGTTTCTCTGCAAGTTTGGTCTCGGACATGCGGGGGTCGCTCCGGTGAGACGGGGTCAGCAGAATATAGGGGCCCGCCGCACCATGGCCAGCGCGGCGGGCGGGCAGTATTGGCCAGGGCCCGTCAGGCGACGAGCTTCCAGGCGCTCTGGAAGCCGGTGCCAAGCGGCCCCTGCAGGGTGATGCCGATGAGAGCCAGACCCTCGAGCTGACGCGCCCGTTCGAGCTTGCCGACGTCGATGCCGCGCAAGTCCCCGGCCTCGACCAGGTCGATGACCTGGCGCTTGGCCGCTTCGTCGTCGCCGGCGACCAGAACGTCGAGCTTGTGGCCGTCGACGGCGCCGACGACCAGCGTGCCGGCGAAGTTGGTGTTGAACGCCTTCACCACGCGGCTCCTCGGCAGCAGGTTGGCGATCTCTTCCGCCGCGCTCTTGCCCGGCGCGGTCGCCAGACCGTCATAGGTGTCGTTGAGCGGGTTGGTGATGTCGACCACCACCTTGCCGGCGAGCTTCGCCGCATTGGCCGAGGCGAAATCGCGCGCCGCCGCGAAAGGCAACGCCAGCACGATGATGTCGTTGGCGAGCGCCGTTTCGATCGTCGCCGCGACGGCTTCACCGCCGGGCTTGCCTTCGCGCAGTTCCTTGGCCAGCGCCGTGGCCTTCGCCTGATCCTTGCCGGCCACGGTGACGGCATTTCCGCCGGCGATGAAACGGGTACCGATGCCGCGCGCCATGTTGCCGGCGCCGATGATGCTGATGTTCATGAGATCCACTCCTCTGACGCCGGCCTTTCAGCGGCCGGACACAGAGCGCCATATGACGCCGCCCCGCTAATGTGATAATCCCCGTCAGAAGAGGATGATCTCCAACTCAGAGTGTGGAATAGCGTGCTCGACCGCTTCACCGGAATGAACGTCTTCGCGCGCGTCGCGGCCCTGGGAAGCTTTTCCGCGGCCGCGCGGGCGCTCGGCATGTCGCCGGCCATGGCCACCAAGCATGTCGATGCCATGGAGGACCGGCTCGGCACCCGCCTCTTCTTCCGCTCCACCCGCAAGCTGACCCTCACCGAGGCCGGCCAGCGCCATCTCTCTGCGGTCGAGCGCATCCTCGCCGAGATCGAGGAAGCGGACGCCGCCGCCGCCGCGGACGTGATCGAGCCGCGCGGAACACTGAGGATCAACGCGCCGCTCGCCTTCGGGCTCAGGCAGGTGATGCCGGCCATCGCAGATTTCGCGGCGCTCTACCCGGCGCTCACCATCGACATTGCCTTGACCGACCGTTTCGTCGACCTGATCGACGAAGGCTGGGACATCGCCATCCGCATCGGCACCTTGCGCGATTCAAGCCTGATCGCCCGCGCGCTGGCGCCGATCCGCATCGCGCTCTGCGCCGCGCCGACCTATCTCGCTGCCCACGGTACGCCGAAGACGACCGCCGATCTCGCCACCCACAACTGTCTCGGCTACACCCTGCCGACGCCGGCCAGTGCCGGCCGCTGGCCCTTTGGCGCGGATGGGTCGATCGTCGTCCCCGTGCGCGGCACGCTGATGGCGAACAACGGCGACGCGCTGCGCGAGGCCGCGATTGCCGGACAGGGCCTGGTCTATCAGCCGACCTTCATCCTCGCCGACGACATCCGCGCCGGCCGGCTGGTGCCACTCACCCTCGACCAGCCGGTGGCGCGCTTCGGCGCGGCTCACGCCGTCTATCCCGGCGGCCGCCACCCGCCGGCAAAGATCAGGGCATTGATCGATTTTCTTGGCCGACGCTGGCGCGACGCACCCTGGGATCACGACCTGCCGCTGCCGGACGGCTGACCGCCCGCGCTTGGGGACTCACGCCGCCAGGCAGTTTCCCGTCGCCAGATAGTGGTTCATGCGCTTCTCCCAGAGCTGCATGATCTCGGCATAGGCGGCTTCGCTGAAGCCATCGACGAAGGCGTCACCCGTCTTGCCGAGGCTGGTATGGGCATAGGTGATGCGCGCACTGGCGCCCTCGGGCGCCGGATCGACCTGGATCGACAGGCGGGCCGCGGTCAGTCCGGGCGTGAAGCGCACAAAGGCGATGAAGCCCTTCTCCGGCTCGTAGTCGGTGACGTACCAATAGGTGTTCTCCGGCTCTCCCGGCGTGACGAAGACGCAGTCTTCCTCGGCGACGCCGGACTCGGTCACCACCAGCAGCGGATCCCAGCCCTCCAGCCATTCGGCTTCGCGCACCGGGCACAGAAGTGCAAAGACCGCTTCCGGCGGACCGACCAGCGACTGGGTATAGGTGCGACTGACCCGCTTGGGGCGAACGACCTTCATGTCGGCTCTCCCTCGGTGAGGTGATGGGCGTCGGCGGCGGTCAGGTCCAGCTCGTAGACGGCCTTCAACCCTTCGATCTTGGCGAGCGTCTCGGACGAGAACGGTGCCTTGCCCTCGAAGGCATGGAGCGCGATGCCCTCGATCAGCTCGGCCACCGGAATTTCGAGATGCTCGGCCAGGCCCTTGAGGACCTTCAACAGCCGCTTCTCCAGGCGCAGCCCGGTCTGAACCCGCTCGATCTGTTTCATGGCACCTCGCTAGCCGTCTTGGTACCTAGGTGTCAAGATAACATCCGAAGAATTCTCGAAGCCCGGGGCTTGACTTGACTGGCTAATGCTATTAGCTAATTAGCTATCATCAGTTCCAGGAAGAAGGACACTTCCCATGGCCACCCCTGCTTCCCCCGCCCTCGCCCCTGCCGCCCTCGCCCTTCAGGCCACCGCTGCGCCTGGCGCGGGCGTCACAGAGACCGTGTCCGAACGCGTCCTCGACCGTCCCGGCGGCCGCATTGCCTATACCGACCAGGGCAGCGGGCCGCTGGTCGTCATGGCGCCCGGCTTCGGCGACCTCAAGGAGGAGTACCGCTTCCTCGCGCCGAAGCTGGTCGCCGCCGGCTATCGCGCCGTGACCATGGACCTGCGCGGCCACGGCCAGTCGTCGGTCGGCTGGGACGATCACAGCTGCGCCGCGCTCGGCAGTGACATGCTGGCGCTCGCCGCCCATCTCGATGCCGGCCCCGCCATTCTCGTCGGCAATTCCATGTCCGGCGGCGCCGCCGCCTGGGCCGCGGCCGAAGCCCCCGATGCCGTCGCCGCTATAGTTCTGATCGACCCCTTCGCGCGCAACGTACCCATAAGCTGGATGAAGGCGGCGCTGTTCAAGGCGGTGATGCACACCGCCTTTGTCGGCCCATGGGCACCGGCGGCCTGGGGCGCCTATTACGCTTCGCTCTATCCCACGGCCAAGCCCGCCGACTTCGAGACCTACAAGGCGGCGCTCGTCGCCAGCCTGAAGGAACCCGGCCGCATGGCCGCGCTCCAGGCGATGATGCGCACCAACCGCGACGACGTCGAGCCGCGGCTGGCTTCGATCCGCGCTCCGGCACTGGTGGTCATGGGAAGCCGCGATCCGGACTTCGACGATCCCGCCGGCGAGGCCGCCACCATTGCCGGACTGGTCAAGGGCAAGGTCGCCATGATCGACGGCGCCGGCCACTATCCTCACGCCGAAATGCCCGAGCTGACCGCCCCGGCCATCGTCGACTTTCTCGCGCAGCTGGCGCCACGCTGATGCCCCGCGCCGGCCTGACCCCCGACGCCGTGCTCGACGCGGCCGGCAGGATCGCCGATGCCGACGGCCTGCCGGCGGTGACCCTCGCCCATCTCGCCGCCGATCTCGGCGTGCGCCCGCCCTCGCTCTACAAGCATGTCGACGGGCTCGACGCGATCCATCGCGGCCTGGCGCTGCGTGGCCTGAAGGAGGCCACCGTCCGCTGCCAGCGCGCCACCATGGGCAAGGCGCGCGACGAAGCGCTCTTCGCCTTTGCCCACGCCTATTGGCAATTCGCCCGCGAGCACCCGGGGCTCTATGCCGCATCGGTGCGCGCCGCCAAACCGGGCGAGAATGACATCGTCGTGGCCGGCGAAGCGCTGATCGGCATCGTGCTCGCGGTCCTCGCCGGCTACGGTGTGAAGGGTGACGACGCACTCCACGCCACGCGCGGTCTGCGCGCCATCATTCACGGTTTCGTCTCGCTCGACGCCATGGACGCCTTTCGCCTGAAGCTCGATCTGGCCGAATCCTTCGATCGGGTGCTCAGGGCCTTCGCGGGCGATCTCACGGTGCGCGGGACGACAGACCGACACGCACGCTGAGGTGATGCCATGCTTATCCGCGACGAAGTGCCTTCCGACGAGGCGGCAATCGAATCGGTGATCGCGGCCGCTTTCCGCGACATGCCCTACAGCAACCAGACCGAGACCTTCATCATGGCGGCGCTGCGCCGCGCCGGCGCGCTCACCATCTCGCTGGTGGCCGAGGAGGCCGGCCATGTTCTCGGCCAGGCCGCCTTCTCGCCGGTCAAGATCGACGGGCACGCAAGCAACTGGTACGGGCTCGGCCCCATCGCCGTCACGCCGGAGCGCCAGCGTGAGGGCATCGGCAGCGCCCTCATGGAAGAGGGCCTCGGTCGCCTGCACGATATCGGCGCCGCCGGCTGCATGCTGGTCGGCGACCCGGCCTGGTATCAGCGCTTCGGCTTTCATAACGAGCCGCGTCTGATACTCCCCGGCGTGTCGCCGGACCTGTTCATGGTGCTGCCGCTCGGCAAGGCCGTTCCCAAAGGCACGGTCGCCTTCCACCTGGCCTTCGCCGCGACGGCCTGAAATCGCCGCTGGCGGGATCGGCCGTCTTCGCCTATGGCCTGATGCGCGGTCGCGCTCGCGGCCGCCCGAGCCACGCCCGAGCGCAGCCCCGTGTCCGCCAACAACCGCACCAACCCGGCGTGGACGGCCGTCGTCCTCGTCATGATGCCGGCCCTGTTCGCCTCGAATCTGGTGGTCGGACGCGCCGCCGTTGCAACCGTCGAGCCCTACACGCTCGCCTTCTGGCGCTGGCTGATCGCCACGCTGATCATCGCGCCGATCGTCGCCGGCCCGCTCCGCCGCTATGCCGCCGACCTCCTGCGTCTGACGCCGCTGCTCCTGGTGCTGGGCGTGCTCGGCATGGTGGTCTGTGGCGCCGGTGTCTATGCCGGCCTGCGCCATACCACGGCGACCAACGCCACCCTCATCTACACCACCTCGCCCGCCTTCATCGTCCTCTTCGAGATGATCCTCGGCCGCCGGCCCTTCTCCATACTGCAATTCGCCGGTATCGCGCTGGCCACCTTCGGCGTCGCCGTCATCGTGCTGCATGGCGATGTCGCCGGCCTCGCCCGGTTCGACCTCAACCCCGGCGACATCGCCATTCTTGCCGCGGCCATCGCCTGGGCCGTCTACTCGCTCCTGCTGCACGACCGCCGCCTGCAGGCCCTGCCCGTCCACGTGCTCTTCGCCGCAGTCGCCTGCGCCGGTACCCTGATGCTCGTCCCGCCCTGGCTGATCGAGGGGGCGAACCACGGCTACGGCCCGGTAACGGCGAGCGGCTGGGCATCGATCGCGGCCCTGGCGGTCATGCCCTCGCTGCTCGCCTTCCTCGCCTATCAGTGGCTGGTGCGCGAGGTCGGCACCATGCGCACCGGCATGGCGCTCTACTTCATGCCGATCGTCGGCGTCGGGCTGGCTACGATCTTCCTGGGCGAGCAGCTCCACGCCTACCATCTGGTCGGCACGCTCACGACCATCGGCGGCGTGGCGCTTGCCACGCTTGCCGGACCGCAACGCCGGATCCGCTAGATTTCAGGCGAGCGCCGGCTCCCGGCGCTTGCCGAGCTGCCCTTGGCTATCGACCGCCCAGCAGGCGACCGCGGCACCGCCCTTCTGCTCCAGCCCGGGCCGCTCCTCGGCGCAGCGGCCGAAGGCATAGGGACAGCGCGGGTGAAACGCGCAGCCGGGGGGCGGCGCGATCGGCGAGGGCAGCTCACCCTCCAGCCGGATGCGCTCGTGCCGCCGCTCGGGATCGGCGACCGGCGTCGCCGACAAGAGCGCCCGCGTATAGGGATGCATCGGATTGTCGAAGATGGCGTCGCGCGGCCCGTATTCCACCGGCCGGCCGAGATACATGACCATCACGTCGTCGGCCATGTGGCGCACCACCGACAGGCCGTGGCTGATGAACAGATAGGCCAGGCCCAGCGTCTGCTGCAGCTCGACCAGGATGTTGAGCACCTGCGCCTGCACCGACAGGTCGAGCGCCGATACCGGCTCGTCGAGCACCAGGATGCGCGGATTGAGCATCAGCGCCCGGGCAATGGCGATGCGCTGGCGCTGGCCGCCGGAGAACATGTGCGGGTAGCGGTCGTAATGTTCGGGACGCAGCCCTACCCGCTGCATCATCTCGATGGCCGCATGGCGCCGGTCGGCACGCGACATGTCGCGCCGGTTGATGACCAGCGGCTCCTCCAGCATCGCACCGACCTTCTGGCGCGGGTTGAGCGAGCCGTAGGGGTCCTGGAAGACCATCTGCACATGGGTGCGCATGGCGGCCAGCGTCCGCCGGTCGCCGGCGGTGATCTTGCGGCCGTCGATGGAGAAGGTTCCCGAGGTCGGCGGCTCGATCATGGCGATCATGCGCGCCAGCGTGGACTTGCCGCAGCCCGATTCGCCGACCACGGCCAGCGTCTGTCCCTGCCCCAGCGACAGGCTGACGCCGTCGACCGCCTTCAACGTCAGTTGCGGCGCCAGCGGCCCGCGCTTGATGCGATAGTGCTGGGCGAGGTTCTCCGCCTTGAGCACCAGGCCGGTGTCCGACGCCGCGCTCATTCGACCGCCTCGGCGACCTGCCCCGGATGGCCGACCGGGTGACCGTGGGCGAGCGGATAGTGGCACAGCGCGAAGCCGGTCGCAGCGCTCTGTTGCCGCGGCGCCTTCTCGGTGCAATGGCTGGTGGCGAACTGGCAGCGCGGCGAGAACAGGCAGCCGTTCGGCCGGTCGTAGAGGCCGGGCACGACACCGCTGATCGACGGCAGCTTGCGCCCGACGGCGCGTTCCGGCAGCGAAGCCAGAAGCGCCGCCGTGTAGGGATGGTGCGGGTCGGCAAACAGCGCACCGACCTTCTGCTCCTCGACCTTCTGTCCGGCATAGAACACCGCCACCCGCTCGGCGGTCTCCGCCACCACGCCCATATCGTGGGTGATGAGGATCAGCGCCATGCCGGTCTGCTTCTGCAGGTCGACCAGGAGATCGAGGATCTGCGCCTGGATGGTCACGTCGAGTGCCGTGGTCGGCTCGTCGGCGATCAGGAGCTTCGGATTGCAGGCGAGCGCCATGGCGATCATCACGCGCTGGTTCATGCCGCCGGAAAGCAGGTGCGGGAAGACCGAGAGCCTTTGCTCCGGTTCGGGGATGCCGACAGCGGTGAGAAGCTCGATCGACCGTTGCAGCCGTTCGGCGCGGTTGAGGCCGAGATGAAACTTCAGCGCCTCGCCGATCTGATAGCCGACCGTGAAGCACGGGTTGAGGCTGGTCATCGGCTCCTGGAAGATCATCGCCATGTCCTTGCCGACGATCGAGCGCCGCTGGCGCGGAGAGAGCGCCATGAGGTCGTTGCCGTCGAAGGCGAGGCGGTCGGCGGTGACGGTGGCGGTCCACGGCAACAGGCCCATGACCGCGAGCATGGCGACCGACTTGCCCGAGCCGGATTCGCCGACGATCGCCTGCACCTCGCCTGCCTCGACCGTCAGCGACACGTTGTCGACCGCGCGGAAGGCACCGTTGGCGGTGGCGAAATCGACCGACAGGTTGCGAATCTCGAGGATAGCCATGTCAGCTCCGCCTCAGCTTCGGATCGAGCGCGTCACGCAGTCCGTCACCGATCAGATTGATGGCAAGCACCGTTGTCAGGATGGCCAGACCCGGGAAGGTCACCACCCACCAGGCCCTCAGGATGAACTCGCGCGCGTCGGCCAGCATCGTGCCCCATTCCGGCGTCGGCGGCTGGGCGCCCATGCCGAGGAAGCCGAGCGCGGCGGCGTCGAGAATGGCGTTGGAGAAGGACAGTGTCGCCTGCACGATGAGCGGCGCCACGCAGTTCGGCAGGATGGTCAGGAACATCAGGCGCAGCGGCCCGGCGCCGGCGATCCGCGCCGCCGTGACGTAATCCTTCGACCGCTCGGTCATCACCGAGGCTCGCGTCAGGCGGACGAAATGCGGCTGGTAGGAGATGGCAATCGCAATCATGGCGTTGAGCAGGCCGGGCCCGAGGATCGCCACCAGCACCAGGGCAAGCAGCAGGCTCGGGAATGCCAGGATGACGTCCATCACGCGCATGATGACGACATCGACGGCGCCGCGCATGAAGCCGGCGATCAGGCCGATAATGATGCCGCCGATCAGCGCGAACATCACCACCACGATGCCGATGAAGAGCGAATAGCGCGCCCCGAAGATCAGCCGCGACAGCACATCGCGGCCGATTGCGTCGGAGCCGAAGATGAACTGCCACGAGCCGCCCGGCTCCCATACCGGCGGTTTCAGCAGGGCATCGCCGAACAGCTCGTCCGACCCGTGCGGGGCGATGAATTGGGCGAAAATCGCGGCCAGCACGATGATGCCCAGGACCACCAGACCGGTAACCGCGCCGCGGTTCTCGGTGAAGTACTGCCAGATCTCGGCGAGCGGCGCCGGATGCACCGCCTCGGCATTGGCCTCCTCGTTCTCGGGCCCATGTTCCTCGGTGGGGAATGTCGTCTCCGCCATCGTCTACCTCACATGCCTGATGCGCGGATTGACGATGCTGTAGACGACATCGACTGTCAGGTTGACGAACATGACGATGACGGCAATGAGCAGCAGCCCGCCCTGGACGACGGGATAGTCGCGCCGGAAGATCGAATTGACCATCCATTTGCCAACCCCCGGCCATGAGAAGATGGTCTCGGTGAGGATGGCGCCGGCCATCAGCACGCCGACTTGCAGGCCGATGGTGGTGACCACCGGAATGAGAGCGTTGCGCAGGGCGTGAATGCCGACCACGCGCCACGGCGGCAGCCCCTTGGCCCGCGCCGTGCGCACATAGTCGTCGCCGAGCACCTCAAGCATGGCGGAGCGTGTCTGCCGCGCGATCACGGCGAGCGGAATTGTCGACAGCACGATCGAGGGCAGGATCAGATGGCTTATCGCCGACTGGAAGGCGCCCTTCTGCCCGGAGAGCAGGCTGTCGATCAGCATGAAGCCGGTGACCGGCTTGAAGAAATACGTCAGCGAGATGCGCCCCGAGACCGGCGTCCAGTGCAGCCAGCCGGAAAACACGATGATGAGCAGCAGCGCCCACCAGAAGATCGGCATCGAATAGCCGACCAGCGCCCCGCCCATGGTCACATGATCGATCGTCTTGCCGCGCCTGACCGCCGCCACCACGCCGGCCGGCACGCCCACCACGATGGCAATGATGATGGCACAGGTCGACAGCTCCAGCGTGGCCGGGAAGAGCGTGAAGAACTCGCTCATCACCGGACGCTTGGTGACGATTGAAATGCCGAAATCGCCGTGGATGAGCTGGCCGAGATAGACCAGATATTGCTGCCAGATCGGCAGGTCGAAGCCGTATTGATGCAGCAGTTCGGCGTAGCGCTCCGGCTGCAGCCCATGCTCGCCGGCCAGAAGCAGCACGGGGTCGCCCGGCAGCACGCGCACGAACGCGAACGCGACGAAGCTGACGCCAATGAACGTCGGTATCAGCAACCCGATACGTCTAACGATGAACCCCAGCATATCCTGACCCGGTCGCCTCACCCGTCATGGCACTTCACGACAGGACGCACAAGCTTCTGCGGGCACGGCAATGTCGGGAAAAAAGGCGGGCTGGCGCCGGGCATGACTGCCCGGCACCAGCGTCTTGTGGTTTGGCGACTAGCCGCCGGAAACGTCGACACCGTCGAAGCGGTGCGATCCCAGCGGATCCATCTTGTAGCCCACGACCGACTTCGCCATCGGCATGGTGACCAGCGAGTGGCCAATGGTGAGCCACGGCGCCTGATCCTTGAAGATGACCTGCGCCTGCTCATAGAGCTTGGTGCGCTCGGCCTGGTCGCTGCTCTGCACGGCCTTCTTCATGAGGTCGTCGTAGGGCTTGTAGCACCAGGCCGCGACGTTGTTGGTGGTGCCAACGCTGTCGCATCCAAGCAGGACGGCCATGAAGTTGTCCGGATCGCCGTTGTCGCCGGTCCAGCCGAGGATCACGGCACCGTCATGCTTCGGATCGCCGGCGAGCTTCAGGTACTCGGCCCACTCGTGCTGGACGATGGTGACCTTGACGCCGATCTTGGCGAGGTCGGCCTGCATCAGCTCGGCCGTGCGCTTGGCGTTCGGCATGTACGGACGCTGTACGGGCATCGCCCAGATCTTCATCTCAAGGTTGGAGACGCCCGCATCGGCCAGCATCTTCTTGGCCGCTTCCGGATCATAGGGATCGTCCTTGATCTCCTTGTCATAGGACCACATGGTCGGCGGGATCGGGTTGATCGCGATCTGGCCGGTGCCCTGGTAGACGGCGTCCATGATCGCCTTCTTGTTGATCGCCATGTTCAACGCCTTGCGCACCTTCGCATTGTCGAAAGGCGCTTCGGTGGTGTTGTAGGCGAGGTAGGCGACGTTGAGGCCCGGCTGCTGCATGACCGTCAGGTTCGCGTCGCTCTTCAGCGCGTCGATGTCGGCCGGGTTCGGATAGGCCATGATCTGGCACTCGTTGGCCTTCAGCTTCTGCAGGCGCACCGAGGCGTCCGGCGTGATGGCGAAGACCAGGTCGTCGATCGCCTGCTTGCCGTCCCAGTAGTCGGGGTTGGCGTGGAAGCGGATGACCGCATCCTTTTGGTAGGCGACGAACTGGAACGGGCCGGTGCCGACGGGCTCCTGGTTGAGCATGTCGGGATGGCCGTCAGCGAGAAGCTTGTCGGTGTATTCCTTCGACATGATCGAGGCGAAATCCATCGCCAGATCGGCGATGAACGGCGCGTTGGGCGCGTTCAGCGTGAACTTCACGGTGTAGTCGTCGACCTTCTCGACGCTCTTGATGGCGTCCGGCATGCCCATGCCCACGAAGTAGTCGTACTGGCCGCCGGCGTAGTTGTAGTAGGGGTTGTTCTTGTCGAGCATGCGCTCAAAGGAGAACACCACATCGTCGGCGTTGAAGTCGCGCGTCGGGGTGAAATAGTCGGTGGTGTGGAACTTCACGCCCTGGCGCAGGTGGAAGGTATAGACCAGCCCGTCGGCCGAAACGTCCCACTTCTCGGCCAGGCCGGGAACGACGTTGGTCGTGCCGCGCTCGAACTCGACCAGCCGGTTGTAGATCGGCTTGGACGAGGCATCGAAGTCGGTACCCGCCGTGTAGAGGCCCGGATCGAAGCCCGCCGGGCTGCCTTCCGAGCAATAGACAAGCGTTTTGGCGCCCGCGGCACCGGCAAAGCCGGCAACCAACGCAGTCGCCAGGAGAAGCCTGGTAACCTGATTCATCATTCTTTCCCTCCTGGAGCCGCCAGAAAAGGCGGCGCTGTGAAGTCCCGATTCAGGCCCCGCTTTTTGCGGTGATCCCGAAATGGTTGGGGCTAATCGAGCCGAGGCGGGCGGCGATTGCAAGGGGGGGTGCCCACGAAAATGCCGCGGCCCTTGGGCGCGAGAAGAAAGTCGTTGATTTTCCGTCAGTTAGCATACGCCCACCGACCGCGGCTATTCGACGTCGACACCCCCGAAATCGTGACGTCCGAGCGGATCGACAACATAATTCCTGACGGTCTTGGCAACCGGCACGCTGACCAGGGTGTGGGCGATGGTGAGCCACGGCGCGTTGTCGGCGAATATCTGCTGCGCCGTCTCGTAAAGCTTCACACGCTCGCCGACGTCGACCGCCTTGCGCGCATCGAGCACCGCCTTGTCGAAATCCTTGTTGCACCACTCGGCGCGATTGGAAATGCCGACTGTATCGCAGCCGAGCAAGGCGCCGAGGAAATTGTCGGGATCGCCGTTGTCGCTTGACCAGCCGAACAGCACCGCGCCGTCGCGCTCGGGCGACGCCGTCTTCTTGATGAATGCGCCGAGATTGTCGCTGACGATGTCGGCCTCGACACCGGCCTTGGCGAGATCGGCCTTGATCATCTCCGCCATGCGCATGGGGTCGGGATCGTAGGCGCGGCTGACCGGCGGCACCCAGATCTTCATCTTCAGGTCCTTGACGCCGGCATCCGCCAGCGCCGCCTTGGCGGCCTCCGGGTCGGCGGCGCCGTCGTCAATCACGCCGCTATGTGCCCACATGCTCGCCGGCAACGGGCTGTCCGCCACCGAAGCATCCTCGCCATAGATCGCCTTGACCAGCGCCTGCCGGTCGATCGCCTGGTTCAGCGCCTGGCGCACGCGCTTGTCGTCGAACGGCTTCTGCTTGGTGTTGTAGGCGAGGTAGGCGACGTCGGTCGCCTGCACCTGTTTGACGGTGATGTCCGGATCGTCCTTCAGCCTGGCGACGATGTCAGGCGTCGGGTCGGCCATCACCTGGCATTTGCCGGCGGTCAACATGCGGCCACGGGCGAGCGGATCGGGATTGATGAGGAAGGTCAGGCGGTCGATCGCCCGCTTGCCGCGCCAGTAGTCCGGATTGGCCCGGTAGTTGATCCTGACGTCGGGCTGATAGCCGACGAACTGGAACGGGCCGGTGCCGATCGGCAGCCGGTCGAGGTCGCCCTGCTTGTTCGCCTTGAGCAGCTTGGCGGCATATTCCTCGGACAGGATCGAGGCGAAATCCATGGCGAGATCGCCGAGGATCGCCGGGTCCGGCCGGGTCAGCGTGATCTTCACCGTCGCATCGTCGACCTTGTTGATCGACTTGATCAGGGCCGGCATCGCCATGCCCTCGAAATAGGGCCAGATGCCGCCGGCATAGTCGAAATAGCGATCCTTGCGGTCCATCTGCCGCTTCAGGCTGAAGATCACGTCGTCGGCGTTGAGGTCGCGGCTCGGCGTGTAGAAGTAGGTCGAATGGAACTTGACGCCCGCACGCAGATGAAAGGTGTATTCCAGCCCGTTCCCGGAAACGTCCCAGCCTTCCGCCAGTCCGGGCACCGGCCGCGTCGTGCCGGGCGCGAATTCCACCAGCCGGTTGTAGAGCGCCTGGGACGAGGCATCGAAGGTCGCGCCGGTGATGTGCGGGGCCGGGTCGAAGCCTTCCGGATTCTGCGCCGCGCAGAAGGTGAGCTCCTTGGCGTGGGCGGCCGATGCCGCCCCGGCGGCGAGCATGGCCGCCAGGATCAACGTCACAGGTTTCATCGGATCTGATCGTCCACTGGCAGGATTGAACGGCCGCTTCGTTGCCCCACGGGGCGCGCACCATGGCACGGATTCGGTCAACGACAAAGTCACGCGGCCGACGTTTATCGCCCGCCGGTCACGTCGAACAGCGCCCCGTTGACGTAGGAGGAAGCGTCCGAGAGCAGCCACACAATGGCTTCGGCGACTTCGTCGGCGCGGCCGGCGCGACCGAGCGGTGTCGACGTGCCCAGCCGCTCGGCCCGGCCCGGCTGCCCGCCGGAGGCGTGGATCTCCGTGTCGATCAGCCCCGGCCGCACCGCATTGACGCGCACGCCGAGCGGCCCGCATTCCTTGGCGAGGCCGATGGTGAGCGTGTCGAGGGCGCCCTTGCTGGCGGCGTAGTCGACATATTCGTTGGCGCCGCCAAGCCGCGCCGCCGCCGAGGAGACGTTGACGATCGAGCCACCCGCCCCGCCGCGGCTGGTCGCCATGCGCCGCACGCCCTCGCGCGCGACCAGCATGGCGCCGAGGATGTTGATGGCGATAATCATCATCAGCCGCTCGGTCGACAGATCGGCCAGCGGGCCGGGCGGCCCCAGAACCACGCCGGCATTGTTGACCACGCCGCTGATCGGGCCGAACGCCGCGGCGGTGCCGTCGAACAGGCGGACGACGTCCTCCTCCTTGGCGACGTCGCCCTTGACCGCCAGCGCCTTGCCGCCGGCCGCCTCCACCGCGGCGACGGTCTCCTCGGCCGCCTTGTCGTTGGAGAGATAGCTGATGCCGACCGACCAGCCGCGGGCCGCCGCCAGCCGCGCCGTGGCGGCGCCGATGCCCCGGCCGCCGCCGGTGATGACGATGGTCTTGCTCATCTCCGCTTCCTTCCGTTCGTTTTGCCGGCAACTTCCATCCGGCACGGGCCGACAGCAACCGTCCGCGGCGCAAAGCGGCTATGCCGGCGGCCACGCCCGCAATTTTCCCGGATTCATCAAGCCGTGCGGGTCGGCCAGGCTCTTGAACTCCGGCTGCGGCGCATCGGTGCGCTTCCAGCCGGCATTGTCGAGCGCGTAGCTGTGCGGATTGGACACCGCCCCGCCGATTTCCTCCACCGCGTGGATCACTTCGCCGAGCCGCGCCTGGTCGCGGTAGCGCAGGAGCGGCAGGCCCGACACGAAGACACGGCCCGCCCGGCGCTGATATTCGAGATGGAGCAGCAATTCCCCGGCAAAGGCCAGCTCCATTTCCATGGCCGCCTCGACCTCGCGCCCCGCCGGGAAGCGGATTTGCAGGTAGGTGATCGCCGGATCGGCCTTGAGCGCGTGCAGCGTGGTGTGGTTCCAGGTGTATTCGTAGAGCGGCGGCATGGTCCCCTTGCCGTCGAAGGCGGCGTCCTCCGCCGCGCGCGCGTCCCGCTCGAAGACGATCTCGCCGCCATGGTCGGCGGCCATCTCGGCGAGCACCGGCGCCTGCGCCTCCGCCACCATGACGATCGCCATGGCCTGGCCTTCCGGCACCAGCGGCTTGAGCCGCTTCAGCATCGGCGGGATGGCCGGGTCGAAGACGCCGATCTCCTTCTTGGCGATGCCTTCCGCGGCAGCCAGCGCGGTGCCGAATTTGGCCGCGGCGGCGAGCGTCGGAAAGGCGACCACCCGCTCGGCCCACGGTTGCCACGGCGCCAGCGGCACCGCGACCTCGGTGATGATGCCGTTGACGCCATAGGCGTGCAGTACCTTGAGGATGTCGCGCCCGGTCAGTTCGACGATGCGCGGCTCATCCTCCACCGTCACCACCTCGACCGCCAGCACCGCGCCGGGATCGGCGATCTGGCCCCAGGTGCACGAGCCGCACCCGGCGGCCCCGCCGGCGATGAAGCCGCCGATGGTCGCCTGCTTGCGGGTGGAAGGGTGAAAGCGCAGCTCCCAGCGGCCGTCCACCGCATGATCGTCGCGCAGCGCCCGGTCGATATCGAGAAGCCGTGCACCGGCTTCGAACCGCCCTGCCCCGGCGGACAGGCTGACGACCCTGTCGAGGCCGGTCATGTCGAGCACCACGCCGCCTGCCAGCGGCACTGCCTGACCGTAATTGCCAGTGCCGCCGCCGCGCACGGTGAGCGGCACGCGATGGCGCGCGCAGGCCGCCGCGACGCGCACCACCTCGTCCTTGCTCGACGGCGCCACGATGAGATCGGCGCGCCTGTCGTCGAGCAGCGGCTTGAGGATCGGCGAGAACCAGAAGAAGTCGCGGCTCTTGAGCTTCAGCGTCGCCGCATCGTCGGCGATCGCAATGCCGGCGAGTTCGGTCCTGAGCGCGGCCAGCCGCGCTGCCGTCACGGCGTCCACAGGCGTGACGTATCGAAGCCGTGAACGTCGCGGCAAAGCGCGACAAAACCCGCCGCCTGGTGGTCGACCACCGCCCTGCCCTTGTCGGCGGTGGCGGCGGCCGCATTGCCGACGGCGCCCTCGCTGTTGAGATCCTGCGCCTTCCAGCCGAACTGCACCGGCCCGTGGGCGCGCAAATGCTCGAATTCCTTGATGAAGGCGAGCTGGTTGGAGCGGAAGTCCTTGGCGTTGTCCATGCGCACGAGGTCGGCGCGCAGATGCAGCATCATCGACGTTTCCACGTCGCCGCCATGAATCCCGTAGAGCAGTTCCTCCGGCTCCGTCACCCCCTCGGGCAATCCGAAGCGCGACCAGGCGGTACCCACCGCCAGCATGTCATGACGCACGCGCAGCTCGCGCGTCACGATATCGATCATCGGCACGTTGCCGCCATGCGAATTGATGATGATCAGCTTCTCGATGCCGGCGCGTTTGACGCTGTCGCCGATCTCCAGCCACAGCTGCGTCGTCGTTTCCCAGCTTCCGGTGACCGTGCCCGGCGACGAGATGTGCTCGTTGGATTTGCCGATCGCCTGCACCGGCAGGAAGGTCACTGGCAGATCGTCGGGCAGAAGCTCGATCGACCGCCGGATCATGCCCTCGGCAATGCAGGTATCCGTATAGACCGGAAGATGGGGGCCGTGCTGCTCGACCGCCGCCACCGGCAGCACGGCGATCCAGCCGGAAGTGTCGTTGTCCGCGAAATCGCGGGTGGTCATTTCGACCCAATAGCGGGAGGGGAGCATGAGAACGTCCGCTGGGAGTTGTGCGCCCGCCCATAATGGACGCGCCACCACGCTCCCCGCAATGGCCTCGTCGCTCAGGCCGCGGACAACTTGGTGCCCGGCCGCTCCATGAGGGCGAGCGCATCCTTGAGCGGCATCGGCCGGCCGGTGAGGAAGCCCTGCACCTCGGTGCAGCCCTCGGTCTTGACCCGGTCGAACTGCTCGCGCGTTTCCACGCCCTCGGCGGTGGTGACGATGCCGAGGCTTTCGCACATGCCGGTGACCGCGCGGATGATCGCCAGCGAGCTGTCATCGGTGTTGATGTCGGTGATGAAGCGCCGGTCGATCTTGATCTTGTCGAAGGGGAAGCTCTGCAGGTAGCTCAGCGACGAGTAGCCGGTGCCGAAGTCGTCCATCGAGATACGCACGCCCATCGCCCGCAGGTGATGCAGCGTCGCCAGTGTCGATTCACTGTCGGCAAGCAGCGTCGATTCGGTGATTTCCAGTTCGAGCCGGTTCGCCGCCAGCCCCGAACCGGCCAACGCCGAAATTACCGTTTGCATCAGATGGACGCTGCGGAACTGCGCCGGCGAGAGGTTGACCGCCACCTTCACCGGCGAGGGCCACTTCATTGCGTCGCGGCAGGCCTGCCTCAGCACCCAATCGCCGATCGGCACGATCAGGCCGGCCTCTTCGGCGAGCGCGATGAACGCGTCCGGCTGGACGAGGCCGCGCTGCGGGTGCGACCAGCGCAGCAGCGCCTCGAAGCCGCTGATCGCGCTGGTCTCCAGGTTGAACTGCGGCTGATAGAACAGCTCGAACTGCGCCTTGTCGATGGCCTCGCGCAGATCGAGTTCAAGGGCCCGGCGGGCCTGCATCTCGGCGTCCATTGCGCGTTCGTAGAAGCGATAGATGCCGCGCCCGTCGTCCTTGGCGCGGTGGAGCGCCATGTCGGCGGCCTTGGACAGCCCGGTGGCATCGGCGCCATCGGCCGGCGCCAGGGCGATGCCGACGCTCACGCCGATGACCACCTGGTGTCCCTGCAGCTGGTAGGGCTCGCTGACGGTTTCGATGATGCGTTCGGCCAGCGTGCGGGCGCCCTGCGGCTGCTCCGCGCCGACCTGCACGATGGCGAATTCGTCGCCGCCCAGCCGCGCCACCGTATCGCCGTCGCGCACACACGCCGCCAGACGCCCGGCAACGGCCTGCAGCAAGGCGTCGCCGAGCGGATGTCCCAACGTGTCGTTGACATCCTTGAAGTGGTCGAGATCGAGACAGAGGATCGCCACCTGGCCGTTGTGGCCGGCGCGCACCAGCGCATCCTCAATGCGCTCGCCGAGCAGGAGGCGGTTGGGCAGATCGGTCAGCCCGTCATGGTAGGTCATGTGGGCGACCTTGGCCTCGGCCTTGCGGCGGTCGGTCACGTCCTCATGGGTCGATACCCAGCCGCCATCCGGCAGCGGCCGAAAGACCAGGCTGATGATGCGCCCGTCGTGGAACTGGATGATGTCCTTGAAGGGCTGCGCCGCGCGCGACGATGCCCTGCGAGGTAATCGACATATTTGTCGGCGTCGCTGCCGGGATAGCGACCGTCGTGCGTCCGGTTGATCGATGATCGTCCTCAGCGGCGTCCCCGGCTTGGCCAGCTCCGGCGGCAGCCGATAGATCTCCGCGTAGCCCCTGTTGGCAACGATCAGCTTCTGCTCCGCATCGAACATGACCAGGCCGATCGGCATGTTTTCGATCGCCGAAAAGAAACGCTGCCGGTCCTGTTCGACCTCCGCGGCCAGCGCACGGCCGCGCACGAGGCTCTTGCGATAGCCTTCGGCCGCATCGATGAGCGCGCCGATCTCGTCATGGCGCTCGCGCTCCTCGGCGATCGACACCGACGCGTCGCCGTCATTCAGCCGGCGCATCGCCTCGCTCACCCTCAGAATCGGCCCGCTGATATTGCCGCCGACCCAGGCTATGGCGCCGACCACGCCGACCACGGCGATGGCAATCGCCGCGACCGTCAGCCAAAAGGCCGTCAGGAACGTGCCGCCGACTTGCCGCACTCCCCTGTTGCTCTGCCGCCCGGCATAGGTGATCAAATCGTCGATCCGGCGCAGGGCATGATCGAAGACCGCGAAATTCTCCGCCTCCGGCTGGGGCGCGGTTTCGCCCGTTCCGGCATTCGCCCTCACGCGCGCAAGGTCGGCTTCGTATTCATTCCACACATCGCGCAGCACCGAATAGAGGAGGCGTTCATCGGCGTCCCCGGCGAACGTTTCGTACAGGCGCCAGTTGCGTTCGAGCTTCTGCGCGATCGACTGCATCCGTTCATTGACGTGGACGTGCTCGCCCAGCGAATCCTGGTTCAGCAGCGAACGTGCGAGCAGGCCGTATTCGGCCATCTCCGCCTTGATCTCGCCGAGCAATTCGATGCGCGGCAGCCAGACATTGACGATCTGTCCGGCGGACCGGTTGAGGGCGTTAAGGTTGTAGAGCCCGGCAGCGCCAACCAGAACGATGGCCGTGAGCGCCAGTCCGAGGCCGGCGAACAGCTTGCTTTGAACACTGAGATTGCGCAGCCACTTCATGGGAACACAGGCCAGCTCCGAAAGGCTAGCGCAGTTGTGGCAGCCGAGACTGCCGGCAGGGGCAACAACAAAACCATCGTGCTTCTCGCAACCAGACGCACCCGCAACTATGCGGAATGCCGGCATGGGCACTTTGCGCAGTATCAACCTTGGATGATTAAAGGCCTTCTAATAGAACACACGCATAAAGGGACATTTCAGCGCAGACCGTGAGTCAACTGGCGCGAATCTGCGGAGAAATACTTAAACACCGGGTGGTGCCGTTCATAAAACGGAAAGCACAAACCGTTTTGACGCGGGGGACATACGCCACCCGCCACGGCACGACCGTCAGCCGGTTCGATTGCCTCGCTAGAGGGCCGCCAGGAACGCCTTGGCCGCCTCGCCGTGCTCGCGGCGGAGCCTGGCCACGTCGACGCCGACCGGCTCACCGTCCTCGACCGTCCACTTGCCCCCGATCATCACACGGTCGGCGGCGTGCGCACCGCATAGCACCAGCGCCGCCAGCGGATCGCCGGCGCCGGAAAAGCGCAGCTCGTCCAGCGTGAAGAAGGCGAGATCCGCCTGCTTGCCGACCGCGATCGAGCCGATGTCGTTGCGGCCGATGCAGCGCGCCGAGCCCTCGGTCGCCCAGCGCAGGACGTCGAAATGGGTGACCGCGGCGGCGTCATAGGTCAGCCGGCCGACCATCAGGGCATGGCGCACGCCCTCCATCAGGTTGGAATTGTCGTTCGACGCCGAGCCGTCGACACCGAGCCCGACCGGGCTGCCGGCGGCCTCCAGCTCCTTGGTGCGGCATTGGCCGGAGGCAAGCACCATGTTCGAGGTCGGGCAGTGGCAGACGCCGACGCCGTGGCGGCCGAGATGCCTCACCTCGGCGTCATTGAAATGAATGCCATGGGCGAGCCACACCCGATCGGAAAGCCAGCCGCATTCTTCCAGATAGTCCACCGGCCGGCAGGCGAAGTGCTCGAGGCAATATTCGTTCTCGTCCTGCGTCTCGCCGAGATGGGTGTGCAGCCGGCAATTGTGCTTTTCGGCGAGGCCGACGCTGTCGACCATCAGTCGCTTGGTCACCGTGAACGGCGCGCACGGGGCGAGCGCCACCTGCAGCATCGATCCTTCGCTCGTGTCGTGATAGCGGTCGAGCACCCGCTCGCAGTCGGCAAGGATGGTGTCCTCGTCCTGCACGACGCTGTCCGGCGGCAGCCCGCCATCCTTCTCCGACAGGTTCATCGAACCGCGATTGAGCGTCATGCGCACGCCGACGCGCCCCGCCTCCTCCGCCTGGATGTCCATGGCGTTGTCGAGGCCGACGGGGAAGAGATACTGGTGATCCGACGAACAGGTGCACCCCGAGAGCATCAGTTCGGTCAGCGCCAAGCCGCGTCGCCATGCGGAAGGCGTCCGGCTTCACGTTCTTCGCCCAGATCGGATAGAGCGCCTTCAGCCAGGGAAAGAGCTCCTTGTTGATCGCCGCCGGATGAGCCCGGGTCAGCGTCTGGAAGAAATGATGATGGGTGTTGATGAGGCCGGGGATGACCACATGGCGGCCGGCGTCATAGACCTGATCGACCGGCGCCGCCGGTTGTCCGCCGATTGCCACCAGCTCGACGATGCGGCCGTCCTCGACGACCAGCCCGCCGCCGGCGCCTTCCGCCAGAACCGCCAGGGGTTCCTTGATCCACAAACGCATGACCCGTCGCCCTCAAATTTCCATTGCGCGCCTGATGAATGACCGGACGGCGAGCCTCGCCGTGGTGCGCCCCGTCACGGCGCGCCGACCGCCGTCGCCTCGACCTCGACCAGAAACTCCGGCCGGGTGAAACCCGAGACGATGACGAGCGTCGAGGCCGGCGGCGGATCGCCGATGAAGCGGTCGCGCACCGCCATATAGTCGGTCATATGCTCGCGCTTCGTGACGAAGGCGTTGAGGCGCACGATATCGCTCAAGGCCAGCCCCGCCTCGGCGAGGATCGCCGCGATGTTGCGGAAGCAGACTTCGGCCTGTTCCGCCACCGTATCCGGCACGAAATCGTCGGGCCCGACCCCGAGTTGTCCCGAGCAGAAGACCATGGCCCCCGGTTGCGCGATCGCCATGCCGTGGCTGTAGCGCCCGAACGGCATGCGGATACCGGCAGGATTGAGTGCTTTTGCCATGGACGCTCCGGGCCAGTCGGGCCTCGACGCTACGATTGCCGGGCGCCGCCTGACAAGGGCCGGATGAGCGGAGGATAAAGTCAGACACTGCCGCTTTCTTGTGCAGATGGCTTGGCCTAGAGTGGCCGCCCCATGGCGCCGGAACGCCGAAGTTCGCCGCCGCCGCGATGGCGCCGCATGCGGCCGATGGCATACGTTTTGCGATGATGGCTCAGCCGTGCTTGCCGCGGCGGACGCAGAACCGCGAAATCGACCAGACTGGCAGACCACAAACGAGGACACCGTGGCTTCGCTCGCACGGCCACGACAACGGAAGGCGGAGAAGGGGATATGAGCACTCTGAAGACCATGAGCCTCGGCCTCGCCGCCGGCTCTGCGCTTTTGGCGCTGGCCGGCCCGGCGCTGGCGCTCGACGAAGTTTCGTTCGGCACCAACTGGCTGGCCGAGGCCGAACACGGCGGCTTCTATCAGTCGGTTGTCGACGGCACCTATGAGAAATACGGCCTCAAGGTCACCATCGTTCAGGGCGGCCCGCAGGCCGCCAACCAGTCGCTGCTGCTCGGCGACAAGATCCAGTTCTACATGGGCGGCGTGCTGAACGCCTTCAACGCCATCGATCAGGGCGTTCCCGTGATCGAGGTGGCAGCGATATTCCAGAAGGACCCGCAGGTCCTCATCGCCCATCCCGATGCCGGCGTCGAGACATTCGCCGATCTCGCCAAACTGTCCACGCTCTTCATGGGCAAGGAAGGCTTCACCACCTACTTCCAGTGGATGAAGCAGGCCTTTGAGGGCTTCAAGGACGAGCAATACAAGCCCTACACCTTCAACCCGCAGCCCTTCCTCGCCGACAAGATGTCCGCCCAGCAGGGCTATCTGACCTCCGAGCCGTTTGCGATCCAGAAGGAGGGCGGTTTCGAGCCCAAGGTCTTCCTGCTCGCCGACGAGGGCTACGACCCCTACTCGACCACGATCGAGGTCAAGCAGGATTACCTCGCCAAGAACCCCGACATCGTGAAGCGCTTCGTCGATGCCTCGATCGTCGGCTGGTACAACTATCTCTACGGCGACAACACGGCCGCCAACGATTTGATCAAGAAAGACAACCCGGAGATGACCGACGAGCAGCTCGCCTACTCCATCGCCAAGATGAAGGAGTACGGCATCGTCGATTCCGGCGACACCGAGACGATGGGCATCGGCTGCATGACCGACACCCGCTGGAAGGAGTTCTACGACAAGGTCGTCAAGGCCGGCGTCGTCAAGGCCGACATCCCCATCGACCAAGCCTACACCACCGACTATGTGTGCAAGAAAGTCGGCATGGACCTGAAGAAGTAAGCCAGCAGAGCCCTGCCGGCGGCAGCCGCCGACCGGAAAGACGGATGGCGGAGCCCGGCTCCGCCATCTTGATTGCAGGAGTTGGACGGCAACCTGCCGTCCCCGCCGGCACCTGGCGTTAAACGGAGCAGACCTTGAACAGCACTGTCATGCCGCGCGACATCGAGCCTCCCGCGCCGCGCCGCGGGAGCCGACCTCTGGTGTCGCTGCGCGGCGTCTCCAAGACGTTTTCCAACGGCACCGTCGCCCTGCAGAACATGTCGCTCGATATCGGCCAGGGCGAATTCGTCAGCCTGCTCGGCCCCTCCGGCTGCGGCAAGTCGACGGTGCTCAGGATGATCGCCGGCCTCGGCGAGACCACCTCGGGCACCATCGACTGGCCGTCGGCCGACCATTACGACGCCGAGGGCCACCCGCAGAAGGAGATCGGCTTCGTTTTCCAGGAGCCGACCCTGATGCCGTGGGGCACGGTCTTCGCCAATGTCTGGCTGCCGCTGCGCCTGCAGCGCATCTCCAGGGCGGCGGCGCACGACCGCGTCATGGAGGCCCTCCACATGGTCGGTCTCGACAAGTTCGCCAATTCCTATCCCCGCGAACTGTCGGGCGGCATGAAGATGCGCGTCTCCATCGCCCGCGCCCTCATTACCAAGCCGAAGCTGCTGCTCATGGACGAGCCCTTTGCCGCGCTCGACGAGATCACCCGCTTCAAGCTCAACAACGACCTGCTCCATTTGTGGGAGACGTTCGGCTGGACGGTGATCTTCGTCACCCATTCGGTTTTCGAATCGGTCTATCTGTCGAGCCGTATCGTCGTGATGGCGGCGCGACCGGGGCGGGTCGTGCAGGATATCGCCATCGACGCCTCCTATCCGCGCGAGGAGGAGTTCCGCACCTCGTCCGTCTACAACGATTATTGCCGGCGCACCTCGGAAGCCCTGCACGGCGCCATCGAAGCGACCCACTGACCGCAATGACGACACTCGAAGCCGAAAAGCCCGATCTGGTTACCGCGCCCCTGCACCAGGGCGAGGACGAGGCGCCGCGGCCGCCGCCGGTCGAAAGCCTCGGCGAACGCTCTGCGCGCATCGCGGTGCCGGTGGCCATGCTGGTTCTGCTGATCGTCGTCTGGCAGGTCTATGTCGACGCCGCCCATGTGCCGCACTACATCCTGCCGAGCCCGCTCAGGATCGCCCAGGCCTTCGGCACCGACTACCCGATCCTGCTGCCGGCCCTGCTGGTCACCCTCAAGATCACCTTCCTGGCGCTCGCCATCGCGCTGGTCGGCGGCGTGACGCTGGCCATCCTCATGGCCCAGTCGAAATGGATCGAGCTGGCGCTCTACCCTTACGCCGTCATCCTGCAGGTGACGCCGATCGTCGCCATCGCGCCGCTGATCCTGATCTACACGCCGAACACCCAGACGGCGCTCCTGATCTGCGCGTGGCTCGTCGCCTTCTTCCCGGTGCTCTCCAACACCACGCAGGGGCTGCGCTCGACCGACCACAATCTGCTCAACCTGTTCGAGCTCTACGGCGCCAACCGCTGGCAGACGCTTATCCTGCTCAAGCTGCCGAACGCGCTCCCCTATTTCCTCGCCGGTCTCAGGATCGCCGGCGGCCTCGCCCTGATTGCCGCGGTCGTCGCCGAATTTGCCGCCGGCTCCGCCGGTGCCGGCTCCGGCCTCGCCTTCCGCCTGCTCGAATCGCAGTTCCGGCTGAACATCCCGCGCCTCTTCGCCGCTCTCCTGCTGCTCTCCTTTACCGGCGTGCTGATCTTCTTTGCCACCAGCCTGGTCTCCCACCTGCTCCTCAGGAAGTGGCACGAAAGCGCCGTGCGCCGAGAGAACTAGGGGGAGCACAAGGAGGACATGGCCAAAGGCTTTGCGAAAGTTCCACGCGCACCGCGCTTCGTGCTCGCCAATGCCACCCTGCCGGCGGTGCTCCTCGACGGCTTTGCCGCCACGCCCGACACGGACGGCCTCGTCGCCGCCGACATCACCGTCCGCAACGGCGCCATCGAGCGCATCGACCCGCCCGGCCGCCGCACGCAACTGCCCAGGCTCGACCTCGACCGCGGCATGGTCTGGCCGTGCTTCGTCGACATGCACACCCATCTCGACAAGGGCCACATCTGGCCGCGCCGTCGCAATCCCGACGGCACCTTTGCCGGCGCGCTGGAGGCGGTGGCCGCCGACCGCGAGATGCACTGGCGCCCGCACGATCTCGAGCGCCGCATGGATTTCGCACTGCGCGCCGCCTATGCCCATGGCACCGCGCTCATCCGCACCCACCTCGATTCCGGACCGCCGCAGCACCGCGAGACCTGGCCGGTCTTCGCCAGGATGCGCGAGAAATGGGCGGGGCGCATCGACCTTCAGGCGGTATCGATCTTCGCCATCGATCATTTCGCCGACGAAGCCTATGCCGACGAGATCGTCGATACCGTCGCTACGCATGGCGGCGTTCTCGGCGCCGTCACCTTCATGATTCCGGATCTCGCCGCGCTGATCGAAAAGATGATGACGCGCGCCGCCGAGCGCGGTCTCGACCTCGATTTCCACGTCGACGAGACCAGCGACCCCGAGGCCCGCTCGCTGCGCGTCATCGCCGATACGGCGCTCAAGCTCCACTTTCCGGGCCGGATCGTCTGCGGCCATTGCTGTTCGCTTGCCGTCCAGCCCGACAAGGAAGCGCAAGAGACGCTGGCCCGCGTCGCCGAAGCCGGCATCGCCGTCGTCTCGCTGCCCATGTGCAACATGTATCTGCAGGACCGCGTCGCCGGCCGCACGCCGCGCTGGCGCGGCATCACCCTGCTGCACGAGTTCACCCAGCGCGGCGTGCCGGTGGCCGTCGCCTCCGACAACACCCGCGACCCCTTCTATGCCTATGGCGATCTCGACATGGTCGAGGTCTTCCGCGAGGCGGTGCGCATCGCCCATTTCGACCATCCCTTCGGCGCCTGGCCGGCCGCCGTCGCCGGTGGCGCCGCCGGGATCATCGGCCGGCCGGATCGTGGCGTTATCGCCGCCGGCGGCCCCGCCGATCTGGTGCTCTTCCGCGCCCGCACCTTCACCGAACTCCTCGCCCGTCCGCAGGCCGACCGCACGGTCCTGCGCGCCGGCGAAGCCATCGACCGCACGCTTCCCGACTATCGGGAACTCGACGACATCATGGTGAGAAAATGAGCGCCTACGACATCGACGGCCTCAAACAGGCGCTCGACGGCATTCGGGTCGAGGATCATCCGGCCATCGTCAAGCAGAAGAGCCGCGACTTCTACTGGTACTCACCGGTGCTCAAGCGCCAGCTCGACCACGTCACCGGCGACCTCATCGTTTCGCCGAAGAACGAAGCCGAGGTCATGCGCGTGCTGAAAGCCTGCTACGCGCTCGGCGTGCCGGTAACCCCGCGCGGCACCGGCACCGGCAATTACGGCCAGGCCATGCCGCTTTCCGGCGGCGTCGTGCTCAGCCTCGCCGACATGAACGCGGTCAGGACCATTGCCCCCGGCCGCGTCGTCGCCGAGCCCGGCGCCGTCATTGCCAGGCTGGACAAGGAGACGCGCGCCGACAGCCGGCAGGAGCTGCGCATGCACCCCTCGACCGCCGCCACCGCAACGCTTGCCGGCTTCATCGCCGGCGGCTCGGGCGGCGTCGGCTCGATCAACTGGGGCGGCCTGCGCAACATCGGCAATGTGCTCGGCATGCGCATCGTCACCATGGAAGCCGAGCCGCGCGTTCTGCAGATTGAGGGCTGGGACCTGCTCAAGGTCATGCATGCCTACGGCACCAATGGCATCATCACCGAGGTCGAGGTGCCGCTCGACGCGGCGCACGACTGGATCGACGTGATCGTCGGCTACGACGACTACATGGATGCCGTGCGCTTCGCCGATCTCATCGGCAACGAGGACGGGCTGCTGTTCAAGGAGATCGCGACCGTCGCGGCGCCCGTGCCTCACGACTATTTCCTGCGTCACCAGAAGTTCTTCCGCCGCGAGCACTCCGTTGTCCTGCTCATGGTCGCGGCGCAGGCGCTGTCGCCCTTCCTGGCGCTGGCGAAACGCGAAAAGGCCGAAATCCTCTTCCGCGCCGATACCGCGACGGCGGAGGAGAAGAAGGGCCTGCCGCCGGTCTATGAGCTCGCCTGGAACCACACGACGCTGAGGGCGCTGCGCGTCGACCCGACCGTCACCTATCTGCAGACCCAGCACCGCTTCCCCGACCACCTGAAGACCATCGAGACGATGACCAGGCTGCTCGGCGACGAAATGCCGGGCCATCTCGAATTCATCCGCTTCGACGGCAAAGTTACCGCCGCCGGCCTGCCCATGGTGCGCTACACCAGCGACGAGCGGCTGGAGGAGCTGGTCAGGATCCACGAGGATAACGGCGTCAACATCTTCAATCCGCACCGCTACACGCTGGAGGAAGGTGGCATGAAGAAGACCGACGCGGTGCAGCTCGCCTTCAAGCAGGAGGCCGACCCCAGGGGCCTGCTCAACCCCGGCAAGATGATCGCCTGGGAGAATCCGGATTTCGATCTGAACTCCGACAAGGTCTATCTCTTCCCCGGCCTCCAGCAGACCGCGGCGGAATAGACGCGCCGTCCATGCGCACGCTTGTCCTCTTCGCCCACCCGGTCGAGACCAGCTTCGCCGCGGCCGCCCATCGCACCATCGTCGACACCCTCGAGGCCGCCGGCCACGCGGTCGACGATTGCGACCTCTATGCCGAGGGATTCAATCCGGTGCTCTCGCGCGAGGAGCGGCTGAACTATCACGACACGGAGGTCTGCACGGGACCGGTCCAGGACTATGTCGACCGCGTGCGCAACGCGGAGGCCCTGGTCCTCAGTTTCCCGGTGTGGAACTACGGCTATCCGGCGATCCTCAAGGGCTTTTTCGACCGCGTCTTCCTGCCCGGCGTCTCCTTCAAACTCGCCAACGGACGCACCTGGCCGAACCTCCACAACATCCGCAAGCTTGCCGCGATCGTCACCTATGGCGGCGACCGCTGGCGCACCTGGCTGATGGGCGACCCGCCGAAGAAGGTCGTCACGCGGGCCGTGCGCGCCGTCTGCCACCCGCTGGTCAAGACCCGCTACATCGCCCTCCACGACATGAACCGCAACAGCGAGACGGACCGCACTGCCTTCCTCGATCGGGTGGCGCGCGAGATGCGGTCATTGTGAGCCGTCGACAGGCGCCGTCTCTCGATCGACGACCGTCATACAGAGTTCATATTTATTGTTTAGGCCCCTAAATTCATGGGGTTCGATCACCGCCGCACGATCACGCACCGGCTCGCCCAGGCGGCACACGCCTACCGGGTGCGGGCGGGGAGTCAGCTGTCCCGCATCAACCTCCATTCCGGCCAGGATGCCCTGCTCAAGGCGCTGTCGACGGCGGACGGGATGTCGATGAGCGACCTTGCCGCCACCCTCGGCGTCCAGCCGCCGACGGTCACCAAGATGATCAGCCGGCTTGCCGCCCAGGACTACGTCGAGCGCCGCGCCGCACCTGGTGACGGAAGACAGGCCCAGGTCTTCCTCACCGAGCGCGGGCGCGACGCCATCGTCCAGATCGACAAGCTGTGGAAGCGCATCGAGAAGACGGCGCTTGCCGGCATCGACGACAAGGACCGCAAGCGCCTGCGCAAGCTGCTGCGCCAGGTCGAGCGCAATCTTGGCGCGGCGAAGGAAAGCCACTTGGCCGACGCCGACAGTGACGACGGCGACAGCGACGAGGCCGCCGTGGCAAGCTGAGCCGGCAACATCGCCCGCTTGCCGCAATTGCCTCCCTCCCGGCGCCGCACTACCATCGGCGCAGTTGCGATCCAGCCAGCAGGTTTCCCGTGCCGATCACGTTCGATTTCGCTAACCGCGTCGCGGTCGTCACCGGCGGCGCTCAGGGCATTGGCCGGGCGGTGGCCGAGCGCCTCATCGACGGCGGCGCCGCCGTTGCCCTGTGGGACCAGGACATGACGCTCGCCAAGGAAACCGCCGGTGCGCTGTCGGCGCGCGGCAAGGTCGTCGCGCTCGGCGTCGACGTCTCCGACGAGACCCAGGTGGACCGCGCCAGGGCCGAAACGCTTCAGGCGCTCGGGCCCGTAGACATTCTGGTCAACAATGCCGGCATCGCCGGCCGCAACGCCACCGTCGCCGACTGCCCCGTCGACGAATGGGATCGCGTCATGCGCATCAATCTGCGCAGCCAGTTCCTCTGCTGCCACGCCTTCGTCGGCGACATGATTGCGCGCAACTACGGCCGCATCGCCAACGTCGCCTCCATCGCGGGCAAGGAGGGCAACCCCACCGCCTCGCCCTATTCGGCGTCGAAGGCCGGCGTCATCGCGCTCACCAAGTCGCTGGCCAAGGAGACCGCCGGCAATAACATCTCGGTCAACGCCATCGCCCCGGTGACCGCCGACACCCGCATCCTCGAACAGCTGACCCAGGCCCACATCGACTACATGCTGTCGAAGATCCCGCGCGGCCGCTTCGTCACCGTCGAGGAGATCGCCGCGACCGTCGCCTTCATGGTGTCGGACGAGTGTTCCTTCACCACCGGCTTCACCTTCGACATTTCGGGCGGCCGTGCCACCTATTGAGGACGCACGCTCGCCCGCGCATCTCGCGCCGGCAGAATGCCGACTGTGAGCGCACACCATCCGCAGCTCACCCCCGAGGAGACGGCCGTGCGCGTGCGCGGCATCGCGTTGATCCTGGCCGCCGTCTTCTGCTTCGCCCTGCTCGACACCATGGCCAAATATGCCGCCGCCCGCGGCGTGCCGTCGCTCGAGATCGCCTGGGTCCGCTATGCCGTCAATCTGGTCATCGCCGTGGTGGTGTTGCGGCCGTGGCGGCACTGGTCGGACTACGCCACACGGCGGCCCTGGCTGCAGTTCTGGCGCGCTTCCTTCCTCCTCGTCACCACTGTTCTGAACTTCTTCGCCATCCGTTATCTGCCCCTGGCCGTCACCGCATCGATCATGTTCGCCGGCCCGCTGCTGGCCACCGCGCTCGCCGGCCCGGTCCTCGGCGAATGGCCGGGTCCGCGACGCTGGGCCGCCGTCGCCGTCGGCTTCATCGGCGTGCTCATCGTCATTCAGCCCGAGCCTTCGCAGTTCAATCCGGCGGTTCTCTTTTCCCTCGGCGGCGCGCTCTGCTACGCCGGCTATTCCCTCTCCACCCGCGTCCTTTCGACCAGCGACAGCCCCGCCGGGATGCTCGTCTATTCCGCGGCGCTGGCCACCGTTGCGTTGACGCCCGTCCTGCCGTCCGTCGGCGTCGCGCCGCCGACCTGGCTGGTCGCCGCGGCGCTGGTCGGCACCGGCATTGCCGGCGGCGTCGGCCACTGGTTTCTGATCGTCGCCCACCGCGATGCACCACCGACGGTGCTGGCGCCTTTCAACTACACGCAGTTGATCTGGATGATCGTGCTCGGCTATCTCGTCTTCGGCGATGTCCCCGGTTCCGCCACGCTGATCGGCGCCGCCCTGATCGTCGCCAGCGGCCTCTACGCCCTCTATCGCGAACGCGTCCGCCGCGACCGCTGACCGGGAAGGCCACCGGCCCTTGCGGCCGCGCCGCGCGCGGCTAAACTCCTTCCCCCATCCTCCGGGAGGCACCCATTTGCCCAAGATCGACGTGATTGCTGCCGGCGACCTGCCGGCAAAGACGCAAGGCTCGCTCGACGAGACCTTCGCCGTCCATCGGCCAAGCCACGGCGAGACGATTCCGCCGGCAGTGGCGGCGCGCACCCGCGGTATTGCCCGTGGCGGCCATTTCGCCATCGACGGCGCTTTGATCAAAAGCCTGCCCCAGCTCGAAATCATTGCCAATTTCGGCGTCGGCTATGACGGCATCGACCTCGCCACCTGTGCGGCGCAGGGCGTCATCGTCACCAATACGCCGGACGTGCTCACCGAGGAGGTCGCCGACACCACGCTCGGCCTCCTGCTGATGACGGTGCGCGAACTCTCCGCCGCGGAGCGCCACCTGCACGCCGGCAAGTGGCCGGTCGAGGGCCCCTATCGCCTGACGCCGGCGACCCTGCGCGACCGCACGGTCGGCATCGCCGGCCTCGGGCGCATCGGCCTCGCCATCGCCCGCCGGCTCGACGCCATGCGGGTTCCGGTCGTCTATCACAACCGCACCAAGCGCGAGGACATTGCCTACCGCCATTACCCCGACATCGCCCGCATGGCGAAGGACGTCGACACGCTGATCAGCGTGCTGCCCGGCAACCGCCATACCGAGAAGCTGATCGACGCCAGTGTGTTCAGGGCGCTCGGGGCGCGCGGCGTCTTCGTCAATGTCGGGCGCGGCAGCGTCGTCGACGAGGCAGCGCTGATCGCCGCGCTGAAGGACGGCACGATTCACGCCGCCGGTCTCGACGTGTTCGCCGACGAGCCCAACGTGCCGGCCGAGCTGATGGCGCTCGACAACGCCGTTCTGCTGCCCCATGTCGGCTCGGCGTCGGTCCATACCCGCGACGCCATGGGCCAGCTCTGCGTCGACAACCTCACGAGCTGGTTCGCCGCCGGCAAACCGCTGACCCCGGTGCCGGAAACGCCGTGGAAGGCGAAGGGTTGACGCCAGCAGCAAGCCAGCCCTCATCCTGAGGTGCCCGCCGAAGGGCGGGCCTCGAAGGATGGGCCTCGTGGTTCGAGGCTCGCTGCGCTCGCTCCTCACCATGAGGATTGAAGCGGGGCACGCCCGCCGCCCTACTTCACCCAGGTTCCGCCGCGTTCGTCCTCGATGTGGGCGCGGATGATCTCCTCGAAGCTGCTCTCGGCGCGGAAGCCCAGCGCCAGCGCCCGCTCGGGGACGTAGGCCGGCGCCCATCCGCCGACGATGCCCATGATCACCGGGTCGGGCTCATGGCGGATGCGCGCTGCCACCGCCTTGCCCGCCACCTTGCGCAGGGCTTCGATCTGCTCGCCCACCGTCACCGAAACGCCCGGCATGGAGAGGTTACGCCGGGGCCCGAGCTTTTCGCCATCCAGTTCCGCGCCATGAATGAGGAAGCCCACCGCCGATCGTGGGCTGGCAACCCAGTGGCGCACGTCCTCACCGACCGGCAGGACCGCCTCCTGGCCATTGAGCGGTTCGCGGATGATGCCGGAAAAGAAGCCCGAGGCCGCCTTGTTGGGTTTGCCGGGGCGAACGCAGATGGTCGGCAGGCGGATGCCGACGCCATCCATGAAGCCGCGCCGCGTATAGTCGGCAAGCAGCAGTTCGCTCATCGCCTTCTGCGTGCCGTAAGAGGTGAGCGGCGTGACGAAGAACTCGTCGCCGATGGCGTCGGGAAACGGCGCTCCGAACACGGCCAGCGACGAGGTGAACACGACCTTCGGGCAATAGCCGTCGCCGGCCTTGCGGATCGCTTCGAAGAGCAGCCGCGTACCGTCGAGATTGACCCGGTAGCCCTTGTCGAAATCGGCTTCCGCCTCGCCCGAGACGACGGCCGCGAGATGAAAGATCACGTCCGGGCGCGGGGCGACCAGCGCCTCCGCCACGCCGGGCGCGGCAAGATCGAGGTCCTGCGTATCGATTTGGAAAGGCGCGTCAGCCGGCAGCACCGGCTCGACCCAGTCGACGAGGCTCAGCCTGTCGATGGCCTTGCCGGCAAGGCTGCCGTCGGCGATCAACCGCGCCGTGAGCTTGGCGCCGACCATGCCGGCAGCACCGATGATGAGAATGTGCATGATGAACCCCTGCCGCCCCTATATCGACCAGCCACCGTCGATGACGTGGACCTGGCCGGTGGTGTAGGCCGCCTCGTCCGAGGCGAGGTAGACCACAAGCGCAGCGATCTCTTCCGCCTTGCCCACGCGCCCCATCGGCTGGCGGTCGACAAAGGACTGGCGGATCTCCTCGATCGACTTGCCCTGCGCCTTCGCCTGATCGGCGATGCGCCCGTCGAGCGACGGCGACTGCACGGTGCCCGGGCAGATGGCATTGACGCGTATGCCCTGGCCGACGAAATCCTTGGCCACGGCCTTGGTGAGCCCGATGACCGCCGCCTTGGAGGCCCCGTAGAGGTAGCGATTCGGTACGCCCACCACCGACGAGGCGACCGACGACATGTTGACGATCGCGCCGCCCCCCTTGTCGAGCATCCCCGGCAGGAAAGCGCTGATCGTGCGGTGCATCGCCTTGACGTTGAGGTCGAAGGAGAAGTCGAAATCCTCCTCCGTCGCGGTCAGCACCGTGCCGTGATGGACGAAGCCGGCGCAATTGAACAGCACGTCAACCGGACCGATCTTCTCCGCCAGGGCGCGCACGGCCGCCGTGTCGCGCACATTGAGCGCATGGGTCTCGGCAACGCCGTGGTCCTTGAGGTCGGCCATCAGTTCGGGCTTGAGGTCGGTGGCGATCACATGGGCGCCCTCCGCCGCAAAGAGCTTTGCCGTTGCCTGGCCGATGCCCGCGCCGCAAGCGGTCAGCAGCGCGCGCTTGCCCTTCAATCTGTCCATGCGTCCGGTTTCCTTCAGTTCCTGAATTCCGCGAGCCCGCGCTTCTGCCGGCCCGCTTCGTCGAAATTCTCCGGCGCCAGCCACGCCTCGAAGGCCGCCTTCACCGCCGGCCATTCGCCGTCGGTCATCGCATACCATGCGGTATCGCGGTTGCGGCCCTTGACGATCATGTGCCGGCGGAACGTGCCCTCATAGACGAAGCCGAGGCGCTCGGCCGCCTGCCGCGACGCCGCGTTCAGATCATTGCACTTCCACTCGTAGCGCCGGTAGCCGAGATCGTCGAAGACGTGGCGCGCCAGCAGATACTGCGCTTCGGTCGCCACGGGCGTGCGCTGCAACAGCGGCGTGTAGACGACGTTGCCCATTTCGATGACGCCCATCGCCGGGCGGATCTCCATCAGCGCGACGATACCCACCGCGCGATCGCGTGTCTTGTCGACCACGGCAAGGGAGAGCGGGTCGAGCAGCACCACGCGTTCCTCGATCCAGCGCAGGAAGGACGTCTCGTCGGGGAACGGGCCGTAGCCCATATAGGTCCACAGCTGGTCGTGCCCGTGCAGCCCCTGCCACAGGGATTCCCCGTGACGGACGAGATCGAGCTTCTCGACCCGGCAGAAGCGGCCGTCGAGGCGCACCGCCTCGGGCCGCATCGCCGGCGTCGCATCGACCACGTCGCCGATCGGCAAACCGTCGATTGTCTCAGTCATGGCGCCCCCGCTCCGGCGCGGCCGCGAACAGCCGGTCAAGCTCAGCACCGGACGCCGCATCGGCGAAGGCGGTGAACGTGCCCGCATCGGCGATTTCCCTTGCCGACTTCATGAGGCCGGCCCACGCCATGCGCGCCATGACGCCGCCGACGCTGATGCGCCGCACGCCGAGCTCGGCGAGAGCGGCGACGGTCAGCCCGCCGAGACCGATGGCGAGCACGTTGACCGGCTTGGGCGCGACCGCCTTGACGATCGCCGCGATCTGGTCCGCGGTTTTCAGGTGCGGCGCATAGAGGCAATCGGCGCCGGCCTCGGCGAAGGCGACAAGACGGCGGATGGTTTCCTTGAGCGGATCGGGAAGGCCGATGACGAAGCCTTCCGAGCGCCCGACCAGCAGAGCTTCGCCGCCATCCGCGTCGATCGCCGCGCGCGCGGCCCGCATGCGGTCGACCGCCTGGTCGAGGTCGTACAGCGCCTTTTGCCGCGGAATCTGATCCTCGATCGAGACGGCGGCCGCGCCGGTCGCCAGGCAGCGGCGAACGCTCTCGCCCACCGCATCCGGCGAATCGCCGTATCCGTTCATGAAATCGGCATTGAGCGGCACATCGCTTGCCTCCGCGATCGTGCGGATGTGGTCGAGCATCGCCTCCAGCGGCACCTCGCCATCGGCATGGCCGAGGCTCCACGCGGCCCCCGAGCTGGTCGTCGCCAGCGCCTTGAACCCGAGGTGCTGCAGATAGCGTGCCGTGCCGACATCCCACGGGTTGGGCATTACGAAACAGCCGCTCGCGTGTAGCGCCCGGAAGACCCGGCGTTTTTCAGAAACCGTCGTCATGGATCCTCCCCCGTCCCACCGCGGCGCCGGATGGTCACCCGAACGGGTTTGATTTCGTCGGTTTTATGCGCCTAATCTCCCGGCCAAATCAACGACAACGGGACGGGAAACGCCGTGCTCCATACCATCGCCGGGTTCGATCGCATCGGCGAAGAGAACGCCTTCGCGGTTCTCGCCCGGGCGACCGCGCTTGCGGCCGAGGGCAAGGACATCATCAATCTCGGCATTGGCCAGCCGGACTTCCGCACGCCCGACCACATCGTCGAGGCGGCGGTGAAGGCGCTGCGCGACGGCCACCACGGCTACACGCCGGCAACCGGCATCCTGCCGCTGCGCGAGGCGGTCGCCGCCGACATCCATCGCCGTCTCGGTGTCGATGTGTCGCCCGACCGGGTAATCGTCGTGCCCGGCGGCAAGGTCACCATGTTCGCCGCGATCCTGATGTTCGGCGAGCCCGGCGCCGACATCCTCTATCCCGACCCCGGCTTTCCCATCTATCGCTCGATGATCGAGTTCACCGGTGCGCGGCCGGTGCCGATTCCGATCCGCGAGGAAAACGCCTTCGCCTTCTCGGCCGAGGAGACGCTCTCGCTGATCACGCGTGAGACGCGGCTGATGATCCTCAATTCGCCGGCCAATCCGACCGGCGGCGTCACGCCGAAGGCGGAGATCGACGCACTCGTCGCCGGCCTCGCCCGCTTCCCCGGCGTCGCCATCCTCTCCGACGAGATCTACGGGCAGATGACCTATGACGGCCTGGAGCACGTCTCGCTGCTGAGCTATCCGGAGATTCGCGACCGCCTCATCCTGCTCGACGGCTGGTCGAAGACCTATGCCATGACCGGCTGGCGCATGGGCTATTCGGTGTGGCCGGCGCCGCTCTACGACCACGTCCGCAAGCTCGCGGTCAACGCCTGGTCGTGCGTCAACGCCGCCGCCCAATATGCCGGCCTGGCGGCGCTGACCGGGCCGCAGGATTCGATTGCCGCCATGGTCGCCGCGTTCGACAAACGGCGGCGGCTGGTGGTCGAGGGAATGAACGCGCTCCCCGGCGTCAGCTGCGCCACGCCGAAGGGCGCCTTCTACGCCTTCCCCAACATTTCCGGGACCGGCTACAAGGCCAAGCCGCTCGCCACCGCGCTTCTCGAAGAGGCTGGCGTCGCCACCATTGGCGGCCCCGATTTCGGCATCCTCGGCGAGGGGTATCTGCGCCTCTCCTACGCCAATTCGGCGGAGAACATCGAACGCGCCATCGAGCGCATCAGGGTGTTTCTGGAGAAGAATACGTAACCCCGCTACACCCCGCTGCCGTCGGCCTCCGCCTGCGCCGACACATCGACGGCCGCCTTGGCTTCGGCCAGCGGCGCCGCGCAAGCCGCGGCGCGCGTCCGCATCTCGTCGATCAGCCAGCGCCCCGCCTTTCCCGGCGCACGCCCGCGCGGATAGACGGCGTGGATGCGGAACTCGGGCGCATTGTGCTGGGCGATGTCGAGCACCTTCAGCCGCCCCGCCTGGATGTGCTCGAACACCGCCGGCAGCGGCATATTGCACCAGCCGAAGCCGCCGAGCAGGAATTCCAGCCGCGTGTTGAGATCGGCGAAGCGCCACGTGCGGTGGCTGACAATGCCGGCACTGAACCCGGCGCTCACCGGCGAGCGATCGGTGAGCACCAGTTGCACCTGTCGCTCCAGCACGCCGCGCGATAGCGGCGCCGGTTCGTGGGCGAGCGGATGATCCGCCGCCACCACCGGCACGGTCGGGATGGTGACGACGAACTCCGACTCCCGGTTCTCCGTCATCACCGCGTTGGGCGGATAGAATGCGATACGCGCCGCCCCCTCGCGCAGCCGCTGTTCGCCGCCGCCCAGCGCTTCCGTGTAGACGGTCACCGGCAGGAGCGGAAAGCGCACCTGCAGCGCCCTCAACGCGTCGGTGAGCACGTTCATCGGAAACATGCTCTCCACGGCAAGGGTCAGCTCCGGCTCGATCGCCTCCGCAATGCTCTCCGCCCGCGCCTTCAGCGCCTCGGCGCCGCGCAGCAGGTTGCGCGCATCGTCGAGCACGACGCGGCCGGTGTCGTTGAGCTGCGGCACCTTGCCCGAGCGGTCGAAGAGCACCACCCCGAGGCTGGTTTCAAGCGCCTGGATGGACTGGCTGATCGCCGACTGGACCCGCCCGAGCCGGCGTGCAGCGGCCGAAAAGCTGCCGGTTTCGGCGACCGCTTCCAGCGCCCTCAGCTGGTCGAGGGTCATGGTATCGAGCATGTTCGATCACCCCATCTGATGGATACTAACAATATTTGGCCGATTTTCCTGATGCAAGGGCCTCCCCAAATACCGGTCACGGACACGGGGTCCAGTTTTTCAGACGAGGGAAGCCATGAACCAGATCGTCAATCAGAGGGCATTCGAGCCGGCCGGAGCCGCCAACGGGCACCTCAGCGCCGCGGCGCTCGACCAGCTCTTCCGCCAGGCCCGCACCCATAACGGCTGGCTGGACAAGCCGGTGCCGCGTGCCCTTCTCGAAGAGGCCGTGGAGCTGGCCAAGCTCGGCCCGACGGCCGTCAATGCGTCGCCCTTCCGCGTGATCTTCGTCGAGAGCGAGGAAGCCAAGGCACGGCTCAAGCCGGCTTTGTCGCCCGGCAATGTGGACAAGACCATGTCGGCGCCGGTCACTGCCATCGTCGGCCACGACCTCGCCTTCCACGACCACCTGCCGCGGCTGTTCCCGCACATGGACGTGCGTCCGATGTTCGCCAACAACGCCGACGCGGCGTCCGCGACCGCCGGCCAGAACGGCACGCTCCAACTCGCCTATCTGATCCTGGCGTTGCGCGCCGTCGGGCTCGACACGGGCCCCATGGGCGGCTTCGACAAGGACAAGGTCGACGCGGAATTCTTCGCCGGCACGTCGATCAAGTCGAACGTGCTGGTCAACATCGGCTACGGCGACCACAGCAAGCTGTTTCCGCGCAGCCCGCGGCTGGCCTTCGACGAGATCGCCAGCTACGTCTGACCCCGTGGCTGCCCGACGGCCGGAGCGACCCCCCGCTCCGGCCGTTTTCCGTTGTCACTCCGCCGCCACCGCGGCGATGAAGGCCGCCAGATCCTTGCGCACCGCCGAATCCGGACGGCTCAACCCGCGGAACGTCGCCATGTGGTCGCTGCCCTTGTAGGTCGCCACCACCGCCCGCCCGCCATGGACCATCACCGTGCGGGCAAGGCGGTCGGTACTCAGCGGCGTCACGGTCCTGTCGGCATCGACCGTCATCAGCAGCATGGGCGGTTCGCTGCCGTCGATGAAGGCGTTGACGTCGGTGCGGTCGCGCGCCGCCATGGGGAAAAGCCGGGGATAGGGCGCCTTGCGACTGTCGCTCATGTTGTAGGGCCCGGAGAGGAGCACATAGCCGGCGACCGCGTCCGGGGGCACGCCTGCGGCGGTCAGATAGCGCTCGTCGGCGGCAAGCAGCGCGGCATTGAAGGCGCCGGCCGAATGACCACCGATGAACAGCGGATGGTTTCCGCCCATGTCGTCGAGCAGCGCCCGGACGCGGGCCACCGCCGCGGCACAGTCCTCGACGAAGGCCGGGAAGACCACCTGCGGATAGAGGCGGTAATCGGGGACCGCGACGATCATGCCGGCAGCCACCAGCGACTCCGCCGTCGCCTTCAGATCCTTCCTGTCCCCCCTCTGCCAGCTGCCGCCATAGAAGAACACCAGCGCCGGCGCGTCCTCCGCCAGCACCGCCGGCATGTAGAGATCGAGCGCCTGGCGTTTGAGATCGCCGTAAGGCACATTCCGGGTCACCATCGCCGGTTCGGCTACTGCGCTGGCTATCCCGGCGAAAAGAATGAGGACCGTCAACACGCCCCGCATGATCACCCTTCCGTTGCTGCCGCCTGTGCCGCCTTCTGTTTCTTCGGCGGCGCGGTGCCCTTCAAGGTGACGAAAGAGACGGCTGCCGCAATAAGACACCACAGCGCACCGAAGATCATCGCCGCCGAATAGGCCGAGAGGAACGCGTTGACGATGACGTCGCGCGCCGGATCGCCAGGTGGCGGGACGACGCCGAAGCGCGCCGTGGCCGGCGCGGTCCAGCCGAAGACGACGCCGGCGGTGGCGCCGAAGATGGCGATGGCGAAGACGCCGGAAAGCCGGCTTGCCGCATTGCTGATGCCGGACGCCGCGCCCGACTTGCCGTCGGGCACCGCGTTCATCACCGCCGTGGTGAGCGGCGAGGCGGCGAGCGCCATGCCGACGCCGATGAGCACGATCGGCAGCACCACGCCCGCCCACAGATCGGGAATGTTGAGTGCGAAGCCGAGCGAACCGGCCGCCACCAGCAGCGGACCGGCGACCAGGAAGAAGCGCGGCCCGTAGGTGTCGGCAAGCGCGCCGGTATAGCGCGACAGCACCCCGATGATGAGACCGAAGGGCAGCATGATGAGCCCGGTGGTGGCGGCGGAGAGGCCGCGCCGGTTGAGGAGATCGAAGGGCACCAGGAAGAGCACGCCGGAGAGCGCGCCATAGAGGAACACGGTGACGATGTTGACGCTGGTGAAGATCTTCGAGCGGAACAGCGCCGGCGGCGTGATCGGATTGGCGGCGCGCCGCTCGACCATCAGATAGACGGCGAGGCCGATCAGCCCCGCCACGATCGCCGCGGCGATCACCACGGCGCTCACCTGCCCCTCCGAAATGGCGCTGAGGCCGTAGGTCAGGGCAGCGAAGGCGGCGACGGCAATCGCCGCGCCCGGCCAGTCGATCGGCCCCTCCTCGCCTTCGTCGCGGCTCTCGGGAACGTACCGCCAGGTCAGCACCAGCGCGATCGCCGCCAGCGGCAGGTTGATCCAGAAGGCGGCGCGCCACGACAGAAGGTCGATGAGGAAGCCGCCGATCGGCGGTCCCAGCGCCGTGGTCACCGCGGAGGCCGCGGCCCAGGTGCCGATCGCCTTGCCGCGAATGTCCTTGGGAAAGTTGGCGGAGATGATCGCCAGGCTCTGCGGCACCAGCAGCGCAGCGCCGACGCCCTGGAGCGCGCGCGCGGCGATCAGCAGCGCAGCGCTGGGCGCCAGCGCGCAGAGCAGCGAGGCGGCGGTGAAGACGACGATGCCATAGAGGAAGACGCGGCGG
Source organism: uncultured Alphaproteobacteria bacterium (assembly GCA_963730325.1). Lineage (GTDB taxonomy): Bacteria > Pseudomonadota > Alphaproteobacteria > Rhizobiales > Kaistiaceae > CAVSRC01. The sequence continues at coordinate 377,550 of CAVSRC010000007.1, read as the reverse complement.
CGGCCGATGCGGTCGCCGAGCCCGCCGCCGACCAGGATCAGCGCTCCCAGCATCAGGAGATAGCCGTTTGCCACCCATTGCATGGCGACAATGTCGGCGGCCAGATCCTTCTGGATGGCCGGCACGGCGATGCCGACCACGGTGGAATCGATGAAGGCCATGGCCGAGGCGATGATCGCGGCGGCAAGCACATAGGGCCGTGCCTTTGCCGGACAGGGCTGGTGTGCAGCCGGCAGGGTCGCGCCGAGCTTGCCCTCGGGGACGAACGGTTCGTGGGTCATGCCGGCCTCCTCGCGTTCGCCCGCACCACCGCAGGCTCGCCGTCAGATTAGAATTTTTCTTCGTCAGAGGGGAACCGGAACGAGTCGCTCAAAAACGCCAGCGCAATCGACTGTCATCGCCATGGCTCTCCCCGTTATCCACTGAAATCCCAGGAGCGGGACTCCGCGCTTTCGCAAACACCGGGCAAGGCGCATCATCCTCATACCGCGTAGGGAGTTGATCGAGTTCGGCAAGGGCTAAGTCGAACGTCTGAGATTGGATCCTGCGGAACCGCGCCGGCGCTGGGTGCAAACCTGGAAAAGCCGGATGCCCCGCGGCGCCACGGAAAGGCTCATGGGCGCAGCAATGCGTCGTATGAGTTGGAACGTGGTCCGGGAGGAAGCCGCAAGGCCAAGTTCCGGACGGAGCGACACCGAGAGGTGACGTTCCGGGTGGTCGGCGGAAGTTCCCAGCGATGGGAGCGCCACGCAGATCACACATCGGCTCGCTGCCGATGGTGCCTGACCTTCGGGTAAGGGCGCTGTTAGGCAGGCGAACGATCAGGGAGGCGTCGGTTGGGGCAACCCGAACGGCGCCTTTCCTGATTCTTGGGCGCCGGTCTCACGGGCGCGATGCGCGCCGAAAGCGGCACTCAGTCCCCTCGCAACACAAGCACCTGACGTATCCGTCCCCTCGCCCCGGCGGGGAGAGGGACAGGGTGAGGGGGTGAGAGCGCCAACTGGCCGGCTCGATCCCCCCTCAATGCGAACCTCCCCCCGAAACGCGGAACGCCGCCGGCACGGGCCGACGGCGTTCTTGATCAGTGCATCATGCCGGCACCTGGCCGGCAGCAGAGGGCTAGACCAGCTCGAGGCGAACGGCCTTCGGGCCCTTGCCCATCTTGTCCGGCTCAACCTCGAAAGAGACCTGCTGGCCATCGGCGAGATGGCTGATGCCGGCCTGCTCGAGGGCGCTCACATGGACGAACACGTCCTTGCTGCCGCCGTCCGGCTTGATGAAGCCGAAGCCCTTGGAGGAATTGAAGAATTTTACGGTGCCAGTCTGGCGCATGGGGAAGTCCTTTTCCCTGGTGGTCACAATAGGCGCGTGTCTACGCCCGCGGTCGTCGGCAGCTTTCTGATCGGGGAAAGGAAGCAAAGCGTCTTATCAAGACGGCCAGGGTAATCCCAAGTTCCGCGGAGAATTTCCCCCGCGCGTTTGTCCAGTCTCCGGGATACAGTGCCCGAACTCTGAAGATATGACTCCAAAACGCCCAGATGGCAAGCCTGCGGCATATTTCCGCCGGCAGGCAGCCCGGAGGCAGCGCGGCGGAATCCGGGCGCGCGCACGCCGGTCACGGCACTTCGGCGGTGTCGGTTCGCGCGCTTGTTGCCGCCAACGAATATCCGTATAGCTTCGGGGTCGTTTTCCTGCCTTCTCCGGGGTCATGCCATGTCGTCGATCAGCCCGTCCCGTGCCCTTGCCACCGCCGTCTGGCCGCGCGGTTTCAACCGTGTCGCACAGGCCGTTGTTCTGGTGATCGTCGGCACCGCGATCCTCGCCATCGCCGCCAAGGTCAAGGTGCCCTTCTGGCCGGTGCCCATGACCCTGCAGACGCTTGCCGTGCTGCTTATCGGCGCCGCCTATGGCTCGCGCCTCGCTGTGGCAACGGTCCTCGCCTACATCGCCGAAGGCATGCTCGGCCTGCCGGTCTTCACCAACACGCCGCCGGCCGTCGCCGGTCCGCTCTACATGCTGGGGCCGACGGCCGGCTTCATCATGAGCTGGCTGCTGGTCGCGGCCATCGTCGGCTTCGCCGCCGACCGCGGCTGGGACCGTTCGCCGGTCCGTCTCGGCGCGGCGATGCTGGTCGCCATCATCGTGCAGTTCGCCATGGGCTTCGCCTGGCTCGCCTGGTTCGCCCAGTTGCCGAACGGCGCCGCCGGCATCGGCATGACCAAGGCCTTCGCCGGCGGCGTAGCGCCCTTCCTGTTGGGCGACGCACTCAAGGTCGCCCTGGCGGCGCTCCTCGTCCCGGCAAGCTGGACGCTGGTCGATCGCCGCAAGTAGACCGGCCCGCATGCGTGCGCTGCGCTGGATCGTCGGGGCCGTCGCGGCGCTCGGCGCACACGCGGCGGTGGCCGGGGATGGCCAGACCGATTTCGCCCACCTGATGGCGCTCGATCTGCCGGTTCGCTCCGGCGCGATCGAGCTGCGCTATTCGCCCGCCGCCGAGGCGGCGGCGAACCTCTATGCCGACGCGCTGGAGCACGCCGTCGGCTGGTATCGCGACAAGACCGGCTGGACCGGCCACCTCGTCATGGCCGTGCTCAGCGAGGAAGACTGGGCGAAGGTCTCCCAGGTCATCCCCTATCCCTCGCCCCACGCCGAAATCACCACCGGCCTCGTCGTCATGCCCGACCGCATCGACAGGCACCCCGGCTTCGACCAGTGGGACCTGGAGCCGGTCGGTCTGAACGCCGCCCTCACCTTCCACGAGATCGGACACGTCATCGCCAGCCAGACCGGCATCTGGAGCAACAACTACTGGGTCAACGAGCTGGTCGCCAACGCCTTCCTGGCCGCCTATGTGCGCGCCGAGCGGCCCGAATTCGCCGGCCTGCTGAACGGCGTGCCGCCGCGCTTCACCGATTTCGGCCGCTACACCGCGCTGGTCGACTTCGACGACATCTACTACGCCATGGGCGCGCTCAACTATGCCTGGTTCCAGTTCAAGATTGCCGCGCTCGCCGATGATCTCGTTTCCGGCCAGGACTTCGCCGATGTCGTCGCCGCGCTGAGGCGCGAGTTCCGGCCCGCCGGGGGAAACACACGCGAGCCGCTCGCCGAAACCTTCGTCCGGCTGGAGCGCATCAGGCCCGGCATCACCGGGAAGGCCCGCGACATGCTGATCGACAGCGGCCTGACGGTCGTGCCGACCCATCCCTGCGATCCCGACCCGCAGGAGGCCGGCGTCTCGGTACCGTTCATCATCGACAACCGCGCGGCGGAGCCGGTGGCCTTCAACACGATCCCCGACATCGAATTCGCCCTCGGCGTCGAGCTGCTGAGGGGCAACCTTCCGGACGGAACCGACACCGGCGCCATGGTTGCCGGACTGCTTGCCTCGGAGAAATACGCGACGCATCTCTACCCCGGCCAGGAACTCGCCTTCGATGCGCAGCGCATCGGCCGCCAGTGGTACATCGTCGGCGGCGACTGCTTCACGGTTCCCGACGAACCGGCCCGCTTCGTCTGGACCGGCCACTGAGGCTCCCCGGCTCGTCGCCGAGCGTCTCCACCAGGCGCGCATTGAACCGGCCGAGCAGCCGGCCGAAGGATTCGCGCTCCTCCGGACGCCAGTCGCCGATGTAGCGCGCGACGCGCTCGCGGCGAAGCGCCAGCATGTCCCGCATCAGCCTCGCGCCCTTCGCCGTTGCTGCGATCAGCCCGGCGCGGCGGTCGGCCGGGTTCGGCGTCCGCGCCACCAGCCCCTTGCGGACCAGCGCCGCGATCTGCCGCGTCATGGTGGAATCGTCGAGCAGCAGCACCCTGGCCAGCCCGCCCACCGTGACCGCGCCACCTTCGCCAAGCGTGCGCAGGATGAGGAACTCGGCCCGCTCCAGTGGATAGCGGCGCTTGCGCTGCAGCGCCTCCAGCGTGCGGTTGAGGAACATCAGTTCGCGCTCCACCGCCGCCGCGTCGGTCTCCTGGCGGTCCTTCTCCCCCGCCTTCGTCTTGACCATCCGAACGATCCTCCCCGCCGCCGGGCCGCGCATCCCCCCTTGCGCTCAGGCGACTGTGCTTATATCTGTATCATACAGATAATAAGAAGAATGAAAATCCACACGACTGGCGGCCGCTGCGTATCGCGGCCGCCTCTCTTTCTGTCCATCTCCAGGTCCACGCATGTCCGAGAAAGCCAGCTTCTTCCGCCAGCCGAAATCCGTCTGGGCCACCGCCTTCGCCGCCATGGTCGGCTTCATGAGCATTGGCCTGGTCGATCCGATCCTGGTGTCCATCGCCCGCGGGCTCGACGCCACGCCGAGCCAGGTGTCGCTGCTGTTTACCAGCTATTTCGCCGTCACTTCGGTGATGATGCTGATCACCGGCTACGTCTCCACCCGCATCGGCGGCCGCGCCACACTGCTTGTCGGGGCGGTGCTCATCGTCGTCTTTGCTGGCCTGTCAGGCACGGCCAACTCGATTCCCACGCTTGTCGCTTTCCGCGCCGGCTGGGGGCTCGGCAATGCCCTGTTCGTCGCCACCGCCCTCTCCGTCATCGTCGCAGCGGCGAGCGGCGGCAGCTATCTCGCCATCCTCCTCTACGAGGCCGCGCTCGGTCTCGGCATCTCGCTCGGCCCCCTGCTCGGCGCCGCGCTCGGCGACATGTCCTGGCGCTATCCGTTCTATGGAACGGCCACGCTGATGGCGATCGGCTTCATCGCCGTCGCTGTCTTCCTGCCGCATCAGCCCAAGCCGGAGCGCAAGACGTCGCTCGCCGATCCGCTGCGCGCCCTCAGCCACGGCGGCCTGCTCACCACCGCCGTCAGCGCCCTCTTCTATAACTACGCCTTCTTCACCGTGCTCGCCTTCGCGCCCTTCGTGTTGATGATGTCGCCGCACACGGTTGGCCTCATCTTCTGCGGCTGGGGCATCCTGCTTGCCGTCTTCTCGGTGCTGGTGGCGCCGCGTCTGCAGGCACGCTTCAGCGAGGTGATGCTGGCCGGCGCCTGCCTGGTGCTCTTCGCCGGCCTGCTCATGGTCATCGCCTTCGGCTCGCCGGCCTGGATCGTCGCCGCTGTCGTGCTCTCCGGTGCGCTCATGGGGATCAACAACACGGTCTATACGGAGATGGCCCTGGAAGTCTCCGATGCGCCACGCCCGGTCGCCTCGGCCGGCTACAATTTCGTGCGCTGGTTCGCCGGCGTCATCGCGCCCTATGCCGCGCCCAAGATCGCCGAACTGGCCGGGCCGCAGACGACCTTCACCGTTTCCGCCCTGTCTGCACTGGTCGCCATGGCGATCCTCTTCATCCGCCGCGATACGCTCGGCCGCTTCGGCCGCTCGACGCCCATCCCGCCGAGCCCGATCGAAGTCGCCGAAGGCGAAGGCGCCATCTGAGACGCTATCGTCTCAACCAGCCCGTCACACCCGGTTCTGGCCACGCATCCAGGCCGGCCGCGCGCGCACAGCATCGTCGTGCGCGCGCCCGCCTTGACAGGCGCAAACGAATCAATTGCCTACGCAGCCCCGGAATACGGGGGTTTTCCACGGTTGGTGCCACATCGGACGACAACCGACGATAGTCGTCGGCGCCCTCCTCACCTTGGTCCTTCTTCGGCGCCCGGTATTTTCCACAAGTTGTCAGCTTCATGTTTAAGAAAATCATAATTAACGAGTAGCCACGTCGTAAAGACTAACAAAGCCGAAATTCTATTCGTTAACTAAGCTTTAACAGGCATGTAGAAACGCCTTGAATTGAAGAAAATTGGAATAAAAACTCCCTCTTGCAGGCGGTAGAGGCCCCGCGGATGCACTTTCGAGGGAAGACCTGCAGATGTTCAGTAAATGGAGAGCGTTCCGGCTGCCGGCGCACGCCGCAGTCTTTCTAATTGCGTCGTCAGCTATCGCAGCGAGTGCCGCGACGCTATCAACGCAAGCTGCAAACGCCATCGCCGAGTGCGGGGCAACCAACGTCAAAATTCTCAGTGGCTATTGTGCCGCCAACAATGCCTGGAACAAGGCGGAATGCCAGTGCCCGGCCCTTTCGGGCGCCGGCTCAAATCTGGTGAGCTATACGCCGAAGGAGCCCCCCAAGGAGGTCTGCCACTGGGACCGCAAGACATGCCGTACAAGCCGCATCAAGCCGCATTTCAAGCCGCACTTCAAGCCGCACTTCAAGCCGCACTTCAAGCCGCATGGCCAGACCCACGGCAAGCCGCAGGGCCAGACCTATGGCAAGCCGCAGGGCCAGACCCATGGCAAGCCGCAGGGCCAGACCTATGGCAAGCCGCAGGGCCAGACCCATGGCAAGCCGCAGGGCCAGACCTATGGCAAGCCGCAGGGCCAGACCCATGGCAAGCCGCAGGGCCAGACCCATGGCAAGCCGCAGGGCCAGACCCATGGCAAGCCGCAGGGCCAGACCTATGGCGAGCCGCAGGGCCAGACCCATGGCAAGCCGCAGGGCCAGACCTATGGCCAGCCGCAGGGCCAGGACCCATGGCGAGCCGCAGGGCCAGACCCATGGCAAGCCGCAGGGCCAGACCCATGGCAAGCCGCAGGGCCAGACCTATGGCCAGCCGCAGGGCCAGACCCATGGCAAGCCGCAGGGCCAGACCCATGGCAAGCCGCAGGGCCAGACCCATGGCAAGCCGCAGGGCCAGACCCATGGCAAGCCGCAGGGCCAGACCCATGGCAAGCCGCAGGGCCAGACCCATGGCAAGCCGCAGGGCCAGACCCATGGCAAGCCGCAGGGCCAGACCCATGGCAAGCCGCAGGGCCAGACCCATGGCAAGCCGCAGGGCCAGACCCATGGCAAGCCGCAGGGCCAGACCCATGGCAAGCCGCAGGGCCAGTCACATGGCAAGCCTGGCGGCAAGTACGGCAAGTCCGGTGGCGATCACAAGGGCAAGTCCGCCCATCACAGGACCAAGTCCCGCAGCCACAAGGTCAAGTCCCACCACAAGATCCATCGGCACGGTGGCTACAAGGGCCAGGGGTGCGGCTGCAGCATTCCCTCCGGCGGGTCGCCCTCCTCGGGTGCCTGGTTTTAGCTAGCGACACGGCAGGCGGCCCTCGGGCCGCCTGTCACTTCTCCAGAATTGCGCTGCAAGCGCCAGATCAGCGGCGAGCAGAACCTGCCGCGCTTCAGCCCGCCACCCTCACCCCGATGACGATCGGCTCGTCGCCGAGCTTGCCGTCCGACAGGCTGCCGGCCGGCGCATCGGCACGGTCGAGCGAAACGGCCAGCGTCTCGCTCTTCACCGTATCCAGATGCGCGTCGATGGCTTCCATCCCCACCGGCCCCGCCTTGACCGCGATGGCGATGCGGTCGGCGACATTGAAGCCGGCATCCTTGCGCGCCACCTGAACCAGGCGGATGAAGTCGCGCGCCAGACCTTCGCGTTCCAGTTCCGGCGTCACGTGCGCATCGAGCACCACCACGCCGGCATTGCCGTCGAAGGGCGCCGCGGCGATACCTTCCCGAGGCTGAAAGCGCACCTCGTATTCGTTCGGCTCGATGCGCTCGCCGGCGACCTCCGCAGCGCCATCGTCGAGCCGCGTCCACTGGCCCGCTTTTGCGGCAGCCAGCACCGCCTTCATCGCCGGGCCAAGGCGTTTTCCCACGATCCGCGGATTGACCACCAGCACTTCCGCGCCGAAGGCGGACGGGTCGTCGGCGAAGGCGACGTGCTTGACGTTCGCCTCCTCGGCGATGACGTCGACCAGCGGCGCCAGGATCGCATGGCCCGGATGGGCGATGGTCAGCGTCGACAGCGGCAGGCGGTTGCGCAGGTTCTTGGCGGTGCGCACCGAGGCCGCCGCGGAACACACCGCCCGCGCCAGATCCATGCGCTGGACCAGACCGGCATCGACCACAAAGGCCGATGCGTCCGGCCAGTCCTCCAGATGCACGCTCTTGCCGTCCGCCAGCGCCCGGTGGATGTGGTCGGTGAGATAGGGCAGGAACGGCGCCATCACGCGCATCAGCGTCACCAGCACCGTGTAGAGCGTGTCATAGGCCGCCGTCTTGTCGGCGTCCTTTTCGGATCTCCAGAAGCGGTCTCTGCTGCGGCGGATGTACCAGTTGTTGAGCGCCTCGATGAAGGGCGGCAGCGCGTTGCAGCCGCCGGCGAGGTCGAGCCGGTCCATCGCCGTCTCGACCGAGCGCACCAGCTCGGCCGTCTTGCCGAGGATGTAGCGGTCGAGTTCGGCCTCGGCCGAGGTGATCAGCTTGCCCTTGATGCCGTCGATATTGGCGTAGAGCGTGAAGAACGAATAGGCGTTCCAGATCGGCAGCATCACCGAGCGCACCGCCTCGCCGATCGCCTTGCCGTCCTTGGGCATGGCGAGGTCGCCGCCCGACATCAGCGGCGACGACATCATGTACCATCTGAGCGCGTCGGCGCCGTAGGTGTTGAACATCTCGACCGGGTCGGGATAGTTCTTCAGCCGCTTCGACAGCTTCTGCTTGGTCTCGTCGAGAACGATGCCGTGGCCGATCGCCGAGCGGAACGGCGCGCAGTCGAACAGCGCCGTCGACATCACCATCAGCGTGTAGAACCAGCCGCGCGTCTGCCCGACATATTCGACGATGAAGTCGCCCGGGAAATGGCTGTCGAACCATTCCTTGTTCTCGAACGGGTAGTGCACCTGGCAGAAGGGCATCGAGCCTGATTCGAACCAGCAGTCGAGCACGTCGCCGACGCGGCGCATGGTCGACTTGCCCGTCGGGTCGTCGGGATTGGGGCGCGTCAGCTCGTCGACATAAGGCCGGTGCAGGTCGGTCGGCCTGACCCCGAAATCGCGCTCCAGCTCATCCAGCGAGCCATAGACGTCGGTGCGCGGATAGTTCGGATCGTCCGACTTCCACACCGGGATCGGCGCCCCCCAGAAGCGGTTGCGGCTGATGTTCCAGTCGTGCGCATTGGCCAGCCAGTTGCCGAAGATGCCGTCGCGCACATGCGCCGGCATCCAGGTGATGTCCTTGTTGAGCTCCACCATGCGGTCGCGGAACTTGGTCACCGCGACGTACCAGGAGGGCATCGCCTTGTAGATCAGCGGCTGGTCGGTGCGCCAGCAATGCGGATAGTTGTGGTCGTAGGTCTCGTGGCGGAAGACGACGCCCGCTTCCTTGAGGTCGCGGATGATCGGCTTGTTGGCCTCGAACACGTTCTGCCCGGCATAGGGCGGCGTCTCGCCGGTGAAGTTGCCGGCAAGATCGACCGGGTCGACCACCGGCAGCCCTTCCTTGCGTCCGACATTCAGGTCGTCCTCGCCGAAGGCCGGCGCGATGTGGACGACGCCGGTGCCCTCGCCCATCTCGATGAAATCGCCGGCGATGACGCGGAAGCCGCCATTGTCCTTTTCATGCGCGAAGAAAGGAAAGAGCGGCTCGTAGGTGCGCCCGATCAGCTCGGCGCCCTTCATCGCGCCGACAGGACGGTAGCCCTCCAGCTCCGGCGCATAGGCTTCCACCGAGCTTTCGGCGAGGATCACCCGCGCGCCGTCCTTCTCCATCACCGCATAGTCGGCATCGGGCGCCACCGCCAGGCCGACATTGGAGGGCAGTGTCCACGGCGTCGTCGTCCACGCCAGCAGCCGCGTATTGGTGTCGCCCCCATCCTTCTGCGGATCGAGCAGGAATCCGACGGTCAGTGCCGGGTCCTGGCGGGCGCGATAGGAATCGTCGAGGCGCGTCTCCGATTGCGACAGCGGCGTCTGTGCCGCCCATGAATAAGGCACGACGCGGTAGCCCTCATAGACCAGCCCCTTGTCCCAAAGCTGTTTGAAGGCCCAGATGGTGCTCTCCATGTAGGAGAGGTCCATGGTGCGGTAGTCGTTGTCGAAATCGACCCAGCGCGCCGAGCGGTTGACGTAATACTCCCAGTCGCTGCGGAACTGCATGATCGACGTGCGGCAATGCTCGTTGAAGCGCGCCAGGCCGTATTTGAGGATGTCCTGCCGGCCGTTGAGGTTGAGCTCCTTCTCCGAATGCAGCTCTGCCGGCAGGCCGTGGCAGTCCCAGCCGAAACGGCGCTCGACCATGTTGCCGCGCATGGTCTGGTAGCGCGGCACCATGTCCTTCACGAAGCCGGTGACGATGTGCCCGTAGTGCGGCAGGCCGTTGGCGAAGGGCGGCCCGTCATAAAAGACGAATTCCGGCGCCCCCTCCTCGCGCCGCCGCTCGATCGACTTCTGGAAGGTCTTCTCGGCCTCCCAGGCCGCGCCGATCGCCTCCTCGATACGCGGAAAGCTGGGGCTCGGCTCGGCGGGCGGATAGACGGTCTTGGCGGTGGCCGGCGTGGCTGTGTCGTTCATGGCATCGTCTAGATGGTGCGGCGTCGCCGGAACCGCGACCCCTTGGGAATTGGCCGGATCGATAGCGTCTTTGCCGCCGCTCCGCTACCCTCATGGTGCGGTGCGCTCCAGGCCCTTGATCCGGCGGCCCTCGGTCCCCTGAGACCCGTCCTTCACGGGCCGCCTGCGGCGGCGACCTCAGCACCCGCCCCCGAAATTCGCGGGCGACGAGGCCGTTAGCCTTTCGTTTACCGCATGGCTGCTCTGACAATATGCAAGCTTGATTATAATGAGTTTGCTTATAATATCTCGGCCATGCAAAACCAACATATGCCTCCCGCCAAGGGCATCGGGCTCTTGGTCCACGACGTCGGTCGTCTCTTGCGTCGCCGCATCGACCAGCAGGCGCAATCGATTGGCCTGACCAGCGCCCAGTGGCGCGTGCTTTCCGCCGTGTTCCGCGCCGAGAAGCTCAACGAGGAGCCGCTCCACCAGGCAACACTGGCGGAAATGATGGACATGGAGCCGATCACGCTTTCGCGCCAGATCGACCGCATGGAAACGGCCGCCCTCATCGAACGGCGACCCGATCCCACCGACCGGCGCATCAAGCGCCTGTACCTGACCGAGGCCGCGCGCCCGCTGGTCGACAAATTCAAGAGCGTCGCTAGTTCCTGTTACGATAATGTGCTGACAGGCATCAGCGACGAAGAAATCGACCTGGTCGTCGGTGTCCTGACACGAATCCGCGCCAACCTCGTTCATACTGCGGACCAGCCCGCAAGCGCGGCTGCCCGCGCCGCCCATACCGATCATGCTCGCAACACAGAAGGCGTCACCTCATGAGTGCCGATGGGGGAAATCCAAACGCTCCGCAGCCCGAAGCGCCGGCCGGCGTCGCGCCGGATGCTCCGCGTCCGAAGCCGCGCCGTAATATCCGCCGCTATCTCGTCATGGCGGCGGTCCCGCTCCTGCTGATCCTCGTCGGCGGCTATTTCTGGCTGTCCGGCGGGCGCTATGTCGCGACCGACAATGCCTATGTCCAGCAGGATCGCGTGACCGTCTACGCCGACGTGTCCGGGCGGATCGTCGAGGTCGACGCCGGCGAGAACCAGCAGGTCGCCGCCGGCGATCTCCTCTTCCGCATCGACCCGCAGCCCTTCAAGATCGCGCTCGACCAGGCCAATGCGGCGCTCGCCACGGCCCGCCTTCAGGTGGCGCAGTATCGCGCGACCTATCAGCAGGCGCTGTCCGCGCTGAAGGCGGCCGAGGACAACAACGACTACCAGGCCAAGAGCCTGCAGCGTCAGAAGGACCTGTTGGCCAAGGGCGTTTCGACCCAGGCGAATTTCGACCAGGCGCAGAACGCCGCCCACGCCGCCGAGCAGGCGTTGTCGCAGGCCAAGCAGAACGTCGCCTCCGCGCTGTCCACGCTCGGCGGCAACCCCGACATCGAGACCGACGAGCATCCGCTCGTCCTTGCGGCGCTGGCCAAGCGCGAGCAGGCCGCGCTCGACCTCAAGAACACCGAGGTGCGCGCGCCCGCCGCCGGCGTCGTCGCCCAGGCCAATCGCATGCTGGTCGGCCAGTACCTCACCCCGTCGGTTGCGGTGATGAGCCTGGTCGAGACCGATTCGACGTGGATTGAGGCCAACTTCAAGGAAACCGAGCTGGCCAACATGCAACCCGGCCAGACGGCGACCGTTGAGATCGACGCCTATCCCGGCCACACCTTCGAGGGCCAGGTTGCCAGCGTCGGTGCCGGCACCGGCTCGGAATTCTCGCTGCTGCCGGCGCAGAACGCCACCGGCAACTGGGTCAAGGTCGTCCAGCGCGTGCCGGTGCGCATCCGCTTCGACAACCCCGATCCCGGCGTGTCGATGCGCATCGGCCTCAGCGCCTATGTCAAGGTCGACACCGAGAGCACGCCGACGAAGACGGCGGCGAAGTAGCCTGCGAAATCCCGAGCGGTAGCGATGAGCGGCACCGACGCACACGGCCAGCCATTCAAGGAGGTCAAGCACCGCGGCCTGATCACCGCCGCGGTGATGATCGCCATGATCATGGTGATCCTCGACATGACGATCGCCAACGTCGCCCTGCCCCATATGCAGGCGAGCCTGGGCGCCGATCAGCAAACCGTCACCTGGGTGCTGACCTCCTATATCGTCGCCCAGGCGATCATGACGCCGATCACCGGCTGGCTGTCTGACAATATCGGCCGCAAGCGGCTGTTCGCCATCTGCGTCGCCGGTTTCGTCGCCTCCTCGGCGCTGTGCGGCACCGCGCTGGGTCTCGAGGAGATGGTGCTGTTCCGCGTCATGCAGGGCGCCTTCGGCGCCGCGCTGGCGCCGCTGTCGCAGTCGGTCATCCTCGACATCAACCCGCGCGAGCGTCACGGCCAGGCGATGGCCGTGTGGGGCATGGGCATCATGGTCGCGCCGATCATCGGCCCGGTCATTGGTGCCTACCTGACCGACAATTTCAACTGGCGCTGGGTGTTCTACATCAACGTGCCGGTCGGGCTGGCCGCGCTAACCGGCGTCCTTCTGTTCATGCCGGATACGGTGCGCCGCTTCCGCAAGTTCGATTTCGTCGGCTTCGGCTTCCTCGCTCTGGCCGTCGGCGCCTTGCAGATCATGCTCGACCGCGGCTCCGAGCTCGACTGGTTCTCGTCACCTGAAGTCCTGTTCGAGCTCGGCCTCGCCATCGCCGGCGCCTGGATGTTCCTGGTCCACACCTTGACCCACCACGAGCCGTTTCTCGACCGGCGCCTGTTCATCGACCGCAACTTCACCTCGGCGCTGGTCCTGATCTTCGTCATCGGCGTCGTGCTGCTCGCCACCATGGCGCTGCTGCCGCCCATGCTGCAGAACCTGATGGGCTATCCGATCGTCACCGTCGGCCTGGTGCTGGCGCCGCGCGGGCTCGGCACCATGGCCGCGATGATGGTCGTCGGCCGCCTGGTCGGCAAGGTCGACCCGCGCCTGCTGGTCGGCTTCGGCCTGTCGATGACCGCCTTCTCGCTCTACCAGATGACCGCCTTCGACATCGGCATGGACTACTGGCCGCTGATCACCTCCGGCGTCGTCCAGGGTTTCGGCCTCGGCTTCGTCTTCGTGCCGCTGTCGACCGTCGCCTTCCAGACGCTCGATCCGCAGCTCAGGACCGAGGCTTCCGGCCTGTTCAACCTCGTCCGCAATATCGGATCGGCCATCGGCATCTCGATCATGGCGGCGCTGCTGACCTCCAACATGCAGACCAACCATGCCGACCTCGCCGCCCAGATCACCCTGTTCAGCCAGAACCTGCCGGCGCTCGGCCTGAGCCCGGCGCTGCTGACGACGCCGGGCGGCGCACAGACCGCGGCCCAGCTCGACGGCCTGGTCACGCAGCAGTCGCTGATGATCGCCTATCTCGACGACTTCAGGGCGATGATGGTGATCACGCTGGCCGCCCTGCCGCTGCTGCTTCTGCTCCGCTACAAGAAACTTGGATCGCCCGCCGGCGGCGCTCGCCAGCAGGCCAAGGAGCCGGAGCCGGCCATGGCGATGGCGGAATAGGCGCGATCGTCACCGCCGTAGCGGACCTGTCACTCCCCGTAGGGGATCCAGATGTTCTTGACCTGGGTGGCGTGCGCCAGCATGTCGCGGCCGCCGCCCACGCCCGCATCGTCCCAATCGCGCTTCACCGTCTCGCACCAGGTCTGCTTGAGGTTGCCGGCCGCCGCCGCCTCCAGCGCCGCCGCGCCCTCCTGATTGCCGAAATACCAGAGCGCGTCGACCGCATCGTGCCTGGCAAGCTCCATCGCCAAAGCGTGCTTGTCACCGGTGACGATGTTGACCACGCCGCCCGGCACGTCGGAGGTGTCGAGCACCTGATAGAGGTCGGTGGCGATCAGCGCCTGCGCCTCCGACGGCAGCATGACCACCGCATTGCCGGCGGCGATCGCCGCCCCCATCAGCGAGACGAAGGCAAGCAGCCCCGGCTCCTCCGGACAGGCGATGCCGACGACGCCCACCGGCTCGTTCATGGCCAGCGCCAGACCGCGGAAGGGCGGGCGATGCACCGCGCCCTCATATTTGTCGGCCCACGCCCCCCACTGGAACAGGCGATGGATGGCGGCATCCACTTCGAGCCGCGTCTTGGCGCTCTTGACGCCGCGCAGGAGGCGCAGCCGGTCGGCGAACTCGGCCGCCCGCGCATCGAGGTTTTCGGCGATGTAGTAGAGGATCTGCGCGCGATTGTGCTCGCGTCGTCGCCGCCCATTTCGGCGCGATCTTGCGCGCCGCCTCGACCGCGTTGCGGATGTCCTTGCGGTTGCCCTCGCCGACCTCGCCGACGAGCTTGCCGGCCGGCGAGGCAACGCCGCGCGAAGTGCCGCCGTCAGGCCGCGCCTGCTTGCCGCCGATATACATCTTGGCGGTGCGGTCGATGCCGCCACCGACCAGTTCCAGCCCCATCTCCGGCTTGACCGGCGCGCTCTCGGCGAGCCGCCGCGCCGATTTCATCCAGCGCGGCTTGGTGTAGGCGGCGACGCCCTCGCGCCCGCCCTCGCGGCCATAGCCGGATTCCTTGTAGCCGCCGAAGCCCGAGGATGCGTCGAACAGGTTGGTCGAGTTCACCCACACCACGCCGCATTTGAGCTTGGGCGCGATGTCGAGCGCCAGATTGATCGATTCCGACCAGACGCTGGCGGCGAGCCCGTATTCGGTATTGTTGGCAAGCTGCACCGCCTCCTCCGGCGTGCGGAAGGTCATCTCGACCACGACCGGCCCGAAGATCTCCACCCGCGCCACGGTCGAAGCCGGCTCGACATTGGTCATCAGGGTGGGCGGGAAATAGCAGCCGGTGGCGGGTAGCGGCGCGCTCCCCTGGAACACCTGCGCCCCCTCGGCGACGCCCTGGGCGACGAGCTTGCGGATGCGCTCGAGCTGGATCGGCGAGACGATGGCGCCGACGTCGATCGCCTTGTCGAGCGGGGCGCCGACGCGCAGCGTCTCCAGCCGCGCCTTGATCTTGGCAACGAAGGCATCGTGGATGCCTTCCTGTACCAGCAGGCGCGACCCAGCGCAGCACACCTGGCCCTGGTTGAACCAGATGGCGTCGACCACGCCTTCCACCGCCGAATCGAGGTCGGCATCGTCGAAGACGATGAAGGGCGATTTGCCGCCGAGCTCGAGCGTCAGCGACTTGCCGGAGCCGGCGGTCAGCTCGCGGATGCGGCGGCCGACCTCGGTCGAGCCGGTGAAGGCGATCTTGTCGACGCCCGGATGCTTGACCAGCATCTCGCCGGTGGCGCCATCGCCGGTGATCACATTGACGACACCCTTGGGCAGCCCGGCCATCTCGCAGATCTCGGCGAAGAGCAGCGCCGACAGCGGCGTGAACTTGGCCGGCTTGAGAATACTGGTGTTGCCGAGCGCGATCGCCGGGGCGATCTTCCAGGCGGCCATCAGCAGCGGGAAGTTCCATGGGATGATCTGGCCGCAGACGCCCACCGCCATGCGGTCGGCGAGTTCGGTGTCCATCAGCTCGGCCCAGCCGGCGTGGTGGTAGAAGTGCCGCGCCACCAACGGAATGTCGATGTCGCGCGTCTCGCGGATCGGCTTGCCGTTGTCGATGGCTTCGACCACCGCAAACAGCCGGCTGTGGCGCTGGATCAGCCGGGCGATGGCGTAGAGGTATTTCGCCCGTTCGTGGCCGGGCAGCCGCGACCACGGCCCCTGCGCCTTGCGCGCCGCCTGGACCGCCGCATCGACGTCGCGTTCGTCGGCGCGCGCCACGCGCATGATGAGCGCATCGGTAGAGGGGTCGTGGGTCTCCAGCCACTCGCCCGACTGCGGCGCCACCCAGGCGCCGCCGATGAATAGCTTGGCGCCGTCGCCATGCTTCGCGATCCAGGCGCGCGCCTCGGTGTCGCTCTCGGGCGCCGGCCCGTAGTCCATTGTGTCGAGGATTTCAGCGACCGACATGGCTTCGCTCCCTCACGCCGCATTGAGCACGAAATCGACGCGCACGGCATCGAACGGAAAGACGACCCGGCCGTCATCGTCGCGGTCGAGCACACCGGCAGCAAGCAGCGCATGGACGTCGCCGTGCACCGCCTTGACATCGCGACCGACGCGACGCGCCGCTTCGCGGATCGACATCGGTCCCTGGCCGGTCATCGCCTTCAGAAGCTCCCACCGCTTCGCCGTCAGCGTCCGCCAGAGAAGCTCGACGCTGGCAAAGGTAATATGCGCCCCTTGCTCCTTGCCTTCAAAGGCGGCAAGTGCGCGCCGGTTGATATCCTCGCGCGTGGCGACCGACAGCGTGACCTGATTCATTGTCGTCTCCATTGGTCGACATCCGACCAGAAGTCCGCCAGCAGCCGCTCCGGCGTCGTGAACCGGTATATCGCCTCCCGGCCGCCGCGGTGGCGATGGTCGCCCTTGCCTGCCTCGTTGTCGTAGCGCAGCACGCACTCCCCGGCGACGACATAGGCGAGCGAATATTTGTAATCGTGTGCCGAGCCGCGAACGTTCACGGGAACACGCCAAATCCGTAGTTCAGCAAACGCATCGTCAGCCAGTTGAAAACGTTCACGGAGCAGCAGCTCGGCCGGCATGTTGGAGTAAATACCATCATGCCCCGGCTGTTGTCAACAGGTCCAACACACCTCAGCCGCCCAGCCGGCCGAGCGCCTCCGCCATCCACTGGCGCAGGCCTTCGTCCGTTTCTGCCTTGAGCGCCGCTTGCAGAAGCGGCCGCGCGGGCGCCCCATGCTTCTCCAGCGCCAGCACCACCCAACGCCGGGTTTCGGCATCAGTGTGGTTGAGCCCTCTGGCGACCGCCGGCAGCAGAGCACCGTCCACCTGCCCGAGAATGGCGGCATAGGTCTCCTGCGCCTTGCCGATATCGGCGCTGGCGTCGCCGTCCCACTCCGGCACTTCGGCGCGTTCGCGCGACAGCGCCGCGATCTCGTCGATCGCTTCGGCGACTTCGGCAGCGCCGCACTGGCGGGCGACATCGATGAGCCGTTCCGCCGGCGTCGCATCCCAGGGCGAAAGCCCTTCGCGTGCCGCGATCAGCAGCCGCCGGACATGCGACGGTGGCGCGGTCGTACCCTCCGCCATCACGCCAGCGCGTGATGTTCGAACGAGGCGTAGCGGCCGGTGACGTAATATTCGAGCTGGCGCTCGATATCGGCGAGCAGCGACGAGGCGCCGATGCGGAAGAGGCCCGGCTGCAGCCAGTTATTGCCGAGCTCCTCCTTCATCACGAACTGGAAGCTCATGACGTCCTTGGCGGTGGAGATGCCGCCGGCCGGCTTGAAGCCGACGACATTGCCGGTCATCTCGCGATAGGCGCGGATCGCCCGCACCATCACCAGCGCCACCGGCAGCGTCGCATTGACGCCTTCCTTGCCGGTCGAGGTCTTGATGAAGTCGGTGCCGGCCATCATCGCCACCAGCGAGGCGCGGCCGACATTGCGCAGTGTCTTGAGGTCGCCGGTGCCGAGGATCGCCTTCATATGCGCTCCCCCGCAGGCTTCCTTGAACGCCTTCACCTCGTCATAGAGCGCCTGCCAGTTGCCCCTGAGCACGTGCTCGCGGGTGATGACGATGTCGATTTCGTCGGCACCGTCGGCAACCGATGCCCTGATCTCTTCCAGCCGCGTCTTGAACGGCGCCAGGCCGGCGGGAAATGCCGTCGAGACGGCCGCCACCGGGATATCGGAGCCTTGCAGCGCCGCCTTCGCCGTGGCGACGAAGCGGTGATAGACGCAGACCGCGCCGGTGGTGATCCGCCGGTCGGCGAGCCCCAGCCCTTCCTGGATGTCGGGTCTCAGCGGATGGCGCGCCTTGGCGCAAAGCCGGCGCACGCGGCCCTCGGTGTCATCGCCGGAAAGCGTCGTCAGGTCGATGCACTGCAGCGCCTTGACCAGCCAGGCCGCCTGATAGGCCTTCTTCACCGTGCGCCGCGTGGGCAGCGTCGCGGCACGGCGCTCCACCGCCGAAAGGTTGACGCGCACGCCGGCCACCGGCTCCGCATCGAACGGGATGCCGGGGTTATGGGGCTGGTCGGGCGCGTTCCTCAGATGGTGGATCGCGGCAGACTCGTGGACCGGGACAGGATTTGACACGGGCTGCACCTTCTCTCTGGTCGACAAACCTACCCCATCGCCCCGCCGATCCGAAGACCCGCCGCAGCGTGTCCGGATACGGCCTTATTGGCCGATCGCGGCGAAGTTGGCGTGGGCCGAGACCAGCCACGCCCCGTCGACCCGCCGAAATACCGTCAGCCGTGGCGCCCTTGCCTGCATGGCGGCCCCGTTGACGGTCGCGTCGATGGTCAGGACGTAGCGGACGACCATCACGTCGCCCGCGCCGGTCGCGACCAGCTCGCCGATCGGCGGTGGCGCGGCGATCTTCGGCAGGTCGCTGGCAAGGTACTGGTCGCGGTCATAGGCGACGCCGTTGTCGCGGACGATCTGGAACTCCGGCGCAAGCACCGCCGCCACGGCGTCCTTGTCGCCGCTGGTCACCGCCGCCACCCACAGGTCGACGGCCTTGCTGGCCTCGTCCTGCAGCCCGGAGCCGGCGGCGCTGGCCGGCGCCATGCCGATGCTCACCGCAACCAGCATGGCCAAGGCGGCAATCGCGGCCGCCAATCGCATCGACAATCGCTTCATCGGCTCCTCCTCTTCCGGCTCCCGCACCATCGCCGGCCGCACCATGACCCGCGATGAAAAGACCGCCAGCCGAACCAGTCCACCCGTCCGTCAAGACCTGGTCAAGCCCATGGTCTCCTGCGCGGGTTTACCACGCGCTGCGTATCGGCTTAGAATACACGCATATGGTGTAACGGGCGATGCAGGGGGATGCCATGGCAGAAGCATGCGTCATCAACGTCGATCTCGCGGACGTCTGGGCGGAAAAGGGACGCAAGAAGTTCCTGCGCACCCTTTCCTGGGGCGACCAGGTCTCGGTCATCTCGCGTAGCGCCAAGGCGCTCGAGGTCGGGCTGACCACCTATCATGAGTCGCCCGACGGCAGCGTGCTGCCCGAGGTGAAGACCGGCTTCATCGAGCCGACCAAGAGTTCCGGCATAAAGGCGGCGGACACGGTCATTCCGCGCAATGCCAACCGCGTCCTCAGCGTCAACTTCGTCGACGTCCAGCAGGGCGACGGCGCCGTGATCGAAACCCCCGCCGGCAAGGTCATGCTCGTCGACGGCGGCGACAACCAGCTCTTCGCCCGCTATCTCGCCGGACGTTTCCGCGGCACGACACTAGCCCGTCCGCAACCGATCGAGTGCATCCTGGTCACCCACGGCGACGCCGATCACTTCCTCGGGCTGACCGAGATATTCCACTCGGAGACCCATTCCGTTCGCCGCAAGCGCATCTTCATCCGGCCAAAACGGGTCTACCACAACGGCATCGTCAAGCGGCCGAGCACCAAGAACGGCAAACGCGTGCCGGACCGGGATCTGCTCGGTCCCACGCGCAAGGTCGACAAGGACGTCTTCCTGGTCGGCCTCGAGGACAATCTCCTCAAGGTCGACGACGCCGAAATGAACCAGCCCTTCCAGAGGTGGAAGGAGGCGCTCACCGCCTACAACAAGCGCGACAAGATCAAGATCAACCGCTTGCAGTTCGGCGACGACGATGCCTTCGACTTCCTCGCGGACGAAGAGCTTGCCATCGAGGTTCTCGGCCCGCTCGTCACCGAGGTCGCCGGCAAGCCGGCGCTCAAGTTCCTCGGCAACCCGCCAAAAGGACCACGCATCGGCCACGAATCGCTGGATTCGACCGACCTCAAGGCAAGCGGGCTCTCGGCCTCGCACACGATCAACGGCCACTCGATCGTGTTCCGCCTCGTCTATGGCGGTTTCAGCTATCTCTTCGCCGGCGATCTCAACGACGAGGCCGGCCGCTTCCTCAGCCGCGAGCACAACGCCGGCACCCTCAATCTGCGTTCCGAGGTCTTCAAGGTGCCGCACCATGGCTCGGCGGATTTCTCCGGCGCCTTCATCCAGTCGGTCGATCCGATCGTCAGCGTTGTCTCCAGCGGCGACGAGAGCGCCCGCAAGGAGTACATCCACCCGCGCGCCACCCTCATGGGCGCGCTCGGCAAGCACTCGCGGGTCGCGGAGCCGCTGATCTTCGTCACCGAGCTGGTTGCCTTCTTCGCCATGGAAGGCTGGTCGCGTCTGGCCGACGACAAGAAGGCGAAGAAGCGAGGCGAATTCTTTGGTTTCAGCCGAGCCGCCTTCGGCATGGTCAAGACGCGCACCGACGGCGAACGCCTCCTTGTCTATACCGACAGCGCCAACATCACGATGAAAGAGGCCTATGCCTACCTGCTCGACGAGACCGGTGTGCCGCAGCCAGCACCGGTGACGCGCGCCTAGACGCGACCGCACCCGTTATCCTGAGCCGGCCGGTGGGCGGCGCCGGTCGGCAGCTTGCTGTCTTCGCCGGCGCGCCCTATTGCATTGGGCGCATCGCCATCGCGGGCCGCATTCAGGGACGGGACCACTCCATGAAGCTCTACCACTCCACCACCTCGCCCTATGTGCGCAAGGTCATGGTCGCGGCCATCGAGCTCGGCCTCACCGACCGGATCGAGCAGGTGCCGGCCAGGGTGAGCCCGATCGTGCGCACCAACCCGGTGATCGCCGACAATCCGCTCGGCAAGCTACCGACGCTCATTGCCGACGACGGCATGATCCTCTTCGACAGCCGCGTGATCGCCGAGCACCTCGATGCGCTGGCCGGCGGCGGGCGGCTCATCCCCGCGGCCGGACCGGCCCGCTGGCAGGCGCTCACCGAGCAGGCGCTCGCCGATGGCATGCTCGACGCCGCGCTGCTGGAGCGTTACGAGACGACGCTGAGGCCGCCGGCCCTGCTGTGGCCCGAATGGCGCGACGGCCAGCACGACAAGGTAGTGAAGGCGCTCGACCGCATGGAACAGACGGCCCCCGGCTTCGCGGTGCGCGTCGACATCGGCACCATCGCCACCGCCTGCGCGCTCGCCTATCTCGATTTCCGCTTTCCCGATCTCGGCTGGCGCACGGGGCGGCCGCAGCTTGCGGCATGGTTCGCCGCCTTCGCCGAGCGGCCGTCAATGGCGGCCACCGCGCCACACGGCTAGAGCGAGCGACGCCTCACTGCACCTTTGCCGGCGCCGCCATATCCGCCGGTGCAGCCGGCTCGGGCGTGTGCATGGGCGGCGCGTCGCTTGCCTTCTTGCCACCATCGCCGGAATCGGCACCACCGCCCTCCGCGTCGCTCATCGCAGCGAGCGACCAGACGATGAGTTCGGTCGCCGCCTTGCCGAAGGCCGAGTCGATGCCGGCCGCGATCACCTCCGGCTTGGTGATGTCGCCCACCGGGGTCGACGCCGCGAACAGCTTGGCATCGATCACCATCCCGCCGGAATCGAGCAGTTTCGCCATCAGCGCCACTTCGGCCGTCGGCTCGCCAATCGTCGCCAGTTCGAACTTGCGGATATTGACCAGGAGCTGGAAGTCGCCGGAAATCCCGCTGGTGTCGCTGCCCGCCTGCGGATAGCCCGCATTCTCGAAGCCCTGAAGCAGGCGCGACTGCACGATCAGCGGGATGCTGTCGCCGTAGCGGAAGTTATCGAAGGCCGGCACCAGCCCCGCGGCGCTGCGCAGCATGATGCGCTGGGTATCCAGCGCCACGATGGTCGTCGGCGGCGAAACCATAAGCTGGCCGCTCGGCAGCGCCGGAATATCGGGGAACTCCGACGGCGCGGTCAGCTCGTAGCTCACCGTCTCGGGCTTGTCGCCACCGCCGACGAATTTCTCCAATCCGGCAAGAATGGTGTCGACCTTGTCGGAGTTCTTGGCCAGCGCCGCGGCAAACGTGTCGATATTGGCGATGGCGTCCTTCAGCGGTTCGGCATTGTCCGCCAGAATGTCGTTGAGCCGCGACAGTGCCTCGCGTGCCGCCGAGCTCATGTCCTGCATCGACTTGGGATCGGCGACCAGCAAGGGCGGCTGGCCGTCCGCGCCGGTCGGCACTTCGGCCAATGGCGAGCCGCCGTTGAGCGCCACGGTCGCCGTGCCGGTCAGGCCGCGGAAGTCCATGCCGACATGGGTGTCGGTCCTCACCGGCGTGCGCGCGTCGATGGCAATGCGCGCGATCACCAGACCCGGATTGTCCGTCGACAGCGACAGCCCGGTGACCTCGCCGACCTGCAGCCCGTTGAACAGCACCGGCGAACCGGGTGCCAGGCCCGAGACCGAGCCGTTGAAGCTGACCAGATAGTCCGTGCGCTTGACCAGGCCGCCGGTGTTGTAGAGCCAGTAGATGAAGCCGACGACCGCAGCCGCAACGACCAGCACGAACAGGCCGACGATGAAATAGCGAGCGCGGATTTCCATGGCTTAGTGTCCGTCTGTTGGTTGGTCCCGGTGCTCGCGCCCGTTGGAGCGCGCGCGCCGGCCGCGGAAATAGGATTTGACCCAGGGATGGTCGGAATCGACCAGCGTCTGCATCGGCCCCTCGGCGACGATCTTGCCATCGGCCAGCGCCGCGATGCGATCGCAGGCGGTGTTGAGGCTGTCGAGGTCGTGGGTGACCATGAAGACGGTGATGCCCAGCGTACGCTGGAGCGTGCGGATGAGCACGTCGAAGGCGCCCGCCGCGATCGGATCGAGACCGGAAGTCGGCTCGTCGAGAAAGACGATCTCCGGATCGAGCGCCAGCGCGCGGGCAAGGCCGACGCGCTTGGTCATGCCGCCGGACAGCTCCGCCGGCAGCTTGTCGGCGTCGTTGGGGCTGAGGCCGACCAGCTCCAGCTTCACCATCGCCAGGTCGTCCATCAGGTTCTCGGGCAGGTCGAGGAACTGGCGCATGGGAAACTGGATGTTCTCGCGCGCCGTCAGCGAGGAGAACAGGGCGCCGCTCTGGAAGAGCACGCCCCAGCGCCGCTCGACCGAGCGCCAGTCGCCGTAGCTGGCCGCGTCGGCATCGACGTCGAGAACGCGGATCTTGCCCGAGCGCTTGCGGTTGAGCCCGATGATCGAGCGCAACAACACCGACTTGCCGGCACCCGAGCCGCCGACCACGCCGAGGATCTCGCCGGCGCGAACATCGAGGTCGAGCCCCTTGAGCACGGTCTGCGTGCCGAAGCCGGCGACCAGGTCGCGAACCGAGATGATGGCCTCGTCGCTGATCTCCTGGCTCATCGTCTCACCACCCGATCGTGGCAAAGAACATGGCGAACAGGCCGTCGAGCACGATCACCGTGAAGATCGACTTGACCACCGACGTGGTCGTCTTGCGGCCGAGCGACTCGGCGCTGCCCTCGACCCGCATGCCTTCCGTGCAGGCAATGACGCCGACCACCATCGCCATTGCCGGCGCCTTGATCATGCCGATGAGGAAATCGTGGACCGAGACCGCATCGCGCAGCCGGGAGATGAAGATCTCCGGGCTCATGCCGCCATAGAACCAGGCGACCAGGCCGCCACCGACGAGCGCCGCCATGGAACCGAGGAAGGTCAGGACCGGCATGGCGATGACCAGGGCCGCCACCCGCGGCAGCACCAGCACGTCGGCGGGGTCGACGCCCATCGTGCGTAGCGCGTCGATCTCCTCGCGCATCTTCATCGAGCCGAGTTCGGCCGTGTACGAGCTGCCCGAGCGGCCGGCCACCATGATGGTCACCAGCAGCACGCCGATCTCGCGCAGCACCAGGATGCCGAGCAGGTTGACGACGTAGTCCTCGGCGCCGAAGCGGCGGAAATTGTAGATGCCCTGCTGCGAGATGATGCAGCCGACCAGAAAGGTCATCAGCACGATGATGCCGATCGCCTGAAAGCCGACCCGGTCGAGATGATGGGTGATGGAGGTGATGCGCGAGAAGCGCGGACGCACGATCGCATTGCCGGCGGCTGCCGTCACGGCGCCGAGCATGCCGGTCAGCGCCACCGTTTCGCCGGCGCCCTTGAAGACCCACTCGCCGATATTCTCGACCAGCGCGATCGGGCCGAAGCGCTGGCGGCGCGGCTCCGGCGCCTCGCGGTTGGCCTCGCCCACCTCGTCGATGAGGCCGCGGAAGCGGTCCGGCACGGCGACGAGGTCCAGCGCGCCGCCGCGGTCGCGCGCCTGGCGCATCATGTCTTCCAGCAGCCAGGCGCCGAAGGTGTCGAGCCGCTCGACCGCGGCGAGGTCGATCTCGCCGGACGCGGCCGGCAGGCCGGCGACCAGCGTCTCCAGCTCGCGTGCAAAAGCGATGGTCCAGGTCCCCCCCGCGACAACCTTGAGCCGGCCGGCGAGCGTACTGGTGGTGATCGACGGTTGCGCGGTCAAATGCGCCTCGCGGTGCCGAAGGTCATGCGCGGGCGATCATACGGAGAAAGCCCGGAAAATCCATGGCCGCCGGCCCCTCCTTCGCCACGCGCGACCGGGCTGCGGGTCGGCCACTTCCACTAATCGACTGAATCTACAGGGGGTTTGTCTGCGGTCGGGCAGCCAGGTTAAGTCATTGGGGCAAATCGTCAGTGTCACGATCCGGTTGAATCGCCGCGGGCCCGTTCTAGATCGCCATGCAACGGCCCGCCTTGAGTGATTCCATCGAAAAACAGGGACAACCGCCATGCAGATCGCAGTCGTCGGATTGGGCCGCATGGGCGCCAATATCGTCCGCCGGCTCATGCGCGCCGGCCATACATGCGTGGTCTACGATATCAGGCCACAATCCGTTGCCGAGCTTGTCGGCGAAGGCGCTGTCGGCGCCGCGACGCCGCGCGAACTTGTGGCCAAGCTGACACCGCCCCGGGCGATCTGGTTGATGCTGCCGGCCGCCGTCGTCGAAGGCATCACAAACGACATGGCCGAACTTCTGGCGCCGGACGATGTGCTGATTGACGGCGGCAATTCGTACTATCGCCACGACATGGCCCGTGCCGCTGCGCTCAAACCGAAGGGCATCCACTACGTCGATGTCGGCACCAGCGGCGGCGTCTGGGGCCTCGCCCGCGGCTACTGCCAGATGATCGGCGGCGAAAAGGCCGTTGTCGAGCGCCTCGATCCCATCTTCGCCGCGCTTGCGCCCGGCGGCGACAAGGACGCCACCCCCGCCCAGCGCGGCTATCTTCACTGCGGCCCAACCGGTGCCGGCCATTTCGTCAAGATGGTGCACAACGGCATCGAGTATGGCGTCATGGCCGCCTATGCCGAGGGCTTCAACGTCCTGCAGAGCGCCAATATCGGCAGCAAGCGGGCCGCAATCGACGCCGAGACCGCGCCGCTGGAGAACCCCGACGCCTACGCCTTCGACCTCGACGTCGCGGAGATCGCCGAGGTATGGCGGCACGGCAGCGTCATCTCCTCCTGGCTCCTCGATCTCACCGCCGACTCCCTGCGGCAGGACCCCAGCCTCGCCGGTTTCCGCGGCAACGTCTCCGATTCCGGCGAAGGCCGCTGGACGATCAAGGCGGCCATCGACGAAGGCGTGCCGGTTCCGGTTCTGAGCACCGCGCTCTATCAGCGCTTCACCTCGCGCGGCGAGGCCGACTTTGCCGACAAGATTCTGTCCGCCATGCGCTTCCAGTTCGGCGGCCACTCCGAAAAGGAAACCGTGGAATGACTCTCCCTCATTGTCAGCCAAGCCAACCCGGAAGGTCGGCATGACCAGCCGCGCGCGATCCGACGCACTGGTCCTGTTCGGCGCCAGCGGCGACCTTGCCCACAAGAAGATCTTTCCCGCGCTCTACGCCATGGCGCGGCGCGGCAAACTCGACGTTCCGGTCGTCGGCGTGGCGAAATCGGACTGGACGCTTGACGACCTGCGCGCCCATGCCCGCGACGCGGTGCAGACGGCAGGCCCCTATGAGGAGGACGTGCTCGACCGCCTGCTCGGCCTCTTGCGCTACGTTGACGGCGACTACCGCGACGCCGCGACCTTCGACCAGCTCCATAGCCGCGCTCAAGGGATGCCGGCGGCCGCTCTACTATCTCGCCATTCCGCCCAGCCTGTTTCCGGCCGTCATCGAGGGGCTCGCCCACTGCGGCATCGTCGATCAGACGCGGGTGGTGGTCGAAAAGCCCTTCGGCCGCGATCTGAAATCGGCGATGGCGCTCGACCGGACATTGGGCAGCGTCTTCCCCGAGTCGAGCATCTTCCGCATCGACCATTATCTCGGCAAGGAGCCGGTCCAGAACCTGCTCTACTTCCGCTTCGCCAACGCCTTCCTCGAGCCGATCTGGAACCGCAACTATGTGCGCAGCGTGCAGATCACCATGGCCGAGAGCTTCGGCGTGGCCGGGCGCGGCAAGTTCTACGACGAGGTCGGCGCCATCCGCGACGTCATCCAGAACCATTTGCTCCAGGTCGTCGCCATCCTGGCGATGGAGTGCCCGATCAACGACGACAGCGCCTTCGTCCGTGACGAGAAGGTGAAGGTGTTCAACGCCATCCGCCCGCTGAGCGAGAAGCAGCTGGTGCGCGGCCAGTTCCGCGGCTACCGCAAGGAAGCCGGCGTTGCGCCAAAATCCGACGTCGAGACCTTCGCAGCCCTGCGCCTCCACATCGATTCGTGGCGCTGGCAGGGCGTGCCGTTTCTGGTGCGCGCCGGCAAGTGCCTGCCGGTGACCGCGACCGAGATCGTCGTCGACCTGCATTTCCCCCCGCAGACCGTGTTCCACGGCGACAATGCCAGGCGCTCGAACTACATCCGCTTCCGCCTCGGCCCCGACGTGACGATCGCCCTCGGCGCCCGCGCCAAGACGCCGGGCGAGGCGATGGCCGGCGAGGAGACCGAGCTTCTGGTCGCACACCAGCCGGGCGACGTGATGAGCGCCTATGAGCGGCTGATCGGCGACGCCATGATCGGCGACACCACCCTCTTCGCGCGCAAGGACAGCGCCGAGGCGCAATGGCGCATCGTCGAGCGCATCCTCGGCGACAACACGCCGCTCCACCAATACGAGCCCGGCACATGGGGCCCGAAGGAGGCCGCCCAGGTCGCCCGCCCGGCCGGCGGCTGGTCGGACCCCGAAGTCGGCAACGGCGACGGCAGCAGGACGTGAGGAGCAATGGCTAGACAGGCAAAGCGCGCCACCGGCAAGCAATCGCGCGTCATCCTGGCGATCGACGTCGGGGGCACGCACATCAAGATCATGCACAGCCCGCATTCGGAGAAGCGCAGGTTCGAAGTCCGGCTCGAAGATGTCGGCGGCAGAGGCCGTCGCCAAGGTGCTCGAACTCAGCAAGGACTGGACATACGACGTCGTCTCGATGGGCTATCCGGGACCGGTCATCCACGACCGGCCGGTCGTCGACCCCTACAATCTCGGCAAGGGATGGGTCGGCTTCGACTATGCCAAGGCATTCGAGCGGCCGATCAGGATCGTCAACGATGCCGCCATGCAAGCGCTGGGCAGCTACCGGGGCGGCCGCATGCTGTTCCTCGGTCTCGGCACCGGGCTGGGTTTCGCCATGATCATCGACGGCGTCATCGAGCCGATGGAGATCGCCCATCTGAACTTCAAGCACGGCAAGACCTTCGAGGATTATCTCGGGCTTGCCGGGCTCAAGAAGCGGGGCGCCAAGAAATGGCGCGAGCACGTTGCCGCGGCGATAGAGCACCTCACGGCGGCGCTCCAGCCGGATTATGTCGTCCTCGGCGGCGGCAACGCCGAGAAGATGAAGGAGCTGCCGCCGCATGTGCGCCTGGGCGACAATACGCGCGCCTTCGCGGGCGGCTTCCGGCTGTGGGATACGCCGCGCGGAAGCAGCTGATCTGTTGCGGTCGACCTCCCCTCAACGCCCGGTGATGCCGGGGAAGACGAGCACCATGCTCAGCGCCACGACCTGAAGGCCGATGAACGGCAGCACCGACTTGAAGATGTCGCCCAGCGATATCTCCGGCGGCGCAACGCTCTTCAGGTAGAACCCTGCCGGGCCGAACGGCGGCGACAGGAATGCCACCTGCATGTTCATGCAGAAGACCACCCCAAACCAGATCGGGTCGAGACCGAGCCCTTTCACGATCGGCACGAAGATCGGCAGCGTCAGAAGCGCGATGCCGACCCAGTCGAGGAACATGCCGAGGACGAAGAGGATCGCCATCATCAGCAGGACGATCACCATCGGGTTGTCCGAGATGCCGGTGAAGAAGCTGTTGACGAAGTCGAGGCCGCCCATGAGGTTGTACACGCCGACGATGGCACTGGCGCCGATGCCGATCCACACGATCATGCCGCAGGTGGCCAGCGTCTGGACGACGGCGCCGCGCAAGAGCTCGA
Organism: uncultured Alphaproteobacteria bacterium; assembly: GCA_963730325.1. Classification (GTDB taxonomy): domain Bacteria; phylum Pseudomonadota; class Alphaproteobacteria; order Rhizobiales; family Kaistiaceae; genus CAVSRC01. The sequence goes on along the minus strand of CAVSRC010000007.1, from coordinate 348,992 downwards.
AGGTCAGCTCGCCGCGGATCACGGTGGACAGGACCACGCCGGCAACGCCGACCGCGGAGGCTTCCGTCACCGAGGCGATGCCGCCATAGATCGAGCCGAGCACGAAGGTGATGACCAGCGCCGGCAGAATCAAACCCTTGAGGAGCCTGATCCTTTCCCGCCACGGCATTTCATTCTTGCCGAGCACCGGCGCAATCGAAGGATTGAGATAGGCGCGGATCAGCACATACAGCACATAGAGGCCGGCCAGCATGAAGCCAGGAATGAAGGCGGCCGTGAACAGATCGCCGATGGATACATTGGCGGTCAATCCGTAGACGATGAGCACGATTGACGGCGGTACCATCGTGCCGAGCGCGCCACCGGCACAGACCACGCCGATCGCCAGGTTACGGTTGTAGCCAAGCCTCAGCATCTGGGGCAGCGCCAGCAGGCCGAGCAACACGATCTCGCCGCCGACGATCCCGCTCATCGCGGCCAGGATGACGGCCACGAAGATGGTCTGGATGGCCACGCCGCCGCGAAGACCCCCGGCGATCAGCTTCATCGCGTCGAACAGATCGCGCGCTATCCCCGACCGGTCGAGGATCGCCGCCATCAGCACGAACATCGGCACCGAGACGAAGACGTAGGAGGTGACGAAGGAATAGACGCGCTCGGTTATCAGCGGCACGGCCATCGGGCCGAACCATCCGACGGCGAAGAACAGGGCGACGAACAGCGTCACGAACGCCAGCGGCATGCCGAGCAGAAGCATGCCGAACAGCATGGCGAACATGAGCAAGGTGCCGTCGGCAATTCCCAGTGAGGAGAGATCAAACATGGGTCTTGCCGCCCCGCCGCGCGTAGTTGATCGCCAGGATCACGAACTGAACGGCCATGACGATCATGACGATCATCAGGAAGGCCTTGAGCAGCGCCGGCGTCGGTGGGTTCCAGGCGCTTCCGGTACCCTGCAGGCGCAGCCTGCCACCCGGCGCCCACCAGGACCGGGCGACCCAGGTCCAGCTTGCCCAGGCGAAGAAGGACGCCGAGATCAGGCAGAGGATCGAGATGCCGATGTCGAAGACGCGGCGCCAGCCCGGCGGCAGGGCGTTGTAGATCAGGACGACACGGATATGCCGGTCACGCACCACGGCATAGAGGCCGCCATAGATGAAGGCCAGCGCGCACAGGAAGATCGTCGTCTCGGTCACCCAGAGCGTGGGTGCGTCGAGCGCATAGCGCATGAAGACTTCGAAGACGGTGATGGTGGCGGAGACGAGGAAAAGGCCGGCAATGAAGACGCCGCCCTTCTGAATGATACGTCCCAGGAATCCGGCTTCGCGGATGGCGCTTTCGTCGGCAAGGGTATGCGTCGGAAGAGCGTCTTCAACGTCGTCGGTGCCGGAGGATTGGTCGTGAGACATGTCAGCAGCCCTCTGTGCTGAATGAAGCCGGCGGGCGTTGCGCCCGCCGGCTTGAGAGACCTTAGTTCATCAGGCCGTTGTCCTTGAGGTACTTCGTCAGGACGTCGAAGACCTGCTGGGCGTTGTCCGACTTGGCCGCGACCTTCTCCCACTCGCCCTGGGCGATGGTGGTGAACTTCGCACGCTCTTCCTTGGACCAGTCGTGGATGTGGATCTTGCCGCCCGCCTTGGCCTCCGCCACGGCTTCCTCGTCGCGCTTCTGGAGCACCTCGAGTTCATGGTCGGCGAATGCGGCGACCGACTGGGTCAGCTTGTCCTGAAGGTCCGCCGGCAGCATGTCCCAGTCCTTCGAACTGATGGCGATTTCCACCAGCGGCAGCGAGTGGAATCCGGGATAGACCGGGTTCGGCGCGATGTCGTTGAGGCCCTGGGCCTGGTTGGTCGAAAAGACGGTGTAGTCGGCCGCCTCGATGACGCCCTTGTCGAGCGCCGTGTAGACTTCCGAGCCGGGAAGGTTGACCGGCGCGGCGCCTGCGGCTGCGAACACGTTCGCCACCAAACCTTCCGGCGCGCGAATCTTCAGGCCCTTCAGGTCGGCGACGCTATCCAGCGGCACCTTGGAAACCAACGCTTCGAGGCCCGGCGTCGTAGCGCCGATGAAGTGCAGGCCATATTCACCATCCAGCTTCTGCATCAGTTCGCCGCCGCCGCCACTGCGCATGAAGTCGAGCATGGTATGCGGATCGGACCACGCACCGACCGGATTGGCGATCAGGCCAAAGGCCGGGTCCTTGCCGGAGAAGTAGGAAACGTCGGTGATGTGGCCGTCGAGAATGCCGGCCGCGATGGCGTCTTGCGTCTCGGCGTGACCGACGATGGATTCGACGGGCAACAAGCTGATCGTGATCTGGCCGTCAGTCATCTCACCGACGCTCTTCGCCCACTCCTGCTGCAGGACGAAGTTTGGATTGCCAGCCGGATCGCTCGACTGGAACTTGAACGTATAGTTCTGAGCCAGCGCGGTGCTGGCAAGCAGCGACGCGGCAACGGCCGCGATGGACAGTTTCACTGCGGTTCTAAGCATGGTCCTTCCTCCTTCTGATTTGCGGTTCGGTCCCGCTTTCGTTCGGCGCGCCTGGCGCACCCTGCGGCATGGCGGCGATGTGCCGCCGGCAGATCGAGATGGCTTGCGCTATGACCGCGTCCCGCGCGCCATCGATGTTGAGACTGCAACTGTCGGATTCGCCCTCGGGCGGTTCGAGCGTGGCGAGTTGGCTCTCCAACAAGGTCGGCGGCATGAAATGCGACGGGCGGCGCATCATGCGGCCACGGATGACATCGGACGTTCCGTGCAAATGGACGAAGATCACGCGCGGCAGGCGCGCGCGGATGAAGTCGCGGTAGCGCCGCGCCAGCGCCGAGCAGGCGATCATCACCGGGCGCTCGCCATCGACGGCGAGCGCCGCTTCGCAGACCGCTTCCAGCCACGGCCAGCGCTGCGCGTCGGTCAACGGCCGGCCCTCGGACATTGCCTTAACATTTGCGGGAGGATGCAGTTCGTCGGATTCCACGAAGGCGCCCGACAGCGCTTCCGCCGCGGCCGCGGCGACCGTCGACTTGCCGGTGCCGCAGACGCCCATGAACACGAAGAATCGCGAGGCGCCGATGTCGCCGGATTTCCGAGGTTCGCACACGCTCTCGATAGTCCTCCCAGCCCCGTCAAACCATGAAAGCGCTTACATTGTCAACACCGCTGTTTCGACCTAACATCGCCACAGCAAGGGAGATACGGTGAAAAAGCCTAGAAAACACGGGAAGATCACGCTTTCAGATGTGGCTTCGGCGGCGTCTGTAAGCGCTGCCACCGTGTCGCGCGCCTTATATGATCCGTCGCTGGTTTCGGGCGATACCCTCGCGCGTATCGAGAAGGCGGTGGCCGACCTCGGCTACGTGCCGAACTACGCCGCTCAGGCGCTTGCCTCCAGGCGCACCAACGTCGTCGGCGCCCTCATTCCTTCGGTGACCAACAACGTCTACTCGGATGTGCTGCGTGGCATGTACGACGCCATCGAGGGAACGCGATACCAGCTCCAGCTTGGCAATACGCGCTATTCGGCGATGGAGGAGGAGAGACTGCTGCGCACGTTCCTCAGCCAGCGGCCGGCCGGGCTGATCGTCACCGGATTCGATCAATCTCGGGCGGCGCGCAAGCTTCTCGACGAGGCCGACTGTCCGATCGTGCAGATCATGGAAACCGGCGACGACCCGGTGGACATGATGGTCGGCTTCTCTCACCGGCGTGCCGCCCATGACGCGGTTCTGCACCTGATCGAGCAGGGCTATCGCCGGATCGGCTTCATCGGCGCCCGCATGGATCCGCGCACGGGCCGTCGCCTGCAGGGCTTCAAGGACGCATTGAACGAAGCCGGCCTGCTCGACGAACGGCTGATCGTGACGACGACGCATCCCTCGTCGGCCACGCTTGGCGCGCACCTGCTCGGCGATCTGCTTGGACGCCGGCCGGATGTCGACGCCGTCTTCTGCATCAACGACGACCTTGCGGTAGGCGTGCTTTTCGAGAGCCAGCGACGCCGGCTTTCCGTCCCGGATGAGCTTGGCATATGCGGCTTCAACGATTTCGAGATCATGAGTGCGACGCAACCCAGCCTGACCAGCGTTTTGACCAACCGCGGGGAAATGGGCCGTCGCGCCATCGACATGCTGCTTCAGGCAATCGAGGGGCGTGGGCCGGAGGCGCGATTGGTGGACATCGGCCACACGGTGATGCCCAGAGAGAGCACCGCCCGCCGGCGGTCTGCTGGTCAGGCCGTGCGCCCCATGGCCGATCTTCGCAAGCTTTGAGCGCAGGGTTCGCGCTGTTTCCGACAGATCAGCCGATCACTGCCACGACCCTGACCGTCCTGGTCCCCTTGTCCGGCAGCGGCACGAGGTTGCCGGCGATCGGCTTGCCGTCCACCGTCAGGCTGACCGCGTTCCCTGGCCCGGCGCGTTCCACCTCTATGTCGTAAGTCACGCCGCGGAAGGTGCGGCTGACGGTGAAGCCCGGCCAGTCCCTGGGCACCACCGGAGCGATCCTGAGGCCCTCATAGTCCGGCCTCACCCCGAGAATCCATTGGGTGATGGCGTAGTAGTTCCAGGCCGCGGTGCCGGTGAGCCAGGAGTTCTTGGCCTCGCCGTGGCTGGGTGCATCGCGCCCGGCGATCATCTGCGCATAGACATAGGGCTCGCAGCGATGCACCTCGCTGATCGCCTCGCGCGCCGACGGGTTGATGCGGGAATAGTAGTCGAACGCCTTGTCGCCGTCGCCGAGCCTGGCCTCGGCGATCATCACCCACGGATTGTTGTGGCAGAAGATGCCGGCGTTTTCCTTGTAGCCCGGCGGATAGGTCGAGATCTCGCCATATTCGATGTAGTAGCGCGTATAGGCCGGCTGCAGCAGCACGATGCCGTGCGGCGTGGCCAGATGCTTCGCTACCGAATCGAGCGCCTTGCGTGCCTTGCCGTCGTCGAGACCGATGCCGGCAAGCGCACAGAAGCCTTGCGGCTCGATATAGATCTTGCCCTCCTCGCATTCCTGCGAGCCGACCTTGCGGCCGAAATCGTCATAGGCGCGCACGAACCATTGGCCGTCCCAGCCATGCTCGCGCACCGCGGCATCCATCTTCTTCGCGACATCCAGATAGAAGGCGGCATCGTCCGACTTGCCGCGAAGCCCGGCGATATCCGCCAGTTCCCTGGCCGACAGCACCATCAGCCCGCCGATGAACACCGATTCGGCGATCTTGCCGTCCTTGCTCGTCGTGGTCTGGAAGCTCTCGCCGGGGGTGTCGGAGAAGCAGTTGAGGTTGAGGCAGTCGTTCCAGTCGGCGCGGCCGATGAGCGGCAGGCCGTGCGGCCCCAGCCGATCGAGCGCGTACCGGATCGAGCGCTGTAGGTGCGCATAAAGCGGCACTTCGCTACCCGGCGTCGAATCGAAAGGCACCCTCTCGTCGAGGATGGCGAAATCGCCGGTCTCCTTGAGATATTGCGCGACGCCGATCACCAGCCAATGGGGATCGTCGTTGAAGTTGCCGCCGACGGCATCATTCCCCTTCTTGGTCAGCGGCTGATACTGGTGATAGGCGCCACCGCTTGTCTGCTGCGTGGCCGCCAGATCGAGAATGCGCTGGCGCGCCCGCTCCGGCACCATGTGCACGAAGCCGAGCAGGTCCTGATTGGAATCGCGGAAGCCGAGGCCGCGGCCGATGCCCGACTCGAAGGTCGAGGCCGAGCGCGACATGTTGAAGGTCGCCATGCACTGATAGGCGTTCCAGATGTTGACCATGCGGTTGGCATGCACATCCGGCGAGGCAACCTGATAGATGCCGAGGAGCTTGTCCCAATAGGCGGCGAGCGCCGCAAACGCCGCATCGACATTGGCCGGGTCGCGGTAGCGGGCAATCGTCGGTACGACCAGTCTCTTGTCGATGACCTGCGAGCCCGGCGGATCGAACTTCTCGCCCTCGGGATTCTCGTGATAGCCGAGCGCAAAGACGATCTGCCGGCTCTCGCCTGGCTTGAGCGCGACCTTGACGTGGTGCGACCCGATCGGCGACCAGCCGTGCGCGATCGCGTTCGATGCCTTGCCGCGCGCCACCGCCTGCGGCCTGTCCCAGCCGCGCCAGGGACCGAGAAAGGCTTCGCGCTGCGTGTCGAAGCCGGCGAGTTTTTCGGAACAGGCGAACCAGGCGAAATGGTTGCGCCGCTCGCGATATTCGGTCTTGTGATAGATGACCTCGTCGACCACCTCCACCTGGCCGGTATTGAGGTTGCGCTGGAAATTGGTGGCGTCGTCGTTGGCTTCCCACAGGCAGAATTCGACCGAGGAGAAGACCGAGAGCGCCGCCTCTTCGGCGCGCTCGTTCTTGAGCGTCAGCTGCCAGATCTCCAGCGTCTCGTCGAGCGGCACGAAATAGCGCGTGCTGGCCGCGATTCCCGCGCGCTTCGAGGAAATGATGCTGTAGCCCATGCCGTGCCGGCACTCGAAGAAATCGAGGTCGCTCTGTGTGGGCATCCACGACGGCGACCAGTATTCGCCGCTGGCATCGTCGCGCAGATAGATGTAGCGGCCGCCGAAATCCATCGGCACGTTGTTGTAGCGGCCGCGGGTGATGCGGCGCAGCCGCGCATCGCGATAATAGGAGTAGCCCCCGGCGGTCGCCGACAGGATGCCGAAATAGTCCTGGCAGCCGATATAGTTGATCCAGGGCAGCGGCGTGTCGGGCCGCGTGATGACATACTCACGGGCCGCGTCGTCGAAATGGCCGTATTGCATGGCTTCCCCGTTCGTATCCCCCTGGGGCCGCCTTCTGGTCGGACGGCCTTGCACCGACGGGTATAGCAGCCAATGCCGCACGCGTGAAATCGATTACATTGCCGCGTTTGTGCCGAAAACGAAAAAGCCGCCCCGAGGGGCGGCTTTCCGGCGGTCTTGGGAGGATCGCTCGCTCTAGGCGGTTTCCAGCTTGCGGGTCGAGAAGTACCAGTCGACCGTGTTGTAACCCTCGCCGGCCCGCGCCGCCGCGGCATCCGCCGTGGCCGGCGTCGGCACGATCACGTCGTCGCCGGGCTGCCAGTTCTCGGGCATGGCGCACTTGTTCTCATCGGCGGTCTGCAGAGCCACCAGCAGCCGGTAGATCTCGTTGACCGAGCGGCCGGCATTCAGCGGGTAATAGACCATGGCGCGCAGCACGCCGCTGGGATCGATGACGAAGGTGGCGCGCACGGCCGACGTGTCGGAGGCCCCCGGCTGGATCATGCCGTAGGCGTTGGCGACCTTCATGTTGAGGTCGGCGATGATCGGGAACGGGATCTCGACGCCGAACTTTTCCTTGATGTTGAGGGTCCAGGCGATGTGCGAATAGTGGCTGTCGATCGACAGGCCGAGCAGCTCGGTGTCGCGCGCTGCAAAATCCTTGTGCTTCTTGGCGAAGGCCATGAACTCGGTCGTGCACACCGGCGTGAAATCCGCCGGATGCGAGAACAGGATCAGCCACTTGCCCTTGTAGCTGTCCAGCGTCCTGCGGCCGTCGGTGGTGAGCGCGTCGAAGGCCGGCGCGGGGGCGTTGAGTTGCGGCATCCGGGGCTGGGTTTCGTCGGTCATTGTCTGTTTCCCTTTGCGGATCGGCGATCCGTTGAATTGCGATGGCCCCGGTATAGGCTCACTCGCATAATTGGAGAAATTGATTATAGTCGCGTTTGTTATAGAGGCACTCTATATGCAAACCACGATCACCCTGCGTCAGCTTGGCTTCCTTGTCGCGCTCGCCGACACGCTGAATTTCTCGCGCGCGGCCGACGCCTCTTTCGTCACCCAGCCGACGCTGAGCGCCGGGCTGAAGGAGCTTGAAGACCGGCTCGGCGTGACGCTGGCCGAGCGCACCCGGCGGCAGGTGATTCTGACGCCGGTGGGCGCCGAGATCGCGGCGCGCGCCCGCGCCCTTCTTCTGGCGGCGCGCGAGATCGAGGAGCTGGCGATCGCGCAGGCCGTGCCCGAAGGCGGCGATCTCAGGCTCGGCGCCATTCCCACCATTGGTCCTTTCCTGATCCCCCACGCCCTCCCCGAGATCCGCCGCGCCTTCCCTAAGCTGCGCCTGCTGCTGCGCGAGGAGATGACCGAGTCGCTTCTCGACGGGCTGCATGGCGGGCGGCTCGACCTGATCCTGTTCGCCCTGCCCTTCGAGGCAAGCGGCATCGACACGATGGCGCTGTTCGACGACGGCTATCACCTCGCCGCTCCGCCCGGCCGGTTCGGTCCGGAGCCGGTGCGCGGCGCCGACCTCGATGGCGCGCAACTGATGCTGCTGGAAAAAGGCCACTGCCTGCAGCGCCATGCGCTGAGCGCCTTTCCCGACCGCAACATCGGTCAGGACGAGAGCTTCTCGGCCACCTCGCTGCCGACCCTTATCTCCATGGTGAGCGAGGGGCTGGGGATCACGCTCCTGCCCGACCTCTCCATCGACGCCGGGGTCCTCGGCGGCCAGGACGTGGCGGTCGCCCCACTGCCCGACGCCCGCCCGCGCCACGTGGTGCTCGGCTGGCGGTCGACCTCGGCCCGTGCAGGGCTGTTTCGCAAGCTCGGCGAGATCCTCAAGCGGACGCGGGAGCGGCTATAGCTCTCGTCTCCGGTGCCGACCGTCGCGCCCCAGCGCTCGAGCACCCACAAACGCAAAAGGACCCGCCTCTCGGCGGGCCCCTTTGCGATGGTTGCGGGGGTAGGATTTGAACCTACGACCTTCAGGTTATGAGCCTGACGAGCTACCGGGCTGCTCCACCCCGCGTCAAAAACGGGCCCCAGGGCCCGTCGTTCGCGGCTTCCATATAGACCTTTGTGACGCCTATTTGAAGGGCGGAATCGCCTTGGGCGACAAGGTTTTTTGGCCCTCAGCGACCGGCAATGTGCAGGTTGCGGCCCATTTTCACGTCGAGGGTGATGACCGTCTTGCCGGCGCGCTTGATTTCGATCGGCGGGAGGGGCTCGAGCCGGTCGAAGAAATGCGCCGCCTCGCTCCACAGCCGGGCATTGCCCGGCCCCTCCGGCACGATCACCGGCATGTCGCGGCCATTCCACTGGCTCTGGTCATAGCGATAGCGGAACTGCTGCGGATTGCCGCAAGCGCAGATGACCGGAATGTCCGGCCCGAGCGCGTGGCTCACCTTGCCGGCAAACATCCAGATCGGCGAGGCCACCACCGCGTCCGCTCCAAGCAGGCCGCGTTCTTCCAGCGCCGGCCTGAGGCCGCGCCAATCGACAAGGTCGAGGGTGATGTCGGCGCGCGGCCCCCATGACGCCGGGACGAGCCCGCCCCTGAGCGTCTGCCAGGTGAGCGCCGTTAGCAGCACGCCGACGATTCCCGCCGACCACGCCATGTAGCGGCGGGCGAAACGCGGCCGTTCCGCCGCCAGGATCGCCGCGTCACGGCCGAACAGGGGAATCGTGAACACCCAGCCCGGCATCGGCCAGTGCGGCTGGCTGTGGGCGAACAGGCTGACGACATTGAAGAGCACGATCGGGCCGACCGCGATCAGCGCGATCAGCCAGGCACCGGAATCGCGCCGGCCGGCGCGGAGCGCCCGCCACAGCGCCATGAGCGAACGGCACGAAGAGCAGCGGAAACAGATAGAGCGCCTGGCCGCCGAGGAATTCCAGGAACCACAGTGGATGGATTCCGCTGCCGCCGCCGGGCAGCCGCCGCGTCTGAAACGACAGCCCGACGTCGCCGTGCTGCAGGTTCCAGACGATCGCCGGCGAAAAGACGATGAGCGCGACCGCTACCGCCAGCCACGGCCCCGGTGTCGCCAGCTGCCGCCGCGCCCTGGGCACCGTCAGCACATAGGCGAGCACGCCGACGAAGACGAAGACGCCGGTATATTTCGACAGCATCGCCAGCCCGCCGAGCGCCCCGGCGGCGAGCCACCACAGAAGCGGGCGCTTGACCTGCGGCTCATCGAACAGGATCGCCGCCACCACATTGACGGTCGCCAGCATGAAGAACATCAGCGGCCCGTCGGGCAGCACCCAGCTCGCATGGGCGAGCGTGAAGACCGGCGCGATATTGAGCGCGGTGGCCGCCCACAACCCCGCCCGCGCGCCGAACAGCCGCGCCGTCAGGCGATACATCAGCCAGGTCGAACCGGCGAAGAACAGGATTGCCGGCAGCCGCACGACGAGCGACGCCTCGCTGTGGAAGAGCCGCATGGCCAGCCCCGCCGCCCAGTAGTGCAGCGGCGGATGGTCGACATAGGAGAGCATGAACTGGCGGGCGCTGCCGACCGAATAGGATTCGTCCATGCCGAGGCCGGTCGCCCCGGCAAGCGCCAGGCGCAAAGCAGTGCCGACCACGAATGAGGACGATCACCCAGCGAATGGCCGATTGCGCTTCGTCCGCGCCCGATGCCGTCGTCTTGCCGCTCGTCAATGTTGCCATGAAGCCTTCCCGCGCCGGTCCGCGCGTCTCATAGCAGGCGATTGCGCCAGGTCGAAGCCCACGAAAGAAGCCACGTTCACGCCGCGACGTCGGACGGACCGTCGCGTCCGGGCCGGCCCACATGCTGCCGGGTCACACCCAGGCCGCGCAGGAACGACCGGATGCGCCCGGCGAGATCCCCTCGCTCGAACGCCTTCAGGCGCGACGGCGTCCAGCTGCCATCCGCCTCGAGCGCGCGATCGAATGCAGCAAGCTCACGCGCTTCGTCCTCGTCAAGCGGCAGCATGCGCGCCTCCCGCAGCAGCAGGCGCAGTTCGTGCACGCGCCGCAGCGCGCGAAACGCATCCATCATGGGGGGCAGCAACCCGGGCTCGTCGCGCCAGCTGCGGCCGCCGAACATCTCTTGCGTGACCACCTGTCCGGCGCCGTAGCAATCATAGGCCGCGCAGCCGGGAAAACCGGCCGCCGCGAGGTGCGCATGCACAATGCAGCGATTGTTCTCGTCGAGATTGCTGCACGGCACGTCGGCCGCCTTGTCGAAGGCAAACGATTCGGATCGATCGAAGGCGTGGCCAACGCAGCAGAGCGCAGCGCAGCGGTCGCACTCTCCACGGAGGGGCGGTTTCGGCATGGCCAATCTTCTTTCGGAGGGGCAAACAAAAACGCCGCCCCGAAGGGCGGCGGTTTGAAGTCAGGAACACATGAAGAGAAGGTTCGAAGAAGCTTCGGCTTTTCAATCACCTGCGCTTGGCAGGCCTGGCAGCGACCTACTTTCCCACGTCTTGAGACGAAGTATCATTGGCGCGGAGGAGTTTAACGGCCGAGTTCGGAATGGGATCGGGTTCAGGCTTCTCGCAATAGCCACCAGGCCGGCGAAGCGCAGTTGATTGAAGAAAGCTGGCTGGTCTTTCAGTCGATCGCGTTTGCTTCAGGCAAACGGGCATTGAAAATGAGAACGATCAAGCCAATCGAGCGATTAGTACCGGTAAGCTTCACGCATTGCTGCGCTTCCACACCCGGCCTATCAACGTGGTGGTCTTCCACGGCTCTCAAGGGAGAACTCGTTTCGAGGTGGGCTTCCCGCTTAGATGCTTTCAGCGGTTATCCCGTCCGCACATAGCTACCCTGCAATGCGGCTGGCGCCACAACAGGTCCACCAGAGGTGCGTCCATCCCGGTCCTCTCGTACTAAGGACAGATCCTCTCAATTCTCCTACACCCACGGCAGATAGGGACCGAACTGTCTCACGACGTTCTGAACCCAACTCACGTACCACTTTAATCGGCGAACAGCCGAACCCTTGGGACCTGCTCCAGCCCCAGGATGTGATGAGTTGACATCGAGGTGCCAAACGATGCCGTCGATATGGACTCTTGGGCATCATCAGCCTGTTATCCCCGGCGTACCTTTTATCCGTTAAGCGATGGCCCTTCCACACGGGACCACCGGATCACTATGACCGACTTTCGTCTCTGCTCGACTTGTCAGTCTCGCAGTCAGGCGGGCTTATGCCATTGCACTCGACGAGCGATTTCCGACCGCTCTGAGCCCACCATCGCGCGCCTCCGTTACTCTTTGGGAGGCGACCGCCCCAGTCAAACTGCCCACCATGCACTGTCCCGGACCCGGATAACGGGCCGCGGTTAGACATGCATAACAACAAGGGTGGTATTTCAAGGGAGGCTCCACCTGAGCTAGCGCCCAAGCTTCAAAGCCTACCACCTATCCTACACATGCCGTCACGAATGCCAGTGCAAAGTTGCAGTAAAGGTGCACGGGGTCTTTCCGTCTAACCGCAGGAACCCCGCATCTTCACGGGGAATTCAATTTCACTGAGCAGATGCTGGAGACAGCGGGGAAGTCGTTACGCCATTCGTGCAGGTCGGAACTTACCCGACAAGGAATTTCGCTACCTTAGGACCGTTATAGTTACGGCCGCCGTTTACCGGGGCTTCGATTCAAGGCTTGCACCTCTCCTCTTAACCTTCCGGCACCGGGCAGGCGTCAGACCCTATACGTCATCTTGCGATTTCGCAGAGCCCTGTGTTTTTGTTAAACAGTCGCTACCCCCTGGTCTGTGCCACCCTCACCTGGTTGCCCAAGCAAAGGTCCTCCTTCTTCCGAAGTTACGGAGGCAATTTGCCGAGTTCCTTCAGCATCCTTCTCTCAAGCGCCTTGGTATACTCTACCAGTCCACCTGTGTCGGTTTAGGGTACGGTCTATAATGCGGGGGCTGTTTCCTGGAACTCCTTCGCGGCCCGGGAAATCCAATAATCCCGAACAACTTACAGAATTCGTCACCACCCGCAGGCTCAGGAATGTTCACCTGATTCCCATCGACTACGCATTTCTGCCTCGCCTTAGGGGCCGGCTGACCCTGCGCAGATTAGCTTTACGCAGGAACCCTTGGACTTACGGCGGGAGTGTCTCTCACACTCCTTGTCGTTACTCATGTCAGCATTCGCACTTCCGATACCTCCAGGAGTCCTCGCGGATCTCCCTTCGCCGGCTTACGGAACGCTCCGCTACCGCGTACGTATTGCTACGCACACCCTAAGCTTCGGTACATGGCTTGAGCCCCGTTACATTGTCGGCGCGGAAACCCTTATTTAGACCAGTGAGCTGTTACGCTTTCTTTAAATGATGGCTGCTTCTAAGCCAACATCCTGGTTGTTTTGGGGTCTCTACATCCTTTCACACTTAGCCATGATTTGGGGACCTTAGCTGTAGGTCAGGGTTGTTTCCCTCTCCACGACGGACGTTAGCACCCGCCGTGTGTCTGCCGGATAGTACTTCTCGGTATTCGGAGTTTGGTTAGGTTTGGTAAGTCTGTGGGACCCCCTAGCCCATCCAGTGCTCTACCCCCGAGAGTATTCATCCGACGCTCTACCTAAATAGATTTCGCGGAGAACCAGCTATTTCCGGGTTTGATTGGCCTTTCACCCCTAGCCACAAGTCATCCCCGTCTTTTTCAACAGACGTGGGTTCGGTCCTTCAGTGCGTGTTACCGCACCTTCAACCTGCTCATGGCTAGATCACACCGGTTTCGGGTCTAATTCGACGAACTGAACGCCCTATTCAGACTCGCTTTCGCTACGCCTACACCTATCGGCTTAAGCTTGCTCGTCAAATTAAGTCGCTGACCCATTATACAAAAGGTACGCCGTCACCCAGGACGAACCTTGGGCTCCGACTGTTTGTAGGCATCCGGTTTCAGGAACTCTTTCACTCCCCTTGTCGGGGTGCTTTTCACCTTTCCCTCACGGTACTTGTGCACTATCGGTCGCTGAGGAGTACTTAGGCTTGGAACGTGGTCGTCCCATGTTCAGGCAGGATTTCACGTGTCCCGCCCTACTCGAGGACGAATGCTCGCATTACCCGTACGGGGCTATCACCCGCTGAGGCCCGACTTTCCAGACGGTTCCGGTTGTCTCGCATTCGCCACTGGCCTGATCCGCTTTCGCTCGCCACTACTCGCGGAGTCTCTGTTGATGTCCTTTCCTCCAGGTACTTAGATGTTTCAGTTCCCTGGGTTCGCTTCCTGCACCTATGGATTCAGTACAGGATACCCTTGCGGGTGGGTTTCCCCATTCGGA